>CANJMI010000004.1 GCA_947475525.1 Polyangiaceae bacterium | reverse complement strand
CGCGCGAGCTCCTGCCGCTCCTCGGTTGTCAACACGTCCGGGCTCCCGACGCCCGCATCCGCATCGGCACGCCGTATCCATTCGCGAAGTGAGGTCTCGGTCAGGTCAAGGGCCTCCGCCACCTGCCCCGGCGACTTGCCGCTCTTCACTAACCGCACCGCATCCGCCTTGAACTCCGGTGCGAACGACCGTCGCGCTCGACGACCAATATTCTGCTTCTTCATGGAACACTCCTCTCGCATCTTCATGCTATCCGGGGTGTCCGCTAAACGGGGGGAGCTCACTTTCTCCTGACGCGGGCGTTGAGTTAGGCTGCTTTTGGTCGTACCAGCACCCGTTCGCTGAAGCCGTTACATTGTATTTAGAATGATTGTGGATTTAGATTCCGGCTGGTATCTCGTGGACCCGAGCGGCAAACCAGCCGGTCCTTATACAACCGACGAGATCCGCGCTCGTCTGCGGGGTCGGGTGATAGCGTCCTCCTCACCGGTGAGCCGTGCTGGAGGCTCGGAGTGGAGGTCGGTCGAGTGCTGGCCTGAATTCGCGCGCCCCGCAGTACAGCGCGCGACAAGCAGCGTCGCCAAGCAACTCTTGGCACTCCTCGCCATATTGGTCGTCACAGTATTGGCCGTCTCGGTAGCAGTGCTTTCGTCCACCAGAACCCAGCGGGCCGCTCCACAAAAGAACTCCGACACGCGACCCGAGGATGCCGACCTAAGTGGTCATCTGGTAATCCGGAAGTGCACTGATGACGCGCTTACTAAGGTCCAGAAGGGCGACTGCAAGTCGACGGAGACCGAGCGTCCTGATGGGTTTGGCCACCTCGAACTCGACTTTTCCGGCAGTGTCGTTGACGTCGAGTCCGACTATGACCTCACCGTTGAACTCACCGTTCGTGCGGACGCGCTGCCGCGGGAGCTGGCAAAGGTGTACTTATCCAAAGGTGGCGCGAAGGCGCTTAAGAAAGGCACGCGTGTGCGTTTTAGGGGGGCGCTCGTTCAAGTCAGGACAGTCGACTCCGTCGCCTGGCACAAGATCGATTACGCCTCGCTCCAAGATGACAAGAAGAGTGACACTACTGCGTCGGCCTCTGCAACGGCGTTGGCCCCGCAGCCTTCGCCCGAGCCGCCGCTCGTCATCGACTATGAATCGGAGTCGGGAAGGGAAGCTAGCGTTCGAGAAGCCTGTCGCCGCTCATCCGCATTCTGCTCGACTTATGACTTCGAGGACATCCTGAGTCATGCACGCAGCGTCGCGGAAAAGACGAAGCTCGAAAAGATCCGCCGGAACATCAATGCGAAGCACAGCGAGTCAATGTGGAAACGGCTAACAATGCTTAAAGCAGTTCTGCGCGCAGGGATCGACCGCCAGAAGCAGGGCGAGGTTGTTTTTCGTGCGCCCGACTGCGTCAAAGTGATGCTCGAGACGCGCAAGCTTAAGATCGAGCCGCTGGAGCGAGAGCTTGAACGCATTTGTTTCGACATTCCCGGCGCGCAGTATTTGGCCACTGCGGCGATCTACATATCGGACTGCTGGTCGTGCATCGATGACATGGGCACGTGCAAATTGGCGGAGGAACGCATCCAGAAGGCGGAGACCGCAATTGCGGCCGAGTGGCCACGACACTGAGGCTCGCGAAGGCTTCGGCACGCCCTTCGATCCGCTCCCCGAAAACCTCATCCGAGGGGTTTCGCACGCAACTTTCATGTGCGCGTACGTAACCCCTCGGAATTTGGTGGAGCCGGCGGGAATTGAACCCGCGTCCGCAAGGCTTCCAGTGCGCCTTCGTTCACGTGCGTAGCCTCATTACCCAAGAGGCGGGGTTCGTGGATTCGGCCACGACCTATCTCGCCGTGTTTCTCGGTGACGCTACGTCGAGCAGCCTCGTGTCACCCAGCCCTGTGATTGACACCTTTGGGGTACTAGGACGACCTTCCCCTCAGATGCTCACTACCCTTTATTCAGGCAGCAAGAGCAAGCGCGTTGTCGTTCGCAACTAAACGGCCCGGTTATTTCGCGGTCCAGGCGCCGCAGCACGCAGACGTACCTTCCGTCCCCACGTCGAAACCCTTCGGCCCCATGTGGTTGGACAAGCCCTACCACGGCGCGTCGCGGCACGCCATCCCGTGGCGAGCGCGCGCCTGAGTGACGGCTTCACGTATGAGCCCGGGCCGAGCGGCGCGTCCCTGCGCACGTCGACAAACCCCGGCGTTTCCAAGCGTTCCCGTGGCGGTTGCTGTAGCCTCGATAGTGTATGCCGCTTGAATCCGGGACGATGGTGACCACCAACGTCCGCCTCGTGTCGCCGATTGGCGAGGGGGCGATGGGGTCCGTGTGGCTGGCGGAGCACTTGACGCTCGAGACGGAAGTGGCCGTCAAATTCATCCTCGCGAAAGTCGCGAACCGGGAAGAGGCCGTCACGCGCTTCAAGCGCGAGGCCGCCGTCGCCGCGAAGATCAAGAGCCCGCACATCGTCCAGGTCTTTGACCAAGGGCAGATGGAGGACGGCACGCCCTACATCGTGATGGAGCGCCTCGAAGGTGAGAGCCTCGACCTTCGGCTCGAGCGTGTCCGTCGACTGACGATGCGTCAAACCGCGCAAATCGTCTCGCAAGTCGCGAAGGGCCTGCGGGCGGCCCACAAGGTCGGCATCGTTCACCGCGACATCAAGCCCTCGAATATTTTCCTCGTGCCCGTCGACGAGGGGAAGCTCATCAAGCTTGTCGACTTCGGCGTGGCGAAGTCGGTTCGAATGCCTGAGGCCCGCAAGCTTACCGGCGACGGGTTGCTCATCGGCACACCGGAGTACATCTCGCGCGAGCAGATTGTAGACGGCTCCGCGGCCGACCATCGCGCCGACCTCTGGGCGCTCGCGGTCGTGGCCTACGAGTGCCTGATAGGTGAGGTGCCGTTCGGTGGCTCGACGATTGGAATGGTGTGCGCCAACATCGTCCTTGGGGTTTACGCGTTGCCTTCGCAGCTGCGCGAGGACGTGCCGTCCGCGATCGATGACTGGTTCGCGAAATGCTTCGCGACCGACCCCGAGCAGCGTTTCATCTCCGCTCGCGACATGGCCCTCGCGTTCGTTCGTGCGGTGCCTACGCGCGTCGGCGACATCGAGTCCGAGCTTCTGGATGTCGGAGAAGCGCGGTTCTCGGTGATGCCTGCGGGCATCAGACACGGCACGAAGGTTGGCGTGCTTCCGCGTGGGCGCGAGCTCTCGCTCGCCGACGGTGACCTCGAAGACGACTTCGAAGATGACAGCTTGGACATGTCGCTCGAGCTTACGCCGCCGCCGCGTTCGTCGCGCTCGACCTCGCGCGGACCGGATGCGCCACGCTCCTCTCGGCGTGTGCTCGAAATCGTCGATGAGCTCGAGGACGTCGACGACCGACCTTCCTACGTCGATTCGATCGCGGGGCCTGGCGCCGACGAGCCGCTTCCGGTTCGCAAGATGCGGCTCGAGCTGGTTGGCGCGGCCTTCGCGGCACTCGCGTTGGCCGGCGTCGTAACCTGGTTTGCGACGCGCGCTCCGAGTGGCAGTACCCCGAGTGCGTCGCGTGCACCGAGTAGCGCCGCAACGCTCGACACCGTGGCCGTGCCGCCCGAGCCTACAGTCACCGTTGCGGTGGCGAGGCCCGCTGCTGGTTTGGGCAGCTCCGCCGCTGTTTCGGTGGATTCTGCAAATCCCGTTGCCGAGGTCGCCGCGTCCGCACCGAGCGCGACGTCGGTCGTCTCCGCCGAGCCTTCGGCTCCTGTCACCCGGAAAACTACCGTAGCCGCGCACAACGGCCGTCCCGTCGTTGCGCCACCTCGCGTCACCGTACCGAAGTCGAGCTCGCATGAAGACCTTGGCTTCTAAGCGGACACGCCCCTTGGTCTTGCTTGTCGCGGCACTCGCGATGAGTAGCGTTTTACCTATGATTGCGCACGCCGGTGAGCCCTCGGCGCGTCTCGAACCGAGCGCGGCAGACAAAGAGACGGCGCGCACACTCGTCGGCCTCGGCCACGACAAGACGAAGCAAAGCGACTTTGCGGGCGCGCTCGACGCGTACAACCAAGCCCACGCGATCATGGGCGTGCCTACGACCGGGATCCTGCTCGCGTTGGCCCAAACGAAAGTGGAGCAACTCCTCGAGGCTCACGACACCTGCGTGCAAGTCGCGTTGATGCCCGCGCAGCGGAATGAACCTGCGGCTTTTGCCAAGGCGCGCGCGAAGGCTAAGTCTCTCGCGGCGGAGCTCGCGCTGCGCATCCCGTCGCTGCTCGCGACGCTCGAGGCGGCGGACGGCGGCCAGCTCGAAGACGCGAAGGTTGTGATCGATGGCGTGGAGCTCACCGGCCTCAGCGCGACGTTGCCGCGCAAAGTGAATCCCGGGGCCCACGTCGTCGCAGCGACGGCGAAAAGGTATCGCGCCGAGCCCATGACGCTCAACGTTGCGGAGAAAGACACCCAGCCCGTTCGGCTCGTGCTCCAGCCGCTGCCACCGGAGCCGCTGCCACCGGAGCCGCTGCCACCGGAGCCGCCGCCCGCGTTGATTGCGCCGCCGCCCGCGTTGATTGTGCCGCCGCCCGCGTTGATTGCGCCGCCGCCCGCGTTGATTGCGCCGCCGCCCGCGTTGATTGCGCCGCCACCGCGTGTTCCCGAGTCGCCGAACGCGGCCATCAAGCCGTGGCTCGTGTGGGGCTCCTTCGGCGTCGGCGCCGTCGGCTTCGTCACTTGGGTGGTGACCGGCGGACTGTCGCTCTCCGCGGCTTCCCGCGCGCGTGACCTCTGCCCAAGTTTGCTCAATTGCAGCGAGGCTGCGCGGCCCGATTACGATCGCGCCATCACGCTCGCCAACGCATCGAACGTCGCGCTCGTATTCGGCGGGCTCGGAGCGGTCGCAGGTACCGTGTCGGCCTTCGTCGTGCCCGGACCGATGTTTCCAGGCTTCACGAAGGCGCAGGCCAGCATCGCGCCGTACCTCGGACCTACGGGGATGGGGCTCGTCGGTACCTTCTGAGTCGGTCGCGATTGTGCCCGTGTGCACTCGCCATGCGCGCCGCCGTTACGCCAACTGCGAGAGGATCTCCGCGTGCTCGGGAAACCGGTGCGTCTGAGACTTGTCCCAGAGCACCTTGCCGTCGGCGAGCACGCTGAACTCACCGCGCCCACCTGGCGTAAGCTTCACACTTACGCCCGTCTTCGCCTTCATCGCAGCCCCGAGACTCGAGGCCTTTGGAAGGTAGCTTCACATTACGCAGTAGCGGATTTCGTAAATCATGACGGCTCCTTATTGAGCGATGTTCTTCAAATCGAGCATTTCTTCAGCGCTTGGCACGACGACAAGCTCGCAGCGACGGTTCTTCCGGCGCCCCTCGGGCGACTCGTTCTCGGTGATAGCGTCGGTGTCCGCGAAGCCGGCGGCGCTCCAGCGCTTGTCGGGCAGTGCTCCCTTATCCGGATCGATGAGGTAGAGGAGCACCGTGCGCGCGCGCATCAGCGAGAGGCCCCAGTTGTCCCGGAACACGCCGCCCCTGAGGGGCTCGTTGTCGGTGTGTCCGGCAACTTGGTAGAAGCGCGATCGAAGCGAAGCGTCCGCGTTGATGATCTGCGCCACCTTGTCGAGGATCGACTGGCCGTCCTTCTTCAGGCTGTCTCTGCCCGTATCGAAGAGCACGTCACCGGGCAGCGAGATCATCATCCGGTTGTTGCGGATGCTGACCGACAGACCGAGGCTCGTCAGCGTCTCGAGTTTTTTGCGAAGCTGTTCGAAGCGCTGCTTGATTCGCTCGAGCTGGTCGGCGCGCTTCTTGTATTCAGAGAGCGCGGCTTCGAGATCCCGCTGCGTCGCCGAGAGCTGACCGAGCTCGGTGTTACGCGTGTCCAAGTCGGCACCGAGCTTCTTCATGTCGATGCCCATCGACTCGAGGTCGTGAGCAAGCTTCAACGCGCGGTCCTTCTCGGCCTGGAGTTGGGCGCTCACCTCCGCATGTTTGCGCTTGGTGTCGTTGTTCTGCGTAACGAGCTGCTCGTACTTGCCAAGCTGAGCGAGCCACTCTTCTTCGGAGTGGCCGCACGCTGCCGTCATGCAGACGAGGAAACCCACACAAGCGGTACCCAACCCAGAACGCGTCATGACGGAGAGCGCTACCAAACCCTTCGGAGCACCGCAAGCGCACTCGCACCGCCGGCGCGGCCTATGCGACCCTCCCGCCCCACGAACGAGGCCCTGTTCGACTCTGCTTAGGGCAGAATGCGCGGCAACGAACCATGACCCATCGCATCACACTCATTCCAGGTGACGGAATCGGACCCGAAGTCAGCGAGGCTACTCGCACCGTCATCGCCGCGGCAGGCGTCTCGGTCGACTGGGACATCCAGACCGCCGGTCTCGAGGTAGCGCGCACCGAAGGCGAGCCTCTGCCCGCGCGGGTGCTCGAGTCCATTCGCGCGAATCGCTGCGCCTTGAAGGGCCCGTGCGGCACGCCGATCGGCGGCGGTTTTCGCTCGGTAAACGTCACGCTGCGCCAGTCACTCGACCTCTACGCGAACGTCCGACCGATTAAGAGTTTGCCGCAAGTCGAGTCGCGCTTCGACGTCGATATCGTCATCGTTCGAGAGAACACCGAAGGCCTCTACGCGGGCCTCGAGCTGATGATCATGCAGGGCGTCGCGCAGAGCATCAAGCTCACCACGGAGCGCAGCTCGCGGCGCATTGCGGAGTTCGCATTCCGCTACGCCGAGAGCCATGGCCGGCCGCGTGTGACCTTCGTGCACAAGGCGAACATCATGAAAATATCGGACGGGCTCGCCCTCGACGCGACGCGGAAAGTCGCCCCGCTGCACCCGACCATCGAGCTTCGGGAGATGATCGTCGACGCGGCCGCGATGGTGATGGTGAGGGATCCGAACAGCCTCGGCGTCCTCGTGACCGAGAACCTTTATGGCGACATCTTGTCGGATCTCGGAGCTGGACTCGTCGGCGGTCTCGGCTTCGTTCCGGGCGCGAACATCGGCGACGATGCCGCGGTTTTCGAGGCGGTTCACGGCACGGCGCCCGACATCGCGGGCAAGGGCCTCGCGAACCCGACCGCGCTCATCCAAAGTGCCGTGATGATGTTGCATCACCTCGGCGAGACCGCCGCGGCCAATGCGATTCACAAGGCGATTCTCCGTCAATACGAGGAGCGCAAGGTTGTCACGGGTGACATCGGTGGCAAGGCTGGCACGAGCGAGTTCACGGCGGAGATGTGTCGTCTCGTTCGTGAGATTCGCGAGACTGCGGGCTGAGCGCTTCGAGCGCACGCAGGGTCGCGAGGGTGCGTTGCTCGATCAAGGCAAGGCGCTCGTCGATGGCTGCGCGTGCATCGGGTCCACTCGCTTCAGTCGTGAACGCGAAGGCGAAGCAGGTGCGACCGCGCGCGCCAAATGCCGTCACATAGCCCGTCGGCCGCGCCCCCAAACTAACGGCGACGCGCACCTCCGATTCGAATTCCGCGATGCGGCGATGTTCCGTCGACAAGAGCTCGCCGCCGCGCGGAAACTCTCGATAAAGCCGGGCATCGGCCTCGCACGTCGCAGGGATCATGCGGTCGTTTGAGAGCCAGCTCCGCACGACGAGGGTCGAGCCCGTTGCCTCGTGGTCGAGCTCGACGAAGCGACTCTTTTTTCGTGCCGGGTGCCAGCCGCTCGCGTCCGGAAGCTCAAGGGACAATCGGAAGCGCTTGAGTGCCAGGCGCTCGAACTTCGTAGCGGGATCACGCAGCGTGTCGACGCGGGCACGCGGTTTTTGCGCCACGTTCGAAGGAAGGCCGCCGTCTCTTGCCGCGGTGCAGCCTCCGAGCGCGACCGCCAGGGCGCCGATGAGGACGCGGTCTCGAAGGAGCGCGCGCATTCGCAAGGGTTCGCTCAGACGAGCGTAAGCCAGTCAGGATGGCTCTCGTCGTTGCCTTTGACGACGTCGAAGTAGCGCTGCTGCAACCGCAGCGTGATCGGCCCCGGCTTGCCTTCGCCGATCGCTCGGTCGTCGACCTCGCGGATCGGAGTGAGCTCGACCGCTGTGCCCGTGAAGAAAGCCTCGTCAGCGAGGTAGAGTTGGTCGCGCGTGAGCAGCTCCTCGGCGACGGGAATTCCCAGTTCGCGGGCCAGCTGGAGGACCGACTCGCGGGTGATCCCGCCGAGGATCGACGACGAAAGCGGCGGCGTGATGAGCTTGCCGTTCTTCACGATGAAGAGGTTTTCACCAGAGCCTTCGCAGACGTGGCCATGGGTGTCGAGCATGATGGCTTCGTCGTACCCGGCGGTCTTCGCTTCGCGCTTCGCGAGCACCGAATTGGTGTACTGGCCCATGATTTTGCCTTTGGCGAACGCGATGCTCGGATGGTGGCGGACCCACGCCGAGATCTTCGTACGCACGCCTTGCTCGAGTGCGGTCGTACCGAGGTAGGCGCCCCACTTCCACGCGATGATCGCGGTTCGGATGCGGTTCTCGGGTGCGTAGACGCCCATGGTTCCGTCACCGACGAAGACGATCGGGCGGAGGTAGCCTTCGGTCAGGTCGTTCGCTCGAAGCAGCTCGGTGCTCGCACGGCAGAGTTGCTCCTTCGTGAACTCTGGCTTCATCGCGATGAGCTTGCAGGTGTCCATAAGACGCTGCATGTGCTCGGGCAGGCGGAACACGGTCGTCGAGCCGTTCGTCCGTTGGTAGGCCCGGATGCCTTCGAAGGCTCCGAGACCGTAGTGAAGCGAATGCGACAAAACGTGGATGTTCGCCGACTCCCAGTCGACGAGCTCTCCGTCTAGCCAAATCTTCTTGAGCTTCTCGATGGCCATGGCGCGGTTGACTCCCGAGTACAGGCTTTGTCGTGGGGAGCCAAGCCTCCTTTCGGCCTTCCTTGCGTGAGGCGCGTGGCGACGTGGTCCTGAAGAATGCCGCCGAGTTTTCAGCCCCGCTACGCGAAGCTTGTGTTAATCCAACCCGACCGATTATGGCGCAAGCGCGACGTGGATCGAGGGCAGCGAATGGCGGGGGCAACGGCCGTCGGAGGACTGGCGCGCGCGACGCGTCCTTCCGGACCGAGGCCCAAGTCTGGCACGATCCGCTCTTGAAGCCGGCTGGGGCGCGGAGTGGAAGCCCCGACGTCTTCGTGCAAGCCGCATCGCCGACGGAGGACGCTCGGCCGGTCGTCGCCGTGAAGCGTGTGGCGCGGCTTGTCGGGGGACCGAAGCCGGTGACGGATCCGAAGGAGCAAGAACGCCAGCGTTTGCTCGCACGCGTGCTCACAGCGGAAGGACGAGCGTTGGTCACGCGCGCCGTGGATGACTATCTCGGAAAATCGTTCGAGCTCCCGCGCACTCAGGCCGTTTGGCTTCAGATGCTCGAGCATCGGGATGAGGCGAAGGTGGCCCAAGCGATAGAGACGCTGCATGCGATTCTCGCTGACGCGGAGGTCGGAATCGAGCGTCGCGCCGTGCTCGAGTCGCGGTTGCGTCAAATCGAGGAGCTCGCCGATGAATCGACGACGCGCGCCGTCGCCGGTGCATTGCGGCGTTTCCTTCAACTCAAAGTGAACGAGGCCATGCGGCACGCGGTGCTTGCCGATTCCGACGACGCTCCGGTGAGTTCCTGATGCCGCCTGAAGTGCCGTCGGTCCCCGTCATCGAACCGCGCGAATTTTCCCGGTCGCTCGCCGAGCTCGTCAAGCAGCATGCGGCCCGCCGTGACAATGAGCGGTGTGTCCAATGTGTCGCCTGCGCGCGCTGCACCGATTCGACGTTTTGCAAAAACTCGCGCGATCTCGCGCGGTGCAATTACTGCGTCGATTGCGAAGCATGCGTCGATTCGAATCACTGTTTCGCTTCGCGCGGCTTGGTGGGGTGCACGCACTGTGCGCATGCGGAGCGCTGCTCCCGATCGGCCTACCTCGAGCGTTGCACCGACTGCGACGACTGCCGTTACTGCTTCGGTTGCGTTGGAATCGCGGGCCGCGAGTTTCACATCTTGAATCGTCCGTATCCGCGGAGCGAGTACTTCAAGCTCACCGCGCAACTCAAACAATCGCTCGTGTAAGCGGCAAGAACGCGCCGCTCATCGGTGCGACAACGAAGGCCTCGCGGGGTGCTCGATGGAGCCTCAGTGGCGACTCAAGCCGTAGCCGTGCGCCAACATCGTCGAGAGCAGGTTGCATGCCGCGTGGAACGCGATGCCCGCCCCGATTCCGCCCGTTCGCGTGCGCAGCCAGCCGAACACGAGCGCGGGAAAAAACACCGCGAGGCGTGCGGGATCGGGCACCGTCATCACGTGGCCGACTGCAAAAATAGCGGAGGACACGAGCCAGCCCGGGCCCATGTCTGCATCGAAAAGGCGGAAGCGTGAGCGCCAGCGGGCATCCAGCGCACTTTGCAAGTAGCCGCGAAAGAACGCTTCTTCGGGCAGCGCGACCACGAGCACCTGACCCGCGAGGCGGTCGAACCAATCACGCGGAAGGTGCCACACGAACGTGCGCGTCGGGGCCCACACCTTGCCGAACGCGAGGATAAACACGGGGAAAACTAAGATGCCGAGCGCGGTCATCCAGGCGAGCGCACCGAACAACGCGCGAACGGCGCGGCGGCGCTCGAGGGGTTCCGATTCGAACCAACCTCCGAGCGACATGCCGAACGCCCGAACGCTCGCGGTGTCGCGTCGCAGCACGAGCCACCATGTCGCCCCGAGAAAAATCGTCGCGACGGCGAGGTTCGCGTAATCGTCAGGCAGAAGGTGCGACGCTGCCGTCACCACGAGCGTCACGAGTACCGACACGGTGAGCGCGCGGCCGGAGGACGGCCACTCCGAAGAGTTCGAAGGGCCGTCGCTTCCCGTAACGTCGGTTTCTCCGTTCACGCCTTGGCGGTAGCGGCGAGCCGTTGCTGCTGTTGCTGCAGGAACTGCGCGACGACCTGCGAGCGCTGAATCGCGAACTGCTTTACTTCCTTGTTGGCCGAGCCCGCGAGCGCATTGAGAAGCCGCGTCACCTTGTCGAGCTGACCCGTTTGGAACAGCGCTTCGAAGTAGTTGTTCGCGAGGTGAACGTTGTTCGGCATCTTCGCTTCGTGCTTGCTGAGGAGCTCGACGATTTTGCCAAGCGTGCCGGCCTGGCCGTAGAGCGCGGAGAGGCAGAGCAGGGCAAGCGTATCGCCGTCATTGGCGGCGACGCCCTTTTCGGCGAAGGCGATCGCGCGGTCACGGGACTCCTCTTTGTTCGCGAAGAAACCCTGAAGGGCAACCCACGGCGCCGCGTTCGGCTGGTCTTTGGCGCGCTCCTCGATAAACTCGATGGCCTTGTCTTCGCCGTCGCGCTCGCGGTGCGTTTGGAACATGTACGCCCAGGCGTCGACGCAGCCGGTGTCGAGGGCGAGCGCCTTCTCGATGTGCTCGTCTTCGAGGGCCGTGTCGCTTTTTTTCGCGTAGACGCGGGCGAGATGAAGGTTCGGGTACGGGCTCTGCTTGAGGAGGTTTACGGCGCCTTTTAGCGTGCCTTCGGCCTTGTCGAGCTTGTCTTGCTGCAGCTGGCAGATGCCGAGCGCGAGCCAGTCATCACCGGTGCCGCCTTTTGCGACGAGCTTGGTGAGCACTTGCTCGGCGCGGGCGTGGCGCTGATGCTTCAAGAGTTCTTGCGCGAAGATCCTGGCGCGGTTCAGGTCGTTCGGGTCCTCGGTCCAGTGCTGCTCGAGGCCCGAGAGCAAATCTTCGAGACCGATGGCGATGGGGCGACCTTGATCGTCGGCCACCTGGACCGCGGGACCGTTGAAGCCGAGAAGCTCCCAGAGCTGGTCGTTCGTGACGACGACGGGGCCCTGCTCGAGCTTCGCGACGAGGTCGTCGGTCGGCTTGCTGATCGGCACGACGATCAGCGCGTTCGCCGGGATCGCTCCTTGGAACGCGCTCGCGGGCGCGACAACCGCAGCCCCACCTTGAATTTGCAGCCCGGAAACGTTTTGCTTTTGCTGGCCGTTGCTCGTCGTCATCGCTGTTCTCCTCACCGCGACCTCGTAGGTCATGGGCGCGGCAGGCTAGCAAGACACTCCGCTCCGGGCAATCCGCGCCGTCAGGGAACCAGCGCGCGGAATTCGACGGCGACGACCTTGGCCTTGTCGACGCCGACGTTGCCGTCCGCATCGATCGCGCAGTCAAAATGGTCGAGCGCCTTTATGGCCGGGCCCTGTGTGACCGCGCCGTTGTTGTCGAACTTCGAGTTATGGCAGGTGCAGCGCACACCTGAGGGCGATACCTGCCCTTTCGGGTTCATGTCGCAAAACTTGTGCGTGCAGAGCGCCGACATCGCGTAAACCCCGCCCGCATCGCGTCCCAGCAGCAAGCCTTGGCCTGCTTGTTTCAGCAGGCCCAGCATGATGTCGCTGACCTTGCCGACGATCGCGTAGTTCTCCGGCAGGCCGCCGCCGCCCGAGCCGCCGCCGCCACCTGCGCCGCCGCCCCCTACGCCGGAAGCTGTCGACGACGTGTTTGCGGTCGAGCCATTCGAGGAGCTGGCGCTGCCGCCGACCCCGCCCGTCGAGGTGGTCGCCTCGCTTCCGGTGCTCGCGTCGGACGAGCTCGTCGCCGGTGCGGTTTCTTCTGTGTTGCAGGCCGAGGCGAGGGCGCCCGCACCGAGGACCTTGAGAAAGACGCGTCGTTCGTTCACGAAATTGCTCCGAAGTGAAGGGTCTGCGGGCAGCCTTGGCCCAGCGATTGAGCACTACCAATTAGCTCAACCCGCGCGTAACGGGCGAGAACAATGACACGGGACGTTCGCCGCGACGCGCAGCTGACAAGACGCGCTCGCAACTCAACGGCACCTACCTTTAGTGTAGTCTGCGGCCAGAGTGAGGCTTCACCAACCCATCCGACGAGGCGGCGGCTTTCGGGCGCTCGCGTCGCTCCTGATGGCGGGTTGCACGGCTCCGGCGCTCCCGGTCGCGGTGCCAGCGCCGATGGCGACATCCGTGCCCGTGTCGGTCCGAACCGTTGAGCCGCAAGCGCTCGCGGCGGCCGCGTGTCACGAGCGAGCGGGCCTCGTCCAAGGTTGGTTGCGTGAGGTGGATGAGCTCGGTTGGCCGCTCGGCTCGTCGCTGCTCGACGGCGGCGCAAGGCTCGTGGTGCGTTCGGGTTCCGCGCTTGATGAGCCGGCTCCGGTGATCCACATCACGGCGTCGGAGCAGGCGCTTGACGGTGTGCGCACGGCGGATCTTTCGTCGCTCGGCGACCGTCTTGCGGACGTGTTCGAGCTGCGCCGCCGGACGATTGAGTCCTCTCCTTTTGTAGCAAATCCCCGTGTGTACATCGCGCTCGATGCGGACGTCGCGTGGGCGCGCGTGGCCGAAGTGGTCGAGCGTGTCGTCGGTGCAGGTGCCGAGCGCGCGGCGTTCGTGTTCCTCGATGAAGGCCGTGCCGCGTTGCCGTTGCCGCCATCGACCATCGATCTCGACCTTGCGAAGTTGGCGCACGCCGGCGTCTCGAAGCGCGGGCAGATTCTCGCGGAGGCGCTCGCGTTTGTTTACAAAGACTGCCAGTCGGCGCTGCACCTCATCGCTCAATTCGGTCAGGATGTTCCTGAGGTTCAGCAGGCGCTCGTCGAACAACTTCCCGCCGCGCTCGAGGCCTGCGGCTGTGCGGTTGATGACGCTTCGGTGCGTGCGCTGCATTGGGCGCTTTTCGGCAATCCGCGCCCTGGCTCGAGTGTGACGCTGTCGCTCGCGCGGCCGAGCACCCCAGGTGCGCGCGCGCTGAAGGCCGGAGCGAATGTGCGCTGGCAGGATGCCCACGAGCTCATTTTTTCGATGGGCAACGCTGCTGCCTCGCGCGTGATCTTCGCCGTCGATACGCCCCTTGCGAGCGAGGCCCTCCCCGCGCCGGACCTCGCGCCCGCGAAGTCCACAACCCGCGGCAAGCGACCATGACCGATGAGCTTATTGCCAGCGTTGCCAACGAGCAGGCTGACCCGCGCTCTTTCACGGTAGAGGCCTCCGCATGAAGACGCTCGCCATCACCACGTCCACGAACCGTTGTGCCGTCGCACTCTTGCTCGGAGCGGAGCCCGTTGCGGCGCGCATCGTCGATGAGGACCGCCTCCACGCCGAACGCATCTTCGCGCTGATCGACGACGCGCTGCTCGAGGCGGCGTGGACCAAAGAGGAGCTCGGCTTGGTGGCCTGCGACCTTGGGCCAGGCTCGTTTACCGGTGTGCGCGTCGGGCTTGCGACGGCGAAGGGGATCGCCCTCGGATTGGGGATCCCGATCGTCGGAGTCGGCTCGCTCGAGGCGATGGCCGCGGCCGTCATTCACGGTACGCTTGGCGCGCCGGTTTTGGCCGTGATCGACGCGCGCCGTGGCGAACGCTTTGTTGCGGCGTATGCCGTCGACGGAGTTCGGATGGCGCCACGCCACGTCGCGAACGCGGACCTAGCTTCGCTTGCGGCGGAGCTCGGCGACGGCTGGCGCTGGTGCGGCGACGCAAGCGGTTTGCTGGACGATGCGAACGGGCTGCTGGCTCCGGCTTGCCGTTTGCCTGACCCGTGCTGGGTCGGCAAGGTGGGCGCCGCGCTCGTACGGTCGCGTGGTCCCGATGAGCTCGCAGCCCTCGAGCCTGTCTATGTACGCGGCCCCGATGCGAGCCTCCCCGCCACGCCTCCCGACTGGCGCGTCCAGAGACCGATGAGCCGTTAGGCTTTCGCTGTGCCCGAACTGCCCGTCAGCACGCCGCGCCACAACTCTTGCGAGCGTACTCGGACGGCATCGCAATAATCGTGAACGAACGGGAGCACGTCATCGCGATGCTTGCCGATGGCGAGCTCGTGATGGAACACCGCGAGAACTTTTTGATCGGCGCCGATGATGAACGTCGCGCGCTTCGCGATACCGACGAGCGGCCACAGAACGCCGTAGGCCTTTGCGATGCGTTTGTCGGAGTCGCCGACGAGCGGGAACGGAGCGCCAACCGATGCCGCGAAGTCGCATTGCGTCTCGCGGTCGTCGGTGCTGATGCCGAGGATGGACGCGCCTGCCAGCGTGATCTCGTTGTAGTTGTCCGAGAAAGATCGCGTCTCTTTGGTGCAGCCCGGCGTGAAGGCCTTCGGGAAGAAATAAACCACGGTGCAGATCGACGTCTGCTCGCTCAACACGAAGCGGTCGCCTGTCGTCGTGACCGCGTTGATGTCCGGGGCTAGCTCTCCGACTTGAAGCACGGGCCGAGTCTACGGCTATCTCCGCGCGATCGCCATCGTGCTCACGACAAACGACGAAGCGCGAGTCCGTGGAGGTTTTGCCCCCATGGCTCGCGCCTCGAAGCGGCAGCTTTTTACTGGAGATTTTCGTTGATCAGGCCGCTGATGCCCTGAGACGTGAACTGCTCGATAGCGATTTTGTCACCTTGGGAGACGGCGTAAAGGACGGCCGCGTTCGCCGCGTTGGTCGTTTGCGCCGAGCTCATGCCGGCGACACTTTCACCGGTCTTCGGATCGAAGCCCCGAACGTTACCGTTCGCCTGGATGCCGCCGAACCAACCGGTCTTGAGGTGGCCCGCTCCGTAGACGTAGAGCCAGTTGCTGTTGCCGGGGGTGCCATCCGGCCAGCCGCTGCTCGTGGTCGGATCCTTGGGCGTGTCGCCGTGGATCGTCATGACGGTGGTGTCGGCGAGTGACTTCGTCGAGCAGTTCGGGTCCTTCTCTGCCTCGAGGTCCTTCATGAACTCGTTCAAGATCGTTCCGAGCGTGCTCACCGTCATGTTCAAGTTGGCCATGTCGTTGAACGCCCCGTGCGGGTCGTCGCGGAACACCGGCATGATGACGCTGTTGGTCAGGCCCATTTTGAAGGCGTTGACCGCGGCGATTAACGCGTAGGCGATGTCCCGAAGTTTGCTCGGAGTGCCGCCGGTGATGCCGTACCGCGCGAGATCTTCGGGCCTCGGCTCGAGCAGGGTTGCCAGGTTTTTACCGAGGAAATTCGCGCTGGCCTTCGTGATGCGCAGCTGGCGCTGGTACGTGGAGCGGCCCGACACCTTGTTCAGGCCGAGGAACGCTTTGTAATAAGCTTCGTAGTTCGCCGCGTCGCTGTGGGCTGCGAGGACAGCCTTCGAAGCGGCACTGTCGAAGAGTCCGACCATGCCTTCGGGGTTGCCGACGGTGGTTACCTGCGGCGCGCCTGGTGCGGAGCCGAAGTCGAATGGCGAAACGCCGATGACCGGGAGGAGCGAAGGGAGCGACTGGTGCAGCGAGGCCGCCGCGGCGAGCACATTGATGCCGCCGCCGAGTTCGACCGCACTCGATGGAGTGGAGGAGTGCGTTTGGTTCGTGCCCGCCATCATCGCGGTCATGCGGCGGCGCTTGCTAAGCGTCTGCCACGGTGTTTCGGGTGCCCACACTTGGGGGCGGTCCGTGTCCGGCGCGTCCTTGGCTTGGCCGAGCGCGTGAAAAGCGACGCCGCTGTTGCCGTTTTTTGCGACGTCATTGTGGGGCCACAGGAGCTGGAACCACGCGAAGCCGCCGTTGCCGCCAATCAGGCTGACCATACGGTTGCGCCCGACGCATTCGTCGGCCATCGCGTGACCACCCGTGTCGGCGATGAAATTCAATACGTCGGTGCGCGAGACCGCGAGGCCTGCACCCACCGCGGATGCGAACTTCAGGAAAGAACGACGCGAGTTGCCGCTGAGATTTTTGATGCGTTGATCGACCATGGTGTTCTCCTCACTCGCAGGTGTGGGCCGCGCTCAGAATGGCTGCGACCGCGATGATTTTGCCTTTTGCGATGCTCGTCGCGCTCGTCACGGCGTGGTTGCACACCGCAACGTGCTCCGGCGTCGCCGGCCTGCCGATGAGGCAGGAGAGGGCATCCGCGTTGCACTCGTTGTTGTCGTCGAACATTGCGACGCCCACGCCGTCGAGCATGCAGTGCTCGAGGGTCGGCATCGCAGCGATGATCTCCGGCGCAGCCTGTACGAAGATATCGTGCAGCTTGGTCGCGCCAGAATTGGTCCAGGTGTTGGCTTCGCCTACTCGGGCGGAGTAATTCGCCCCGCCGAGCGCATCGGCGCCTTTGTTGAGAAGCTCTCCCGCGGTCTCGGGAGTGCCTGTCGCATCCAGGTTGACGCCGAAGGTCGTGAGGACGTTGCGAAGGGTCTGCACACGCAGCTTTTGGCAGCTGTGTAGGCGCGTTCGAATCTCGGGTGCCCCTTCTTCCTGGCGCTGTGCGAGCACTTGGAAGGGGTCCTTGCCACCCTGCTCGCCGAGATCGTTCATGTGGTCGAAGGTGTTTTTGGGGCCGGCCGCAGGCGTCTGCGTCGAGCTCTCGTTGCCGGTGGTTGGGTCGTCGTCGTCGTCGACCGAGCCGACTTGGCCGTCGTCCGTGACCCCGAGGATGTTGCCGCCCGGAAGCTTCGATTGGCAGCCGACGAGGGCTCCGCCGAAAAACAGGGGTGCGGTGAGGAGCGCGATGGAAATGGTCTTCATGGTCGTTTCCCTCAGCCTCTAGAAGCGGGTGAAGTCATCGCTCTTAAGCATAGCTTTGAGCGTCTCTTTGAGATTGCCGCCGTTCGTTGCGGTTTGCTCGATGAACGGCGCGACTACCTTCATGGGCACGGTTGCGAGGTCACTTACGATGTCTTCCTTCGACATCGTGAGGTTCCACAGCCGCGCGACCATGCAGTTGGTTACTTCAGGGTCGCTTGCCAACGCTTGCCCAAGCTCTGCGAGGTCCTTCGTGGGCTTACCGAAGCGCCATGCGGTCGCTTCGCCAGGGCTTAGCCAGTGTGAGAATGCGGTCTTCTGAGGATCCGGCGCGGTTGGCGTCATCACCTGGACGCTGTCTTTCCACATGCCGTTCTGGTCGAAGTTCGCGAACAGCGGCGCGATGTGGTTCATCGACGTGTGGCAGTTCGCACATACGACCGCGCTCGTGTCGTGGAAGTTGATCGGCGTGTTCGAGATCGAGGTGAAATCCCACGGTGAGGTGAACTGACCGGCCCCCATCTCGACGGTAATCTCCGAATACTCCGCCGGGAACTTCGTGCAGGCGAAGACCTCTTGGACCCAGCGAACGCGGCGGAACGCCATGCTGGAGTAGAATTGCTTCATCGTCCCGGGGTTCGTGAGGACGCCGGCTTGTACCGGCGCACCGTTCGCGCACTCGCCATCGACGAACTCGTTGGTCGCACCGTCGAACGATGGGCAGTTGTTGCTCGATGCCGTGAAGAGCTCGGCGAGCGGACGGCCTTCGACGACGATCCGAGCGAGCAATGCCGGCGCGCTGTCCATGGCTCCGCCGCCCTGGCGAAAGGTGTCACGCGCCCAGCGCAGCATGCGGCGCTTGAACGTTGAGCTGTCGAACATCGTGTCGATGGCTTGCTCGTAAGCGACACGCTGGTCCGCCGCCTTCTCCATGTCGCGGATCGTCTGGAGCGAGGGCAGGTTGTCCGTGAGCTTGAGCGACGCCGTGCGGATGGCGTCCGTAAAGCTTAGGTTGCGTTCATCGAGGACGGTCTGCTTGTCCGTCCCGATCGCAGTTCCCGCAAGATCGACGGGAGTTTGTCCTTGTTCGTTCTCCGGGTCGCTTTGAGTCGAGCCACCGAGCGAGCCTTGGCAAGCTGCTGCAGCGAGCACCAGCGCGCCGAGCCCGAGCGTCACTTTGCTTCGTCGTTGATCCATAGAGTCACCGAGGATTTGAATGCGTTGTAGTTCGCCGCACTGCCACCGAATTTAAACGGATGCGTTGCGGCGCCGGAGGGATTCGTGGTGACGAAGAGCTGACTCTTCGCCGGAGACATCTGATTCACGCGGTTCAATATCTGACCGCATGCGTGTCCAGGATTCGACATCAATTCGGACATGTCGACAGCCCCGTTCGCCGCCCCGTCGGCGCCGTTGTGGCAGGCGAAGCAAGGGGTGAATTTCGGTGCGGCATTGGTCTTGAACGAGTCGAGGGCGGTGCACGGAGTCGCGTTCGGATCGACTGTGCCATTGGGGTCGACCGCGAGCGCGGTCTCGAACGCGAGCGACAGCCGTGCGTTTGGCTTCCAATTCGCCAACACGACGAGGCCAGGGCCGAGCAACCCAGCCTGGCCGGCCGCAAGCTCGAGGATCACGTTGGAGAAGCTGTCGACGGGATCGGGATCGCCGTCCACGCTGCCGGATGGGAAGACAGTGAAGAGCGGGTGCGTGAGCTTGACGCCGAACTTCGAGGTTGGGTGCACCTCGATTTCCGTGAGGCTCAGTGTCGAAGGCGTCAGCTCCTCCGCGAGGAAAGTGACGGCCATACCGTCGAAATTCTCCCCGAGCGCGCCGAGATAGACGGCGTTGAAGCCGAGCACGATTGGCTTGAATGGCGGGATCGTCGGCATCTCTTCCTTGCTGACGTCCTTGATCGCTTTCGCCTCTTCGGTAAGCCACGCTTCCAGCGCGCCGACGAGCGCGTCGCTGGGTTTGGTGCCCTTGTGCTCGACCGAGCTTGAGTGCGTGAGCAGCCTGCTCTTCGCGGAACTTTTCACGAGGAAGCCGGGCCAGCTCGTCATCGTCGTGTAAGGGTCGGGCATCTTGGAGTCGGGGTCGCCGAGGAAAGGCGTGTCCGCCGGACCTCCCGTCGTGTGGCACGGGCCGCACTCTTTGACGAGGATAGGCTCGAGCGCGTCGAAGAGCTCCTTGCCTTGGTTCGCAACCGCGCCTCCGCCTCCAGCTCCACCGCTGCCCACGCTCGTCGTGGTGGATGAGCTCGACAGCAAGAGTGGCGAGTCTTCAGTCCCGCAGCCCGCGTCGCTCCAGGCGAGGCCGACCCCTGCGAGCAGCATTGCCGCCGAACGCGCGAGATTGAGGGTTGGAAGGGAAGCCATGTTTCTCGGAAGCTCCAGACGTCCACGCATCAAGCAGCTAGTGTGCCAGAGACGCCGCCGCGGGTGCCAATGAATCGAAATTCCGAATATCGGGCTCGATTCCGCGCCGAAGAGACGAGGCGCAACGGGGAACGCATGGACACGAAATTGACCATATCGCCAACGTCGCGGGGGACATTTTCTCGTCCATGCTTTCCTAGAGGCTCGGGTTCGACAGCCGGAGCGCATTCCCTTATGTTGCGGCGGTGAGCGACGAATCGATCCTTGCTGAGAGTGCCCCGACACGCGTTGCCCCGATCGTCGATGTCGGCCCGGATCCGGTTTGGGGAGTGGCGCTCGGAGCGTTCGGCCTCATCAACATGGCGGTCGCGGGCGCGATGACCCGTCACTATTGGTTCAATGTCGGCGAAGGTTTGATGGCCCTGGGTGCCGCGCTTTTCATCGGTTCTGCGGCCATCACTCACCTAAAACAGGTTGGCGTTCCGAGCGCGTCGGGGGTTCGTCAGCGAATCGCCAACGTGCTGCGCCGCAAGTGACATTGCCAGCCGCCCGACGCCCAGCGGCGTGCCCGTGCGGTCAGCGGGCTTCGGACGCGGAGGCTCCGAGCGCATCGGGGAGCTCGTCGGCTGAGAGCGCCTCGATTTCCAGCGGCTCGATCAACTCCACCGGGATGTCGAGGGCGTGCGCAATGCTGACGAGTTCGCTGTGTTCGCTCGTCGCGATGTTGCCGTCTGCGGTCGCCTGGATTGCAAGCAGTCGCATGACCTGGAGCCGTTCGTCGGCATTGCAGAGGGCTTTCAGCTCGCGGTAGCAGAGGTCAAGCTCGCTTGGCGTGAGCTCCGGCACGACATCGTTGAGCACCTTGCAGAGGGACTCCGCACCCTCGGCGGGCATACGATCGAGGTGCCGAAACAACGCGCCGAGTCGGTCGAATTCGCACGGGCGCACCTGGCCGTCAGCTTGCGCAATGCGGGTGAGCAGGATGGATACGGTGACGATGTACCGGTGCACCACCGACTCGTCATCCGGCAGCAGAGCCTTCACCCGCGCATGAATCGCGCTCAGGTGGGCCGTGCCGGTGCGGCTCTTGGAGAAGCCGAGCCAAGCGAGGGGGTCCATCGTGCGGACGCTACCAGATCGCGAGCGGACAGGTTCCTCGGAGTGAGCGTCGCTCCGAGGCGGACTTTTGTGAGGCTCGTTTGTTGGGGGCCCGTTGGACGGCCGTGCTATGCGAGGCGCCGTGAATAGGGTGGGGAGCGCCGTGTTTGTCGCAGTCCTAGGCTTGGCGGTGGCGCTCGTCGCGATGCCTCGGGGCGATTACCGCATGCGCGAGGGGCGTGTGGCTTCGCCGTCGGCCGGCTCCGCGAGCGCCTCCATTTTGGTGGTGCCGCTTCCTCCGCCATCGAGCAGCTTGGCTTTGCCCGAACTGGCGGAACTCGCACCGACGGCCGACGGCTCCGAGCTTGCGGAAGCTGCGGGCAGCGCGTCGCCTGAACTCGCGAACGCACCGAAAAGCCTGACGTTTGGCGTGGTCCTCGTCACCTACGCGGGGGCCCAGGGTGCCCCTCGCTCGGCGCGCAGCAAAGTGGATGCACAAAAGCTAGCGGCTGAGCTTGCGGAGCTCGCGCAGAAGGACTTCGGTGCCGCGGTCAAAAGAGGCGATGCGGGGTCCACCGATGACGCTGGAAAAATGTATCAAGGTATTTTGGAGCCTGGCCCCGAGTACGCGCTTTTTTCATTGGAGCCTGAGCATGTGACCGGTCCGGTCGAGACGCCGAGAGGCTTCTGGATCGTGCGTCGGATCAAGTGATGGCGTTCGGCTCGCGATTGGGGCAGCGTTATTTTTATGGCCACCATCGAAATCAACCGCGCGCATGCGCTCGGCCTCGACACGGCGAAGCAGCGCGCCGAACAGCTCGCGAACGATTTGAAGGAGCGACTCGGCATCGCGTGGCGCTGGGAAGGCGATACGATTCGCTTCAGTGCCCCCAGCGGAGCGGCCAAGGGAGTTGCCGGCTCGGTGGTGGTGGCGGTCTCTCAGGTGCGCGTCGAGATCGACCTGCCTTTTTTGATGCGGGCATTGAAGGGCCCGATTTCTGGGAAAGTCGAAGAAAAGCTAGGAAAGCTGCTGGTTTGAGGGCGCGGAAGGTCAGGCGCATTGGCGTTGCTCGATGCGCCAATCGGGTTGGTGTGGCTAGGGTTCCCAACAGGCGTCCCGGACGATGACGGTTCACGTCTCAGGCGAAAAAATCGACTCGGTTCTGGCTCAATTGAGAGCCGAGGAGCCGCTTGAGAACGATGCGTCTCAGCGCGCCCTGCTGCGCTACGAGATAGGCACGCTCGAGGAGGCTCGCGGCGATGGCAAGGCGGCTGCGAGTGAATATCTCGCTGCATTCGACCTCGCGCCGGAGTTCCGCGAGCCGCTCCACGCTCTGGCTCGGATGCTCTCGCGTTCGGGCGACGATCGCAGCACAGCGAAGCTCCTTGAGACGTTCGTTGGGGCCGCGGCCGACCCGGAGGAGGTGACGTCGACCCTATGGGAGTTGGCGGCGTACCGCTCGGAGGTTCAAGGCGATCTCGCGGGGGCTCGTGACAGCCTCGAGCGTGCCCTTGCGACCGACCCGGCACATGCCGCGAGTTGGTTGTCGCTCGAGATCGTTGCGGCGAAGGCCGGCGATTCCGCGTCACGCGCGCGTGCCCTCGATGCGAGAGCGCGAATGGCGACGGAGCCGACGCTGCAAGGCACGTTGCTCACCGAGCTCGCGCTTGTCGTCGCGGACGCGGGCGACCTTGGCCGGGCAGTGAAGCTTCTGGACGAAGTGAACACGCTCGACGGACGTGCTCGCTACCGTTCGCGTCTCGTGCTCGAGGCGGTCGCGCGTGATGCGGGCGATGCCGAGCTGCAGGCTGTCGCGCTCGAAGGGCAAGCTGAGCTTATCGCCGCGGCCGTGAGCGAACCCAAGCGCGGCGATCGCGAAGGCGTGCCCCGCACCGTACGCGATGTGGCGCATGCGGTTGACGCGTGGCTTCGTGCCGCCGCGTTGCGGAGTCGCAACGGGGACCCGTGGGGGGCCATCACGGCGCTCAACGCGGCTTCTGCGCGCATGCCCGATGAGCCGCTCGTTGTTCGCATGCAGCTCGCTGCGGCGGATGCGGCGGGTGATTCGGCGTTGGCACTACGGATTGCCGCGGGCGAGGTCGAGCGCGGTGTCAGCGGTCCCATAGGTGCGGCGATGTGGGTTCGACTCGGCCTCGCGGCGGAGGCAGAAGGTCGTCACTCCGACGCCGCCGAAGCCTACGGAAGCGCGCTGCAACTCGACCCCGCTAGCGCACTTGCCGAGGCGCAGCGCCTCCCCGCGTTGCTCGCTGTCGATGATGGCACCCTCCTCGCTCAAGCCTTCGAAGCTGCGGCTCGCCGCTCGGTCGGCGACGACGCTCGAGCTCGTTGGCTTGTTACCGCGTACGCGTGGGGAGCGCGCAACGGCAACGCGCTAGAGGCCCAGCGTGCCCTCGACGCGTGTGTGCAGTCGGGTATGCCGCCTGCCGAATCGGCACGCCTGGCACGAATGTTCGCCGCGCTCGCCAAGAATTGGTCTTGGTACGAGGACGCCACGGCGCGCGCGCTCGCGAGCGAGAGCGAAGGCTCCGCCCGTGCGTTTCTCGGATTCGACCTCGGTCGGGCCCGCCTGCTCCGTGGTGACGCGGAGGGTGCAGCCGCTGCGTTTGCCGATGTCGTCGGTGCGCACGAACCCACGTCGTGGCTCGGTCACGTGCTTGCGGCGTACAGCGGCTCACCCGCCCGTGAGCGCGCGCGATCGGTCGCTCGGGTAGCCGAGCTGCAGCCCGATGCGGAGCTTGCGCGGGGGCTCGTTACGGTCGCCGCTTGGCTCGCGTTGCGCGAGGGCAGGGCGTCCTATGCAATTGAGTGGCTCACGAAAGAGCACGAGCGCGCTCCGCACGACGTCACGGTTGCGTTGCTCCTCGCGGCGGCGCTCCGCAAGGATGAGCCCGCGGCCGCGGCCCGCGTTGTTGGCCGTGTAGCGGCAGAGATGGATGAGCCCTCGCTCGCGGGGGCGTTGCACATTGAATCCGGATTGCTTTTTTGGCGTTCTGGTAATCAAAAAGCTGCGGTCGCTGCGTTCGAGTCGGCGCTCGAGCCTGCTCCGATGGCTGCCCGTCGGGCACTCGCGTGGGCACTGCGCGCCGCCGATCCGGATGACCGCGCCACTCGTCATCGCGTGGCCGAGCTTCAGGAGGATGGCGACTCGGATCGCGCCGTCGGGGCGCTCGAACGGTTTGGCCTCGCTGTTCTCGAGAAGGGGGGCGAGGCCGACGCGTGGGCTGCGCTCGAGCAACTCGACGAGCTCGACGCTGGAGGTGACATCGCCCTCGCAACGGCGCTCGCGCGTCTTTTATGGGCAAGCGAATCGGCCGATTCTGCGCCGTTCGCCGCCGCGCTCGATCGAATCGAGCCTCTCGGCGGTGGGGCGGCTCATCTCGTCCGCGCCGAACGATTTCGTCGAGCCCGCTTCTCCGACGCCGACCCCGAGACTGCGCTGGCAGCCGCAGAAGCGTGGGCCGACGATGAACCTGCGCTGCACACTGCGCTCGCGTGGCTGTCGGCTGCGGCTGTCGCCGGTGACTGCGCTGCCGAGGTTGATGCGCGCCGCGCCGTGGCAAGGCATCTCGAAGGCGAGTCACGAATGCAAGCTCTCGCGAGCGCCGCGACGGTGGCGAGCCTCGATGGTCGGGGCGACGCGATCGCTCTCTTCGACGTCGACTCGGATGCCGCGCGCTTGCTGAACCTCGAACTCGCAGGGCCGGGCTCGGCACCGCGGCGTCGTTCGGCTGCACTCGGTCGACTCGGGACCGCGCTCGGCGAGGATGGGCATGCTCACGCGTCGCGGCTCGCGGCCTGGTCCGAACTCGCTCGCGGCGACCACGAACACGCGAAAGAGGCCTTCTTCGTCCTGTGCCGCGAAGACGTTGCCGACCTCGCGTCGTGGGAGGGCTTGCGGGCTGCGGCCGAAGGGCTCGGAGACCACGTCACGCTCGGCGCGGCTCTGCTGCAAATTGGCTCGCTGACGCGCGACGACAAAGTGGGCGCGGAACTTCTCGAACAAGCCGGCGTACTGCTGCTCGAGCGGACGGCCGCGCACGAGGAGGCAGAAGAGGCATTTTCGAAGGCGCTCGTTCGCGATCCAATGCGGGATGTCGCGTTCGATAGACTCTTTCGGAGACTGCGGCAGCGGAATGAAGACGAGCGCTTGCTCGCCATGATCGCGAAGCGAATCGAAGTGACCAACGACACCGCTGAGATCACCAAGATGTATTGGGAGCGAGCCCGCATCTTTCGGCGCAAAGGCGACCTCGCTGGCGCGCTCGCGGCGCTCGAGAACGTCGCGGAAATCGATGTCGACCATGTTGGTGCGCTCGCGTTATTAGGGGAGATTCGCATCAACAAGGCTCGCAGCAGCGTGGAAGCCGGCAAGGACGCGCGCCGCGACTTTGCCGAGGCGGCCCCGGTGCTTGCCCGCCTTGCCGCGCTCGCTACCGCGCCTGAGCAACAGCGTCGCGTGTCGGCGGTCGCAGCGGCCGACGTCTACGAAAAGCAACTCGGTCAAGGGGAGAAGGCCTTCGATGTTCTGATGCTCCTTCACCGGAGTGACCTCTCGACGCTCGCGGTGCGCGAGCGACTCGCGCGACTCGCTGGACGACTCGGCAAGTGGGTCGAAGCGGCCGGCCTTCTCGAGCAATTGATGGGCGAGCGTGATACCTCGGCCGGACGCTCGGATGCGGCGCGGCTCGCGATGGCGGTCCACCGTGACAAGCTGCGTTCCCCCCAGAACGCTGAAGCGGCCATCGCGCGTCTTCTTCAGGAAATTCCCGACGATCCGGACGCTATCGAGGTCGTGTTGCGCGCACCGGTTGAGGCCCTTAAGCCCATCGTGATGAGCCGTGCCCGCGCCGCGCTCGAGCACAGCCTCGCCGCGCAGCCGATGGATATGCGCCGCGTACGAGTGCTCGCCGACATCGCCGGTGCAGCCGGACAGTTCGATGCGCAGCGCGCGGCTCTCGGTGTCCTTGCCGCCCTTGTGCCGCCCGATGAAACGTTGCGCCAGACTCTCCTCCGCTTGGACACGCGCGTCGCGCATGTGCCTGCGATCGCGCTCGACGACAGGGCGCTCGGCACGATTTGCGATGCGGCTGACGAAGGCCCAATTGCTGAGCTTTTCGCGGTGATTGCGGACGTCGTGTCTGCGGCCCTCGGTCCCTCGTTGCGGAGCGAAAATGTCGGCAAGCGGGAGCGCATCGAGGCGGGCGATCCGATTCGTATCGAGGTCGGGCGATGGCTGGGCGCCGTTGGCATCGATGACTTCGAGCTCTACGTAGGCGGTCGGCGGCGGAACGGTGTGGCCGGTGTCGCCGCGGAGCGGCCTACGCTCATCGTTGGCATTGACGTGCAAGCTCCGCTCGATGCGGCAAGCCGCGCGGCGGTGGCGCGCGAGGCTTTCGCACTTCGCCGAGGCATCACGGCGGTTTTACACAACGACGATCACACCATCGCTTCTGTCGTTGCGTCGGTGAGCAACGAGGTTGGGGTTGCGGTACCTCTGCCGCGGTACGCGGTTTACAAAGAAGTCGATCGTGCGATTCAAAAGTCGATGAATCGAAAGGTCCGCAAGGCGGCGGCTGACCTGTGTGCTCAAATCGCAGAGGACAATCGGGATGTGCTCCCGTGGATTGCGGCTGCTCGGCGCAGCATCGATCGAATGTCGCTGCTCGCCGCGGGTGATGCGGCGACCGTCGTCGACGCCGTCATTGGGGCGCGTGGCACGCCCGGTCGAGCGACGTGGCAAGGTGACGTGCGGGCGATTTCTCTGCTGCGCTTCGCATTGTCGCGCGATTACCTGGAGCTTCGCCGCCGCCTCGGGATGGGGATGTCATGAGTCAAAGGCCGCCCAAACCACCAACGGATTCCCCTGATTCCTCCGAGGAAGCGCAGGACGTTCCGAGGAGCCGCCGGAAGTTCGATAGGACTCAGGTCGGCGGAGGGAGGGTCTTCTCGCACGACACGTCCCAGTTGCGCGATGCCTTGCCGAACGTCGACGAGGGTGACGCTTTGCTCGACCAACTCTTCGATGGCGGAGCAGAGGCCGACGACCAAGTTCCGACGCTCGCGCCACTGTCCGAGGACCGGGAGACGGAGACGCGCGTCTTCACGTTCGGTGATGTCGCGCGAACGTTTGCGCCCGCCGCTCTCGACGGTGACGACGACACCTCGGAGGATCGCGAGACACAGTTTTTTCTACGCTCCGGCAAGCCGCCGGACGACTTGGACGAGGACGGCCCGTCGAGCGTCGCGTCTGCCGATCAAACGTCGACAAACCTTTTCTCGGCCTCTGCCTCCACCGTCGCCGAGCCGGTCTTCGCATCGGACCTGGAGGTTGAGGAGCCGAGCCCTGCCGCACGCGTCGATGGGCCCCTCGGTTCGCGTCTTGCGCCAGCAGGAGGCGGCTGGAATGCATTTTCGGCTCCGTTAGTGTTCGACGTCAACGCGCTTCCATCGGACCGCCCCTCGACGCTCGAGTTGGGGCTCGATGACGTCGAGTTGCTTGCCGAACTCGACGATGCTTTCGCTGGCCTTGAGCTGGGCTCGCGATCGTGGGAGGCGATGGCGGACTTCGCGACAATGGAGGGCGGCGTTGTGGCGTCGACGCTCCTGGCCGGGTCCACCGCCGGTGCCGAAGGCATCGTCAATGACGCGGCGGCTTTCGCCGAGCCGGAGGTGGGCGAGCTCCCCGTCGATGATCGGCGCCTGTCATCCGCTTCGGTGCGGTCGCGGGGCGCGTTTCCAATCGTCCATATTCCGCCGATGGATGACGCTCCGGCGGAGTTCATCCCGCCCCCGGCGCGCAGCATCCCGTTTGCGTTGATGCCTGCATCGCCTGTTTCGGAGGATGGCTTCGACGTTGTCGTCGACGAAGACGCGTTCCTCGACGACGCCGTCGCGAGCGCGCCGCCCTCGCGTGCGTCGGTCGTGGCCGCGCGGGAATCCGTTGCAGGTTGGCTCTTGGCGGGCGAATCGTCCCACCCGCAGGAGGAACTCGAGGAATTCGTTCTCTCGATCGAGGACGTGGAGGACGTCCCGCCTTCCGTATTGCCGGTGCCTTCGGCGCGCAGGCCCCTCGAGGCGCTGGATATTTTCGCCGAGCCTTCCGGTGACATCGATGCTGCTGTCGTCACGCTGATTGAGCGTGGCGAACGCACGGCATGGATCGCTCGCGCGCACAGGTTACTCACGGAGGCGCCGACGGAGAGTGCGCCAGCGCGTGCGTCGTCACTGCTCATCGTCTCTGAGCTTTTTGCAATCGGCGGAGAATCAGAACTCGCCGAGAAAACGGCCATTGAAGCCCTGACGCTCGCACCGACTTCACCCATGATCCAGCGGCAGGTGCGCTGTTTGCAGGCTGCGCGGCGAGCTTGGCCAGAGGTCGTAGAGCAGCTCACGCGAGAGGCGCGCACGGCCCCAACGGACGCGTCGCGCGCTCATGCAGCTTACCTTGCGACCGAGGTCGCTCGGCTCAAGCTGTCCGACATGGAGGGCGTCACGCGGATGGTGGAGCGTGTGCGCGCGGCCGATCCGACGGACGTCCGCGGGCCTCTCGCGCAGTGGGTTGCGAACGCCAAGAATCGCGAAGCTTTGCTCGATGCGCCGCAAGGTCCGGCTGAGGCGGCGTTCGTTGCCGCTGAGGCTGAGCTCGCCGCGGTGCGTTCGAACGGCGCGGATGGGGCGCGCGCGCAGACCCGCTTCGGAAGGCTGCTCGCGGCGCGAGTTGGCTTGCGCCGTCGCGACGCCGACACCGCCGTGTCGCTCCTGCTCGATGTCGGCAACGAGCCCGGGCTCGGCGGGGCGGCGGCCTGGCTCGCGGCGGTGCTCGGTGCCCCGAATGGGGAGTTGCGCGCGCGCGTTAGTGGAGCTCTCGACCGAGCGCGAAAAGGCTCGCATGCGGCGATGGCCAAGCGTCTCGGTGTCGCGCATGCGCTCGAGCGAGGTGACTCCGCCGCAGTTGCAGCTGCGATTCGCGAGGCGGACGACCTGGCTCCGAATGACCGGCTGTTTCTCGCGGCGATGCTGCCCGCCTGCGAGAGCGTGCCCCCGATTGCGGAGTTGCTCGCGGCAAGCGCGGCGACCGATAGTGCCGAGCGTCCACTTGTCGCAGCGGCCGCGGCGATGTTCGGTGCCTCCCTTCTCGCGTCGGAGGCGCTCGGCAACGAGCACGGTAAACTTCGTATCGCGATCGCCCGTCAGCTTGCCTCGCTCGGCTCCCATGCCGCGCTCGAGGACGCACACGTGGTCCTCGCTCCTACGATCGACGCGCTGCGAGAGCTCGAACCCGACGACGGCCTCGCACGCGCGTTCGCGGTAGAGACTCGCTTCGTCGAAGGGCGGCAGGAAAAGCTGCTCGCTTCGCTGGCCGGTGGTCGCGCCGACGAGCGGGCGCTCGTCGCGGGTTTGTTCGCCGAACTCGCCGGCGATGTCGACGCGATGATGACGGCGGTCGAGCCTTTTGCCTCGGAAAATTCCGCGGCGCTCAGGATGTTTGTCACACACTCAGCGCATGAAGCGGGGGCCTCCGCCCTCGAGCGTAGCGCCGCGAGTGTCGATGACGCGACCGCTGCGCTCTACCTCACCGAAGCGGCCGTCAAAGTCGGCGGCGATGCCGTCCGCGCGGATGCCTTCTGGGCGCGCGTCTACGAGCGCGATGACCAGTCGCCAGTCGCCCCTCTGTTCGGCTTCGCGGGTGCCCTCCGCACCGGCGTGCGCGCCGCTGCTCGTCAGTGGCTCACGCGCTGCAAGCTCGACCCGGTTCACGAGCAGATCCTCGATGCGCTTCGCCTCACACCCCTCGATTCGCCGGAGCGGTTGCAGCTTTTGACGGACGCGCAGCGTCAAAAACCGGCGGACATTGCACTCCGCGAGCGATTCGAGGCCGCAGGCGGAGGAGTGGACGATCGCGCGGCTTGGCTCGAAGATCGCAGCGCCGAAGCGGGAGTCGATGCGGTGTCATTCGCCCTCGAGGCGGCTCTCCTTTACGAGTGCCAAGGCGACCTCGCCTCGGCCGCGCGTACGATTCGCGGGGCCGTGCAACGCTCGCCCCTCGCCGAAAGCTTCGCGCGTCGCTTGGCTTTGCAGGGGCACGGGACGCAGGCCGCCGTGGACCGGGTGGCCTCGTTGCGGCTTCGCGCCGAGGAGGCAGAGGAACGGCGTGACCTCGACGCGGAGCTTGCCAGACTTGCGTGGCATGGCCGAGGTGACTTCAGCGCCGCTGCGCGACATTGGCGGGACATGCTCGAGACAGGCTCGCTCGATATCGTGGCGTTGCTCGAGGCCGAGCGGATGTTCTTCCATGTCGACGATCCCCAGAATCACGCGTGGATCGAGTTTGCGCTCGCGAGGGCCACGACGGGTAGCGAAGGCCTTGCGCACGCGATGTTCGCCGTTCGACGCGCGCTTCGGAGCGACCAACAGGCGCTCGCACTCGACGCGGCCCGTCAAGCGGCGGTGGTCAGTCGTCGTGGCTCATGGGCGCTGCGACAGCTCTCGGCGCTCTCCCAGTTACGCTGCGATTTTGCTGGAATGTGGCGCGCGGCATGCGATCTCGCGGAGCGCACGACTCGACCCCTCGAACGTGCGGCACTCCTCTGCCGTGCCGCCGAGGCCGCTTTTTCATCGGGCGATGACGCCTCCGCAAACTCGCTACTCGGTGACGTGTTCTCGGCATGGCCACGGCATCCTGTCGCTCGGCTTCTGCGAGCGAGCGTCCTCGAACGTTCCGGCGCAATTTTGCAAGCGGCGGTCGCGTACGAGGAACTCGCGGGCATGACGCGCAGTCGGCGCGATCGGGCGCAGCGCTGCTACAAGGCTGCCACATTGTGGCTCGGTTCGAACGACCCGCGCGCGGCTATCGAGGGCCAGCGGCTTCTCGAAGCCGCGTGCGACCTCGACCCGCAACACGTGGCCGCGTTCGAGCGTCTCCAAGCGATCTACCTCGCCGGTGGTGCCCGGATGGAGCTCGCCGAGCTTCTTTCGCAACGTGTTCGGACCGTCGTCGACCCAACCCAGCGCGGCGAACTCGAGGTGCTGCGCGGCCGGATGCTGGCCGAGGCTGGCGCGTCCAGCGAGGCCAAGGTGGCGCTTGCGGCCTCGTTAAAGGTTCGCCCTGACGACGTCGCCGCCTGGCGCGCGTACGCAGACGTCGCCATTACCGAACAGGACGGCGAGGCTGCCGAACAGGCGCTGCTGCAGCTCGGCCGTCTCGTCACCGACCCGAACGAACGGGTCGATGTTTACCTCCGCCTCGGGGACGTTTACTCGCGGCTGCGCCCGAACCACGAGCGTGCGCGTCGCGCCTACCGCGAAGCGGAGAAACTCGACCCAACCCGCATCGACGTACGTGAGCGCTGGATCGAGCTGCAAGCCGCAATGGGCGATCCGGCGGGCGCGCTCGCGGCTCAGCGGGCTTTGTGCGAACAGGCGACGCAACCTCAAGACGTTTGTGCCCGAACCATTGCCCTGTCATGGCTGCACGAGCGCGTTCGTGAGGTTGCCGAGGCGGAGAAAGTCTTGCTCGAGCTCCGACGTCAGCACGCGCTCGAGCCCCATTCGCTCAAGGCGCTGCACGCGTTCTATGTTCGTCAGTCGAAGCGCGGCCTCGCAGATGCCTTGCTCGAGCGAACGCTACACGAGCTCTCGCGCCTGCTGGTCTCGGGGCGGATGGATGACGGAGTTTTTGAAATTGCGAAGGCTGTTGCCGAACTCCGTGGTCGGGTGGACGGCATTGCCGTTGCTGAAGCTGTCCGAACAGCGGCCCACGGCGGACCTTCGCGCATAGGTGCCGCCGGGGTTCGCGCAACGGATCGCGGCCTCGATGATTTGCTGGCACCCGAGGTGTTTGGCCCCGAGTTCAGGGAGCTGCTCGCCGCGACGGGCGGACTGCTCGATGCCGCGACGCCGTTCGATTCCCGCGCGATGCGCACCCGGCCGCTGACCCATCACGATGACCTGATTGTCCGCGCTCGCGAGATCGCCGCGCAGCATGGTCTCCCCGACGTCGACTTCGTCGTAGCGAATGCGCTGTCGGCGACCATCGTCCCCGTGTCGATGTCGCCGGCCGTGTTCTGCGTTGCCGCGCAGCTCCTTGACGCCGACAATTCCGCGCTCTTCGAGCTCGCGTTTCATCGGGCTGCCACCTTGGTTCGCAGTGGGACGGCGGCCTTCGCTCGAACCGCGCCGATCGATCAGTTTGCGGTACTCGTGGCTTATCTGCGACTCCATGATCCCACGATTGCTCCGATGGGGGTCGACCTCGCGAAGGTGGCTGAGGTTGAAAGCCGCATGCGTGCCGTCGCCCAATCCTTCGTTGCGGAGCCCCGCCTTGTCGCGCTCGCCCGCTACGTCTTCGATTCGATCGGCTTGCGCGGCTCCTCGCTCGGAGGCAGCGCAGCGGCGTGGTCCTGGCATGTCACCGCCGTGGCCGTCGGGGACATCAGCCTGACCCTCGACGCGATGGCTCTTGCTACGGCCGCCGCCGCCTTACCCGCATCGGGTGGAGAGCGCTTGCGCTGGCTCGCGAAGCACAGCGAGGCACGCGAGCTCTTCGGGTTCTTGGTGAGCGATGCTCACCTCGAGGTGCGCACGCGGCTCGGGCTCATCGTGCCGATGCCCCGTTCCGATTGAGCGACGGCGCGCATCAACTTACCCGCGGACGAGGTGCACGAGCTGCGCCTGTGGGCCGCGAGCTTCGGCGCGAATCACCGTCCAGCGCTCGCCCCGCTCGAGCGCGTCGTGGAGCGCGTGCATACCCTCGACGTCATCGGCCGCGAGGACACGTTCGCCTTGTGTTGCCGCGGGCGCATACCCCGGTTGCAAGCTTTGCACGAGTCGTACGTCATCCACATCGACGCGGTAAGCGAGCGTCTCGGCGTGCGTGTGCGCTGGCGTATACGCCGACAAGACGTGCATCTCTCCCAACTTCAAGTGGAGGGCGAGGCTGCCTGATTTCCACTGCGTCGCTCCGTATTGCTTGCTCGAGCGCGCAAGCTTCACTCCGAAAACTTTCGTGATTGTCGCGAGCCCCGGTAGCGCGTCGTGCGGCTCTCCCATCACGTTCGCCGAAGACAAATTGTGGCCGAACCACGCCCCTTCTTCGGCACAGCGGATGGCGACCCACATCGACAGCGGAACGAAGGCGTCGTCGCTTGCCGGTGGGCCTACGCGGTAGCGGTCACGCAGCCTCGGCGAAAGGTCACGTGCTCGCTTGCCGAAGCCGAATACAATTCCTGGGAACTCTCCGCAGTCGAAGAGCACCCATCTCGGCATCAGCATCTCTTGGCCGCCAAAGGTGGCCGCGTCGAGGACGTGAAGGCCATCGACTACGCCGCGACTCGCGAGGGTCGTCGCCGTGTACAGCCGCTCGCGTTTGATTCGTAAGCCGAACGGCTCGAGGTCGAGCGCGCCGTAATTTCCGGGGTAGCTTACGAGGTAGGGTTCGCAGGTCTCGAGGATCGCGCGGTAGTTGGGCGCGAGATCGCTCGGCTTCAGCTCCACGGCTCGGCCCCCATGAGGAGCAGCATCAGCGCCTTCTGTGCGTGCAGCCGGTTTTCGGCTTGGTCGAACACCACGGATTGGCGCCCGTCGATCACGGAAGCCATCACTTCCTCGCCCCGTCGCGCGGGTAGGCCGTGCATGAAAATCGCGTCGGGAGCAGCCGTTTCCATGAGCTCGTCATCGACCGTGTAAGCCGTCAGCTTCGCTCTCAAGGAGTGAGCATCGCGCTCCTGACCCATGCTGACCCAGGTGTCCGTATAGATCACCGCTGCGTCCTTCACGGCCTTGCGCGCGTTGTGTTCGACAAACACCTGCGTGCCGACTCGCAGCGCTTCTTCACGCGCGATCTCGAGCACCTGGTGCGAGGGCGGTAGCACTTCCGGACACGCGACGACGACGTCGAAGCCCACGCGCGGTCCCGCGTGAAGGAGCGAGTGCGTCACGTTGTTGCCTGGACCCACAAAAACCAGTTTTTTCCCGCGTAAATCATCCCCGAAGCGTTCGCGCATCGTCATCACGTCGGCGAGCACCTGGCACGGGTAGAACCGGTCTGTCAGCGCGTTTATCACCGGTATCGCGCTGTGTTCGGCGAGCGCGTCCACCTCGTCTTGGCCGAACGTGCGAATCACGATCGCGTCGACGTAGCGCGACAGAGACTTCGCGGTGTCGTGCGGAGTCTCGCCTCGGCCGAGATGCAGCCCAGAGTCGCCACCGTAAGGGAGGAAGAGCGACTGCGCGCCGAGTTGTCGGATCCCAACTTCGAATGACACGCGCGTCCGAGTCGAGGGCTTCGCGAAAATCATCGCGACCGCTTTTCCGGCGAGCTTTTCCCGGTAGGCGTCCGGGTTCTGCTTTACGTCGCGCGCGAGGTTGAGGACGCGGTTGAATTCGGCCGAGGACAGGTCGCGAAGGGTCCGTAGATGTCGAGCCATAACCTCACGAGACTGCCGCCGCGCGCTCGGGATGACAAGCGCCCTGTCAATCGGTGGGGATGCTGATGAGCTCGGCGAGGTTCGGCTGCAGCACGATTTCGATCCGCCGGTTCTTCGAGCGGGCCTCCTCGGTGTCAGCCGTCGATACCGGATCGTACTCACCGTAGCCCGCGGCGGAGAGGTGTTCGGCTTTCACGTTGGCGCTCACGAGAAACCTCACGACCGAGATGGCGCGAGATGCCGAGAGCTCCCAATTCGACGGGAACCGATCCGTCTGGATGGGTATGTTGTCCGTGTGTCCGACGACCTGAAGTTTGCGGTCGGTTAGCGTCACGAGGACTCCGGCGACGTCTTTCAGCGCTTCTTTGCCCGCGGGCTTGACGTCGGTCTTGCCGGAGTCGAAGAGCACGTCGTTGCGGAGCTGAAGAACCATGCGGCCCTCGCGCAGCACGATCTTCAGGTCTCCGGAATCGATCATTCGCTTGAACTTGTTGATCAGGTTCTTCAATAGATCGGCGCGCTTTTGCGCGGCTTCTTGCGCTCGGCGGAGCTCTTCGAGGCGGACCTTCGCGTCGTCCAGCGCGTTGCGCATTTTGCCTTTCTCCGCCATCAGGCCGTCGACGTTTTTGCCGGCCTTCTGCAACTCCTGGCGAAGTTGGTCCGAGAGCGCCGTGGTGTCGTCGAGCTTTTTTTGAAAGTCGGCGAGCTGAACGTGAGCGTCTCCCACTTGGCGGTCGCGCGAATCCACCTCTTGTTTGAGCGCCTCGACGTTGCTGCGTAGCGCGCTGAGTTTGGCTTCCGCTGCCGCGAGCTCCGCGGCTGATTTTTGGTGAAGGGTTCGTTCACGGTCGGCTCCGAGGGCCATTTGCCGTTCGAACTCCGCCTTCGTCACGCAGCCCGTTCCAAGTGCCAACAGCACCGTCCCCACCGCGAAATTTCGTAGCATGCGCCTGAAATGCAGGTGATTTCGCTCGGCGGCAAGGGCGTTTCTGCCGCGACGGCACGCGTGACACCGTCGTCTATCGGGTGTGCTGTGCGAGAGCGAGGGCCGCAGCTTCGATGGCACTCTCCTGCAAGAGCACGAGGTTCGCGGCGTCACCGAGTGGGATGAAACAATCCTCGCTGGTCACGCGACGCATCGTGCCTTCGAAGCCACCATCGACGAGGGCAGTGAAGATTCCTTCGGACACCCCGCCTGTTTTGCGCGTCTCGTCGACGACGAGCACACGGCCGGTATGGCGGGCGTGCTCCAGGAGCTCGGCCGCGGGCAGCGGGGCGAGCCACCGGAGGTCGAATACGCGACACCGAATTCCGTGCTCGCGTTCGAGCCTCGAAGCGACACGTAGGCTCATCCATAACCCATTGGCCCACGATACGATGGTGAGGTGCTCACCGTCGCGCCAGACGCGTCCTTTGCCAATCGCAACGCGCTCCGCGGTGCTCGAAGGAGCATACGGCGCGGTCCATAAGCCGTCGCCTTTCGCAAGCAGGTCCCGCTCGCCGTAGAGCGCGATCGGCTCGATGAAAACGCACACCGATCCCGAGGTCTTCGCGGCGGCGATGCAGGTGCGGAGCATCGCGGCGGCGTCGTCCCCGCGAGCGGGTGACGCAACGATGATGCCCGGGATGTCGCGCAGCACGGCGACCGAATTGTCGTTGTGAAAATGACCGCCGAAACCCTTCTGATAGCCGTAGCCCGCGATGCGAATGACCATCGGGTTCTGGTACTGGGCATTCGAAAAGAATTGGAGGCTCGCCGCCTCACCGCGGAGCTGGTCCTCCGCATTGTGGAGATACGCGAGGTACTGGATTTCGGGGATCGGCAAGAGCCCGAGCTGACCAAAGCCGATGGCGAGCCCGAGGATGGTCTGTTCATCGAGCAGCGTGTCGAATACTCGGCCGCGTTTCGCACGTCGTGCGAGGTCACGCGTCACGCCGTAGACGCCGCCTTTTTTTGCGACATCTTCACCGAAGAGAACGGCCTCGGGGTGCTGCGCCAAGAGGTCGCCGAGGGCCCAGTTGACGTGTTGAGCGAAGCCGTTCGGCCGCTGCTCTTCCGGTAGCTTGTCCCCCCAGAAACGCCGGCGTTCGCTCTCGTTCGCGGACTCGGTCGTGATCCGCGCGAGCGCGTCTTCCTGGCGTGGCGCGAGCGGTCGCATCACTTCCGTGGCCGTCGTGAGCTTGGGCCGCGTGGTGGCTTGCCGACCTAGCTCCGCGATGCGCGCGCGTGACGCCTCGTAGAGTTCGAGGAGTTGCTCGGGTGTGGCGGCGCCTGCCTCGACGAGCAGTCTGGCGCCGATGCGAAGCGGGTCGAGGGCCTCGCTCGCTTCGATCTCCTCGAGCGATCGGTATACGGTCTCGATGTCGGAGCCCGCGTGCCCGAGCAAGCGCACCGTGCGAAGGTGCAAAAACGCTGGCCGCTGTTCGCGTCGAACCCAATTGGCGAGGTCGGTGGCGGTCGCGTAAGTATCCGCGAGATCGAGGCCATCTGCGGCCGCGTATTCGAGGCCGCCGCGCGTGGCGTTCGCCGAGCGTACCCAGCCGTCGGGTGTTTGCACCGAGATGCCGATGCCATTGTCTTCGCAAACGAAAAGGACGGGAACGGGCTGGCCTTGCGCCGCAGCCCAGCAGGCCGCGTTAATGGCGCCTTGCGCGGTCGAGTGATTCACCGAGGCGTCGCCGAAGCTGACGACGACGATCGCGTCTTGGGGGCTCGACGTTGCGACGCCGAGTCGTGCGGCGCGGCCAATCCCGAACGCCATGCCGACCGCTTTCGGAAGGTGCGACGCGATCGTGGAGGTCTGCGGTGGGATGGCCATCTCCGCGTGCCCGAACACCTTGTGGCGTCCGCCCGCCATCGGCTCGTCCGAGCTCGCGACGATGCCGAGCAGCATCGCGTAGGCGCCGTCAGTTCGACCGAGCTGACGGGCGCGCTCGAGGAAAAACGCTCCCGATCGGTAGTGCAAAAAGGCGGGGTCGGTCGGGCGGATGGCTGCCGCGACGGCGGCGTTTCCCTCGTGGCCTGAGGAGCCGATCGTGTAGAAGGCCTGCGCGTCGCGTTTCAAGTTGCGCGCGGCGAAATCGACGTGACGGCTCTCGAGCTGCACGCGATAGAGGTCGAGTGCTTGTCGGCACGTGAGCGGGCTCGCGGCACGCACGCGGTCGTCCGCTCGGCGTGGCGCGCGCGATTGAGGCAACGATCGGACGTACTCGCTGAATCCCCCGTCGACGAAGGGTACGCGATCGACCATGCTCGCGTCGGCTCTACGATTCATGCGCGGAGCAAACTATAACGCGACGATGCGGACAAGAGGGAGCGAGACGGAGATGCGACGAGACGTACTAGCGCGGCTTGAAATCGAGGGACTCCAGTCGGGTGCATGCACCGGAGATTGGCTGGCGACGAAGGGTGAGGCGCTCGTCTCCGTGGATCCGACGACGGGCGAAGTGCTCGGAACGGTCCGCGCGGCGACCATCGCTGACGCCGAAGTGGTGCTCGCGCGGTCGTCGGCGGCGTTCGAGTCCTGGCGCATGCGACCCGCTCCACTCCGCGGTGAGGTGGTCCGCGCTTTAGGCAACGCACTCCGCGACCACAAAGATGACCTCGGCGCGCTTATCTCGCTCGAGGCGGGCAAGATCAAAAGCGAAGGCCTCGGTGAAGTGCAGGAGATGATCGACATCTGCGATTTCGCCGTTGGTCTGAGCCGACAACTTTGCGGCATCACGACGCACTCGGAGCGCCCGCGTCACCGCATGTTCGAGCAATGGCACCCTCTCGGCCCCATCGCGATTGTGACGGCATTCAACTTTCCGATGGCGGTCTGGGCATGGAACGCCGCACTCGGCGCCGTCTGTGGCGACGTGATGCTGTGGAAGCCCTCGCCTCGCACGCCCCTAACCGCGCTCGCCGTGCAGCAAATCGCGAACCGAGTGATGCGCGAGCATGACTGCCTCGGAGTCTTCAACCTTCTGGTCGGCGATGCCGATGTTGGCTCGTGGCTAGGCGACAACCGCGGCATTCCGCTCGTCTCGTTCACCGGCTCGACCGCCGTCGGTCGCAAGGTCGCGGCGACGGTCGCGGCCCGCCTTGGCCGCACCATCCTCGAGCTCGGCGGCAACAACGCGATCATCGTCATGGACGATGCCGATCTCGACATGGCCGTCCCCTCGATCACCTTCGGCGCGGTTGGCACCGCAGGCCAGCGTTGCACGAGCACCCGTCGCATTTTCGCGCAGCGCGGCGTCGCCGCAAAGCTAACCGAACGCTTGGTCGCTGCGTACCGCACCATCACGATCGGCGACCCACTCGCGGAGGGCACGCTGCTCGGGCCGCTGATCAGCCAGCAGGCGGTCGTCGCGTACGAAGCCGCGATCGAAACGGCAAAGGGGCAGGGCGGCACCGTGCTCTGCGGCGGCAAGAAAGTCGATCGGCCGGGCAACTTCGTCGAGCCGACAATCGTCAAAGCGCCCGCGCAAGCCGACTTCCCCATCGCCTGGGAAGAGACGTTTGCGCCCATCCTTTACGTCTTCGAAGTGGATTCGCTCGACGAGGCTATCGCCGCGAACAACGCCGTGACGCAAGGGCTCTCGAGCGCCATTTTCACGGAAGGCATGCGCGCTTCGGAGCAGTTTCTCTCAGCGATCGGCTCCGACTGCGGCATCGCCAACGTGAACATCGGCACCTCGGGTGCTGAGATCGGCGGCGCATTCGGTGGTGAGAAGGACACCGGCGGCGGTCGCGAGTCCGGCTCGGATTCGTGGAAGGCGTACATGCGTCGGCAGACGTGCACGGTGAACTGGAGCGGCCGGGCTCCGCTCGCTCAGGGTGTCAAATTCGACGTGGGCTGAACGCCGGCGGATGGACCCTGAGCGATCCAGTGGATGGACCGCGCAGGGTCCGGTGCGGCTTGTAGCGTTGCTGCAATTTTCCAGCAATCTAGGCGGCTCCGTGTGGTCGGCGAGTGCTCGCCCAAGCGGGCATGGAAGGTGCTTCATGGTCCCCGTGATTTGCTGTTAGTGCCAAGACACGCTGGCAAACGGCGACAAATTCCCTCCGCGTGATATTGATCGTTTTATGGGCATTCGTAACTTCGTCCTGTTTCCTGCTGCGGTTTTCACGTTCGCGACGGCTTTCGCTGCGTGCTCCGCTTCAGACACCACCGCCGTCGCCACCTCATCGACGGGGGAGCAAGTCTGCGTCCCCGGCCATCAGACGGCCTGCGCCTGCTTCGGTGGGCTAGAGGGCATGCAGACGTGCCGCGACGACGGCTCGGGTTTCGATGAGTGCGATTGCTTAGGAGCGACAACGAGCACCGGAACGGGCGAGCCTCCGAAGCCCTGCGGCAACTCCGTCTGTGCCGACGATGAGAACTGCCACACGTGCGAGCTCGACTGCGGGGTCTGCGAGCCCTGCACGCTCGCGCCGAAGTGCGAAAACGTGTTCGTGCCAAAGCCGAATCCGATGCACTTTCCCTCGCTCGACATCCCAAAGATGAAGCTCCTCTCGCGCGCCGAAATTAGCGCGCGCATCGAGACCGCCCTGACGAAGGCCGGCCCTGAGATTCGCCTCCTCGCCGCTGCCCTCGACACGCACGCGACCCCGAACGAGCACGCGCTCATCCCGGCGCTGCGCAAGGTCTTCGCGGAGAACGCGACGCTCACCTCGACTATCCGCTCGCAACTGATGACCGCGGGTATGGTGACGCCGGCTGCGTATCGCACTAAATTCCCGTTCCACGTCCCGCAACTGCCGACCCCGTCACTCGGCGATGCCGACCCGCCCGGCGGCACCGTGGAATGTGGCGCACCGCAGCTCCGTATCGGAGTCTCGAACGTCAAGGTGCACGAGAAGGATGACCTCACGGGTGGCGATGAAATTTATTGCGTCATCCAGGCCGAGGCCGCGGCCGGCGGGGAGCTTCGTCTCTTGCCCCTCACCTCGTCGCTCTCGAACGGAAAGTCCTTCAATTACTCCCTCGAATCCGGGGTCATTTGGGGTCAAAAAGGCCCGAAAATTCCCCTCGGAAACATGCAGCTCACGTACGACTGCATCGAGCAGGACTCGAGTGATGGTTACCAGAACCTGATCAACGCGGTGGGCAAAGCGGCGAGCAGCATCGGAGGCGTGATCCCCGGTGATAGCGGCTGGATCTTCACGACCGTCGGCGCGCTCGCCCCAGTTCTCTCGGGTGCGCTCGGCCTCAACGGAGATGACCACCTCTTCAACGCCCAGCAGATCATCCCGCTCGACATCCAACTTCAGATGACCAATGGCGTTTCGTGGTCGGTGCGTCGAGGCGATGACGGCAACTTCATCGACGGCGGCTGGGACTGGGAGCTTACGGTCCAGGCCTGGGGCTGCGCGGAGTACGGCACGCTCTGAGTAGGGGCGTGGGTCAGCGCGGGCGCTTCACCTCTCGGATGGCACCGAGCGTCGTGTAGTGCTCGCCGCCGAGGCGACCTACCGGCCGAAAAGATTCGGTCGGTATCGACAAGTCTGCGGTGATGGGCAGCTCATCCGATACATGCACGAGGATGATCTCCGCGATGATGATGTCGACGATGCCCGGCGAGATCTCGAGGATCTCGCGCGTTCGGCACTCCAACTGAATCGGCGCTTCGGCGATCCGCGAGGGTTTTACCTTCACGCTCGGCAGTGGCGTCACGCCGACGAGGGCAATCTCGTCCAACTCGGGCGGGTACTCGCCACTCGTGCGCACCATGTTGTCGAGCTGCGCCTCGGTGACGATGTTGATCACGAGTTCGCGCGTGCTCGAGGCGTTGTTCGTCGTGTCTTTGCGCGCACCGTGGCGGCGTCCCGCGGCGATTGAAACGAGTGGCGGTGTTGAGGTGATGCCGCTGAAGTAGCTGAACGGCGCGAGGTTCGGGACGCCGTCCTTCGAGAGGGTCGAGACCCAGGCGATAGGCCGCGGGACGATCACGCTCGTCATCAGGTGATAGATCTGCGCGGAGCTGTAGTCCTTCGGATCGATCTGCATCCGACGGCGATAGTCACCCGCTCGCTGCGAGGCAACGCTGCGATAGCTCCCATCGCTCCGAGAGGGTGGTGAGCACACGTGTCCCCATGCCGAGCTCGTCGAGGACCGTCGCGAGCTCCGCCGAGGGGCCACGCCAAGCGAGCGCTTCGAGTGATGCGTCGAGCGGCACGTCGCGTCGCAGTGTCGCGAGCGTTCGGTAAAGGTTTGCTTCGGCGCGGGCGGTGGCGAGATTCTGGGCAAGCGTTGCGGCGCCCCGGATAGGCACGTCCCAGTCAGCCGCATCGTCTGGAATCGCCATGATGCTCGCGTAACGCCGGAGCACCGTAGCGGCGCCCTTCGCTCCCCATCGGGGGATCCCCGGGATCCCGTCTGCGGTGTCGCCAACGAGCGCGAGCCAATCGGGGATCGAGCTTGGGGCGACGCCGAATTTTTCGAGGACGCCGGCCTCGTCGAGCACACGCTCACGCATGCGATCGAACGCAACGACACGCTCGCCGACGACGCACTGCGCGAGATCCTTGTCGGGTGAACAGATCCGGATCTGAGTGACCCGCGGTTCTCCGTTCAGCACATGCGCCGCAGTGGCGAGCGCGTCATCGGCTTCGAATTCGACCATGCCCCAGACCACGATGCCCATTGCGGCGAGAGCGCGTTCTGCGAGCGGGAACTGGAGCGTGAGTTCTGCGGGGAGCCCGTCTCCGGTCTTGTAGCCATGAAAGAGCGCGTTGCGAAAAGACTCGATCACTGTGTCGAAGGCAGCGGCAACGTGCGTGACGTCGGGCTGGGTGAGCAGGGCCGCCATTGATCGTACGAGTCCGCGTGTTGCGCCGACCTCGCGTTCGTGGGCGTCTTTTGCCGGTGGCGCCCCGAAGTGCGCGCGGAAAAGCTCGTACGTGCCGTCGATGAGGTGCACGCTTACCGGTGGGCGCTCTGGCGCGAGCGTCATGTGGCCTTGTCCGCGCTCGGTTTCTCGCGAGGCGTGCTCGGTCCAACGTTGTTGCCGAATGGTGACGCGTTTTGCTCGGGAGTGGGCACGGATGTGGTGTCCTCGTGCGTACCGTGCGCCTTCCACCGCGCGCCGAGGGCCGTGCCTTTGACCAGCGGCTCAATCCGCAAACGTACGCGCTCCACTGTCCGCACCGTGGATTCGATCGCGTCGAGCGCCTTCTTCGCAACTTTGTCGAGCAAGCTCATGGTCCGCCGAGCTTAGTCGAACGCACGTACGGCCGCGCGTCTCACACACCTCGGCGTACGTCAGCGTACGGGCTCTCGGCTGCGAGCGCGGCGATATGCGCGCTTATGGCCAGCCGCTCCTGCGCGACGAAATCTCCAATCGCTTTGCCAAGCCGCGGTTCGCGGACCCAGTGAAGGCTCTGCGTTTCGACAGGCTCGTAGCCCCGCGCGATCTTGTGCTCGCCCTGGGCGCCGGCTTCCACGCGTGAGAGTCCAAGCTCAATCGCAAGCTCGATTGCACGGTAGTAGCAAAGCTCGAAGTGCAAGAAGGGCACCTCGACCGCCGACCCCCAGTAGCGTCCGAAGAGCACGCCGTCTCCGATCAGATTGAGTGCCGCCGCCACGATGCGCTCACCGTCGCGCGCAACGAACATCACCACGCGGTCGGCCATCGTTTTTCCGAGCACCTCAAAGAAAGCGCGCGTCAGATAGGCCTGACCCGACTTGCGCGAGATGGTGTCGACGTAGAAGCCGTGGAACGCGTCCCAGTGCTCGCCGCGAATCTCGTGTCCCCTTCGTGTTTCGACGGTGACGTTCGCGCAGGCTTCGCGCCGTTCACGAACGATTTGGCGCCGTTTTCGGCGGAGCAACGCCGCGAGAAACTCATCGAAGGTTCCGTAGCCGCGGTTGCGCCAGTGGTACTGGATGCCAGCGCGCCGAATCAGCCCGAGCTCTTCACCGAGCGCCGATTCGCTGTTCGTCGGAAAGGTAATGTGCGCCGAGGATGCGCGCTCGTGGCGAGCGAGCTCGGCAAGCGCGGCCACCAGCATCGCTTGGTGTGTGGGTTTGCTCGCGCCGGCGCGAACGAGCAGGCGAGGCCCCGTCGCGGGAGTGAAAGGCACGCAGCATTGGAGCTTCGGGTAGTAGGCGAGGCCCACCCGCCGATACGCATCCGCCCAAGCCCAGTCGAAGACGTACTCGCCGTAAGAGTTCGTCTTCAGGTAGACCGGCGCGGCCGCCACGAGTCCTTCGCTGTCGGCGATGAGGACGTGACGGGGCGCCCAGCCCGCTTCGGGGACGGCGCATCCCGTCTCTTCGAGTGCGTGCAGAAACTCATGTGAAACGAAGGGATCTCCCTCGACGCAGGCATTCCACGCGGCCGGGTCGACGTCAGCGATGCGACCGACGACGCGCGTCTCAATGGCGGTGGGGTTCGAGGTTCGCATACGGTTCGAAGTGCTCACGCCCGTATAGCGCGAACGCGCCTCTCGGGGTCGGTCGAATGGACGCGCGGCTGGTATGCGGTAAGTCCGCGGCTACACTGCTCGACGTGGTGCTCTATGTCCTCTTCGCGCTCTTTGGTTTCGTGTGCGGCTCGATCCCGTTTGGGCTGCTCGTCGCGCGCGTGCGGGGAGTCGACGTCCGTCGCGTGGGCAGCGGCAACATCGGGGCGGCGAACGTCGCTCGCTCGGTGGGCAAGCCTCTCGGTGCGCTCGTTCTCTTTTGCGATTCAGCGAAAGGCGCGTTGCCCGTCCTTCTTGCCCGCTCGGCTGCGGGCCCGGGCGTGCCGGGACAGGTTGCGCTCGGCCTCCTCGGCGTCGCCGCGGCAGCCATTGTGGGTCATGCTTTTACGCCGTGGCTTCGTTTCCGCGGGGGCAAAGCCGTCGCCACGAGCCTCGGTGTCTACTTGGTGATCGATCCTGCGGCCGTCGGCGCATCTTTGCTGATTTTTGTCGTCGTTTTCGCGAAGACACGCATGGTCTCGTTCGGTTCTCTCGCGGCAGCGGCGGGGCTTCCGATCGCCGTCGCAGCCCTTGGTCGCGGCCGCAACGACGTCGTATTTGCGGTGCTGGTGGCTGCCCTCGTCTTCGCCCTCCACCGGAGAAATCTCGCGCGCATGCGGAGCGGTCTCGAGTCGCGCTTCGAGTGACCGTCGCGAGGACCTAGCGGCGTCCAGCGGGTTTCCCGCGGGGGAGGCCCCGTGGTACGCCATCGAGGCATGCACGCGCGTGGGTACGGGCAGACAGACGTCGGTCGCAGACGAGAGCAGAACGAGGATGCGTTCCTCATCGATGATGCGCTCGGCCTTTACGTCGTGTGCGACGGAATGGGCGGCCACCTTGCAGGCGAGGTGGCTTCAGCGACGAGCGTCGAGGCCGTCGGCCAGGCAGTGCGTCTCCATGAGGACCTGATTGCCGCGTTCAAGCGCGGCGAGTCCGATGCGGACGCGATCATGAATCTCATGCGCGATGCGGTCGGCGCCGCGTGTGAGAACGTGTTCGCGCTCGCGACTGAAAGCCTGGACCACGCCGGCATGGGCTGCACGCTGACCATGTTGCTCGTCCTTGGCGACAAAGCCGTCTTGGCGCATGTCGGCGATAGTCGGCTCTACCTGTGGCGCAATGGCAAGACGAGCCAGCTTACGAGTGACCACACGATGGCGAGCGAGCTCTTCCGCGCAGGTCTCATCGGCTTCGAGGAAGTAGCGACCCATCCGTACGCGCACGTGCTGACGCGCGCCGTCGGAACGCAGCCTTCGGTGAACGCTGACGTCCTCTTTTTCGACGTTGTTCCCGGCGACCGTATCCTCCTGTGTTCGGATGGCCTCGCCGATCATCTCGAGGGAGAATCCTTGCTCGATGACGTGCTGGAGGCCGACCGCCTTGCAAGCATCCCCGAGGATCTCGTGTCGTTCGCCAACACGTCGGGCGGTCATGACAACGTCACCGTGCTCGTTGTGGAGATCGGTTCCGATGAGTCGAACTTCCAGATCGCCGACGAGCTCAGCAGCGAGGTCCTAGGAAAATTCGCGGCCCTCGAGTCCTCATTTCTCTTCGATGGGCTTAGCGTCGCGGTTCTCACGCGAATCCTTCACTGCTGTGAACTCGAGGACCACATCGACGGCGCGACCATCATTCGAGAGGGTGCGCCATGCTCGCAGCTGATCCTGCTGATCGACGGAAAGCTCTCGATTCGAGCCGGGTCCGCGACTCGCGAGCTTTTTCCTGGGGGGCATGGTGGCTCAACGACCTTGCTCGCTCCGCGTGCTGCGCGGTCAACGGTCGTCGCCGTCGATTTCGCCCGCGTCCTCGTGCTTCGCAAGGAGCCGTTTTGGGACCTCGTCAAGGAGCGCCCTCAGCTCGGCGTGAGTCTCCTCGACCGCCTCGGTGCACGGCTTGCGGCCGACCTCGCTCCAGACGGTCACCGCGATCCCATCTGACGCGCCGCTTCTTCGCGCGGCTTGCCCGTATCAGATCAGGCCGACAATCTCGCCATTGATGACGTCGATTCGTTCTGCGGCGGGCACGAGCGGCAAGCCCGGCATTCGAAGAATGTCGCCGGTCAGGACCACGATGAAACCTGCGCCCGCGCTGATTTGGATGTCACGCACGGTCACCGTGAAGTCGCGTGGGCGGCCGAGTTTCGTTGCGTCGTCGGACAACGAGTTCTGGGTTTTGGCGATGCAAATCGGGAGGTTTCCGTAGCCATTTTTCGTGGCGGCTGCGATCGCCTTCGACGCTTGGGGTGTGAACGCCACGTCCTTCGCGCCGTAGATCCGCGTTGCGACGCTGCGCACTTTTGCTTCAACCGAGTCTTCGAGCGCGTACATCGGTGTGAAGGGCGCGGTCGGTTTTGAGCCCTCGGCGACCACCTTTTCGGCGAGGTCGCGCGCGCCTTCGCCGCCGCGTGCGAAGTGATCCGCAAGCGAATGCAAGACGCCTTTGCGCTCGCAGGCGCGTGCAATGACCGCGAGCTCGTCGTCCGAGTCCGTGGCAAATCGGTTCAACGCGACGACCACGGGCTTGCCGAATCCTTGCGCGCTCTCGATGTGCTTTTCGAGGTTTTCGAGTCCACGCTCGACGGCGCCCGGGTTCGGTTCGGAGAGCGCGTCATAGCCGACTCCGCCGTGTAGCTTCAGCGCACGCACCGTGGCTACCAGCACAATGGCTGCCGGATCGAGTCTCGCCGTGCGGCACTTGATGTCGAAGAACTTCTCGGCGCCAAGGTCAAAGCCGAAGCCCGCCTCGGTCACGACCCAGTCTGCATGATGCAGCGCCATGCGGGTGGCGAGCACGCTGTTGCAGCCGTGGGCGATGTTCGCGAACGGTCCGCCATGCACGACGGTTGGCGTCCCCTCGAGGGTTTGGACGAGGTTTGGCATCACCGCATCGTTGAGAAGCGCGAGCACGGCTCCCGTGATGCCGAGTCGACTTGCGGTGACGGGCTCGCCCTTCTTCGTGTACGCGATGAGCGCGCGATCAACCCGCTTGCGCAGGTCATCGACGCTCTCGGCGAGGCACAGCATCGCCATGACTTCGCTCGCTGCGGTGATGTCGAAGCCGGTTTCGCGAGGCACGCCTTGCGCCGTTCCGCCGAGGCCGATGACACAATTTCGCAGGGCGCGATCGTTCATGTCCATCACGCGTCGCCAGGTGACGCGCCGCGGATCGATGCCGAGGTCGTCGCCGTGGAAGAGGCGGTTGTCGAGCGCCGCGGCGATCAGGTTGTGTGCGGTCGTGATGGCGTGCAGATCGCCGGTGAAATGGAGGTTGATGCTCGCGCTCGGGATGATTTGGCTCGCCCCGCCGCCGGTCGCTCCACCCTTGACGCCCATGCACGGACCGAGCGATGGCTCGCGCAACGCAGCGCACGCCGAATGACCGAGTCTCGCGAGCGCTTGCGTGAGCCCGATTGTGGTCGTCGTCTTTCCTTCGCCGGCGCGCGTCGGCGTGATCGCTGACACCAACACGAGCTTCGAGTCTGCTTGTCGGCGCCGCGGGGCGTCGAGGGCGGCGAGGTCGAGCTTGGCTTTGTCGCGGCCGTACGGGATGACGTAGCGCGGGTCGATCCCGAGACGCTCAGCGACGACGTGGATAGGCGCGGGCACAAACCGGTTCGACTCGGTGGTCATGGGGCTCTCCTCGAAGGTGCGCCGTTTTCGCAGCGTTCACGGCGCGTTCGAGCGCGAACCTACCACTACCGTCGCTGCACGTTCGCGGGATCGTGCATCGCGGCGAGGACGAGCGCGTTCACCTGGCTTCCGAGTCCGGGAGGCCAGCCGAACTCCGTTGCTCGCGTTTGCGCCGCCAGCTCTTGAGCACGCTCGCGTTCGAAGTCGCGCACGGGCAGCGCCGCGGCTTTCTTCCGTCGCCAGAGGTCATGAACAATCCGTCGCCGCTCTGCGAGCAGACGGAACAACGCGGCATCGAGTCTGTCGAGCTCGGCGCGGGTCTCGCTCAGCTCTTGGGGTCCCAACGGCCCGGAGTTTTCGGGGCTCGCGGCGGGGTCACGAGTGCCGTCGTTCAAGCGCCGGCTTGGACGATGCGCTCGGCTACCACGCGGAAATCCATCTTGAAGCTGCCGTCTTGGATCGCGCCTCGCAATCGGTCGACCTTTTGCAGGTCGACGCCGTGGTCGGATGCGAGCGAGCGGGCTCGAGCCGAGACGGACGCGGTCACGTTTCCGGTGTTGCCGGACGCGCCCGATGCCGTGCTCGAATCGGCCGTCTTTTTTGAGGAAGACGAGCCTGTCCGGTCAACCTGACCGCCGCGGTCAGGCCCTTTGTTGCTAGGGATACGCATGTTGTTGATTCGAGGTCCCAAAGGGGATGGCGGAACCTCTCTCGTCTCGTGGAACGGCAAAGTTCTCCAAATCTTGAACGAAATGTTTTCCCTAGGTTGTCCACAGGAACCCGGCGCCTACCCCCAGCCGGTCTGGCTGCGCGGTCCTGCAAAACAAGACGCTTTTCGCCGTTACGGGCTGGGCCCCGGGGCTGATTGAGCGAAGCGTCAGCGCCCTGCGCTCGGGCGTTGTCGGAAGGCGTCGTTGAAGCGGCGAAGCTTTGGGCGAACATCGAAATTGAGCTTTAGTCCCATCGAAAAGGCAAAGGACAGTCCTGCGAAGAGGGTGCAATCCGGTATCCACGGCGAGTCTCCGAGGAGAAAGGGCGCGTCTCCGAAGCGGGCCTCGATCACGTCGAGCGCACGCTCAAGGCTTCGGCTCCCCATCTCGGCGGCTTCCGGGCTCTGTTTTACGTTCGCGGCGAAGTAGGGGTGGGTGTTCTGCAGCACCTGGGCGATGCGCATGAAGACGCCGAACTCGCACATTCGGTCGAGTTCCCGCGTGCGGAGGCGCTCGACGGGGGTCCTTCCGAGCATCGTCGGCTCCGGGTGGAGTTCTTCAAAATATTCGATGATCGCGAGCGATTCGGAGACGAAGGTGCCGTCCGGCAGTTCGAGTACAGGCACCGTCCCCATTGGATTTTTGGCGCAAAATTCTGCCGACCGGGTCTCGCCGCCGAGAAGATTGACCGGGACTCGCTCGACCTCGATGCCTTTTTCGGCGAGGTAGAGGTGAACGCGCCGTGGGTTCGGCGCCTTCGCGAAGGTGTGGATCTTCATCCAGTCGAGGTTACCATCAGCCTACGATGCCTAGGCCAAGCAAGCTCGAAGAGTCGGCAATTCTCACCGCCCTCGCCAGCCTCCCGAATTGGGCCCTGGTGGCGGGCAAGCTGCATCGGGAACTCGCGTTTCCGTCCTTCATCGACGCGTTCGCTTTTATGACGCGCGTCGCATTGTTCGCGGAGCGTACCGACCACCATCCAGAATGGTTCAACGTGTACGGGAAGGTGCGCATCGACCTGTGGACGCATGACTGCGGCGGCATCAGCACGCTCGATATCGAACTCGCGCGGTTCATCGAATCGGTGGCCTGAATCCTCGCTCGTGTTACGCTCGTTCCTTCGTCGTCGAACCTTGATGACCCATTCGAGATGCCGACCGAGCGCTCAAAAGTCCTAGAGCAACTTGTCGCACCCGGCGCGGTGTTGAACGGCAAGTATCGCGTCGAGCGTGTGATCGGCGAAGGCGGAATGGGGCTCGTCGTCGAGGCGTGGCATCTCGATTTCGACGAGCGCATCGCGATCAAGTTCTTGATGCCTTCGCTCGGCACCAACGCCGAGGCTGTGGCTCGATTCGAGCGAGAGGCCCGCGTCCTTTTCAAGATAAAGAGCCCGCATGTCTGTCGCGTTCTCGACGTCGGACGTTTGGAGGGCGGCTCGCCTTTCCTTGTCCTCGAGTTCCTCGAAGGTGAAGACCTGGCGAATCGATTGGTCGATCGAAAGCCGAGCTCGCTCGAGGACGCGGTCGACTGGGTGGTTGAGGCTTGCGATGCGGTCAGCGAAGCGCACGCGCGTGGCATCGTGCACCGCGACATCAAACCCGAGAACCTGTTCCTGGCGCGAACGGCCGATGGACGCCTGCGCATCAAGGTGCTCGATTTTGGGCTGTCGAAGATTGCGAGCACGGGCACGATGACGCGCGAGCGTGCGCTCACGTCCACCGAGCAAGCGATGGGGACGCCGCACTACATGGCGCCTGAACAATGGTTATCGGCTCGCGATGTCGGCCCCGCCTCGGACCAATGGTCGCTGGCCGTGATCCTCTACGAGCTGCTCGCTGGGGTTCCGCCGTTCGATGGCGAACAGCTCCCGCAGGTGTGCTCGGCGGTGTTGCACGGGCTGACGCCCTCACTGCTCGTCCGCTCGCCGTCGGTGCCGGCCGTGATCGATGACGCGATTCGTCGCGCGTTAGAGAAGCGTCCCGCGGATCGCTTTGAGTCACTCGGCGCGTTCGCGTCCGCGATAGCTCCGCATGGTCGGTCCGAGAGCCGTGCGATTGCGGCTCGCATCAACCGAATGTTCGACCAGGCCGACCAGCTGATGAAGTCGTCGGAGCTCGCTCGCCTGTCCCATGAGGCAATCGCGAACATCTCCGCGTCGTACCCGGGCATCGCGCCTCCGGACCTCCCGCCTCCAGACCTCCCGCCTCCGGACCTCCCGCCCGCGCCGGCGATAGCGCGGACCGACCCTGTGCCCGAGCAGCCGACGACGTTCGACTCGAACCCGAAGCGGCTTGGATCCCCATGGGGCGAGCTCTCCGGGGAGCTGCAGACCGGGCCTCATCGTCGGCGTCACCAGACGGCGCAGAGCTGGCAGCAACCCCTCGGCGCGGAGGGTCCGTCGAAGCGCGAGCTAAGCTCACGTACGATCGGCGTGCTTGCGTTCGGGGTCGCGATCACGGTCTTTGCGTTGTTGAGCTTCGTGGTCGGACCGCGACTCGTCTCGAACACGGGGACCTCGTCTTCGGCTACCGCGGCGCAGGCCTCGGCGATGCTTACGTCGTCCTCGGCCGCCAAGCCCGGGCTCGATGCGGAATCCGCTCGGGCGGTTGCTGCCGCGGCTTCGGCGAGCGCACCTGCCGCCGCGCTGGCTGTGACTCCGCTAGGGTCGAATTCACGCACGCCCAAGGTCGCGGCCGAACCGCGGCCCGTGAAATCCCCGCCGCCAATCGCAATCCCCGCGCGCCCGCTCCACGACCCAACGCACGCCGCTACGCCGCTGAGACCGCACGGTACGATCTTCGACAACCGTTGACGAGCGCGCGCCCGTGGGGAATGTTTCGCGTGCGAAACTCTGTGTGCGAAACAGTTGGCGTCGTCGCCGTGTCGCACACGCAATGATCGGCGAGGCATGATTATGAGTGAGCTGCGTTTCGATGGCAGGGTAGTGATCGTTACGGGCGCGGGCGGCGGACTCGGGCGCTCCCACGCGCTTCAGTTCGCGAGTCGCGGGGCACGCGTGATCGTGAACGACCTCGGCGGCTCGATGCACGGCGATGGCAAGAGCACGCGTGCGGCCGATGCGGTCGTCGCGGAGATCAAAGCAGCCGGTGGCGAAGCGACGGCGAACTACGACTCGGTCGAGGAAGGCGAGCGCATCGTGCAGTCGGCGCTCGATACCTACGGGCAGCTCGATGTCGTGATTAACAACGCGGGGATCCTCCGCGACGTGAGCTTCCATAAGCTCACGAAGGAGGATTGGGACCTCGTCTATCGCGTTCACGTGAACGGCGCATTTCGCGTCACGCACGCCGCATGGAATCACATGCGCGACCGTGGCTACGGACGCATCGTCATGACGGCTTCTGCCGCCGGAATTTACGGCAACTTCGGCCAAGCCAACTACGCCATGGCGAAGCTTGGCCTCGTCGGGTTCGCGAACACTCTCGCGGTCGAAGGCAAGAAGAAGGGCGTGCACGTGAACACCATCGCGCCGATCGCCGGTTCGCGCCTCACCGAGACGGTGATGCCAAAGGAGGTCGTCGACGCTCTCTCGCCCGAGTACGTCTCCCCCATCGTGTTGTGGCTTTCTCACGAGGAGTGCCAAGAGACGGGCGGCCTCTTCGAAGTCGGCGGCGGATTCTTCTCGAAGCTCCGCTGGGAACGGAGCCGCGGCGAGCTCGTACGGATGGGTCGGGCCGTGACACCCGAGCTCGTCAAGAAGAGCTGGAGCCGCATTACCTCCTTCGAAGGGGCGACGCATCCGACGGACATTCAACAGTCGATGGCGCCGATCATGGAGAACCTTCAGGCTGGGCCGAGCCGTGGAGGCAACGACCTCGTCGATGCGGATCTCGCGCTCGGCTACGAGTATCCCGAACTCACCTCGAGCTACGACGAGCGTGATCTCGCGATGTATGCGCTCGGTATCGGAGCCGCGCGTGATCCGGTCGGACACGATTTGCGTCTCGTGTACGAGATGCACAACGACGGTTTCGTCGCGTTTCCGACCTACGCGGTCATCCCGGCGATGAAGGGTTTGATCGGGCTCTTTCAACAGGGGCACCAGGTCCCCGGGCTCAACTACGGCATCGATCGCTTGCTCCACGGAGAGCAATACACCGAGGTGCTGCGGCCCCTTCCGAAGTCAGGAAAGCTCGTTCACCGAGCGCGCATCAAGTCGATCTACGACAAGGGCAAAGGCGCCGTGATCAACACCGAGGCGCGCACCTTTGATGAGAGCGGGGACCTCCTCGCGATCAATGAGTACACGTATTTCATCCGTGGCGCGGGCGGGTTCGGCGGCGATCGCGGCCCAAGCGCGGAGCTCAACGTACCCCCGGCACGCGAGCCGGATGCGCGCGTCGAAGAAAGGGTCGGCGAGAATCAGGCGCTCCTTTATCGCTTGAGCGGCGACATCAATCCGCTGCACGCGGACCCGTCTTTTGCTGCGTTGTTCGGATTCGACCGGCCGATCCTCCACGGGCTTTGCACGTTCGGCTTCGCGGCGCGTCACGTCGTCGGGGCCTTCGCGAAGGATGGCGACCCGCGCTACTTCAAGAGCATCAAGGTGCGAATGACGAAGAGCGTTTTCCCCGGCGACACGCTCGTCACCGAGATGTGGAAAGAGAGCGATGGGCGCATCGTGTTCCACACCAAGGTGAAAGAGCGAGATGAGGTCGTGCTGTCGAACGCCGCGGTCGAGTTCTACGCGGTGATCCCGAAAGTGTCGGGCAAGTCGGTAACGGCGGCTCCGGCGATAAGCCCCGAACCTGCAGTCGCCCAAGCCGCACCGGCTCCTAACGCTGCACCGGCTCCTGGCGTCGCACCGGCGGAGCTCGTCTTCCTCGGCATCAAAGCGTACGTCGCCGAGCACCCCGAGCTCGTGGCGAAAATCCAGAACGTCTACGCTTTCAAGCTTAGCGGTCCGGACAGCGCGTGGACCTTGGACCTCAAGAACGGCAATGGCTCGGTGGCCCTCGGCGCTCCCGCACAAGCCGACTGCACCCTCGAGATGTCGAACGGCGATTTCCTCGACATGACGAGCGGTAAAGCGGACGCGCAGAAGCTCTACTTCGGCGGAAAGATGAAAATCGGCGGCAACCTCATGGCGTCGCAGAAGCTTAATTTTCTGCAAAAAATCGATGCCGCGTGGGCAAAAGAGGCCGTGACGAAGTTGCTCGCCGAAGGAGGGTTTGGCCAAGCGTCGACCGCGAGCTCGGCGCCTCCGGTCGCGCCGCCGCTCTCGAGCGGATCTGCCCCGAGCAGCGGGGACACAACGGGCCACGCGGCCGCGATCTTTGCCGCGCTTGGAAAACGCCTCGCCGAGAAGCCAGGCCTCGCCGACGAAGTCAACGCGACGATTGCGTTCGTCGTTCGCGAGCCCGCTTCTGCATGGGCCGTCTCGCTCGTGTCGGGGAGCGTTTCGGTCACCGCGGGGGCGAGCCACGCAGACACAACCCTCACGGTTGCCGACGAGGATCTCGCCGTGCTCTGCCGCGGAGAGTCGACCGCGCGTGAACTCTACCTGCGCGGCAAGCTGCGGGTCGATGGCGACGTCGGAGTTGCGCATCGCCTAGGCTTCTTGAAGGGGCTCGCTTGAGCGCCGTGCGACTGAGTTCAACGGAACGACGAACGGGAGAACGACGATGAGCAAAGTGAACGTAATTGGCGTTGGAATGGTGAAATTCCAGAAGCCCGGCAAGAGCGACCCCTACAACACGATGGCTTCCGAGGCGGCGCGCAAGGCCCTCTCCGACGCGGGGATTGGCTATGCCGACGTGCAGCAGGCTTACGCCGGGTATGTGTTCGGCGATTCAACCTGCGGCCAACGCGCGCTCTACGAAGTCGGCCTCACGGGCATTCCGATCTTCAACGTGAACAACAACTGTTCGACGGGGTCGACGGCCATCATGCTCGGCGCCCAGGCGGTACGGACGGGGACGGTCGATTGCGTGCTGATCGTCGGCTTCGAGCAAATGCAAAAAGGGGCGCTGGCTGCGAAGTGGGACGACCGAACGAACCCGATGGATCGCCACGCCGGTGCGATGAACGATATCCAGGGTTTCACTCAGGCGCCTCCCGCCGCGCAATTCTTTGGAGGAGCCGCGCGTGAATACCGTTGGAAGTACGGAACGAAGCGTGAAACCTGGGCAAAAATCGCCGAAAAGGCTCGCAAGCACGCATCGAACAATCCTTACGCGCTCTTCAACGAGCGGCTCACAGTCGAAGAGATCCTCGCCTCCGATGAGGTGTTCGATCCCCTCACGCGGTACCAGTGTTGCCCGCCGACGTGCGGTGCCGCGGCCGTCGTGCTGGCGTCCGATGCCTTCGTGCAGAAGCACGGCATCACGAACCCCGTGTACATCGCAGCCCAGGCGATGACGACCGATTTTGCCTCGACATTTGAGTCCGGGAGCATGATGAACGCGATCGGCTACGACATGGCGAAAGCCTGCGCGAAGCAGGTCTACGAGCAGGCGTCTCTCGGCCCGGAGGATCTGAAGGTGGTCGAGCTCCACGATTGCTTCTCCGCGAATGAGCTCATCACCTACGAAGCGATTGGCCTCTGTCCCGAAGGTGGCGCGGAGAAGTTCATTATGGACGGTGACAATACGTACGGCGGTCGGTTCGTCACCAACCCGTCGGGCGGTCTACTCTCGAAAGGCCACCCGCTCGGTGCGACCGGTTGCGCGCAGGCGACGGAGCTCGTCTGGCACCTCCGAGGTCAGGCCGACAAACGGCAGGTTGAGGGTGCGCGTGTCGGCTTGCAGCACAACCTCGGCCTCGGCGGCGCCTGCGTGATGACGATGTACCGCCGCGATTGACGTTTCGAGTTCCGCACCGGTGCACGCGGGCGATTAGAGAGCGTCTATCAGCAGCGTTACCGGAATGTGCAGCTTGCCGAAGAGCGCCCAGTCGCTCTGCACGACGCCATCGTCGTGTGCATAACGCCGGCGCTGCACTTCCGCGCCGAACACGTTCCATCCGAGGGCTCCCATCCAGCCAGGCTCGAGGCGCGTGACGTCGACGAGCCCGCCGAATTGGCCCCACAGTCCGCTGCTCACGTGAACAAGCTCCGTTTGAAGACCGAGCGTCGCGGGTGAGAGGTTCGACGCCTCGTAAGTTGCGCCAACCGAGACGAAGATAGGCGACGCATCGGGGTCGAAGCGGCTCTCGAAGATATGCAGCAGCCCGGCACGGATCCGGCCGAAGCCCGCGAGGCGCGAGGCATCTCGAAGGGGACCGTCTCGGTATGCACCAATGCCGCCCTCGACGCTCAGCTCGAACCGGTCGGTTTTACCGAAGCTATGGCCGAGCCGTCGCGTCACCGTCGTTGTGGGGGCGGGCGTCGTCGGAGGCGCGTCGGCGTTGGCCGTCGAAGCCACGACCAGTCCAAAGGCGGTGCCGGCGCACCCAAGTGTCGCGCGTGCAACACGACGTTGGAGTGAGGTTCGATGCGTCACCACGCAACTGTTAGCGTCGGTGGAGCCGCGTGGGAAGAAGGGCGACGACGCTCGAAGGGGAGGCGCGGTCGATTGCTTGACGGACCATGTGAACCATGTTCACGTTCGCCCCGGCAATACTCTGCACACCAGCGTTTTGCCTCTCAAAAACCTACGGATCAAAGGAAATTACAATGACCAATGTTTTCTCTAAGGCGCTCATCGTTGGCGGCCTCGCACTCTCGATGCTCTCGGGCTGTTCGTACAGCGGCGCTGCGATGTCGGCCGATGGCAGCAAGGCCGTCGTTCTGAAGAGCAACATGTTCCTCTTCGGTATCTTCAACCGCGCCTACGTCTGCAAGGTCAGCGACGCGGGCCTCTCGGACTGCAACGCCTCGCAGAACCCCTGAGGGTTGCCTTCGTGTTGACGAACCGCGGGTCCGTGTTGCAGCGCTCGATCTCGAGTGTTCGAACGCGCCCCCGGTCGTCAACGCCTTGTCATCTCCGCGGGATGTGCTTCGCCCCAATGCGCATCCTCTCGACCGTCGCCGCGGTCTGCTTCGGCCCGTGCCTCTTGGCTTGTTCGACGAAGCGCGAGGCGCCCCCGGTGGAGGCGCTCCAGACCGTGAGCATCAAGCTCGAGGCCTCGGGGATCTCCGCGCAGCTCGAGATCGCGCTCAGCATGCCGGAAAAGCTCGACGCGCAACCCGTCGTCGAGGCGATGAGCTCCGCGCTTCATCGGGCGATTCGCACGTGCACCGTGGGTGCTGCCCCGCTCGAATTCAAAGGTGATCGCACCCTCAGCCTGCGCCTGCGCGGCGAGGCGATAGTCGAGCTCGTGACCGAACCTGGTCCCGGAACGCCGTGCCTCGTCGAGTCACTCGAGACCCACAAGCTTTCGCGGACCTTCGAGCCGCCAGTCGATGTGCACGTGCTCTTACGGAAGCTCGCGGCACCCTGAGCCGCGCTGAGGTTCGCGGCCGATCCGAGCGCTGCGGCAACGTGCGCAAGACCCTGGGGTCGCGCGGCGCGTACGGCGGTGCTACGAACTCTCGAGGCGATGTCCGATATGCTCGATTCCCTCGTTGCCGATCAACGTGCGCTCGGCGAACACCCGGTTTTCGGCCAGCTGAAGCACCTCGAAGCGCTGCGCCGTTTCATGGAGATCCACGTTTTCGCGGTCTGGGACTTCATGTCGCTCGTGAAGGCGCTGCAACGCGAGGTCACCTGCGTAACCGTCCCGTGGAGGCCCTCGAAGTATCCGCACGAGGTCGTTCGCTTGCTGAACGAGATCGTCCTTGCCGAGGAGTCCGACCTCGACGCGGCCGGGCACCCGACGAGCCATTTCGCCCTCTACCTCCGCGCGATGCGCGAGATCGGTGCCGACACGCGGGCCATCGAAGCCTTTCTGGTCGATCTCGACGTGCAGCGAATTCCAGTCGGCCCGCGTGAGTTCGTCGAGTTCACCCTCGAGACCGTGCGTGACCGGGAACCAGTCGAGATCGCCGCGTCCTTTTTCTTTGGTCGGGAGCGGGTCATCCCCTCGATGTTCGAGTCGGCGACGCGAACGCTTCGACAGGAGGCGGTGCCATGCGAGACCTTCCTCTGGTACTTGGAGCGGCACATCGAGCTCGATGGCGATGAGCACGGGCCACTCGCGGGCAAGTGCCTCGACGCCATCTGCCATGGCGATGCGGCGAAACGAGCCACGGCCGAAGCCTATGGACGCCGGGCAATCCGGGCGCGGCATCAACTTTGGGATGCTGCGCTGGTTGCGATCGTCGGACGTTGAGGTGAGTCGCGGCTTATGCGCGCACTTAGTCGATACCGCCGCGAGCGAGCCTGGCCTATGGAGGCGTCGTCTGCGCGCACTCTTGCGCTCCGCGGCGCGGTCCGTATGATGGCCGCGCTTTCCTTGCCGGCTGCAGTCCGGTAACGCGCCCCGCCTCCCTACCCACGAAACGCACGACGATGCCGGACCACTCCGACGCAGCGGTTGCCGACGCCCAGTCGGAGAGCGGCCCTCCCGCGGGGAGTCCCAGCGTGCTCGTTGCCGAGGATGCGGCGGCTGGCTTCGGGGCTTATGTCCAGAACCTCGCGGTTCACGATTGGGTCGCGCTCGGTTTCTTGGCGCTCGCCCCGCTCGCCTTGGCGCTGAGCGGCCCGCTGATGGGGGAGCGTCAGCGCATGGTCACGAACCACGTCATCTTGTGGTGTTTCGTCGCGGGAGCTGTGTACGTCGGGCGTTCCGGTACCGGCCCGCGCTCGTGGTTCGCCGGGATCTACTACCGAATCGGACTCGCTTCAGCGATGAGCGTCACCTACGTTTTATTTGGCGAGTCGCTGCCTCTTCTCAGCTCGCGCGAACTCGATTTGCCGCTTTATCACCTTGATCTGGAACTCTTCGGCTTCGAGCCGGCGGTGTTGATGGAGCGCTGGGCCACTCCGCTGACGGTCGATTGGTTCTCGTTTTTCTACCTGTGCTACTTCGCGCTGCTGGCCTTCTTTCTCATGCCGCTGGTCTTCGTCGGAAAGAGCAAGAGGCTCGCGGCCGAGCTCGCGTTCACTGTGCTCGTCGGTTACGGAATCGGCCAGACCTTGTACGTCTTGGTGCCAGGCTACGGTCCGCTGCGGGCCCTCAGAGAAGCGTTTCATCACGAGCTTCCGGGTGGCCCAATCTTCCGAGGGATGCATGCGTTCGTCTCGGACGCCGGCGCAAAGAAAGACATCTTCCCCTCGCTGCACACGGCGATCCCGACGTCATTCACGCTGCTCGGCTTCCGCTATCGGCGCGACGTCGGCCGGGCCTGGATGTTGGTCGCATTCATCACGATGAACACCGTCATCGCGACGATGTTTCTACGTTGGCACTATCTAATCGACGTCGTTGCCGGGCTCCTGCTCGCTTTTGGAGTCGTCACCGCATCCGAGCGCGTCGTCGCGTGGGAGTTCGCGCGCCGGGAACGCCGTGGTTTGCCTGAGCTTTGGCCGAGCTGGCCGTCGCGCCGCGCGTCGTGAGCTTCGGGCCAGCCGCGCGCCTCTCGATAAGATGAACTTGACGTCAAGTTCAGGTACTAACTAGCCTCTCTCGTGTGGCAGTGACGACCCGTGTTCGAGAGCCCGCGCAAGCTCGCAGCAAGCGAACGCGCGAGGCCTTGCTCGCCGCGGGGGAAGCGGAGTTTTCCGAGAACGGCTACGCGGCGGCGACGACCAAGTCGATAGCGTTGCGAGCCGGCGTCGCGACGGGCAGCTTCTACCAATACTTCGTCGACAAGGATGCGCTCTTGCACGAGCTTGCACGGACCCGAAATCAACGGGTCGCCGCCGAGGTCCTCGCGGTGCTCGACGTGGAGCCGGGCCGCACCCGAAGTCCGGCACGCAAGCTCGAGCAGCAGACGCGCGCTTTGGTGGAACTCGTGATGGGAGCGCATCGCGAGGACCCCAAGCTGCACGCGGTGTTGACCGAACGTCGCCACGCCGATCCTGAGCTCGACGCGTCGACCTCGCTTGCGGAGCACGCTCTCTGCGAGTGCATCGCGGTGATGCTCCAGCGTCGGGGCTTCGAGGGTGACAGGCGCGCCGTTGCGTTCGTCCTCTTTTCGATGGTCGAGGGTGCGGTCCACGGCCACGTGCTTGGCGCGCCCGTCGTGTCCGACGCCCGGTTTATGTCGGCGCTCGTCGACGCGTTGATACGCGTGATTTCGCGCTGACTGCGTATGCGTGACCGTTCACCTCTGAAACCCAAGGAACCACCGATGAGCCTGATCAATCTGAACCCCGAATGGACCCAACTGATGGAGAGCTACCGCCTCGACCATCAGAATCGCGTCAACCAAGCCTGCCACACCGTGGGCATTCCACTTATCGTGGCGTCACTTCCGGTGGGCGCGACGGTGATCGGCCTGCCGCTCGCCGCCGCGATGTTCTCCGTTGGCTGGGCCTTCCAGTTCGTCGGTCACGCCTTCGAAGGGAAGAAGCCGAGCTTCGTTGAGGATAGGCGTCAGCTCGTCGTCGGCTTTTTGTGGTGGACGCGGAAGGTTGGGCTGCCGCTCGTTTCCGAAAGCACGCTCGCCGCTGAGTGAGGCCGGAAAAATCCTACGTCGCGATCACGCGCGACCTCAGCCCGGCGGCATGCTGTGGCGCTCCTCGATGGCGCGCGTCAGCGGAAACCGCTTCTCGTCGCAGCCATAGGCGTTGGGGCTAAGCTCGATCAGCGTGTGGAGCGGGAACGCCAGGTGCGGACAGTGCTCGACGGGATCCCCGATGAGGTAGGCGTAGAGCGTTCGAAGGACCGCTTGATGCCCGATGATCAAGGTTGGGGTCGTCTGCCTTTCGAGCTCGAGCACGAGCGGTTCGATGCGGCGAATGACGTCGAGGTACGATTCCCCCTGCGGAAAACGAAAGCGCAGCTTGTCCGCTTTGCGCGCGGCGTAGACGTCGGGCATGCGTCGCGCGACCTCCTCGTAGGTCATTCCGTCGCATGCGCCGGCGTCGATCTCGTCGAGCACGCGCCATTCGGTGGTGGGCAATCCGAGAAAGGAACCGGTCTGCATGCTCCGCTTGAGCGTGCTCGTCCACACCTCGAATCCCTCGGGCGGCGTTGCAAAATGGGTCGCCAGCGCGCGCCCGTAATCCTCGCCCTGATGGCTCAATTCCGAATCTCCGCCGAGGCGGCCTCGCTGGTTGTAGAGGCTCTGGCCGTGGCGGGTCAGCCACAGCGTGCGGCGGGTCAACCTGGTGTTCATCAAGAGGGCGACCACGCGGGCTCGCAGCGGGCCATCCACGCGATTGACCACCACCTGGCGCCCACCGTCGAGCACTTTGACGAAGCTCTGGCGTGCGTCTTCGACGGGTTCATACGCCTTGGCGTAGTGGGCGATGCGCTGCCTGAAATCCTTCAACGCGTCGTCCATCCCGACGCCCGCGTAATCGGGTGACATCAGTTTCGTCTCGCGAATGTTGTTTTCGATGATGGCGGGATCGTCGCAAACGCTCTCGATGAAGAGCACCGGGATCCCGTCGCGTTGACAGAGTTCTTCGAGCATCCGCCGCCGCTCGCGCGTCGAGTTCGTGGCGTCGTAGATTGCCACCTGGCCGTCCGCGCGAAGCCACCGAAGCGCATCCTCGAGAGCCTCGAGTGCCACCCGCTGCCGTGCCTGATTGCCTGATGAATTGCCGGGATCGAAAAACGATGCCGGCTGGTGTTGCCCGACGCGCTCGCGCCGATACGTGCCCACATTGAACACGCGCGCGTCATGCCCGAGCCAGCGCAGGTAACGGCAGACTTTACGCGCTAGAAAAGATTTGCCTCGTGCGGGGAGGCCCACCATCACAAGGACGACCTTCTCGGCTCGATGCTGCATGCGGGTGATTACAACATGCCGGCGGCTGCGCGATCGAGCAACGCATCGAGGTTCTCGAAGAGTTTGCGATTGCCCTTCTGCCGGTAGCTTTCGAGGTTCTTCGCGTACTTCGGCACTTTCTCGAGGAAGTCGTGCACGACCGACGGATCCTCGATGCGCTCGACGCAGCGCCCGTAGCCGAGCTCTTCGAGGTAGCGCCCGTTCATCAATTGTTCGAACTGCCGACCAAGCGGGATGGTGAGCATCGGTTTTCGTAAGTAGACGGCTTCGCCCATCAACGTGAAGCCGCCGCCGGCAATCACCGCGCGCGATGACGCAAGGTCGGCTATGAACTGTGCCTCGGAAAACGGTCGGTACACGAGGTTGCCGACGACCTTGTCGCGCTTGAGGTCGCGCTCGACCCCGTAGACCCGACATGGCACGCCACTCGCGGCGAGGGCCGAGAGCAGCGCGTCGTGGCTCGTTCCTGTTTGGTAGACGAGGACGTGCTCTCCGACGTCGACCTTCGCGTCGATGATCTCGCTTCGAAGAATCGGCGGCACGAGAGTCGTGCGCTTCTTGCGAAGAGGTGGTCGGAAGAACGTCGAGATCAGGTAGTGCCTGCAGCCTGGAAGCTTCCCTTTGACGAAGGCTCGGCTCAGGCGAAATGAAGCCTCATGCCCCTCCGTTATTGAGCGGCCATGCTTGCAGCGGTTCATGATCTGCATGTTGTCGATGGAGATGATCGGAATGCCGTGGGCGCGCGCGTAGACGTAGGTCCACGACTCGAAGTCGCTGATGACGAGCTCGGGTCGGAATGCACCAATGAGGTCGAAGTACGCCGCGATGTTGGCCGGTACGCCACGGAGCGCCGTGTTCACCAAGTTGGAGAGCAGCGTCTTGCTACGCGAGACGACATTGTTCTCGTAGACCATGTGCAGCCCGTGAATTCGGTTCACTTTGCGAAATCGCTTCTCGAGGAAGTCGACCGCCCGACTGGACGCCATGATCTCGAGCTCGTGTCCCTGCTCCACAAGATGTTCGAGCACGACCCGCGAACGCATCGCGTGCCCCATGCCTTCGCCGACGACGCCATAGAGAATGCGCATCGCGGGAGTCTACACCGCGAGCCGTGCCGCGATCGCCTGGGTTTTCCTAAAGGGCAGCAAAAATCAGCGAAACTTGGAATGAAGCTCGCTGCCGTGCGCGGTCAAACTCCGTGCGGTCACTCGAGGTTTTGCGCCTGTTCGCGCAGGCGCTCGATGGCCGTTTTTAGCTCCACGACGGCATGCGCGATGCTGGCGCTCTGGCTCTTGGAGCCGAGCGTGTTCGTTTCTCGCATGATTTCTTGAAGTAGAAAGTCGACCTTTCGACCAACGGAGTCGCTGCCATCGAAGAGCGTGTCGAGTTGATTGAAGTGACTCTCCAGGCGCCCGAGTTCTTCGCTCACGTCGGAGCGGTCCGCGAAGATCGCGACCTCGAGTTCGAGTCGAGCCGGATCGAGCGCGACTTCCAGCTCGCCGAGTCGCGCGATGCGTTCGCTCAGCTTGATTCGGTGCGCGGTGACGACCGATGGCAGTTCGGCAACGATCGCGTGACGCAATTGTCGGGCTTCGGTGAGTCGATGCCGCATGTCCTCCGTGAGCGCCCGGCCTTCGATGTCGCGCATGTGCGACAGCGCAAGGAGTGCCGCCGCCGCCGCGAGATCGAAGCTCGCGAGCAGGGCCTCGCGGCTCCAGCTCGGGGTCCTTCGAAAGAGGTCCGGCATCGAGGCGAGCACCGACAACGGCAGCTCGGTCCCCGGTGCAAGCTCGTCGCGCAGCTCGGCGAGTGCGCGGTACACCGCTACCGCCCGGTCTCGGTCGATCGCGGCCGGCGCGGCCTGAGTCGTCAGCCGGGCCGCGACATCGAAGCGCCCGCGCTGCAGCTTCGGTCGGATTCGTTGCTCGAAGTCGAACGCGAGGCCCGCGAGTTCATCCGGCAGGTTGAGTCGTAGATCGACGTAGCGGTGGTTGACCGCGCGAATCTCGACCGTCAGTAGTCCAAGTCCGAGCGGCGCTTCGCCCGCTCCGTATCCTGTCATGCTGCGTGCCACGAGCTCGAGCCTCCGTCAGCGAGCTCTCGATGCCGCGCCGTCCTGGGTGCGTTGCACGTAGCCTGCTGAGGCGAGCATTCCTCCGATCGCGCATGCCCACAACAGCCAATCAAGGCCGAGGAGACGGAAGACCTCCGCGGCGAGTGCCACTTCGCGGAGCACGTGGTCGCGTCGTGACATCGCCGTGAAGCCATCGACGTGAAGGCGCCACGCGTCGTCTCGTTGCGTCGAGTGCGCATTGCTTGCACGTCACGCTGCGCGCGTATTGCGCCATCGGGCGATCGCGTTTTGGATCCGCGCGAGCTCGAAGCGGCGCGCGACTCTCTGCGATCAACCCTTTGGATACTCGCGCACGCTGCGCACGAGGCCGCGCACGACCGCACGAAACGAGATCTCAGCAAGAGGTGAACCATGCAACGTAGGGCCGAGGTTGCGTCGCGCGCGCGCTTCGCGGAGCACGTCTTCACGAGTTGGCACGGGGATTGAAAAGGAGAACGCACAACCGCGCCGCTTTGGCGCGCAACACTCGCGTCGACGCGAGAGAGGATTTCAAAATGGCAGCGAAGAAGACCGCGAAGAAGGCGATTGCGAAGAAGGCCCCTGCAAAGAAGGCGGCCGTAAAGAAGGCCCCCGCAAAGAAGGCGGCCGCGAAGAAGGCCCCCGCAAAGAAGGCCGTCGCAAAGGTCGCAAAGAAGGCCGTCGCGAAGAAGGCCTGAGCCTTTTTCGGCTCTCGCAACGCGGCTCGGGACGTTTCTTGCTTCGTGAGCCATCGCAAGATGGCAAGCGATGTGAACGCAACCCTGGCCGCGTACTTTATTTTGTGGTCGCGCCTGTGATAGTTCCGCAACACCGACTTCGCGACGAGGGACGTCTGCGCATCGGAAGGTGATGGAACCCATGCTTCGACTTCAATTGACCGCAGGTCTCTCTTCGTTCGTCACGCTCGCTTCGGTTGCTTTCGTTCTTACAGCCGAGCCTGGCTGCTCCGCTTCGGTGGAGGCGGACCAGAGCGGCAGCGCGACGACGGGCGCTTCGGGCGGCAGCGGAGGTGCGTTGGCGGTGGCTACCTCGGTCACCGGCGCGGGCGGCGGGGTTGGGGGCTCAGGCACGGGCGGCAGCGAGCCAAGTGCCTGCGTGCCGTTCGACGGCGCGGTGCTCGCGGTCGACAAGCTCTACCTCGGTGGGCGCACGTTCGATGACATGGACTCGCCCATCGCGTGGAAGGACTTCGGCTTCGATCTCGATGCGCAGAGCACGTCGTCCGATTTCTCAAAGCACTGCACGCCTGCGCCAGGCGGTTCGACTTCGGCGTTCGGCGACGGCACCGATGGACGCGACAATTCCTTCGGTCGAAACGTTCGCCCGATCCTCGAAGGGCTCGTTCCGAGTCTCGATGGGCAAGCGAACGATGCGATAAGCGCGGGGCAATTCTCGGAGATATTTGCCTTCGCCGGATTGGGTTCGGGCGCGGATGCGGCGGCGCTCGTGACCAAGGTGTACGGCGCAGGTTCGCTCGGGCTCGCACCGAGCTGGAAGGGCGGCGATTGCTGGCCCGTGCTCCATTCTGAACTCTCGGATCCGAGCGACATCAGCACGGCGAAGACCTCCTTTCCGATGTCGAAGCTCGTTAAGAATGTTTGGGACTCGAACGGCACGTCCGACTTGGTGTTGACCCTCAACGTTGCGGGGCAATCTGTCCCCATCACGATTTACGGGGCGCGCGCGACGGTGCAGCTCGCACCAACTCACCAGGGGGGTGCGCTCGGACACATCGGGGGCTACTTGAAGACCGAGGAGTTCATCAAGACTCTGCGCGCGGCCTCTGGTGCGATCAATCCCGCTGCTTGCACGATCTTCGACGCGTCCCTCGCAGCCCAACTTCGGCGCACCTCGGATCTGCTGGATGACGGCTCGCAAGATCCGACCAAGACCTGCAATGCCATCAGCGTCGGGTTCGGCTTCTCTCTGCGCAAGGTCGCCTTCGGGGCAATCTCGCCGAAGGGCGCCGAGCCTATCGACTACTGCAAGTGACCGCCTGGCGGTGCGTCACTTAACGGCCGACACCGGCGTGCGTTCGCGCTCAATCGCAGCGGGCGCATGTCTCATCCGGGAACGAGACATGCTCGAGCTGGATGGTCACGTGGTCGATTCGGAACTGCTCGCGGACGAGGCGAGTCAGCACCGCGAGTGCTTCCTGCTGCTGTTCGGGGTCCGCGTGCGTGACGACGTGCGCCGATAAACACACGAGGCCGCTCGTGATCGTCCATACGTGCAGATCGTGCACGGCATCCACCGCAGGCTGCGCAATCATCGCCGTTCGCACGTCATTCACATTCACGTGTTCGGGTGCATGTTCCATCAGCACGCCGACGGTCTCGGAGAGCAGCGACCAGCCGGAGCGCATCACGAGGAGCGAGATGAACACCGACGCGACGGGATCGGCCCACGTCCATCCGAAGGCCGCGATTAAAACACCGGAGACGATGGCGCCGACGCTGCCGAGAGCATCGCTCAGTACGTGGAGCCACGCGCCGCGCATGTTGAGGCTGTGCGCTCGCCCCGCGCTCAGCACGGCGAGGCAGACGAGGTTGCTGACCAGACCGCCTGCCGCAACCCAAAGCACGAGCTTCGGAGCGACAGGCGTCGGTGCATGAATGCGCCCAATGGCCTCGAGCATGATCGATCCCGAGATCGCCAGCAACGCTGCGCCGTTCACGAGGGCCGCGAGGATCTCGGTTCGCTGGAAACCGTATGTTTGCTGGGCTTTTGCAGGTCGTCCGGCGGCCCACATCGCGAAGACCGTGAGCGCCAAGGCGGCGGTGTCCGAGAGCATGTGCCCCGCGTCGGCGAGAAGCGCGAGTGACCCGGAGAGCTTGCCGCCAACGACTTCGGCGATCGTGTAGAGGCCCGTCACGGTCAGGGCGATCACCAATCGGGTGCGCTGTGCGCCGCGACCCTTGGCGGGTTCCGCGTCGTGCGCGCCCCCATCGTTCGAAGGAGCGTGCGCGTGACCATGATGATGCGCGTGTCCGTGCCCCACGGAGGTAACCTGAGATGCGTGGCCCGCCGCTGTCAAGCGGACCCGCCGCAAGCTGTCAGGCTTGGAGCCCGACGGGGCAGAGGACTCCGGTGCCACCGATCCCGCAATAGCCGTTGGGATTTTTGGCGAGGTATTGTTGGTGGTAATCCTCGGCAAAGTAGAACTCGGGAGCGAGGCGAAGCTCCGTCGTGATGGCTCCGAAGCCCGCTCGGTGGAGGCGCTGCTCGTAGTCGCGCTTCGATTGTTCTGCGACGTCGAGTTGCGCGGCGCTCTCGGTGAAGACGGCCGAGCGGTATTGGGTCCCGACGTCGTTGCCTTGGCGCATACCCTGCGTGGGATCGTGGTTTTCCCAGAAGACTCGAAGCAAGTTCTCGAACGAGACTTTTTTCAGGTCGAACGTGACGCGGACCACCTCGGTGTGACCCGTGAGCCCGCCGCAGACTTCTTCGTAAGTCGGATTTGGCGTCAGGCCTCCGGCGTAACCGACGGCGGTCCCGTGGACACCTTCGGCTTGCCAAAACTTTCGTTCGGCTCCCCAGAAGCAGCCCATCCCGAAGAGTGCTGTCTCGAGGTGTGTGAGCTCATCTCGAAGTGGCGTGCCGAGCACGAAGTGGCGCTCGGATACTGAAACGGCCTCGCTCCTTCCCGGTAAGGCCTCGGCTGGTGAGGGAACTCGGAGCTTGAGAGCATCGCTGAAAAGACGAAAGGACATCGTCCCGACGATAGCACTCGTGCGGAGTCGCGGCCTCCGTGCGCTCGCTTGCCGCCCTGGCTTTAGCGAGGAAGCGGCGTGCACCGAAGCGCGTCGAGCTCTCCTTCAAACGCGACGGCGGTCCCGCCAGCGTCGAGCGTTCCATTCAAGGTGAGCGCGACGTTTCCAGTCTCCGCGCGCCAATTTTTCGCCTGCACGTTGAAGGTCTCGCTTCCTTTCGAGCCCGTTGCGCTCTCCGGAAATGTCTCCCCGATTAAAGCCACGAGAGCCACCCGTGGCGGGTCGCCCGTCAGCGCGAGATCGACGTAAAAATCATAGCCTTCGGTGACTGCGCTGTCGCAACGGTGGGGCGCCCGCGTGAGCCGGAGGTAGTGCCGGTTGCCTTCGGGACGGACGCTCGCTCCGCGAATCACAACGGGCACACCGTCGATGCGAAGGTTCAACTTGGTTTGAGGGCGGTTCGCCTCGGGGCGACTGACTCGGCCGCAATTCGTTGCGAGCAGGTCGCCATCGAATTGATAGAGCCGCGCCGCTTGTCCGTGCTCCTGCAGCGCGAGCTCGAGCCCCTTTATCGCCACCACGGTCTCGTTCGCCCGGACCCCTTCGACCATCGCACCCCGCGTGATGAGGGCTCGGCCTCCGGCTACGCCGTTCACGAAGCCGCCGCGGACCGACCATGCATCCCGTTCTTCCGCCAGGCCGCGACGTTGGGCGAGCCACAAATCGAGCGAACCCGCGCTGACCGGGTGCTCCGGGTAACGTGACCGCAACGATGCGCAGTCGCTCGGCGTGCGCGTCACGGTGATCCGCCAGGAGGACTCGCCCTCCGTTCCAATCGCGAAAATGCCAGCGGGCTCGAATCGTTCGCCATCGAGCCGAAAGCCGCTCGTGTCCGATGCGCTGGTTGTCGCGATCGCGGTGGTGGTCTTTGCGGCTTCGCCTGACGCTGGTCGGTCGCACGCGCTGAGCATCGCGATCGCGAGTCCGCCAAGTGCTGAAACTCGAGCGCCGCGAAGCATTGGCGCATCCTACTCTCGCCCCGCCTTAAATGGGTCTCACGGGCGTCTTCTGATCGCCGGGGCAATCGCGGGACCTATCGCAGACCGGTTGACGTGCGTGAGCCCCTCGCCTCATCGTGCCGCTGATGTGCACGTTGATTTTGTTGCGCCACGGCGAGAGCGAGTGGAACGCCCTCAATCTATTTACCGGGTGGACGGACGTGCCGCTCTCTTCCGCGGGACTGGCCGAAGGGCGCGAAGCTGGGCGTCTCTTGAACGTGGCCGGCGTGCTTCCGGACGTCGTGCACACGTCGCTTCTCATCCGAGCGATTCACACCGCGAACCTCGCTCTCGAAGAACTCGGGCGCTCGTGGATCCCCGTACGACGTTCGTGGCGGTTGAACGAGCGACACTATGGCGCGCTTCAGGGGCTCGACAAAAAGCAGACGACCGAGCGGCATGGAAAGGAGCAAGTCTTCGTGTGGCGGCGAAGCTACGAGGTGCCGCCGCCTCCGCTCGATGCGGACGATGAGCGCCATCCATCGCATGACACCCGGTACGCGGGACTCGCCCCCGACGCGCTGCCGGGGACCGAGTGTTTGAAGGACGTCGTCGTTCGAATGCTGCCTTATTGGCATGACGCCATCGTGCCCGATCTGCGTGCCGGCAAGGTCGTACTCGTTGCGGCTCACGGCAACAGTTTGCGCGCGCTCGTCAAGCATCTCGATGGCGTAAGCGATGACGCGATAGCCGACCTCAACATTCCGACGGGCATTCCACGCGTCTATAAGCTCGATGCGGACCTCCGAGTTGTGTCGGCTGCATACCTAGGCGACCCGGACGCAGCGCTCCATGCGGCGGCTGCCATCGCCAAACAGGCTGGTTGAACGAAAGCACCGCGACGAGTGAATCGACTCGAGCAGCTCCTCTTTCAGTCGGCCGGTGCCCTCGTGGTCGGGCCTCCGCTCTTGCGTCGTGTGATCAAGGCGCATCGGGGTGCCTCGGGGCTCGTGCCCCATCCTCGTTGCTACGCGCTTCATCGAGGTGAGTTGATGGCGACGGGGCTCGTAAGCGAGCTCGGTGTGCGCTTCGATGAGCTGCCCGATCCGCTTATCTTGCTTGGCCGTGCGGCCTCGGGTGCGCGTGCGGACTCGTCGGATTCGGTCGTGCTGACCCGCTACTGGCGCGCGGTTTTTCATGCGCGAATTCACATCGCGCTCGAAGCAAACTCGAATGGCGGCGAGCTCGACGCGGCCTCCATGCGAGAGCGGATCGACCGAATCGGTCAGATCGAGTTCGACGAGGTTCGCGCGATGTTGCGGCACGACGATCTCGTGCTGCCGCCGTACGACGACCGCGAGGTGTACATCGAGTTTGCCGCGCTTTACCTGGAACTCCGGTATTTTGCGCCTGGTCTGCTGGTCAGCAGCTTTCCTGGCATCGCGCACTTCGAAGCCCTCGACGCGATGTTCGGCGCGGACCTCGACATCCCGACCTTGCTCGAAGCGGGTCGCCCCGCCGAGGTCGCTCCGCCGACGGTCGAGGCCATCTCGATGGCGACCGTTGCCACGCACTCGACGCAACTCGGCTTCGGTATGTTGGACGCTGCACCCGCGCGTCCGGCGACCGTGCGTGAGGCGCGGGCTTCCCTCAAGCGGAGCCGTCTTGGGCGTTCTCGCGGCAATGACGTTGGGGCCGCGATCGCCGCGGCGCACGCGGCTACGGTCGAAGACGAGCCGATGCGGCGCGAAGCCGAGGCCGCCGGCCATGAGGCCATCGCGAGCTTGAGTGCGAGGCTTGCCGCCGCGTTGAGTCCACTCGATGCACCCGACCTTCCGCGCCGCTCGGAGCCGAGCTTTGGTCCGCTGCTCGCACTCGTCGCGGACCGAGCTGCGGCGGAGAGAGGGACGCGGTTTTCGGTGGAGGCGCGCTTGCTCTACGCCTTGCAAGTGGCGGCACTCGCGCACGAGAAGCCGCAGAGCGTCATCGATGTTGCAGGCTGGGTCCGTTCACGCGGTAAGCGCCCCGTCGTCCGGCGGTTGCCTGCGACCCGCGAGGTGCGGATCGCTCGTCAGTTCGCCGAGGCCGCCAAGCTCGCGCGGCATGCACGGGTTGGCGCGGCTGACCGCAAGCTTCTGGCCAAGCTCATCGACGTCACGCGCGAGCGGGCCGAAGACAACGTCCGCGATGCGATGCGGCCGAAGCTGAATGCGACCCTCGAGCGCGTGTCGCTCGTCGCCGTCACGGACCCCGAACGTCTTGCTCGCGAGAAACTCGTAGAAGAACTGCTCGATACGACTCTCGAGCATGGCTACCTGTCGTTCGGCGCGGTCCGCGACGCGCTCTCACGCAACCAGCTGAAGCTGCCCGATCTCAGCTCCGCAAAAGAACTCTGGGACGGTGATCCGCTGCTCGCCGCGGACCGCATCCTCGACGAGGAACTCGATGGCGTCTACCGCGCGAGTGACGTGTACCTCCGCGCCTTCCAGAAACTCTCGAGCATTCCCTTCGGTACGCGAATCGGCCGCATTTTTACCCTCTATTTCGCACTTCCGCTCGCCGCCGCGGCGGTCGTCCTGGAGGCCGTCGGGCACTTCGCTGAGCTCGCGCATCTCAACGTTCACGTTTTGACCTGGCCCTCGCTTGCGGTCACCGCCGCGCTTTTTTTCGGACTGATTCACTCGATGTTTTTTCGCCGCGCGGCGATGCAGTTCATCGAGCTCGTCGGGATGGCGCTGGCTCTCGTGTTCGTCCGGCTCCCTCGAGCGATGTTTGCTCGGCCGACCGTACGCCGATGGTTCGCGTTGCCCCAGGTTCGATTCGCCATTCGGCGAGGACTCATCCCGGCCGCGGTGGCGACCGTCGGTTGGTATTTTCTGGCTCTCCGCGTTCAGGATCAATGGCTTGGGTTGGCCGTGGGTCTCGCCTTTTTTCTCGCGGCGAGTGTGGCGTTGGATTCGCGGTTCGGCGCGCTCTTCGAGGACTTTATTTTTGACCAGCTCGCGCCGGGATTGCAGCTCGTCCGGCGTCAGTGGCTCCCGAGTTTTGTTCGCTCTGTCGGTCGGGTCTTCCAGGTGATGCTCGATTTCCTCGAGCGCGGCATATACCGCGTCGACGAGGCGCTGCGGTTTCGGCAGGGGCAGAGCCGGGTGTCGCTTTACTGGAAAGGCTTCGTCGGTCTTCTTTGGGGCATCGTCGCCTATGCGCTGCGTTTTTACGTCACGCTGATGATCGAGCCGTTCATCAACCCGCTGAAGCACTTTCCGGTGGTGGTCGTCGCGGACAAGCTGCTGTTGACCTCGATGCCGCAAATTCTGGCGTCGGCCACGCAGTTGTTTTCACCCCTCGGCTCGCTTCTCGGTGGCTTTCTCGCCTGGATGACGATGTTTTTCTCGCCGAGTATTTTCGGCTTCCTCGCGTGGGAACTTAAGGAGAACTTCAAGCTCTACCGTGCGACCCGCCCTGAAGGCCTCGTGCCCGCGCTCATTGGCCACGACGGCGAGACGATGCGCGGTTTGCTCGTGCCAGGCCTTCACTCCGGGACCCTACCGAAGCTCTACGAGCGCCTCCGCCGTGCGGCGCAACGCGAGGATGACACCGCTCTTATCCGAGGAAAAAAGCTGAAGAGCGGGAACCTTGCGTCCCTTGGGAAGTTTCGCGAGGGGCTGCACGAGGTCGAGCAAGCCGTGCGCCGCTTCGTCGATCGCGAGCTAGGTGCGCTGATTGAAGGTGCCGCCCGCTGGCCTTACGGGGCGGTCGATATCGAGGGCATCGAACTCAGCTCGAACCGAATTCGGGTGCGCCTGTGTTGCCGCGCGCTGTCGCTCGAGCCGTGTGAGCTGCGCTTCGAAGAACAGTCGGGCATGGTCGTCGCGAGCTTGGCACAATTGGGGTTCCTCGCGGAGCTCGCTACGCGGTCCAACGAGGCGGCCGTCTTGTTCGAGAACGCGCTCGCCGGGCTCTACCAACGAGCCGAAGTGGAGCTCGTGCGCGAGCAGCTGGAAGTGGAGCTCGGCACCCGCGCGGCGTACGATATTGCTGATCAAGCGCTGATCGTGTGGCCGGACGATGCCTACCGCACCGAGCTTGTGTATCGACTCGGAGGCACCGGCACGACCATCGCGCCTGAGGTTCACGGTGCGCCTTCGACGCGGCCGCTTCGTGTGCTCGATACCCGGCACCTGTTTTTTCGCGAACAGTCGATAGGTTGGCTCGCGTGGGTCTCCGCTTGGAGCGCGGCGGCTCATGCGGATGCGCCGATCCCGAGGCTCGTGCGGGGGACGCCCCTCTTGCCTCTCACGGGTCCAGCATTGCCGCATGCTACCTGACTCGCGGGTGGATTCGTCTTCGCCGCGCGACGGTGACCGGGAGAGCGATGGGCGACGACAGACGCGCGTCGTGGCGCTATCCTCTGGGTCGCGTGTCAGGTTTTGGCTACGACTCCGACGACGAGGATGAACTCGGTCGCACGATTATCACCACCCGCGGGGAGGTCCTCGAGCGTTCGCGTGCGGTGCGCGCGCACTTGTTGCTCTTGACCGGGCCCGAAGCGGGGCGCGTCTTTCCGATCGAGTCGCACGAGGCGACGTTGGGGCGCTCTGCGGCGGCGACGGTTCGTCTCGAGGATGACAGCATCTCGCGCGTGCATTGTCGGATCGTCCGGGTGGGCGACGAGCGAATCGTCGAGGACATGGGAAGCGCCAACGGCACGTACGTCAACGATGAGCGCATCACGCGCGCCTCGCTGAAAGATGGCGACAAGCTCCGCATCGGTGAGACGACGGTGGTTCGCTATGCGCTTGGCGACCGACTCGATGAACGCTTCCAGCAGCAGATGTACGATGCCGCCCTTCGCGATGCGCTGACGGGCGCGTTCAACAAACGCTACTTCCTCGACTGCCTCGCGAAGGAGGTCCGCTTCGCGGCGCGGCACCGTACGGAACTCTGCTTGTTGATGTTCGACATCGACCACTTTAAGCGCGTCAACGACACCCACGGTCACCTTGCAGGCGATCAAGTGCTCGCGCAACTCGGCCAACTTTCACTTGCTCTCGTGCGTGCCGAAGATGTGTGCGCGCGCTATGGCGGCGAGGAGTTCGCGGTCGTAGCGCGGGCGATCTCGCTCGCGCAGGGTGGGCTTTTCGCAGAGCGGTTGCGGGCGCAGGTCGAGGCCGCGGCGTTCGACATCGGCGCGCAGACGCTTCGGTTGACGGTCAGCGTTGGCGTGGCGCTTTGGCAGCCGCACATGACCGAGCCCGCGGCGCTTGTCGCGGCTGCAGACGCCGCGCTCTATGCCGCGAAGCGCGCCGGTCGCAACCAATTCGCACTGTCGACTCCGCTCTGAAAGGAGCGCGCGGTTCGCGTGAGCACGCGCCACGTGCAGTGGGCGGCGCTCGTTTTTTATGGAAATCGGGGTGGCTATCTCTGGTAGCTTCGCCGGCTCGGGAGAATATGACAATGCGAACGACGACGTGGCTGGCTTCGACAGGTTTGGGAATCGTAGTCGGTGGGTTTTGGGGCTGCGGCATCTCGTACGTGCCGGCGGCCGGTGCCGGCGGAGCCGCGAGCTCGAGCACGCAAACGGCGACGGCTACGGTGGTGGGCCCTACGGCGACCACGACCGGGATGGGTCCGGAAAACGCGCTTGCCGCGGCGTGTTCGAAAGACGCGGACTGCGGAGCTGGGCTTCGCTGCATTGTCGCGACGTCCGATTCTCCGGCGCTCGGTGGCGGTGCCGGTAGCGGTTACTGCACGCAAGATTGCATCGCCGATAAGGATTGCAAGGGCGAGGGCAGTGCGTGCCTCATTCCGAATGGAGCCGACAAGGGGGAGTGTTTCCTCGGCTGCGTCATCGGGCCTGAGCTCAAGTTTCTCGATGATCCGATGGCGGAAGACAAGTGTCATGGTCGCGACGACCTGCGTTGCTCGGTGCTCAACGCCGGCACCGTGTGTCTCCCCGCGTGCGGCAAAGACAGTCAATGCGACGGACGCTTGTGCGATCCACGGACCGGTTTCTGCGTCGATACGATCGCGGCGGGCAAACCGCTCGGCGCTGCTTGCAACGCGGACGCGAAAGTCGATGAGTGCGCGGGTTTCTGCCAGAAGTTTACCGGCAGCAGCTCGTCGGTGTGCTCCAGCCCCTGCGTGCTCGGCGACTCCGATCTCTTGAACACCAACGATTGCGGTGGGCTCGACAAAGGCCTCTGTGTTTTTCGACCGACCGGTTACGGCTCCGGGGACTTCGGTCGCTGCACGCTCGCATGCACGGAGCACGACCAGTGCGCGAACCCGAATTGGTGGTGCAGCGGCAACAACTTTGCGCTGAACGGCTATTGCTTCACCACACCGGACTGCAAAACCACCACCGACTGCGCGATGTCCGGGCCCGAGCACGCCTGCATCAAGACGAAGTTCGGTAGTAAGTGCCTCGAACTCGATGCCGACTGCGTGAAGGGCGGCGGCGACGAGAAGACCTGCGCGCTGCGTTTCCCTCTCGGTGATGCGGCTCCTGAAGCGACCGGAGCTGGTGGCGCGGGTGGAGCTGGCTGAGCCCGCGGGAAACTCCGTCACGGCTTTCCTTCCGCACACAAGCGAGGATCGAAGGCCAGGAAGCTAGGTGGTTTGCGTCGAGACCGACCGAGGCCGCAGGCGAGCACGCACAGCGTACTTCTCGTACGCGAGCACGCTCGACTGAGGGATCGCGAAGGTATCGCCGAAAAACACTAGCTTCCTAGCACTTCGCGCCGATGCACGCGGCGAGCTCGGCGTCACACGCCTTCTGAATGCACCCGATGCCACCGCCATCACCAAGGCAATTGCCGATGTTGGCGATGGCGCAGTTGATGAATTCATCGACGAAATACTGCACGTCCGCGCAACCTTGCGCCGTGCAGTTGGCGATGCAACTCAGGCTGAACTTCGGTGGCAGGCTGCCTAAATCGAGGCACCCGAGGGCGCAGTTGACGACCTCCAGGCAGCCGATCACTTCGCAACTGCCGCAGTCCTGGTTGCAGTTCGAGCACGTCTCGTAGGGCCCTTCGCAGACCTTGTTGCCGCACACCGAGCACACCCCGCAGTCTTTCTGACACGAGGCGCAGTTCTCGCCGCCGGAGCAGACGCCGTTGCCGCAGCCTTCGCACTTGCCGCAATCTTTCGGGCACGTGAAGCACGTCTCGGTCGGGGCGGTGCAAGCGTCATCGCCGCAGCTTTTGCACACGCCGCAGTCCGGCGCGCACGTGATGCAATCTTCGCCACCTACGCAGAAGCCGTCGCCGCAAGCCTCGCACGCGCCGCAGTCTTGCGGGCAGTTCGTGCAGCTCTCGGCCGCCGTGCAGTTCTTGTCGCCGCAGCCTTCGCACAGACCGCAGTCGAGCGGGCAACTCGTGCAATCTTCGAAGCCCTCCTCGCAGACCTCATTGCCGCAGCTCGAGCACTTGCCGCAGTCGAGGGGGCAGCTCGCGCAGTTCTCTTCGGGCTCGCACGTGGTGTTGCCGCACGTCTCGCAGATCCCGCAGTCCGGCACGCAATTTCCGCAGTCTTCGCCTTCACCGCAGGCTCCGTCGCCACAGCCCTCGCAGAACCCGCAATCGGGCTGGCAGGTGGCGCACGTCTCCTCGGGCGCGCACGTCCCGTTGCCACAGGTAGGGTCCGTGTTTTCGCGGGCAGGGGAGCCGAGATCGATGGTTCGGCTGCAGGAGGCGAACCCCGTTGCGAGTCCGAAGGTGAGAACGAGGGCCGCGAGGGCGTTGCGAACGAAGAAGGGAAGCATGACCGCTCCATCATAGCGCCGACTTCCACTTGCCCGCGAGCCGAGAATCGAGGGACGCTTCGCGCATGTCGCCCGAAGGAACCCTCGCTGCGATGCTCGAAACGTTCGTCGTCGACTGGAGCTCGGCGTTGCCGTCGTCTGTCCAAAAGACGCTCGCGCTCGCGCGGCACCTTCAACGGCGGGGCGTGGAGCTGCAAACGGCGGACGAGCGCCGGCAGCAAGCGGAGCTCGAGCGCATGATGCAAAGCCCGAGCGACAAGGCGACCCTCACCCAGATCACCGACCAGGCTTTCCGAGCGAAGGCCCCTCGCCGCGCCGCTGAACAGCTGACTCACATCCTTGACGTTCAAGGAGTGCCGCGTTTTTTCAGCCCACTCGAGCGCGTGATGTTGAAGGGGTTTCAATCGTTCGGCAGCTTGTTGCCGGGCGTGAGCATGCCGATGGTCAGGGAGCGGATGCGCGCCGAGACGGCGAACGTGATTCTTCCCGCCGAGCCGGAGGTCCTCGCCGAACATCTTCGCGAGCGCCGAGAGCAAGACGTCCGCATGAACGTCAATTACCTCGGTGAGGCGCTGCTCGGCGAAGATGAGGCCCGCTCGCGCCTGCAGTCGTACTTGGCGGCACTCCAGCTCCCCGAGATTGAGGTCATCTCGGTCAAAGTCTCCACGATTTACTCGCAGATAACCCCGCTCGGGCGAAGGCATTCGGTCAAGATCCTCGCGGACCGCCTCGAACTCTTGTACCGGGCTGCGGCGAAGGCTCGCTTCGAGCGCCGCGATGGCACAAGCGTGCCGAAGTTCGTCTACCTCGACATGGAGGAGTACCGAGACCTCGGTGTCACAGCCGAGGCCTTCATGCGGACCCTGGAGCGCCCCGGGCTCGAGGCTGTCGATGCGGGCATCGCGCTGCAGGCATACATTCCTGACTCGTACCTCGTGCAGCAGCAGCTCCTTCGCTGGGCACGCCGACGCGTTTCCAAAGGTGGCTCGCCCGTGACCATCCGCCTCGTCAAAGGGGCGAACATGGAGTCGGAGCGCTTCGAGGCGTCCGTGTGCGGTTGGGAGCAGGCCCCCTTTCACAAGAAAATCGAGACCGACGCGAACTACAAGCGGATGCTCCAGATTGCCCTCACGCAGGAGAACATCAACGCGGTGCGGGTGGGTGTCGCGACTCACAATGTCTTCGAGGTCGCTTACGCGCTCGTGCTCGCGAGCGAGCGCGGCATCGAGAAGGGCGTGCAATACGAGATGCTCGAGGGGATGGCGAACCATCAGCGCCGCGCAATCCACGAGCTCGCGTCGGACCTTTTGCTCTACGCTCCCGCGACGCGCCGCGAGGAGTTCATCAGCGCGATCGGTTATTTAATCCGCAGGCTGGATGAGAATACCGGTCCGGAAAACTTTCTTCGGCACGCCTTCAAGCTCGAGGTCGACTCGCCCGTTTGGTACGAGCTCGAGCGCGCGTTTACGGAAAGTTTCGAGCTTCAGGCTACGCTCTCTTCGGAGTCGCGCCGGACTCAAAATCGCAATGAATTGCCTGCCGATTCGCTCGTTCGGTCGAGCGAACCGAAGGCCTTCGACAACGACTCCAATACCGATTGGTCGCTCGAGCACAACCTCGAGTGGGCGGAGAAGCTCGTCGCCGACTGGCAAGCGCGCGAAGGCGCTCGGGCGGCCGAAGTGCCAATCGTGATCGCGGGTGCCGAGGTCTTCGATCGCGAGGTTGCCTTGTCGCTCGACCCGTCCCGGCCGGGGGTCGTCGTCGCGCGGCACAGGCTCGCGACGTCGGCGGACATCGATCGCGCGATTGCCTGCGCGGTTGCCGATCCGAAAGGCTGGCGTGCGCTCGGCGAGGCGGAGCGCGGTGCGATCCTCGCGGGGGTGGCTGACGAGCTCCGCAAAGCGCGAGGGGAGTTGCTCGGGGCGGCGCTGGCGGATGGCGGCAAGCTGCTCGTCGAATCCGATCCCGAGATTTCAGAGGCCATCGATTTCGTCGAGTACTACGCGATGACCGCGCGCGAGTTCCGCAGCTTCGAGACTTTGTCGGCGAAACCGAAAGGGGTCGTTGCGGTGGTGTCTCCGTGGAATTTTCCGATCGCGATTCCATGCGGAGGCATCGTGGCGGGGCTCGCGGCCGGCAACACGGTGATCGTGAAGCCTTCGCCGCACACCGTGCTCTGCGCGTACGTGCTCTGCCAGTGTTTTTGGCGCGCGGGTGTCCCGATGGAGGCGCTCCAACTCGCGCCGTGCTCGGTCGAGGACGGCGGCAGTCGGCTTGTCAGCTCGCCGGCGGTCGATGTCGTCATTCTCACCGGCGGCACGGCGACCGCGCTGCGGATGCTCGCGGCCAAGCCCGCTATGAACCTGCTTGCCGAGACCGGCGGTAAGAACGCCACGATCGTCACGGCGATGAGCGATCGCGACCTCGCCATCAAACACATTCTCCATTCGGCCTTCGGGCACTCGGGACAAAAGTGCTCGGCGACCTCCTTGCTCGTGCTCGAAGGAGAGGTCTACGACGACGCCGAGTTTCGCAAGACCCTGGTCGACGCGATTCGGAGCCTCAAGGTCGGCTCGTCCTGGGCTTTCGACACCCGCCTTGGGCCACTTATCATGCCGCCCGCCGGCCACTTGCTGCGCGGCATGAAGGAGCTCGATGAGGGCGAGTCGTGGGCATTGCTCTCCGAGAACGCCGCCGACAACCCATGCCTGCACTCGCCCGCGGTGAAATGGGACGTGCGCCCCGGCAGCTACAGCCACATGACGGAGTTCTTCGGGCCGGTTCTCTCGGTCATGCGCGCCGATGACCTCGTCCACGCGATCGCGGTCGTGAACCAGACCGGCTACGGACTCACGAGTGGCATCGAGAGTCTCGACGAGCGCGAGCAGGCTTTGTGGCGTGAGCACATCCGCGCGGGCAATCTCTACATCAACCGGGTAACGACGGGCGCCATCGTCTTGCGGCAGCCGTTCGGCGGGGTCGGCAAGAGCGCGTTCGGACCCGGCATCAAGGCCGGAGGTCCAAACTACGTTGCGCAATTGATGGAGTTTACGGGACGCTCGTCGAGCGAGGCGACGCAAGAGCAACGGAGTCCGCGGATTGTCGCACCCGGCGGGACGATGCTCGCCTCTGGGTGCTTTGAAGATGCTGGGCTGGACCGGCTACGCGTGGAGTTTACCTCGCAACTCAATAAAACGCCTGAGGAGGCCACGTTGCCCGTCGCCGACATCGGTCGGCTGCTCGCGGCGTTGCACAGCTACGACCTCAGCTCCCGTACCGAGTTCGGTATCGAGCACGATCACTTCAAGCTCGTCGGACAAGACAACCTTCGTCTCTACCACCCGGTGCCGCGTATCCATGTTCGCGTTCATGCCGAGGACACGGTGTTCGATGTGCTCGCTCGCGTCATCGCGGCTCGGACCGTCGGCTGCGGCGTCATCGTGAGTTCGCCACCGGGCTTGGGACATCCAGCGCTCGCTTGGCTCACCCGTGCGAGGTCATCGTGGGGCGTGTCGTTCGCGACCGTCGAGGAAACGTGTGCCGAGGTTGCGGTACGGATCCGCGAAGGTGGCACCGATCGCGTGCGTTATGCCGCTCCTTCGCGCGTACCGCTCGAGGTCCTTGCGGCGGTCGGAGACAGCGGCGTCTACGTCGCGCGAGCGCCGGTCGTTGCCGAGGGGCGCATCGAGCTGCTCTGGTACGTGAGCGAACAGAGCATCAGCCACGACTACCATCGTTATGGAAACCTGGGCGCGCGCAGCGAAGAGGATCGTCACGAGGTGAGGTGACCTCGCGCTCGGCCTAACCGTCGATGAAGAAGACTTCGGCGCAGCAGCTGTGCATCACGTCGCAGAATTTTTTCTCGGTAGGTCCGTAGCACTTGCCGATGTACTTGCCGTTCTCGCGGCATTCACACGTCGCCATGCCCTGCGCGTCCGGAAAACACGCGGTATCGAAGGTCGAGCCGCCACACGATGAGCTGCACGCGCACGGTGCGGCGCGACTTTCGCTGCACGAGCCACCCGCGCAGCCACCGGTGCACAGGATGTAACCGAGCAACGCTTGCGAGCACGCAAAGTCACCCGGGCACGCCGGTTTGTCGAAGGTCCCGGTTGCCGCGAGACACTGAAGCCACGTTTGATGGCTCGGCGCGCATTGTGGATTCACGCCCTGACAGGCGGCGAGGCACTGCTCGAACGACGCGGGCATCCCGCACTCTGCAGCCGCTCCGCAGGCCGTCGTGCAAGCGTCGAACACCGGCCCCGTTTGGCCTACGGTCTGGACGGTCATGCCGACGTCCGTGCCGTTTGAACTCTCCATCGTGGTGGTGACGTCGACGCCGCCTGCGGTAGCCGAGCTCGTCGCCGCGCCGCCTTCACCGGGCAGCACCTGTACGATGATGGTCGTCCCGCAAGCTCCGGCGAGCGAAGCGGCGAGCAAGGCGGTGAGCGCGAGAAGACTCCCCGTCGCGGTGTTGATGTGAGGAGGCATTCACTTCTAGGTTAACACGCTGCTCTCCACGGTGCGGTGCGGCGACGCCAAAGGGCAGGGATCTTCAGGTGCTGGGTGAATCGCGCAATTGAAGTTGCTGCAGCAAAGTAGATAATCCCCGCGCGGCTTTCGACTCGAGGCCGCGTAACCCGCTCAGGAGTTCCGAATGCGCCGATTGCCAGCCGCGGCCCGATTGCTCGTCCTTGCTCTTCTCTCCTTCGCATTGGCGACAGGTTGCTCGATGGAGCGTCCGCCTATCAGCCGTGTTCAGGCGAACGCGCTCGCGAAAGAGTTCTTCGTCGGTGACGTGGGCAACCCCGCCGACGACCCCGAGTTTTACATGCACGTCTCGGTTGTTGACGTGATGTTCGGTGCGAACTCGGACGGCCTCATCACCAGCGCGGACGGTCAGACGATGACCCGGATCCGCTGGGAAATTACTGAGAAATCGCTCATCGCTCGGCTCCGCCACGAGCTCGTCGAGAACAGCGACAAGAAGGGCCTCAAGGCGACCCCCGACGGTCAAGTGGTGGCCGCGTTCACCATCGAAAAGCACTTCGACATTCAGACGGATTACAACCCGTCCACCGGTGAAGCGCTCAACGTGATCGTCGAGAACGACGCGGACCTCCCCTGGTACAAGCGGCAGTTCTTCCGCGTTGACTGGTCGAAAAACCTCGTAACCGACGCGTACAGTCTCGACACGCTCTCTCAGATCGGCATCCTCTATGCCGTCGAGTGGGAGCCACTCTCGTACTACGTCGGCGATCCGTCGCATCCCGATGCGCCTGTGTTTTCCGTGGAAGAGGGGTACTTCGACATCACCACCAAGGTGCTCGCGAAGCCCGGCGTCGTCGATACCGAGTGGGGAAAGTTCCCCGCGTGTTGGTTCGTTGGAGCCTTCCCCGAGCAGAGCTGCAACCCGACCGAGCTCAAGCTGCGCACCGCGTTCATGCGCGCGAAACCGAGCGACTACGAGCCTACCGATTGGGACGGCGAGCGAATGGATCTCGCCGGCGTCTTTACCCAGGACCGCTTCGGGTTTGAGACTGGTTACGGCGTCGTCGACGACAAGTGGCATCGATTCGCATCGCGCTGGAACCTGTTCCTCAAGTCGCACACGTCGACCGTTTGCAACACTCAGGCGACGACCCCGTTTCAAGCCGATATCCACCGCGATGCCGACAGCGACGGCACCGAGGACGAGTGCGCCGCTGTTGGCCGCGGTTCGCGCTGCGACCAGTTTCTCAAGCTCTGTACGGTTCCCCTTCGTGATCGCCCGGTGCGCACGATCCCGTGGTTCGTGAATCAAGGGTTTCCGCCGGAGCTCTTCGAAGGCACACGCGAGACGCTCAGCGCTTGGGACTCCGCGGTCCGCGTTGCGTTGGTCGCGGGTCGCCTCGCCGAATGCCGTCGCACGGGTGACACCGACTGCGAGACCAAGATGGGTTGGCCGAGTCCTTGGGCCGACGATTACGTTCCGCCGGTGGGCTCCGATTCGACGGCGAGCGTTCCGAACGTCTTCGTCCTCTGCCACAACCCCGTCCTCGAGGAGGACGACGCGGCCTGCGGCGCTGCGCTGAGCTCACCGCGACTCGGCGACCTTCGCTACAACTTCATCACGAACATCGTGGAGCCGCAGACCATGTCGCCTTGGGGGATCATGGTCGACGCGGAAGATCCGCTCTCCGGCGAGAAAATCTCGGGTAGCGTCAACATTTGGGGCGAGCGCACGAATCACGCGGCCGCGCAGCTCGCCGATCTCTTGATGCTGACGGAAGGTCTTATCGCTCCCGAAGACTACGTGAAGGGGCAGAACGTCTCGGGCTGGGTAAAAGAGCTGCAGAAGGGTGGCACAGCGGCGCACGCTGGACGACCGAACTCCAAGGAAGAACTCGCGCGGCATTACAGCGCGTTCGACTCGGGCGCGCTCGCTCCTTACTTGGCGAACCTCGGCTCCGCGACGGTGGCGAATGAAAATCCGCACCTCTCGCACAAGCGTCGCCTCGATGCCTTGGCGAAGCTCGATCGCCTCGGCCCGGGCAACGGCGCACTCGCTGAACGACTGCAGCGAATGAAGGGCTCGGCGCTCGAGGCCCAGCTCATCTCGCCCGACATGGCGCAGCTCGCAGGTTTCGATCCGACCGCTCCGGTCACCGCGGAGACGGTCCGTCATGCGTCGCCTTTCGGTCCCAAGAACCCGGCGATGCGTCGCGCACTCAAGCGCCAAAGTCTCCTCGCGCGGGCGCGCAATGGAAGCTGCCGCCTCGACCGCGAAGACGTGGAACCCGATAATTTGCTGGGTCTTGCGACCAAGGCGAAGAAACTTTTCGGTGCACCGAGCAAAGATGACGCGAAGGCCGTCGAGGATTGGCGCAAGCAGATCTACGAGTGGGCGCGGGTCGAATACACCAAGGGCGTTCTCGCCCACGAGCTCGGTCATTCGATGGGGCTGCGCCACAACTTCGCGGCATCCTTCGATTCGCTGAACTACGACGCGGCGTACTGGCAGCTCCGCACGAAGAACGCTTCGGTGTCTGCCGCGTGCGCTGACGGAACGACCGACGGTACCGATTGCATCGGCCCGCGCTGGCGCGATCCTGTGTCGCAGGAGGAACTCGCGAATGACATCGGCTCGTACGCGACCACGAGCGTGATGGACTACCCAGGCGACACCTCGCAGGACCAGCGACTGCTCGGCAAGTACGATCGCGCGGCGATGCGCTTCATCTACGGTGACGTGCTCGACGTCTGGGCCGAGCCCGGCGTCTCGGTGACGGGTAGCGGCGTCGGCAAAGCGAAGGCGTACAAGCTCACGGCGTTCGGGACGAATCCGGGCTTGCTCGGCGTCTACTATTTTCCACCGACCTCGCCCGAGGACCCCTACACGAACATCCACTATTCGCAGTACCAGGAGGACTTCGCCCTGATCTCGAAGTGCGAGGCGAGCGACGCCCCGAACGCGGTGCTCGGTCAGCGGTGCCAAGAGCAGCCTCTCGACGTCGTCGACTACCGGGACATGTCCTCGTTCGCCGACAACCCCGATTACGCGCAGTTTTCATGGGGACACATCCCGCGCGCGGTCGATGGTGAAGGTCGCGTTCGCCGCGGCTACCTTTTTCAGAGCGACGAGTATGCGGACGCGGGAAACGTGACGACGTTCACCGATGACGCGGGGGCCGACGCTTACGAGATCGTGCGCTTTCTCGAGAGCCAATACGAGCTGCGCTACGTGCAAGACAGCTTCCGCCGCAACCGTACGAATTTCAACTCGGAGGCCGTCGTGGCTCGCGTTCAGTCGCGTTACTTCGAGCCCATCGCAGCGATCGCCAAGACGTTCGCATTCGGCGCGCTCCTGTCGGGCGATCCCACGAAGCCTTCGGCGGACCTCTTGAAGGATGGGTCGTTTGGACCCCTCGCTCTTGCGTCGAGCACGGCCTTCGAGCTCTTCGCGCGGATGCTGACGCGCCCTGAGCCCGGCTACTATTGCTCGAGCGCCGACTGTTATTTCGTCAATCAGCCTGACGGGGTCGATGGGCTCGTGCACGGCGTCGACTCCGAGGCTTTGCCCGATGTCTATGGTTACAGCTTTCATCTGCCGCTCGGTGAAGGCCGCTACGTTCACAACGATTTCGATTACTCGAAGGGCTACTGGTGGGGCGACTACCAGACGCAAGCCGGCTCCTACTACGACAAAGTCTGGGCGATTTATTACCTCTCCGAGGCGTTCGACAATTTCATCTCGAACTCGAAGGAAGACTTCATCGACGGGCGCTACAAGAACGTAAACTTCGCGACGGTGTACCCGCAGCAAGTCCGTCGGCTCTACAACGCGCTGCTGACAGGCGACTACGATACCTACGCGCCGCGCGTCACCGGGCTCGATGAGGCCGACCTGAATCCGCCTGATTTTCCAGTGGGCTATCCCGCATGGTCCACGCCGAATGGGCCGCCCGCGATGCCGGTTGGGAGCAAGCTCGTCGAGCCGAACTACGGATGGAATGAGCGCATCTACGCGATGGTGTGGGGCACGATGTTCTTCCCGAGCAACTGGTCCTACGACTTCGTGAATCAAGCGACGCTGGCCGTGTTGCCGAGCGAAACGCCCGATTGGTACGACGACGAAATCGTTGCGTTCTACGATCCGAAGAGTGGGCTCACTTACCGTGCTCGCTCGACGGGTACCGAGACGTTTCTCGGGCAAACACGTGAGAAGGCGGCGGGGGCGCGCATGGTCGCGTGGGCGAATCGCCTCCTCGCCCTCGCCTACGAAGTCGAGCGTGATGGAACCGGCAAAGTGAAGGTCGACACGTACGGCACTCCGCTCGTGATCTTCGATGCAAAAGGTCACGCCAAGGAGGACGCGACGAACCCCGGCGGTGCCGCGACCCTGCAGGGCTACGTCGATCAGATGAACATGTTCCGTCAACTGACGAAGGACTTCGCTCAGCCCGTGGACTACTTGCCTCAACCCTGACGCGCAGCCACGGAAAGTGGATGCTCATCGAGCTAAAGTGGAGGGTGAACGTCGTGAAAATTTCGGTAAACTCGAGCGATTTTGTTAAAATTCGTCCGGCGACTTGTTCGCTTGCGGTGATGCTGGGGGTAGCCTTGGCCGTCGGGGTCCCGTCGCGCGCATTCGCGCAAGAGGCCGCGCCGGTCGTGCCCCAAGCGGCCGCGCCGGTCGCGCAAGAGGCCGCGCCAGTCGCGCAAGAGGCAGCGCCAGTCGCGCAAGAGGCAGCGCCGGTCGCCCAAGAGGCAGCACCGGTCGCGCAAGAGGCAGCGCCGGTTGCCCAAGCGGCGGCGCCAGTCGTGCCCTCAGCGGCAGAAGTGGAGGAGGCTCCGCCTGACTTGGGGCTCGCCACCGAGCCGACGGTGAAACACGCCGTGTACGTCGAGGCCACCACGCTGGTGCTGCTAAATAGCCTCGGTGTCGCTTACGCGTACCGCCCCCTGCGCGGCTTCGCGGTGAGCGGGGGGCTCGGTGTCGGCGCGGTCATCTTCATGGAGGTCGTCCCGACGTTCGGCGGGCAACTGATGGCGCACGGCCTCTTTGGTCCGACGGGTTCGCACTCCTTCGAGCTTGCGGCCGGCGCATCGTCGTTCGCTTTAATTCGGCGATCGGGTGACCTCGAAGCGTACGGAGCGCCCGCGGGCTTCGTCGGTTACCGTTATCAGCCCCTCGACGGCGGCACGCTCGTCCGTGCGGGAGTGGGGTGGAACTACGGGATCGGATTGGGCGCGAACCTGTCGCTCGGTTACGCGTTTTGAGCCGACTGTTGGCGCACGTCGCGCGATGGTTTCGACGGCAATTGTCCTGACGGTCAGCGCTCGTATCCCGGGATGTGGGGTCGCATCACGGACTTCAGCGGCTGCATGTAGCCAGGCTCGTCAAAGGCGCTCCGCGCTCGCTAGCGAGACTCGTAGACCTTGAGCGCCGGCAGCTCGAGGGTGGTCAAGAAGCCGCCTTTGCCCGAGCCTGTGTCGATGCCGATCGTGCACGGCCCGGCCCACATGTCCGAGGGATCTTCGGGCGTGTACGACGAGAGTTCTTCGGGCAGCGTGCCGGTCACCGTGTGACCGAAAACGACGCGTTTTCCTCGGTAATTGCGGAAAAAGTTTTGATCGCGCACCCAGAGGAGGGCCACCTTTTGGAGCGTCTCCGACGGGTGGAGGAAGGTGCCGTCCTTGGCGGAGACGAGGCCCGCGTGCACGTAAATCGCGTGTTCGTCTTCGTAGTAGTAAGGCAGCCCGCGCATCCACGTGACGACGTCGCTCGGGAAGAACTTGCCTCGCAGCATGACCGCGAAGAGCTCTGCGTCGAAGTCGTCGTCGCCGGCGGTCGCGCCAATGTAAGACTCCATCGCCTGCCGGCAGCCGTGTGACCTCGGAATGACGAACTCGGGCCAGCCTCGGTCGATGGCCGCCAACCACGCATCTTCGTGATTTCCGCGGAGCGTGATGACTTTCGCCGCCACGCGTTTGGAAAGGTTTCGGACGTGATCGACCACCTGCGCCGAGTTTGGGCCGCGGTCGACGTAGTCGCCGAGGAATACCAGCGTGTCGCTCTGGTCGAGCTCGGGCAGCTTCCCCATGACGCGGAGAAGCGCGTGAAGATCGCCGTGGATGTCTCCGGTGACGAAGGTGCGTCCAGCCATTGAAACCACGATTGCCGTGCCGTGCGCGCCTTGCAAGCATTGCGTTCCCACCGCGGCGACGCTTCGCGCCGTCGACGCGCCGTACGTGCGACGGTACCCTCCTCTTATGAGGATCGATTCACGCGTAGGCTCGGTGCTCGCGCTCGTGCTGGTGGCGCTCGCTCCGTTCGGCTGCGCGAAGGTGGAAGAGACGGCTTCGCCCGTGAGCGACGTGCAACCGTTGTACGATTACCCGCTCGATACGGAGCTGCGTCTCGACCACGTCCAGACGAAATCCACGCACAACAGCTACCACGTCGAACCGCCCCAAAACGACTTGCTCGCGTGGGACTACACGAACCTGCCGCTCGACCGGCAGTTCGAGGAGCTGGGGGTCCGTCACATCGAGCTCGATCTGCATCTCGAAGGCGGCGTCTTCAACGTCTTTCACTTGAAGCTCATCGATGACCACACCACGTGCGCGAGCCTTGTCGAGTGTCTCACAGCGGTGAAAACCTGGTCCGACGCGCACCGCGGACATCACCCGATCGTCGTTCAGCTCGAGCTGAAGGACGAGAGCACGGGCGCACAAGAGGCCTTCTTCGACGAGCTCCATCGGGAGATTCTCTCCGTGTGGCCTTTGCACCGCATCGTCACGCCGGCCTTCGTCAAGGGAACCCATGCGTCGATCGCGGAGGCCCTGAAGGAGGGTTGGCCGACACTCGGACTCACGCGCGGCAAGGTGCTCTTCACCATGGACGAGCACGCCGAGCTTCAGCGCGCGTACACGCACGACCACAAGGATCTCGAAGGCAGGTTGCTCTTTCCCGACTCCGAGGCGGGCGACCCGTTCGCCGCCATCATGGTTGCGAACGATCCCATCGGCGACGCGCTGCGGATCGCGAAGGGCCTTGCCGCGCACATGCTCGTCCGCACCCGCGCCGACTCCGACGGTGTCGAGGCCGCGGCCGATGACGTCACCACGCGCGATGCCGCGCTCGCAGTTGGTGCTCACTTTGTCAGCACCGATTACCCCGCGGCGCGCGACTCCACGTCTTATGTCGTTACGATCCCCGGCGGCATGCCCTCACGCTGCAATCCCGTGACGGCCCCGAACAATTGCACGCCGAAGGATATCGAGAACCCGTCGCAGCTCCTTACGCCGTGAGGCTCCCCTCGGTGTTCGCGGTGTTCACTTAGTCAGTCACTTATTCGCGGTAAATTGCGAGAGATCCACGCGATCATCGGATTGAAGACGACCTCGCGTGCGTCGTTTGCGATGAACAAGTTGGCGTGCGCATACCAGTTGCGCTCGTCGCCTACGCGGAGGACATCGACGGTGCCGCCCCACGCCCGAGCCGCGCTCATGGCGGTCGCTTCGGGGACGATGCCGTCACGGTTCGAGAGCACGACCATCAAGGGAAGCGTGAGGCGGCCGAGGGACTGGGTCACGTTGACACCGTCGACGACGAGATCGCGGTTCTTGATCCAATGCGCGATGTCGCGATTGATCGAGGGATGCGGATCTTCCACCGTGCGGGTGACCTCACCGATGTGCTGCAGATCGATGGTCGCCGTGTTCATGTAGAAGCTGAGGAGCGCCGGCGCCTTCAAGAGGGCGGGTAGGCTTCGGCGCAGCATCGCGCGCGCGCCTTTTACGGTCACGGCTCCGGCGAGTGCGGGCGACGCGAAGGCCAACTTGACGAGCGGGTGCACCTCCTCCCAGCGGAGGGGCGAGCCCATCGTGACGAGTCCGTTGACGGGCACTCCGGGGTGCAGCGAAAGGTACGCGTACGCCACGCTGCCGCCGAGGCTCGCGCCAACGAGCGTCAGTGTTGGGCTTCGCGTGCGTGTGGTCGCGAGGACGTGCTCGACGAGGGCTGGGACGTCGACCGCGGCGTAGGCGTGGAGCGTGACGGGTCCGGCGTTCGGCCCCATTGCCCGCGATCCGCCTTGCGCGCGAAGATTGAACGACCACACTTCGAAGCCCGCCTCGGCGAGGCAGCGTTCCATGCTGGTTCCGCGCGGATGGTAGCCGAAAATGAAGTTGTTCATCCCGTAACCCGGGACGATGAGGAGCGGCGCGCGAGCCGAGTCGAAGTGCTCGCTCGACACCGTGCGGCGTAGCTCAAGCGACCAGTCGTCGTGGGTTCGGAGGTACTGTTCGGTGATCGAAAGCGGCGCAAGCATCGGGGCCTACTCTACCTGCCGTGAGCCCGAGCGCACGGCATCGTCTCGATTGGGCGGCGAACGTCGCTTGGATCTGGCTCGGCCTCCGGCTTTGGGCTAAGCCGACCACACATGACCGGCATCCACGCGCGGTACCGTACGCTGTCGCGGCTCTCTCTCGTCGTGACGCTCCTCGTTATCGTGTGGGGCGGCTACGTTCGCGCGAGCGGCTCCGGTGCGGGCTGCGGCAGCCACTGGCCGACCTGCAACGGCGATGTCGTTCCGCGGTCCCCGAGCATCGCGACCCTCGTCGAATTTACCCACCGCGTGACGTCGGGCCTCTCGGCGCTGCTCGTCGCCGTGCAGTTCCTGTGCGCGCGCCGGATCTTTCCTGAAGACCACCCGATTCGGCGACCGGTCGCGTGGGCTTCGGCCTTCATGTTTGGCGAGGTGCTGATCGGGGCCGGCATCGTCCTCTTGAAGTACGTGGCGCAAAACCAATCGGTCGCGCGCGCCGTGTGGATGGTCGTGCACTTGACCAACACGTTCTTGCTCGTCGGTGCGCTGGGGCTCGTGGCGTGGCGAGCGAATGGCGCTCGTCGCTGGAACTTCACGGGCAGTCGCCTCGTTGTTGTGCTCGGGCTCGCATCGGTTGTCGCGCTGCTCGTCACGGGGGCGAGCGGGGCCATCGCGGCGCTCGGTGATACGCTTTTTCCCGCGAAAGGGCTCACCGACGCGCTCCGAGAGGATTTCTCGCGGAGCGCGCCCTGGCACGTTCAATTGCGCGTGATGCACCCGTTCCTCGCGATCGGTGCGGCGTTCGTGCTCCTCGCGGTGCGCCAAGCGGTTGAGACGGCGCGGTCGGTAGCTTCGCGACATGCGGGGGCGTTGTCTGCACGGAAGTCGCGCGAGCTTGCCTTTGCGGGAACGCAGCTGCGCATCGCGGTCGTCGGTCAAGTTGCGTTCGGCTTTCTCAACTTTTTGCTGCTCGCGCCGACTTGGATGCAGCTCGTGCATCTTCTCGCCGCGCAGCTCGTGTGGCTCGCGCTCGTGCGCTTCCTCTCCGCCGCGCTCGAAGAGGAGCCGGCCGATGTGTTCGAAGCGCTCGGCATCGAGCCCCCCGATGTGACCATCACCGAGAGCGTCACGCCGGAGAGCGAAGGCGAACCGGTCGGACCGTGATACCACCGGGGCATGCTCGCGCCCCCTGATGCCTCGGGTCCTTCGATCGCCGCGAAACCCTGGTACCGCTCGGGTACGCTGTGGATCATGGTCGCGCTCGTCCTCGGTGTGGCGCTCGGCGGCTCCTTCCCGCAGGATTCGTCGCCCGGCGCTTACGAGTTCTTCCGCTTCTTGTCGCGCGCGTTTATCGCGCTGATAAAGGGCCTGATCGTGCCGTTGCTCGTCTCGACGTTGGTCGTTGGCATCGCTCAGACAGGCGACCTCAAGGCCGTCGGTCGCATGGGCGTCAAGGCGCTGCTCTACTTCGAAATCGTGACGACGCTCGCCCTCGGGATTGGGCTCGGTGTGGCGAACTGGCTACGCCCCGGCGATGGCTTGCCGATCGATCTCGGCGTGGTGGCTTCCGGCGTCACTCAAGCGAAGCCGGCGTCGGGCTGGGACATTGCGCTCCACCTGTTTCCGTCGAATCTCGCGAAGCACTGGGTCGAAGGTGATTTGCTGCCGATCGTGGTTTTTGCGGTGATGTTTGGCGTGTCGCTGACTCGAATCGGGCCCCAGGGAAAATCGGTCCTCGAGGCCCTCGAGACGATCGCGCAGACGATGTTCAAGTACACGGACATGGTCATGCGCCTGACGCCGCTCGGCGTTTTCGGGGCGATGGCCTACAACGTGAGCCACATGGCCGCCGGGCACGAGGTAGGCGGAGTGATGGTGCGCGGCTGGCCCGCAGTCGGGTACCTGGTTAGCCGTTACGCGCGACTCGTCGGGTCGCTCTACCTGGCCCTGCTGCTGATGTTCTTGTTCGTCTTCGTGCCGGTGATGCGCATTGTCGGAATACGAGTCTTTTCGTTCATGCGCCAGATTCGCGAGCCCGCACTGACGGCGTTCACAACGGCGTCGAGTGAGGCCGCCTTGCCGCAGCTTCTCGAGAAGGTCGTCGAATTTGGCGTGCCTCGCCGCGTGGCAAGTTTCGTTATTCCGGCCGGTTATTCATTCAACCTCGACGGCTCGACCCTCTACCTCGTGCTCGCCTCGATGACGATCGCTCAGGCGGCGCACATCGAACTCAGCATCTCGCAACAAGTCGTGATGATGCTGGCCTTCATGCTGACTTCGAAAGGCGTAGCGGGCGTTCCGCGAGCGACCCTCGTCATCATCGCGGGTACGTGCGCAAGCTTTGGCCTCCCCGGAGAAGCGGGCGTCGCGATGCTTCTCGCCGTCGACGAAGTGATGGACATGGCGCGCACGACCCTCAACGTGGTTGGAAACGCCCTCGCGAGTGTCGTCATCGCGCGCTGGGAGGGCGTGTTTGAGAACGTCGACGGCAAGCCGGTCGTGCGCCCGGCTACGAGTTGAGCCGAGTCAGCCCGCGCCACCTGAGCCACTCGTAGCCGCACTTCCGCCCGCGCCGCCTGAGCCACTCGTAGCCGCACTTCCGCCCGCGCCGCCTGAGCCACTCATAGCCGCACTTCCGCCCGCGCCGCCTGAGCCACTCGTAGCCGCACTTCCGCCCGAGCCGCCCGAGCCTGACGTTGTCGCGCCGGATTGGCATTCGGGATCCGCGGCGTCGATCTTTCCGTCGCAATCGTTGTCGACGCCATCGTCGCAGCGTTCTCCAGCCCCTGGAAATACGTTGGGATCCTCGTCATCGCAGTCCCCGCTGAGCTTGAAGCCGTCGCCGTCGGAGTCGCCGGTGTTCGAGGACACACCGACGGGCTGGAAATTGAAATAACAGGCGGGCATCGTCGTGGCGGCGAAACCAAAAGCCGCGAGGCTCGCTAAGAAAAAGCGAGGCCGGCGTGAAGCGGTTGCGAAGGTCATCGGAAACTCCGTAGGCAAGGGGACGTTCGTTAGAGAGTGAACGGACATCGGGCGGCGCGCAACTCGACAACCGAAGTGTCGCGATGGTTTTCCGGGCAGCGGTGCTTCAGCGGGGGCGCAGAACGAACGCAGAGGCTCACTTGAAGCGCCACGCGTAGCGATTGATGGCTGCGTAGGGAGCGGGCCACGGTAGCCGATAGCCTTGCTCGTACGCTGCGTGCCGCGTCCAGTAGGGATCGAACAAGTGTGCGCGCGCGAGCACGCAAAAATCGGCGCGGCCCGCGGCGAGAATGCTGTTCACGTCGCCGTAGCTGGAAATCGCCCCGACGGTCATCGTCGTGATGCCGACCTCGTGGCGGATCCGGTCGCTGTACGGCGTCTGGTAGAGGCGTCCGTACTCGGGCTCTTGCTCCGCCACGGTCTGTCCGGTCGAGACGTCGAGCGCATCGCAGCCGTGCGCTTTCAAGGCCCTCGCTATCGCCACGGCGTCGTCGCTCTCGATGCCACCGGGTGCCCAATCCGTCGCGCTCACTCGAACGACGATAGGCTTGTGTGCCGGCCACGCGGCGCGCACCGCGTCGAACACCTCGAGCGGGAAGCGAAGCCGATTTTCGAGGCAACCGCCGTACGCATCTTCGCGTCGGTTCGTCAGCGGTGAGAGGAAAGTTGCGAGCAAATAACCATGCGCGAAGTGAAGTTCGACCAGATCGAAGCCGGCCTCGTCGGCGCGTATCGTTGCGGCCACGAAGTCCTCTCGCACCCGATCCATGTCCTCGCGCGTCATGGCACGAGGAACCTGGCAGCGCTCCTTGAAGGGGATCGCCGACGCCGCGACGAGTGACCACGCGCCTTCGTCGAGCGGCACGTCGTAGCCTCCCTCCCAGGGCAAGACGGTCGCGCCTTTGCGACCTGCATGCGCGAGCTGTACGCCGATCTTCGCGCATGAATTCGCGTGGACAAACTCGACGACGCGCCGCCACGCCGAGACGTGTTCATCGCGGTAAAGGCCCGCGCACCCAAGCGAGATGCGTCCGTCCGCGCTGACGTCGGTCATCTCCGTGAGGATCAGCCCTGCGCCCCCAATCGCGCGGCTCCCGAGGTGAACGAGGTGCCAGTCGTTCACGGAGCCGTCGTCCGCGAGGTACTGGCACATGGGAGATACGACGATGCGGTTTTCGAGCACGAGGTCGCGCAACTTGTAGGGCGTGAACATCGGCGGCGTAGTCGGCGGCACGTCGCGACCGGACTGCTTCGAAGCCACCTGCGCGAACCACCCGTCGAGCTCGCGCACAAGCTCGGGGTCGCGCGCGCGCAAGCCTTCGTGGGTCACTCGGAGACTGCGCGTGAGCATGCCAAAATTGAGCTGAATCGGCGCCATTTCGCGGTAACGCTCGGTGTGTTCGAACCACTCGAGGCTCGACTGGGCCGCGCGCTGGATCCCCTCGACCTCGCGGCGCCGATGCGTCTCGTACGCGTCGAGAGCCTCGGTCACCTCCGCGTGAGCGCACAAACTTTCCGCGAGCGCGATGGCGTCCTCCATAGCCAGTTTGGTGCCCGAACCGATGGAGAAATGTGCCGTGTGGGCCGCGTCACCGAGGAGCACGTGCTTGCCATCGTGCCAGTGCGCGTTCTTGATCGTTGGGAAACGCCGCCACACCGAGCGGTTCTTCAGGAGCGGGTGCCCCGCGAGCTCACCTGCGAAGAGTTCGGTCACGTAGGCGAGCGTCGCGTCCTCATCGCCTTCGGCGAGGCCTGTCCGCGCGAACGTGTCGGCGGTGCACTCGACGATGAAGGTCGACATGCCAGGCTCGTATCGGTACGCGTGGACCCGAAAGAGACCGTGTGGATTCTCTTTGAAGTAGAACGTGAACGCGTCGAATGGGTACGTCGTTCCGAGCCACACGAAGCGATTCGGGCGTTCGTCGATCGCGGGCTCGAACACCTCGGCAAAGCGCTGCCGCATGCCGCTCATCACGCCGTCTGCCCCGACGATCAGGTCCGCGTCGATCGCACGAGGATCGGGGATTTCGTCATCGAAGGAGAGCGTCACGCCGACCTCGAGGCTGCGCTCTTCGAGGATCGTGAGCAGCTTCTGACGCGACATCCCCGCGAAGCCGTGGCCCTTCGATACGAGCTTTTCGCCGCGATAATGCGTGTGGATCGCGTCCCAGTGCCAGAAGTTTTCCGTGATGGCGCGGTGACTTTGTGGGTCGGCCGCCCGCAAATTTTCCATCGTTGCGTCGGAGAACACGACCCCGAACCCAAACGTGTCCCCTTGCCGATTTCGTTCGTGGACCCGCACGTCGAGCTCGGGCCGTGCGCGCTTGAGGAGGGCCGCGAAATAGAGACCCGCTGGGCCTCCGCCAAGACATGCCACGCGTTTCAAGGTCACGGTCGGACGATAGCAGATGAAGCTTCGGTGGTAGGATTCGGGCGCGATGCGGGCGTTGGTCGTTGGAGGCGGGGCGTTCGGCGTCGCAAGCGCGGTGGAGCTCCGCCGCCGAGGCCACGAGGTCGTCCTGGTCGAGGCCGGTCCGTTGCCTCATCCCGATGCCGCGTCCACGGATCTCTCGAAGCTCGTGCGGTGCGACTACGGCCAGGACGCGCTCTACACCGAATGGATGCAGGTCGCTCTCGCTCGCTGGCGTGAGTGGAACGCTCGCTGGTCAGGGGAGGGTGGTCGCGCGCTCTTTCACGAGACGGGGATCTTGTTGCTTTCGTCGGAGCCTATGGCGCCGGGGGGGTTCGAGTACGACAGCCACGCGCTCCTCTCGGGGATGGGGCACGCCCTCGAGCGCGTTGACTCGGCGTGGCTCGCGCGGTCGTGTCCGGCCTTCAAGGAAGGCCGTTTTGTCGATGGTTATCGCAACCCGATCGGGGGGTGGGCCGAGAGCGGCGCCGTTGTGGCTGCGGAGGCGCGTCGCGCACGCAGGATGGGCGTGACCATCGAAGAGGGGTTTGGTGTGGATGCGTTCGTGGAGCGCGGGGGTCGCGTCGTCGGGGTGCGCTCGACCGCGGGCCGTGCGCTTGAAGCGGACGTCGTCGTCGTCGCAGCGGGAGCTTGGATCACGACCCTTCTCCCCGAGCTATCCGATCGGCTGCGTTCGAATGGCCATCCGGTGTTCGTGTTTCGTCCAGTCGACGTGACGCCGTTCGTTGCTCCGACGTTTCTCCCGTGGGCCGCCGACATCGGTCGCACAGGTTGGTATGGATTTTCGGCGAACGCGGACGGGCTCGTTAAAGTTTCGAATCACGGTGTCGGTGTGGCGCAAGCGCCCGAGGCCCCGCGTGTTGTCGGGGCGACGGAGGAAGCGCGCTTCCGGGCGTTCTTGCGCCATTCAATCCCTGGGCTCGCCGATGCGCCGGTCGCGTTCTCTCGGCTCTGCTTTTACAGCGACACGTTCGACGGTGACTTTCTGGTCGCAAGGCATCCTGACCGAGAGGGTGTGGTTGTCGCGACGGGTGACAGCGGACACGCCTTCAAGTTCACGCCGGTGATAGGTGACCTCGTGGCCGACGTGGTCGAGGGACGCCCGCACCCGTTCGCCGAGCGGTTTCGTTGGCGCGAATTCGGAACCGCGCGGAGCGAACAAGCGCGCTGTGGCGTGTGAGGCTCCGCTCGAGTTGTGCCATACTCGGGGCCGCATGCGTCGACAGGTTGCGTGTCTCGTTCTCGTGGGCGTCCTCGGTTGCATGAGCAAGGACGTCGAGCATCCAAGTCCGTCGGCGACCCCGACCGGTAGCGCGGGCGTTGCCACGCCGGCGGGCAGCGGCAGCGCCGGTATGCCGAGCGCGAGTGCCGCACTTTCCGCGTCGGCGGCCGCGTCTGCGGGCGTCGCACCACCATCGGGAGCTCCGATGTGGACCTACGGCGGAGAGACCGGTCCCTCGTTTTGGGGGAACCTGAGCCCCGCGTTCGTCGCGTGCAAGAGCGGCAACCGCCAGTCGCCGATCGACATCCCGGGCAAGGTCGAGGTCGCGGGCAAGGAGGCGCCGCGCCTCTCGGTCGACTATTTGCCCGTCCCGCTGTCGATTCAGAATGACGGCCACGGCGTACGCATCGCGAACGTGGCAAACAATTACCTCACCGTCAGCGGCAAGCGTTTCGAGCTGCTCGAGCTCGTTTTCCACAGCCCGAGTGAGCACACGATCGCCGGCAAACGCTTCGAGGTCGAGCTTCAGCTCGTGCACAAATCGAGCGAAGGGAAGCTCGCGGTCGTCGCCGTTTTGTTCGCTCAGGGGGAGACCGCACCTGAGCTCGCTGAAGTGTGGAAACGCTTGCCTAAGCAGCCGACCGAAGCGCCGCAGCTCGTGAAGGGAAAGCCCTTCGATGTGGCTCCGCTCGTCGGTCTCAGCGACGGCTACTACGCGTACGAAGGTTCGCAAACGATGCCGCCGTGCACCGAGGGCGTTGCGTGGTTCATCCCGAAGAAGACGCACACGATTGCTTCGAAAGATGTCGAACGCTACCGCGCACTTTTCGGTGGTCGCACCAATCGCATGGTGATGCCCCTGGGTGATCGCAAAGTGGTCGAGCTCAAACCCTGAGCGCGGCCCGTGTGGCCATCGCGCGCGGTTCGGACCCTCCGTCGGCCGTGTGCCGAAAAAATAAAAAAAAGCGGCGCCGCCCAGTTGGCGGGACCCGGGGCGCCGCTCCGGCAGGGTGTTTCTTAAGCACCCCACCACTCCCTCAAGCAAATCTTCGTGAGTTGAGTCGCTACCGACCTCCCAGTAGCGACAACGCCATTTCCGGTTGGCGATTGGCTTGCGCCATCACCGACACACCTGCCTGCATGAGCAACTGCCCGCGCGCGAGTCGCGCCGATTCTTCGGCGACGTCGAGGTCGCGGATCAGGCTGTTCGAGGCCATCAGGTTCGTCCTTATTGAGGCCGTGCTCGTTTGGGACACGCCGAGGCGATTCTGTGTCGCACCAAACGCGGCACGTCGCGCATTGACGGTGGCGAACGCCACATCCACTTGGTCGATGGCGGCGATGGCTGCGGCGCCATCCGAGCCGGCGACGTTCGTGCCTGAGAGGCCGAAGTTCGACAGTGAAATTCCACCGAACGACACCGAGATGATGTCGGAGGAGGTGCTTCCGATGCCGACCTGAAAGTCGAAGGTCGTCGCGGTTCCGGCGAGCATGTCTTTGCCGTTGAACTTCGTCGACTGCGAGAGTCGGTCGATCTCGGCCTTGAGAAGCTGAAACTCAGTATCGATGTTACCCCGGGCCGCCGACGAGAGGTCGCCGTTCGCAGCCTGCACGCTGAGGTCGCGCATGCGCACGAGGATGTCGCCGAGCTGTCCCAGGCCGGACTCTGCCGTCTGCGACATGCTGACCGCGTTGCTCGTATTCCGCTCCGCGACGGAGAACGCGCGGATCTGCGCGCCGAGCGTCTCACTGACGGCGAGGCCGGCGGCGTCGTCGGCCGCATTGTTGATCCGATAGCCACTCGACAGACGCTCGAAGCTTCGCTGCACGCCGTTGGCGGCTGAGGCGAAATGCCTCTGGGCAGACGAGGAAGCGAGGTTGGAGTTCGTGGCGATTGGCATGGCCGGCGAGACCATGCTTTTCATCATTCGTGCCAACGCGAATCAGGTGAGTTTCCGATGGGTTACGAGCTTATGGGCCCGCGGTTGTCGGAGCGTTGGCGGACGGTTCGTCAAGCCATTGACGTAGCGTCTGGGCGGGGCGTGGGTTTGGGGGACGCCAAAGGGGGCACGCGCAAGGAGCCTCGGAGGTCGAAACGTGATACGGATGTTCCGTTCACGCGTGAGCGCCGGTCGATTGTGCGACTCGGTATCCGCATTTTTTTTCGGAATCGTTTAGGAAATCATGGGTCGATCCACCCCCAACGGCGCGGGTGACCTCCCGAGGTCGCGTTCTTCTCGGGCCAGCGTTGCCGTTTCGCCGACCGCGCGCGCTGCCGCATCTGAGCCACCGCGCCCGCCCGCGCCGAAGGAAAACGCCAACCTCGTGGAGCCGCGGCGTTATCAGGTCGTCGTCGAGCACTCGTTCGTCGATCCCGACGTGCGCAAGGTATTGAAACGTCTCGTACAGAACGGCCACGAAGCGTACCTGGTTGGCGGCTGCGTGCGCGACCTCTTGCTCGGTCGTAAGCCCAAAGACTTCGATGTCGCGACGAGTGCGCATCCAGAAGACGTGCGCGACCTCTTTCGCAACTCGCGCATCATCGGTCGCCGGTTCCGCCTTGTGCATGTCCTATTTCAGCAGCGCAAGGTCATCGAGGTGGCGACCTTCCGTACGACGCCGGAAAATGAAGGCGCGTTGATCCGCTCCGACAACGTCTACGGCACAGCGGACGAAGACGCGTACCGTCGCGATTTTACGATCAACGCTCTTTTCTACGACCTCGAGACGAATCACATTCTCGATTGGGTCGGCGGGATGTCGGACATTCAGGGCCGCGTCGTTCGCACGATCGGTGTGCCCGACGTCCGCTTCTACGAAGACCCGGTCCGCATTCTTCGAGCGATCAAGTTTGCAGGCCGCCTCGACCTTGGCATCGACGCCGACGTGCACGAGGCGATTGTCTACTGCCGCGAGTCACTCAAGCAGGCCGCTCGGCCACGCGTGGCTGAGGAAATTCTCAGGCTGCTGCGCGGCGGACAAGCTCGACGCAGCCTGTACATCGCATGGGAGACAGGCGTGCTCGACGTGCTCCTGCCTGAACTTTCGGCGCTGCTCTACGAGAACGATCGCGACGATTCACCGGGCGCGCGCGTGTGGCGGCAGCTCGCGTACATCGATGCGCAACACGTGGCCGGTGAGGTTCTCGATGACACCGTGCTCTGGACGTTGCTGCTCTTGGAGACACTGAAAGAGGCTTGCGAAGGCCATCGTGATCGTTCGGCGGCGGTCGGCGATTTCGTCGAGGGTCTCGTCGAGCGTTTGGCGATTACCCGGCGCTGCGCGGACGGTATGCGGCGCATCATCGCGACGTTGCCCCGCCTGCGCAGTGGCAAGGCGGGCAAGCTTGTGCGGTCCGAATCGTACGGTTTTGCCCTGCACGTCGCCGAGGCCGACCGGTTATCCGAAGAGGTTGGGCCGAGGCCGCGCGCGCGGCAGCGAGACGCGTCCGACGTCGATCGCGCGGGAGACCAGGCGGTCGAGTGACTCCGCGGGCCTTGTCCGTCGTCTGCTCCGTCGCGCTGGCGGCGGTCGCGGTGATGGCTCGAGCCGACGGCGGCGGTGAGGTCCTCCACGAGTACCTGCCGCCCGATCCGCACGAGGTGCTTTCGCTCGCGTCCGCCGGGAATGTCGCGGGAACGAATGCCTCCGCGATCGACACCCCGAGCGGTCCCATCTCGAAGCCGGACGTCGAGCGCACCCCGCCTCCGCAGACGGTCTACGACCACGCGGCGGAGAGTTCGGCTTCCGACTTTCGGCCCGACCGCGATACCCGCCGGCCGACCCACGAGAACTACGACGATCCGTTCTCGCCGCAGCTCACCCCGTTTAAGCGGATGACCGCGTACGACGCGGTGCGCGAAGACTACACGCTGTACGTCCGCGATCCGGAGCTCCGCCCCATTTCGATGCGCGATGCCGCGGTGGTGGGCGAGGAGCGGTTTTTTGGCGACCTCTCTGTTGGGCTTCGAGCGGGTGAGGCCGTGCGCATCCCCTCTGTCGCCGCCGGTGCGGTGCCGCTGCGTCTCACGACCATGCCGCCTACGGCAATCGAGCTCCTTCGAGACGGTGCTGACAATTGGTTCGTGCGCTCGCGGGCCGACGAGCGCGTGCGCCTCGTGATCGACATCGCGACCCCTCGAGAAGGTTTCGCGGCCGACTACCCCGACGTCTCGTGGCGGGCGCTGCCTGCGGTGCCTTCGCAGCCACGCGCCCATCGCGCTTCATTCGAGCGGGTGTCGCGCGCGATCGGCCTGTCCCCGAAGCTACCGCCGCGCGAAGTCGTCGTGAAGCTGACGGAGTATTTTCGCTCGTTCGCGCCGTCCGCAGATGTGCCGCCCGTGCAGGGAGACATCTACCTGGATCTCGCGCTGTCGAAAAAAGGTGTGTGTCGGCATCGCGCGTTCGCCTTCCTCGTGACCGCGCTGAACGCAGGGGTGCCCGCGCGGCTTGTCTCCAACGAGGCTCACGCGTGGGTCGAAGTTCGGGACGACCGCCAGTGGCGACGCATCGATCTCGGCGGGGCCGCGCTCGACTTGCAGCAGACGTCGCGGCTCGATAGGCCGCAACACGTGCCGCCCCCCGACAACTTCGCGTGGCCGACGGGGCGTGACAGTGGCGCCGAACTCGGGGCCCGTGAGAGGAAGGACGCCGAACAAAAACGCAGGGAAGACGTCGCTTCGGGCCGAGCTGGCGAAGCCCCGGCGAACAACGCGCCGGACGCCGCTGCGAACCGAGGTTCTTCGGCCGATGGGATGCCGAACGATGGGATGTCGGGTGGGGCGGGCCTTGCGCAAAAGCCCGATGACCGCGCCCCCGCCAGCGTGGCCGTAGACGACGTCGACCACGACCTTTTCCGCGGCAAGCCGATGCGCCTGCGCGGTCGAATCACGGCGGACGGCGAGTCGTGCGCCCATGTGCGCGTCGACATTCTCATCCAGAGTGCGCAGTCGGGTGAACGCAAGTTGGGCTCCCTCGCGACCGACGAGCGTGGCGTCTACGATGGTGAAGTCGGATTGCCGCGCGATCTGACCGTCGGCGACTATGAACTCTTCGTTGCGACGCCGGGCAATGCGAGCTGCGGCGCCGCTCGCTCGAAGTGACTCGGCCGTTGCCCGCGCTTACTTGCGAGCCCCGCGCGCGAGCTGCTGCACCGCGTCGCCTAGCCCCTCGAGCGTGAGGGGAAACATTGGGAAAGCGCGCCGCAAATCGTCAACCGTGCCGCTCCAAAACTTCGGAGCATCGGGGTTGAGCCATGCATTTTTTTTAAAATGCCGAGACAGGACGTGGAACCACTCGAGCGCCGAGACCCTCTCATCGGTTGCGCCGTGACCGCGGTACCACGGCCCATCGCTGAAGAGCTCACCCGGATGCATCGAGGCGTCGCCCACCATCACCAGGTGGTAGCGCGCGCCGTCGCACTCTCGCAAAAGTTGCGATAACGGAACGGGATCGCGGAAACGGTCGCTCTCGAAGACCTGCCCGTAGATCGCGTTGTGAAAGTAATAGGTCTTGAGCTCACGAAAATGGGTCGCGCGCTTGGCCGCGCTGAAGAGCTCGGAGACGAGCGCCACGTGTGGATCCATCGAGCCGCCGACGTCCATCATCAGGATGACGCGCACGTTCGAGCGACGAGGTGCGCGCGTGATGATCTCGAGCTCGCCTGCATTGCGCGCGGTCTCCGCGATCGTCTGTTCGATGTCGAGCTCCTCCACCATGCCTTCGCGGGTGAAGGACCGAAGCTTGCGCAACGCGACCTCGATTTGCCGCACGTCGAGCACGACGTCGCTACGGTAACCGCGGTATCGCCGGGCGTCGGCAACGCCGATGGCGCTGCGGCTCCCGCCCATGGCGCCGACGCGAATGCCCGTTGGGTGGTGGCCCCCGGCGCCGAAGGGGCTTGTCCCGCCAGTCCCGATCCAGCGGTTGCCGCCTTGGTGGCGCTCCTTCTGCTCGCGCAACCGTTCGTCGAGCAGCCGGCGCAGCTCATCCATGTCGAGCGACTCGAGCAAAGCCCGTTGCTCGTCGGATAGGAACGCGAGCTTCGCCGGATCGCGAAGCCAATCGTCGAGCTCGCCGAGAACGCGGATGGTAGCGGAGGCGATCCCCCTAAAATGCGCTGAAAATGTCTCGTCGAACGCGTCGAGCTCGGTCTCGCTGTGCACGAAAAGTGCGCGTGATACGTGGTAAAATCCTTCCAGCGAGTTGTCGTGGACGTTGGCGAGCAGGGCCTTCGCAAGCGCGCCGAGCTCGGTCGGACCCACGCGAAGCTTGCGCCTCCTCAGCTCGAATACGAAGGGCACGAGGAGCTCGCTCACGGCCGCAGCCTAGCACCCGGCTTGACCGCTCGTGATAGCGTCGAGACATGGTCCGTATCCGCGTGGGCGTTCTGCTGCTTACGCAATAGGGACTGCCGTTTGCGCCGAGTCTCAAAGCCGCGCGTGGATGCCAAGCGCGACGCGGTCGGCGAGGGCCATGCAGAGAAGCATCGGGTTTACGCCGGAGCTCGCCGCAAAGATCCCCGTGTCCGCAATGTAGAGGTTGTCGAGATCATGGCAGCGGCCGCTCTCGTCGACCACACCGAGGCGTGCGCTTGGTGACATTCGCGTCGTGCAGAACGCATGGTTGGACGCGGCGATCGTGTCACTCGCTTTCAACCGGTGCGTGCGGATGACTTCGGCGTCTTCTTTGCGCTCGATCACTTCGGGGATCCCGTGGAGCCCTGGAAGGATCGCTTCCGCGCCGGAAGCCCAGCAGATGTCCGACAGGATCCCGAGACCCTTCTGCATCAGGTCGACGTCTTCTTGATCGAAGTGGTACTGAATGTCGGGACTCATGGTCCCGCGTTTCGCGGAGACTTCGCCGCTCGAGCGATCCGCCGCGCAAATGACGTCGAACGGCGCGAGGTGGTCGTAGCGCAGGAGGTGCTTCTGGTAGCTGTGGCCGACGCCGGGCATGCGCGTCGCGAGCACCGAAGGAGGGGACCACAGCACCTCGAACTTCAGCCCTTCTTCGAGGTATTGCAGCGAGTGGTACCCTTGCGTCGCGCCTTTCCAAGGATCGATGGGCGCGTCGTACATCGCTAGCATCGCGAGACCCGGGTGGAAGCGCAGGTCTTTGCCTACCCAACGATTCTCCGTACAAAGCTCGCTTTTCTGAAGAATCACGGGGGTGGCCATGCAGCCAGCCGCGAGCACGACGAGGTCGGCGTCGAAGGTGACGCGGCCGTGTACCGCGTTCGTCAGCGGCTCGACAATACGACCTTCAATTCCTTTCACGCGGCGCCCCTGAGCGACCACGCGCTCGACCCGAATGCTCGTGAAGACTCTCGCGCCTGCGCGAATGGCCGCGGGGACATAGGAGACGTCCGTGGACTTTTTGGCGCCGTTTCGGCAACCGGTGAAGCACTCGCCGCTGCCTTTGCAGCCTTGCACGTTGCGCCAGATAGGTTCGACCGACATGCCGATGGCTTCGCAGCCGCGCCTGAAGCGTTCATTGCGCTCGCCCTGGACTTCGGCCGGCGTGGGAGCGACGCCCAAAAACGTTTCGACGCGCTCGAAGTGTGGATCGAGATCCGCGCGTGTGATCGAGGTGCCGGTGCGCTCCGCCCATTTGTCGAAAATCCAGGCGGGCGGGCGGGCGCAGATCGCCGAGTTGATGACCGAGCCGCCACCGAGAACGATCGCCTGCATCGTCGGCGTCACGATGTTGCCGCGTGATGCGCGCGAGCCGCCGTCACGGATCAGACGCTGCATCGCCTCGCCGGCTTCTTGTTTGAATTCACGGCGTCCCATTGGGGGGCCTTCCTCGAGGAGGATGACGTCGTGACCGCGCTCGGCGAGTTCTTTTGCCACGACGGCGCCGCCCGGACCCGAGCCGACGACCAACACCTCACAGCGCTCGTGAAGGTCGCCTCGGTAATCCGCAAAGGCTTTGACCCCGTCGTGCGGATCCGTCGTTGTCGGGAGCATCGCGAGTGGGGTCGTCATGGGTGGTCCTCCGAGCGGTTCGTGGGTGTGCGTTCAAAGAGCTGGTCGCCGAAGCCGAAAGGATCGGCGGCCTGAGTCATGCGCATCGCGGTGGAGACCGTCGCGTTGGCGAGGTAGGCCATCGTCATCAGCGCGCGAAGCGAGATGAACGCGACGCGGCGGAAATAAATCGAGCTTGTGCCGGCGCTCTCGAGAGCCGCGATTTGTTCCGCGCGCGAAAGCCTCGAGAAGCGGGAAAAGCGCGGACCGAAGATAAGGGGCTCGAGCTCGATGTAGAGGATGAGCAGACGAATGAGCACGCGTTGCACCCGCGCGCTGCGCTTCAAGTAGTCGTCGAAGTAGCGCGGCACCTCGGCCTCTGCGCCGCTAAGAGGGATCGGACCGTCGGGGGGGAAAAACGCGTTCGCGAACGAGGTGACGATGGCTTGTTCGCGGGCGCTCAAGAGTGCGCAAGTGAGCGTAGGTGCGCCGTAGCCGCTGAAAAGCCAGAGGACCGCCGTCAGGCCGACGACGAGGAAAAAGAGGGTGATCGTCACGGGCGTCCTTTGCGGGCAGCGGGTGTTCGTTTCGTCGATGGGGCGCGGTTTTGGCGCGGGGCTTTCGGAGCGACGATGCTCTCGAGCGCGAGGACCAATTCTGCGTCGACACGACGAAACCATCGCTCGACGAATGCGACCGCGGCGTCCGCTTTTCCCGCGCGAATCAACACGAAGAGTTTTTCCATCGTCGGCTGGTAGTCCGCGCGAACGGGGCCGAGCGCGGCCGCGAACATGCGGTTCAACTGCGTCATCGGTGCCCACACGGCGTTGACCATCCAAACCGCTGGCCACATGCCGCTCGCTTGAACGAGTGCGCGGTAAAGCTCGAGCTCGTTGACGGTGTGCGACGCGGGATCGTTCTCGAGGCTTGGCCCAGCGAGGAGCCGCGCTTCTGCAGGCTTCAGGCTCTCTCTTGTGCCGTGCAGCGCCGCGAGTCGAACCGCTTCGCATGCCATCACCGCGCGGATGCGGAGCAATCCCTCCGCGAGCGCCGTTGGCGATACGTCGAACTCCCCGAGGCTCACGTATTGTGGAAGGAGCGCCGGCGTGCCTTCGCGGCGCCAGTCGAGTACGTGCGCACCTGAGCCGCGACGACTCGCGACGAGGCCAATGTCGGCGAGGTGGCGCAGGGCCTCGCGTACGGTGCTGCGGCCGCAGGCGAACTCTTCCGCGAGCGCGGCCTCGGTCGGGAGGCGCAAACCCGACGGGTAGGTTCCGAATAGCACCCGCCCTTGCACGGCGTCGGCGATGCGTCGCACTTCTCCGATTGGGCTAGGCGGCGTCATGTCTGTTTAATTAGTCTGACAACTTTAGCGGGGCAAGGTCAAACTGCGCGGAGCTCGTTTCGCAGCTCGTTTCGGAGCACGAGTGGCGCGCGTTTCTGCGGGAAGTTGCAGGCCCGCGCTCAGGGGATCGCGATTGCGTCGGCGCTGGTTCCGATTCGGTAATCGTGTGCGTCCCAGCCGCGGAGGCGCGCTTCGCCGTGTGGGAGGGGTCGATAGAGGAGCGTTGCTTGGACTGTCGCGGTCGTCTGCTTGCAGCTCGAGGGGAGCGCGAAACGGTAGGCGGAATGCTGCACTTTCGTGGGTGCGATCCGATTGTCACTCGCGATGTCGGTCCCGCGAAAATGAGGAACGTGGCGTGAGCCTTGTCCGTCCACGAGCACGCGCGCGTAAACGAGTCCCGGGGCTCCGGCGAGCGCTCGCGAGGTCTGACCATCGAGGGTTGCGGTGGCGTCGCCGAGGTAGAGGACGTCGCCGTTCAACCCGGGGAGTGAGCGGTCGAGCGTCAGGCCGGTGGGCGTTACTGCGAGCACCGTCGCAAGTCCTACGGGCAAGGCGATGGGGATCCCTTTCTCGCTCGCGAGCAAGGCGCCACCCGCGAAGAGTCCGACGCCATCGTAGTCGTGGAACGCCCCCGACGGCCGGACGAGGCGGACGACATCGCCTGCGTTGGCGATGCCAGTTGCGGCGGCCCACGTCAGGTTCATACCGGCGAGGCTGACTCCGCTTCCGAGCGTGGTCTGAGCTTTTGCCCCTCCCCCATCATCGACGGTGAGGCCGCCGTTCGCTTCGAGAGGCACGCCGTTGCATTGCGCTTCGACGAGCATCACGATGGCACGCATCGGATCGCCGGTAGGTACCGCGTGTCCGCAGCCGAGGTTCGCGACGCTCACGTCGACGTCGAGCTGACCCGCCGTGAAGGTCGCTTTGACGCTGCTCGTCAGGGCGGAGTCGATCAGGCGCAGGCTTTGCGGACTGAGCGAAACGAGTGGGCCGCGAAAGATGTGCCGACGGATTTGATCGGAGGGCCGCGGAAACCCGAAGGTGATCGACGCTGTCTCGGCGTTGCCGAGATCGGCCGACGAGTCGAGCGCATCGTTCGGCGGCATGTGGCAGTGCTGGCACGGCACGCCGCCTTTCGCGTAGGGGCTCGCGAGCCACTCGGTGTACGTCGTGTGCACCGGTAAGCCTGCCGCGAAGCGTGGCGCGAGGGTCGTGCCCGGTACGAGCGCCGGCTGTAGGGCTTCGTGGCAGCCGGCGCAAAAAGTCGCGGTTGCGAACTGCGGTTGCAAGCTGCCACCCATGTTTGGGTTCGGCACATCGAGCAGCGGGCCGAACATCACTTGCCGAACCTTGCCTCCCGGCGGACCGCTTTGAAACGTCTCGTGTGGGCGTTGAACGCGGAGGCGTCCGGCAGTGCCTGGTGGCAGCGCGAGATCCACGTCGGCGACCTTGTGGCAGAAGTCGCAGTGAACACCGTTCTCGTAGGCAATTTCCGTCGCATCGAGCAGATCGCGCCCGCCCGCCTTGCCGCTCATGCCCGGCGCGTGGCAGTCCGCGCAGCCGCCGAACTCGGTTGGCCGGTCCGCTGCGGAAAGCGCTGGATCGTCGCACGCAAGCGAAGCCTTCACGCCGCAGCTTGGGTTGATTGCGGGCAGCACGCCCCCGCCGACGTAGCACTTCAATGCCGCGTCGCTGGCGGTGCCGGGCGCGTGTCCGGTTCGCCAAGTTCCGCCGGCCGCGTCGCACGCGACTTTCGTGGTGAAGCCGCTCGCAGTGCCCGCGTAGAGATCGTGAACGAGCGGATCTCGCGCCGCTTGCGCGTGCTTCGAGGTCTGGAATTCAGCGGCGATCGTGTCGTGGCAATGACCGCAGAACGCGGTGCTCGGATCCTTCCCCTTGCCGGGCGCGCCGTACGCATAGCTCTCGTTGTCGGGCGGAGTGGCCGCCGTGAGCGCAAGCTCGATAGGCTCGCTCGGCACCTCGAGCACCTCGAGGCCCGCCGTGCGGTAACCGCGAAGGCTCGCGACGACCGTAGGCGTGCCGAGTCCGAGGTAGGTCATCGTTAGCGTGAACGCGCCATCGGCGGTCGTCTCTATCGCAGGCTCGTGGGAACGCCCGCCTTGAAGGACGAACGCTTTCGCTAGCGGATTGCCGTCTTGATCGATAACGCGACCCATCACCTCGAAGCTCGGTGGCACATTCGGGACGAGGCCCGCGCCACTCGCGACGGTCGATGAGACGAGGCTCGCGACGGCTCCTCCCTGGCCCGAGGGCATCGCGCTCGTTGCGCTCGTCGAGCTCGAGGTGGTCTCCGTCGGACCGCGTAGCGCGCACGCCCCGACCACACCGAGGGCGAGACTCAGCCAAAGTCCGAGAGGCCAGGCACGCTCAGTGCGCGCCACTCGACTTACCTGGCTTGGCGTTCCAGATCAGCGCGCAAAGCAGAAGACCGACCACCGCTACCGGGATCATCGCCGAGGGCCATACGCCCCAATTCGCAGCCACTTTCGCATCGGCGCCGGTCGGTAGTGACCGCGCATAGTAAAATGCTTGGGTTCCCGTTCCGAGATAGACAAAACCGTCGATCACGCCCGTGACGACGCCGGCGTTCTTGCTGCCGCCGAAGTCCATCGACGCTGTTCCGGACAACATGCCGTGAACACCGATCACGCAGAGCGACATGAACACGACACTCCAGCCAAGCAGCGGCGAGCCGAGGAGAAAGTACGCGCACACGCAGCCGATCAGGAGCCCTCCATAAAGGACGCTCGCGACCGGTCCGCGCCGCGAGCCGAAGACTCGGTCCGAGATGAACCCCGCGAAGACGCCGCCGAGAATTCCGGCGACGCACAGCAGCATGCCCCAGTTTTGGTAGACGAACGAGCCGTCCATGCCGACCGCTTTTGCGAAGGGACGGTATTGCTTCATCACCGCCTGGCGTAAGAAGCCCGAGCAAAACTCGATGGCGACGATGAGCCAGATCACGCGCTGCGAGAACATCTTCCGAAGGACGCTACCGACGCTCATCGTCCCGGTTTGCCCCGAGGTGGCGTCGGCGGTATCGAAGTCTTCGAAGCCGGCATCGGAGGGCGTGTCACGCACGTACTTCGCCGCGACGAAGACGCAGAGAACGAGGACCACACTCGGTCCCCAGAAGGCCGCGGCGAAGCCGAACTTCACCAGCAAAAGTGTCCAATCGTAGGCGAAATAAAGGCCGAGCGAGATCAGGATGCCGAAGAGTCCGCCGAGTACGCCGCGCTCGCGCACGTGGAACCACGGGGCGTTCACCTTCACGATGCTGACCGCGCCGAAGCTCTGAAAATACATGTTGGCGGCGTTGGCGTAGAGAAGCGCGCGTTGCACTTCCGGCCCTTGCATGGCTCCGCTCGTGGCACGTTGCATGATCACCGCCATGGCAGCGTTGCAGAGGGCCGATGCGCCCGCGGCGATGAGGATCGTCTTGCGTCCGCCAAAGCGATCGGTCAGCGGACCGTTGATCAGAAACGCGATGCCGTAGACCCAGGCACCGACGCCGTCGAGCTCGTTGAATTGCGTCTTGGTGAGGAGCCCCGCCTTGTCGAGCTCACTGACGATCGCCGAGAGGTTGTACCGACCGAAGTAGAGGAACGCGTACGTCAGGCCGAGCGGGAGCCAATTCATCACGCGCCGGCGCTTGAACGCTTCACTGTGGCCGAGGTCCACCTTCGGCATGCGCCACAAGACGACGCCGACGGCACACAGAAGAAGGACGATTGGCGCGAGATTGCGAAGCCACGCTGGCATTGGTTTTGTGTTCCTCGATCAGGCTGCGCCGCCCGCTCCGCCCGCTCCGCCCGCTCCGCCTGCGCCGGTTGCCGTCGCGGTGCCGCCGCCGCCTGCGGTCATCGCTCCGCCCGTTCCGCCAGCACCACTCGCCGTCCCTCCGCCGCTACCGGTCGTCGTGGTGGTCGAGGTCGTCGTGGTACCTGCTTGTTTTGGGGTGCACACGATCGTCGTGAAGGTCTTATCGGTTGGGCAACACACCGACGCCGCTGGGCTGTGCTGAAGCGTCGCGGCATCGGTGCACGAGAGGCCGTCGGCGCAATCCGAATCGGCGCCGCTTAGGCCCTTGTCGAGCTCACACCGCTCGCCCTCCGCTTCTTGCGCGCAAGAACTCATCAGCGGCGCTCCGACGAGCAACGCGAGGGAGACGGTGGCGACACAGCGAAGCGTCCGATTCATCGCTTTACGATCTACCAGAGACGTGAGGCGCGGTCAGCCGGGCTGTCCCGGGAGTGGCCGATTTTTCTGCTGAACGGCTTCTGCGAAGAGCTGGAAGTAGCTTGCCGCGCTCGTGATCGAAAAGACCAGCGACAGGTAGATGAGCAGTCGTCCAACGTGAACGAAGTCGACGCGGCCAAAGTCCACGAAGAGCCAGAAGTCGTACGGATAACCCACGATGAGGCAGATGAGTCCGACCATTTGCAGTGCGGTCTTCAGCTTGCCGCCGTCACCCGCCGCGATGATCAGCCCTTCGGAGGATGCGACGCCGCGGAGCGCCGTGATGGTGATCTCACGCGAGAGGAGGATCACCACGGCCCAAGCTTGAATGCGACCCATCGAGACGAGCCAAACGAGCACTGCCGCGACGATCAGTTTATCGGCGAGCGGATCGAGGAACTTGCCGAGCACACTGACGAGCCCTTGGCGCCGCGCGAGCCAGCCATCGAGCATGTCGGTGATGGCGGCGGCGCTGAAGACGACAGCCGCCCAAAAACAAGCGCGTGGGCTACCGCGTTCGAGAAATACGAGCACCGCGGGGATCATCAAGACGCGCATAAACGTCAAGAGATTGGGGATATTTTTCGCGTCCTCCCACAGGTCACGACGCTCTTTCGCCCGCTTCTCGCGGCCGGCCTGGGTCGCGGCCCTTCGGCGCTCACGTTTCGCCTGCAGCACCGAGCGAAACGTTCGGCGTGGGCGTGGTGGCAGCGACGTCGAAGCGGCCATGCCATCTTCTAGCATCGCGCCTCGGCCGGGTACCATGGATTGTTCCACCTCGGTTGCAGGCGGGCGTCTGCGAGCGTATCCATTCGGCCATGCGGCTACTCTTCGTGATGGATCCGGTTCTTGGCATCGTCCCGGAAAAAGACACGACGTTCGCTTTCATCGAGGCGGCCCTTGCCCTTGGCCACGAGTGCGTTCATTGCCTCATCCATCAGCTCGAGCGTCGTTCTGGCGGCGTGAGCGACGTGCTCGCCGTGGTGACGCGTCTCTTGATTGTGGACGGGCGGCTCGTCACGGCGGGCGACCCCGAGCGGGTGAACCTGGCGTCGCTCGATGCGGTGTTCATTCGCAAAGACCCGCCCTTCGATGCGGCGTACGCGTACGCGACGCAGCTCCTCGAGGGGGTGCGCGCCCAGACGCTCGTCGTCAATGACCCCCGCGGCCTTCGTGACGCCAACGAGAAGCTCTATGCCCTCGAGTTTCCGCGCTGGACACCACGGACGCTCGTCACCGCCGACCGCGAGGAGCTGCACCGCTTCGTCGCTGAAGTGGGTGGCCGCGCCGTCATCAAGCCGCTCTCGGGCGCAGGCGGGTTTGGCGTTCTTTCGGTCGCCGCCTCCGACACGAACGCCCGAGCCATCGTCGATCTACTCACCAATGAGGGTCGTCAGCTCGCGGTCATGCAGGAGTACTTGCCCGCCGTCGCTCAGGGCGACAAACGCGTGCTTTTGCTCGACGGAAAGCTACTCGGTGCGATTTTGCGCGTGCCCGCCAAGGGGGAGCTCCGCGCGAACATCCATGTCGGGGGTTCGGTCGAGCCTACCGAACTCGATGCGCACGAGCAGGAGTTGGTGGCCGACGTAGGTCCACGGCTGCGCGCAGATGGACTCTACTTCGTCGGTCTGGATCTCATTGGAGGACGATTGACTGAAGTTAACGTTACAAGCCCGACAGGGATCCGTGAGCTTTCGACCTTTCTCGGCCGTCGTGTCAGCGATGACGTGATCCGCTGGGTCGAGTCGATGCGAGCGGCACGCGCCTAGACCGCGGCGCTGCGTTTCGCGGAAAACTTGGCCATCCAGGCGGAGCGCGCGAGGTTGGGTCCATGAGCCCCTCCTCGTGCATTGTTTGCGGGAAGCCTGGAGCAGTCTCGGCGGTCGAAGTGGCCGGCAAGCCGGTGGACCTTTGCCACGAACATGTGCGCACGCTCGAGCGCGAAGCGACGCGTTCTTTCGACAGCCTTGCTGTCCTACGCGCCGCGCCGGGAATCGATAAGCGCCTCGAGGTCGACCGGCGGCGTGACGACCGACGCATGTTCCCACCGCGTCCCGAGCTTCGCCGCAGCAATCAGGGACGTCGCGATGACGACTCGCGCTGAACCTGCGCCGCTCGGTTCAAAAAACGACGCCGATGCCTAGCGTGCCGAGCAACCGGATGCGCGAGCTGTTGTCGTAGTACGTGTAGCTGAGGCCCGGCGAGCCGTTTGGCTCGGCCGTGGTGCAGTTTGGATTTTTGCCCGAGACGTCACTCGCGGTGCACGGCAGCACGCCTAGTGTCTGTGAACCCGCGAGGGCGGCGCCGATGCCGATGCCTCCGGAGATTGCGAAGCCGCCACTCGGACCAAACACCTGGGTCGAGCCGACCATCAAGCCGAGGATCGTACTGGCCACCCCGCGGCTGCACGTGCCGGGTGCGGAGTCCGCGTCGCAGTTGGCCGGATCCGCTTTGCCATACGCGCCCGCGATCTGGGTCGCGCCGTCGTCTCGGGTCAACGTCGCCCGGAAGTTCTCGTACTCGGCGTGCGCTTTCACCCAAACGCCCCGCAACGCAACACCCCCGGGATACCAAGCCACCCTCGCGGCGACGCCGAAGCCCCGCTCGTCGAGCTCGTTCGCCGTCGAGCCAAAAATGTATTTCGGTGAGACCTCGATCGACAGTGGAAGGTTGGCTATTGCGACTTCACCCACCACCGTCACGCGTCGCGTCAGCAAGTCGAAGGGATCGTAACGAAGCGACCAGCGGCAGCATGACGGCCCATCTTCTTGCCCGTCGCCGTACGCAGGTCCGGGCGCCATGGGGCGCGCCTGGGGGCGTTGCATCGGGTAGTTCGGCTGCGGCTCCGAAGCGTACGGGTCGTCAGCCGAGGCGACGGACGCGTAGCCAGTGAGTTCACCGAACGTCGCAATGAGCATGAGAACTCGGGCTACGAGATGCCGCTTCACGATCGAACCTTAGCGCGACTCTCGAGCGGCCGTCACCTGGGGGCTCGCTTCGACTTGGTTCGCGCGAGGGCGTAACGCGTCCCTCGTCGTTCTCCGGTGCGGACAAGCAGGCCACGCGCCACGAGCAAGCGGAGCGGATGGGCGAGTGCGGTTCGAGGCAGCTCGAGCTCCGTGGCCATCGTGCGGATCGCCAGCGGCTCGGCCGAGCGGCGCGCGAACGCGAGGAGCTGTTCGCACACGGTGTCGAGCATCACGTCATCGCGGCGAATGCGCGCAGGTAGAGCGGCCTGAGTCGGGCGGGGCTCTAGCGTGGCGAGGAGTCCACGCGCGTCGATCTCGGCCACAAGGCGCTCGGCGAATTCCTCCGCAAGGCGTCGCACGAGGGAGCGCAGTGCCCCGCGCGCTCGCGTCGAGTCGTCGGCCGGTCGCGGCTCATTCTGCATGACGCTGCCGGTAGTCGTCGTACGCTTGCATCAGGGCGAGGTACTCCCAGTTGCCGAGGACGGTCCCCCCTTGGCCTGTCGGGTGGAACATGTCGGGGGAGCCGAGGCCGGCTTGGATCCACGACCACATCGAGCCGCCTCCGCCCATCGCTCGGTACTGATCCCAAAACGCCCAGCCGCGTTCGGCGGCGAGCTTTTTCTCATTCTCGGTGATGAAGTGCACCATGGGTCTGGAGCGCCCCTGGGTCGGATTGTTCGAGGCCATATCTGGCGGTCCGGCGAGCATGCGTGCGGCGTCTGGCGCGGCTTTTTCGATCTGCTCCATCACGGCGGCGAGCGTCTCGCGATACTGGTCCATCGGGTACATCGTGCCGTCCGTGATTTCGTTCGAGCCGAACGCGAGCACGATGAGGTCGGGCTTCGCGGCCTTCAAAACAGCAGCAAAATGCGCGTCATCCTGCTTGTCGAGGAAGCGTGCGCGCGCACCGGTGATCCCGCACGCCGAGAGCGTGATGCCTGGAACAGCGCGTTCCATTCGCACGCCGAAGAGCCTCACTGGCTTGTCATCGAGCGTGCGGAGCGTGAGCTTGTGCGCGCCGTCGGGTGCCGTTATCGCAGCCCAATCGAGTGCGGTTTCACCGTCGGTTGAAATCACGCGGCGCTCGCCGTCATCGACGATGAGCTCGACGCTGCCGCCGCCAGGTTGCTTCAAGAACTCGAGCTCGAAGCTAGCGACGTTGCGGCCCCACTCGGCAAGGTCCGCGGTCCCAATGGTGGACCACACGCCCTTTGCACGCGTTTGGAACGACGCGCAGCCAAGTCCGTAGAATCCGTCTGCGGCGTACGGCCCGACGCAGGTCGATACGCGCCAATCGGCGGAGGCGGCGCGTGCGACGTCGATGTGGAACCAGCCGGGCCACGCGTTGGCGATCAGCGCGTAGCCATGACCCGCGTCTCCGAAGCGTGACTGCAATCGACGGCGGAGCTGGCCGGTTACGAAATCGGACGCGACGATCGAGTCTCCGTAATAAAGAACGCGCGCGACGGCGCCGGGCTCCTTGTTCTCGACGCGAGCGAGCTTTGCGAAGAATGCGTCGAGGGCCTTGCCGCTCGGGTCGTCGATTGCGCGCGGGGGTTTTTTCTCTTTGCCGACGTTGTTGGCAACCGCGAGCTCCGTCTTCTTCTTGGCAATTGGACCGCGATTGTCGTCGCCGGCTTCGAGCTCTTTCGCCCGCGATTGTTGATCGAACGTCTCACCCGGGAGTTTCGCTTCGCCGACCGACGCTGTGGGCATTGGGCCTCCCGCGGCGATTGGCGCATCGTCTGTCATGCCGGTCTCTTGCGCGCTGAGGAGGCGCCACTTCGAGAGCGCGGGATGCGCATACGGGACTGCGATGAGGAACCAGACGGCCGCGAACGTGAGCGCGATCTTCCGCGAGACGGGCACTGACGGGGAGAGAGCGTCCTCCGCGGTTCTGCGGCTCTGGAGGTAACGCACGTCGGCTGCGCGATCGGCGTCGAGAGTCGTCCCGAGCTCCCCAAACACGTCGTGGCCCTCGTCGCTCGCGTCCGCCTCGAGGCGTAACTCGGGGTCAACGTAATTCGGTTGCATGCCCGTGCCCATTTCTGCGCGAGAAACTATACAAGCAGGCGAAGGACGCGGCACCTTTCGCACCTCGACGTCCGAGCCATGCTCTTCAACACCGCTACCTACGCCTACTTCTTCAGCGCCGTCTTCATCGTGACGTGGCTGCTTCATCCTTGGCCGCGTCTCCGCCTCGGCGCCTTGCTCGTCGCGAGCTACGTGTTCTACGCGGGCTGGACCTTCGTCGGCTGGGCGGCGATTTGCGCGGCGGACGGGCCTGCGCGCTTTCGGCTCGTGTTCGAGTCGCTCAAGTACGTTCCGATCCTGCTCGTGGGCACAAGCGTCGATTGGCTGCTCGGTGTGTGGCTCGACACGATCGAGGACCCGCGCCGTCGCAAAGCGATGCTCGTCGGGACGATCGCCGTCAACGTCGGGATCCTCGTGTTTTTCAAGTACTGGAACTGGGGCGCGGACACGTTTCAGTGGCTGTTTCGCGACAAACTTCATCTCGCGGTCCCCGACGTTCACTTGCGAGTCGAGCTACCGATCGGCATCTCGTTCTTCTGCTTCATGTCGCTAAGCTACGTCGTCGACGTCTACCGGCGAACGATCCCCGCGTGTCGCAGCTACCTGCATTACCTCACGTACATCTCGTTCTTCCCGCACCTCGTCGCGGGCCCGATCGTGCGCGGGCGTGATCTCCTTCCGCACCTCGAGCGGCCAACGCGTCTCACGGCGCTCACCGGCGGCGAAGGCCTCTTTCTCATCGCGACGGGTCTCTTCAAGAAGGTGGTCATTGGCGACTACCTCGCCGTAAACTTCGTCGACCGCGTGTTCGCCGAGCCCACGAGCTACTCCTCGGTCGAGTCGCTCTCCGCGATGTACGGTTACGCGATCCAGGTTTACTGCGATTTCTCGGGCTACAGCGACGTTGCCATCGGTTCGGCGCTGCTCCTTGGCTACCGCTTCAAGATCAATTTCGACCAGCCTTACAAGGCGTCGAACATCGCGGAGTTCTGGCGACGCTGGCACATCTCGCTGTCGAGTTGGCTACGCGACTACGTCTACTTCTCGCTCGGTGGCGGAAAAAAGGGCGACGCGCGACGTTACCTCAACGTCTTTCTCACGATGCTCTTGTGCGGCATCTGGCACGGGGCCGCGTGGACCTACGTGATCTTCGGCTGCGTCCAGGGGCTCGGGGTCGCGCTCACCCAAGTCGTCAAAGAGAAGCTCGCCTTAGCGCGCGGTCGAGCGCTAGCGAGGGGCCTCGCCGGGGCGCTTCTTGGAACGATTGTTCTCGAGCTTGTGGGCCGAGCGCTCGCGCAGGGCTTTGGTCTGCCGGGGCTCCTCGTGATGTTCCGACTGGTGCTCGGTGGCGCGTGGCTTGTCGGTGGGCTGCTCGCGTTGCTTGGGCGCGTGCTCGGCGATGCCGCGCGGCTCCCTTCGCGGGTCCTCGGTGTCGCCGCGAACTTCACCTATGTTGCGTTGACCTTCGCGATGTTCCGCGCAAGCTCGCTCGATAAGGTGAGCATTCTCTACCAACGTCTCGTGACCGCGACGTTCTACACGCCGAACCTTCCGATGGTCGTCGTCGCGGTGATGTTCGGGGCGCTCCTGGTACAATGGCTGCCTCGCGAGTGGGGTGAGCTTGCGCGCGAACGCTTCATTCGGGCTCCTGCTCTGGCGCAGGCCGTGGCGCTCGTCGCGGTGGCGTTCGCGCTGAGAAAAGCGGCCTCTCTCGAGGCGGTGCCGTTCGTCTACTTCCAGTTCTGAAACTCTCGCTGTCCGTGTACGCTGAGAAGTCAATGCGAACGCAAGCTCTTGGGTTTGGAAGCGCGGCCTTGTGTCTTTGGGGCGCAGTTTCGGCGCTGGCCGCGAGCTGCACAACGGAGGAGACGGCCGCGTCGTCACAAGCGACGTCGAGCGCGACCAGCACCGGAGGCGGTGGCTCGGGCGGTGCTGGCGGTACGGGCGGCAGCGGAGGCGTCGCCGTCGATCCAGGGGCGTTCTGCACGGAACGCGGCCTGCCGGTCGCGGCGATCGACACGAAAGGGCCCTACGGGACCAAGCGTCACGACCTCGCCGGGGACTTCGCGGTGCCGCTCGTCGACGGCACGACGTGGCGCCTCACGGAGAACTGGTCGGGCTGCGACGCGTACGTCTTTCTCGGCAGCGCTCGGACCAACTCGGCGCTCGACGCGTCCTCGTTATGGAAACGCGACGTTGACCAGCTCGTAGCGAAATCGCCGGAAAATGCTCACTATTTCTTCGTTGCCACGCGAAAGCTCGCGGACGCCGCAACCGAAGTGGATGAGATGAAGCCGCGCATCGAGGCCGCGCTCGCAGCTCTCGAACCGGCGAAGGCGGAGCTGTGGCGCGGTCGCCTGCATCTGGTTGCGAAGCACGCAAGTGAGCTCGACGGTTGGGTCAAGGACGTGCTCACCGCGGGCGAAACGCGCGGAGGCTTCGCGGTCGATCGGCGGCAAGAGGTGAGGGACATCGGGATGTTCGCCGACGTGAAGCGCTTCAAGTCGGCGCTTCAAACCGCGAACGAGTGGCCGTGGGAGTCGAACCTCTCTTACGCGTCCTACGAGGTTCGTCACTTCAACTTCGAAGCTTCCCGCGCGGCGGAGCTCGCGAAGGATTCCGCCACGGTCGTCAACGTCTGGAAGGACGAAGTCGTGAAGTTCAACGTCGAGAAGGAGGTCACGTTTCCCGATGCCGCGGCGATGGTGGCCTTCGACACGCTGACCATCGACAACGTGATGGACTGCTCCGATCCGACGAAAGGCGAATTCGGAAACTGCGGTGCGTGGGACTACATCGCCGACATGTTCTTGATTGGCGAGGATGGCACCTCGAAAATCGAGGTCGCGCGCTTCATCACGACCTACCACCGCGAGGGGCACTACACGGTCGACGCGACGCCGCTGCTCGTGGAGTTGAAGAAGGGCGGGAAACGCACGATTCGCTATGAAGTCAGCCCCGAGTGGAATCAGCAAGCGTACCTCTCGCGTGTCGACTTTCGGTTTTCGAACCAAAAGAAAGGCTACCGACCGACGGCGGCTACGTACCTCTTCAGCGGTGGCGAATTCAATGCGCTCTACAATGGGAAGTACCAGCCTATCGAGGTGGACATCTCCAAGACGGCGAAGCATGTCGAGCTGTGGGCGCTGATCACCGGTCACGGTGGCGCGGCTCAAAATTGCGCGGAATTCTGCCGCCATCAGCACGAGTTCACGACCAACGGCAAGGCGCACACGAAGGACCATCCCCTCGCGCAAAAGCAGGACGGCTGCATCGATGAAGTCGACCACGGGATGGTTCCGAACCAAGGTGGCACATGGTGGTTCGGTCGCGGTGGTTGGTGCCCCGGCCAACAGGTCGTGCCGTACGTCGTCGACGTGACGGCGGACGTGAACCCCGGCGAGAAGACCACGGTCAGCTACCGCGGACTTTTGAACGGTAAGGAGCCGCCGGACAATGCGGGCTCGATCGTGATGTCGAGTTACCTCGTCGTCTACGAGTGACCGTGAAGGCGCCGGGAGCGGGTCGCGCGAGGAGGGCTCTCTCTACCAACGAGGCGAGACGCTCTCGTCTCTAAAGCAGCGAGCCGTTGGCCAGTGACTCGACGACTGCAGTGATAAGCTCGGCGGTCCTGGAAAGGTGGGGGTAATCGATCTTTTCGGCCGTGTCACAGGGCAGGTGGTAACACGTGCTGTCAGGTGTGTGGAAGAACAGGCCGGCCACGCCGACGGCAGCGAAACTGACTTGGTCGGAGCTGTCGCCCATCGTGTCGACGTCGAGGTTCAAGTCGGTAAAGTTGGGCCGCACCGCGTCGACCGCGGCCCGACCCGGTGAGCCCGGCTTCGCGTCGAGGGCGTAGAGCAGGTCGTCGTTGTCGTAGCGACCGACCATGTCCATGTTCACGACAAACACGGTGTTCTTTATGGGCAGGCCCGCGGGGGGATGCGCGACATAGTGGATCGAGCCCTCGAGGCCGAGCTCCTCGGCGCCGAAGGTTGCGAAGACGAGGGTCCGCTTCGGCCCTTGACTGCGGGAGACGAGCGCGTGGGCCACGGCGAGAAGTGTTGCGACGCCCGAGGCGTTGTCGTTGGCACCGAGTCTCGCCTGACCCTGCTCGTCGAGGCCGAGGTGGTCGTGGTGGGCTGAGACCACGATGATCTCGTTTTTCAGGTCGGGGTCAACGCCGGGCAACACGCCGATCACGTTGGCTGTGTCATGGCCTTCGCTGTCCACGAACGGCTGGCTGAACGTGCTGCCGACGGGTTGAAGGCCGAAGCACGCGAGTGATTCGCTTATGTATTTACGCGCTTTAGTGTCGCCGTCGCTACCCGGGAGGCGTCCTGCGAGCTCCGCGGAAGCGAGGTAACCGATGCGCGTCGCAAACTGCGAAGCCGCGAAAAAGTCATCGCCGGCGAAGCAAGGAGCGGGCTCTTGCACCTGCACCTGCGAGTCGTCTTCGGAGCGGCTCGCCTCACAGGTTGTCAGCATCAGCGCTGCGGGAACGAGGAGCGCGTGCGCGATCCAATACGGTGAGCGGAACATGCCCCTAGCTACCCCAAGAAGGGCGATTCGGCTAGTGCCGCCGGGCAACCCTTCGATGAATGACGCATCGAGTTTTGACCGGGATCGCTTGTGGTAGTTGTCCGGGGGGGGGACTGCTACAAATGGCTCCGTCGCTGTTTCGTTTTCGGCAACGTCTGCCGCTTGGTTGAGGAGGTGGCTGTGACGCTTCGTGTGCCTGAGCCGAACGCTCCATTTTTTCGCGTGGGTGCTCGAACGATCCGTCGGGTGATCAAAGCTCACCGAGGCGCGCGAGGGCTTGGAGCGCACGCGCGCATCCAACGGCGCGCATACCCCGCCTTGCGCTGGGAGAAAGCTTGCTTGCCCGTGGCGAACAAGCCGAGTGAATGACTGAGGTTCTTACGGAGTGAGAGCGCCGCGAGAGCAAGTCGGCGCACGCGCGTTACGAAGGCGGCAGGTTCGATTGGTTGCTGTGTTCTGCGAGACGCGCGCCAAGGCGTGTCCACACTTTGTACCCGCCGACCAGGGTGGCGAGGACGGCGAGCGCCGCGCTGAGGCCGCGCCAGGCGGGCCAGATGGGGACCGCGATTGCGGCCAGGCAGAGCGGTACCGCATTCACATAGAATGAGGGATCGATGTAGGCGCCCCCCGCGAGCATCATATGCGCGAAAAGCAGGAGGACGACGGCCAAGCCGACGGACATGTCCAGCTTGAACATGGCGCATACGAGCATCGCGAGCGAGCTCAGGAGCGCCGTCCCGACGAGGAGGTCGAGTATGTTTCTGAACAGAAGGGTGGCGCCGTTCCGGCGTGCGTCGCGCGCTTGCAAGAAGGAGGCTGCGGTTAGCAGGAGCATCACGACAATCGCGTCAGCGTAGCCCGCCCGGTGCAGGCCAAGTAGGCGCAGTACACCCAGCGTGATGATGGGGGCGATGTATAGAATATTTAAGAGTATGAATTTACGGATGATACGTGAAGCCACGAAGGTCGGGTCCGCATCGTGCTGCTGACGCTCGAGCGCCGCGATGCGGTTTTGGCGCTCGACCAGCGTGCGCCTAAGCACGGCGTGGGCGGCTTCGAGTGTTGGGCGTGGTTCGGGCAGCTCACCTATCAGCAGAAGCGCGGCCTCCGCGTCTCCGCGGTCGAGCTCGCGAGCGATCATCAATTCCAGCAAGTTCTGGAGTCCTTCGCGCGCGGTAGCGTTGTCGGTCCAAGAGCGGAGCGCCTGCTGGAATCCGAATCGCGCGGCGCTGGCCCGCTCGTGGATTGCGGCCGGTCGGCCTTGGTTCGCGAGCAGTGCGCTTAGTTCACCGAGGCAGGCGAGGGCCTCCGCGCACACGTGATCGGAGGCCCGGTGGGCGAGAAACTCGAGCAGTGCATCGTGGAGCGCGGCGGCGCTCGCAAAACGTGCCTCGGGGTCGTAGCTCATGGCCCGGCGCGTGATGGTCGCGAGTTCTAGCGGCACGGATGCGTCGTACTCGAACGGCTCGCCGAGGAACGCGTGTTCGAGGGAGGCGAGTACGGTGGGGGCTTCATGTGGCGCGCGTCCGGTAATCAGCTCGTGCAAAATCGCCCCGAGTAAGTAGACGTCCGTCCGCTCGTCGATGAGGTCGCCAAACCCCGCGGCCATCTCCGGCGCCATGTAGGCGGGAGTGCCTGCGACCGACTGCACCGAGGCTGCGGGTTCGAGCTCGCCCGGCGCGTCCGCACGGATACTAACGGCGATCCCCCAGTCGACGACGTACACCTCGCCGAACGCGCCGATCATCACATTGGCAGGCTTGAGGTCACGGTGTACGACGCCTTTCCCATGGGCGAAGTTTACTGCGTTGCAAATCTGTAGAAAGATGCGCAACTGTGCGTCGATCCTATCACCGCCGACGGATGGCGACGTTGGATAGAGACGCTCGAACTCGGCGCTCCAAGCTCGCCCTTCAATTCGTTTCATTACGAGCAGGGCGCGCCCATCGGGTCCGCGACCAAGCGCGTACACCGGGACGATGTTCGGATGCTCGAGTGCGCCGAGGACCAGCGCCTCCTGCATGAGCTGCGCCTGCTCACTCGGAGACGCATCCAGCGTGTGCAGGCGCTTGACGGCCACGCGCCGGCGCAGCGGCAGTTGATGTGCATCGAGCACCGCGCCCATTCCCCCTTCCCCGATGATCTCCCCAAGGCGCAAATCCGCGAGCGGTCCGTACTCGGCATGTGCCCCCTCGAGCCGCAAGGCCGGTAAGAGGTCCACCGACACCCCCGCGGCTTCACGCGCGCGTCCGATAAGCCCGGTCGCATCGGTGAAAAGCAGTGTTTTGTCGATGCCAAGCGTGCGCAGGCGCGCCAGGTAGTCCCGACTCATCAGGTCCGTCATCCGGCGCGGAGCATAGCGCGGAGGCTCGGGTCTGATGCGCGCTTGTTTTACGTACAGTCTCGCGAAGGGACGTCTCCTCGAGCGCGAGTTCGAGGTCGCCGGCGACCTGCCTGACGGTGCGGTCACCAACCCTACAAAAACACACCACCTCCGTCTTGAACTCGGGGTCGCGGCAGTTGGCGTGTCCACCGAGGCTGGGGATGATAAAGCGGCCTCTCCGCCGGCTATGGGCACACCTGCGCCGTCACGACGGCCGGTGCATTGATCTGCTGGGGCGGCGACGGCTTCGGGAAGTCCGTGGTTCCAAGGGGGCTCCGAAGAATCGACGGCGTTGCCGTGGGGCCACTGGCACTTTTCGCACTGCCAAAATTGGTGTACGAGCGCCCTAGCTATGCGAAAAGAAAAGGCGTCTTTCCGTCCGTTGGTCGCCCTTTTTACATTTTTGGTGGGCTGCGAGAATGACTCAACGAACGCTGATGTAGAGCCCTGCGCGGCGGGCTTCTTCAGTGATGCGTCGACGGCGTGCACTCCCGTCACGGTGTGCAGTTCGGGCGAGTATGAGACGGCCGCACCAACGGCGACAGTCGACCGCGCGTGCACTCCCGTCACGGTGTGCAGTTCGGGCGAGTATGAGACGGCCGCACCAACGGCGACAGTCGACCGCGCGTGCACTCCCGTCACGGTGTGCAGTTCGGGCGAGTATGAGACGGCCGCACCAACGGCGACAGCCGACCGCATTTGCACTCCCGTCACGGTGTGCAGTGCGGGAACGGACGAAACGACTCCGCCGACAAGCACGACCGACCGGAGCTGTGGTGCCTGCAAACCGTGGGAATACTGTGCCGGCGCTTTGACGCCCGCGCTCACGTGCGCGTGGCCTAGCCCAGCCCACAAGGATCCGTCGCTCCCGTGTGACGTACCGACGAAAGTCTCCACGGGCGGGGACCACACGTGCGCGGTCGATACGGCCGGTGCCGTGACCTGCTGGGGCTCGAACGGCGATGGTCAGACCACGGTGCCCGTCGGACTCGGAACCATCGTCAGCGTTTCCGCTGGCGGTACCCATACGTGCGCCATCGACAAGGCCGGGGCGGTGCAATGCTGGGGTTCGAACGGCGATGGCCAGACCACGGTGCCCGTCGGACTCGGAACCGTCGTCAGCGTTTCCGCTGGCGGTACCCATACATGCGCCATCGACAAGGCCGGGGCGGTGCAATGCTGGGGCTCGAACGGCGATGGTCAGACCGCGGTGCCCGTCGGACTCGGAACCGTCGTCAGCGTTTCCGCTGGCGGTACCCATACGTGCGCCATCGACAAGGCCGGGGCGGTGCAATGCTGGGGCTCGAACGGCGATGGTCAGACCACGGTGCCCATCGGACTCGGAACCGTCGTCAGCGTTTCCGCTGGCGATTCGCATACGTGCGCCGTCAACACGACTGAGGTGCTCACCTGCTGGGGCAAAAACGACGATGGGCAGACCGCCGTCCCTGTGGCGCTCGGCGCGGTCGCGAGCGTTTCCGCTGGCGATTCGCATACGTGCGCCGTCGATAAGGCCGGGGCTGTCCACTGCTGGGGCAAAAACGACGATGGGCAGACCGCCGTCCCTGTGGCGCTCGGCGCGGTCGCGAGCGTTTCCGCAGGCGATTCGCATACGTGCGCCGTCAACACGGCTGGGGTGCTCACCTGCTGGGGCAAAAAGAACGATGGGCAGACCGCCGTCCCCGCCGCGCTCGGCGCGGTCGTCAGCGTTTCGGCAGGCAGTTCCCATACGTGCGTGGTCAACTCGCTTGAAGTCATGACCTGTTGGGGCGGCAACGCCAGCGGCGAGAGCATGGTCCCCGCCGCGCTTGGAGCCGTCGTGAGCCTAACCGTCGGTGATTCCCACACTTGCGCGGTCGATACGGCCGGTGCCGTGACCTGCTGGGGCTCCAACGGCAACGGACAGACCGTGGTCCCCGCCGCACTTGGAATGGTGGTCAGTGCGTCTGCGGGCGGCTACCACACGTGCGCCGCCAACAAGGCTGGGGCGCTCTCCTGCTGGGGCGACGACGGCTCAGGGCAGAGCTCCGTCCCCATGGCGCTCGGCGTGGTCGTCAGCGTGTCCGCAGGCGGCTACCACACGTGCGCCGTCGACGCGCTCGGGGGGCTCACGTGCTGGGGCCACGGCGACTATGGGCAGACCGACATCCCCGCCGCGCTAAAAAGCGTCGTCAGCGTCTCCGCCGGCCTGTACCACACGTGCGCCGCCGACAAGGCTGGGGCGGTCATGTGCTGGGGAGACGACGGCTTTGGGCAGAGCGCGGTCCCCATCGGACTCGGCGCGGTCGTCAGCGTCTCCTCGGGCGCTTTGCACACCTGCGCCCTCGACAAGGCCGGGGTGGTCACCTGCTGGGGCGAAGATGGCGCGGGGCAGGCCACGGTACCCGCCGGGCTTGGAACCGTGATGGGCGTGTCGGCAGGCGTCTCCCACACGTGCGCCGTCGACACGGTCGGGGCGCTGACTTGCTGGGGCGACAACTCTGCTGGTCAGAGCCATGTGTGGCAGTGACCGGGCCGCGGTGAATACGTCAGAGCGCGACTTTCGTTGCAGCAGCGGCAAGCTCAACGTCGCTGACTTTTACGTCGAAGTGGGTGCCATCCCAGCGGAGGTCGTGTCGCATGAGCTTCAAGCTCTCGTCGCGTGGGGCACTGCGGAGCCGCACGTTCAGTGTGACGCGCGTGGCGTCGGCGGCGGGCAAGAGCACCGCCGATAACCCGATCGCGTGAGCATCGACGAGCTCGCCAAGCGCGATGGCCTCGGCCCCAATAAGCGAGACGAGCAACGCGTCACTCGACAGGTCTTCCCACGTGAGAATAACCAGCGTACCCGGCCCAGACATGAGCTGCAGCTCCTTCAATTTGCGTTCGATAGCAGGGGTGCTTTCACCTGCCGGGGGCTTCGCCAAAAGGCGCCCCAACCGCGCGGCCGACCACAATTTTGCCCAGCGCCGCGGATCGTCTGGGCCGGGACGCCCTTGTGCGGTCGCCACTTGCCGCTCGAGTCGCAACGCTTCATCGATGCGGCCCGTGCCCGCTGCTGCGCCTGCCAAACGCAACCACGCGAGCGGTTCGCCTGCCGACATCTCCGTTGCGGTTTTGTATTGGCGATACGCCGGCTCGTACCAGCCCCGCGCGAGGTACGTGTCACCGAGCAACTGGCGCGACTCCAGGTTGTCCGGATCGAACTCGACGATCTCGGAGTACGTACGAATGGCTTCATCCTCGAGCTTGGCGCGCGCCAGTACATCGCCGAGCTGGCGGGCCGTGCCGACCGTCAGCAGGCCGTGATCGCGCAGGCGACGTCCGACGGTCAGCGCTTCGTCGCTTTTGCCACTGGTCACCAACAGCTTCACAAGTCTCAGATCACCGTTGGGATCGTCCGGCGCACGGGTCATAAGTCCGCGCAACTTGAGGATGCGTTTGTCCAGGTCGGCTATCTCCGCGAGCTCGAGGTCGGCGCCGTTCCAGTCGATGGCGCTGCCGAAAAGCACGCGCTCCACCGCAGCGACGATGCGCTCGTCGGTGACCCGGCGAAGGATCAATTTGGCGACGAATTTCTGGACGTCGGGACGCGACCGCAGGCTCGCGAGCACGAGCTGCGCATCGGCCTCACTGTTCACCCGCCGCTGAAGCAGCCGCAAAAACTCGCGCTCAGCCTGCCAGTCGTTGAGCTCGCATGCGCGCATTGCCGCGCTGTAATTCGTCAGCAGTTCCCCGGCGGATGTCGCGTTCTTGAGGCGCTTTCGCCATACCGACATGCGTTGCTCGAGCGGACGACCGGCCACGTCACTGCAGGTCGTCTGGACAATGGGCGGCGGCGGCGGCGGCGGCGGTCGCGTTGTGGCGAGGAGTCCGGTGTCGCCATCGCGCGGCTTGGCGGTGTGCGCTCCGCGGCCGAGCGGGTTGCTCTGGTTGCCGCTGTTGTTCTCCTTGTCGTCGTCGCGGGATCCGCCGCTCCTGCCATACCCATACCCATACTCGTCACCGGACATTTCAGCGCGCCCTGGGGCGGCTGGCGGGGCGCCTTTTTGGGCGGCTGGCGAGGCCGGTGAGGGCGCTGCGTCAACGCCCGCTGGCGGCGCGACTTCGGCCTCGGGTGGCATAGAGTCGGATTCGTTCCGGCGGGCGCTTTGCGGAAGACTGCCCGCCTCCTTCGACTCGCTTCGTGGGTCACTAGCGGCAGCAGCTTCGCTTTTCTTGGAGCAGCCGACACTGACCGAGGCGGGCTGGGCCTCGAACGTCAATGCCAAGCGTCGCTCCTGTTCGCGCGTGAGTTCACTGAGGCGAACGCCTCGCAGTGGCGAGTCTTTTCGCTTGATTTTCATCCGCGAGTACGACTCCTCGCTGTCGAGCGCGAGGATGCTGGTAAACGGCGTCATGATGCCGTAGTCGACGCCGAGGGCGACGATACGACCACGCTCCGCATCCGCTCCGCCGGCTCCGCCCAGCAGCCGCCGCACGTACTCCGCGGCCCACAGCCGAGGCACGAACGAAGCGATGACACCCTTGTCGGGCGACACTTTGACCTTCCTGTCGAAGGCCTCGCCCCCAAGGCGGCCATGCACGCTGACCTCATCGGCGATCACGTGATGCGAACGTGCCAGCACGACCACCTCCGAGCCCCGTGACACCTTGCCGCTCGCACTCACGAACGGTTCATCGAGGCCGGCCCCAAGGTCGATGGTAAAATCGGTGATGGTCGGCGCCTTGACCGCGGCGGTAAGCTCGAGCGCGACGGGTGTCGTCGCACGTGCCGCGTCTACGCGGAACTCCCGCCCGCCACCTGTGCGTGCAAGCTCGCCGAGGAGCGCGTGGTCTGCATCGGCCCCGACGCCCACCGCGAAGAGCCGTGCCCGCGAGCTCGACAGTGCACGACGCAGGTGCTCGGATAATTGCTCGCCGGTCGTCTCCCCGCTCGTCGGAATTCCGTCGCCGACGTAAACCATGGCTGGCTGTTCGCTCGAATGCAGAAGCTCGAGCGCAGGCTCGAACATCGCCGCGAGATCGCTTGCTCCGCCTGGCGGCGTGCCCGCGAGTTTCTCCAGGGCCTTCGCGATCTCAGCTTCACTCGCGCTCGCCAGCCCTTTGTCTGGATAAAGCACGCGCGCACGCACATCGAGCGCCATCAGCGCGAACTTGTCGCCTTCACTCAGTGACCGAAGCAGCGCTTCTGCAGCAGCGGTCTTAAGCTGCTGTGCGGCCTCGTCACCCGCCGCGGAAGTATCGACGACGACCACGACTTCAGCCGGCATCGGCTTCACTTTCGCCCAGTCGACCTCGGGCGAGTAGCGCGCCATGATGTAGTCGGCGCTGCCGTCGTGCGTCTCGAAACGCGCCAATGAAAGGGTTGGCCGCTGCTCGGGCAATACCGCTTCAAGCTGAAAGTCCGCGCGCGGTGTGAAGCCACTCCGGCGCATGGTGACGAGTCGACCATTCTCCTCGACCCGCGCATCGGCCACGGTGGCAATCTTCATCTTGCTGCCGTCATCTCCAAGGTCGACGCTGAGCGAAAACTCACCGATTCGCGTCGCGGCGTGGGCCATGGGGTAGAGGTAAGAAAGCTTGCCGTCCTTTGCAGGTTTGAGCTCGATGTACCGGAGGACGACGCGCCTCGTACCGGTCGCGGGCACCGGAAAAATTCGCGCTCGGTAGCTGCGCCCATCCACCCATTCGAGGACCGCCGGCGAAGCTCCGATCGAGCGCGCTACCGAGTATTTTTGCGCTGCCTCGCGCTGTTCGATGAACTCGCCTTCGACCAAAACTCCATCCGTCTCGACCGCGAAACCCGTGACGCTCGAGCCTTCGGGCACCGTGAACCAGTACCAACCCTCGACCGCGCGGGGGCTCGGATTGAAGAAGGTCTGGTCGACGCTGGTTTCGCCTAGGCCGTAGCGCAGCACAGCCTTGACCGATTGTGCCTTGAGCTGCAGCCGCGTCGCCGGCGTCCCCGCGGGCGCGCCAACATCGATGCCGTAAACGCTCCCGCTGCCGGCACCGAGCGCTTCGGCACCGATGGCGTCCGCCATCCCACCGGTCCAGTCGTCCCAGAATGCGACGGGCGCCACCTGCGGGGCATCGGCTCCCTTTATGGATGCGCGTTCGCCGGCGTGCACTTCGATGCGTCCGCCTTTTGAGGTCACGATGCCCATGCCACGTGCAACGTAGATGTCCGCTCCGTCGGCGGTCCGCTTCACCGACAACCCCGAGTCGGCCGCCGAGAGCACGACGTCACCGGCGCGATGCACGAGCGGCTCACGATCGGCGGGCGGGGCGTCGAGCCAGTACTCGCCTCGGTCGAGCTCGAGCCCGCTCGCCACCAATTTTACCGAAGTGCCAGCACGCAAAAATACGCTCGACCCATCCGGTAAGCGGACAAGCGCGCGCGCTCCTTCGCCGGCCTTGATGGTCGAGCCCTCGAGCAAGGGCGCCCCCGAAGTCGCTTGCCGCGCATCGCCGTCGGCTTGTCCTGCGCTGAGCACCAGCACCGGTCCGGCCGCGAGCTCGAGGCGCGCCTGGATGGCGTCGGCACGCGTCGGCAGCGGGGCCGTCCGCAGGAGGAAGAATGCGCCAACGCCCAGCGCCAACACAAGCAGGCCGAGTTTGAGGCGCACCGCGCGAGAGGGTTTATTTTCGCTCATGGCCAGGTTCTCAACGCCCGAGCAACACGGTTCGCCAAGTTAGGGACACGCGAGCTCGGCCTGGAGAGCTTAGACCAAGCTAGGCCAAAGTGGCGTCAGGCTCGTGCTTCGCCAAAACGAAGCTTACCCAAGCGACTTTTTGAAAAAATACTCCGAGGTTGCGCTCGCGTCGTGGAGTTCGCGTACTTCGGTGCCTCGTACATAACCGCGCGCCTCGTAGAAGCGGTGCGCCGTTATGAAACGCGTGTCGCTCCACAGTTCGATCGACGCGGCGTTGTGCGCTCGTGCGGTCGACTCCACGAGTTCGACGAGTCGCTGCCCGAGGCCGCTCTTCCGCTCGCGCGCGGAGACGTAGAGTTTCTTCAGCTCGACGCTCGCGCCGTGCGGTTCGAAGCCGATGCAGCCGACGAGCACGGGACACCCGTGGTGCTCGCGGTGCGCGACCCAAAACGTTCCACCATGCGCCCGAAACGTCGAAGCCACTGCGGCGAGCTCGGGCAGTTCCGCAAAGGAGAACACGCACCCGTCGTACTCGGCGAACACGGCGCCGAGGAGAGCTGCGAGCTCATGCCCATCCGAATCACGGGCTTCTCGCACCGTGATCATGTGCTGCCCTGATCGATCGCGTAGTCCTTGATCTTGTAGAGCAGGGCCCGGTGGCTTATCTCGAGCAGGGCGGCGGCGCGCGTGCGATTGCCTTTCGTCTGGACGAGCGCGCGGCGAATCAGCACCTCTTCGATCAGTCGCGCGGTCTTCTTGATCGATAGCTCTCCGCTCGCGAGCTGCGCCCGCACGGGGTCCTGGGCGAGATGCACGCGGTCGGGCAAATCGGTGGCCGTGAGGGTGTCGCTTTCGGCGAGGACCATAGCGCGTTCGATCACGTTTTCGAGTTCGCGCACGTTGCCAGGCCACGCGTATTCCATCAGCAATTTACGGGCCTCTGGTGTGATCGCGCGGATGCGCGTGCCGAGTCGTCCGTTGTTTCGGTCGATGAAGTAGTCGATGAGCAGCGTGACGTCTTCGCGCCGTTCGCGCAGAGGCGGGACATGCAAATGGAGCACGTTGATTCGGTAGAAGAGGTCCTCGCGGAAGCGTCCGGCCTTCACTTCGGCGTTGAGGTCGCGGTGCGTCGCCGTGACGATGCGAACATCCACGGTGAGGTCGCGATTGTCACCGACGCGTCGGATAGTGCCGTCCTGAAGCACGCGCAGGAGCTTGACTTGGAGCGTAAGCGGCAACTCGCCAATCTCGTCGAGGAAGAGCAGCCCGCCATCGGCTTGTTCGAAGAGGCCGATACGGTCGGCTTGCGCGTCGGTGAATGCCCCACGCTTGTGACCGAAGAGCTCGCTCTCGAGCAGCGCTTCGGGGATGGCTCCACAATTCACGGCCACGAAGGCCTTGGACGAGCGCGTCGACCGTTGATGGAGCGCCCGCGCGACGAGTTCCTTACCGACGCCGCTCTCGCCGGTGATAAGGGCCGTGGTCTTGAACTCCGCGACCTTCGTTATCGTCCTCCAAATGGCTTTCATCGCGTCGCCTTTGGCGATCATCGACTCGAAGGCGTTGTCCTTCATGACCTCCTGGCGGAGCGCGTGGTTCTCGCGGCGCAGGCTCTCTCGCTCCTCGGCCTTTTTCAGCGTGAGGAGCACTTCCTCGTTCTTGAAAGGCTTCTGCAAATAATCGTAAGCGCCGGCCTTCATCGCCTCGAGCGCGAGCTCGACGTTGCCGTACGCGCTCATCACGATCACCGTGGCGCGGTTCCCTTTCGCCTTCAGCGTCGCGAGGAGATCGAGCCCGCCCATCTGCGGCATGCGGACGTCGGTCAGGATGACGTCGGGGCCGAACGTTTCAACCTTGAGTAGCGCGGATGCGCCGTTGTCTGCGACCTCGACTTCGTAGCCTTGTCGCTTGAGAAACGTGCGCAAGACGAGCCGCAGATTCTCTTCGTCATCGACTACCAAAACGCGTTTCATGGGATGCGCCCATGAAAACATTTCTTAGTTTACGGCGCCAGCTTCGCAATGTTTGCGGCGCCGTTTCGGGGCCTGCACGCCCGCACGAGGGTAGGGCGCTTCTTCAATGCGCCGTATGCGGATGAGCCGACCTGCGGCGTCACGGGGGAGCCTTCGCCAGTTCCTTTCGTGTCGAGCGTCGAAGATCGCGCTCGAGCACGCGCTGGTTGGCCCGTGCGAGCCGTGGCTCTGGGGGCCTACTCGCGTTCAGAAACGCCCGGGCGGATCCTCCGTGGGCACGAATGAAATCGGACGTGAACGAAGACTTCCCGGGGCATTCGGTCCGTCATCCGGCGCGAGCGTAGCGCGATGACGTAACCGTCCGGCAATCCCGTGCGTGTGGGCCAAATCCGGCTCACACAAATTCACTCAAGCTTGCGCGCTATCGTGTTCGAATAGCTCGCTTCTCACGCAGAACGCGAAGACACGATGCTCGCGACCGCGTCGACGAAAGCGCATGCGCGCTCGAGATCGTGCCGAGCATCCTCGTCCGTGAAGGTTGCCGCGGCGTCGTAGTCCGCATCGTTTCGGTCACCCGCGAGCTGCCGCAGCGTGCGAGCGTGTTCGTGTGCGAGGACGCCCGTCCGGCCGAAATGTTCGTTCACGAGCGAGCGCATCCCCTCGTGGATCCGTGCACGCAGTCCAACCGTCGCAAGGAGCGCGCAGGCGGCGTGGTACACGGCGTAGTAGGAGCGCCCGACAGCGTGTCTCGCAAACCCGGCGTTCGCGAGCGTCTCGGCGGCCGCAAGGGTGTCGCGAGCGAGCGCGAGCGCGTCGTGGGTTGCGGTGCGGTCGACGTCCATCACACGGCTACTCCGTCGCGCAGGATCTCGCTTGCGAGCGCCGCACCGAGAGCGGCAGGCTCAGCATCTCGCAAGATAAGGTCGATGCGAACGCCGAGCGCGAGCTCGAGGTCGTAAACCACATCGAGCGCCTCGCGCCGCTCGGAACGCGTGAGGTCGCGGACACAAACCAGCACGTCGAGGTCGCTCTCTTCGTCGCCTTCGCCACGGGCGCGCGAGGGAATCGACGTCCGATCCGCTCGATCACACTACCCCTCGACCAAGGTGTCCGATAACGCGCGGCCGACCACAGCTTTGCCCAGCGAGGCGGCTCGGCTGGGCCGGGACGCCCTTGTGCGGAATGCCGCGCTCCAACGCTGGTTCACGAGTAACTTCTTTTTGGAGAGGGGATATGAGTAAAAAATACTCAGCGGAAAACGAGAGCAGCGACCTTTTAGAGAGCATCGTCCAAGTCGCGTCGACGACGCTCGAGCTCGACGTGGTCGTCCAAACGATCGCGAGTTGGCTCGTCGACCATGGTTTCGCTCCCGGGCGCGTGAATCTAGCCGTGTTGACGTTGCATCCTGCGCTAGCCGGGATTGCTTTCGGTTGGAGCAACGTGTCGCGCGCTGTCGTCAAGCTCGAGCGTCCATGGGGCTTCCTCGACTCGCGCGAGCATGCCGAGAGTCCGCTCCAGGTCGTCATGATGAGAAGCACGCCGTTGCGGCTCCGCTTGGGGCACGGGGAGGGCTTGGGGCGCTTCGACATCATCGATGAATTCGCGCGCTTAGGGGCGACCGACTACCTCGCTCTGCCGATCCGCACAGCGAGTGGCGACGTTCACGTCCTCTCCATCTGGACGAGCCTCGCGGAGGGGTGGACGGACGCGCAGGTCGTCGTCCTCTCGAGCGTCGGTCCGACGGTGTCGCTGGTGGTCGAGGCGTTCGAGAGCCGTCGGTTGTCGCGCACGATCGTGGAGACGTATCTCGGTCCTCGAACTGGGCCGCGTGTCCTCTCTGGTCGCATTCATCGCGGTGAGAGCGAGCGCATTCGAGCGGCGATCTGGTTTTCCGACGTACGGAGCTTCACGACCCTCACGCGTCGCTATGGGGATGAGGCGATCGTGAGCGCGCTCGACGCCTGGTTTGAACTCGCCGTGGATTGCGTGCATCGCAACGAGGGCGAGGTGCTCAAGTTCATGGGGGACGCGCTCTTGGCGATTTTCCCCGTGAAAGGCGATGATTGGCGTCGCGCTGTCGATTGTGCTTTGGATGCGGCGGCGGAGCTTCACCTTGCTGAGGTGGCGCAATCCCAACGGTCCCGGATCCCCATGCAGAGTGGGGTGGGGCTCCACACGGGCGAGGTCATTTATGGGAACGTCGGTGCGCCCGGTCGGCTCGATTTCACCGTGATCGGCGAGGCCGTGAACGCCGCTGCGCGGATCGCGAGCCTGTGTCGCACACTCGATGAGTCCACCCTCGTGAGCCGTCGTTTCGCGGAAACCACCGAGCGTTCGTTCCGCGTATGTGGAAACCACAGTCTTCGTGGCATGGCCGAGCCACTCGAATTGCTGGCTCCAAACGTGAACGGAGCACGTACGTAGGATGAGCGGCTAGGCGTGGACTGTCCGGCGGCCGGTCAAAAAATCACGATACGGATCGGCGCGGCGGTCGCGTGCCCGATGAGGGCGGCGAGGTACGGTCGTGCAAGCCGGGCGCCTTCGAACCCAGCGAGTTGGACGCAGACGGGCCGGGCTGAGTCACGCCACGCGCCACATACACAAGGTGGACGCGTCCGCCGTGGCCCGTCCGAATTCGCTCCCAGACAAAGCCAGCCGAGCGCAAGGAACGCTCGAAGTCCGCCGACGGCTGCTCACACCAAACGGCAAACGTGCCGCCCTCGACGAGCGCCCGACGCGTTTGAGCAATGGCCTCGGGCCCGTAGAGCGGGTCGCGCCGCGATAGCTTATTTTGCGGCCCTTCATACATGTCGAGGACGATGACGTCGAAGCGCCCGGCTGGCGGCCCCGCGGCCACTTCCCGAAGGACGGCGGCCACGTCACGAAGCACGAGCGATACGCGGCCGTCGTTCGCAGCGCCACCCGTCAGCGCCGCAAGCGGGCCTTTGCACCATGCAGCGACGACCGGATTGAGCTCCGCCACGACGAATCTCGCGCGCGGCCCGAGCACGTCGAGCGCCGCCCGCAAGGTGAAGCCCATCCCGAGTCCACTCACGAGCACATGCGCCTGCGACGTCTTTTCGAGGTGCGCACAGGCCAGCCGCGCGAGGTCGTCCTCTGAGCGGTGCGCGGCGCTCGTCATCAGCACGCGCCCGCGGACCGTCAGCAAAAATTCACGCTCACCACGACGCAGGAGCGCGAGCGGCCCGTCCGGTGTGTCGATGGTCTCGAGGGTCTCCCATGGGACAGCCATGCGGCGAACTCTGCCACGCCCAGGACTTCCCGCACATGCGCCAATGTCCGCCAATCAGCGAAGAATCGACGTTCGGCGCAGGCGGGGCCGCGGGTACATGTTGACCTGGGTGAACGGCTACCCTGAAAACGGATTCACCACCCGCGTCGAGCCGAACTTGCGCCCATCCTGCAGACCCTCTGAGTGCAGGCGCTCGCACCCGGCTTGCTCTGCCGCCCGGATGACGACGGCGTCACAGAACGAGACTCTGTCGAGCCGGTGCAGGTCTACGGCCGCCAGGATCAGGGTCGGCGTGATCGTCACGACCTCAAACCCACTGTAGATTTCGACGCGCGCGCGGACCGACGCACCGTCCAACTTTGGCTTTTTGCGGGCGTCGACGTCGTATTCCTGGAGGATCTGAGTTGAGACCACCCCGCTTCGGTCCAGCAGGCAGCGATGGATCAACTCGCGTGCAATTTGTGTCTTGTCGCCCGCATCCAGGTCGTCCGCCTACAGGAGGATGTTGGTGGTTAAGAAGACGCTCATCTGACCCTGTCCGCATAGCTGTCTTCACGCCGGAAGCGCTCGCCGCCCGAGTCGCCGGCAGCCACCGCTCGGGCCCGTTCCGCAAGCTGTTCGTCAATGGCGAGGGTGATGTTCATTCACACAGGATACGTGCACGCAGGTTTGGTGTTAAACGGCGCCAACCAAGCTCTTCCGGGCGCATCCGCCGAGATCTGGCGATGATGTCAACTCTTCGCGGCGTGGAACAGGGCGCTTGTAGCGGCTATCCCCATCGAGGATGAGACCGCTATCGTCCATCTCGGCGAATCATTGGCCACAGCGCTAGTTTCCAAAAAACCGATTGGACAATAGGACAAGAGGCTTCCGGCAACCTGAAGCCTCTCAACGAGTCAGCGCAATGGCGGCGATGACGGCGGCGATCACCGCGGGAACGGCCAGCACCGTGAGTACAATTTTTCCCCAGGCGAGCGGCGCGGTGCCGAATGTGACCGCGTCATTTTGTCCGTGGACAATGGCGCGATAGGGGCGGCCTTCGTAGCGGTAGACGAATACGTAGGCCGGCAGGGCGAAGCGTCGGGTGGTGAGGCCCTCCAGCAGCGCTGACACGTTGACCTTGCGAAAGCGGCTCCCGGGGATGTGGTGCTGTTTGAGCTGCTCGGCGGCGATGGTGTGGATGGCGTCGAGCACGTGCTGGCGCGCGGCGCTGCGCTCGACGTCGAAGCTCTCGACCTGGCCTCCGGACGCGCCGGCGATGGGCGCCGCCTGGCCCAGGTCATAGGCCGGTATCAATTTGTGCACTTCGTCGCGGGCAAGGCCGCGCGAGGCGCTGACGACCACGTTGCGCCAATCGAATTTGACCCGCCCGGCGTGCGGGGCCCAGTCGGAGCGGCCCGAGCCGTGGTCGGAGTCGGCGGCCCAGGTGACGTCGGCGCGAGCGTCGAAGATCCAGGCGGCGAACCACACCGCCGCCACCGAGTCGACCGAGGCGCTCCTGGACAAATCGCTCGGTCGGAAAAAACCCAATGACCCGAGAAACCGCCGCATCGCCACGACGGCGCGATCGGAGCTGATCACGAACGGCAGCATCAGCTCGGCGGTTTCCATTGGATTTTGGGGCGTCTCGATCTTGGTCGGCGCGCGGCAAAAGCGGCACGCCGGGCTCATGGCGTCCTCGGCGCGGTGCGCGACGGCGGCGCCGCATTCGTCGCAGCGGACGATTCGCTGCACTTCGCCAACAACACGGTCCAGGGCCGGCGCGATGGTGCCGCAGATCGAGCAGCGCAGATCGCCGTCTTCGAGGTCGGTCGCGCAGCGGTGGCACTTACCGACGACGCTCACCCGCCCCCTCCTGCTCGAAGCGCAAGCCAGACGCCCTCACCGATGGCGAACAGAATCGCGATGAAAGCCGCGATTTTCAGCGGCGACCAGCGCTCGGCCCCCCACACTCGCGCGGTCTGGCCGTTGCACAATACGCGCTGCGCCGGTTGTTTTGGGTCGGGCCGGATCGCCAATGTCCAAATCGGCACCAGCGCCAAATCGAGGCTCTCGCGGTCAACGTGGGTTTGGAATTCGAGGCCACGGTTGTTGTCGCCGGGCAAGAACGCGCCGATTCGCCCGGCCTCGATGCGCACCGCTTCGGCGCGCGCGGCTTGCACGCCGTCGGCCGGCGCGACGCTGGCATCTTCGCTCGCCCAGCCCGATACCAGGGCCGCCTGATAACGGCGGAGCAGCCGCATGTCGAACGGCTCGATGGCGCCGAGCTCGCCATTGGGCAAACCGCGCGAGGCGGTCACCATCACGTCGGCGACATAGCCCACGTGCTCGCCTTGCAGCGAGCGCCACTCGGTCTTGGTGACGGTCCGCGTCTTGGTGACTCGCTTGCCATTCTCGGTCGTCTCGTACTCCTCGGTCTCCTGGTAGTGCTCGCCGATCTCACAGCGGTAGTGCGAGGTCAGCGCCGCACTGTAGAGGTACGCCGGCAAGTAAATTCCCTGGATATCATCGATGGCGGCGCCGGCGAGCGAGGCGTGAAACCAGCGCCATTTCTTCTTCCACGCCGCCACCGCCGCGCGCGCGGCCGCCTCGGGCACCACGAACGGCAGCACCAACGCCGGCGCCGGCGCGTCCGCCGAGCCCGGGCGCTCGATCACCGTCGGACACTTGCAATAAAGGCAAGCGACGCTGCGGCGCCCCTCCGGCAGCCGCAGCTCGGCCCCGCACTCCTGACAAGCATACGAGCGCGAAGCGATGACGTTCGCTGACATGGCGGCGGACCCTGAGTCTTGTGTTTAGTGGTTGTCAACGGTTTGTTTATTGATCGCCGCCGGTACGCGCGGTCCTGCGGTGGCAGGTTGTTGATTTCACTCGGTCAGCGGCGCTCAAATCGAGCGGCAAGGCAGCTGCGAAGCGGGGGCGGGCGCGCGCGCGACGGGGGGAAGCTCACCTTTGGCATTTTATGTAACAGCAACAAAAATTTCAGACAGCCCGCCGCTCACAGCAGCCCTGACGCAATGTTGATCATCAATGCAAGGAGGGTGGTGTTGAAGAAGAACGCCAGCACGCAGTGCACGGTGCCGGTCCTGCGCATTCGGCGGCTGGAAAAGCTCACGTCCGCGGTTTGTCCCGAGGTTCCGATGACGCAAGCGAAATACAGAAAGTCTCCATAGTCAGGCGGCAGTCCCCCGGGAAAGTCCAAGCCACCGTGGTCCCCACGCGCCGAGTTCAAATAGTAGTCATGCGCGTAATGCAAGGCGAACATGGTTTGAGTGAAGACCCACGACGACACAATCGTCAACGCGACGAGTGCCAGGTGGGCGTCGCGCAGTAACCCCGTCAGACTTTTGACCAGAACCAACTCGGACGCGCTGGCCGCGACGCACATGAGCGACGCGGTGACCACGAGGAGCAGCACGACGGTGTTGCCTTCCTCCTGCTCCAAGGCACGCGTGCGCATGCGCTCGTGCGAGGATCCGAACATCATCTTAAGCGCCAACACGCAATAGAGACAGGCCGTCACGTTCCAGCCAACGATGGCCCGGGTGACGGGCTGCGGCGCGAGTTCTCGTGGCAAAAAAAGAACGACGAGGATGCCGATGAGCACGGTAGCGAGAAGCCTCGGGCGCGCCAGCGCCATTCGGATGGGAAGCCGCTTGGCTCGACGCGGGCGGACGGAGACGTCGTTCTTTGACGGGCTCATGGGAATCTCGGGTGGGTTCAGACCGATCGAAAGCAGACGGCTCCGGAGCGTGCGTAGAACAGACAGGCTATCCTTGAAACGGGAATCGCCTGGAGGGCCTCCCATCTGACCCACCCGCAAGAAGAGACGCAGGGCACTCAGCCAGCTCGCGGTGCTGGCAACTTTCGACACAGCACGGAGGAGCTATAAAGTGGCGTGCGCGTGAGCCTCGATGATTTTGGGACGAGCTACTCGTCCTTCAGTTATTTGCATCAGGCCCCTTACGATATGCTGAAGGTGGACAGGCCCTTCGTCTGCCGCCTCGAGCACGGGAAGGACACCAGCGCGATCGTCCACGCGATCATCGAGTTCATCGTCGCTCGACCGACGTGGTGAGGCCACTCCCACTCGGACGCCCACTCGGACGGCGAGCCGGGCGTCGGCATCACGTGTCGTCGTCACCCGTGAAGTCGTAGAGCGGTCCATCGGCGCCTTGCCCGGGCCAACTCATGAGGTCACGCGGCCTCAACGCGAGCAGTGTTAAGGCAAGGGCGTTCAGCTGCGCATCGTGCTCGAAAAAACTCCAGGGCTCCGGCAACGTCGCCTGGACGCGCAGGAACCGATGACGCTCTGGAACGAGGAGTGAGTAAAAACGCTCAAATAATGGCTCGTCCCCAAGGCGCTCGAGACCCAACAGCAGCATGGGTCGTTCGTAGATTTGCTGAAACGGCCCGTGGGCGAATTGCAGGACATCCCAGACCGGAGGGTCGGCTGCGGCACAGGCTTCAAGGAGCTTCCAGCGATGCCCGTGCGCGAAGCTTGCCCCGCTGCCCGCGGTGAGGAACGCGATCGTCTGCGCGCCGCCGCCCGGGTGCTCGCCACAGGAGAGGCCGAGCGCTTCGCTGCGAGTTTTTCCAAGCTCGTAGCTTTGACGGTACCGCTCCACCAACTCGCCTGGCGGCGTCGCTCCTGCGAGGCGGAGTACCGCGAGTGTGGCGCTGACCGGCCCGAGCACGCGCACGAGCAAGCCGGGCTCTTCTTTCGGTCCGTGAGTGACGATGCGGGCTCCCGCGTTCGCGGCGGTTGCGAGGAGGGCGGGCGCAGAAAGCGGCGGGGCATGTGCATCCGGCGACACACTCGTCACGACCGTGAACGCGCGAAACAGGCTCGCGCGCCGCAGTGCCAGTCGCGCGTTGGGCGACAAACTTTGCGAAACGAGCACCAGCTCCGCGTTCGTGGCCACCATCCTCGTGCGTTCGCGCTCGCTGGCGAATGCCGACAGCGGCTCAAAGCGAGCGGGCGTGCCGCCTGCGCGAAGGGTCGCCGCGAGCACGCGCGCCGGGCCTTCGGACGCGCCAGCGCCGGTGGTGATAACGGGCCCCGGTCCATGAAGACTGCCGCTCGGGGCTTCGGTTTCCAGCAACTCTTGAAGTTCGTCCGGCGCGCGAGCGATTCGTTCCGCCAGCAAAGCCGAGCCGCTCTCGATGGGGCTCGGACCCCGGATCACAGGCTCTTCTCGGCGTTTCGAGTTCGCGCCGGCTTCACGGCGTTGGGGTCGTGTTTTCGGCTCTTCATCGCATGAAAATACGCGAGCAATTCGGCGAGGTCCGTGTCTCTCAAGTCCGGGTGAGCGGGCATCAAACTATAGCGAAACGTGCGCGGGTTTTTGATGAAGGCTTTCAATTGCGCATCGGTCCGATATTCCACAATGCTCTGCGGCACGTTGAGCTCAGGACCCACGCGCCCGCCCTCTTGATTCACGGCGTGGCAGCGAATGCATTGCTCCTTGAAGATCCCGAAGCCGCGTTGGGCCGCCGAGTCTGTGGGCTCACCCGTCGGCGCGACATGCGGGAAGGTCGTCTCGAAGGCCGCGAGCTCGATCGCCGCGAGCTGATACGGACGCGGGTGCAACTCTAGGCCCTGCTGCTCCGGGTGTTTCCATACGACGAAGTAGGGTCCCGGGTTGTCCTTCTTTACGCCGATGGGATCCCATTCCGAGACGGTCGCGTCGGCGAGCGCGAGGTAGCCACCGGCTTCGAGCAGCCGCTTGCCATCGAGTGGAACTGTGTACCCATCGACGCAGCGAAGAATGAATTGTTGGGCGTCGAGGTCCACTGTGCGGCCTTCAAAGCCGCGCTCGAGCAAGGGCCGGAGCGAGACGGCGCGCCACGTTTTTGGGCGACCATCGTAGTAGGCATCGGAGACCGTAAAGGTCTCGACCGGGAACGCTCGTCGGATGACAGCTTTCGTCAGCGTTCGCAGTGTTTTTCCATCGGCGACGAACGAAAGCCCCGCGTTGTCGTCAGCCAACGGCACATCGTCCGTAAGCTCCGGCGTGGCGAGTCCGCTCGACGCTGGGGTAGGGGATTGCGCCTGAGTTCCGGTCGAACACGTGGGCCTCGGCGGAGCGTTGCGGCATCCGGCGAGGATGCTGACCGAGCACAGCAGCCCTTGCCAGAGCTTCACGTTTTGAGCTCCTTCGGTGCGGCCCACCAGGCGAACGGGACGAAGCCGACGTAATAGAGCGCGTTCGGTAACAGTCGAAGCAGGTAGCCCTCATCGCGACCGGCGAGGATCCACACGTCAGCCGTGGCCCAGAGCAGGTATTGCGTCAGCTCGTAACCGCAGAGACGGATCGCAAAGGTGCGACCAGGCCCTGGCGGAAGCCTCGGAACGAGCTGAGTGCGGAGGCCGATGACGAGAGCCGCGAAGGCCAGCTCGTAGGTCAGATAATGCACTCGCCCATTCGACGAGAATGATTTCGCCAGCAAAGAACCGACCGGCACGAGCAGGCTCCATCCGAGGGCGTAAACGCTCGCTCGAAGGCGCGTTTGCCCGCGGCCGAAGCGCTCGAGCAACAGAAAGAAGCGCGCATCTCCGAGGATCACGAAAGCGATCGCCACCGCCTCGGCAGTCCCGCCGGAGAGCGGCGAGAGTTTCGGCGCATTCAGCCAAGCATCCGCGAGGATCCCTAGCTGAAACGCTGCCAACAACGCCGCGAGCGCGCGTGCGCGGGGAGCTTCGCTCGTGAGCGCTCGCCAAGCGAAAAGCCCGAGCAAGGGGCCACCGAAAGCCCAAAAGAAGTACGGATGGTGCCACGGGCTACCGTAGAGCGACTCGAACACGGCAACTCTTCGCTCAGGCCCCGCAGGACTTCTTGATGTTTTTTGCGCTGCCGCAGTGGCACGGCTCGTCGCGGCCAAGGCGCGGCTCGATCCGCGTCATCGGCGGCGGCTTCACCATCTCGCCGTCGTGGTAGACCTTGCAACCGACCACGCCGGTCGAGGTGCTCACTCCAGAAGCGGTCGCGGAGCTAGCGAAAGCCCACAAGACCAGCACTCCGAACGAGCCTAAATATCGCGACACGTGCGCTCAGTAAAGCAGCCACGCGCGATAAGTCCAGGTCTTTGACACGGCGCACCTCGACGACGTGCGGCCCTCGGCCGGTTATGGCCGCAGCACGGCGAACGCGTGGGCCCAGTCGTTTTTCTGCAACCCAGGGGCGCACCACAGCTGGCACAAGGCCTCGACGGCGTGACCCGCCGCAGCCGAACCCAGGTCTTCTACGTTCCATCCGAGCTCGGCGGCCAGCGCGCTGGCGGTCTTTTTCGCGCCGGCGTCGTTGCCGCACACGAACATCGACGGCTTGCCCCCCTGCAGCTTCGGGTTCACCATCAAGCCCGAGCCGACCGAGCTAAAAAACTTCACGAAATGGGTGGTCGGCGCAGCGGCCTGCAGGCGCTCCAGCAAGGACTCGTTTGCGGCGGTGAAGTACTGCAGGATGCCGTCTTTGGGCGCACCGTCCGCGATGGGGTTGGTCGTGTCGAGCACGACTTTGCCTACCAACGCGGGGGCGAGCTCTCGCACGAGCGCCTCGGCCACGGTGCCTTTGACCGCGAGGATCACCACCTCGGCGTCGCGCGCCACGTTGACAAACGGTGCCTCGGCGATCCCCGTTTGCGTCGTAAACTCGCCGAGTTTATTGCCCTCGCGGCTGCCGATGCGCACCGCGTGTCCCGCCGCAGCGAGACCCTTCGCAAGCGTCTGTCCCACCTGGCCCGAGCCGATCACTCCAATATTCATCGAATTCTCCGTTCTTTCGGTTGCTGTTGAGTACGCCGAGTCCGTTCAGCGTCGCATGAACGACGATTTTGACAGCGCGACGGGGCGCTTGGCGGGCGTGCACAGATCGTTGTCGGCGGGTCGTGCGCCGAAGGTGAGGCGGTCGCCTTCGACGTACGCGAGGTCGTAATCGGCGTCGCACGCCGCGATGGGGCGCTGGCCCATGGCAGCGCAGCCTGTGACCGAGATGTCGAGGGGGACGCCGACGGCGAAGCCGGGGAGCGCGCATCCGCTCGCGCCCGACAAAAATTGTGCAGCCGCGTCAACGTGGGGGGTAATCGTCTTCTTCGAGAAGCCGAATTTTCCTTCATGCGCGCCGGCCGCGACGCTCGACGCGGCACCGAGCGCGTAGGGGCCTTCGATGTGAACGGTCGCGAACTTGGCCGTGCACGCGAGGTCGCCGAACACGTCGAAGTCGATCGCCCAAGTTGTGTCGCTGATGTCGAAGGTGACCGTCGAGCCCTGCGTCGCGCCCATCGGCGAGCACGCGCCCGTCCAGTGACCCACGAGGCTCTGCGACGCGCTCTGCGACGCGCTCTGCGACGCGCTCTGCGACGCGATCGCCGGTGCGTCGGGGGCAACGGCCGCCGGGGTGGCGCCTCCGCAGGCCCCGAGGCTGCCTGCGCAGGTGAGAACAAGAGCGCGGGCGAGACCGCTTGCGAGGAGCGTCGGGAAGTTCATCGGCGCACGGTGCGCGTGGTCGGGCAAGTCAGATATGCCAAACTATGCATACGTACTATGCGATTCTACGCGCATGCTCGACTGGAACGATCTCAGGTACGCGCATGCGGTGGCGGGCGCGGGGTCGCTGATTGCGGCAGCGCGCGCGCTTGGCGTTCACCAGACCACCGTCGGGCGGCGGCTCGATGCGCTGGAGGGCGCGCTCGGTGTGCGATTGTTCGTGCGCGCGGTGACCGGCATGACCATGACGCCCGATGGTGCGCGCGTGCTTTCGTCGATCGATGCGCTCACCGCTTCCCTGACGCGATTCGAGCAAGGCGCGCGGGGGGCGCCTGGTTCGGTGCGCGGCCTCGTGCGGATCGCGATCACCGAGACGGGCGCGCGCAATCTCGTCGAGGGCGTCCTCGGTGCCCTGCTCGTGACCTACCCTGACTTGTCGCTCGAGATCGTCCCATCCAACAGTGCGGCCGACCTCGCGCGGGGCGAGGCCGACCTCGCGATGCGACTCGTCAAGCCCGACGACGGCCTCGTGGCCAAGCGCCTCGGGCATGTCACCTACGGCCTTTACGCGAGCGACCGGTATTGCGCGCGCAACCCGCTTCCACTTCGCGAAGGGCTCGCGGGACACGACGTCGTCGCCCCCTCGCGCGAGCTTGCAGGCGGACCCGAGGCGAGGTGGCTGCAGGCTCACGCCAGTCAGGCAAGGTGTCGATTGCAGGCGAGCAGCCTCGCGACCCTCGCGCAGGCCGTCGCAGCAGGGCTCGGCGTGTGCGCGCTGCCGGTGAGCGTCGCCGATACGTGCCCCGAGGCGCGGCTCATCCGGGCCCTGCCCGAGATCCCGCCGCGACCGGTGTGGCTCGTGATGCACCCGGAGATGCGCGGCATCGCGCGCGTGCGTGCCGTCGCCGCCGCGATCACCGCCGAGATGCGCCTCAGACTCGCGCCGCGCTCTTCTCGCGCCGGCTGACCTTGTCTTTTGCTCGGCCCTGTCGCGTGAGAAACGCCCGCAAGACGCGCCGCAGATCTGCTTGATCGTCGCCGAGCCAAACGCGTTTCACGGGATGCACTCATGAAAACATTTTCTAGTTTGCGACGTCAGCCTCGCAATGTTTGCGGCGTCGCTCGCGGGCTCCCCGGGCGAGCTTTCCTGGCACTCGGTGCGGTGAAGTTGACATCGATGGGACATGCGAACAAAGACCCAGCCATGATCGGCGTGAAAGACCTCCTCGGCCGCGGCAAAGATCTCGCGACCCCCACGGTGATGCGACTCGTCAGCAATGACCGCGTGATGCGCTTCGCGACCGGCGTGATGGAGGCTCGGCAGCGCGTCGAAGAGGCCTCCGGGCTCGCGAAAGAGGCTCTCCGCGTGCTTGTTTCGGGCCACGAGATGCCGGTCCTCGACCAGAGCTTGCTCGCTGATGAGGACATCGGCATCGGTCGAAGTGGGCCTACCCCGACAGCCCGCGCGAAGGCCGTGGTGGTTGAGGATGACGACGAGGCGACGGAGCCTGCCGCCGCGCTCGTCGACGACCCTTCGTCCGGTGCGGAATCAAAAACGCGCTCACCGGAAGAACGTCGCAAGGCCGCCGAAGCCAGGCTCGCTCGCGCGATGGCGCAGCGTGTTGCAATCTCGAAGGTCGGCGGCAAAGACGTCTTCGACAAGTGCTTCAAGTTCACCGCTGCCGACAACGCGCGAAAAATGGGCGTGTATCCGTTCTTCCGACCGCTCGACCGCAACAACGGTCCGGTCGCCGAGATCGAGGGCCGCGAAGTCATCATGCTTGGCTCGAACAACTACCTCGGCTTGACCACCGACCCGCGTGTCCGTCAGGCCGCACGCGACGCCATCGACAAGTTTGGAACGAGCATGACCGGCTCGCGCCTCGTCAACGGTTCGATGCGACTCCACAACGAGCTCGAAGCGCGGCTTGCGGCCTACCACGGCAAAGAAGCCGGCCTGGTCTTCACCACGGGCTACCAGGTCAACATCGCCACGATCTCCGCGTTGCTCGCGAACAAACAAAGCGTCGCGATGATCGACAAAGACGACCACGCCTCGATCTACGACGGCGTCCGGCTCGCCCAGACCGCGGGCGCTCGCATGGTGCGCTACCGCCACAACAGCGCCGAGTCCCTCGACAAGGCCCTCTCCGAGCTCGACGATGCCGAAGGCGCGCTCGTCATCACGGACGGCGTGTTCAGCGCGCAAGGCGAAATAGCGAAGCTCGATGAGCTCGTCCCCGTGGTGAAGAAACACCGCGCTCGCATCATGGTCGACGACGCCCATGCGCTCGGGGTCATCGGTCCCGGCGGACGCGGCACCGCGGCGATGTATGGGCTGCAGGACGAGGTCGATCTTATCGGCGGTACTTTCTCCAAATCGCTCGCTTCGATTGGCGGCTGGCTCGTCGGCGAGCGCAAGGTGCTCGATTACATCCAGCACTTCGCATCAAGCTTCCTTTTCGCGGCGAGTGCGGCACCACCCTGTGTCGCCGCGGCAATGAAATCACTGGAATTGATGGAAGAGGAGCCTTGGCGCCAGGAGAAGCTCCGGGAGAACTTCACCTACATGCGCGATGAGCTTACCAAGCTTGGCTTCGAGCTCGGGACGACCCAGTCCGCCGTCATCCCGATCTACGTTCGCGACGACCTACGCACGGTGATGATGTGGAAGTCGCTCCTCGACGACCACGGCATTTACGTCAACCCGTTCATCACGCCGGGCGTACCCCCGAAGCAGCAGGTGCTCCGCACGAGCTACATGGCGACCCACGAGCGTTCGCATCTCGATCAGGCGCTCGTCGCGTTCGAGAAGGTCGGTAAGAAGTTCGGGCTCATCTCGTGATCGCGCTCCGATCGCTCGTCGCGCTGGCCGTGTTTACGTTCGTCGGCACGGCATTGGCCGAGACGAACGTCGCGACGGTCGACTTGCAGCGCGCGCTCCTTCAGACCGAGGAGGGAATGCGCGCCGCCGCCACGTTGCAAAACTTCACGAAGAAGCGCCAGGGTGAGCTCGACGGCTTGCAGGAGGCTCTCCAGAAGGAACAAGACGACTTGCGTAAGCAGGCTGCCATTCTCTCTCGCGCCGCGTTCCAGCGTCGCACGGAACATTGGCAGCGCCGCATGCTCGATGTGCAGACGCGCTTCATCCAATACAATAAGGAGCTCGCCGGCAAGCAGCAGGAGCTGACGGGTCCGATCATGCAAAAGATGTTCGGCGCGATCCGTCGCGTCGCGGGCCGCAAGGGCTTCGACCTTGTCGTCGACAAGGCGGCCGTGCCTTTCGCACGCAGCGACCTCGACCTCACCGATATGGTCGTGCAGACCTTCAATTCGGGTGATACGGGCGAAGACGCACCCCCCGGGCCGCCCAAGAACTGAGCGCGGCCGTCAGGGATTTTTCAGCGTTTCGTTGCAGCTCGCGACATCGATGGCCCCCTCGGGCAGTTTGGAGTGCAGCCACGAGGTGATGCACGCGTAGTCGAGGCTTCCGCGTTCGAAGATCTTCGCGCCTTTGTGGCTCTCGAGCTGCAGCGGCTTCGCGAGCAGCAGCAGCTTCTCGGGGTCGCCCCCTTCGAGCACGACCTTGCGCATCAACTCGGGTTGTAAGCCGCAGATTGCGCGCGCCGTCTCTTTGCGTTCGGCCTCGCTTGTGGCGGAGCCTCCGGGACCCGGGTAGCTGCCATCGGCTTCCGCTTTCGTCGGATCGATGTAGACCGAGGCGTTGGGCGACTGAACGAGGTTGCCCTTGTCATCGATGACGTAGAGCGGGGCGTGCCTAAGCCCACGCGCGCCGTAGATGCGCAGCGGTCGCGCGAGATTTCCGTGGCAATCGAGCGACCCGCAACGCTGCTCGAGTACGAGCGACACCGGGGTAAACGATGCGATCGCGAGGTTGCCGTCGGTGTCGACATCAAGGGGGCATGCGCCGACGCCGGGACCGGGTACCTCGAGGCAGCCGGTCGCAGCGAAGGCGAGTCCGAGAAGGATGAGAAGCCGCTTCGTCATTTCAGTCCTTGTACGGGGGCGCGCGGGTCGGGCCCGAGCCACGGTGTTGGGCAAGCGTCCGAGGGTGCGCCTGGTGTCGTCCCCGGCACGTAAACCGCGCCCGGCGAGAGCGGTGAGCGATGCCCGACGTGACAGCCTGCGCACGAGCCCTCCCGCGCGATGCGCGAGCTCATGACCGTCACCTGAATCAGCTTGCCCGGCTTCGCCGGGTTGTCTTCGTAGAGCTCCGCGCGCAGGGGAAATGCGGGATCCCAGTCCGCGCGCCGAATGTAGAAATTCCCGCATGAATTGCTCAATAAATCGCGCGTCTGCCCTTCGGAGTCGTAGACGCGTACGGTGTAGCCGCCGAGGAGCGAAGGCGTCTCGGTGGGCTCGGAGCCGCTGAAGATCGTGCCGCCGAGAGAGAACTCGGGAGCTCCTCCATAATCCGAGTGGCATGCGAGGCAAGGTTGCCCAGGGCGGTGGAGTTCGCCTGGTCGAAACTTCGGGTCCTCGTCGGGAAGCCCATCGAGCAGACGATCGCGGTAAGGGTCGCCGCAGCCGAGCCCGAAGAGCAGCAGTGCGCACGCGACCTCGAGTCGGCGTGTTCGCGAGCGTCGCGCCATAGCCATCATTCGAACGTCGCCTCGAAGGTGAGCGCGCCGAAGTAACCCCATCGATCGCTCGTGAAGAGGGTCTTCGGAAAGCTTGTGTAGATCACGTCGCCGTTCAGGCTGAGGGCGTACGAGTGCCTTCCGCCAAAATCGTAACGGGCCCCCGCGCCGCCCGTGCCCGAGAGCAGCGGACCGAGCTCGCGGTCACCGGTGCGGTAGACGGGCAGGTTGGTCGTGCCATCCGGGTTGACGCTCGCTTCGTACGCGAGTTTGTAAAAATTGGTGCCGGTCTGCGCGTGAAAGCGAACGTGAGGCCAGACACGCAGATCCTTCGTCACGTCGACCATGTACCGCACGTCGGTCGTCGTGGCTTTGAGGGTCCAGGTATCGGTGTAAAGGCGCTGGCTGATGCGGAGCGTCGACGAAGAAAAGCGCTGCGCGAGCTGCGCTGCGATGGCGAACCGCTTGCGCGACGTCGGCAGTTGTTCGAGCGGTCGCTCGGCCAAACGGTAGAGGTTTACCGTGTCGGTCATCTCGCCCGGCCGAATCAGCGGAGCGACCTTCGGATCGAACATCGGAATGTGGCGGTACGGTTTTGACGTGTCGCCATTTTCGAACACCATCGTCGAGCTCAGCGACCCGAACGTGGACTTGGTGAGGATGACTCCCAGATCCATCGTGACCGAATGCCGGTTTATCCGCTTGGAGAAAACGTCCCAGGGCGTATTGGCCTTGGCGTTGATGTCGTGCGAAAAATCGTAGACGATCGTCGGCGTGATCGTCTTGTCCGCGAGGTCGAGCGAGGCACGCGCTGCGATGTCGGTCGCGAGATAATCCGGCTCGCGCGAGAAGCCGCCGGAGACGCCGACGTCGAGGTCGCTAAAACGCTTATGGGCATTCAGAGCTGGAACCCAGCGCACCTCGCGCCACCGCGGCGATGCCGTTGCGACGATGTCGACCGACGCCGCTGTCACCATGTCGACCAGCATCGATGCGCCGATTCCCCAGCCGCCCGTCACGTGCTCGGCGCTCACGCTGACCGAGGGCGAGAACACGTCAACGTGCATCGTGTCGTGGTAGCCGCTGGCCTCGCTGCGAACGCGCGTCGTGATGTTGCTGGCCGAGTCCGCGCGGCTCAAGCACTTGGCAATTCCCTCGGCATTCTGGGCCTCGAGGAGGCATTTGATTTCAGGCGAATAGGGGGCAAGCTCGAGCACGACCGGGAAGTTTGCGCCGCTCTCGAGGCGCACGGACTGCTTGAACCGCAAGGCAAGATCGCCGCGTTTTCCAGTCGCGAGGATCGTGTGTTCGCCCGGGTTCATCGGCATCTCGGAGCCGAGCGCCTCGACCGGAAAGGGTGAACCGTCGAGCTCGACCGCGAAGCCTTCCGGTTGATTGGTAGGCGGAACGAGCACGAGCACCGGGATTCGTCGACGCAACTGATCGGCTCGGTAGCGCGCTTGCTGCGCAAGGCCGTTCTGCCAGGTCTTCGGGGCCTGGCGTGCCGCTTCCTCCCACTCATCGGCAGCTTCGATCCAGTTGTTGTCGGCTTCGAGGCACTTCGCGAGCGTCGCACGACCGTTCGGGTTGTCCTCGAGCTCGAGCGCCTTGCGCGCATGGGTGGCGCAGGTGCGGTGCTTGCCCGCCCGGTCCGCCAGTGTCGCGAGGTTGAAGCAGTGCGCCGCTCCGCCGTTCTGCCAACCTCGAGGGGCCGGGGCGCCGGCATAGCTCGCGCGGCAGTCGTCGGGCGAAAGGGTGGCCGAGCCTGCGGGTTTCGCGGTTGCGAACGCCGCCGAGACTTCGGGCGTCTCCGAGCCTTTGCGGAGCTCCGCGCCGGCGTCTTCCTTCACGGCTGTGGCGAACGCGACCGCCGCGCCACGGGTGTTGCCGAGGCGCACGTGCATCGTCCCGATTGCGACGAAGAGCTGGGCTCTCACGCCATGGCTGCAGAGGGTGCCCTCGCAGAGAATCTTCGCGATTTCCAGCTTTTCGAGGCCGTCCTTGAACTTTCCCGCGCGGTATTCCGACTCGTAGATCGCGTCGAGCAGCGGGCGCACCTCTTCGTCACTCGCTCCGCCCGCGAGCGCGTCCGCTGCGGTTAGCGCAACGGGCGCCGCCATCAGGCACGCGACGAGCGTGAGGTGTGCGAGCTTCACGAGGACCGAAGCGGCCTAAGCAAGGAGTTTCACGACAGCGCGGTTCAGTTGCAGCCGCAGCCGCTACCGGCACCTGTGCCGCCGCCGACCGCACCTTCGTGAACCGCCCGCAGGTGCTCCTCACCGGGCCCAGCAAGATCCGCGGCCGACATGGTGGGGTGGGCGAGTTTCGCGCGCTCGTAGGGTTGCACGGCCGCGCAACCCGTCGACGTCACAAGGGCGATCGGAAGCAACGTCAGCGTGAGGAGACCGCGAACAAGGTTACCGGTGGTTCGTTTCGTCATGGTGATTCTCCGAAGGTCCGCACGCATAGAAAAGGGTAGCACGGCTCCGGCGAACTCAATCGAAATCGACCGTGCCCCGCGCTGCCGCGTCACGCGCCGCCCGCGCCGCCCGCGCCGCCCGTGCCGGTAGTGGCAGAGGGTGCGCTGCCGCCCGCGCCGCCCGCGCCACTGGGGAGAGGCGTGCCGCCTTCTTCCTTCATTCCACAGAGGACCCAGTCGCCGATGGTCGCGAGATCTGCGGCCGTCATCGCCTCACCGAGTGGCATGCGCGCGCCGACGAGCGGGTTCGCTGTGAGGTTGCAAAGCATGTATGCGGGCAATTCCGGATCGCCGAGCTCCGCATCGACAACGTACGGCCTGCCCGCCGCGTTTTTGTACTTCGCCATGGCCGCGTACGTCTTTGCCGCGTCCCCCGCGAAGAGCGCGAGGCCTTTGCTCGGGCTCCCTTCGCTGTGACACGCCTCATTCGTGCACCGGTTCGCTTCACCGTCGAGTACCGGGAAGACCTTGGTCGCCCAGTCGGGACACACGGCGCCGGTCGCACCGGGGGGCGCGGGACACGCCTCGACGCTCTTCGAATCGCGAAGCCGCAAGTTGTTAGGAGGCCCGAAGCGCACCGTGAAATCTTGGCAAGCGCCTACCAAAGCAGCTCCGACGGCGAGCGCGGCGAACTTCGCCTGTAAGCGCCATCCTGGCGATTCCGTTAGGCGGTTGGAGGGGAACGAGGGTAAGCCCATCTGCGAAATCCTTCGAGCGATGGCCTCCGCGCGAATCCGATTCACGACGGGGCATTGCTCGACCACGAAGCGTGTAGCGTACCTGTGCGAAGGAGCGAATGTCGATGAAGGTTGTGTCCAATAGGATTGATTCGATTGTCGGCAAGCTGAGCCTCGTCCTCTTGGGCGTCTCGCTTGTCGGGTGCACGAAGACGACGGAGGTCGCGGGCGACGCGAAGTCGCCTACCGCTGGCAGCAGCGACGCTGCCGGGCTGGTCGGACAGGCCGCCCCCGAGGTGTTCGGTGAGTACATCGCCGGAGACGGCCCGAAGACCCTCGTCGAGGCGAAGGGCACCGTCACGATCGTCGACTTTTGGGGCACCTTCTGCGAGCCCTGCAAGAAGTCCTTCCCGAAGCTTCAGGAAGTGGTCGATACGAACGCCGGCAAGCTCGCCGTCATCGCGGTCAGCCAGGATGACACCGACGAGGCGAAAGCCGCGGACATCAAGAAGTTCGCCGAAGACCTTCACGTGACCTTCCCCATCGTCTGGGACAGGGAGAAGAAGACCGCGGGCGCCTACCATCCCCCGAAAATGCCGACGACGTACATCGTCGACAAAAAGGGCATCGTGCGGCACGTGCACGGCGGCTATACCGATGGCGAGGACGAAAAAATCGCCAAGGAAGTCGACGCGCTGATCGCGGAGTGACCTCTGCGCTGCGGTTCGGCGCGTCGGCGCCGTGCCCCTCGAGCGTCGTGCGGAGCCAACCTCGGTTGACCCGCAGCATCTCTCCCCGACCGCGGTTGTTAGCCTTGTCTTCCGCGGCACCGGGGGGCTGGTTTTTCGGACCGAGCGCGCCGAAAACGTGTACGTTCCCGCACGACCCGATGACCAAGCTCCACACCATCGCTCTCGATCGCATTCGCACCGATGGTTGGTTCGAGCGCCTCGGCGAAAGCATTGGCAGTTTTCAGACGCTTTGCGAGGTCCTCGGCGAGCGATTCTTCGCTTTTTCGCTGATTGCGCAGGCCCGCGTCAGCTCGCTGATGATCGACAGGTTCAATCCTGACAACTCGCTCGTCGAGTTCTGCTTCTCGGGAGCGGGCGACCCGGACGACGAAGATACCGAACGCGTCAACGTCGTCGAATTTCGCCGCCGCGTCGTGGAGCGCCTGCTCCATGAGGAGGTCGCGGGGCCGACGTCTCCCGAGCTCCTCGCCAACGACACCGAGGCCCTCCAACGCCACATCGGTGCGCGCCTGCTTCTGCTCGCGCCAATCTATGGCTTCGGCGTCCGCGAGATGCTGATCGAGGGGTCGACGTCCTCCTTGCGCGTCGACCTCGATGGGGACGAGTCCGTGATCGCCCTGACCGAGTTTCGCCGCCTGCTTCAGAACCGGGTCCGTGACGAACTCGATCGCCGCGGTGACCGCGCAAGCTCGGGATCGGCGATCGACTTGAACGACGTCGCCGAGGCCGAGAAGGCCGCCGCCGAAAATCGTTGGGAAAAGGTCGTGCAACTCCTCGGAAGCTGGCCGATGCCGCTCGCCGTTTACTGGCGCACACCGGAGGGCCAAATGCTGCCCGATCCCGCACGCCAACGGATCGCCGAAGGGCTCGGTTTGCTCGGCACGGCGTGCAGCAAGCTCGGTGACGCCGCCCAAGGCGAAGAGGTCATGCGCCTCGCTGTGCAATATGCGCAGGAGGGGATTTCGGGCTCGCGCATTTTTGCGCGCCTCGGTCGCATGTTGATGGAAGGGAGTCGTCCTGGTGAAGCGATTGCCTCGCTGCGCCGAGCGTCGATGCTCGTCCCCGCGGATAGCCCCGAACAGCCCAGCATCCTGCTCGATCTTGCCCGTTGTTTCCAAGCCCGCGGAGCCAAAGTGTCGACACTCGCGAGCCTCGTTGCGGCCAAGCGTGCCGGCGCGTCTACCGCGGATGCCCTGGAACTCCAGCAGTGGCTCGAGGCCGAGCTCGGCGCCCCGTTTGCGAAGTGGCGCGCACTGACGGCCACCATCTGATTTCACGTCCGTCCTCCAATTGACACGGAGGCCTACGTGTGTGAAACCACTCCCGTCCATGGCCTCCTACGTCCCGGTCATGCTGCTGTTCATCCTCGCGGCCCTCGTAGCGGGCGGGATGTTCACGGCAACCACCTACCTCGGCCCAAAGAACCCCAACCCCACCAAGGAATACCCGTTCGAATGCGGGCACCTGGGTGAGGGCTCGGGGGACGTGCGCCCAAGCGTAAAATTCTACATGACCGCGCTCCTCTTCGTCGTTTTCGACATCGAGGCGGTCATGATCTACCCCTGGGCCGTCGAGTTTCGTTCGCTCGGCTGGTCGGGGTTCGCGACGATGGGATCGTTCATTCTCGTGGTCTTCGTACTGCTCGCCTACGTCTGGAAAAAGGGCGCGCTGGAGTGGGAAAAATGAGCCAATCGCAATCCTACGTGTTCGAGGGATCGGAGCAGGGCTTCGCGACCACCCGCCTCGAAGATATGCTGAACTGGGCGAAGAAATACTCGCTATTTCAGTATCCGTTCGTGACCGCGTGCTGCGCGATGGAGTTCATGGCGCTCGCGAGTCCGCGCTTCGACATGGCGCGCTTCGGAGCCGAGGCGCCGCGGTTTTCGCCCCGCCAGGCGGACCTTCTCTGGGTCGTCGGTACGATCACGCAGCGCCAGGCGCCGATCCTGAAGACCGTCTATGACCAGATGGCCGACCCGAAATACGTGCTCGCATTCGGAACCTGCGCTTCGTGCGGCGGCTTTTACGACAACTACACGACCCTCGCGGGCATCGACAAGGTCATCCCCGTCGACGTCTACGTTCCGGGTTGTCCTCCACGCCCCGAGTCCGTGATCGACGGCCTTCTGCTGTTGCAAGACAAGATTCAACGCGGTGACCGCACCGCTGGGATCGTCAAGCCACGCACCGACCCGCGCCAGGTCGCCGCGGACCTCGCGGCAGGGCACTCGGGCGACGTCGCCCATACCCGGCTCGTCGAGCTGCGGACGAGCAAGGCATGAGCACGCGAGTCCTTCAGCGACTGCGCGAGGTGTTCGGCGATGCCGTCCTCGAGACGCATAGCCAGCACGGCGATGACACCGCCATCGTCGAGCCTTCGCGCTGGCAGGAGATCGCCACGTTCCTGCGCGACGACCCCAAGTGCGCGATGAATCACTTCATCGACCTCACCGCGGTCGACTACTTGAATCGTCGCGAGTCGCGGTTCGAGGTGGTCCTTCACGTTCGCTCGATCGAAAAACTGCATCGTGTGCGTCTGAAGGCGCGCCTTGGGGATGCCCCGGCCATCGACACGCTGAGCAAGGTTTGGGTCGGGGCCAATTGGTTCGAACGCGAGTGCTTCGACATGTTCGGCGTCGACTTTGTCGGCCACCCGGACCTACGGCGCATCCTGATGTACCCCGAGTTCGTGGGCTCTCCGCTGCGCAAAGACTACTCGGCGCAGCAGACGCAGCCGCTGGTTGAGTACCGTAGTGAGGCGGTAGGCAAGCTGCCGCCGTTCGACGAGCACGAGGGCATGCCGTTCGGTCGTCAAACGCACGACCGAGTTGCGCCTCGAGTCAACGCCCTGGGATTTTCTGACGAGTGAGCGAGGCGAGCTGAGATGGAACCTCTGGACATCGAATTGGACGAGGGCGAACTCGAGTTCCCCTCCGCTCCGATGCAGGTCAACATGGGACCTGCACACCCGGCGATGCATGGCACCGTCCGGATGGTGGTCGAGCTTTCGGGCGAGACGATAACGAAAGTCGACGTGCAGATTGGCTACCTGCATCGCGGCTTCGAAAAAATGTGCGAGCGCGGCACGTGGACCCAGGTGTTCCCGTACGTCGACCGCTTGAACTACGCCTCCCCGATGTTGAACAACGTCGGTTTTGCGCTGGCCGTCGAGAAAATGCTCGGCGTGACGGTGCCCGAGCGCTGCCAACACTACCGCGTCATTCTCGGTGAGCTCGCCCGCATCTGTGACCACATGGTGTGTTCCGGCGCGATGGCGATGGAGCTCGGCGCATTCACCCCGTTCCTCTGGTTCGCCAAGGCCCGTGAGCTCATCTGGGACGTCTTCGAAGAGGAGACGGGCGCCCGGGTGACCCACAGCTTCGGCCGCGTCGGGGGCATGGCGAGCGAGCCCACCCCGAACTTCAAGGCGATGGTGCGTGCCGCGGTGCCGGCCGTGCGCGCGTTGATCGACGACGGTGAGAAACTCTTGCTCGGTAACCGGATCTTCTTGGACCGCGTCGAGAACGTCGGCCGGATGTCGAAGGAGCGTGCCATCGCCCTCGGCTGGACCGGCGTCGTGCTGCGCTCGACCGGCGTCCCTTACGACGTGCGCAAGGTGCACCCGTACCTGACCTACGACCGCTACGAGTTCGACGTTCCCGTCGGCACGAGCGGCGACAACTTCGACCGCTTCATGTGCCGCCAAGAAGAGATTCGTCAGAGCGTGCGAATCATCGAGCAGGCACTCGAGCAGATGGCCGACGAAGGCTCGGTGAACATCAACGACCCGCGCATCGTGCTACCCCCGAAGGAAGAGGTCTACTCGACGATCGAGGGCACGATTCAGCACTTCAAGATCGTCATGGAGGGCATCAAAGTGCCCGCCGGCGAATGCTACTCCTACACCGAGGCCGGCAACGGTGAGCTCGGGTTCTACATCGTGTCGGACGGCAGCGGCACCCCGTACCGCGTGCGGATTCGGCCGCCGTGTTTCGCCACGATGCAGGGAATGGAATCGATGATTGTCGGTGGGATGCTCCCCGACGTCGTACCGACCTTCGGGTCGGTCAACATGATCGGCGGCGAGTGCGATCACTGATGAGCCATGGCTGACGGAACGATCAAAATCGACGGTCGCACGGTCCCCTTTGAAAAGGGCGACACTGTCATTAAAGCTGCCTACAAGGCTGGCGTAGACATCCCGCATTATTGCTGGCATCCGGGCCTTTCGGCGCCGGCCAATTGCCGCATGTGCCTCGTCGATGTCGAGCCGCCTCCTGGCCGCCCGAAGATGCAGCTCGACGTCCTCCGATGGGACGCGGGCAAGAACGACTACATCACGGTGAAGAAGACGAAGCTCATCCCGGCGTGCCAGCAGGCGTGTTCCGATGGCATGAGCGTTCTTTCGGATACGAGCGAAGAAGTCGCGGTGGCCCGTAAAGAGGTGCAGGAGCTTTTGCTCTTGAATCACCCGGTCGATTGTCCGATCTGCGATCAAGCGGGCGAGTGTGACCTGCAGGATTACTGGCTCGAGCACGATCGCACGAAGAAACGCATGATGGACGAGCCCGTCCACAAGCCGAAGGCCATCGTTTTCGGGGAGACCATCGTCTACGACGCCGAGCGGTGCATCATGTGCACGCGCTGCATCCGGGTCAGCGAGGAGCTCGCCAAGGACCCGGTTCTCGACATGCGTCAGCGCGGCAATCGCAACGAGGTCTTCGTCGCTCCTGGGCGCGAGCTCGACCACAACTACTCCCTGATGACCGAGCACGTCTGCCCGGTAGGCGCGCTCACGTCGAGCCACTTCCGATTCAAGGCGCGCGTGTGGTTTCTGCGTTCGGGCCGCACCGTTTGCCAAGGTTGCGCCACTGGATGCAACGCGCACCTCGACTTCGATCCGCGCGACAACACGCCCTATCGTTACCGCCCGCGCGACAACGAAGCCGTCAACGGCTACTGGATGTGCGACAAAGGCATGCTCTCGTATCCCGAAGCGCACGAAGGTCGCCTCGAGAACGCGCTCGTCGGAGGCGAAGACGCGGCCTTGAAAGAAGCGCTCGAACAAGCCGCCGAGAAACTCAGCGCGCTGCGTTCGTTGAGGAAAACCGCCTCAATCAACGGCGAGGAAGGCGCGGAGCCGTCACGCATCGCGATCGTTCTTTCGGCCCAGCACTCGTGCGAAGACAACTTCGCGCTCGCGTACGTCGCCAAAGAATTTTTCGGGGCCAAGGACCTTTTTGTCGCGCGCCGTGCCGATGGCGAGGCCGATGGCATCCTGATGGTGGCCGACCGCAATCCGAACACGGCCGGTGTTTCGCTCGTCGCAGAGACGCTCGGGTTCGCGACGCCGCGGCCGTTCGCCACGCTTATCGAGGGCGTGGCGCAAGGGCGCTATGACCATGTCGTGAGCCTCGGCGGCGAGGTCGACGTCGACGCCAACAAGGCAAAAGACAAGCTCTCTCGCCTCAAGGCCTTCGTCTCGTTCGCGACCCACGAAGGGACACTGCCGCAAGTGGCTCATGTCGCTTTGCCCGCGACGAGCTGGGCGGAAGCGGCCGGCACGTACATCAACAAGCAAGGCCTTCGTCAGGAGGCGGAGCAGGTGCTCGCACCTCGAGGCGATGCCCATCCGGCATGGCAGCTGGTCGTGGCCCTCGCGCGTCAGCTCGGCTTTGCCCTCTCGTGGAAAAAGCGCGCCGACATCCTCGCGCTTCTCTTTCCGGCACCGAGTGACGATGCGGGGGCTCACGCAGTTTCGCAAAACGCGCCTGCGCAATTGGAGGTGCAGCCGTGACCTGGGCCAGTCTCGTCTTTTCCTTCGTCAAAGTTCTCGTGGTCGTCCTGTTCCTTTTGAACATGGCGGCCATCACGGTGTGGCTCGACCGCCGCCAGAGCGCGATGCTCCAGGATCGCGTCGGTCCGAACCGCGCCGTCGTCTACCTGCCCTCCGGAATCGTGCGCGCGCTCTTGACGCTGCCGGCCGTGCTCATCGCAGGTGCGCTCGCCGTACCGATGTGGGCCGCGGCTCCTGGGCTCGAGATCCCGCGTATGACGCAGGGCGTGGAGCTCGCGATTTTCGTCGCTTGGTCAGGCCTTCTTCTCTTGTCGTCTCACGTCCGTCGCAACGGCGCCGAGAACGCGTTTGATGAGGCGGTCGGCTCGATTGAGCCTCGAGCGTACTTCTACCGTGGGCTCGTTGCGCATGTCGTGGCGGCTGTCCTCGTGCAGCTCGTGCCCACGTCGCTCAATGCTCCGGGCGGTGTCGCGTGGGGCACGGGTATCGCGGGCTCCATCGCCGCTGGCGCCGTTCTCATGACTGCCCTCTACGCGAGCGCGAAGGTGCCCGATGGCAAGGTCGGCATTCGTCTTGCGGGCACGCTTCACGCGGTTGCCGACGCGATCAAGCTCATCTGGAAGGAAGACCTGCGCCCAAAAAACGCGGACAAACTTCTCTACGCAATCGCGCCGTTGCTCGCGATGTTTCCCGCGCTCGTCACGTTCGCCGTCATCCCGATGGGCAGCACGCTCTGCTTTCAGGATATCGACAAAAACCACGCGTTGAGCTTCGTCGACCTCGCCAACATTGCCGGCGTGGTGGATCGCACGGGCGTCTGCGCGGTCGGCCAGATCCCGGTGTCGCTCGCGGTCGCTGACCTCAACGTCGGCCTCCTCTACGTCTTCGCCATCGCAGGCACGGGCATCATTGGCGCCGCTCTCGCAGGTTGGGCCAGCAACAACAAGTGGGCCCTCCTCGGCGGGCTCCGCGCGACGAGTCAGATGGTAAGTTACGAGGTCGCGATGGGCCTATCCATCACGGGCCTGCTGATGATCGTCGGCTCCGTGCACATGCAGCAAATCGTCGATTGGCAAGGTCGGCATGCCTGGGGCATCTTCGTGCAACCGGTCGCGTTCTTCCTGTTTCTTGCGGCGCTCGTCGCGGAGACCAAGCGCGTTCCGTTCGATCAGCCGGAGGGCGAAAGCGAGATCATCGCCGGTTACTTCCTCGAGTATTCGGGCATGAAGTTCGGCCTTTTCTTCCTCGGGGAGTACGCGGAGTTCGTGTTCTCGAGCGCCTTGCTCGTGACGCTCTTCTTCGGCGGCTACCACCTGCCGTTCCTCGATCCCGACGGGGTTCGCGTCGCCATCGGCAACACGACCTTCTACGAGCTGAAGCTCACGCACCTCGCGGTCTCGCTCATCCACCTCGGTGTGTTCTTCGGCAAGACGATCATCGTCACGTGGCTTCAGGTCTTCATCCGTTGGACGCTGCCGCGCTTCCGCTACGACCAGCTGATGAAGCTCGGTTGGACGAAGCTCTTGCCCGCAGCGCTGGTCAACATCCTCGTGACTGGGATGATCATCCTCGGCATCGAGGCGGCGTCACCGGGCGTGCAGTCCGGGCTCCAAGCGCTCTGCGACGTGACTCAAGCGCTCGTCGCGGTGGGCGGCGTTCTGGCCCTCGTCGCGATCATCACCGGGCTTCTAGAGCCCGCCAAACACAAGCAAGTCGCTGTTTCCAGCACCGCGCGTTACGCGCTCGGCGCCGGCGGCGTCAAAGCCACCAAGATGGGAGCATGACCGTGAGCCAAACCTCCTGGACGAAGCCCGCACCGCGCTCACCTGTTCCGACGAAGGTTATCGCGCGTCCCAACCGCACGCCCCAAGTTCAAGCGTACGTGCCCGAATGGTTGAAGGGTACGGCGGTGACCATGAGGCATTTCTTCGAGAACACGAAGGAGCGCATGCTTGGCCAAAAGCGCGATCCCGTTCTCGAGAACTTCGAAGGCGGGATCACGACGATCGAATACCCCGAGGAGCGCCGCCCGTACCCGGACCGCTTCCGCGGCTTGCACCGCTTGACGATGCGCGACGATGGCTCGCCCCGTTGCGTCGCGTGCCTGTGCTGCTCGACCGCCTGCCCAGCGCAGTGCATTCACATCGAGCCTGCCGAGTACGCTGAGGGCGATGAACGGCGTGGTTACGAGCGCTACCCGAGCGTCTTCGTCATCGACGAGCTGCGCTGCGTTTTCTGCGGGTTTTGTGTAGAGGCGTGCCCTTGCGACGCTATCCGCATGGACACCGGCATGCATCCGGCCGCCTACGATTCGCGCGATCAATTCATCTACGACAGTCCCATTCTCCTCTCGATGGTGGGCCGTGATGGGTCCCGTAAGACAGAGAACGCGCGACACGAACCGGGCGATTCGACGCATCCGGGTGTCACGCGCAAACACGAAGCGCATTAGCGCGTGCCGGCATGGTGGACTCACGGCGAACCCTGCCAATCGTCTCGTCGGACGAGCGCGATCCGGTATCAAGGCTCGCCGATGGTGACAGTGCAGGGGTAATAGAAGACCTCGAGCGCCAACTTGCCGCCGACCCTGCGGACGAACGGGCGTGGCTGAGGCTCGGGGCGGTTTACCTCGCGATAGGGCACCTGCCCGAAGCGGAATCGGCGCTCGCCAAATCGGTCGGGCTCGATGGTGACGACGTCGAGGCGCGCCTCTTGCTGGCCGACGTGTGTTCTCGATTGCGCAAGCTCGACGCCGCTGCGTATCAGCTGATTCAGGCGCGTCGTCGTGCACCCGAGGATCCGCGGCCGCACCGTCAGCTCGGGGTTGTTTTTCTCGAAAAAGGCCTCTTCGAAAAAGCCGACAACTCGCTCGCGGAGGCGTGGATGCTCGCGCCGACCGATGCGAAGATTCCGTTTCTTCGTGGGCTCGTCGCCGATGCGCGAAGCGATCCAGCGACGGCCCTCACCCATTATCGCCGCGCCGTTGAGCTCGATCCGGAGTCGATCGATGCCCGCTGCACGCTCGCGGATTCGATGGCTGCCATGGGCGAGCTCGCGGAGGCAGCGCGTCAGCTCGAGGCGGCGCAACAGCGTGATCGGACGAGCACGCGCATCGCTCAGAATCTCGAGATATTGCGGCATGCGTTGCGGCAGCTTGAAGCTCATCGGCTGATCGGCAACGGCGAAGCTGCGTTCGAGCGCTCGACGCTCGTCATGCGGGCTCAGCTCAAGCGGGCGGGTCACGTCGACGACGGCGCGGTGCGCTATGTTCGGTACCGAGCAGCGCTCGTCGAGGCTTGGCTCGCATACGACGGGGACTGCATCGACCGAATCCTCGCGATATTGCCCGATCCCGCGGCAGCCTCGGCGACTTCGGGCGACGCGTTCGAAGTGACGGTGGTCGCTCGCTCGGGCACGGCGGAGCGTGCCGACTTTGGGACAGGCGCGATGCTCACCTTCCTGCGCGAGGCACTTGGTTGCCCAATGACCCGCGCGAGCGAGCTCTACGGTCGAATGCTTCGCGAGCCGTCTCCGCTCGTCTGGTCAGGCCTCCGCCTCGAGTGGCACGAAGTCGAGCTCGGGGGCGCAACGCTTATCGGGTTGCAAGTCTCGCGCGTGCCTATCCAAAGCTAACGGCCTTCGCTATCGACGCTGCTAGTTGACGGGCTGGCGCAGGACCGCCTGACAGTAGAGGTGAGGGGTCACGTCCAGCATCGTCAGCACGTCGCATTTTTTTCGCGCGGCTCGAACCGGCTCGCTCTTGCCAGTGAGCAGGGCGTCGAGCGCCACTTTCTCGATGGGTGGGATCAAGTTCGCGCGTGCGATGCGAGAGACGGAAGCTTTCCCCCGTTTGACGAGAGTGAGCGCGCTCGGCGACGGAGTGTGTTCGGGCAACCAGGACTCGCCTGCCTGCGCGAGCGCGGCGGCGAAAGCACCTGCGATCGCATCCCCTGCTTGTCCGTCGAGGCAGGTGAGATTGCTGACGTCCCGCGAGACGTCGGCGTTGTCGATCTTGCCGCGGGCCAAGGCCGTCATGAACGTCATGTCCTTCGCGAGGATTTCCTTTAGCTTCGGCGACAGTGCTTCGGTCGAGGGCTTCGACAAGCGCACGCCGAGCTCGATACAGGTCGCTTCTCGAGTGCGCTTCGCTTCCGCCTCCCGCAGCTGCCGGGCCTTGTCTTCTTGGATCTTCTCTTCAGCGATACGCGCCAGCTCCCGGGTGCCGCTGCACGCTGCGTGTTTCGCGACGAGAGTGGATTTCTGCTCGGCGCTCGCCATCGACAAGTCCGCCGCAAGAAGGAGCTCGACTTCGCATGGGCTAGGCAACGCCAGGACGTCGTCAATCTGCCGCCGCGCCTTCCACACGGTCGTCACGAGGGCGGCCACCGCGAGAACGGCAACGCCGGTCAGCCCCGCAATTCCAACGCGCACGACTCTCCGCCGCTGGCGCGCCTCTTTGAGTTCTTTGCCCTCGTCGAGCTCCCGGCGAAGCCTTTCGAGCAACTCTTGCCAACGCTCGATGTGCCCTGCGAGTTCGCGCAACGGGGAGGCGAGTCCCTTCTCCAACTTCATCTTCGTGGCGATGCGCATCAGGCACATCCCGGCCTCGGGCGCGCGGCCATCGGAGGTAAGTTTTGCTATCGCCTCGAGGAGGCCACCGGCGTGTGCCATGTGCAGGTCCCACTGCGCGGCGGAGGTGCTCTGCGTCGTGGCGACTCCCTCGAGTAAGTCGTCCATCTCCTCGGTTGGCAGGAGGCGCTCCACCTCGTGGGTCGGTAAGCCGACGGTCTCAGCAATGGCGTCAATCGCGCGTTGAACCGAGCCGACGAGGCTGTCTCCCGATAGCTCAGTCAGCCCCTGGCGCACGTCCCCGCGGCGCAGACAGTTGGCGGCCATCGCCAAGGGGCCCATGGCCACGTGATAAAATTGCTCTCCAACGGTGCGGGTCATCTTCGTTCGGGCGTGGCGTCTCGGTGGGCGCGGTTACAGGCAGAGTGCCATACGATGACACCGGCGATAAGCAATGGAACCAATGTGACGTGCCCGATGAGCTGATGGGGCGCGGTTAGGATTGGACAGTGCAGCACGAGCGCGGCGTTCCCGACAAGACCTGCCGTTGCGGCGCCGAGCATGGGACGCATGTGGCCGTGCCCGCGATGGCGCATCGAAACGAGCGCGAGCAACAGTGTCGGCAGGGAGCTCAAGGCCCCAACCCCCAAGCACAGCCCACTTTTTTCGAAGAACGCGGCCCCGACGCCCGCATAAAGTCCCGGATCGCCGTGTGGCAGCAATGCGACCACGAGCGGGATACCGAAGGCGAGCGCGATGAGTGCGCTTCTCAATGCGTCACTGGGCGCGCGCCGATGAAGCGGCCGGAGCGCTTCTGTCACGATGGCCGCAAGCGAGACGCAGAACACGGCCAACGTCGCGGCGAGCCTTAGTGGCGCCGTCGTCGCGAGGTTGGTCCGGGGGGCGCCCCACGCGAGCAGGGCCGGTCCGGTCAGCGCGAGTCCGAGCACCGCGGCGAGGCGCGTTCTCGTGCTTACGGCGCGCCACCTTCCGAGGGAGGTCTGCTCGTTGGCGACCAAGTCGCGCACGTTCGTCCGCAGCGCATCGAGCTCTGCGAGGGTCGTCTCGTCGACGCCCGTGAGGTCCGCCTCCGCCGTCTCATCGATAGGAGCGACGCGCATGGTTTCACCCGTCATTCGCCGCAGGCGCTCGATGTCCATCGCGAGCTCGGCCGCGAGTACTTCGGGCACGTGGTTACGCTGCAGTTCCGGCATCGGAGTCCTCCTCGAGCGCTTCGCGCAACGCCTTGTAGCCCCGGTGTGCCCGCACTTTTACGGCGCTCACGGTAAGCCCGAGAGCCTCGGCCACCGCCGGAAATCCGAGCTCCTCGAACCAGTGCAACTCAATCACCTGCCGCTGCCCAAGCGGGAGCTCCTCGACGGCCGAGCGAAGCCGAGCCGCCCGTGCCGCTTTCTCCATCGGATGCTGCTGGGAACTTGGGGCAGCGGGTTCGACGTCGAGAGGGCCTTCGGGGCGGCGGCTGCGCACGCGGTGAACCTCTCGCTGCAGGTTGTAGGCGATCGTCATGAGCCACGGCCGCAGCTTTCGCCCGGGCTCGAAGTCATGCCGTGCACGGTGGAGCTGCAAGAAGGTTTGCTGCACGACCTCGCTCGCGTCGGCGTCGCTGCCGAGACGCCGGCGCATCACCCGCGAGACGAGGGGAGCGTACCGAGTGAAGAGCTCGTCGAAAGCCGCCGTTCCCCCGGCACAATACTCGGCCATCAGCTGCTCGTCGGATTTCACGTATGCAATGCGCACGGTCTACTGTGCGCGGCCGCGGGTCAACCTTGGTTCGCGGCTCAAGGATCGGTGCGCGATGGCCGTATACCGCGCTGAAGGGACGGAGCCACATTGAACCCATTTTCGATCACCACTCCTCGGCGAAGCGCTGGCCGGCCGCGCGTCCTGCTCGCGGATGAGGATCTCGGGCGGCGTTATGCTCTCGCTGAGACGCTTCGCTCTGACGGGTGCGAGGTGCACTCGGCGTCGGGCCATGAGAGCTGGCTCTCCCTCTTCAAAAGCTGCCTGACGGAGCCTGCGGCGTGGGTCTCGTTCGTCGCGGCCATCGATCCGGACGTCGTGTTCCTCGACATCGGGCAATCTGGAGCCCTCGCCACGCTTGGCGCTCTTCGTCGTCATCCGCTCACGGTCCACGTTCCGGTTGTCGTGCTCGGCGACGAGGCGCATCAGCGAGCGCTATCTACCGCACTCTCTCTCGGGGCCGTGCGCTTGATCCATCGACCATTTGGGCTCGCGAGTCTCCGACCGCTCGTCGACACGGTGATCGCCGAGTCGCCTCCGCGAGCCTCTCGAACCGGCGACGAGTGCGCGGTGCTCGAGGTGAACTAAGCCTGCTTCTCGCCGTCGCCGCCCCACAAAACGAATCGTCGCCCACTTACTCTCGGTAAGTGAGCGACGCGGTGTCGGTCGAACGGTCCGTCCGACGAGAGTGGTCAGCCGATCCGCTTGCGCTTGACCATCTCGACGAGGGTCGTGCGGTTCATGCCGAGCAGCTTCGCTGCCTGATTTTTGTTCCACTTGGTGCGCTCGAGAGCCTGACGGACGAGCGAACTCTCGAACTCCTCGATCACTTCGCGGAGGTTGATGCCCTCGTCGGGGAGCTGCGACGGCATTGCCGACGAACCCGCTGCCCGCGCGCCTTGAAGATTCGCCGGGATGTCTTCGCGACGAATCACCGGGCCCGGCGCAAGGAGCACCGCGCGTTGGATCACGTTCTCGAGCTCGCGGATGTTTCCCGGCCAGTCGTGGGCAAGCATCGCGTCGATCGCTTCGGCGTCGAAGCCGTCGATGTCGTCGCGGCCGGACATGGCGACGGAGTCGCGGTAAAAGTGCTCGACGAGCAACTCGATGTCTTCCGGGCGCTCGCGGAGGGCCGGCAAGTTTAGCTCGATCACGTTCAGGCGGTAGTAAAGGTCTTCGCGGAACGTGCCGCGCGCGACTTCGTCAGCGAGCTTGCGGTTCGTCGCGGCGATGATGCGAATGTCGCACTTGATCGTGCGGTTGTCGCCGACCGGGGTGTACTCACGCTGCTGGAGGAGACGCAGGAGCTTCGCTTGGAGGGGCATAGGAAGCTCCCCGATTTCATCGAGGAACAGCGTTCCGCCTTCCGCCTGGGCCACTCGACCAAGACGTGTCACGTGCGCTCCGGTGAAGGCGCCGCGAGCGTGACCGAAGAGCTCGCTCTCCATCAACGCTTCGGGAAGGGCTCCGCAGTTGACCGTCACGAGCGTCTTGTCCGAACGCTTGCTCGCGTCGTGGATGGCCGCGACCGCGCTCTCTTTGCCGGTGCCGCTCTCGCCCGTGATGAGCACGTTGCAGTTCGATTTCGCGATGCGATCGATCGTCTCGATCACCCCGCGGATCTTCGCGCTGGTGCCGACGATCTTGCCCCGCGAAGTGGGACGCAGAGTGAGCCGTTCGTTTGCGTGCGGGCGCTCTGTGTTCTCGTGCGTCATCGGTAACGACCTTTCTGATTCTACTGCTGCGACGGGGCGAGTTACCGTGAAGGAGATCTCGCCCCAGAGTGACCCACGCTACGGAAGTTTTGGCGGCCTTGTCAACAGATGACGCTGAGGCCTTGCGTGGGTAGAGATGGCAACCCGCTGCACCGTACGGTTAAGCAAGTTGGGTGCCAATATTTCGGCGCCTTGATTGCCCTCGCGGCACGTCGAATGACGCCCTAGACCACTTCCGATACTCCGCCCCATGGCCAAGTCCCCGCGCTGCGCCATTAGCGTCCAAGTACTTGGAATTCCGACAGGTTTCAAAACTGCGGGGTCCATGCGTCCAGGTCCAAAAAGGGCGATTCACGGGAACCAACTGAACGCATTGTCACACAAATGACTCCTCGGTTCAAAAAACTGGCGCTGTCAAGCTGCTGGCAGGCCTCGACACGAACCTGACCGTCGCTTGACGGAGGCAGCGTCAAAATTCTGACGCTTTCAGAAGAAGTAACGGAAACTACTGGGCTCGGTTCGGTTTCCCCGCGTGGGTCCGGTCCTTGCAATCGGCCCTAGCCGTGAGCTTCGTTGCGCCCGTACGCATTGCCCCGGTCGTCGTTCCGACGATTCGGCCAGCGGTGTCGCCCTACGGTGCCGCGCCGCCACCCGCGGCCGAGGCGAGCACCCCGAGCGGTGAAGTGACCGAGATTGCCGCACGCCGCACGCCAATGAGCATGGGGGGTATTCGTCAGGCGATCGCGGGGGCTTACCGCCGCTCGACGGGCGGCAACGTCGCGCCCAAAACGCTCGATATCCTTGCGGCCCACGTGGCTCACGAGACCGCGCGTGGGGATCGCATGTTCAATCACAACTTCGGTGGCATCAAGGGCGCGGGGCCGAGTGGCCTTTCGGCCCGGTACCAGACGACCGAGGTTCTCGGCGGCCAAACCAAGAAGCTCGTCGATGGGTTCCGTGCGTACCGCAGCGCCGAAGAGGGCGCGTCGGATTACCTGAAATTGCTGAACGACAGGTTTCCGGGTGCTCTCCGTGAGGCGAAGAGCGGCGACGTCTCCGGGTTCGCGGCGTCGCTCAAACAGTCCGGATACTTCACCGCCGACCTCGACGGGTACACCCGCGCGCTCCAAGCCCACGTTCATTCTTCCGTCGGGGGCGGGCGCTCGCTCGGGGCGCATGCGGTCGTCTCGCAGCCGACAGCTCGACATGACCTGAATGGTCAGCGCGCTGAGTTCTTTGGGCAGGGCTTGCTCGGCGACGCACCTCACGCCGTCTACGCCCGCGAGCTCGCACTCGAAAGTCAGCGGATCGACGGGCGGGCCGGCGGGCCGCTGCCGACCTCGGTCGAGGTGGCTCGCGTCATTGGAGCTATGAACACGCTGTCCTCGCGCATCGGGGCGCCCATCGACGATCACACGTGGCGCCCATCGAGCCGAACGGAGAACAACGGATGACGAAAACGTCCTCAAGCATTGTGCTGTTGATGCCGTTCAATAGCGACGAACCCTGTCGGCTCGTTCACGCGGGCCGGAAGCTTCGCCCGAGCGCCCTCCAATCGGCTGATCGGACCTAACCATGTCGAACTCCCCTCCAATTGCCTTCGGCGGCCTTGCTTCGGGTATCGACACGAACGCCCTCATCGACGGCTTGATGGGGGTTGAGCGGATCCCTCTCAACCGCAACACGGCGCGGCAGCAGTCTCTCACGTCGGCGAAGAGCACCCTCTCCTCGGTGCTGAATACCTTTACCGCGGTAAAAACGGCTGCGGACGCCCTGAACTCGAGTTCCGCGTTCGCGTCGTATTCTCTCGTGAGCAGCGATGACAAGGTCCTCGTCGCGACGGCGACCGGCGCGGCCAGGGCCGGTACGTACTCCATTGAAGTCAAGCAGCTTGCACAAGAGACCCGAGCCAAGTCGTTGGGCTTCGCCAGCTCCACGGACGCGCTCGCCCAAACGGGCACGTTCAGTCTCACGGTGGGCGGCACGGTGACCGACATCGCGATCGACGCGGCGGATTCACTTGCGGGCATCGCCACCAAGATCAACGCGAGCGGCGCGGCGGTGAACGCCTCCGTCGTCAAGACGGGTACCGAAGCGTTCCTCGTCGTTTCAGGCAAGGGTACGGGCGCCACCAACGCGGTCACGATGGCCGAGACCGGCGGGCTCGCGCTCGGGATGACGACCTATCAAACATCCAAAAACTCTCGTATTTTACTGGATAACCAGTTCACGATCGAGCGCGACACGAACCAATTTAGCGACGTGCTCGACGGCGTGACCATCACCGCAAAATCCGTCAGCGCGACGCCTGCGACGCTGGTCATCAAGTCCGACTCGGACGCACAAGCGTCGAAGATTCAATCGTTCGTCACCGCCTACAACAACGCCGTGTCTGCGGGGCACCTCTCGGCCGGCTGGGGCTCGATCAAAGCCTCCTCCGCCGCGCTGGCCGGTGATTCGGCCGTTCGCTCGGCTCTCAATTCGCTCGGGACGACGGTCTCCAACGTCATCCCCGGCATTACCGGTAAGTACAAGCAGCTCGCGAATGTGGGCATCAAGCTGAGCCAAGATGGCTCGCTGACCCTCGACAAGACGAAGCTCGCCGCCGCGCTCGAAGCCGATTCGGAAGGAGTCGCGAAGCTCTTTTTAGGCGACTCCGCGACGAGCACGAAGGGCGCGATGTCGGTGATGTCTTCGGTGGTCGAAAAGCTCACGAAGGCGTCGACCGGAACCTTGCCGCTGCGCATCACCCAGTACGAGAAGCAGATCACTCAGCTCGGCAAAGATGCCGACAAGCTTCAGGAGCGCCTCGACCTGTACGAGGCTGGGCTTCGTAAGAAATTCAACGCTCTCGAGACGGCCGTCAGCAAGATTCAGTTTCAGGGCAGGCAGCTCCAAGGCTTCGTCTCGAACAGCTCGAACACTCAGTAACCGGCCTTTTCGCTTCGCTCCCAATCACCTTCACGCAACCCGACGCTCCCTCGACCAAACACCGCCATGCTCAATTCAGGCGTCCAGCGATACAAGTCCGTTCAGGTCAAAACCAGCACCCCCGGTGAGCTGTTGATGATGCTCTACGATGGGTGCTTCCGATTCTTGAACGAGGCCGTGGCTGCAATCGAGGCGAAAGATCGTCCGCGTGCGGGAGAGAGGCTCGATCGCGCGTACGCCATCATCAGCGAGTTCACGACGTCGCTAAAACACGAGGTCTACCCGGACCTCTGCAAGAACCTCGAGGGCGTTTACAGCTTTTGCATGAGTCACGTCGTTCAGGCGAACATCCACCAGGACGCCGAGATGGTGCGCGAAGTTATCCGCATCCTCGATCCGCTGCGCGAGGCGTTTCGCGAAGCCGTTCGTCAGGTGCACTCAGGTGAAGCCACTCTTCAGCCGATTGCGGGGCGCTGAGTGGACGTGATCGCTTTCGTCGGCGCTTCGGCTGACGCCTCGACGCGCATTGTGGAATGCCTGCAGGCGGCGCTGTTCTTGACCGAGGTCGCACTTCGCGCGGAGTTGACCGATGACCTCGTCTTGCGCCTTGCCGCCGAGCGGGCTCCGATGCTCGAAGCGGCGGAGCACGGGCGGGCGAGTGGTGTTGTTTGCGGTGAGGTCGAGGCCGAACTCGCGAAGCGGATCGTCGCGCTCGATGCCGAACTCTTGGCGCGTGTTTGGAGCGCGAGCGCGGATTCCTTTGGCTGGCTCGAAAAACGGACACCGGGGTCGACAGCTCTCTTCCCCGAGCTCGCGGAGCTCCATCGCCGTCCCGTCGCGCTGACGCCGGCGAACGCGACGCAGGCAGACCTTCCCCAACGCCGTGCGCCGCTCGCGAACGTGGAACGCTACTCCAAGGCTACCGCCGCGCGCTGAGCACGGGCGCGCTTTAGCGTGCCGGAACGGCTTCGAGATCGGCGTAGTCGCCGAGTTGCAGCTCGAGCTGTTCCCACTCGTTCATCAGTGCCTCGAGTTCGAGGCCGAGCTTCGTTTCCTCGCCGTGGAGCTCGGCTACGCGTGTGGCGGGAGTCTCCTCGAAGAACGCGGGTTGGCAATAGCCATCGCGAATTGCGGCGACGCGCTGCTCTGCCACATCGATCGCGGTGGTCACGCGCTCGCGGCGTCCGAGGAGCTTCTGGTAGTCGCTCCGTCGACGCTTGTGTTCTTGCCAATCGTTGCCGACAGCCGCGGGTTTCTCGGTCTTCTCTTCCGACTTTTGCTTGCGTGCGCGGAGCGCGACCGCGTCCGAGTCGAGGTGGTCATCGTTCCGCTCGGCGAGGAATTCGTCGTAGCTCCCCGCGAAATCTTGGAGGCCATTCGGCGTGACCTCGATTATCCGCGTCGCGAGTTTCGAGACGAACCAACGGTCATGGGAGACGAAGATCAGCGTCCCTTGGAAGGCCTCGAGCGCGACGACCAGACCCTGGATCGATTCGAGATCGAGGTGGTTGGTCGGCTCGTCGAGCACGAGCACGTTCGGTTGTTCGACAATCAACTTGGAAAAGATCAAGCGTGCCGCCTCGCCACCGGAGAGCGCGGCGATCTTCTTCTCGACGTCTTCACCGCTAAACAGCATGCGGCCGAGCTGCCCTCGAACGTAGCTCGTCGCTTCCGATGCACAGGTCTGCCAAAGGAAGTCGAGCACCGTGGTCGACGGATCGTCGAAGAGCTCCGCGTGATCTTGCGCGAAGTATCCGGGATGCGCTTCGTAGCCCCAGCTCGTTGCGCCCGTGTCCGCGGCAAGGCGTCCCATCGCGATCTTCAAGAGCGTCGATTTTCCAAGGCCGTTGGCGCCGATCACGGCCACTTTCTCGCCCCGGCGGATCGCCAGTGAGACGTCGGTCAGCACGCGTTTTTCGCCGTAGGACTTGCTCACGGACTTCACCGTCAGCACGTCTTGGCCGCTCGGTCGCCGCTGCTCGAAACGGAAGTGCGGCGAGCGTCGTGAGGTATGCGGCGGTGCCGTGAGATCGCGCTCGAGACGCTCGACTTGTTTGGCTCGGCTCTGAGCTTGGCGCGCCTTGGTCGCCTTGGAGCGGAAGCGCTCTATGAATGCTTTCTTTTCGTCGATGACGTGCTGCTGACGCTCCGCTTGGGCCTCCATTCGCTCGGAAGTGGCGGCCTTTTCTTCAACGAAACGTCGGTAATTCCCGTGGTAGAGGGTCACCGTCTCGTAGTCGACGTCCAGAATGTGCGTGGCGATGTTGTCGAGAAACCGGTGGTCGTGGGAGATCACAACCGCGCAGCCAGCGTACGCCGCGAGGAACTTCTCGAGCCATCGGATCGTCAGGATGTCGAGGTGGTTGGTCGGCTCGTCGAGCAGCAGAAGATCCGGCCTTCCGACCAACGTCTGCGCGAGCAGGACACGGAGCTTGAAGCCTCCGGATAGTGACGAGAGCGCGAGGTCGTGCCGCCCCGCTGCGATGCCAAGACCTTCGAGAACGGCGCCGGAGCGCGCCTTCAAGGTGTAGCCGTCGCGTGCGCGAATGCGCTCCTCCAGGTCGGCTATCGACTGCGCGTGCGAGGCGGCCTCGAAGTGCTCTTCCGAGGCCTCCGTCGAAGTGCCGCGGAGCACGAGCCGCTCTTGCTCGCGCAAATCATCCCAAACTTCACGGTCGCCCATCATCGCGACATCGATGATGCGCTGCGAGTCGCTCAGGAAGCGGTCCTGCTCGAGCAGCCCGACGCGGACGCTCCCTGGGATGGCCACCTCGCCGGAGGTCGGCGAGTCTTGGCGTGCGAGGATCGCGAGGAGGGTGCTTTTGCCCGAGCCGTTGGCGCCGACAAGCCCGTACCGAGAGCCGGCCTGCAGCTTCAGGCTCACTTCGGTGAAGAGCGTCCGGTCGCCGTAGGATTTTTCGAGATTGACGAGATCGATCATGGGGCTTCGACACGAGCGCGCATGGCGTTCACGCCTCTCTGCGCCCCCAAGATATTTTCATCGTTCAAGAGCTCCGTCGGTAGTGGAAGCTTTGGCAGAAGGAAGATCTCGAGCGAGAGCCAGGTGTGGTTGTCGTCGATTTTGCGAAGTCTCCAGATGGCTTTGAAGACGACCACATTCCCGCTCTCGAAGGTGCTCGCGTGCTCCTCCCAGCCGTCGACGATGGCGCCAGTATTGGTAAACCACATCTGCGCGTCCATCTTCACGAGACCCCCGAGGGCCGCCACCTGCATGAAGACTTTCGTGCGCTCCGCGGTTCGATCGAGCACACGCGCGCTTCGGTAGAACGGCATGAACTCGGTGTAGTGATTGAAGTCGAGCACCTTCGCTCTAACCGCTGCGAGGGGCGCATCGACCCGCACCGTCGACCGGCCGCGTACAAGGTCGGCTTCTTCGGGAACGCGCTCGCTCGTGGTGTCTCGGCCTTCGGGAAGCGCGAGGGCAAGGGTGCTGGCGGGCGCTGGGGCGGCGGCTGCTGAGCCTGTCGCGGAGGGCGCGCTTTTGCCCGAGGATGTGGCGGATTGCGCGGGCTCACTCGGGGCCTCGTCGCTACTTCTCGGTCGAGCGGCCATCGGAGGCTGTGGCCCGGGGTTCGCGCTGCCCGCGGAGCAGCCGACAAGGGCGAGTCCGAGTGCGAGTAGCGCGTGGCCGCGTGAGGCAATCTCGTGAGCGGCTCGTGCCATCGTAGAACCGGCGCGGAGCATGGTGCAGGACCGCGGCCGGGGCAAGCGGACCGTGCTAACCCTCTCGCATGACCATGCTCCTCGATACGCTGGGTTTCGCGGCTCGTTCGGTGATCGTATTCGTGACATTTACGGCGTGCGTCGTGGTCTTCGTGCGTGCGCTGCGAGGGCGCCGTGAGGCGAGCGTGGAAGGTCACCTCGAAGTGCGCCTGGTCAACGAGCGTCTTGAGGCATCGGCACAATTGGTTCGCGAGGCCTCGCTGGTTGGGCCGTCGTTGAAGGCCGAGCGAAAGCGCCTTCGGAAGGAGCACAAGGAGCGCGTGCCACGTGAGCTTCGGATCTACGTGCTCGACTTCAAGGGGGACGTGATGGCCAGCGCCGTCGAGCAACTGCGGGAGGAAGTCTCCGCGCTCTTGGCTGTCGCGAAGCCCTCGGATCGAGTTGTCGTGCGCCTGGAAAGTCCGGGTGGGGCTGCGCACAGCTACGGGCTCGCCGCGTCGCAGCTTGCGCGCATTCGCGAGCGCCGGTTACCACTCACGGTGTGCGTCGATCGGGTTGCGGCGAGCGGTGGGTACATGATGGCGTGCGTGGCCGATGAAATTATCGCGGCGCCGTTTTCGATCGTCGGGTCGATCGGCGTCGCGGCGCCGGTACCGAACGCGCATCGCTTGCTCGAGCGCAACGGGGTCGACTACGAGACGGCGACGGCGGGGCGATTCAAGCGCACGGTGACGTTCTTCGGAGCGAATACGGATGAAGGGCGCCAGAAATTCCAAGAGCAACTCGATGAGACGCACGAGCTCTTCAAGGGGTTTGTCAAACGCTACCGTCCTGCTCTCGACGTCGAGGCGGTTGCAACGGGCGAGTACTGGCATGGGCTACGCGGTCTCGAGCTCGGCCTGGTCGATAGGCTCGCAACCAGCGATGACGTGCTCTGTGAGCTCGCCGAAAAGGCCGATGTCCTCGCGGTGAGCTACCGCATGCGGCAGTCCGTCCGGCAACGATTGACGGCGAGCGCGGGTATGCTCGTCGAGCGCGCGGTCGAGAGCGCGTGGAGTCGCTTGCAGACGCCGATGCTGTGACGCCGCTCGCGCGATCAGTGGCAGCCGACAGACTCGGCGTGCGTTGCGAAAACCTCGCCGTCACTGCAAATCGCGTGGGCGCGGAAGCTGAACTTAGCGCCAGCGGGGACCGTCTCCCGTGCGTGGCTTCGCGCTTCGCCGCTCTCCCCCGTGAACGCTTGGCACACGCACTGAATCGTAAGCTCACACGTCTTGGGGGCGCGGCAGCGGTTGTCGATTCGGGCGGCGCAGTTCCCGGCTCCGCACGCGACCTCGGCGTGCACGCACGATTCCCCAGTGTCCATCGTGAACCAATTGATCGTCGGGGTAAGAGTTGGCGGAGGGGTACTTGCCCCGCAACCGAGAAAGACGGCCGCAACACCGAGCGCGCGAGAGGTCATTGCTTTTACTTGGTGAACGCGTCGGACACGACGAACGGCCCGGGCGCGTAGGGCACGGTGAACGAGTGGGCGAGCTTCTTTCCGCCGAGCTCGACGGCGAGCTTGGTTGCTCCTTGCACGATCTGAAAGGCGTAGTCGATGCGCGTTCCTGCGGGCACTGAGACCTTCACTCCGTTGCCCGTCAGCGTCATGGGCTTCGAGAATGGCCCGTTCGGATCGCCGAAGACCTGGAGGTCGAGTCCTGCGTCCAGCGTCACGTTGGAGACCTCGAGGGTCAGCTCGACTTGCCCTTCGGTGAGGCCAAGCGTCGCCGGCGCAGGCGCCTTGTAGGTCTTGAGCAGCGAGGCGAAGTTTCCTTCGAGTCGAGCGGCGAGGCCCGCATCGTTCAGCCACAACAGGTTCTCATCGTTGTAGAACGAGCCGAGGTTGGTCCAATTGTTCGACCCGACCAGGGCGAGCGTATGGTCGACGACGAGGTACTTCGAGTGCATCTCGGCTTGGTTTCCGCCGGTATTGAGTGCGGTGATCACCGGGACGTTCCCCGCGATAAGGGTTTCATCTGCCAACGCGGTGGCGCCCTTCGCCTGATCCGCATCGAGCACGACCGCCACCTTCACGCCGCGTTGCTTCGCCGCAATCAGCGCGTTCACGATGCTGTCCGATTCGAGTGCGAACATGGCGACGACGGCTGTCGTCTTTGCGCCGTCGAGTGCGGTGACGATCCGCGCCGAGAGGCCGTCCTCCGGGCCCATCCACACGCGTACCGTCTCCTGCGCGTAGGGCGCGCTCTTCGCGTTGCCACCCGCCGCGAGCTCATCGAATTCCGTTTGATAACGCGCCGCGAGGTCCGGGCTCTGCGTGACGTAAAGCGTCTCGTCGCTCACATTGAGCGCGGTGAACGAGTAATTCGCCGAGCCCGTCAACACCCGAGCGCCATCGATGATGGTGAACTTGTCGTGGAGGGTGGCCTCGACAGCCCCCTTGTTTTCAACCACTTTGACGGGGACCCCCGCGGCCTTCAAGTCGACGAACATCGTGTTGTACGCGAGGTCCTGTTGCTTCTTGTCGAGCAACACTTGAACGTCGACGCCCGCCTTCACTTTGGCTGCGAGGAGCTTCTTGACAGCCTCGAGACGAATGTTGAAGAACGCGAGGCGAAGCGACTTTGTGGCCCGGCCAAGCTCGGACAGGACGTGGGCTTCGATGTCATCTTGCGGCGCAAAGTAGACCGATGCCTTCGCTGCGGGTGAGTGCCAGCTCTCGACCGTTTCGTCGATCGCGTAGGTTGGCGTGCTTCCGCCGCCGCTCGTGCTGCCTCCGCCGGAGCCTGTGGTCGTGGCGCTCGTGGCGCTCGTCGCGGTCGTCGCGCTGCCGCCTGTGCCGCCTCCGCTCCCGCCACCGGTCGTCGCGAGCGACTCCGTAGGCCCCGTGAAGTTGTTGGGTGCGCTGCAGGCGAGTGCGCCGAGGACGATGCAACTGGGCAGCACGAAGAAGCGCGAATTCCAAGAAGTCATGGCGCTGTAGGATACGCAACTACATGGCGTTCTGCAAGGGCTCAGGCATCATGCGACGCGCGGTTTGGAAGTAAAATGACAGGGTTTTCGATATGAGCCTCAACCTCGCGACCATCCTTCGGGAAGCTGCCCGGCGCTACCCTGACAAGACCGCGCTCGTCGCCGGCGATCGCGCGATGTCCTACGGTGAGCTCGAGGCCGCGGCGCGGCGGTTTGCCGGCAGCTTACGGTCGCTCGGCATCGCTCGCGGCGAACACGTGGCGCTGATGTTGCCGAACGTGCCGGAGTTCACGATCGCCTATTACGCGTGCCACATCGCGGGGCTCGTAGCCGTTCCGCTCAACGTGATGTTGAAGGCCGATGAAGTCGCCTACCACCTCGAGGACTCGGACTCGGTCGCGCTCATTTTATGGCACGCGTTTGGCGAGCAGGTCGCAGACGGCCCGAGTCGGGTCGCCACGTGTCGCACGACGATCGGCGTCGGCGGAAACCCGAGCTCGCTTGCGGGCGCGCATTCCTTCGAGACGCTCGCCTATGCAGGCACTCCGATCGAGGAGCTTCCCGACACCGAGCCCAGTGACACCGCCGTTCTGCTCTACACCTCGGGAACCACGGGGCGTCCGAAGGGTGCCGAGCTCACTCACTTCAATCTCTTCTACAACGCGGACATGGCAGCGCGCGCTCACGGTGTCGATGCGAGCTCCGTCTCGCTCGCCGTGCTTCCGCTTTTTCATAGCTTCGGACAGACCGTGATTCAGAACGCGACGTTCATGCAAGGTGGCACGCTCGTGATGCTGCCGAGGTTCGATGCGACGTCCGCGTTCGAGATGATCCAGCGGCATCGCGTCACGTTTTTCGCTGGCGTGCCTACGATGTATTTTGGGCTGCTCCACCATCCGGACGCGTCGGCGTACGACCTCTCCTCGTTGCGAATTTGCGCGTCCGGTGGCGCGCCGATGCCAGTCGAGGTGATGCGTCGCTTCGATGAGCTCTACGGTGCGAACATCCTCGAAGGCTACGGTCTTAGCGAGACCTCACCGCTCGCCAGCTTGAATCCACGCGAGCGCGAAAAGAAGCCAGGGTCGATCGGTCGACCCATATGGGGCGTCGAATTTCGACTCGTTGCCGATGACGGCCGCGTGATCGCAGAGTCCAACGTGGCCGGTGAGATCCACATCAAAGGCCATAACGTGATGAAGGGGTATTACAAGCGCCCCGAGGCGACGGCCGAGGCGCTTCGCGATGGCTGGTTTCGCACGGGGGATGTCGCGACCCGCGATGATGACGGCTACTACGTCATCGTCGACCGCAAAAAGGACATGATCCTGCGGGGCGGCTACAACGTGTACCCGCGTGAGATCGAAGAAGTTCTCTACCGTCACCCTGCCATCGGCGAAGCAGCGGTGATCGGGGTCCCGAACCCGGAGCTTGGCGAAGAGGTGGTGGCGGTGGTCGCCCTCAAGGTCGGTGGGGTGGCCACCGCCGAAGAGCTTGTCGCGTTTTGCAGCGAGCGCCTCGCGGCGTACAAGTACCCGCGGGAGGTGAGATTCGTGGAGGCGCTGCCGAAGGGGCCGACCGGAAAAATCTTGAAGCGTGAACTTCGCGGGACCTGAGGTGATAGGAAGAGGACCGTGACCGCCAGCGAAAAAACTTACGAGATGCAGTGGGACTGCGAGTACTGCGGAGCAAAGAAATTGCTCGGTCTCTCGCAGCGCTATTGTCCGACGTGTGGCGGCCCACAGAATCCGGCGAAGCGCTACTTCCCCGCCGAGAGTGACAAAGTGGCGGTCGAGGACCATCCGTTCGTCGGCGCGGACGCAACCTGCCCGGCATGCCGCCACGCGATGAGCCGCGCGTGCAACAACTGCAGCAACTGCGGCTCTCCTATCGACGCCGGCAAACAGGTGGCGATGCACGGCGGGCAGCAGCAAGGCGCGGGCGGGCAGTGGCAGCCCGCGGAGAGTACCGAAGCGCGAGGGGGTGCGTCGGCGAGCAAGCGGAAGATCGGGCTCATCGTAGGGCTCATCGTCATGGCGCTCGTCGTCCTCGTGGTGGCGCGCACGGCGTTGAAGAAGGATGCCGTTCTTAGCGTCGTGCGCCATTCCTGGATGCGCGAGATCACCATCGAGCGTTTCGACGAGGTCGAGGAACAGGGCGCGTGCCGCAGCGTGCCCGCGGAAGGCCGCATCCTCTCGCGAACGACCCCCGAGCCGAAGTGCACGATGACGCGCGTCGACAAAGGTGACGGGACCTTCAAGGAAACGAAAGCGTGCACCGAACCCGCGGAGCTTTGCACGTACCGCATCGACAAGTGGAAGGCCGCACGAACGGCCAAGGAGACCGGCGGACTCGAGTCGGCACCTACGTGGCCCGCGCTGAACTTGCGGCTCGGCAACTGCCGCGGCTGCGAGCGCACGGCCGCGAAGACCGAGAGCTACACCGTGGGGTTCGATGACGCGCAGGGCAAGCCCCATGATTGCGAGGTCACCGACGTGAACCGTTGGAAGGGCTTCGCGAAGGGGGCGAAGTTTGGCGGGCAGATCCGCGTCGTCGGAGGCGATCTCGATTGTGATTCGCTGAAGGCGAAGTAGTCGGGCCGAGAGGACGTCTCCGTCAGTCCTGCCGAGAAGCGACGACCCGGCCGTGGTGGCTCGTCGTGCGACGACCCGCTACGGCGAGCAGGACGAGGCTGGCCGCGAAGGCTGCAAGCTTGCCACTCTCCGCGTCGCGAGGCGCACGGGTTACCGCACACGATGCGCTTGCCGCGACGCTGCGGTCAGGGATACCGCGCGCCACCGCGCCACCGGTCGATGAGGTTTCATTCGTGCCGCCGCCGGCTCCTCCGCCTCCTCCGGCTCCGCCGGCTCCGGTCGTAGCCGCTGCCGGTAAAACTTCGATCGCAAGCTCGAGCTCCGCGTCCATCGGCCCGCCTCCCGGGACCAAGTCGCTGAACCAAGCGACACCTTCTTCCACGAGGTTGAAGTGCTCGACGAGGAGGCCCGTTTCGGTCGGCGCGACGATGCTGAACTTCAGCGTCACCGTGCCTCCCGATTTTACCTCGCCATCGAGCGCGAGCACGCGGTTTTTAGAGAGCCAATTCGGGCTCGCCAACGCGCTGTCGCGATCGCGTTTTTCCGTGGTGCCGAGCTGCGTATTGTCGCTCCAGCTGCGCGCGCCTTCGTTCTTCAGCACGAGCTCGACTACGCCCGTCGCGCCCGCTTCGAGCGTAGTCGGGTAGTCGAGTGAGACGATGCTCGCGCGGTAGCCGTTGGCGGCCATGTCTTGAAGCCGGAGCTCGTCGCCGTTCAGTCGGTTCGTGTCGACGCCGCCGCTGATGCCGGGGGTCATTCCGCTCGAGGTGTATTGCCAGATCGCCCAGTCGCTCCACGCGGCGGCGATGTCCGGGCACTTCACGCTTGAATATTGCGCGTGCCACATTGGGTAGCTTGCGAGGGCGGTCGTCTTGACGAAGTCGTTCCAGAAATATTTGCCGGTGTAGATGATCGGCTTCCGGCCGGTGACCTCTTCGACGTGCTTGACCCAGATTGTGACTTTCGCCGCCATCTCCTCGGGTGTTGCGTCATTCGTCGATTCGACGTCGACCACGGGGGAGAGATCGCCCGGGCCGAGCTTTCCCATCTTCTCGAGCACGAGGTCCGCGAACGCGATGGGGTCCTTCGTGCTGCGGAAGAACTGATAGGCGCCGCGGACCATGCCGTTGGCGCGGATCTCTTTGTAGTTGCGATCGAACTCAGGATCCATGAACGAGCCGTCGTTCACTCGGGTGATCGCGAACCTTATGCCCGAGCCTTTGACGGCCACCCAGTCTGGTTTTCCTTGGTAGTACGAGACGTCGAGGCCCTGAACGGTCGGCCCGACACCGCACACCGTGGCCTCCATGGCGACCTCCGAGACGGACTCCGTTTCGACTCCTACTCCGCAGCCGAAGGTAAGAGACGCGAGCGCGGCGTGAGCGAAAAGGTGGGAGGTTCGCATGGCTGAGGCTTCCTTTGGGTTTAGGCGGTGGGCCACTCGGTCAGTGGTGCAACGCGCGATTTCAAGAGGGCGATGATGTCGTCGTTGCTCCGCGCCTGGCCATCGAGCCGCACGAAGCGCCGCGCGAGGAACTGCCAGCGACCGGTCCACAAGAGGATCGACACGAGGAAGAAATCGACGCCTTCGAACACGATGGCGCCGGCCTCAGCGTACATCGCGCGGTGGGCGAGAAAGTCCTTCGGCATCTCGGTCCAGTGGCGGTTGGCCTTGAGGTGATGCCCGATGTGGTAGCCGTCGTTGAAGGCTCGGCGGTTGTAGCCGCTGTTGATGCAGGTGATCGAGTTCGAGAGGCCGTCGTTCTTGCGGGTGGCGTTGAGGAAGGCGTGCTGCCCCCAATTTCCGACCATCATCATGAATCGCACCATCGCCGTCGGGATCGCGAAGGCGGCGACGCCGAAGCGCCAGTCGAGCGCGATGGCGCAGGCGATGACCCCGAGGTGAAGCGCTTCGCCGAAGAACGCGCGGCGTGCCATTCGCTGACGGCGCTTTCGTAGCAAGTAGGCCGTAAGCTCACCCAGAATGAAGATGAGAAAACGACCGAAATAGACGAGAAAATGCAGGAAACTATCGCGCCGGTAGCGCATCGTCGACGACAGGTCCTCTGGCATGTTGTCTTCGACGTGATGCATGCCGAGGTGGTGCTGGCCGTAGCCGGTCGGGATCCCGAAGAAGAACGACATCACGTACGGGTGGATGAAGTTTAGCCACGTGGGACGGCGGATGAAGGGTCGATGCATCGTGTTGTGAAGCATCAGGATGACGGGTGCGGAGAACCAGCCCCAGACCGCAAGGTAGGCGGCGACCGCGAGCAGTGGCGGCACGGCAGGCGTCCGCAAGGCGAACCACAGCGCGGCCATGGAACTCGACATCACGATGACGACGACGAGAGATAGCCGAACGAAGACCTCGTCGCGGGCTTCGTAGAGCGAGCGTTTGCACCAACGCGACAGGGCGCTGTCCGGGTATTTGGGCGCCTCTGTCGGATCGGTGAGCACGAAGTGCGCGGCTTCTTCGGTCATGGTGGGTTCGTTGCTAGCTGACGATCACGACGGGTTCGCGTTACTTGGCGAGGCAGTCTTGGTTCGCCTCGGGGCCGCCGACCGTAGGCGTGTACCAAGTGCCGAACAGAATGCACATCTCGTCGCTCGCCTTCAGCCCGAACTTCAGCGTCTTCGGGGTCGTGTTGTCGAACGCGCACGTGAAGTTGAAGCCCTCGCCGTCTTTCACCAAGATCGGCTCCTTGAAGAAGTGCTCCGTCTCTTCGTAGTTCGGCGTCGTCCAGATGTGGTCTTTGTCCTTCGCGCCGCCGGCGTACTCGACTGAGAACTCTTTGCCCCACTGATGGGTGTGTCGCGTGAGCTTGGAGACGATGACGTCTTGGTTGAAGCGGCACTCACTCGTGAAGCTCTGTTTGCTGTTCGGCGGGACAGCGAAGTTGAGGTTGTAGAAACCAAACGAGTGCGCCTCGCGGGTCACCTTCGCGGCGTCCACGGTGTGGAAGTTGATTGCAGCCCCGGCCTTGATAGGCGCGTTCGAGCTGTTGAAGTAGTGGTAGTCGAAGATGAGCTTCTGCCCGCCGTGGAAGACCTTGCCGACGCCGTCGGGGTAGCGTTCCTCGTGGTAGGGGTGCTGGCTTCCGGTCACGCCTTGGAGGTCGCCGCCGAACACGTCGGCGCCGGTGCACTCGCTCTTCATGCCGGCGGTGATGGCCTTCTCGGTGTCGCTGCCCGGCAGTGCCGCGGCCACGATCAAGTGATGACTGAATTGCGTCATCGCGACCTCGAACGCGCTGACGTAGTAGGTCTCGTCCGCTGTGCCGGGGAGCGCGACGACCTCGCAATACTCGACGTCTTGGCCGGCCTCGATCGCGCCACCGTTGGATTGAAGCTGAAAGCCCGCGGCCGGCGGATCGAGGCAGAGTTTGCCTACGGGACATTCGGGCATCCCGCTCGAGGTGCTCGTGCTTGCCGTCGTGCTGCCGCTTCCGCCGGAGCCGCTCGTCGCCGCGCTGCCGCCAGAGCCGGATGCTGCGGCCGTGGCCGTGTCCGAGGACGAAGGGCCGCACGCCAGCGACGAGAGTGCGAGAATTGCCGCGAGTCCAAGCGCAGGTTTCATGCGCGGCATGATAGCGCGCTTCTCGCCTCGTTTGTACCGCCGCAAGGCGTCAGCGGCAGGCGCCGTCGATCGCGGTGCAGAGCTTGTTCGACGTGCAGTCCTCGCCTTTGGCGCAGTCGTCGTTCGACGCGGCAGAACACAAGACGACGACGCCGTCCGCTGCCTCCCGAGCAACCTTCGAGCACTGGCCGTTTTTCGTGCATGCCTCCGCGCGGGCGCAGTCCTCGTTCGATGCGACGTTGCACGCCATTCCTTGCATCGTGCAGCGACCGAAGCGCCGGCAAATCGACGAGGCCTGGCACTCGGCATCGCTTGGCGGCACACATGGAATCGCTTCGTTTCCGCTGAACTTGCAGCGGCCGGCTTCTTTGCACTGCTCTGCTCCGAGGCACTCCGCGTCGCTCGTGACCGCGCAGCGCCCATCGAGAAAGGTGCACAAACCGTTCGCCTTGCAGATGTCGGACTTCGAGCAATCCACGCTGTCGCGAGGGCGACACGTCGCGAGCTTTCGGTCGTACGTGCAGAGCCCGGCGATGCGGCACTGCGAAGCGCACCGGGCGAGGCCTTGTTGCTCCCGCTCTCGGTCGGCGAGCGCTCCCCGGACGAGCACGATGCCGGTCGCAAGTGCGATTGACGTCGCGATCCCCATGCCCCACCCGAACTCGAACTTCATCGCCATCCCACGTCTTTCTCCGCCCACGCTCGCGCGTGATGGGCATTCCTATAGCGGAGATCCGTGCCGGAGCGACGAACACACAAAATGTAGGTGTTTATCCTACCTAAGGTAAGGTGAGGTTGGCCATGGACCTTATCGTCGGTAACCACGTCACCCCGAACATCCGCCTCAAACGTCCTTTGGGGCAGGGAGGTATGGCGAGCGTGTGGGTGGCCGACCACCTGTCGCTCGATATCGAGGTGGCCGTGAAGTTCATCGCCACGGAGCTCATCGGCTCGTCCCCCGAGCTCGTCGCGCGCTTCAACCGCGAAGCGGGGGCCATCGCGAAGATTCGCAGCCCTCACGTCGTGCAAGTGCTCGACCACGGGCTGACGGCGGACGGCACGCCCTACATCGTGATGGAGCTCCTCGAAGGCGAGGACCTCGGCGCACGGCTCGATCGCGATGGGCGCATGCCGATGGCGCAGGTCGTTACGCTCGTCGCGCAAGTGGCGAAAGCGCTCACGCGAGCACACGCTACCGGGATCATTCATCGCGACATCAAGCCCGACAACATCTTCATCGTGCACTCGGACGACGACGAGGATCTCTTCGTGAAGCTGCTTGATTTCGGGATCGCGAAGCACACTCAAAAGAAGAGTCGCAGTGTCGTCACGACGACCGGCACGATGGTGGGCACGCCTGCGTACATGAGCCCCGAGCAAATTCTTTCCGGCAAACACGTCGATGAACGCGCCGACTTGTGGTCGCTCGGCGTGGTCGCCTATCACGCACTCACGGGCGAGGTGCCGTTCGAAGGAACGACCCTCGGCGCGCTGTGCGTGGCCATTTCACGCGGGGTTTATCAGGCGCCAAGTTACCTCGAGGCGCGCCTGCCGTCGGCCATCGACGCTTGGATGACGCGCGCGCTTGCGCCGGTCCCCGAAGGCCGTTTTCAAAGCCCGAAAGAACTCGCGGACGCGCTTCGCGATGCGGCTGAGAGCGGGCCGCTCGCGGGCGATGACATCGAGCCGTTTTCGCGGCCTTCCGCAGAGTTTTTGATCTCCCCCGAAGGACGACAGGAAGCGGCATGGGAGGATGCTCACAGCGCGCGGGGAGTTCCGTCGAGCGGACGCTCGCGGGTGCCGCGTGGTCTTGTTGCCGAGAGCGTGCTCGTCGTACCCACGAAGCGGTTTCTGTCTCCCGTGTACATGGTCGGGGGAGGAGCGTTGCTGGTCGGGATCCTCGCGGCGGCGGCTTTCACGCGCGTCGGAGGAGAGGCGGCCTTGCCTTCGCAAAGCGCGAGCGGTCGTTCGCTTTTGGTGGGCGCAGCGGATCAATCGAGCTTGCCGGCTCGCCTGTCGGCTATGCCCGGTGGCGTCGCCGCGCCTTCGTCGATGGCAAAAACCATCGAGCCGTCCGAACCCCCTGCTGCGTCGGCGACGGCACACGTCGAGGCGCCCGCCCCGCATGACGCGAGCGCGCGCGCCACGAAGACGACCTGGCCTGATCCAAAGACGCCAGCGAAGGCGCGTCCGGTGAGTGAAGCTGTGCTCCCGAGAGTGCCCAGCGGTAACTCTCGCAAGGAGCCCGTGCCAGCGGTGGTGGCGCCTGCTATCCAAACCGACCGAGGCTTCTAATGCGAGTCGTTCACTCCGAGCGCATGGTCGCGCACGATCCGGGGCCAGGGCATCCGGAGTCCCCCGAGCGTCTTCGCGTGGCGGCGAAGGCACTCAAGGACGTAGCGGAACTCGAGTGGTCCGAGCCCCGAGAAGCGACGGACGCCGAGCTCGAGCGGGTCCATCATCACGCGTATGTGGCGCGAATTGCGGAGTTGCGTGGACGCGTCCTCTCGCTCGATCCGGACACTCACCTCTCGGCCGGGACCGTCGAAGCGGCGTACCTCGCAGCCGGTGCGGCGGTGATGGCGACCGAAGCGGTCTTTCGTGGCGCGAACACCAAGGCGCTCGCCCTCGTGCGTCCTCCGGGGCATCACGCCGAGGCCGACGCGGCTATCGGGTTTTGCTTTTTCAACAACGTCGCGATCGCCGCCGCTCATGCCATCGAGACCCTCGGCTGCGAGCGGGTGCTCATCCTCGATTGGGACGTGCACCACGGCAACGGCACGCAGCACATTTTCGAAGAGCGGCGTGACGTGCTCTTCATGAGCCTCCACGAGTTTCCCCATTATCCCGGGACCGGCGCGCTCCACGAAATGGGGCGCGGCGAAGGGCGCGGCTACACCATCAACATCCCTTGCCCAGGAGGCCTCGGGGATGGGGACTACATCCACGCGCTCCGCTCGATCCTCGTACCCGTGGCGGCTTCATACCGGCCGAATCTCGTCCTCGTCTCCGCGGGGTTCGACGCGCACGACGCGGACCCGCTCGCGAACATGCGGCTGAGCGAGCGTGGTTATGCCGAGCTTATGCGCATCGTGAAGGACATCGCCGAGCAACACGCGGATGGGCGCATCGTGCTCCTGCTTGAGGGCGGCTACGATCTCGAGGCGATGCCCCGAAGCTTGCGGGCATGTGTCGACGTGTTGATCGGACGAGGCGGCGAGCCCCTCCATGAGCCGCCAACGCAAGCCGGGCGTGACGTTGTGAATGCCGTCAAAGACCAACACTCAGACCACTGGTCGTTCGACTAGGCGAAGAGCCAAGAAGCAACCGCGATGAGACGTTAGGCGAAGAGCCAAGAAGCAACCGCGATGAGACGTTAGGCGAAGAGCCAAGAAGCAACCGCGATGAGACGTTAGGCGAAGAGCCAAGAAGCAACCGCGCCGAACGTTGCGGCGGCCATCGGCACCGACAAGTTGTCGTCGATTTTGCTGCTGAAAAGTTCCGCCAACGCGCCAGCTACGCCTGCCGTGGTGGCGACGGCGAGTGCGCGAGTGACCGAGAAATCACTGGCGTGCCAGAGTCGCAGCGCGACGAACCCGACGAGGGTGGCGACGAGGGCGAACGTCACGGTGCCTTCGAGCGACCGCTGCCCGACGAGCTTCGTGCGACCGTAGCGGCGCCCGACGAGCGACGCCGCCGGATCCGCAAACCCGACGATCGCAATTGCGACCGCGCACAGCGGCAACGGAAAGAAGAGCCCGAGCAACGCGAGCGACGTGCCGTACCAACTCGACGAGTTCGGCTGGTAGGCCTCACGTGGGTGTGCGATTCGCGAAAAGGCGGCCATGAGCACGCGGTTCGCACGTGGCGAGACGCGCCGCAGGCCCTCGAGGAACCAGAAAAAGAGCGCAAACGCCACCGGCACGCGCGCGCGGAGACGGGCATCGAGCAGGTACTCGACGATGAGCAAGCTGGTGACACCGCAGAAAACATGCACGAGGCTGCGAGCGTAGTTGGTCGGCCGAAGGCTCGGCAGCTCGACCTCGCGCGCGCGGAGACGGAGGCTCAACGCTTCATAAGCGGCGCCAACGCGTTTGCGGTAAGCGGCCCACGCTTCCGTCAGCTTTTCGGCCGGCAACTCCGTCGCGGGAAGCTCTGCCGAGAGGACCTCGGCGAGGTGCGCGAGCGTCGAGGGCAAGTCATCGGCGTCACTGGCCTGATTGCGCTCACTGATCCGCCGGAATTTATCGGCGATGTCCGAGATGCGTGCTCGCAGCGCGGCTTCGATATCCGAGCGGAATCGCGACGGATCGAGATCGCGCAGGAGACGATGCAGCTCGATCGCTACGGGCTGGCTCTGGATGGCGAGGGTGGTATCCATGAGGGGGTCTCGGAGCGTTTGTTGCGCGGAACGGGAGTGCCTTAGCAGCGATCGAGCAGTGGCCCCAGTCACAAAGCTGTCAGGACAGCCCGAGCCCGCTTGAAATCAGCGGTACCGAATTTTGGTGTAGCGTCCAAGTTCATGGTGGCGCGCGCGTGGATCTCGTTTGCCCTCGCTTTTTGGGGCTGCACCGATCGTCGCAGCGCCGTCGAGAACTCCCCTCTCGGGTCGTGCGTCGTCCGCGGGGTTCCACGCGAGGCGGAGTGCGGGACGGTGACGGTGGCTGAAGTTCCGGGCGCGTCGAAGCAACTCGGCCTGCATGTCGTTCGCGTTCCGGCGCGGTCGACGGGGGGCGAGCGGCGGGCGCTTTTCTTGCTTGCAGGAGGACCCGGGCAAGCGGCGACCGTAGCGTTTCCTAAGCTTTGGCCGGTGCTCGCGTCCGTCGCGGAGACGCATGACCTCGTGATGGTCGATGTTCGAGGGACCGGCGAGAGTGCGCCCCTCGATTGCCCGGTCGTGGATGACTTAGCGCAAGCCTTTCGCGGCGGATCGCTCGTGGCTGCCGCGCGAGCATGCGCACCTTTGCACGCGGGGAAAAATCTCGAGGCGTTTGGGACCGACGCGCTCGTCCTCGACCTCGAGGCTGTTCGGAAGTCGCTTGGCTACGGTGCTGTCGATGTGCTCGGCGTCTCGTACGGGACTCGTTTGGCCCTTGCCTATGCGGGACGGTTTCCGGAGAGCGTGCGGTCGCTCGTGCTCGATGCCGTGGCGCCACCGGAGCTCATCCTCGGTGGAAGTTTCGGTCGCGATGGCGAGGCCGCGCTCGATGGGCTGTTTACGGAATGCGCCGCGGACACGTCGTGCCGCACCGCGTTTCCGGATGCGCGCGCCAAGTACGCGTTGCTCCTCGAACGACTGGCGAGCGCCCCCACTACGTTGGAGTTGCGCCACCCGGACAGCGACGCTCCGCTGCGTGTCGTGATGGAGCGGAACGGGCTGGCCTCCGTCGTGCGGAGTCTTCTCTACGCGCCGGAGCTCGCGGCGCTCTTACCGATGACGCTCTCGGAGGTGGAACGCGGGGTTTTCCAGGGTTTGCTCGCGCAAACTGCCGTATTGTCTCACTCGGCCGACGAAGGGATGAGTCTCGGGCTCTTGTTCTCGATCGCCTGCGCCGAAGATGTTCCACGCCTTACGGAGGCCGACCGTGCGGCCGAAAGAAAGACGCTGCTAGGCGCGACCTTGCTCGACGAGTTTCGTGAGGCGTGCGCGTTGTGGCCCGTCCGCCCGCGGCCGCTCACGCCGCTGCCGTTGGAGCTCGGGGTACCGACGCTCTTGTTGTCGGGTGCGCTCGATCCCGTGACGCCACCGCACTGGGCGGAGCGGCTGCGCGCGCGATTGCCGCGGTCCACCCACGTCGTCGTTCCGCAGGCCGGCCATGGCGTGATGGCGCGCGGTTGCGTTCCCCGTCTCGTGGAGCGATTCCTCGACCGCGACGGCGCGGAGGGGCTCGACGTTTCGTGTGCCGCCGATCACAAACGACCAGCATTTTTCCTCGATCGCGGGGGACCTGGGCCATGATCGAAGCGAGCGAGCTGCACAAGCGATTTGTTGAAGTGACCGCGGTCGAGTGCGTGAGTTTCAGCGCCCCCGACGCGGCGATAACGGGGCTTCTCGGACCGAATGGCGCAGGCAAGACCACCGTGCTGCGCATGGTGAGTGGGCTCGTCGCTCCGAGCCGCGGCTCGGTTGCCATCGACGGCGTTGACCCGCGGAAGGACCCGGCTCGGGCCCGCGCGAAACTCGGGATTTTGCCGGATGCGCGTGGCCTCTATGCGCGCCTGACCGCGCGCGAGAACGTGCGCTATTTTGGCGAGCTGTGTGGTCTTGGCGGTCGCGCTCTCGAGCGCCGAATCGATGAGTTGTTCGAGCTGCTCGAGCTTGGGCCTCTCGCCGACCGGAGCGTTGCAGGCTTCTCGCAAGGCGAGCGAATGAAGGTCGCGATCGCCCGAGCGGTCGTCCACGATCCCGAGAATGTGATCCTCGACGAGCCGACCAATGGGCTCGACGTGCTCAGTATCCGCTCGCTGCGAAGTTTCATCCGCGAGTTGAAGGCGCGCGGCCGAGCCGTGTTGTTCTCGAGTCACGCGATGCAAGAGGTGGCCGCGTTGTGCGACGGTATCGTCGTGATGTCAGCGGGACGGGTCGTCGCTTGCGGCACGACCGACGAGCTGCGCGAGCGCACCGGCAAAGCGTCGCTCGAGGAAGCGTTCATCGAGCTCACCTCGACGGTGCGAGAGTCCGAACTCGACGGGGTAAGCGAATGAGTCGCGCGCGCCTCGTGCTTGTCGTGCTGAAGAAAGAGCTCCGCGATGGAATGCGTGACCGCCGGGCGCTTTTCTCCTTGCTCGTATTTCCGCTCGTCGGCCCGACGCTCGTTTCGTTGATGCTCGCGACGCTCGTGGAACGCGCGACGGCCGAGCCTCCGATTCGCTTGCCGGTGGCTCATGCGGAGCGCGCCCCCGCGCTGATTCGGCACCTCGTGAACGAGGGCATCACGGTCGTCGATGCGCCGGCCGATCCGATCGCGGAAGTACGCTCGGGACGTGCCGATGCGGTCCTGATCGTCGAGAGCAATTACGCCGAGGCACTACGTCTGGGGCGAAGTGCCGACGTCGAGCTCGTGCTCGATGACGCGCGGGAGGACGCTCGCCCCGCGGTGCGACGGGTCCAACGCGCGCTTCAGGTGTACGGCCAGACTGTCGGTGCGCTGCGGCTCATGGCCCGCGGCGTGAGTCCGAACCTCGCACAGGCCGTTGCGGTGCACGAGGTTGATCTCTCGACGCCTCAGTCGCGCGGCGCTGTTTTCTTGAATTTCGTCCCCTTGTTCGTGCTCATGGCCGCCTTCATCGGGGGGATGCATCTCGCGAGTGACGTGACCGCTGGAGAGCGCGAGCGCGGCTCGTTCGAACCCTTGCTGCTGACGCCGGTTTCACGACGGGACCTCGTGGTTGGAAAGTGGTTTGCCGCGACGGCCTTCGCGGCCACCACCGTCGTCGTCACGCTCGCATGCACCGCTCTCGCGCTCAGCCGCGTGCCGCTTCACCGTTTCGGCATGGCCGCGAGTCTATCCCCTCGCGACCTCCTGCTGGTGCTCGCGACGGTCTTGCCGCTCACGCCGCTCGCCGCCGCCGTCGAACTCTTGGTGGCGAGCTTCGCGCGCACCGTCAAAGAGGCGCAGATATACCTCTCGCTCTTGACGTTCGCGCCGATGCTCCCGGCACTTTATCTATCGCTGCAGCCGATGAAGCCGGGGCCCGCGATGGCGGCGCTACCCGTCGTCGGACAGCAGGCAATCTTGGCGGCTATCGTGCGGGGCGAGGCTCCGACGCCGCTCGCGTTTTTTGCCGCCGGCGGTTCGGCGATGGTGCTCGCGTGCGTCGCCGTGCTTGCGACAGCCGCCCTCTTTCGCAGCGAGCGAATCGTCTACGGCCGCTGAACGGAAGAAGCGCCCAGCCCCCACAAAAATGCGCGTCGTCGTGGGGTACGCTCGGTGGCTTCATGTCGCCGAGCTCGTCGGGGGCAGTTGTTTTTTGGGGGCGCGTCACCACTCGGTTTCGCCGCGCATCCAGGCGGCGAAGCGGGTTAGGCCTTCGTGCAGCGGGATCTTCGGTACATAGCCGAGCTCGTCGCGGGCTCGCGAGACGTCGGCCCAGGTCTGAAGCACGTCGCCGGGCTGATGCGGTTCACGCAGAACGATGGGCTCTTTGCCCAGCGCGCGGCCAAGCGCTTGCACGAGTCCATCGAGGCGGATGGGGCTTGTGCCCCCGAGGTTGTAGAGGCGGCAACCGTGAAGCGTGCTGTCGATGGCGCCGAGCGTGCCATCGACGATGTCGTCGATGAACGTGTAGTCGCGGCTCGATTGGCCGTCGCCGTAGACGGTGATGGGCTCGCCGCGGTCGATGCTGCGGCAGAACTTGTGGATGGCCATCTCGGGGCGTTGCCGTGGTCCATAGACGGTGAAATAGCGCAGCGCCGCGGTGGAGAGCCCGTGGAGTTGGGAGAAGGTGTCGAGTAGCAGTTCTCCCGCGCGCTTGGTGGCGGCGTAGGGGCTCGCTGGGTCATCGACGCGCTGGGTCTCGCAATAGGGAACGTCCGTGTTGTTGCCGTACACCGAGGAGCTCGAGGCGAACACGAGTCGGCCGACCCCGTGGGCGACCATCGCTTCGGCGACGTGGGCGGTTCCGACGACGTTGACGTGGCTGTAGCGCCAAGGTGTGCGAATGCTCGGTCGTACGCCGGCGAGGGCAGCGAGGTGCACGACGCAATCGACGTTGCCGCGCGCGAGGAGGGTGTCGAGCGCCGCGCGGTCCGTGATGTCACCTTCGGTAAACTCGATATGCGGGCGCAGGCTCTCGAGGTTCTTCTCCTTCGTCGCGCGGCTGTAAAACGCGTCGAAGTTGTCGATGCCGAGCACCGTGTCGCCACGCTCCACGAGGCGGCGTGCGAGCGAGGAGCCGATGAAGCCCGCGATGCCGGTGATGAGGAGCTTCACTCGAGCCTCGCGCGGACGAGTAGCGTCATTCCGAGCGGCATCGGTAGCGGGTTCTCGACGAAACGGAACCACGCGCTGAGGGCCGCGTTGAGCGAGCGTTTTACGGGCGAATTCGAGTAACGCAGGCTTTCGTCGAGCCGCTTGCCACGGAGGTTTGCCAGCCAGACGGGCGCGATCCCGAGGGCGTTCCAGTAGCGGCAACGCTCGAGTCGAAAACCGGCGCGCGCGAGCAACGCCGAGAGTCCGTCGCGGTCGTACCGACGGAAGTGCCCGACGGCGACGTCCTTTGGCCCATAGAGCCAGGTGAGCGCCGGCACCGATAAGACGAGCGTGCCGTTTGGGGCGAGCGCTTCGCGGAGCCGTACGAGCGCCGCGTAATCGTCTTCGATGTGTTCGATGACGTCGAGCGCGACGATGCCGTCGAATGTGCCCCGCTCGGTTATCGATTCGATTGTGCCGAGGCGCACGTGGCCGGCGTCGAGGCCCTGGCGGTCGAGGTGCATTCTCGTCATCGCGACCATGCGTTCGGAGACGTCTTGCGACGTGACCATGCGGCCCGCGCGCAAGAGCTCCGCGGAAAGGGCGCCGCTGCCGCAGCCGATATCGAGCACGCGACCGGGTGGAACGAGGCCGAGCACGAGGCGGTTCAGGCTCGTGGCGCGAAAATCCGTGGCGATGTGGGCGAACCACTGTTCGTAGTGATCTTCCAGGCCTTCCTGGCCTTTGCTCGCGTCGAAGTCCTGCGTCATCGGGTGCTCGCGGCTATACCACCGAGGGCCGCGGCTGACAGCCCGTACGCGCGCGCTCGTTTCCGTGGTTGCGACGCATCGAGGTCTCGCGTGACAATGCGAGCCGCATGCCGACGCGACGAGAGCGAGCTCCCCGGGTGATTGCCGTCGCCGGGAATATGGGGGCGGGCAAATCGAGCCTCGTCGAGTGGTTGCGCCAGCAGTTCGACATGGTGCCGTTCTTCGAGCCGCACGACGAAAATCCGTACCTCGTCGACTTCTACGGCGACATGCCCAGGTGGGCGTACAGCTCGCAGCTCTGGTTCATGATCAAGCGGTTTCAGATCCACCGCACCATCGACGCAAGCGTCTCGGCGACGGGTGCGAAGACCCCGCCGATCGTCCAAGACCGCACGATTTACGAGGACGCCGAGATTTTCGCGGCCCACCTCCACGATGCGGGCTTCATCGACGACCGCGATTGGGTCAGCTACTGCGACATGTACCAAACGTTGCGGGCGGAGCTTCGGCCACCTGACTTGATGATCTACCTCCGCTGTCCGCTCCCCGCGCTCGTCAAACGCATCAAGAAGCGCGGGCGCGCCTTCGAGAAGGCCGTGCCGAGGAGCTACCTCGCGTCGCTCGATCGGCTCTACGAAGAATGGTTTACCCGCTACGATGCCTCGCCGAGCCTCGTTGTCGAAACGGACCGTCTCGATTATGTCGAGCGGCTCTTTGACAGGCTCGAGTTGACGCGTGCGATCGAGAAGCACGCGGGCATCGAGCGACGCGCACCGTGAGTCACGCGCGGGGTCGCAGCAGGACGAAGCCGAGTCCCACGATCAACAAGAACGCACCCGCGGCGAGCATGCGGCTTGGCAAGGCTTGCACGTAGAGGACGCCTTCTCCGACGGGCGGCGTGGCGTTCGGTCGCACCGGCAATCCGTGCTGTCGGGCGAGCACTTCGATGCGACTCAGGTGCACGACGGGTACGCCGTCGGCGATGAACCGCGCCATCACGGAATCTGGCGCAGCGCCTCGCGGTAGGGTTCGATTGAGCCCTGGCTTGAAGAGCTCTTTGCCAATTCGGGTGCCGACGCTGCTCGTGCCTCCGCCTACGTTGACGAACGCTCGCAAGGGGGAATCACCGGCCGCACGGCGGTAGGTCGCCATGCGTTTCTCGATGCTATCGGCGAGGTTTTTTGCGTCGAGGGTCGGCAATCCGCTTCGTGCGATAGCTTCGTCGATCGCCGTCTTGCCGTTCGCTTCGAGGCCGAGCGCACGGTCGTCGACGCCGCCGGGCGACACCGCGACGCTGGGGTGTTCGAGTACGCCCCGAAGCACGAGGGCTTTTTCCATATCGAGCCATGAGAAATTCGGCAGATTCGCGCCCCACTGCGACGATCCAACGCTCGAGATTGTGACCGCGCGTGCGCCGATGGTTTGAATTGCAGCAAGCGTCGCGACGTTGAGCGCGGGAAACGAACCCGATAGACCAACGGCGACCGCGTGCCCTGGTTTCACGCCGGCCTGTTTCAAGAGCTGGACGACCACGGCCGCGAAGTTCGGGTTGATGCTCGTCTGCTTTGCGGCGGCGATGCCCGTGCCCGTGGTGGTCGGCGATACCAAACGCCCCATCAGTCCCGAGCCCGTCGGATCGATCGGAGCGTCGATAGGTTCGTTTCGCTTCAGCCGCTCATCTTTGAGGACCTGGAACGCGTGTTGGGTGAGCTCGGCGGCCTTCACTTTTTCGGAGTGGTACGCCGTGCGCTGCTTCACTTGGAATCGCTCCACCGTCAGCAGTGAAGCCGCCGACACGAAGGCGAGCAGCACGAGCACGCTCCGCGAGTGACGACCCGCCTGCCAGTAGAGCGACTTCACGAAGGCAACTCCGCGCCACCGGCCAGCAGCACGAGCCGCACGAGGACAGCGATGACGGTGAGCGCGCTCAACGTCTCGACTACCCCTTGCTTGTCCATGCCGAGCGCGATGAGACCCGGGATGACCAGACCTATTGTCGCGTGCTCATCCGTCGCGGTCCAGAGGCCGGACCATTCGCCGGTGAGGAGGCCGAGGAGGTAGCCCACGAGGAGCATCGCTGCGGTACGCCGCCTACCGTGCACGATCGCGAAGGTCGATACGAAACGCACCGAACCGAGCGTAGCGAAAGCGACGGCGAGCGTTGCGGCGAGGGATTTCGGTTCGTGCAGGTGCAGTGCGAGGTACCCCGGCACGACGAGCCCCGACGCGGCGAGACCCAAGAGCTCGGTTCCGAGCACGCCAAGCACGAGGCCCAAGCCGACGGCGACCGCCACCAAGTCCTTCACAATAGCTCGCCTTTCACGCGTGTGGGATCGGGCATGAGCGTTCGGCGGTTCTTGAACATGCGCACGAGCTCGAAGCCGGGACCGCCGATATTTCCCATGCCGATCACGAGCGTTTCGCGGCCGCAGAGCTCGACGATGCTCTCGAACATCGCGTCGACGGCTTCGTGGTCGACTATCGTGAAGCGTTCCTTTGCGATGTTCACGCGGCCGGCTTCGCGCGCGAAAAGGCGGGCGCCGTCGCCTACCAAAACGACGTGGTCGGCGCTGTGCCAGCAAGCGGTGTCGCGAGCGAGCTGGCGTGTGCGGTCGGGACGGTCCTCACGGAGGTTGAAGAGCGCGATCACGTGCTCGAGCTCGGGGTAGCGAGCGCGGGCGAGGTGGTACACGCGCGACGTCGAGTCGGGGTCGTTTGCTGCGAAGGCGTTGACGAACACGATGCGCCGACCGAAAAACGCGAGGTCGTGCTCGGTGAGTGCACCCGGGTCGGGCGGTGCGGCCCACATGCCTTCAAAAGCGAGGTCTCGGTCAACGCCCAATTCCGCGAGGACGCGCAGCGCGACCGCGACGTTTTCTCGGTGCTCGATATGTTCGAAGCGGGCGAGCTCGTGGTCGCTTATCGCGAGAACCTCATCTTGGGTGACGCGGACGAGCTTCGTGTTGCGATCGAGGCATGCCTCCTCGAGGACCGCGAGATGCGTCTCCTCAGCGGTGACGAGGACGCCGCCTATCGGGATCATCGCCGCGAGGCACCGAGCCACGTCGGCTTCGGTGGGGCCCATGACGTCGAGGTGGTCGGCGCGGACATTCGTGATGACGGCGTGCGTTGCTCGAATGAGTTTGGACTCGCAGAGCCAATGCAGCTCAGGTTGAAGCGCCATGCATTCGAGGACGATGGCATCCGCCCCGAGCTCGCGCGCGGAGGCGAAGATGCGCGCCTGCTCGATGACGTTGGGTGCACCTGCGCGGAGGATTGGGGTCTCTCGCCCATCCGGAAAAATAAAGGACGGGAGCGATCCCGTGGTCTTTGCGACGGTCCGCTTTCCAGCGCGCCGGAGCCCCCCTGCGACAAGCCGAGTGACGCTGGATTTGCCCCGCGTTCCGCCGACGTGAATTCGAACGGGCACGGAGTGGATGCGCCTCCGATGCCGCGCCGCTTCAACGATGCCGAATCCGAGCAACGTGCAAGCGGCGGCAGCGAGCAGTTCGACGGTCACTCGTCGTCGTCGTCGTCGTCATCGTCGTCGTCGGCTGCACCCGATGACGCCGGTGCGGCGCTCGTGGCCGCGGAGGCCGTCGCCGAAGCGGTGGGCGTGGCCGAGACTGCCGCCGGGGCAGCCGCCGGGGGGGCCGATAACTCCATTGGCTTCTTATCGCAGCCGAATGCGCACAGCCCAAGGGCCGCGAGCGAGACCAGTCCAAGTTTGCGGAACGTCATCACTTCTATACCTCGCCCCCGAAATAGCAGTGGTAGCGCCCGGCGTGGAAGCGGTTTCCGCCAGCGAGCCCCGGCAAGCGTGCACCGGTTGCCAACCCCTCGTGCAAACGATGCGCGGAACGGCTGGGGGCCGCTGCGATTCCAAGTCAAATCGCAGGTCCGAGGCCTGGCACACGAGATGCGAGGGGGAAGGCATGAGCCAGCCAAGCATCGTCTCCCCCGACGTGATTGCGCGCCTGCAGACCGAGCAGCTGCGTATTTTGGTGCTTCTGAGCGAGCTGCAGCGGGTGGCCAAAGCCCGGCATGATGAGCGTCTGGACCAGGTCGTCGGTCCGCTCGTCGAGAGCCTTCGGAGCCACATGGGCCTCGTCGACGGGGTACTCGATGCGCTCGTGCCCGATGGTGAGGCTGGCAACACCGCGTTTTCAGCGGGCTCTTCGGCGGAACCCTCGTCGCGCGCAGCGGGCTGACGGGTCTGCGCCCGGTCCGGTATTGCCGGCGGTTTGTTCTGGCTGCTTCGTAAAAAAAAACGCCCGACCCTCGAAAGGGGCCGGGCGTTTCTTATTGAAGCGCGTCCGCGTAGGGGCGTGCGGACCTTTCCGCACACCTGCCTACCTGGAGAGGCTCAACCGCAAGGCGCGCAGGTCGCCGCCGCGAAGGGCTTCATCCCCATGCAGTTGCGGCATGCGAAATCTCCGCAGTCCGTGAAGCCGTTGCCGTCGTTGTCGATGCCGTCGGCGCAGGTCGTGGGGTTGCCTTCGCACTTCGTCGTCACCGGCGATTTCTGGCAGCCGAAATCCTTGCAGTCCATGAAGCCGTTCATGTCGTTGTCTTTGCCGTCGCTGCAGGTCGAGTCCGTCACTTCCGCATCGGCGCACTTCCCGGCGTACTGACAATCGAAATCCTTGCAGTCCGCGAAGGTGTCCTTGTCATCGTCCATCCCGTTGGTGCACTCGGTCTCGACGCACTTCGGGCTCGTGTCGTGGCAGCTAAAGTCCGCGCAGTCGGTCTTGCCGTCGCTGTCGTTGTCTTTGCCGTCGGCGCAAGCCACATCACCCGACTCGACCTTGGTGGCGCAGGCGGCGTCCTTCCAGCAGTCCTTGTCGGCGCAATCGATCTTGCCGTCCGAATCATCGTCCTTCACATCCGTGCAATTCGTCTCTTTGCAGAGCGTGACGGCCGGGTGGTTGTGGCAAGACGGATCCGCGCAGTCGGTCAGCTTGTCCTCGTCGTTGTCGATGCCGTCGCTGCAGAGCGCGTCGGAATTCTCCGTTGACGCGGGGCACTCGGGTTTGCCCTTGCAGTCGAAGTCATCGCAATCGGTGAAGTTGTCACCGTCGTCGTCCATCCCGTTGGTACAGTCCATTTCCTTCGGCTTCATCGAGCCGCCGGCTCCCGAGGTGTTCATGCTGGAGGTCGACACGTCGCCGCCGCCGCTCGTCGCCACCATGTTGCTGGTCGTGGACTCGTTGGTCGTCGTGGTCGTCGACGTCGTGGACGTGTCCGAGCCCCCTTTTGCGGAACAAGCCGCGGCGAGGGCAGCGAATGAAACGAAGGCAAAACCAACACGGATCAAGCTTTTCATGGGAACCTCTTGGGTAAGACGCGCGTGATGCGCAAGCGCTCCATACTAGCATCGATGACGGCGCGGCAACTCGGTTCGCTGGCAGCGGCAGCCTGTGCTCTGACCGCCTCGCCGAGGGCATTCGGGGAAGATGACCGGGACGCCGCGCGGGTCGTCGCCGCCCTCGAGCACGTCCGCGCGGATTACGGTGTGGGCCTCGCTCCCCGCGACCGCTACGAGCGCAACTGGGACGAACAGCTCGGGATCCTGGAGGCCCTCTCGCCGGCGCTCGAAGGGATGAAGGCGCACCTGCCCAATGGCCTGAATGATCTCGACAGGTTACGGCGCGAGGTCCGCAGTTTGGATCCCGTCGAGGTCGTCGCAGCGCACGCGGCCCGGCTCGCTGACGAGGTGGCCGCGGTCTATCAGCTCGACCGGCTGCCTGCGGCCGCACCTGACCGGGAACGCGGGCGCGCGGTCTACCTCGAGCATTGTGCAACGTGCCACGGGCGCTTTGGCGAAGCGGACACCGCGCGCGCTCGGTCCCTCGAGCCGCGGCCGCCACCGTTCGTCGGCGAGGCCACGCCGATCAGCCCTCGGCGCGCCTGGGAGAGCGTGACGTTTGGTGTCCCCGGCACCGCGATGGTGGCTCACGGATTTCTAGCCGCGCCGGTGCGTTGGGATGTCGCGTATGTCGTCGCGGCACTGCGCCATCGGGAGCGCGCCTCGACACCTGCACCGACGTTTGCCCCCGCGGAGCTCGCCCTTCTCGATGATGCCGACCTCGCGACACGCCTTCTCGGTGCGGGGGTCTCCGACTCGAGTTTGCCCGGCATGCTCGCCAACGTGCGCACGCGGCAAGCATTCGCGCGTGCCTGCGAAGGCGAGCCCATCGGCTGCACGCGCGACCGCCTCGTGCGTGCGCGGCAGGCGCTCTCATGGGGCGACCGAGACGCCGCCGCTCGGTGGCTTTCGGCCGCTCACCTCGAGGGCGTGTGGCCCGGCTTCGAACGGCTCGGCGGACCGCGGACGGGCGACGCTATCGAGCTCGACGAACGCCTCGCATGGCTGCGCGGTCGGGTGCGCGCCGACCTTCCCGAGCACGGCATACGCGACGTCGATACGATCCTCGCTCGCACCATGACGGCCGAGTTGCGTGCCCTCGCGTTGCCGCCCGCGACGTTCCTCGACGGCGTTCGCTTCGGCGCGCGCAGCGTGTTGCCCGCATGTCTTGGGAGCCTCGCGCTCGTGCTCGGCCGACCACCTAAAGAGCGAACCGCGTCTGCACGCGGCGTCGCGCTCGCGGCTGCAACAGCGATACTCCTTGGTTTTGGCTGGGCCGTGAATCCCGCGGGCCTCGTGTCACTCTTGCCTTGGCTGGCCGTCGGTCCGCTAGCGTTTGGGCTAGCGGCGCTCTTTCTCAGGTTTGCGCCGCGCCTACCGAGGTTGACGTCACGCGCGGACGTGACGTTCGCGGGGGCGTGGGGCCTTGCCCTCGGAGCTGGGCATGAGCTCGCCCGTCACGCCTCCGCGGGCGCGCAATCTGCGACCGTGGCTGAGGGCGCGGGCATGGTGCTCGCGGGGGTCGCAGCGACGACTGCCGTGGTCCTCGGAAGTGAACTTCCCGAGGTGCGTTCGCCCGCGTTCCGACGCATGTTCTGGCTCGCATGCGCCATGCCGGTCGCCGCACGACTAGGGGGCGATCTCGGGTGGGCGCTTGTCACGCTCGGTGTTGTCGGCGGGCCGGTTTATGCGTGGCCTGGGAGCCCCGCGCTCGGCGTGCATCCCTCCGCGTGCTCGGTCCTTACCCTCGGCGTTGCGCTGGTCGCGACGGCAATACTTGGGTGGCGCGCGGGCCGGTCTTCGTCATCCGAGCGCTCATGATCGGCTGAGCAGCGCCTCGGCGCACGGGCTCACGATCGCGGCTAGGGCAGCGCGGCGGATCTCGGCGCTGGTCGATGCATCGAGCAGTCCAAAAGCTTCGTACGAACTCGCTCCTCGCGCAGGCCGATTTTCGCCCACTCGTGCCGTCGCACGGCGGATCGCCTCCGCGAGTTTGTCCCGGTCATGCGAACGGTCGAATAGCCAGCCGAGGGTCCGCCACGCGAGCGCCGCGTGGTGTCCTTCGTCATCCGCAATTCGCTCGAGCCATGGCGCAAGCTCAGCGGCTCCACGCGCGGCCGACTCGAGCGCAAGAGCGGCCGCGACGGTCTCCCCCACGCAACCTCCGACAAGCGTGTCCAGCGCCAGCTCGTCTGTAGTCGCGAGCGGCGGCAGCGACGCGAGGTCAAGCGGTCCAGGGCCTCGGGCCGCCCCGAAATGCCGCGCGATCCCGAACGCGATGCAGGCATGCCGCACCTCGTCTTCGGCGCCCCGCAGTTGCGCCTGGACGAGCTCGCTCGGTGCACCTTGCGCCAATAAACCGAGCGAAGTCCGCAGAAAGCTCGCGATCGAGGCGTGCTCCGCGCGACCGATATCGAGCCACCGCGAAGCCACCTCACCTGCATGTTCGCCCGCGTCGAGCGTAAGCTCGAGTTCCCAGTGCCAGTCGCTGCGTTCGACGTCCGCCGCTTGGAGCGCCGTCCCGTCTTGCAGCAAGAGCGGCCGACCGTGGCAGCCTTCGCTCCAGCTGTAACAACACACCTGGCGGGACCGAGCCTCGTTGTCGAATCGCCCTCGCACTTCCGACGTGCGTCGCTCGTCGAAGCGCGCCTCGGTTGGGACGGCGGCGCTCGCAATCGTGAGCGAGCTTGGGCATGGCGCGGCAAGCTCGGGGCAGTCTTCGAATGTGCGGCACTCAGGCTCGCGTGAGCGTGTTTCTTTGGCGGCCTGCGTAGGCATCGGCCAGCGTTCGCGTTCGCGGCATCCGATCGGCAGCGCGAGCGAGAGCGCAGCTGCGAGGCATCGACGATGGAGCTCCGCAACGTTCACGTTTGACACATGCCACGAGCGCGCCTGTACGTCGACCTGGCTCGCGCTCCGCTTATCGCACTACACTCGACGTCGTGAACCAGTTTATTGGGTCTGGCGTCATCACGCTCACCACCGATTTCGGCCACAAGGGACCGTTCGTCGCGACGATGAAGGGCGTCATGATCGCTCGCGCGCCGCAGGCTCAAGTGATCGACTTGACCCACGAGACGAGCGTGCATTTTCCCGCGGAAGCCGGCTTCTGGCTGAAGCGCGCATACCGCTATTTCCCAGTGGGAACGACCCACATCGCGGTTGTCGATCCGGGTGTCGGAACCGAGCGCGACATCATCATCGCAGTCGTCGATGGCCACGCGTTCGTCGCCCCGGACAACGGCCTCTTGGCGCCGCTCGTCGTCTCGCCGGGGTCGCGCATCTATCAACTCGACATGACGCGACTCGGTCGCTTCGGCATCGAGCTCGACCGCGTGAGCGCGACCTTCCACGGTCGTGACATCCTCGCCCCGATCGGCGCCGAGCTCGCCGCCGGGCGCGTACAGCCCGAGGACTTCGGACCCGAGGTCACGAACATCGTCCCTTCGTGGGTGGACGAGCCACAGATCGTTGAAGGCCAAGTGCGCGGCGTCGTTATCGCAGTCGACAACTTCGGCAATCTCATCACCAACATCGATGCGGCGCTGCTCTCGGACATTAAAACACCCAAGGTGCGCGCGGGCGGTCGCGTGTTCCCTCTGCGCCGCACGTACGGGGACGTGCTGCCGGGTGATTACCTCGCGCTTATCAATTCCTTCGGGGTCGTCGAGGTCGCCCGAGCCGAGCAGAGCGCGGCGGATGGGCTGGGCCTCGAGCGAGGGGCGCCGGTCGTCGTTCTCAACGAATGACGCCGTGAATGTGGTAATTGCCCATCCATGGGGTTGCGACACCGTGCTTTTGTCTTCGTGCTCGTCGCGGCGCTGACGGGCTGCTCGAATGAATCGTCCGACGACGTGACGTCCGGCGGCCTGCCGCTCGTCGGGCTCGCCGCATACCCGTTCAAGCGCGAACTCACGTTGAGCGGCAAGGTTCCCCCGTCGTATTCGATTGCGCTCACGTTCGACCACGCAGCCCTCGTGAAAGAGAAGATCGCACGCGAGGATGGGACCGATTTACGCGTGGGATTCCAAGGTGAGAGCGAACTCGTCGAGCTCGACCGCGTGGTTGATCCCATGTCGACTTGGAACGATGCGAAGACGACGATTTGGTTTCGCACGCCGGAGGCCGACGTCGGCACGGGTTCCTTTTCGCTCTACTTCGGCAAGCTGAAGCCGCCGCCCGTGCTCGCCGATCCGTCGAAGGTCTACGCCTACTGGGCCGACTTCGATGACTCCTTCGACGGTACGAGCTGGAAGTTCGCAAACTTCGGAAAGGCAGACGGCAAGAGCGAGATTGTGAACGGCGCGCTTCGCATCACTGGACAGAGCCAGGACTTTGGCGGAACGAGCGATCAAGGCGTGTACTTTTATCAAAGCGTGTCCGGTGACTTTACGGCCGATGTTGCAATCGCCGGTGTGGGGGGAAGCCTCGGGGGCCCGTCGAAAATGGGTGGCCTGATGCTTCGAGAGAACACCGATGTCGATGCCGCGTTTGCGATGGCTTCGCTCCAGCAGCTACCGCGGCAGCGGGTGAGCCTCGTGCGAAAGGCGAAGGCGAAGCCGGCCGTTGATGGGACCGAGTTGATGGCGCCGGGCACGTTTCCGCAGCTGCTCGAGCTCTCGCGTGTCGGCAATGACGTCAGCGCGGCTTACTCGGAGGATGGCCGCACCTGGATTGGGCTCGGCGCTTCCGTCGCCATGACGGCGCTTGCGCCTTCCGTCTTCATCGGCGTTCCGTTCTCGAACATTTCGAGCGATGACGGTTACGCCGACATCGCATGGCTCCGCATCGTCAAGCGCATCAACCCGGCACCCGTTGCGACGTTGTCCGCGACGGAGTGAATCCGTTCTTCGAGCAGTTGAGGTTGTACCGTGCCTATCGTCAGTCGTACCGAGTTCGAAGCCGTTCTCGCCCACGTTTGCATCAAGCTGGACAAAGTGATCTACGAGCGTGGCGGCGGACCGGCGATTGAAGATGCGCGGCGCACCATCGCGTTGCTCGGACAATTCTCGAAGGATCCGGTCAAGTTGAAGTCGCTCCGACCGAAGCTCGAGCTCGCCTCGGAGGTGGTCGCCAACGAGATCGCTTCCGATGAGAAACTCCGCGAGGGTCTTTGGGACTGCCTCGATTACCTCGACTACCGCGTTTAGCGGGGCCAAGCTTCAGGCCGTCGCCGCCGCCTTCTTGCGAGGCACCTTCTTCAGTTTCATCGCGCCGAGTGCATTCTTCTTCGGGGCCTTCGCGCTTGCGACCGGAGCGTGTGCGCTCGCGGCTTGTTGCACAACCTCCTCCTTCTTTCCGAGGAACTCAGCAAGCATGAGGTCGACGTCGCTTATCGGTTTCGGTCGCGAGGGCGGCGGCTCATCAACCGGCTTGCCAAGGAAAGCCGCAAGCATGAGGTCAACGTCGCTTATCGGTTTCGGCGGCGAAGGCTCTTCGATGGCCTTGCCAAGGAAAGCCGCGAGCATCACGTCGACGTCGCTCGGCGGCGAAGACGAGACGTTTGCGGAACCTTCTTCATCGAGGCCGCCAATCAAGTCGAAGAACAGGGTGAGGAGCGTCGGGTTGTACGCCGTGCCCGAGCCCCGTTGCATGGTGGAGGCGACCTCTGGAACGTCGAGCGGCTCGCGTCCTCGACGCCCGCGCGTCAAGCTGTCGAAATCGTTGGTGACCCTGAGAATTTGCGCAAAGAGGTGCGGCTTACCGAGGCCGGGGACTGCGGGGTGCCCGCCGCCGTCGTAATCGCGGTGATGTTCGAACGCGGAGAGCACCTGGCGAAAGAGGGCTTCGGTCGGCGAATATCGGAGAATCGATCGCAGCGCGATGACGGGGTGACGGTCCACGTCTCGCTTCGCGTCGTCACCGATCTCGACGAGCCCGACGTCGTGGTTGAGCGCGGCGATGCCAAGATCCGCGAGCAGGTTGCGCTCGAGGCCGATGCGCCGTCCGAGCGCGATCGATAGCGCGGTGACAGCCACCGAATGCTCACTCTCCTCCGAGCCCGTGTCGCGCAAGCCTGCGAGTGCAAGCAGGGTGACGGGGTCGTTGTCGGCGAGATCGACGAGCTCATGGATGATGCGCTTCGAGCGCGGTGTCGAGCCGCCGCCCTTCGTCCCGATGACTTGAGAGACGTGTTTGATGGCCGCTACGTAGACGTCGGCGGCTTGGTCCTGCGCGGATTTTTTCGCGTCGGCTTCGGTGATCGGCCGGAGCACCTTCGATACGCCTGCCTTCTTCACGCCCGCTTCCGCGAGTGCCGCTTGCAGCAGGTGATAATCGGACGAGTGCCGCAGCGAGTCGAGCGTGCGGAAGAACGTGACGAGCTCCTCCAGGGTGATGCCGCTCTCGAAAGAAATCCCGCCGATCGCGCGAGCGGAAAATTCCTCCGCGAGCTGGGTCGCGACGGGAAGTCGGGCCGAGGTGAGGCGGATCCGCGTCGTGTCGAGGTAGAACACACCTTCCACGAGCGCGAGGATGACGCGTGGGTGCCGCTCGGAGAGGTTGTCCACGAGCTTTTGCACCGCCACCATCGGCTTCGAGACGGCGTCGTTCAGGTTGTCGTGGACCCGCAGGACGCGAATCGCGGCGTTGCTCGCGACGAGAAGCTGGCCGGCGAGCTCCTGATCACGCACGTCCGTCGTTTCCGGGGTGCCTTTCGCACCGCCTCCCGATGGTCCACTCACGAGCCGTCCCCTTGCTTGCTCGGTCGGGTGCCGCGCGCGCGTTCAGCGGCGATGCGTTCGAGCGCCTCTCGGCATGTTTCCGCCAAGTCTTTGTCTTTCCCTTCGCCGTGACGTTGCAGGAGTGCGTGAGCCTCGGGTTCGTCGCTCGCCGTAAGCGCGGTCACGACGGCGAGCTTCAATTCACCGAGCTGTTTGCGGCCGAAGAGCGATTTTCGCTCCAGAATTTGCGTGAAAAGCGGCATGGCCGGCTCTATTGCACCTGCGAGGACGATCACGCGGAATGCGGCTTCGACGGTCTTCGGCCCCCATTCGTCGAAGTCCGGATCTTTCACCCACTCGAGAGTAGCTTCGCGGATCGCCGTCGCCGCGCTCGGATGCACAGCGAAGCTCTCGAGGATTCTCCCGCGGAGTGGTTCGCCCTTCGACGCGAGGCGGATCAGCGCCGTTTGCATGCGTACGTCGAGGAGGTTCGGGACCTGGTGGACGGCGTCGAGCAATGCAAGTTGCGTCTCATCACTCGCGCCGGGGAGTCGAACCGCGACCGCCATCCGCGCTTGGGCGATGTCGACCTGAGCGAGCATAACGAGGGTCTCGACCGCTCGCTTGCCTTCTTGCCCGCGGAACCGGTTGCTGAGGAACTCGGGGTCGCTACCTGCGACTTCAACGAGGACGTGTTCGAGGGCGCTGCGACCCGCGTCGCTCTCGTCGAGATCGGCGAGGCGCGCTATCATCGCTCGGTCGTTTCCTCCGAAGACGCGGAGAAGCGTCGTAACTTTGTCGAGGTTACCGACCGTGCCGCCGGGCACTCGGGAGAGCATTTCAGTCAGCTCTTTTTCGTCGAGGCGTTGCTCGAGCATCGTTTGAAGGGAGGCCTTGTCCTCCGCCGACGACGTCGGTGACTCGAGCAACTGGTGGGTCGCTTCCGCTACAGACACGAGGCCTTCGATGTCCGCGAAATCGATGAACAGCTTTCGAAAGTGGAGGAAGAGCCGCCGGATGTCGTCAGCCGAAAGGTCCGGTCCCCGCGAGCGCATCGACACCACGGAGCGCACGACCTCGAAGGTCCGACGAGCAAGCTCGCGGGTGGTTTCGCTCGCGACGGCAGACCGCTCTTGCAGCAGGTCCGCGGGGAGCTCGTCGTCGTTGCCTTTCAGCTTGATGACGCGCGCCTCGTAGGCTTTGCGTGTCTCGGGTGGGAGTCGATCGAAGTCGATCATGAGCGACTCGCCGATCACCTGACTGACGGACTCTTGATCGACGAAGAGGTCGTCTTCACTGCGAAACGAACCGTCATCTTCCGTGTACCCGACCGGCGCCGCGTACTGGATGTGCGTGAGGTTCCCGCGCCACAGAAGCGTCGGAAGATCATCGGTCTCTCCGATGTTCGCATGCAGTCCGGCCGCACAAAGCTCGATAAAACGCACGAGTTCCTCGTCGCCTAGCGCCGTTTGAAATCGGAGGGCGATGATCCCCTGCCGAAAAACTGAAAGCGCGAACTCATCGCACTCCGCGGCTTTGATCGGGAAGGAGCCCACCTCGAACGAGGTCGGTCGAACGCGGATCGAGAACTCGCCGTGGCTCTCGAAGAAGGCGCGGACTGTCGTCACCAAGTCACCTTCGAATCGGCGCACGAGGTCGTGGTTCGCGTCGTAGAAGCGACGCATGCGTATGGCCTTGTCGAGCTTCATGAGAACGTCACGGGCGGCGGCGATGCGCGCGGCTTCTTCGGCGGATGGCTCGGGGTGCTCGACGTTCATGATGGACGCGCCGGAGACTAGCGGCTTGGGCCTCGCTCTCCTAGTGGACACGTTTGGGGCACATTGCGGAGACGCGGGCGCGCGCGACCACTCACGCGTCGCTGGTATCGCGCGGCGACGTCGGGCATGCTGTCGTCGGATGCGGGTAAGCGAGTGAGTCAGGTTCTCATCGCAGCGAGCGACGCATCGCTCTCGCAGCACGTCGTGGGGCTGCTCGCGGATTCGGGGCACGTCGTCGAGGCGGCGTCGGACACGGCTGGGTTTCTTGCGTTGCTTGAGAACCCCGCAACGGACGTCGTGTTTGTGCAAGTCGATGCGGAGGATCCGAACGGCCTCGAGCTCGTTTTGCGGGCCCGCCGCGCGAGTACTGTGACTTCGATCGTTGCCATCACCGCCGAAGGCTCGGTCGACTCTGTTGTCGAAGCGGTCAAGCGCGGTGCGGGTCATTGCCTTCCGCGCCCCGTAAACGCGAGCGCTCTTGCCCTCGTGTTGCGGCAGGCGTGCGAGAAGGCCCAGGCGACTCGGCATGCCTCCGCTCTTGCGCGTTGCGAGCGAAGCGGCGCTCAAGGTGAGTTCGGCCGCATCGTCGCGTCTCATCCGTTGATGCAGCAGCTCCTCGCCAAAGCGCATCAGGCTGCGCAAAGCCGCGCGACGGTGCTCATCCAGGGTGAAACGGGCACTGGCAAGGAGCTCATCGCCGCCGCGATCCACCAGAACTCGAAGCGAAGCTCCGGGCCGTTCGTGCGCCTCAACTGTGCGGCGCTCTCGGAGTCGCTCCTCGAATCCGAGCTCTTCGGTCATGAGCGGGGCGCTTTCACCGGTGCTGTTAGTCGCCGCAAAGGGCGGTTCGAGCAGGCGCACCACGGCACGTTGTTTCTCGATGAAGTCAGCGAGATCCCCCTGTCCGTTCAAGTGAAGCTCTTGCGGTTTCTTCAGGAGCGCGAGTTCGAGCGAGTTGGTGGAGACGAGCCCTTGCAGGTTGACGTGCGCGTCGTTGCGGCCACCAACCGCGACCTCAAGAGCATGCTCGAGAAACAAACGTTTCGAGAGGACCTCTACTACCGCCTCAACGTCGTTCGTCTTGAGGTCCCTCCACTGCGCGCGCGCCCGAGCGACGTCCCGCTGCTCGCCAATCATTTTCTCCATCGCTACGCAGCGGAAAATGAAAAGAAGATCGATGGCCTCACGAACGAGGCCAGGCAGGCGCTCGCGGCATACCCTTGGCCGGGCAACGTGCGCGAGCTTCAGAACATCATCGAACAGGCCGTCGTACTGGCAGGCTCGGCTTCGGTCGGCGTGGACGATCTCGCCATCGCCGGCGAACTACGCGAGAGTGAACCTGTTCGGCTGATGATCCCCGGCGTGACCCTCGCTGAGCTCGAGCGCTTCGCGATCCAACGCACCCTCGACGCGGTTGGTGGCTCGCCATCCAAGGCTGCGGTGATCCTCGGGATCAGCCGCCGCACGATTCAGTACCGGATGCGCGAATGGGGCATTGGCTCGCGCGAAAAACTCGAGGACGAGGAGTGCGAGGCCGACGCCGAGCCGAACTGAGTTGTGTTTGGAGGTGCGGGCTGTCGCTTGCCGCGTCGGGTCACCCCTGCGACGCGAGCTTTGTCAGAAGCGCACTCACGATCGGGATGTCCGCTTCTGCCCAGTCGAGGGCGCGGAGCTCCGCGGGCTCGAACCACCCAAGCGCTGCGTGCTCCGTAGCGAGGGGTTCACCGCGGGCGAGGTACGCTTCGTAGACGATGAGCTCGATCACCCGATCACCGCGTGCGACCGACGAACTCCCAATTCGTGGGCCGGTCACGACATCGACGCCGAGCTCTTCGTAGAGTTCACGGACAAGGGCGCGTTCGTCGCTCTCGCCGGGCTCGACCTTTCCGCCAGGGAATTCCCACGCGAGCGGTTCCGCCATGGTGGCGCTGCGTTGGGCCGCGAGCCACGTTCCATCGCGCGTGACCGCACCGCCGACGACCCGAATGACGTTGGCCATCGGCGCGTCAGGTCCCAGGCAGGTCGAAGAGCTCGAAGGCATCGACAGTCACGTGCCCCCACTCGCCAGGTTCGTCATCACGAATGACGAGCTGGGCAGTCGCGCCGCGCCATGCCGTCACGTCCCACGTAGTCGGCGTCAACATCTCGATGGCGCCAGGCCCGGGTCCAGCAAGCGAAGTCACGGCCTTGCCCTCGATGAGCAATTCGATGCGGAGATTTTTTGAAGGACCGCCGCCCGCGCGAAATCCAAGGCGGGAGCGGTCGATCGTGAATGGCGGCGAAGTGAGCGAGCCTGTGGCGGCGTCGAGTATCGTCGGGTGGTAGGAGTTGACGAGCCAGTGGCCTAGGTGTCCGACGATCGGTTGCTGGTGTTCAAGGACCGCTTCGGTGACGCCAGGTTCGAAGGCCTTGCCGGTGCGCTCCCAGCCGCCAAGCGTGCCCGACTCGAAGTCAAAGAGACGTCGCGTGTTGCGCCGGTTGGCTTGCCACGGATCGCCGGGGCGTCGTTCGTAGACGCGCGTCGGACTTGTGTACTTTCCGATGACCATCTTGATGAACGGCGGCAGCTCACGCCGCGGCTCGTAGGCCACCTCGAGCAACCGTTGAAAGTGAGGCTCGGTCCTATCGTTGGTGATAAGCCACCGCGCGTTGACGTTGGCCGCGCAGGTGGCAACGTCGATCGACTCGACGCCTGCACCGATCACGTCGACGTAGCCTTGCTCGTGGAGTTGCGGGCTCGATTTTCCGGCGAGGTACGGGATGAAGCTGTGCGCCGGAAAGAGCACCGTTCCGGGGAGCTCTCTCACGAACTCGACGAGCGCTTGCGCTCGCGTCCATTCACGCGGGGCCGGAATGATCGCGTTAAAGTCGAAGTGCTGGGTGGAGAGCAGAAAGCCTAGGACGAGTGCCGCGCCCGATGCGAGAAGTGGCCTCCGCGGGTCGCGTCGTGGCATCGAGTCGAGCCACGCCCCCCCGAGCATGATCGTTGCGACCGGCAGAAAGATCGCCGCCGTCATGATGTTGTTGATGTAGGCGCCGACTTTCGAGGACGTAAAAAGCGACACGACAAGGGCATTCAGGGCGACCCCGCTCCAAAATGCGACGCGTACCGCAAGCTTCCGCTTTAGTCCGAGCCATCCCACCACCACGGGCATAAGCGCGGTGTACGGCGCGTAGAAGAGCAGCGCCACGAACGCCATGCCGAAGAGCTCCGGCAAGAGCGGGTGGCGCCCCATCACCTCGAAGACCAAGATCCAAAATTGCCCGTGTGACGCTGCGTTCATCGCGAGAAGTGCGCCACCCGCGAGCAGCGCGACGAATGCCGCTAGCCGGAGGCCGCTGCGATGTTCACGCCACACCGCGAAGGCGAGAATCCACGGCATGAACAACACGGCCGACTGCTTCGAGTACATCGCGCCTGTGAGCAAGAGCGCAGCCGCGAGCGACCGGCCTACGCTGAGTCGAGCGCGAATCGACTGGGTCATCGCGGGCAGGGACATCACCATGCCTGCGACGAGCAGACCCATGCAGGTCGCGTCCACGCGGACGATGTCGTACCAGGCGCCCGAGACGGTATAGCTTGCGGCGAGCCAGCCAAGCGTCACGAGGGCGGCATAAAAGCCTCGTGCGCCGCGCCGTGCACTCCAGAAGGATTCGCGGCAAAGAAGCGCGAATGCGCACGTGATGCCAAGCACGCTCACCCCGCGGGCGATTGGGTACGATAGTCCGAAGAGCTTGCCGGCGAGCGCGACCAAAGCCGCATGAACCGGCGGGTAGGCGAACGGAATGAAGCCGTCGGCGCAGGCTTCGTAGATGGGCTTTCCTTCCATCAGCCGCTGCGCCGTGATGAGTTGGCCGCCTTCCATCCACTCGAGGTCGATGGGGTAGCGGATGCGCGATGCGACCGCGGTTACAAGATCCCACGCTTGCGATACGCTGACGACCGCGAGGGGCAGTGCGCACGCAGTCACGAGTGCGGTGCGTAGTGCCCGGCCACGGTGCCGCTCGCGAAGAAGCAGCCACGCTGGCACGTAGAGTCCCGCGCCGAGGTAGCCGACGCACCGGAAGCCGAACTCCATCGCGAGGGCCAGCGACGCGACGCTGGCAAGCACGCTCGCCGCGCCGTTGATCGCCCAAAACCACGCCTTGTTCGTCTCGCTGAAGGCCTGCATGCCGAGGGGGAATGCGAAGCCCATCAGCATGCCTGCCGGCACGAGCATCACGCCGGTCACGAGCAAACGAATCAGCGACGTGAGTCCGAGCGTGGCATCCATGATGGGACCCATCGCGAAGTTCACGAGCGCGCACGCTACGGCGAGGATCCAGCCGAGACGTTCGGCTTTCGCGAGGGATACCGTGCGCGAGAGCATCGAGCCTGTGCCCGCCCCGAGCAGGATGAAGCCGAGTGCCGCGGTCGCCGCGAGACTCGGATGGCCGAGGTAGAGCACGCAACGCTGGAGCCAGCCTATCTCGAGCAACATGAACGCGAGCCCGATGGTGAGGAAGTAGCCGCTGCCGGACCAAAAGTCCGCGGATCGTTCGAGCCTGCGTTTTGCTGCAAATGGCGCAAAAAACAAGGCGAGCGTGACGAGCAGCATCACGACCATGAGCGTTCGCAGCGTGCGAACGGACTGCGCGTTCACCCCGAGTTTGTCGACGACGGCGGCGCTCGGCTGTCGAAAGGGCGAGAGCATCTGAAAGTAGAAAGGCTTGTCGTCGGTCGGAGGCGCGAGCGAAAATCCCTGTTGCTCGAAGGACGCGACTCCTCGGTCGATGAGCTGGGTGAGGGAGCGCCGCGTCGGCGCGTTGGGCGCTGCCGGAAGCGCGACGGTGAAGCCGCGAGTCTCGGCTACCTGTCGTAGCGCGGTGAGGTCTTCCGTCGTGAACGGCGCGCGTGACATCAGGATGCTCGCGACCTTGCCGGCTTCGAGCACGGCGATGTGCCGCATAGGTTCGGTTACGCCTTCCGCGAGGAGCGCCGTTCGCACGAGCAGCAGCAGGCGCGGTACTTCGAAACCGAAGTCGACGGCGAGCCACCGGCTCGTCGAGACGATGCCGCGCGGGGCAAGGCGTTGGAAGTAGAGACGGTATGCCTCCACCGTGTAGAGATTGTTTTCGGAGAGCGAGTACGCACCCGCGGCCGTCGCCGCCCAGCTGTCGATCATCGAGATCTGGATGACGTCGTAGCCGCCCGTCGAGCGCGTGAGCACGCTGCGCCCCTCGCCGACGATCGGAGTTACCCCCGGTAGATCGTACACGCCGCCGTTGAACGCCGAGAACTGCTCGCGCATCGCAGAGACGATGCCCGCGTTCAGCTCGATGGCATCGATGTGCTCGGCTCCTGCGAGGTGAGCGGTGAGGATGTCGCGCCCGCCACCCGCTCCGACGATCGCAACGGAACGCGGTTTTTTCAGTTGATAGACCGCGCTCGTGACGTCGTAGTTCAGGTGCTCGAGCTTCGCGTCGTCGCCATCGTAGCGGGTGATGGGTGTTCCCGCCGAGGCGTCTTGCTCGAGCCAATATTGTTGTGGGGCCGCGGCGGGTGAAGCCTTCGTTCCAAGCCCCCAACCGAAGTCATCCGAGGACCACGGGAACGAGCGAAATACCGCAAGCCTGGCAGTTGGCGTCCAGCGCACGAACATCGGCTTAAGCGCGCCTTCTTCGCGGTATAGCTTCGTGTACTCGATGCGGTAAGGCGTACCCCACGCGATGGACGCACCGAGCGCGATCACGGCGACGCGGGCCATCCACTGGCGCTCTTCGGGGGCGGTGAGTTCGTGGGCGAGCAGCGGCAAAAAGCCCGCGCACGCGGCAAGCTCGGGCGTCCCTATCGTGTTCATCAGCGGCACGACGCAAAGCGCGCCGAGGCACGCGCCGAGCAGATCGCAGCCATACATTTTCGAGACGGCGAGCCCTTCGGCCTCGAGGAGAAGGAGGCACACCGCCGTGCCGAGGCACAAGAGCGCCGGGAGGAGGCAGAGCATGCAAAACACGATCGCCAAGTTGCCAAACAGGTGCTGGCCGCGGACCATGGCGGCAACGCCGACCGGCACGAGAATGCCCGCCGCAAGCAGCACGCGATCGAGCGAGGGGCGGCGCTTCGTCAAGGCGAGCCAAGCGCCCGGGGCCCCCATCCCGAGCATCGACAACGAGATCGCGAAGAATGCCCAGTGGTACCAGAGCACCACGCTCAGGATGCGGGTCACGGCAATTTGGAGCAGCACTACGGCTGCCGAAACCAGCGCGATGGCAACGTGCTTACGGACGGTCAATGCAGACATGGCGAGAGACTGCGGACGCTAGCCCGGCTCATCTCCGGGTGCATCGGCTACTCGACCGGGAGGGCGATCGCTCAGCCGCGCGGCCGTTCGCGGCGGAGGATCCAGGCTGCGCCGATGAGCCCGGCCAAGACCCACCCGTTCGCGTGACCGTTCGCCCGGCCCGCACTTGCGCTGCACGCGCTCACGGTGATCGTTTCACCCGTCGGTCCGGCGCCGCCGGCGCCCACGTTCGTCGATGAGGCCACCGCGTCGCCACCGCCGAGGCCGCTCGACCCTCCACCCGAGGCGGCCGACGTCGCCCCCGGCCCACCACTCGAGCTCGAAGGGATGCCGCAGGCATCGCTGCAAGAGGTCGCGAGGCAGTCCTCGTAGGCTTGCGTCACCGGATCAGCCTTGCAGCCCGCGCCGGGGACGAGTGAGCTCTGGCAGTCGATGCACGTCGCGTTTTCCGAACACGCCTGGGCCTCGGCGCAGCAGCTCGCTTCGAAGCACGACTGGCACGCGGGTTTGGCGGCGGAAAGCCCGCACTGTGGCGCGTTGCAGAAGGACGCCTTCTCGCACTCGACGGCGCACCCCGTGTCGCAAACGCAAGCAAAAATGGCGTCGTAGAGGATCGCGCCGGCCGGGTACTTCGCCTTGCACTCGACGACGCATCCGTTCGTCTTGCAGCCTTGCGTGCAGGCTTGGTAGCTCGGACATTGCTTGTCCGCGTAGCAGGCCCCGACTGCATTCGAGCAGAGACCGTTCGCGGTGTGCGCTTCGGTGCACTGATCGCACGTAAGCGTGCCGATCGGCTGCCCGTTGATGAACGGCATGATGAACGTATCGACGAACGGGCTGACGCGGATGTCCGCGCCTTCGACGAGGCAGCTGCCGTTGTTGCTCGCGACGTACGAGTGCACGCCTGCGACGTATTCGATGTTCGGGTAGTAGCTGCTGGGACCGCCACTGTCCCCCGAGCAGAGGCCGCCGGCTTGCTGATCGTAGATGAGGCGGAGTGGGGTCACGTCTTTAACGGATAAGAACTTGTGGTGTTTCACCCCGACCTGGCCGCCACCGTCTTCGGTTTTTCCAAAACCAATCACGTCGAGCGTGGTCGCCGACTTCAGGTCGTCGAGCTGTGGGGTGAGGACCGGCATGATCGGCGTCGCGCCGTCCGCGCCATTGAATTTCAGCATCGCGACGTCGTAGACGCCCGAGGTCTTGTAACCAGGGTGCGCGAGCGCCTGGGTGACGGTGTACTTCTTTGTCGGAGCGTTGATGTCCGAGCCGACACTGAGCTCGCCGAGCTCCGAGCCGACGCAATGGGCCGCGGTCAGCGCGTAGCCCGTCGACCCCTTGACCGCGACGATCGTCGACGAACAAATCGAGCCGTTGTGAAGGTATGCGACGACCATCGGGTGCCCGGCATCGGGTGCCCCGTTGATGATCGACGACTCCGTCACGCCGAGCCGTTCGCGCTCGCTTGCCGCGGGCTCCGTCCCGCACGCTACGAGGCAGGAGACGAGGCAGGCGAGGCCGAACTTCTCTGCATGCGATTTAAGCATGCGGGCGAGTGTACACGCCTTCTTTCGCGTGTCGCTTCAGTTCGCCGTCGGCTCGAATGAATGCGCGTGGTTCAGTGGGCCCGCTCCCGTCCCGAGGTCGGGTGCACGTCGGATCGCCTCCACGACGTAGTCGCGCGCTCGGGCGACGGCGTCCTCCAAGCGCAGTCCGCGGGCGAGGCCAGCCGCGATGCCCGAAGCGAGTGCGCAGCCCGTGCCGTGCGTGCTCCGCGACTCGATTCGGGGTCCGTCGAACCACCGCTCGGCGCCGTCGGCGGTGCGCAGAAGGTCGTACACGCGGTCGCCTGGCAAGTGCCCACCTTTGATCAGAACGGCGCTCGCGCCTTTGGTGAGCAGCACGTCGGCTGCGCGCTGCATGTCTTGCACGTCTCGCACGGGGAGCCCCGTCAGCGCTTCGGCCTCGGGCGCGTTGGGCGTCAGGAGCGAGGCTATGGGCAAGAGCCGCAGCTCGAAGAGCGCGCGAGCTTCCGGTTCGAGTAACACGGCGCCGCCTTTCGCGACCATCACCGGATCGACGACGAGCGGGATCCCGCGGGCGTACTTCTCGAACGCGCGGACCACCGCATCGATGATCGCCGCCGAGAACAGCATGCCTGTCTTGATGCAGTCCGCACCGATGTCGGCGAGTACCACCTCAATCTGCCGCATCACGAACGCGGGCTCGACCGGCACGACCCCGAAGACGCCGCGCGTGTTCTGCGCCGTGAGCGCCGTTATCGCGGTTGCGGCATAGGAGCCGAGCGCGGTCACGGTCTTGATGTCACCTTGGACCCCGGCTCCGCCTCCGGAGTCCGAGCCCGCGACGATGAGCACGCGTCCTTCCATGGTTGCAAGGCGTATGATGCGACACGCCCTTCACGGCAAGTGGCTTCGTTCGCAGCGGAGGAGCTTCTCGTAATGGTCCCAGTCGGCGCCGCCCTTGTGCTTCAGTCGCCCGGCGAGCACACGGTTGTCGATCGCGCGCACGAGGCGTTCCACGGGGGCTCGGTCGAGTGCCGCATCGAGCGCCTCGTCGGAACTTCGCTGAGCTCGCTCCCGCGTCCGGACAAAACGCGCGTAGGCTCCACTTCCTTCGATAAATTGCTCGATCGCGGTGCGTTCGCGGGCGAGGGTCGCGGCGAATTCGGCGTGCCAAGCGTCCTCGAGAACGGGCCACCGCGCGAGCAACTCTCCGGTCATGGTCGCGCGGGCTCGCTCGAGCTCCTCGTTTGCCTGGCTCTCCGATTCGGCGAGTGAGGCGTAACGGGTTTCGAGCTCGTCCAAGCGCTTGCGGGCGTCGGCCTCGACGGTCGCGGCGTCACCGAGAAGCTCCAGTTGCACCGTCAGTGCGGCGATCGTCGCGTCCTCTTCACGCAGCGAAAAGGGCAAGCCGCCGCCTCGAATGGGAGCGACCGCACGCAGCCACCGCTCCGAAGTCGATGTCGGAACGTCGAGGCCTTGCGAGCCAATGCGCGCTTGGGTGTGGGCCTCGAGCAGCGACACGTGGCCATCCTTGTCGAGGTCGACCTGAAGCCGCTTGCCATCGCGGTCGGTGCCGCGGAGGGCATGGAGAAAATGAACGGCATAACCGTCGTGGTTGCGTCGATCGGGATCGGGATCACAGCCCGTTGCCTCGAGGTCCCACGTGCTCGCGAACAAGCCGCACCGATCCTTATCGGTGCCACCGCCCTCCGGTGTTCCGCCTCGGAACGCGAGCTCCGCGAGTCCGCCCGAGAAGCACGCGCTGACCACGAGGCGCACCGGTCGTTTTGCGCCGTCCAAGATCGAGGTGAGCTCTTTCACGGTCAGCGCGTCGCCGCCCCAGGTCGCGAGGCTGTTGTCCAGCACGGTGACGCCCCCATCGCCGTGGCAATCGATGTAGACGAGCAGCGGGGCACCCGGACTCGCGAGCTCCTCCGCAAGCGCCGACCGAATGCTTTCACGCGTGGCCGCGCCGTGCGGCTCGAGGCGGGTGCGTCGGTAGCGCGCGTCACGCCCGCCATGAGGGGCGAGGATGTCCGAAAGCTCGAGCGCGAGCTCATCTTTTGGCGCGGCCTCATCGAGCTCGTAGACCCCTTCGGTGCCAGGGCCGCCTGCGTAGAGCAACAGGCCACCGGGACCGAATACCTCGCCTGCGAGCGCAAAGTCGTTCTCCATCGAGACCTGATTGCTCGACGGCTCGGCCCCTCCGCCAAAAGCGAGCCACCGCGCGGGATGAGGCCGTGGCGGCGCGTGGATGGGCGCAACCTTGTGCTCCGCGCGTGCTCCATCGCGCCCGGTTTGATGGCCGACGTCGCCGCGTTCGGACGTTGCGTGGCCACCGATCGGACGACGCAGCGCGAGGCCCAGCGCGAGGACCGAAGTCGTCGCGAGGACCGAGGCTAACGCGGCTCGGCTACGAAGCATGGCGCATCCTAACAACCCGGCCGAGCATCGGTGGAAGTTAAGCCGTAGCGGCCATTCGGTCCATCGCGCCTTGCATCGCTCCGAGCACGGCGAGATGGCACGCTTCGACGTACGCGCTGTCGCTCGCGGCCTCGTCGCCCTCGCGGTCAAAGCGGATAGGCGCGAGGATCTCGACGCGAATTCGTGTTGGAAACGGCACGTACGGAGGCGGCGGGCCGAAGGTGAGGCCCCACGGAAAGCTCAGCGTGGTTGGCCACGCGTTGAGGCGCAGCCTGCGGTCGAGCCCGAGCCATTTCACGAGCCATTGACCATCGTCGAGGATCATCGCGGTGTTGTGGGCGCCGTGCGCGACGACCGGAATGATCGGGACACCGTGACGGAGTGCAAGCTTCACGTAGCCACGGCGCGCGCCGAATACGATGCGGTTCCGGTCACGGAAGGGGCGCATCGCCTCGGCGTCGCCCCCGGGATACACGAGCATCTTCTTGCCTGCGCGGCACAGGCGCGCGGCGTTCCCGGGGCAGGCCCGTACGGCACCGAACGGCACGAAGAACTGGTGGAGGAGCGGCCAGCTGACGACGATGTCGTGGGCGAGAGTGTAGGGCAGGTCGGCGAGCCCGCGCGCTTCGTAGACCGCAGCGCCGAAGAGATACGCGTCCGGCATGAGCCCCCCGCCGTTGTGGTTGCCCACATAGAGACCTGCGCCCTCGGGAATGCGCTCGAGACCCGTGACCTGCGCGCGAAAGTAGCGACGGATAAGCGGCGCCACCGTCGAGACGAACCGCTGGATCGCAGACTCATCGCGGTTGTCCAAGCTGTCCGGATCGTAGCGGCGAAAAAGGCGGGCCGCGCGTCGGGCAGCCTCGAGCGTAGGGGAGGAGAGAAACGTTGTGACCATAAACTCTCGAATGGAACGTGTTCTACTTTGGACTAGAACACGTTCCATTCAAGGTAAAGGTCAATCGCGATGAGCCCCCAAACGCGGACGATGCCGTGCGCGACCGCACGCGGCTGTCCCGGTCCTCGGGAGGATGTCGTCGGCTACTTGCCGTAGACCGCGTCGCAGTCGCCGGACGGTGGGATAATCGTGGCTGCCGAAGCGCCGCCAAGGACCGACTCGAGCGCGTGGAGCGCCTGGGCGTGGAGAGCGCATATCGGCGAGACCTTGACGGTGACGTCGGCCGGCGCGAGCTCGACTACGGCCGGGTACACCTTCTCATAATTCTTTTTGCACAGCGGCGTGACCAATTGCGCGTGGCAGCTGTCCGCGTTGAAGAAGATGCCGGCGGTGTGTTTCACGCCGTCGAAGGTGATGTTCTCGCGCGTCTCCGCGGCCGCTTTGGTCGGCACAAGCGTTGCGCTCCCGGGGATGCTCGGATCGATCGTCCAACCTTCCGACTCCAGGACCTGCAGGCCGAGAGCGGCGTTGAACCGGAGTTGTGAAGGCGAGCTCAACGTCTCGTCCCAGCTGTCGCCCGATTGAAGGATGTTCCGCGCGGTCTTGCTCTTGCGATGCCGTAGGACGTACGGCGCGAACGCCATGGAGTCTCCTCGTTCGGCGAGCCACGTGTAGAGGCCGCCGATGGGATCGCGGTATGCGCCGTGGGCCAGCACCTCGTTCGACGACTTCAGACCGAGGACCGCTTTGACCACGGTGGTGGCGAGCGCGGCGTTGCTTGGCGCAACGGTGAGATTCGCCCCGAGGACATGGCCCGAGCCCGTGCTCCCGACCGCCACGCTCCACTCGTCTGAGAGCGCGAGATAGCCCGCCGTGAACGTCGTTCCAAAGCTCAAGTTTTCGAGGAACAAACGCTTCGTGTCGAAGGTCAGGCCGGGGTGGAATGCGTTCCAGTCGCCTTCGCCCAGCAAGCGCACCAACGCCGCAAGTTCGGTTGAAATCGAGAGGAGGTTCGCTTCGATGATCGTGGGGTTGAGGTTCACGTTGAGGCCGAAGAGGTTGCCCACCGTGACGTCCGCTCCGGCCGGGTCGCCGACGCCGTCGGGCACGAAGCCCGCGTCGCCTTCGCCGAGGCCCGTCAGCTGGTTTAGCGCGTCGACGCGCTTCGGGACGATGCGACCATCGAGCAGGGTGACCTCACTGCGGCCGCCGTGGAACGGCAAGTCCGCGGCCACCGTTGCCACGCCGGCTTGGCAGTTCATCGCCGCGAGCGGGGCCGCGTTGTTGCGGGTTGCCGTTCCCCCATGTGTGAAAATTGCGACGGGGAGTTTCTGCGGATTCGCGAGGTTCCCTTCGCAGAGATAAACCGTGATTGGGATGAGCGTCGTCAGGGTCGCGGTGGCGACGCCGTTTTCGATCACGAGCGGCGCGAGCTTGGCTGCGGTGCCCTCTTTGACGAAGTTGAACGCGGGTACGGTGATGCTCCCGAAGATGACCTTCGCGATTTTTCCACGAAGCGAACCGCCAGTGTATTTGCTGCCAGAAATGGATTTCGCGTTCACGCGGCTGCCCGAGTCCCAGCTGCCTGGGTTGGTGCTGAAAGGGGCCACGGGAACTCCGTAGAGCTTGTCGAGTTCGGCGCCTTCGTAGCTCGCGCCGTCGACCATCGTACTGGCTGCAACGTCGTAGCGGACTTCACGTGTTGGCGCGGGGAGCTTCGCCGATTTTACCGCGGCCAAAAGCGCCTCGAGCGGCGCGAGGCTCGGCTCGGTCCGGAAGGCCGTACCGACGACGGGGATGCCATGCTCGGCTGCCCACACCCGCAGCGGCGCGGCTCGGTCCCATGCGACGCCGTGCACGTCGGGGCGCTCGCCGGAGAGCACCTCCGCCATCGCCGCCGTGCCTCCAACCTTCTCGCCGCCGTCGGTCATGATGCCCGCGTCGATCGCGAACACGTAGGTCGTATCGGGCATCATCCAGTCGCCCGCGGCAGGAAAAAACGAGAGCGCCTTCGCTTCGTTCGACCACCAGGACTCCACCGCAACTTCACGCCCTTCTTCGGGGCCGTCCATCGCGATCAGATGAACGCGTTCTTCGAGCGACGCGAGCGCGATGGGCTCCTTCGAGAACAGTTGAATTGGCTGCGCGAAGCCGAAGCCCGGGCGACCGTCGATCGCCGCGTCGAGCTCCGTGAGTGCCAGTTCCTTCGCGAGCGTAACGAGGACGGGGTCACTGCCGAGAGGAGCAACTTCGAGCCCTTCTGGACCGCGGTAAAGATCGTTCGGGAATGGCGCGAGCGACACCGTTTGCAGTGGCTCGAGGCCGTACGCGAAGACCTGGACACCTGCCGGGAGAACGACCGGCGTGGCGGCGTCTTTCTCATCGCCACCGCAGCCAACGGCCGTGGCGAGGGCCGCGGCACAACCTATTCCAAGAAACGAACGCGACATCATGGTCGCGCAGCTTAGTCGAGCTTTACGCGCCGAGCGCGGGTGAACATCAGGCTGCCGTCTCGAGTTCCAAGTGCGGCCGCCGAACGAGCAGTGCCCCGACCATCGCGCAGCCACCAGCGACCAAGCCGTAGGCCGTCAGCCTGCTTGTTCCGATAAGCCACCCGGCGACGATCGGCCCCATGATTTGCGAGATGCCCGAGAGGGATTGGCTGACGCCGAGCACGGCCCCTTGCTCGCTCGGCCCGACACTCTTGGTGAGGAGCGTCGTCAGCGAAGGGCGCGCCACGGCCGAGCCGAACGCCGCCACGGCGATGAGGACGACCAGCACCGGGATCGTGTGTGCTGCGCCGAGGAAAGCGTAGCCGAGGGCCATCGTCGCGAAGCCAAGCAAGGACAGGCGCGCCTCGCCGAGGCTGCGCGCCAAGCGGCCGATGATGCCGCCTTGGACGAGCGCTCCGATGAGGCCGGACAGCGCGTAGACGTAGCCGGTTTGCTCGACACCGAAGTTGAAGCGCTCGTGGAGGTAGAGCGCGAGGCCCCCGACCAGGGTCGAGAACGCTGTCGTAAACGCAAAGAACTCAAGCAAGCGCCGTCGCGGAAGCGCGCGTTTCAAAAACCGACCGAAGTTGAGTGATCGGCGCGGCGCATCGCTTTTTGCCTTGGGATCTTGCTTCGGCAGCATCGTCGCGGTGAGCACGATCGACAGGGCTGACAGCCCCGCTGCCGCGTACGCCGGAGCAGCGAACCCGAACTTGCTAGCGAGCAGCCCCGAGACCGCCGGGCCGATCAAGAACCCCGTGCCGAAAGCGATGCCAATGAACCCGAACGCGCGCGTGCGGTCCTCGGGTTTCGTCGAGTCGCTGATGTACGCTTGCGCGATGCTCAAGTTGCCCGCCGTCGAGCCATCGATGATGCGCGAGGCGAAGAGCATCCACAGTGAGTTTGCGGAGCCGAGGACGATAAAACCGATGAACGTGCCGAGCTGACTTACGAGCAGCGTGGGCTTGCGGCCGACGTCGTCCGAGATGCGACCGAGGATCGGCCCCGAGATGAGCTGGCACACCGCGTAGGTCGCGGCGAGGCATCCGACGACCAGCGGAGATGCGCCGAAGTGCAGCGCATAGAACGGTAAAAGCGGCAGCACGAGCGTCAACCCCAACACGTCGACGAAGACGGTGAGGAAAATCGGCAGGAGCGGCGAGCGCTTCATCGGCACCCCCGTTACCACAGTCTTTCGTTGGCGGGCTTGCCAGGAGCCAAAGAACGAAGGACCTTCACACGATGGGGCGGGGGTGGGTTCTGCTGGTCATTCCGATTGCGGCCGCGTGCGGTGCCGAGGCGTCGGGCGTTCCGGGAGGGGGCGGTCTCGTCGCGTCGTCGGTTGGCGGCGCCGACGGGATGAACGCGATGGGCTCGGGTGCAAGCGGGCAGGGTGCGAGCGTTGGAGGGGCGGGCGGGATGTACAACCTCCCCGAGGGACCGCCGTGTGAAGTCGACGGCACTCTCGGCGTCTGTGTCGATGTCGCCGTGTGTGTCGGTGCGTTTGCTCCTGTGCCCGGCTATTGCGCCGGCCCAAGCCAGATTCAGTGCTGCGTCCCGATTGAAGCGGGCACGTGCAATCCGAATGCGATGGTGGTTCCTGACGGTACGCTGACCGAGGCCGAAGGTGTCGGTGCCTGCCCTGCAGGCATGGTGCCCGTCGCCGCGTTTTGTATCGACGCGTACGAGGCTGCGCTCGTCAACGTGTCCGATGGCTCTACATGGTCGCCTTACTTCAATCCCAAGAGTGCGTCCGTCCGCGCGGTGAGCGTCAAGGGAGCTGTGCCGCAAGGGTATGTCGATCAGGTGCAAGCGGACGCGGCATGCCTCGCCGCCGGCAAGCGTCTCTGCACCGATGAGGAGTGGTTGCGCGCATGCCGCGGGCCGGAGAAGCAGGTCTATCCTTACGGCGACGCACTCGTCCTTGGTCGCTGCAACGATCATCGGGACGTTCACCCTGCGGTCGAGTACTTCGGCACCACGGACTCGTGGATATATTCCGAGATTGATAATGCGTGTCTCAATCAGCTGCCGAATTCCCTCGATCTTGCAGGCGCCAACGCCGATTGCGTCACTCCGGACGGCGTCTTCGATTTGATGGGAAATCTCCACGAATGGACGGCGGACCCGGCGGGTACATTCCGCGGAGGTTTTTACGTCGACACGGTGATCAATGGCAGCGGCTGTCTCTACGCGACGACGGCTCATGACGTGTCCCACTGGGACTACTCGACCGGGTTTCGGTGCTGTCTAACACCATGATGCTGGACGTGGCGACTGCACGAATTGAGAAGTATCTTTGAGTTGCTCGCCTGTTTGTGGTTAAGGTGATCCGTAATGAGTCAATCACTTGAGGATGCGATCTCCCGAAAACTCGCGAGCTTCACAGCTGAGCTTGTCGAGCTTTATCGAGACGCGGTGCGCAGCGCGATGGCGGAGGTGGTTGCGCGCGTGGAGTCCCGTGTGCGGGGGCCGGTGGCGTCTGTGGCAGTCGAAACGCCACGAATACGCGTCCGGGCTGCCCGCGTACCGCGCGGTAGGCACCGTCGAACGATGAGTGAGATCGACTCGACCGCAATCGCGATCACGAAGTACGTCGCGGCGCACCCCGGCTCCACGGCCGAGACCATCAAGAAAGCCCTCGGGATCGCCCGCAATGGCTGGAACGTGCCGGTCGCGAAACTCTTGGCTGACGGTAAGGTTCGTCGTAGCGGCACGAAGCGCACGACCAAGTATTTCGCCGCCAGCTGAGCGGCTTTCGGTTCGTCGGCTGACGCGAGCCCACGGGCTCAGGGCATGGGGATCCCGGTGGTCGCGCGCACCGGATGCGCGGTGGTGACCGTGTACGTTGCGGACGGCGTAGCCTTGACGACGACGTGCCCGTCCCAGCCGGTCGCGTAGATGGCTCGGTCAATCCGCGCAAGCTCGAACGTCTCGACCGCCGTTCCGACGAGCGCGTTTACGGGAGCACGGGTGTCGGTTACCGCCCCGAGCAACCGGTCGACCGCCTTTTTTCGCGGATGCCCGAACTGCCATGCGGTCCACTTCGCCCAACGATCGGGTGGACCCATCGGAATCAGCGCAATGCGCGGGGACAGGGCTTCGAGCAGTGGAGCGGTCGTCGCGTTGTAGGAGCCGTGATGTCCGACCTGCCACACGTCGGCGTCGAGGGCTCGTGTGCCTCGGTGTTTCTCGAGTAGGGCGTCGATGCCAGTTTCTTCGAGGTCCCCGTTCAGAATGAAGGAGGCCTGGCCGAAGTCGACCCGCACCACGACGCTGTGGTTGTTGTGATTGGCGAACGCGCGCGCGGGCCAGCCTTCGGGGCGCTCGGCGAGCCCTCCCCAAAGCACGCTCACCTTCGGATCGACAGGGAGGCACGCGATAGGGTCGATCGTTGGGCTCGTCTTGCCGCCCGCGGGGATGTCGCTCGCCATCACGATTTCGAGGCGCGCATGAGCTCGCGCCCACGTCTCGAGCCACGCCTGTTGTTTGCCGCCGGAGCCGCGTCCTCCGCCGTCCGTCACGACGTTCTTCACCGTGAAGTTTTCGACGACCCATTCGACGTTGCGGGTGTGGTCGAGGTGCGGATGACTGAGCACCAGCAGGTCGAGGGTCCGCGCGAGATCGACGCGTCGTGCGAAAAAGGCTTCGAGGTACTGTTCGAGCGCCTTTTCGCTATCGAACCCGTGGTTCGTCTCGCCACCCGTGTCGACCAACATGGCCCCGCACGGAAATTCCAGCAGCGTCGCCGCGCCTTGCCCAACATCGATCAGGTGCACCGTTGCCGTCAGGTCGGCTGGTTGGATGGGGAGCGACGGCGGAGCGACTGGGCTTGCGACCCGCGAACATGCCGCAAGCAGCCCGACGAGCGCTAAAGTGAATGGCTTCACGGTGCCTGAGGCTACACCCGACGGGCGGTTTGCGGATGGCGGATTCCAGTCGCGACGTCGGTCGTGGTTTGACTCGCTCGGTGGCGCGCCCTAGCATCTACCGGCCGACCGACCGCCGTGCTTGTGGTCGTCCGGAAGTGAATGGCAAAACCGAAAAATAAAGTCCCCCCGCCACGCAAGCCGGCCAAAAGCCACGACGAATTGCCGAGGCATTCCGACTGGCAGAACCCGCGTGTGGTGCAGATCCTCGATGCGGCCTCGCGCTGCTTCTCGCGTGACGGGCTCGCGAACACGACCGTGCAGGAGATCGCTCAGGAGGCGGGCCTCACGAAATCGATGATTCATTACTACTTCGAGAGCAAGCAGGTCCTCATCTTGGAGCTGCAAGCTTTCGTCCACGAACGCTACTTCCGTCGCGTCCAGCACAAGCTCGAGGTGCTCGCCGCGGCCTCCCCGGAGCAACGCCTCCAGGAGACGCTCTGGGAGACCTTCGACATCGTGAACGAGAAGCAGTTCTTGAGACTGCAACTCGAGCTCATGGCCGAGGCGGGGCGGGACCCGTACATGAAGAGTCGGATGCAGCTCGCACAAGAGCGCGCCCGTGAATTCATCGAGCTCGGTGCCGAACAAGTCGTTAACGCTTCTGCGGGCACGCCGATTCGCTTGCCCCGTTCGCTCGCCTTTCTCATCTCGTCGACGATTCAGGGCCTGCGCATTCAAGAGTTCCTCGCGGACGATGATGAGCTGGCACGCAAGGCCTTTGGCCTCTTCGTCGCCATGCTGACCGGCGCGATGGTGCAGGCTCGAGGACACGTCGAGACGCACCCGGATTCTGAAGAGCTCGAGACGTTGCCTCCGCCGGCGGGAGACGCTTAGCCAGCCGAGCCTACTCCGACCCGCGTCGAGCACCCGCGTGGCTTAAGGCTTCGAGGTCTCGCGACCGTCAATGTGCGGCACCAGGGCGATCAGCGCCATCGACGGAATGGTCACGACGAACGTGAATCCAAAGTAGCGGACGAAGCCGAGCGCTTGCGCAAGGTAGCCGCTCGCTATCCCCGCGACAGTGAAGCCGATGCTCATCAACGCGGTCACGATCGCCATGTGGGCCGCACGGTGAGCAGGATCACAGCACCGCATGAGGAAGACGGTGAAGACCGCGGTGCCGAGTCCCTCGCCGACGTGCTCGATGCTGATGATGGCTGTGACCGCACCGAGCCCAACGCTGCCGCTCAAGGCCCACTTCGCGAGGACCACGTAAAGCAAATGCAGGCCATTTTGGGCGATCACGAACGGCCAGATCCAGCGTCGCAGGCCGTGGCGCGAGATGAGGTACCCCCCGAGAAGCGTGCCGGCGAACGAGGCCATCACGCCAAAGGTGCCGTTGGCGATGCCGTACTGCTCGAGGGTCAGATGAACTTGGTCCCGTAAGAAGGGCCACTTCATCTTTTGCAGGAAGGACTCCCCCGTGCGAAAAAGCAGCACGAAAGCGAGGATCAGCCCCGCGCGAGGTTGTGCGAGAAAGCCACTGAACGCAGCGCGATACGGTGATTGAGTGGTCGCTCGGGAGCGGCTGCGTAAGGTGAGCGCAACGACGCCAAGCGCGAGCGCGACTGCGATCCATCCCTCGAATGGGACGCGAGCGAGGGAGGGAACGAGCCTCCGACCCAACTTGCCGAGTAGGTGAAACGAGCCCTCGAGCCAGATGACTCCACCGAGCGCGACGACGCCCGCTACCCACTGTGGTTGCGCCAGGCTTCGCGCGAGGTCGCTGATGGGGCGCTTCGGGGTTTCACGGCGCGGAAGTGCCTTCGCGTGGAGGAGCGTGATGCCCGCCATCACGACCGCCAAGGCGAGGAGGCCGAAACGCCACCCGACGAGGCCGGCGAGGATCACGGCCGGGCCACGAACGAGGAGGTTTGCGAGTTTGTAGGAGAGCTGACGGAGCCCTACGAAGCGCGACTGCTCTCGTTCATCCAGCGCCTCGAGGTAAAACCCGTCGATCGTTACGTCGTGTGTTGCCGAAAGAAACGCGAGGGCCAGGAATGCGGCCGCGAGCGCACCCATCGGCACCGCGTTCGATACGGACAACGCTGCCGCCAACATAACAATGCACAACGCGATCTCGATGCCGATGAGCCATCGGCGCTTCGTTTCGTACTGGTCAACGAGCGGAGCCCACAAGAATTTAATGTTCCACGGGAGGTGGAAGAGCGACGTCAGACCGACCGCTCCGAGGCTCGCCCCGAGGCTGGCGAAGACGAGCTCTGCGAGGTTGTTGACGATCGAGTACGGGTAGCCTTCCGCGAAATAGGTACTCGCGATCCAGATGCGCGCGGCGGAGGGCGTTTTTTCGGCTTTCCCCGCGAGGTGCAGGCTCTTGGGGGAGGACACGACGCCACCATAGCGACGCTCGTTTCGGCGAGGCCACGTTTTCTTCGCGGTCACGTCACAGGAGTAGCCGCAGGAGCGCGGCGACGATCAGGGCTCCCCCAAAGCCCCAGAGCCACACGCTGCTCGAGCCGGCGGCGGCGGCGACCGAGGGAGGTGGCGGAGTCTCCGCATCGTCGGGTTCTCCGGCTTCGTCGAGGGCACTCTCGCGTACGGTCATCGGATCGGTGAGGGCCTCGCCGATGAAGCCTCCGAGGCATTCTCGAGCCCGTGTGTAGGCGACCTCGAAGCGGATCCCCATGCCGTTCGGGGTGCCTGGCTCAGGGCTTTCGCGCTGCCGACGCACGATTCCGATCATCTTGAGGGGTTGATTCGACCGCTCTCCCGGTACGAAGAGGCGCAAGTAAATCCTTGAGCCTTCCGGAGCCGGAGTGTCGGTCTCGAGGAACAAGCCGCCTTCGCTTACGTCATTGGTGTAGCCGGCGCCGCTGGTTGCGCCGAACTGGTACTCGACGCGAATCTTCGCGCGGGCGCGTGGATGCTGCCTCGCCTCGATGCTCACTCGCTCGTATCGCCTTGAGGCTACGTTATCACGTTTGGGGAGCCGCCGGCCTTCGCGCGGGTTGCGCCCGCCGCGACGGCTCGGTAACTTCACCCTTGATGACCCAACCGACTGGAAGCCCCGATCCCGCGCCCCCCGCGGTCCACATGGTGACTTGTGCCAAATTCGGCAAAACGATGGAGGGGCTCGCGAAGCCTCCTCTCAAGGGCGAGCTTGGTAAGCGCGTCTACGAGAACATCTCGAAGGAAGGGTGGCGCATGTGGCTCGAGCATTCGAAAATGCTCATCAATGAGTATCGGCTCGATCTCCTGAGCGAGTCAGGACAGCGCGTTTGGATGAGCGAACTCGAGAAGTTTTTCTGGGGCGAAGGCTCGCAGTTGCCTCCCGACTTCCAGCCCGTGAAGCCCGGTGAAGGCCACGCGCACGGTCACTCGCACGGCGACGGCCATTCGCACGGCGACGGCCACTCGCACGGTTGAGCCGAGGGGCCAAAGAACGAGCGCTGCTCAAATGACGAACGCCTCGGCGGGGGCCCTTCCCCGGCGAGGCGTTTTCTTTGTCGCGTGGTCCGTAGACGAACCGCGCGGTGAGCCGTCAAAAGACGACCAAGTCAGATGCGCGGGTTCAGCGCGTGCCGAAAGCAGCTTCGACGTCGGCGAACACGGCGCGTGCGCGGGTCAGGCCGACCTCGGCAATCGCGCGACGAAGGCTGGCTTCGTCTGCCGTGGCGGGGAACGCCGTGGTGGCGCGCAATGCCGCAACGGGGAATGCCGCAACGGGGAATGCCGCAACGGGCGATGCGGTGACGGTCGCCAGAACCTTGCGGGGACGACCGGGACCGCGCTTCACACTGACGCCGCCGTTGGACACGGTGATCGTCGTGGCGGGGCTCTTAGGCCGTTTCGTTGACGAAGAGCGCAGGTTGTAGATGTGCCCCTCGGTGATCTTAATTCCAACCTTGTTGGCCTCGATGACCACTTCCTTCGCGGGCATGTTTGCGGGCATCGAGCGAATGAATGCAGCCTTGGCACCGAACTGAGGATTGGTCGCGGAGCTGAGTTTCTTGGGCACGTGAACCTCGTAATTGACAGACGGATAGGATGGCTCCGGTGGCAAGGAGTTGCCGACCCGGAGTGCGCTCTTTAGCAAACTTCCGAAAGCTGTGCGTAAGTTTACCTCATCAATTGCAAAATAATTCACGAAACCTCACTCTGGCTAAGCCTTCGGCACCACACCCTGCAGCTTGAAGCTCCCGCAAACCCTACTCGGCGGGACCGAGTGTCCAGCAGGCAGCTTCGCGCAGTTCGACAATTGTGGCCGCGGTGCCCCTCGGCGGGGTGAGCATGCCGAGCGCATCTTGGTAACGCCGAGGTCGGCTAGCAAGAACGCCACTGGGTTCGATTTCATCGATATCCCGCGATTTTCATGGAACTTGAGCTGCCCCGGCTCGAGGCCTTGGCGCGTGCACGGGTCGGCGATGAGCTTCTTGGCGAGCGTCCCCGAGTCACGGTGCGTGACCATCCAGCCGACGATGGAAAGGCTATACAAGTTCAGAATTACATACGGGTGGCACCAGGCCGATATCGCTGCCCATTGCGCACCGGGACGCCACGCTCGGCTCTCACGTTCCCGCGAGCGCTTCGCTGACTTCGACAGTCACCATTTCTGCCAGACGAACGAGGAGGTCTTCGCCTTCTTCGCGCGACGCTTCCGCCGGGGCTCCGGTGTACGCTTGATCGAGGCCCATTTCCGCGAACGTGCGCTCTCCGGAGGTGATTCCCCGAGAGAGACTGGTCGTGCGCGCGGGGAGCAAACGAGCCTTCGGTTCGCACACGAGCTCGGGGTTGGATGCGAGCACGAGCGAGGTCTCGTAGCGGCCTGCGTGGCATGCGCCGCTCTTGTATTCGTCCGAGAGTGTGCGCCCCCATCGGCGCGTGAGCGGGCAGGCGACCGACGCGCGCGCACCAAGGCCCTCGGTCGCGGCACGGATCGCCGCATCGTGCTCCGGTTCCAGGTGATTGTTGACGACACACACGTGTGCGAATCCCTCACCGAGAAGCGCCGTCACGACGCCGCGAACGAATGCCGTTAGCACGCTGGCCTCAATCGATACGGCACCCGCAAACCCCTGCGCGTAGTCGGTCACGCCGTAAGGTACGGCCGGCGCAACGAGCGCGTCGATCCCACGCTCCGCGAGACGCGTGACGGCCCGCAAGACGACAGCCTCGCTTATCAAGGTATCGGTCCCGAGCGGCAGGTGCGGTCCATGGGGTTCCACGGAACCGACCGGCAAGAGCACCACGACGGGCCCCAATCGAAGCCGCTCCGCGAGGGCCTCGTAGGTCAGCTCGGCGAGCCTCATCGACCCTCCGGGTTTTCGCCTGCGAGCTCGCGGCGCTTCAGCTCTTTGCGATCGATCTTGCCTCGGTCGTTTTTGGGCAGTTCGTCTACGAACGCGATCGTGCGCGGGTATTTGTGTTTGCTCAGGCGAGCTTTCACCCATGTTTTTAGCTCGTCGACGAGCGCCTCGCCTACGGCCGTATCGGCCTTCGTCACGATGAACGCTTTGGGTTTGGTGAGGCCATCGTGCTCGACCCCAATCACCGCGACGGCCGCGACGGCGGTGTGTTCGCTCAGGCAATTCTCAACTTCGAGAGGCGCGACCCAGACTCCGCCGACTTTCAAAAGCTCGTCGGCTCGTCCTTCGAACCAGTAGTAGCCGTTCGCGTCGACGTGGAAGAGGTCGCCCGTCCGGCACCAGTGGCCGTGGAACGTTTCCCAGCTTTTGTCGCGGTCCTGGAAATATCCGAGCGCGACCGAGTCGCCTCTCACCCACATCACGCCGCTCTCGCCGACGGCACATGGGGGTGCACCCGCGCCGTCCGCGTCGAGGGGAAGGATTCGAAGTTCGTAGCCCTCGACTACGCGCCCGAGTGAGCCTGGCAACACGTCACCTGGGCGATTCGAGCAGTAAATGTGGAACATCTCCGCTGAGCCGATCCCGTCGTACACTTCACCGCCGAAGCGCGCGAGGAAGCGCTCGAGCAGCGCGGGCGGAAGCGCCTCGCCGGCCGACAAGTGAAAGCGCACACTCGACAGATCGAGTCGCGGTGCACCACGGAGCGCGCGCGCGTCATCGTCCTCGAGGAGCTTGCCCATCATCGTCGGGACGTTGGTCACGATCGTCGGTCGGTAGGCGTCGATCGCTTTGATGAGTGCGTCGGGGGTTGGGCGCTCACTGAAGAACGCGGCCGTCGCGCCGACGCGGAAGGGGAACATCAAGTTGGTTCCCGTGGCGTACCCGAAGAACAGTCGCGGCACGCTCACCGTGATGTCTCCTCTGCGGTAGCCGACGGTGCCGAGGGCGTAGTGTTCGGTGTTGAACGCGAAATCGCGGTGAGTATGCATCGCGGCGCGGCTCCGGCCCGTCGAGCCCGACGTGAACAACCAAATCGCGGGGTCATCCCGCTGCGTCTCGCGCCGTGAGGCTTGCCCCTTTGCGATGCGCGCGCGACCGTCGTCGAGGGCCGCCCCGAGCCAGGTGCCCCTCGCTTGCGATGGCTCGGTGCTCAGCCAATCCTCGCCCGTTGCGACGTCCTGCACCAGGACGACATGACTGCCGGCGTCCTTGGTCTCGGCTGCGATCGCAAGAGCGACTGCGGGTGTCGTTATTACCGCCTGCGCGCGCGTGTAGCGCACGAGGTGGGCGAGGTCCTCAGCGGGCGCATGCGGGTTGCCCATCGCGACCACCGCGCCAATGCGCAGCGTGGCAAAAAAAGCGGCCGCGTAGGCGGGCGTGTCGGGCAATGCGATGAGCACGCGCGCTTCAGCGGTGATGCCGGCGCCATAGAGGTGCGCGGCGAGCTCCGTCGTGGCGTTTGCGACCTCGCCGTACGTTTGGCGCCGCTCGCCGAAGAGCAGCGCCGGGGTCTCACTCAAGCCCTCGGCGAGTCGGTCGAAGAGGAAGTAGTCCGCGAGGTTTCGCACGTCGCTCATCGCTGTGGAATACCGCGCCTTCGAGCGCGCGTCACCCCGCCAAGGCGGGGCTGCTCCGAGGGTCCGTGGGGCGGGATCCGTTACGCTCCGCCGGCGCTTTGGGCGTAAGGTTCTCCGCGATGGCTCTCTTGGCGGATCGCCGCATCGCATTTCTCGGAGGCGGCAACATGGCCGAGGCCCTCATCCGCGGGCTGCTCGCGTCCGGTGAGGTTTTCAAGGAAAACATTAGGGTAAGCGATCCGAACGCCGAGCGTCGGGCCCACCTCGAGACGCTCTACGGTCTCGCCGTTCGTCCCGACAACGAACCGAATGCCGAGTGGGGAGACCTCATCGTCATGGCCGTCAAACCCCAGATGATGACGACCGCCCTCGGCTCGCTTGCGCGCGTGCACGAGCTCGTCGTAACGATCGCGGCTGGCGTGCCGATCCGCACCTTCGAAGCGGCTTCTCCCGCGCGAGTCATCCGCGCTATGCCCAACACGCCGGCGTTGGTGCTCGCTGGCGCGACGGCGATCGCGTCGGGCGCGCGTGCGAGCGTGGAAGACCTGGCCGTCGCAACCGCGCTCTTTGCCGCAGTGGGTCGGGTCGTGCACGTGCCGGAGTCTTTGCTCGACGCGGTCACCGGGCTTTCGGGGAGCGGGCCCGCTTACGTCATGGTCGCGATCGAGGCGCTCGCCGATGGAGGCGTCAAGATGGGACTCCCGCGCGAGGTCGCGCTGACGTTGGCGGCGCAGACCGTCTACGGCTCGGCGAAGCTGCTGCTCGAGACGGGCGAGCACCCCGCGGCATTGAAGGACCGCGTGACAAGCCCCGGCGGCACGACGGTCGCTGGCTTGGCGCGCCTCGAAGCGGGCGGATTGCGCGCGGCACTGATCGACGCCGTCGATGCGGCAACGCGTCGCGCGACGGAGCTTGGCGTCGATCGGCCACTCTGAAAATTCGCGTTCGGGGGTGATTCCCGGGCTATTCTTCGCGCCATGCGTTTCGGTTGGTCTTTGCTGTGGATGGCGCCCGCGCCTTTTGCGTTCGTTGTGGCGTGCCGTGCGGAGCTCGATACGACGTGCGTCGGCGGCACCTGCGAGCCTCTCCCTCCGAGCGCGGCTTCGTCGACCATCACGTCGTCCTCCGCGGGCGGTGGCGATGGCTCGGGCGGTAGCGGCGGCGCGGGTGGAGGCGGCAGCGTTGATCCGTGTTTCTCGACGTGCGACACGGCCGTCGCGACGACCAATCCAGGGCAGTTTCCGTGCGCGGTCGAGACGATCATCGTCGATAATTGTCAGCGTTGCCACTCGAACCCGACCAAGTCCGGCGCGCCGTTTGCGCTCGACACTTACGAGTCAGCGCAGCAACTCTACGCAGGCAAAGTGATCTTCTCGAGAGTGAAAGGCGCCGTCGAATCCAAGTTCATGCCGCTCTCGCCGCCCGCGCTGACCGATGACGAAATCACAACCCTGTCCGAGTGGGCGTGCGCCTGCGCGCCTTCTCGCGCCGCGAACGAGACCTGCCCATGAGCCCCGAGGCCCCGCGGTTTGCTCCGCGCACTCTCTCGGCACGTTTGCGCCCGGTGCTCGTCTTTACGGCCACACCCGTGCGTGATATTCCTTCGGGTAGCCGTTTTTGGCACAAGCCAGTGGGGGAGGGAACACCGTGGAACTGAAAGAGGGCGCCATCATCGCCAACCGTTTTCGCCTCGAGCGCTTGCTCGGCAAAGGCGGCATGGGCGACGTCTGGGCGGCACAACATACGGCGCTCGACATCCCCTGCGCGGTGAAGTTCATTCACTCCGAATCGGCCGACAAGCCCGAGGTCCGCGAGCGTTTCGAGCGCGAGGCGAAAGCCGCCGCTGCGCTGCGTTCCCCGAACGTCGTTCAAATTCTCGACTACGGCATCGCGGACGGCAACGTCCCGTATCTCGCGATGGAGTACCTCGAAGGCGAGCCCCTCAACGTGCGGCTTCGTCGAAGGGGCCGCCTTGATGCCGTCGAGACGTGCCGCATCATCGCGGGGATCGGTCGTGCCCTCACGCGCGCGCACGCGGCAGGCATCGTGCACCGCGACTTGAAGCCCGAGAACGTGTTCCTCGTGCCAGACGAAGACGGTGAAGTCGCCAAGGTGCTCGACTTCGGCGTCGCGAAGGTCACAAACCAGCTCGACTCGAACACCCGCACGGGGGCTCTCCTCGGCACGCCTTACTACATGAGTCCGGAGCAGGCTCAGGGCGTTAAAGCGGTCGATACACGCGCGGATCTTTGGTCCCTCGCCGTCGTCGCCTTTCGCTGCGTCACGGGTCAGCTTCCTTTCAAGAGTGACGCCCTCGGCGACCTGCTGATTCGCATCGTGACGCAGGCTCCTCCCGTCCCCTCCCACGTGTGTCCGGGGTTGCCGGATGCGTTCGACCGCTGGTGGGCTCGCGCGGCGCAGCGTGAGCCGGACCATCGCTACCAGACCGCGAAAGAGCTCACCGATGCGCTCGCGCTCGCCCTCGGGATCAGCCTCTCGACCAACTCGACGCATTCCTCGTTCGGTGGGTACCAACCGCTCAGCCCCCTGCAGCAGACGGTCGCGATCCCCGAGATGAACACGCCGCTGCCGGGCGCCAACTTTGGAGGCGTATCGCATGGACTTCCGCCAGCGTACGGCGCGCCTCATGTCCCCTCGGGGCCAGGCTACGGTGCCGCTGCGGCGGGAAATTCTGACGGGTATCCGTACCAAGGCGCGTACACACCCCAGGTGCTCGGGGACAGCCAAGGTTCGGCGTCCGTCGTGGGCATGGCCACCGGCCATCCGATTCAAGCGGCGGGCGGAAAGAAAACCGGCGCGCTCGTTTTGGTGCTCGGCTTGGCGCTCGTCGTCGGAGGCTTGGCGGCGTTTTTTATGTTTAAATCCGGCTCGGCCACGACGACCGCCGCATCGGCGAGCCCGCGCGCGGCCGCGTCCCCTGCGGAGACCGTGCTCGCACCCCAAGTGACGGCCACCGCGACGCTGCCGCCGGCCGCAACGGCAACGGCAACCGCAACCGCAACCGCAACCGCAACGGCAACCGCAACCGCAACCGCTTCGCCTGTCGCATCGGTTAGGCCCATTGCAATCGCCCCGAGCCAGCCACCGCCTCCGCGTGGCGACCGCACCTCCACAGGGACCGGCGGGCAGTCGAAGGCTCCCAGGATGGGTGGCGCGGGTTTCTGAATCAGCCTGCGGCGTGATTCAGCCTTCGGCGTAGTAGCTGCGCAGGATGTCGCGGCGTGACACGATCCCGACCGGTTGACCGTCATCGTTGACGACCGGGACGCGGCGGATCATGTGCGTCAGCATGAGGTCGGCGACCTGTTCTATCGGGGTGGTCTCGGTCACGGTAAGCACGCCGGTTTTCATCGCGGCGCGGACGTCGAGGCCTGAGCCGACGAGCTGCATCGCGATGATCAGATCGTACTCTGTGACGATGCCCACCATCCTGCCTGACTTTAGGTCCACGACCGGCAAGCCGCTGATGCCGTGCGCGAGCAGGCGGTCTATCGCTGTGCGCACGGAGTCTTGCTCGTGAATGCTGATCACGCTGCGGGTCATGATGTCTCGCGCTACGGTCATTGAGCTCTCGGATTCATCCCCCCGGATCATTCAGAGTCGCTTCTCGACGATCGCCTCTTGAGCTTCGTCCCAGCTGAAGGATACGTGCCCGGCCGTCGCTTTCACTCGATATTTCTTCTCGCCGAATCCGATTTCGACGCCTTCGTGCACGGTCCCAAACGCTTTGACTTGCGCTCCAAGCCACGTGCGACTCCGCGCCTCCAGTTCCGCGAGCTCCACGGTCGAGTTCTCGAGAGCAAGCCGTGCCGCCCCGAGCACCGTGAGGAGCTTTTCATACCCGGGAGAAACGCGCTGGCCGGGAGGGGATGCGTGCGCCGTAAGAAGCCGCTGCAGCCGCTCCACGTCGCGTTGTTTTTCGGTCAGCCTTCCTTCAAGACGCCGCCGCGCAAGCAGGTCCTTCGCGCTCGTCCCGACGCTAAGCGTCGTCTTTAGTCCGGCGCGCGTTCCCAAACAAAATGCGACGATGTTGCCGCGCGAGTTCGTCCTCCCGCCGCCAACGCCGCGCCAACCGGAACGGCTCGTCACCTCGAGGCGCGCGCAATCGCCTACGATCGAGTGGAGCAGCGATTCGCGAATGGTGATGTCGCCGCCGCATTCGAGGTACGCACCGAGCACATACCGCGCGTCGAGGTCTTCGTGCACCAGCACGCGGGCACCGTTGACGATGCCACCGCGCACGACCACGCTCCCAGTGGCACGCAATTCCGCGCCGTCCACCACCCCTCCGACCGAGATGTTTCCGTCGGCTTCGACTCGAAATCCGGGCAGCACGTCCCCCTGGATCTCGACGTTACCGGGGTAATGAATGTTGCCTTCGCGGTAATCGAGGTTGCCGCGTACCTGATGCAATCGGTCGACCGATGCTCGCCTACCGCCCATGAAGGCGTGTCCCGCGATTTGGGCCACCGCCTCGCGTCCGCCTGCCGCCAGCACGACGTTCTTGCCAGCCTGAAGTTGATTATCGACCAGCTTGGCTGCCGGGATGGGGCGGCCGAATACATCGCGGCCCGGAGTGCCCGGAATCGGCGGCGTCCACACGGCGATCGTCTGCCCCGCCTGAACCTCGACGAAGGCTTGCCGTTCACGAAAATCGATTCGGTCGCGGTCGCCGATGGTGCCCGGTTTTTCGCGCTCACTCTCCGGATCGAACAGCCACTCGATATGGCCATCCCTGCCCGCAATTGCGGGTACGCCCTCGGCGATCGGAAACGCCACGAGGCCATTGTTCCTGGTGAGCATCTCGTGCGCGGCAGCGATGCGTTCGGCAGGGACGTCGACGACTTTCGCGCGGCGCAGCTCCAGGACGAGTTGTTCGGCGGTCGGCAACGCGGCCACCGGCGAAGGCCGTTGCCAGCTCAACGTACACGCCAGGCGATCGTCACGAACGTCTACTCGGAAGGCCACGGTTTTCCCCACCCTGAAGCTTCTATCGTCAAGTTTGCACCGAGCACTGGGATACGCCACAAATATGCGTCGATTCTCGGCCGTGGCAGCTTCGGCGCGTGGTGCGTTGCGCGGACTTGCGGTACTCTCCGCGCGATGAAGACGTCCCTCGCTTGGCTTGTCGTCGCGTTCTCTGCAGCCGCATCGCTCGCCCTCGAACCGGCCGCGGCGGCCCAGGCCTCCGATGCGGACAAGGCCATCGCGCGTGAGCTCTACAACGATGGCGTCAAAGCGCTCGAGGCCGAGCACTTCGCCGTTGCCGCTGCCAAATTTCAGAACGCGGTCGAGCTCTTTCACGCGCCAACGATGTTGATCGGGCTCGCGCGCGCCTACATCGGGCTCGGCAAGTTCGTCGAGGCGAAAGAGACCTACAACCGCGTGCTGAATGAGAAGCTGCCGGCCAACGCAAGTGACGCGTTTTTGCAGGCGCAGAAAGATGCGGCGAAGGAGATCCGCAGCCTCGATGAAAAAATCGGTTCGGCCACGATCGCGGTGTCGGCAAAGAGCGGCGCGCTTCCGGCCGGCCTCGTCGCGACTCTCGACGGCCAAGAGCTGAAGCAGGCGGCGTTCGGCATGAAGCGGCCGATGAACCCCGGCTCGCACGAGCTCCGCGTGACCGCGCCTGACTTCGCGGACGCCACGCAGCGCTTCGACGTGACTGCCCGCAAGGACGTTGCGATCAACGTCGCATTGACGAAGGTCGAGGCGGCTGGGCCGACGGGCGAAGGTGCGGTCCGCGGCGGTGGCGGCTCGAGCGGTGAACCTACCGCAACGACGACGAACGAGGCGACGGGCGTACTCGTGGTCCCTCCGGCAGGCGACGACCCCAAAGGCGGCAGCACGCAAGCGACGCTCGGGTGGGCCACGCTTGGGCTCGGCGGTGCGGGCCTCGTCCTCGGTGGCATCACCGGTGGCCTTGCGCTCAGCAAGCATGCGTCGCTCGAGGAGTCTTGCCCCACGGGCCAATGCGGCGCGGGCTTCAATGACAAGATCAGCAGCTACGAGACCCTGGGAATGCTCTCGACCGTCGGCTTTATTGCAGGCGGCGCGCTCGGGGCCGCCGGGATCGTGTTGCTCGTGACGGCGCCGACGACGCCGGTGGGCGAGAAGGCCTCCGCGTTCGTGCCGATCTCGTTTGGCGTGGGTCCGGGGAGTGTGCGCGCGACCTTCGAATTCTAAGCGTGGCGCTGTCGCTCAACCCTGCCCAGAAGGAGGCGGTCCTCCATGACCGCGGGCCGTTGCTCGTCCTCGCGGGGGCGGGCTCCGGCAAGACCGGCGTGGTCACGCAGCGCATCGCGCGGTTGATCAACGAAGGGACACCCGGGCACGCGATCCTCGCGATGACCTTCACCAACAAGGCCGCGGGCGAGATGCAGGAGCGTGTCGTCAAGCTCGTCGGCAAGCAGGCGACGCGCGGCCTCTTTGCGTGCACCTTTCATCGCTTCGGCCTCGAGGTGCTTTCGAAAGAGACCAAGGCCTTGTCGCTCCGTGGTGGCTCGTTCGCGATTTTCGACCGCGGCGATTGCACCTCTCTCGTTCGAGAAGGGTTGCGCACCGTATCGAGCGGTCGCACCTGGGACGTTGGCGCGATTTTGAACCGTATTTCACTGGCGAAAAACGCGTTTCTCGATTCGGAAGCGTATGCGACGACGGTGCAGGATTCGGCCGATGAGTACGACGCCATCACTGCCGAGATCTACCCGCGCTACGAGGGGATGCTGCGCAGCTTGCAGGCATTCGACTTCGACGATCTCGTCACTGAACCCGTGCGCCTCTGGCGTCGCATCCCCGAAGTGTTGGAGCGTTGGCGGAAGCGTTTCACCTTCCTCATCGTCGACGAGTACCAGGACACGAACCTCTCGCAGGTCGAGATGCTGCGCTCGCTCGCGTCCGAGCACCGGAATTTATGCGTCGTGGGCGACGACGACCAAGCCATCTACGCGTGGCGCGGCGCCGACGTGCGCAACATCCTCGATTTCGAGAAGCAATTTCCCGGTGCTAAGGTCGTGCGGCTCGAACAGAACTACCGCTCCACCGAGGCGGTACTGACGGTCGCGAACGCCGTGCTCGCCGGCAGCCGTTCGCGTAGGCATGGCAAGACGCTTCGTGCGACCAAAGGTGCCGGCGCGACCGTGAAGGTCGTGACGATGGCGGACGCGAGCACCGAGGCTACGTGGGTCGCCGACCGTATCCACAAGCTTGTTTCATCCGGTGAAGCGAAGGCGAAGGACATCGCGATCCTCTACCGTTCGAACCTTCAAGCCCCCGAGTTCGAGGGCGAGCTTCGCACGCGCAGCATCCCGCACAAGCTCTTCGGCGGCACTCAAACCTTCGAGCGCAAGGAGGTCAAAGATATGCTCGCGTACCTCGGCGTGGCGCTCGCCCCCGAGTCGAGTGAACTCGCGGTGCGCCGCACGATAAATTACCCGGCGCGCGGGGTCGGTGAGGCTGCGCTCGAGCGCCTTGGCTACCACGCCACCGCGTACGATTTGTCCCTCTGGGCCGCGGCCGAACGTTCCCACGCCGTCTCCGAGCTCACGGACCCGGCCCGCCAGGGTTGCCGCGAGTACGTGCGCATCGTGAACGAAGTGCAGCGCGACATCGACTCGCTTCCGATGGCCGAGGCCGCGAAAAAGCTCATCGATCGCATCGAGCTGAAGGCACAAATTTGGGCGGAGTCCGGCAACAACTTGAAGGCCGCCGCGCGTCGCTGGTCAGGCGTCGAGATGGTCCTGCGCATCCTCGATAAGCGCGACAAGGCCTTCGGCGCGATGGCCGAATCCGCGCGCCCGAGTCGTCGCAGTGCGCTGGCCCAGACACTCCGGATTTTCATGTTGCGTGAGGACACCCGCGAGGAGGACCAAGGCGACTTCGTGACCTTGTCGACGATGCATGGCGCGAAGGGGCTCGAGTTTGGGATCGTCTTCGCGGTGGGACTCGAAGAAGGCTTGATGCCCCATGCGCGCACGCTGGATGATCGCGTCACCGATCCGGGGCCGCTCGCGATGGGTGGCGAAGCGATGGATGAAATCGAGCAGGAGCGCCGCTTATTTTACGTCGCCGTGACGCGGGCAAAAGAGCACCTGTACTTGTGTCATGCGGTGGTGCGACCTGTGCGCGGAAGGGTCGCCGCGCGCGTGCCGAGCCGTTTTCTCGTCGAGCTCGCCGAGGAACTTATTGAGCGCATCGAGGTGCTCGAGCCACCTCGTGGGGACGCGGTGGTTGAGCAACAAGGCATGGGCGACATCCTCGCCGCGCTGATGGGCGCGAAGGGACCCGTGTAGGTTCAGGTTGTCGCGGTCAGCGGGGCGGGGACGCGAACTGGAGCGGGAAGGGGTCGGCGTTCAGGCGGCGATCGCTGTCCGGGTAGCGCGGCTGCGACCAGCGCCACGGGGCGTCTCCACGCTCGTGAAATGCGGCGATGCCGATGACGCCAACATTACGCGTATCTCCATGTTTTTGTGCGGCGTACGATTGGCCGACGCTGCCGAATCGGAAACTCGCCACGTCGCTCGTGCTCGTGCGAAATCCTTCGATTTCGACCTGACCCCAAGGGTCCATCAAATAGCCGCGCTTCGTTATCGCGGCCGCGCGCCCGTCGACGACATCGAGCCCATCGACGGATGCGACGACTTCGATGCGCCCCGGACTCTGGTTCTTCACGACGATCGAATAGCGCCGGCCAGCAACGCCTGGCGCGAAGTTGTCTCCACCGGCGTTGAACCCCGTGATGAATCCGCCGTCTTCGCCGCGTAACCCGATCTCGAGGTGACCCGAGCCGACAGCGAACATCGTCCGCTGGGCCGCATAGCGTCCGCCAATCATCGCGTTGATGCCGCGCTCGTCATTGTAGAAGAGCTTGCCTACGGCGAAAGGCTGCGTCTCCTCGGCGCGGGCGAAGGTCGCGCTCGTCACATGGGAGTCGCGACTCTCGCCCCACTGCGTTGCGAGGCCCGGGCGAAACTCGGCCTTGGGTCGGTACGCGCTCGAGCCTTGACCGGCGGCTCCGCTCGGCGCGCTCTTCTTGGCTCCGCCTCGCGCTTCGTAGTCTGCGGTATCGCGCTCTCTCCTGCCGAGTTCGCTCTGAGATCCGGCCGAATCCTCTCGATTAGCGCGAGCATCGCCATCGGCATCGCCATCGCGGTTAGCCGGTTGGCCGAACGTGCCGGGTTGTTCGATGGCATGCCACTCGCTGTCGCTCGGCGGGGTGGATTCCGAGGTCGCGTTGTCAGGCGCGGCGGGTGAGGCGGGCGGAGCGTGCTCGGGGAGGGCCGGCGCGCGGTGACCTTCGGCGCCCTTCTCGCTCCTTTGGTTCGGGCCTCCCGGCTCCGCGCTCGAGGCGGTGACAAAGGGCTGTTGCTTCGCGCTGCACGCGGTGAGGGCGAGCGTGGCGAAAGCGAAAAGGGCGAGGCGGGGTCGTTGTGTGGTCATGCGTTCCTCCGTGATGGGGGGGAAACGCGGCGCGCGCCGAGGACCTTACACTGGCCCGAATTCGGGGCGTCTTGCGTGCACGCGCTTAGCCGAGATCGCCGGTCCAGCTCGGTCGCTGACTCTCGGCGTCGTTCATCAGCAGGATCAAGTGCTCTTCGAGGTCGGCTGGATTCAGCACGTCCTCCTGCACCACGAGGAGGCGCGCGCGCAAGTCACGAGCGAGGTTCTCGTAGCCCTCGAGGTCGGCTTCGTAGACGACGGTGGGGATGACAATCACGAGGGGTCGCAGCTCGGCTGCGGTCGAAGCGGCCTCGGCGACGGTGCAGTCCGCCACGAGGAGCTGCGCCGAGATCGCGGCTTCGCTGACGGCACCGATCAGGCGGTCGTTCCCTCCGACGACCAGGGTCACGGGTACCCGTGCGGGCTTGAGCGTCGGTGCCTCGAAGTCGCTCACTGGGTGAACCATTCCACGGTCGGTGCTCATCGGCAAGCGGCCCGGGTGAGCGCCGGTCACGCAGACCTCAGTCGGAGTGTGGCAGCGCCGCTGCGAGTCCCGCGACCAAGCGGTCGAGGTCGTCTCGGCTATGTTTTTCCGTCACCGCGAGGAGCACTTGGTGCGAGCGCGCAGGGTCGATACGCCCAAGGTCGATCCCTCCGAGGATCCCCTGGTTGGCGAGCCGCTCGAGGACGGTGCTCGCCGTGTCCGGCACCTCGATGGTCAGCTCGTTGAAGACGGGCATGCGGCTGACGATGCGGTGTCCTTCGAGCGCCCCAATGCGGTCGGCGAGGTACCGCGTCTTCGACAAGCAGAGCTCCGCCAATTCGATGAATCCGCGTTTGCCGAGCATGCACATCTTGATCGTCAGTGCCGTCGCGCACAGGCCGCTGTTGGTGCAGATGTTGCTGGTCGCCCGCTCGCGGCGAATGTGCTGTTCCCGCGTGGCGAGGGTCAACACGTAGCCTCGCTTGCCGTTTTTATCGAGCGTTTCGCCTACGATTCTGCCGGGGAGCTGTTGCAGCATCTTGCGGTCTTGTTTGCACGCGAAGAGTCCGACACCAGGGCCGCCGTACTGCGGAGGGAGACCAAGGGCCTGACCTTCGGCGACCGCGATGTCCGCCCCGAGGGCTCCGGGCGGCTCGATAAGCGCGAGCGCGAAGGGATCCTCGGTGACGGTGATGAACAGCGCGCCCGCCGCGTGAACCTTCGCCCCAAGCTCCCTAAGCTCGCTGACGGTTCCGTAGAAGCTCGGGTAGCCTACGACGACGCACGCGGTTTTTTCGTCGAGCGCGGCCGTGATAGCCGCAAGATCGGTCGCGCCATCTTTCGCTGCGGCGACGCTGACCCAGTTCTCCGCGCCGTGGTCGAGTTCACGCGTGTACGTCTTGACGGTGTCGGCGTACTCGGGGTGGACCGAACCGCAAAGCACCATGCGGTCGCGGTTCGTCAGGCGGCGCGCCATCAGCACGGCCTCGGCGAGGCTCGTCGAGGCGTCGTACATCGACGCGTTGGCGACCGGCAGACCGAGGATCTCGCTGACGATCGTTTGGAACTCGAAGATCGTTTGGAGCGTGCCTTGCCCCACCTCGGGCTGGTAGGGCGTGTACGCGGTGTAGAATTCGCTGCGGAGAAGGAGTTGATCGGCCGCCGCTGGGAAGACGTGGTCGTAGGCTCCCGCGCCGAGGAAGCTCAGCATGCGTGAGGCGCCGTTCTTTGCGCCGAGCTCACGGAGGTGGCGCATCAGCCTCGACTCGTCGAGCGCAGGCTCCATGGCGAGCGGTCGCTTGAGGCGTACCTCGTCGGGGATCGAGTTGAACAACTCGTCTAAGGATGCGGCCCCGCAAGCGGCAAGCATCGTCGCGATTTCTTCGGTGCTGTGGGGAAGGTACCGCATGACGTGTCCTCGGCTGGTAGTTCGATTCAATCGAATCGAAGGGAAAGTATCGGCAGTGCCCAAGTCGATCTCGGAGAAACTCGAGGGCTCGTTTGATGCCCTCGCCAACGCGGTGGCGTCGGCAGTTTCGTTGGTTCAACGGACTCGAAGCCCTAATGGGCGCCGTCGAGTAGCACCGCGTAGGCCTCGGGGTCGAGCAGGCCTTCGAGGCACGCCGGGTCGGTCGGTGCGATGGCGACCATCCACGCGGCACCGTAGCAGTCGTCATTGACGAGCTCGGGGCGCTCCTCGAGGTTGGCCTTGTTGACCCGCACGACCGTCCCTGCAATCGGAGCGAACAGATCGGCGAGCGTCTTGACGCTCTCGACGGTTCCGAATGGCTTGCCGGCTTCGATGGTGTCGCCTTCGGCGACGTCGAGGTTCACGAGGGTGATGTCGCCGAGCTGCTGAACGGCGTAGGCCGTGATGCCGATGACGATGGCGTCGCCTTCGGTTTTCGCCCACTCGTGGTCACTCGTGTAGACGCGGTCGCTCTTGATGTCGTGGCTCATTGGGGGTCCTTTGCGATGCTCGACGAGGCGGTGAAGTTTCAGTGCGGGGAGGGTCAGATCGGGCGCTTGTAGAACGGCGTCGCAACCACGACAGCTTCGATCGCTTTGCCTCGGCAATCGACCTGAATCGTCGTGCCGATGGCGTCGTGTCCGACTGTGACATAGCCAAGGCCGATGCTCTTGTCGAGCGACGGGGCGGGGCTCCCGCTCGTGCAGACGCCAATGGGGGTGCCGCTCGCGTCGAGGAGCGGGTAGCCGTGGCGGGCGATCCCGCGTCCGACCATCTCGAAGCCGACGAGCTTGCGGTTAAAGCCTGCGGCCTTGATCGCGAGGAGCGCGTCTTTTCCAAGGAATGCAGCTTTGCCGAGCTTCACCGTCCAGGCGAGCCCGGCTTCGAGCGGGTTCGTCGTGTCGTCGATGTCGTTGCCGTAAAGCGACAAGCGCGCCTCGAGCCGCAGCGTGTCGCGGGCGGCGAGTCCCGCCGGGGCGATGCCCAGTTCCCGACCCGCTTCCAGCAAGCCGCGCCACAACGCGACCGCATCGGCGGCGTCGCAGAAGATCTCGACGCCATCCTCACCCGTGTAGCCTGTCCGGGCGACAAGGCACTCGACGCCCGCGAGCTCGGCGTCGCGCAGCGCGAAGCTCGGGAGCTCATGCAGCGAGCCACCATCGGCACCCGCGAGGGCGGCTACGGCGAGCGCCTTTGGGCCTTGCAGGGCGATGAGGGCGGTGCGGTCGGAGGCATCCTCGAGAGAGCAGCGCCCCTGGGCCGCCGCCATGAAATGCGGGACGATCGTCTCGCGGTTCGATGCGTTGCAGACGACGAGCCATTTGTCGGCGCGCAGGCGGTAGACGATCAAATCGTCGATGATCGTGCCACGCTCGTTGCAGGCGCACGTGTAAAGCGCGCGGCCGTCCGTGAGCTTGCTCACGTCGTTCGTGATAAGAGAGTCGATGACCGCGCCCGCCTCGTCTCCTTCGAGCTCGAGCTCGCCCATGTGCGAGACGTCGAAGAGCCCGGCGGCATTGCGGACCGCGAGGTGCTCTTGTTTCACGCCCTCGTATTGAACCGGCATCTCGTAGCCGGCGAAAGGCACCATTCGCGCCTTGCGGGCGACGTGTTCTTCGTAGAGCGGAGTTCGCTTCAAGGTGTTCTGGGACACGGCTAAATCTCTACCCCGGATGGCTCTTGTCGGAAATGCCTCTGGCGCGCAAGCTCACGTAAGGTTATTTTGATGCCATCATGATCAGCATCACCGAACGCGCCGCCGCCAAAGTCAAAGACATCGCGAGCGAGGAGAGCCTCCACGGCCAAGGGTTGCGGCTTCGCGTGATGGGCGGCGGCTGCGCCGGCTTCAACTACGATCTGTACTTCGAAGACGCGCCGACCCCGATGGACGAAGAGTTCGAGGACAAAGGCGTGAAGATGTTCGTCGATCCGCTCAGCTTCCAATACTTGGAGGGCACCGAACTCGACTACGTCGAAGGCCTCTACGGCTCGGGGTTCAAGTTCACGAACCCGAACGTCACCAGCACCTGCGGCTGCGGCAGCTCGTTCTCCGTCTGAGTGCCCGCTGTGCTTTTGGGCTCTTCGGCTGACGCCCGCGGTGCCCTTTGGCTCTTCGGCTGACGCCCGCGGTGCTTTTTGGCTCTTCGGCTGACGCCTCATCGCGTGTGCGGTGCTTTTTGGCTCTTCGGCTGACGCATCGTCGCGTGTGCGGTGCTTTTTGGCTCTTCGGCTGACGCCCGCGGTGCTTTTTGGCTCTTCGGCTGACGCCTCATCGCGTGTGCGGTGCTTTTTGGCTCTTCGGCTGACGCCTCATCGCGTGCGCTGTGCCCTTTGGCTCTTCGGCTGACGCATCGTCGCGCCCGCTGTGCTGACTCGGGTGATCTGCTATGGTTCGGCCGTTCGACCGGGGAAGGTGATCGCCGGCGGGGGCTCGCAAGGGTCAACGCGGGAGGAAAGTCCGAGCTTCACAGGGCAGAATGCTGGGTAACGCCCAGTGGGGGTGACCCCGAGGATAGTGCCACAGAGAACAGACCGCCCCACCGCACGTCGAAAGGCGCGCTGCGGGGTAAGGGTGAAACGGTGGGGTAAAAGCCCACCGCGTTGACGGTGACGCCAACGGCAAGGCAAACCCCATCCGAAGCAAGGCCACGTAGGGAGGCGCTCGAGGACGGCCCGTCCGATGCCTCTGGGTAGGCTGCTCGAGGATCGCGGTAACGCGATCCCTAGACGAATGATCGCTAGCGCAGCGGGGGCGACCACGCTGCGACACAGAACTCGGCTTACGACCGATCGGACCACGAGCCTCCGTTTGCGCGGGGGCTTCGTGCTTTTGTGTGCGAAGGGTGCCCGCTTGGGACGCGCGTGTCGCTCCCGCACGGGGCCTCGTCGTGCCATGATGACCGCCACGATGCTGGAGCCGATCCTCGCGACGGTTCGTCGCCACTACGCCGACGAAAATCTCTCGGCCATTGCGGATGCGTTCGCCCTGGTCGTGGCTCAAAATGTGGTCGCAGGCGAGCCTCCGCCGACCGAGGCCCGTCCGAGCCGTCCGAGCGCCCCGCCTCCAGCCAAAGCGAGCCGGCCGAGTGTGCCGCCGCCGCGCGCCTCGGGCAAGGGCGTGGCGCGACCGTCCTCTGGCAGTGCCGTAACCCTCGCTCTGAACGCGCCGGAGATGAACCCCGTGCGCGCTGACCAAGCCCTCGCACAAGCGGCAGAAACCGCCCAACTGATAGCCGAACTTCGCCTCGATCCGCCGGCCGTTACCGCGGCGCTCCTCGCGCGGATCGTCTTACGAAACACAGGCGAACTCGAGCGGATTCGGCAGCGTTTCGGCGCTGAGGTCGCAGGTCTGATCGAAGGGGTTCAACGTCTCGGCTCGATCCGTTGGGATCGCATCGAGAAGGAAGAAGCCGAGCCCCTGCGCAAGCTCTTCATTGCGATGGCTCGCGACGTGCGGGTCGTCATCATCGTGCTGGCGATGCGTGTCCAGGCGATGCGAGAGCTTCACACGGGGGGCGACGTTCAACACGAGAGCATCGAGCGATTCGCCAAGGAAACCCTCGACGTTTACGCTCCGCTCGCCAATCGCCTCGGCATCTGGCAGCTCAAATGGGAGCTCGAAGATCACTCGCTGCGGGCGCTCGATCCGGACACTTACCACTCGCTCGCGCGCGGGCTCTCCGAGCAGCGGCAGCAGCGCGAGGCCTACATCGAGGAAGTGATGACGGTGCTCCGCGAGAAGCTCGCCGCCGAGGGGATCTCCGCGAAGGTAAGCGGCCGGCCCAAGCACATCTACAGCATCTACAAAAAGATGACCCGCAAGGACGTCGGGCTCGACCAAATCTTCGATGCGAGCGCGGTGCGCGTCATTTGCAACAAACTGACCGACTGCTACGCGTCGCTCGGCATCGTGCACAGCCAGTGGATCCCGCTCCCGCAGGAGTTCGACGACTACATCGCGCGGCCGAAAGAGAACGGCTACCAGTCGCTCCACACCGCGGTCATCGGACCCGGCGGCAAGCCGTTCGAGGTGCAGATCCGCACCGCCGACATGCACCAGTTCTCCGAGTACGGCGTGGCGGCGCACTGGGCCTACAAAGAGTCGGCGGACGTCCAGACCAAGCAGAACGAAAAGTTCATGGTGCTGCGCCAGTTGATGAACTGGGAGCGAGAGGTCACCGATCCGCATCAGTTCGTCGAATCGCTGAAGACGGATCTGTTCGAGGATCAAGTTTACGTGTTCACGCCGAACGGCGACATCCTCGACCTTCCCGTCGGCGCGACTCCGCTCGACTTCGCGTACCGCGTTCACACGGTGGTGGGTCACCGCTGCCGCGGCGCCCGCGTGAACGGGCACATCCAGCCCCTCGACTACCACCTGAAGACCGGCGACCGCGTCGAGATTCTCACTCAGAAGCAGCCGCAGCCGAGTCGAGATTGGATGAACCCGTCGTTCGGCTTCATCAAGACCACGCAAGCGCGCGCGAAAGTGAGGAGCTGGTTTCGGGAGCAGGCGCGCGACACCGCCATCCACGAGGGGCGAGATGTCGTGATGCGCGAGCTCGACCGGCTTGCCATCACCCACGTCAGCCACGAAGAACTCGCCTCGAAGCTCGAGTACCCGAGTGCCGAGGACATGTTCGCGGCTGTTGGCTACGGCGACCGCCATCCGCAAGGCATCGGGTCGGCCGCGCTTGCCCTCGAGCGCGTCAAGGTCCCCGAGCCGGAGCGCGTTTTCGAGCTCCCAACTGCCCCGCCACCGAAGCGCAAGAGCACGAGCGGCCTGTCGATGCATGGCGTCGATGACATTCTCGGAAACCGCGCGCGGTGCTGCAATCCGTTGCCCGGCGATCGCGTCATCGGCTTCGTCTCGCGTGGGCGCGGCATCGTGATCCACCGCAAGGATTGCGTGCACGTGAAGACGAGCGAGGAGCCGGAGCGACTCGTCGAGATCGACTGGGGCGGCTCGGCCGGGGAGCGCCACGTCGTCGACGTCGAGATCCGCGCACAAGACCGTGCGGGCCTGCTGCGTGACGTCTCGAATCTCGTGGCTGCGGAAGACGTAAACCTCACGGCCGCGCGCGCCGAAGGCAACAAGGACGGGGCCGCGTGGTTGCGGTTGACGCTCGAGCTGAAGAGCGCGGAGCAAATCATCCGTGTCATGCAGCGGTTGGCCGCGCTCCCCGAGGTGCTCGAGGTTCGCCGCGTCCTCCGCTGAGGCACTCCCGCGCTACACTTTGCGAAAGGCGCCACCGCGGCGAGGGTCGCCGGCCCCCGACAACGTGCCGGCGGCGTCGCGTCGCACGAGGTGAACGCCCCCGAAGAACAGGTTCTTTTCCTCGAATCGCAAGAAAGAGTCGGCCCCGAGTTTCTCGAGCGACTCCCCGCGATCGTGCATCTCCATCACCTCGGCGTTGAGCACGCCGGCCTCGAAGTGCATTCGCGGGGCAGCCACCGCGCGTTCGGCGTCGTACCGACGATCGACGAGGAACGTCACGACTTGCGTTATCGCCGTGCGAATGCGGTTCGCGCCACCCGTGCCAAGCACCGTGATGCCGCCGTCGTCGTCGAGCAGGATCGACGGTGACATGCCGGTCGACAGGCGCTCGCCGGCCGGACTCGTGCCAAAGCCGCCGGGGTGCAGGTCGGCCTCGCCCATCAGGTTGTTCATCATGATGCCGGTGTTGCCGATAAGCGCGCCGTTGCCTTCGCCGAAGCTGAAGGTGATGGCCGCGGCGTTGCCTGCGGCGTCGATTACGCTGACGTGGGTCGTCGAGGGTTGGCCGGTCTTGGTCGGTGCCGTCGGCAGCTTCGCATCGGCGAGAAGTGAGCGAAAACGCTGGGTCGCTGCGCTTAAATCGATCGCGGAGAGGCCCTTCGCACGTGCCTCGTCGGCGGTTGCCATCGCGCACGCCAAGTGACGCGTATGCTCGAGGCTCCCCGGCGCGGTCGACGCGAATTCACTCCCTTCGAGGAGTCCGAGCATCAGCGAAATCATCGAGCCGCCCGCGCCCGGCGGCGGATTCGTCAGCACGCGGACATTGCGGTAGCGGCGCTCGAGCGGCTTGCGGAACTCGACGCGGTAGCCGCTGAGGTCGGCTTCGGTGAGGAGGCCTCCTTGTTCGGGTGAGAACTGCGCGAGCATTTGGCTGCACAGCTTCCGGTACCAAACGCGCCACTCCGTTTCCGCGAGCTCGTCGAGCGCGTCCGCGAGTTGCGGAAGGACGAACACATCCTCGGGCCCCAAGAGCTTGCCGTGCGGTGCGTAGATCGCGCGGCCCTGCGCCGTGTCGGTCAGGATCGCTTCGAGAAGCTTGGCGGCGCGCACCTGGAAAGGGCCGAGGACGACGCCTTCGCGGAGAAAGCGGCAGGCCGGAGCGAGCACCTCGCGTAGCGGCAACGAACCCCACCGCTCGAGCGCCGTGCAAAGGCCAGGGAGCACGCCTGGCACACCCGCCGCGCCGGCCCCAATGTGAAACTGCTGCTTCGCCGGGCCGAAGTCGATGTCCACCCCGCGAAAATCGAGGTTTTTTACCTCTTGCGGACGGACACGCGGCGCATCCGCGAAGAAATCGCAGATTGTCACCTCGCCGGTTTTTGCGTCGCGGTGAATCATAACGCCGCCACCGGCGAGACTCGTCAAGGTGGGCTCGCCGGCCGAAGTGGCGAAACATGCGGCGACCGCGGCGTCGACCGCGTTGCCCCCGCGAGCGAGAATCTCCGCACCTGCTTCCGCCGTTGGCGCCGAGCCCGCTGCAATCACACCGTGCATGGCGCGCACTTTAGTCCGTCCTTGCTGCGCCGCGTCGCCGAATCGTGTTATCAGCCTTCGGGGAGCGTGCTGGCACCGTCGTCGTTGCGCTTTGCACCCCGGAGCCCCATGCCGCCACTCAAGTATTTCGCGCCCAATAGTCTCACCGCGGCGTCGCTCGTTCTCGGTCTCGCGTCGGTCGTGTGCAGCACACGTGGCCACTTCGAGCTCGCGGCATGGATGATTCTCTGGGGTACGTTGTTCGACAAGGCGGACGGAACGGTCGCACGACTGTGCAACGCGACGAGCGAGTTCGGCGTCCAGTTCGATTCGTTCGCGGACTTCGTGTCGTTCGGCATCGCCCCGGCCGCGCTGGTGTATTTCCGGTTCGCGAACGAGAGCTCCTCGCCCCTTTTCCTTGCGGCCGCGGCGGCGTTCTATGCGCTCGCGTTGTCGGTCCGTCTCGCGCGGTTCAACATCACGACGGGCGATGAGGGTGTGTTCTTCGGCATTCCGGGAACCTTCATGGGGGCGCTCGTCGCGTCGGCATTTCTCACGGCGCAGAAGTACGCGTTGCCAGTGTCGGTGCTCGGCTACCTCCCATTCGTGCTCGTCGTCGGCGCGATCGGCATGGTGAGCACCGTGCGGCTCCCGAAGCTCAAAGCCCGCAAGAACAAGGCGCTGAACGCGTTCCAATTCGCCAACGTCGCGGCGGCCTACGTTGCGGCCCCGATGCGCCTCTTCCCTGAGTACATGCTCTGTCTCGCGCTCGTGTACCTCGTTGGTGGCGTCGGCTACTGCCTCGTGCATCCGGAAGCGGGGCTGCCCGCGGCAGCAGACTCCGAGCCCCCCGCGCAAGCGCCGCCTCTCGCCGCCTAGTCAGCTTCGCTTCAGCGGTATTTCTCGAGCAGCGCCGTCTGCCGGCTCGCCAGTGAGACTTGCCGTCCGCGGATGATGAGGTGCTCGCAGCGGCTCGAGAGTTCGAGGGGATCGCCCGACCAAACGGCCAGGTTTGCGACGCGCTTCTCCTTCGGCGAGCCGTAGCCTTCGAGGCCGAATATGCGGGCGGGCGCGTCGGTGAGCGCATCGAGTGCGGCTGTGTGGGGTAGTCCCGCGCGGACGGCGTTGCCCGCGACTTGCCGTAATTTGCGCGCGTTGTGACTCTCGCCCGAGGAGAGCGCGACGCTGACGCCGGCTTTCACGAGCAGGGCGGCGTTGTCTTCACGCGCGCCCCGGGCCACGAGATCGCGCGGACCTTCGTCGAGTGGGTACACGATCGCGGGGATCTTCGCGGCCGCGAGCTCGCCCGCCACTTTCCATCCTTCCGCGGCGGAAGCGATGATGGCGCGAAGCTTGTAAGTTTTCGCGAACGTGATGACGTTTGAAATATCGGCGGCGCGATCGGCGTGGAACACGACCGGCAACTTGCCTTCGAGTACGCGGGTCACGACGTCGAGATCGAGCCGACTCGCCGCGAGGCTGCGGAGCTGGCGCTTCTCGAAGTCGCCGCGCTTTGCTCGAAAGATGTTCGCGTCGTCGAAGAGCTCACGCAGGAGGTAGAAGGCGGTCGCGTGATTGACCGGCCCGCTGCCGAGCTGGAAGTCGTCGAAGAGAACGTGGAGTGCGAGGCTGCGACTGCCGAGTGCTTTGTCGGGCAATTCGCCGGCGAGATCGGCCCACGCGCTCTGGCCCGTCACGAGTCCGCTGACCGGGATGACGCCGACCGAGGTCAGTCCTTCGCGCCTGGTGATGGCCACGATCGGCGAGACCGGATCGTAGCCGTCGGCGACCGCGAACCCCGCGGCGATCGCGCGTTCGCCGGTGAACGCATCGTCGCGGCCCTGCGCCTCGAGATCGACCTCCGTCACGCCGACGCGGGTCAACGGATCGATGAGTCCGCCAGTCACGAGCTTTCCTCGGACGTCGAGCGTTGTCGCATTGGCGGCCGCGCCGCGGTCGGTGCCGATGCTGACGATGCGTCCGTTCTCGATCACGATGACCGCGTCCGCGAGCGGCTCGGCGCCCGTGCGGTGCAGTGTTGCGCCGACGATCGCCAAGCGCTTGGGGCTCGGTTGTTCCGCGGGGCCGGTGGGTTTCTTCGCGGCGGGCTTGCGTTCTTGTCCGAGCGCGTCGCCCGCGAGGAGCAACGCACCGACGCCAACGAGACCCAGCATTTGGCGGCGCTTCATGGCTTCACCTCGAAATCACTCCAGCTCCGCTTTGGGGGATTCTTCAGATCGTGACGCAGGATGCCGTCGACGAATACGAGCTCGGCGCGGCCGTACACGCTGAAGGGATTGCCGCCCCATACGACGACGTCGGCGTCTTTACCGACCTCGAGCGTGCCGACCCACCGATCGACGCCCAGGGCTTTCGCCGGATTCTCGGTCACCCAGCGAATCGCTTCGGCTTCGGTGATTTGGATGCCGGCGTTGCGGCCCGACCACATCCCTTTGCTGGCTTCTTGATTCAGCCGCCGGACGCCTTCCGATGAGTCGGTGTGAACGACCGCCGAGCCGCCCGCCGCATGCACGAGCGCGAGGTTTTCGGGGATGCCGTCGTAGGCTTCGAGCTTGAAGCCGAACCAATCGGCCCACGTTGAGACCGCGATTCCGCGGCGCGTAAGTTCGTCGCGAATTTTGTACGCCTCGAGCGCGTGGTGGAAGGAAGCCACCTTGAAGCCGACTTCGTCGGAGAGCGCGAGCATCGAGCCCATGTCGTCCGAGCGGTAGCAGTGCACGTGCACGAGGAGCGAACCTTCGAGGGCCCCGGCAAGCGTCTCGGAGTCGAGGTCGCGCTCGGGTGGTAGGCGCGGTTCGAACGGCTCGAGCACTGGGGTTGGGTGCTTGTCTTCGGCTCGCGCGAGGCAGCGCTCGCTCGGGTGGTTTCCGCAGGCGGCGCGCGCGTCGGCGAGGCCGCCTTGTTTTTTTGCAAGGTCGGCGACTTTTCGGTCAAAGCTCGCCCGGCGTTCGCTTTCGGTGGCTCGCCATGCGTCCCATTGTTCGATGTGCCGCCGTGCTTTCAAGAACGCGCCGCGCTGCAGCGTGAGGTTGCCCATTCGCGTGGCGGGCGCCCCTTTTTTCTCGCGGCCATGCACACGCTTCGGGTTTTCGCCGCAGGCCATCTTCAGCCCGTAAGGTGCCCCCGGAAAAACGAGTTCCGCGCCGGTGCTCGCGGGATGCAGCTTGATCGTCGTCGCGCGCCCGCCAATCAAATTTGCAGAGCCGGGGAGCACCTGAACGGTGGTCGTCCCGCCGGCGACGGCTCGCTCGAACGCGGGGTCGAATGGCCAGATCGCGTCCACGGTTCGCGCGCCCGCCGAGAGTGGGGCGGACAGCTCATTGCCGTCTTCGTGCGCGTGTGCGGAGGGCATCGGGTAGACGCCCATGTGCGAGTGCGTGTCGACGAAGCCGGGGGTGATGGTCTTGCCGTTGGCATCGATGACCTCCGCGCCTTTCGGTGGGTCGCCGGGGCCTTCGCCGATGGAGGCTATCCGGCCTTTTTCGAGCAGCACGTGTCCGCGCGCAAGTTCTCCGCCGTTACCCAGTAAAATACGGGCATTTTGGAGGAGGATCGTCGGCGCATCGGCGCGCGAGTTGGGGTGGTCCTTGGAACTTGGTCGGCCGATTCGCCACGGCGCCGTTGGCAATGGAGCCCATGTGCCCAACGTCGCGGTAGCGGATGCAGGCTCGTTCGTTTCGCCGTAGGGGTGAGGCCCCGATGCGGCCGCCGTGCGGGGCGTCCCGGGCGCGGGAAGGCAACCGATGCTGAAGAGCATCACTGCGCCAAGGAGTCGACCGTGCGGCCTCAAAGGACCTCCTGCCAGCTGAACGGGTAGTTTTTCCATTTTCCTGTGGCGCCGCAGTCGAGCTTGAACGTCTCGCCGTTGTTTTCGTCGACGATCTCGCACCTCAACTCGAAGTCGTCACCGTCGCACGGTCCCTTCTTGCAGCTGAAGGTGAAGAAAAAGGCATCGTTCTGTTCGACCCAGGTCCCCTCGAAGTAGAACCCGATCCAGGTGTTCGGGGCGTTCGCGTGGGTCGCGTAGATGGTCGCGTCAGCGGTCTTATCGGTGTACGCCGACAAGCGGTTCAGTTCTCCATTGCCGAGGGGAGCGAGCGACTCCCAGTCCCGCTCGATAGCCGCGCTGCAGCCCGTCCCAGCGAGGGCGAGCAAGGCTGCCGCCCCCACACGCAGAATTTCACTCCGACCTTGGCGCATCAGGGCGCGAGCATCCAACGGAACGGGGCCCTCCCGCAAGCCTTGCACGCGGAATACCTAGGGTTGACCCTCCGCTAACGACGCGTATACTGCGCGACCCAATAGGGCCTCCCTGCAGGCCGACCCAAATCCGGGCGGCTCGCGGTCAGGCGTCGGAGCTCAACACATGCTTCATCCGTTAAAAAAAGCTGAAATCGTCGCTCAATACCGAACCCATGAGACAGACACGGGTTCTCCCGAGGTCCAGATCGCAATCCTCTCGGCGCGTATCTCGGAACTCACCGGGCACTTCAAGACCCACACGAAGGATCATCATTCGCGCCGTGGTCTCTTGAAGCTGGTCAGCCAGCGTCGTCGCCAACTCGACTATCTCAAGCGCGTTGCCTACGAGCGCTACAAGTCGCTGATTAGCCAACTCGGCCTTCGCAAGTGATTCATCGACCGCGCCGTGGAAGCCGAGGCTGAGAGTCTGTCTCGGCTTCGCGGCCGGTCCCAAACCGCCACCCGCCATCCGCCAAACCCAGCAAGTCCCTCTTCGTCTTCGTTTCGTACTCATGACCCAGGGTCATGGTTAGGAACCGAGGAAGAAGACCCTGTTGCGGCGCGGCCAGAATGCGCAGCGCCCTAGGCGTCTTGCGCAGGAGACTGCACCATGTCCGTTCGTCAAATCGTGCGTGAATCCGTCATGCTGGGCGGTCGCCCGCTCACCTTCGAGACCGGCAAGCTCGCGAAGCTCGCCGATGCCTCCGTTCTGGTGACCTATGGGGAGACCCAGGTCCTCGTTACTTTGTGCTACGCGCCCCCGCGCCCCGGCACCGACTTCTTCCCGCTGACATGCGAGTACGTCGAGAAGACTTACGCCGCAGGCAAGATCCCCGGTGGATTTTTCAAGCGTGAAGGGCGCCTCCGCGACGAAGAAATCCTCTGCTGTCGCATCATGGATCGCCCGCTGCGTCCGTTGTTCCCCGAGGGGTTCCGCATGGACACGCAGATCGTCGCGACGGTGATGTCGGCCGACGGCGAGAACCGCGGTGACGGTCTTGCCCTGACGGGCGCGAGCCTTTGTTGCCACATGTCTGGCCTCCCTTGGGACGGCCCAATCGTCGGCGTTCGCGTCGGTCGCATCGATGGTGAGTTCGTCATCAATCCGACGAACAGCCAGTTCGAGAAGTGCGACATGAACCTGATGGTTGCGTGCACGCGCGACGCGATCGTGATGGTCGAAGGCGGAGCCGCCGAGGCGAGCGAGCAGGAGGTCGCGGACGCGCTTCAGTTCGCCCACGCTGCGGCCCAGCCGGTGCTCACGCTGATCGAGGAAATCCGCGCCGCCGTAGGCAAAACGAAAATCGCGTGGTCGCCCGACGCGCTCCCGGCGGACGTGGCTGCACGCGTCAGCGCCATTGTCGATGCGGACCTCGACCGCGCCTCGCGCGTGAAGGAGAAGCAAGCGCGCTACGAGGGCTATGCGGTCCTCAAGACGAAGCTGCTCGCGACCATGAAGGCCGAGCTCGGTGATGACCGGTATGCGGCCCTCGAGAAGCTTGTAAAAAACGAGTTCGACGAGCGCAAATACCACGTCGTCCGCAACTTCATGCTCGCCGAGCAGCGCCGCATCGACGGTCGAGGCCCACGCGACATTCGCCCGATCGTGACCGAGGCCGGCGTGCTCTTCCGCACCCACGGCAGCGCGCTCTTTCAGCGTGGCGAGACGCAAGCGATCGCGACGACCACCCTCGGCACGTCGAACGACGAGCAGAAGATCGATTCGCTCACCGGTGAGAGCTGGAAGCGCTTCTTCCTGCATTACAACTTCCCGCCATTCTCCACGGGCGAGACCAAGCCGATGCGTGGCCCAGCTCGCCGCGAGATCGGTCATGGCGCACTCGCCGAGCGGGCGGTCGCCCAAATCATGCCGACCAAGGAGCAGTTCCCTTACACCGTGCGCATCGTCAGCGAGACGCTCGAGTCGAACGGCTCCTCGTCGATGGCGGCCGTGTGTGGTGGCTGCATGTCGCTGATGGACGCGGGCGTGCCGATCAAGGCGCCGGTCGCGGGCATCGCGATGGGCCTTATCACCGACGGCGATCGCAGCATCATCCTCAGTGACATCCTCGGTGACGAGGACCACCTCGGCGACATGGACTTCAAGGTCTGCGGCACCGAGAAGGGCATCACCGCGATCCAGATGGACATCAAGATCAAGGGCCTGTCCCGCGAGTTGATGCTCCAGGCGTTGAACCAAGCGCGCGAAGGCCGTCTCCACATCCTCGGCAAAATGCTCGAGACGCTCCCGGCCCCGCGCCCCGAGCTCAGCAAGTACGCGCCGCGCATCGTGTCGATCAAGATCAAGCCCGAGCAGATCCGCATCATCATCGGGCCCGGTGGCAAGACCATCAAGGGCATCGTCGATCAGACCGGCGTCAGCATCGATGTCGAGGATGACGGCACGGTCAACATCGCGTCGGCCGACGCCGAGGCGCTCCGCAAGGCGATCGACATCGTCAACGGCCTTACCTCCGAGCCCGAGGTCGGCAAGATCTACGACGGCATCGTTCGCCGCCTCGCGGACTTCGGTGCGTTCGTCGAGATCCTCCCGAACTGGGATGGCCTCGTGCACGTGTCCGAGCTCGCGTGGGGCCGCACCGAGCGCGTCGACGACATCTGCAAGGAGGGCGATCCGCTCAGGGTCAAGGTCCTCAGCGTCGACAACGATGGCAAGGTTCGCTTGAGCCACCGCGAGACATTGCCGAAGCCCGAAGGCTTCCAAGCACCTCCGGAGCGTGAGCGCGGCGATCGTGGCCCCGCCCCCGGCGGTGACCGTGATCGTGGTCCGCGCCGCGACGATCGTGGCCCGCGCCGCGACGACCGTGGCCCGCGCCGCGACGATCGTGGCCCACGCCGCGATGACCGTGGTCCCGCGCCGACTGGGCCTTCGGGCAACGTGGCGCCCCGTGAAAGCGGTCACGGCGGTGGAGATGACCTCCCGCAGGTCAGCTTCAGCGACGCGCCTTCGGTTGGCGGTTCGCCTGGCGGCCCTGCCGGCGAGAGCAGTGAGGACGCCGAGCGTCGTCGCCGTGCCCGCCGCTCGTCGAGCGCCGGTGGTGAAGGCGGCACCGGTGGTGAAGGCGGTACCGTTGGTGGAGGCGGCTCCGGTGGTGAAGGTGGCGGCGAAAACGACTCACGTCGTCGTCGCTGAGCGGAAAAGCGGGGTTTCGCTCCTACGCGAATTCTCGCTGCCGCTGATTGCGGGGGTTGTCGCGGCGCTCGTCTGGGCGAACCTCGACAACTCTGGTTACCGAGCGGCGATCCACGGGTCGCCGCTTGCGGCTTTTTGTAAGCCCGGAGCGTGGGTCGCCGAGGTCTGCACGTTTCATTGGCTCGTGAGCGACGTGTTCATGGTGTTCTTTTTCGGCATCGCCGCGAAGGAAATCACGGAGGCTTGCCTACCCGGGGGGCCGCTGTCTCCACTCCGTCGCGCGGTCAACCCGCTGCTCGGCACGCTCGGAGGGGTCATCGGGCCGATCGTGGTCTACAAGGCGATGGTGGGCTGGCTCGACGCGCCCGGCATCGCACGCGGTTGGGGCGTACCGACCGCGACCGACATCGCCCTCGCATGGCTCGTTGCGCGCGCGGCTTTTGGCTCGCGGCATCCGGCGGTGAGCTACCTCTTGCTGCTCGCGGTAGCCGACGACGGCATCGGCCTTCTGATTCTTGCGGTTTTTTACTCGAATTCCGCGATCCCCTTCGCGCCCGCTTGGCTTGCACTCGTCGGCGTTGGGATGGGGCTTGCGTGGGTAATGCGACGCCGGTCGGTCTTCTCGCCGTGGCCTTACATTTTCGTCGCGGGGGCGATGTGTTGGCTCGGCCTCGCGAAGGCGCACTTGCATCCCGCGCTGGCGCTCGTATTCGTCGTGCCGTTCATGCCGCACGCGGTGCAAGATGAAGGCCTTTTCGTCGAGCGTGACGGGGCCGCGGACGTGACCGACACGATGCGGCGCTTCGAGCAAGCGCTGCGACAGTGGGTTGATTTCGGCATGTTCGGGTTCGGCCTTACAAACGCGGGCGTTGCGTTCGGCGCGGTTGGAGCTGCGACGTGGGCGGTGTTCGTAGCGTTGCTCGTGGGCAAGACGCTTGGCGTGACGACCTTCGCTTTGCTCGGTAAAAGATTGGGTTTTGCGCTCCCCGATGGTCTCTCGTCGAAGGAGCTCCCGCTCGTGGGCATGACCGCGGCGCTCGGGTTGACCGTCGCGCTTTTCGTGGCGGGCGCGGCGTTCAGCGACCCCGCGGTCGAAGCGGCGGCGAAGATGGGGGCTCTCTTCTCAGTCGTGGCGGCGCCGCTCGTCTTCATCGGCGTACGCGTCCTCGGGGTTGTGCGAAGAGAGGCCTGAGGGTCTTCGCTGGGCGACGTGGGAGTGTGTCATTCTCTTGGAGATTGGGAGATGTCTGGGCAAACTTCGCCAAACGTCATCATGAGTGAGATCAGCAAACCAACCCGACCGCGCGGCGAGGCAGGCCGAACCATGAACGCGCAAGTGGCGTTCGATGTGGCTCAGCTGTTCGTTGCGAGATTCAGCAAGCAGGACGTCAGCGGCTACGCTCCGACCATGCGCCCGCCGATGGGCGTCAGCACCGAAGGCGGCAGGCAGGCGCTGCAGCACATCGTGCTCGAATCGAAGACTCCCGGTGAATCGGCCGTGACCGTAGGGCACGTCAACCTGACCGCGCATTCTGCGAAGCTTCGCACCCACGAGTGCCTCAACCAGCTGCACGCCATGCGGTTTCCAAAGAAGCTCTTCCCGCTCGACGCGGCTGCGTATCAGCTGTTCTTTGACGCGGCTCATAAGTTTTTGTCGAACTACAGCCTGGCGATGGAAGTCGAGGCACGCGCACCGGAGCTCACGCCGGCGGTAGACGGCAAGCTCACGGCTCCGCCCGCTCAAGTGGGCAAGCGGAGCGCACTCGCGGTCGTGGGTATCGTGGCGCTCATGCTGCTCGTCGCCACGTTCGCGGTCTTGAAGATTACCCGCAGGTTGTGAGCGCGTGCCTGCGCGCGGCGCCACGGTGGTCGTGCTAGACCTCGCGGCGTGAGCTCGACAGCAAAGCTCGATGCACTGCGGCAGCGAATGCGGGAGCTCGGCTCCGTGCTCGTCTGCTATTCCGGCGGGGTCGATAGCGCCTTCGTACTGGCCGTGGCGCACGCCGAACTCGGAGAGCGCGCAGTCGGGATGACGGCCGTTTCACCGAGCTTGCCCGAGCTCGAGCGCGAGGAAGCCTGCTCGATTGCCCGGGCGATGGGGGCCGATCATCGGCTGGTCGACTCGAGCGAAATCGATGACCCCGCGTACGTTGCGAACAACGCCGACCGCTGCTTTCACTGCAAGAGTGAACTCTACCGCGTCGCCGTGGCCAAGCGGCGCGAGTGGCAGTTCGAGCACATCCTCAATGGTACCAACGTCGACGACCTCGGTGACTACCGCCCGGGGCTCGAAGCCGCGGCGCAGGCCGGTGTACTGAGCCCACTCGTCGAGCTCGGTTTCTCGAAGGCGGACGTGCGCGAAGGGGCGCTGGCACTTGGCCTTGGTATCTGGGACAAGCCCGCGTCCGCGTGTTTGTCGAGTCGCATCCCTTACGGAACGAGCGTCACACGTGAGCGCCTCGCCCAAATCGGTGGCCTCGAGCGGGTCTTGCGCGCGGAGCTCGGGTTTCGCCAGGTGCGCGTGCGTTACCACGACGCTGTCGCGCGTGTGGAGGTCGAGCTCGGTGAGTTGCCGCGGGCGTTCGAGGCCGGGGTGCGCGAGCGCATCGTCGACGCGGGTCTCGCGCATGGCTTCAAGTTCGTGACGGTGGACCTGGCCGGCTACCGCATGGGCAGCCAAAACGAGCTGCTCGTCGGTCGCTCGCTGCGCGTCGTCAGCTGAGCGCGTCGTCAGCCGAGCGCGAACCGACTAGAAGCTTCCGGCCACGCCGAGGTAACCCGGCCCGACGACCGGCATGATCGAGGCGCTCGCCGCAGGCGCAGGCTCGCTCGTCAGGAAATACACGAGTCCCGCGGTTCCGCCGGCTGCTGCCGCGAGCACGAAGCTTGCCGTCGCGACGTTCGCAAGTCCGGTCGCGCGAGCGTAGGTGTCTTTGGCTTCATTGGTGACGCACACGCCGCCGGGGCACTGCGTCTCGAGGTCCCGCTTCGCACCGAATGCACCAAGTCCGCTTATCGTCCCGACGAGCGCACCTACCCCCGCGACGCCGACGCTGATCCAGACGCCGGGGTGGACAGTGGAGCCCGTCGCGCGGTCGCCTCCGATTGGGGGCACGGTGCCGACGCTCGATTCGCTGCCACCGCCGCCTGCCGGGGTCTGCGTGGTTGACGTGCTTTTGAACGCGGGCTGGCCCGTGGCTGCGAGCGTCACGGTGACGGTCTGGTTGGCGCGCTCGGGGAGATCAAAGCTCTGCGTGCCCCGAAATTCGCCGGAATCGACGACGACCTGGTGCTTGCCCGGATTCAGCTTACGCGGAAGGAAGCGCGCGGCTGCCGAGACTTCGCGGTCGTCGATGGTCACTCGCATCACGTCGCTGGGTTCGCCTTGCGCAAGCTTCACCGTCGCGCTCGGGATGCGATCCGTGAGCTCGGCGAGGCGCTTCTCGGCCTGTGCACGTGCTTGGGTGAAGGCCTTGGGTTCGCCAGCTTTTGAAGGAAAACGCTGCACGCGCGCGTAGGTGTCGGCCGCTTCGACGAGCAGGTTTAGCTTGACCTGTGCGTCGGCGAGCGAGAGCCCCGTCGTCGGCACGCCCATGATGGCATCGGCGGATTTGTACTTGTCGCGCGCGGCCTCGAGGCTGCCTTTCTTCGTCAACGCGTCGCCTTCGTCGAGCAGGGCGCGGGCGGTCGCTTTGTCCTCCGCGCTCGGTTCGGCGACGGGCGCCTGGGCACGAGCGGTGACCGTGAAGAACGTGAGCGCGCCGAGAATGGCGGTGGTCGCGGCCGTGCGAGTGGGGTTCTGCATCGTCGGTTTTTTCATGGGCTAACGGTGGCGGCTTCGAGGCCGGCAACCAATGGCGGAGGGGGCCTCGCGAGGGCTCATCGCCTTCATTGGGGGAGCGCGTCTTGGGTGGCGACGGCGATGAATTGCGCCGGGCCGTTCGAGGTGAGCTGTGCGTTTAGCAAGGTTACGGCTCCTCCCGCCGTGGTGCCGCCGAACGCGAGAAACCCATTGTAAAAGCTGAGCGACGTCACCGAGGCGCTGCCCATCCCCGTCGTGGAGATCCCCGTGCCGAGCCCCGTGAAGCCGGGCTTGATTGGGACGATGAAGCCGCGGCGTGTGGTTCCAGTGCCCGGAACGGCGGGCGGCTCCTTGCGTGTCGTTCCGCCCAACTCCCAAACTCCGGTGACGTGTTGGCCGCCGACGAGAACCGTGCCCTTCGGGCCCCGCGCGAGCGTTGTCAGCGTGCCTCCGACGTCGTTGCTGTCGTGCCCCGTATCGAGCGAGATGTAGCTTGAAAACTTTGCTGCGTTCAGCGTCGCGGCGTCGATCGAGGCGATCCCGAATGTGCCCGCCGCGATGGCCTTGTGATTGATGCTTGGCGTGGGGCCGGCCGAGTACGTGTCCTTGAACGCGCAGGTCGATCGGAACGCCACAAGCACGTCGGTGTCGTTCGCGGCGCTCGGCGCCATCGCCACGGGCCGGACCTCGAGGCCGCTCGGCGTTCCCGATGGGCATTGGAGGACGCGAGAGTCCGTTGACTTGTCGTATGCGGCCTCGCCGTCCACCGTGCCGATCGAGACCAGCGCGAGGCCCTTGGTTGAGTTGAACACCTGCATGGTGAGGCCGAAGCCAGCAAGGTTGCTCCCGATCTGCGTCGCGAGGACGACGCGTTGGTCCGTGGCCGCGAGGCCGTGGAGCTCATCGCCGAAGCCTTTGCTGCTCTCCGCGAGATCGGAACCGTAGCCCCACGCGTACGTCGGTGGCGTGTCGGCGTGCGTGTCGCATTTCAGCACGAGGATGGAGCTCTGCATCGGAGCGTGAGCGAATTTGTACGTCGGCAGGTCGAGGCCGTAGGTGACCGAACCTAGCTCGAAGGTGAAGCCGACGTAGACCGACTCGCCGTCCGGCGAGAGCGCGAGCTGCAGGCCTCGCATCGACACGGCTGTGACCGCCGTGGCGAGCAGGAGGGGCTCGCTCGCGGGCTTGCCTGAGGTGAACTCCCGAAGTCTCAGCTGCGACTCCACTCCGGTAGCCTCGAGCGTCACAACGTAGCCCTTCTTGCCGTCTCGCGAAGCCACCGCTGCGATGGGGCTACTCGTCGTGCCTAGGCTTTTACTCCACGCCTCGCCGCTGACCTTCGGGGTTGCGGTCTTTGTCGCACTGAGCGCCGCGGCGTACGCGCTTGGCCCGTCGTAGGCGGCACCGAATTGGTGTTCGTCCCCAAGGAATGAGAACGCCGCCGTCTTTTCGAACGCGGCACCAAGGACGAGAAAGTCATCACCGAGTCCCACGACCGGGTCGACCTTGGCATCCGCCTTGTCGAACGTTGACGCCCAGATTACGGGTCCTGTCGCGCCACCACCATCACCGCCCGCGCCACCGCCCGCGCCACCGCCCGCGCTGCTGTTGCTCGTCGTCGCCGCGCCACCGCCTGGGCCACCCGCGGGGCCGGGTCGCGTCCTGTATTCGTCGAGTCCGACAACGAGGTGGCAGGCGGCGAGGGTCAGCGCGCCTAAAGGCAGCAACATGCGAAGCATGGCCACGAGGATAGCAGTGCTGCGGGGGAGTTGACCAATCTCGAGCGGGCTGCCGCGTCTTGGGCGGTGCGCTCCGCTCACCATTCGAGCGGCGTCCCGGTCAGCCACGCGCCGCCGTCCGCCACCACGGTTGTTCCATGGAGCAGCGAAGCTGCGTCGGAGGCCATGAAAACGGCGACATTCGCAATCTCGTCGATGCGACCGTAGCGGCCGATGGGCACGCTCGCGCGGTGTTTCTCCGCGACGTCGCCCGGAGCCAGGCGGCTCATCCCCTCGGTGCCCTCGATCGGGCCCGGGGCGATGCCGTTGACGCGGATACCGAGCCTGCCCCACTCGAGCGCGAAGCTCTTGGTCATCGAGTCGATCGCGGCCTTCGCGGCGGATGCGTGGATTTGCAGCGGCGTCGCGGTGTAGTGAAGCGTCGCGCTGATGTTGAGGATCACGCCGCCGTGGTCGCGCAGGTACCGGTCGAACGCGGCGCGGCACACGTTGAAGGTGCCGAGCGCGTCGATCGCCATCACCGTGCGAAACCCGTTGTACGAGAGCTGCGATGCCGGCGCGAGGAAGTTGCCGGCCGCGCCGTTGACGACGATGTCGAGCCGCCCGAACTCGGCGAGCGTTCGGTCGAGGGCCGCTTCGACTTCAGTGGGTTCGCGCACGTCGCACGGTGTTGCGAGGCAGCGCTTGCCGGTGGAAGTTTCGAGTTCGCGCGCGGTGGCCTCGAGGCGCTCGGCTTTGCGGCCCGCAATTGCGACGTTTGCCCCGTGTTTCATCAGGGCCTCGGCGATCCCGCGGCAGATCCCCGAGCCGCCGCCGGTGACGAAGGCGACCTTGCCGGCGAGGATGTCATCTCGGAACACCATCGCGTCGGCATACCACGCTTTGGGGGCTTTCTTGGCCAGCCTCCAGTTCGTGTGTAGGTTCTTGTGGGTATGGATCCTCGCTGGCACACAAAGACCCCGACCGATGCGTCGCTCCACGTCGTCACCACGCACGGAGATTCGCGCCGCGCTCTGCGCCGTGCGGTCGAGTTGTCATGCGACCTCGTCAGCCACTACGGCGACGTCCCCGAAGTTCACGTCGCGAGTGACGTCTCGCCGTACGGCTTGTGGGTCGACACGGCGATGCCGTTGCACCCGGGCTCGGAGGTCGTTCTCGGCTTCCGTCCGCCGCATTACGAAGGCGATGAGATGCTCGTGTTCGGCACCGTGACGCGCGTCGTCACCGGCCGTCGGCGTGGGGACCGCGGGCGTCTTGGCATGGCGATCGAGTTTCGCGATTTAAGCTCCGAGCAGCGCACGATGATGGCCGCGAGCCTCAAAGGCATCGCGCCGCGCATCGAGGGGATCCGCGCCGTCGCCTAGTGAAAATCTCGCGAGCGCGTGGCGAGAGGCTGCACCCCGCCGGGCAGGTCGAGTCGCTCGAGGGACTCGACGCGCACGTGAACGACCTCGCCTTTGCGATCGACGCGGCCATGCACGAGCAGCATCCCCGCGTGCCGTGCAGCGAGCTCGTGGCGGTCGAACACGTCCGAGTAGATGACGAGGTTCACGACGCCCGTCTCGTCCTCGAGCGTGATGAACACGATGCCCTTTGCGGTCATCGGTCGTTGCCGCGATTGCACGATACCCGCCACGGTGATGCGCTCGCCTGACCGCCAACGCGTTTGATCTTTCGCCACCTTCACGCGCCGTCGCGCAAGGTCCTTTCGCAGGTGACGCATCGGATGGTCGTGGAGCGCGAGGCCCATCGTTCCGTAGTCGAGCGTCAGTTGTTCGGGGGCGCTGAGCGGACGCAACCCGGCCGGCGTCGCGGGCTCGATGGCATGCTCGCGGTAGAGCCCACCTTCACGGGGGGCGCGCAGCTGCCACAAGGTTTCGCGGCGTGAGGGGCAGAGCGACTCGAAGGCGCCGGCCCGCGCGAGCTGCTCGAGCTCGGGGCGTTTCATCCCCGAGCGGCGCGCCACGTCATCCACGCGGTCGAATGGACGCGTAGACCGCGCGCGGAGCAACGCCGCGACGCCGAGCTCGCTCACGCCGAGCACCTGCCGAAATCCGAGTCGAATGGCTTGCGGCTCGCTCGACGGGCCCGAAGGTTCGAGGGTCGAGTCCCAAACGCTCGACTCGAGGCGAACGGGCTCGACCTGGACGCCATGGGCTTGCGCGTCACGCACGAGACTCGACGCCGAGTAGAAGCCCATCGGCTGCGAATTGAGAAGCGCGGCCGTGAACGCAGCCTGGTGATGCACCTTGAGCCACGCCGAGGCGTACACGAGCAAAGCGAAGCTCGCCGCATGCGACTCGGGGAAGCCGTATTCACCAAAGCCTATGATTTGCTGGTAAAGCGCCTCGCCGAACGCGTCCGGGATGCCATGCTTTCGAAAACCTTCGATGAGCTTTGTGCGATGGGCTTGGAGGCGCCCGTTCTTGCGCCACGCGGCCATGTCGCGCCGCAGCTGATCCGCTTCGCCGGGCAAATAGCCAGCTCCCTTGATCGCGATCTGCATCACCTGCTCCTGAAAGAGCGGCACTCCGAGCGTGCGCTTCAAGATCGGCTCGAGAACCGGGTGTGGATAGCTTACGGCTTCTTCGCCGGTGCGCCGTCTGAGGTACGGATGCACCATCCCGCCTTGAATCGGGCCGGGCCTCACGATGCCGACCTCGACGACGAGATCGTAGAACTCACGTGGGCGCAAGATGGGCAGCATCGCCATCTGTGCTCGGCTCTCGATTTGGAAGACACCGATGGTGTCTGCGCGGCAGCAAGCGTCGTAGACGGCGGGCACTTCCGGTGGGATGCGAGCGAGCTCACCGATGGGGTCAAAACCTTCGAGTGAGCCGTGTTTTTGCTCGTAGGTTGCGGCGAGCGCTTTGCGGATTGCGGTCAGCATGCCGAGGCCGAGCACGTCGACCTTGAAGAAGCCAAGCGCGTCGATGTCGTCTTTGTCCCATGGAATGACGGTGCGGTTCGGCATCGAGGCAGGCTCGATCGGTGCGACGTGTTCGAGCGGCTCGGAGGACAAGATGAAGCCGCCGACGTGGATCGAGAGGTGGCGCGGGATGCCATTCAATTCGCGGGCGAGCGTGAGGACCTGGCGCAGACGGAGGTCATCCGGATCGAGGCCACGACGCGCGAGCTCGGCTCGCTTGGGCTCGACGGGGCGTGAGCTCGGTTCTCGTTGCGTATCGTCGGCGGAAGGAGTCGCGGCGTCGCTCGGATGGTACGAGGCGAGGCTCGACAGACGGTCGAGTTGATCGGCTTCGAGGCCGAAGACCTTGCCCACTTCGCGGAGGGCGCTCTTGCCGCGGTAGCGAATGACCTCGCTGACCATCGCGGCTCGTTCACGACCGTAGCGGCGGTAGATTTCCTGAATCACTTCTTCGCGCCGCTCGTGCTCGAAGTCGACGTCGATGTCCGGTGGCTCACGCCTCGCGACAGACATGAAGCGTTCGAAAAGCAGGGCGCCCTTCACCGGATCGACTGCGGTGATGCCGAGCACGAAGCACACCACGCTGTTGGCGGCGCTCCCGCGGCCTTGGCAGAGAATGCGTCGCTCGCGCGCGATGTCGACGATCTGCTTTACGCTCAAAAAATACGGCGCGACGTCGAGCTCGGCTATCAGAGCAAGCTCGCGTTCGAGTTGCTCGCGCACGTTCTCTGGGACGCCGTCGGGGTAGCGGTCGCGGGTGCCTTCGAGGCTCGCGCGGCGCAGGTTTTCGTTCGGGCTGAGTGATGGATCGCCATAGGAATCACTCGGAAATGCGTAACGCAGCTCGCTTAGGGAGAAGCGGCAACGCTCGGCGACAGTGACGCTCCGCGCGAGCCAATCGGCATGGCCTGGGAAGAGTCGCCCGATACGTTCGCACGACGCGAGCTCGGCTTCGGCGTTGCACGAGAGCTCACTGCCCGCGGCGTCGAGTGTCGTGCCTTGGCGGATGCAGTGCAGCACGTCGGCGAGCGGCTTCTTCGCGCGATGGTGGTAGAGCGGGCGTGCGCTCGCGAGGATCGGTAGGCCGAGCGAGGTCGCCGCATCGAGGCGCGGCGCGTCGTGGGCGTCGAGGTGTCGCCACACCGCGATGGCGCAGCGTTCGTCAAAACCATCGCGGAGGATGTCGAGCTCGCGTGGGGAGAGGGGCCAGCGCGGCTCGAACGGGACGATGGCGAAGAGTCCCGCCGCGGACTCGGCGAGCGCGTGCGCGGTGATGCCGGCGGTGCCCTTCGTGTGCGTGCGGTGCGCTTGGGTGAGCAGGCGGCAGAGGTTGGCGTAGCCGCGGGCGTCTTCGACCAAGAGAGCGACGCTCGGTTGGCGACCTGGACGGTAAGGAGGTTGCGCCGTCGAAGCGTCGACAAGCGTCAGCTCGGCGCCGACGATCACCCGAGGGAGGACGACGCCGGGCTGAGCCTCCGCGAGCTCGCGTGCCGCTTCGTGCAAACGGGCGGAGCCGTAGAGGCCGTCTCGGTCGCAAAGCGCGAGGGCCTCGAGCGCCAGGTCGTGCGCACGTCGAATCAGCTCATCGGGTTGCGACGCGCCTTCGAGGAACGAAAAGCACGAGCGCCCGAGCAGCTCCGCGAAGCGTGGGGCGGACATGACGGGGGGGAGGGTGTACGGAACATCTGTTCAGTATTCTCATTTCCGCAATGCGGCAAGTCGCGTGCGAAAATCCTCCGGGGGTGTGCTCTCGAATCGCAGCTCTTGCCCGGTCGTCGGATGCACGAAGCCGAGCTCGGCCGCGTGCAACATGATGCGTTCCGCCGGCAAAATCGGCCCTGCGAAGCGGCGCACGTAGACGCGCTCACCGAGCAGTGGGTGCCCCGCCTCGGAGAGATGAATGCGGATCTGGTGCGTGCGTCCCGTCTCGAGTTGGCAGGCGACGAGGGTCGCGCCGCTGAGGCGTTCGACTTGCTCGAGGTGCGTGACGGCGACCTGACCGAGCGTCGGGTTGTTGGTCGAGCCGCGGAGGCCGTCGCCGCGGTTGGCGACGAACTGCGAGCGAATCGTGCCGCCGATCACAGTGCCGTGCACGAGCGCGAGGTAACGGCGGTGCATCGTGTGCACGCGGAGTTGCTGACCGAGGTGCTTTTTTGCGTCCACGGTGCGCGGAAAGACGATGAGGCCGCTCGTCTCTTTGTCGAGCCGCTGCACGATGCCGAGCTCCGGGCGACCGCGCCCGCCGAGCATCTTGGTGAGTCTTGCGCGCACGAGCGAGTCGAGGGTTTCGCGCTGCTGCTCCAAGGTCTCGTCGCCGAAAGGGATCGTGCTGACGCCGGCCGGCTTCTCCACGACGACGAGCGCCGAGTCGAGGTGCACGATGACGATGTCGTTCGATTTTTCGGCCTTTTTCCCTTGGGCGCGCTCGTCTACGCGGATGCGGTTTCCCGTGCGGACTTCCGCCGCGCCGTCGCCTGCGTGCTGACCGTTGACGGTCACCTTGCCTGACTCGATCGCCCGGCGAGCCCGCTCCCAGCTGAGGCCCGAGAGCGACTTTAGTACCGCGTCGAGGCGCCGTCCGCTGTGCGCGCCATCGACGACGAACTCGGCCGCGGGGGTGCTCTCTCTTGGGCTCATTGCGAGGCGCACCATAGCTTGCACGCTTCACGCGCACGAAAAGATTGGCCGCGCGCGACGAGGAGGGTCATACGGCGGCGATGCCTTCTGAACTCGACGCGCGTCTCGCCGATCCTGGCTACACCCCGGCCCGCGCTGAGCTCCCCGGTCTCTTGACCATCGTCATGGGCGACAACGAGGTCGCGAGTGATCGCGCAGAGAAGGCGGTAGCGAAGCTCGGCCTGGTGGCGGTGCACGAGGTCCTCGGCGCGCTCTCGAGCACGAAAGGTGCCCAGCGCGCGCGCATCGTTCGGACCGCGGGCCGGCTTGCCCGTGCGGTCGAGGGGGATGCGCAAAGTCGGCTTCGCGTGGCCATCATCGGCCACCTCGAAGATGAAGACGCCGTCGTGCGGCGCCAGGCCATCGTCGCGCTCGGGCGACTTGGCGGAGGTGAGGTCGTCGACGCGTTGTGTGCGCGCGTCCGCGTGGAGACACGCGTCGAGCACCATCGTGCCCTCGCCGATGCGCTCGGCAAAACCCACGATCCGCGCGCCCGTGAAGCGCTCGATGCCTTACGCGAGCTCGCTCGCCAGCACGGCGATCCGAGCCTCGATCGCGTCCTCGCCGAAGCGACTATCAAGGTTCGTCGCGGAGAAGCCCGCGTCGCGCCGAGCAAAATCCGCGTGAATGTCCGCGTAGCCAAACCGCGCGAGACGTGGTTCCACACGCGGCGCGGCCTCGAGGAGTTTGTCATCGAAGAGCTGCTCGCCTCGAAGCTCGGTGGCCGCCTCGTGGCTCCTGGGCTCGTGGCCGCGACGTGGCGCGGCGCCCTCGGTGAGCTTGCGAGCGCGCGGACTGCGCTCCGCTTCGGCTTCCCCCTGCCGCAGCAGTCCGTCAAGGAGGCGGGCAGCGTGGACAATGCCGTGGTGCGCGCCCTGACTTCGGATGCCGCGGCCGAGCTTACGAGTGAGTTCACCGATGGGGCGATCCGTTACCGTCTGGAGTGGGCCGAGGCCGGTCGCCGTCGCGGTGGCAGCATGCGTGTTGCCGAGGCGGTGCTCGAGAAGCGACCCAACTTCGTCAATGATTCGCGTGACGCCGCGTGGGAGGCGGTCGTCTACGATCGCGGACCGCTCGTGCAAGTCGAGCTCTGGCCGCGGGGCCTTACGGACGAGCGTTTTTCTTATCGCCAAGCCCTCTTGCCTGCGGGGTCACACCCGACCATTGCGGCGGCGCTCGCACGTGCCGCGCGGGTAACGGACCAGGACGTGGTGTGGGATCCGTTCGTCGGTTCGGCGACCGAGCTCATCGAGTGTGCGCGCCTCGCTCCCGGGGCAAAGCTCTACGGCTGCGACATCGACGACGCCGCGCTCGAGGCTGGGCGGACGAACCTCGCGGCCGCTTCTGTGAAGGCCACGCTGACGTGCATGGATGCGCGTGCCTTCCGCGCTCCCGTAAAGCCGACGCTCATTATTTCGAACCCGCCGATGGGGCGGCGCGTCGCCGATATCGACAGCTTGCGCGACGTGTTTGCGAAGGTCATCGCGCGCGCGGCCGAGTGGCTGCCCCCCGGCGGTCGAATGGTGTGGCTCTCCCCGGTGCCTGAGGAGACCGAGGCTCTCGCACGTCAGCACGGCCTCCACGTGACGGGGCGCCGTGATGTCGACATGGGCGGATTCTCCGCGGAGATGCAGCGCATCGAGCGCCAGCCGCGGACCGAGCCTCAAGCGTAGCCATCGCGAAACGCCGCGTGCCTCGTGGATGGCCGAGGTCCTCACGCCGGCCCGCAGATTTGCTACACTTGTCGGCTGTGACGCCTTCTTCCCGTTCTCGCCGCTCGTCGTTTCGCTGTGCCCTCTCACTTGCGCTCGCTGTCGGACTGTCCGCGCTCGGCTGTACAAGCGCGGACGTGCCGCTGCCCTCCGAGCCGGTCCCGTTTCAGCTCGTGACGCCCGGTCGCGCGGTTTTCATTTCATCGGCGAATGGCGACGTTGTCGAGGTGCGCGGCGCAGGTGCGGCCCCCGGTCTCACCGTCGAGGGCGTGCCGATCACTCCGGCAGCCGACGGTTCGTTCACGACCACGTTCGTCGCGCACGAAGGCTTGAACGTCGTGCACGCGGAGGACCCGACGGGCCGCATCGCGAACGCGTTCCTCTTCGGTCGTTTCGCCTCGCCAGACAAGATGATCCCCGGCGCCGTCACGGTGCGCATCAACCCGGAGGGATTCAAGAGCAACGACCCCAAGGTCGCGTCGTTGTCGCGGCTCGCCGAGCTCGCATTCGATGGAATCGGCTTACTCGCGCAGCTCGAGGGCAAGACCTTCACGGGCACCTTCAAGGGCGGCTCGTGGTCGTTCGCGGTGAAGAAGGCGACCTATGGCGACTCGATGGCAACCCTTACCCCCAAGGCTGGCGGCGCCGCCTTCATAGCCTCGCTCTCGAAGGTCGAGGTCAATGGCGTGTTGTCGATCGATTTTAGCTACACGCAGACCGACGCCGCGACGATCCGCATCGACTCCGCGATTGTCAGTGGCGACATCGAGGCGGGGCTCGCGGAGGGTGCGCTCGCGGTCAATGGCGCAAACATCACCACCACGTTGAACGGCTTCGCCTACGACTCGAACAACGCGGGTTTTCCGTGTTGCGTCGACGAGATCCTCACCGACGTCATGAAGAGCAACCTCGAAGCGGCGATGCAAGAGAAGGTGGCAGAGGTGCTCGAGAGCAAGGTGGCGCTCGCCCTGAACGACCTTGGCCTGCCGCCCGTCATCGATCTCACGGACACGGGTTTCCCCGCGACTCTCGCTGTGAGCCATGCCTTCGACGCGGCGTCTTTCACCAAGACGGGGGCGAGTTTGTCGGCCGCGCTGCGCATCAGCGGCACGCCGGGTGAGCGACAGCGGGCGCTCGGCTCGCCGGGGTGGCTCGAGCTCGGCACCAAGCCGGTCGAGCTTGGGACGACGACGCCGCACGCGCTTTCGGTTTCACTCGACGTGCTGAATCAAGCGCTTTTTGCCGTGTGGGGCGAGGATGCACTCACGCGTACGATCGATGATGTGCCGTCGTTCGGGTCCGTCACGCTTACGCCCAAGCTCCCGCCGGTCGTCACGTTGACGCCGGAGGGGAACCTCCGCGCTGCGATAGGCGAGGTGTTCGTCCGCGGTAACTTTGGCGGCAGCCCCGTGCTGGCGACGGTGTCGATCGTCGATGACGTGATGCCGTCGCTCGATGGCGAGGCAGGGAAGCTCACGCTCACGCCGTCGGGCAAGCCTGAAGTTGCGATCACGTGGATTCAAGCCGAAGGCGTCCCTCAAACGCTCCGCGCGGTGGTTGAGGCGATGGCGGTCACCCAGGTGCCGAAGTTGCTCTCGCCTCTCGCGCTGCCGCTGCCTTCGCTACCACTCGCGAGCTTCGCGCCCAGTCTCGCGGGCACGGTTGCAGCCGTCTCGAAGGAGGCGAAGCTCTGGCTCGATCCGAAGACGAACCGCGCGCGCATCGAGGGTGCGCTCGTGCTCGTCCCGGCAAACTGAACGCCGCGCTCCGGCCCGAGGGACCACGTGATGCCGACGCTGCCCGTCTTCGCATTCCTTGTCGTCGCCGCCACGCTCGCGGGCTTCATCGACGCGGCGGTCGGAGGAGGGGGACTCGTGACGATCCCCGCGCTCCTCCTCGGGTTACCGGGCCAAGCGTGGCCGGTCATCGCGGGCACCAACAAGGTTGTCGCGTGCACGGGCACCACGATCGCCGCAGGCCAGTTCCTCCGTGCGAAGGCGCTTCACTGGCGAGAGCTCGTCGGCCCCGTGTGCGCATCGGCAACAGGAGCGAGCCTCGGCGTGGCTACGGCCTATTTTCTCGCGGGTCGTTTCGAACATTACCTGCGGCCGGCGATGGTTGTGATGATGCTGGCGATACTCGCGTGGACCCTCTGGAAGCCCGACGCGGGACAGCTTCACGTGCCGCGATTCGGACTCGCTCACCAGCGGCTGCTCGCCGCGGTGATCGCGTTCACGCTCGGATTTTACGACGGGCTCTTTGGCCCAGGCACAGGAAGCCTCCTGATTTTTCTCTTCGTCGCGGTCCTAGGCTTCGACTTTCTGCGCGCCTCGGCGTTGGCGAAGAGCGTCAACTGGGCGTCGAACATGACCTCCGTCGTGCTCTTCCTCTCAAGGGGAAGCTGGGTCCCCGCTGTCGCGCTCGCGATGGCCGTCGGCAATGGCGTAGGCGGTTTCTTGGGTGCGCGCATGGCGCTCGCCAAAGGCAGTACGTGGGTGCGCGCGGTGTTCATCGGCGTCGTCAGCCTGCTGATCGTGCGGCTCGTTTGGCAGATCGTGCAGGGGTGACCCGCGCACGGTCACGCGGGCCGTGCGCGGCTTGCGCTCAGGATGTCACTCGCAGATACCGCCCGTGCAAGTACCACTCGCGCAAGACGCGGCCCCGGACACGGAGCAGTCCTGGCCTTTGTCCAGCTTGCAAGCGCCCGCCCCGTCGCACGTCATGGTGCCGGTGCACGGCGTCACCAAGCTGTTGTCGTCGGTGAGGACCGCGATGTTGCCGCAAGTGCCGTTCGCGCAGGTCTTGCAAACGCCGGTGCACGCGGCATTGCAGCACTTGCCGTCGTCGGCGGGGCAAAATCCGCTGTTGCACTGGTTGGTCGCGTTGCACGTGGCCGCGAGCTCACCTTTGCAGGTGCCGACGGCGTCGCACTTCGCGGGCGCGCTACCTGCCGGAGAGGCAAAGCTGTCGCTGTCGCATGTGTCGGCGTCCACGACGTTCACCACGGCATTGCAGTTACCCGCGGCGTTCGCGCAGCTCTGGCATCCGCCTGTGCAAGCGTTGACGCAGCACCGACCGTCCTTCGCGAATCCGCTCAGGCAGTGCGTGTTGTCGCTGGCCGTTACCGAGCCTTGCTTGCCTTTGCACACGCCGGCCGAGCTGCACGCGCACGGGAAGTTCTCGCACGTCCCAAACTTGGTGGAGTCGTCGCACGCGCCCGCGTCCGGGAGAGATTTAACGCCGTCGGTCTTGCACGTGCCGTCCGCGTCCGCGCCGAGCGACGCCTTGCAGGTCGAGCAGCCATCGGTGCAAGCGACGTTGCAGCACAAGCCGTCCGCGCTCTGACCGCTCGCGCACTTGGTCTTGTCGGTCTGCGTCGCGCCGAGGTCTCCTTTGCATACTCCCGCGGGATCGCAGGTGCACTTCGCGGTGTCGCACATGCCCGATTTGTTCGTGGCGTCGCAACTCCCGGTGTCGAGGCCTGCCTTCACCGCGGCCACCTTGCAGGTGCCGTCCGCGTCCGCGCCGAGCGACGCCTTGCAGGTCGAGCAGCCATCGGTGCAAGCGACGTTGCAGCACAAGCCGTCCGCGCTCTGGCCGCTTGCGCACTTGGTTTTGTCGGCTTGCGTCGCGCCGAGATCACTCTTGCACACGCCGGCGGCGTCGCAGGTGCAACTCAACGTGTCGCACATGCCGGCCTTGTTCGTGGCGTCGCAACTCCCTGTGTCCGCGCTGCCTTTTATGGCCCCCACCTCGCACGTGCCGTTGGTCGTCGCGCCCTTCGCCTCCGAGCACGCTTCGCATGCGCCCTCGCACGCCTTATCGCAGCAAACGCCATCGACGCACGTGCCGCCGGGGCACTCGGCGTCGTCGCCACACGCGGCGCCGTTGGCCTTGTCGTCAACGCACGCCTTCGCATCGGTCGAGTCACAGTATTGCGCGACGTCACATTGGCTGCTTTGAGTGCACACCTTGCAAATGCCGAGCGCCGCCGCGCCGCCGCCAGCGCCGCCAGCGCCGCCAGCGCCGAGCACACAATAGCCCCCCGCGCAGTCGGTATTTACCGCGCATTTCAGCTCGTTGACGCAACGGTCACACGAGGCGCCGCCGCAGTCGACGTCGGTCTCGTCACCATCGAGCGTAAGATCGGTGCAATGCGCTGCGACGCAGTCGCCGGTGCCGTCGCAGACCGTGCCGTTGTCCTCGGTGCACTTCAGACCGAGTGCCGCCGGCGCGTCCTTGCAGGAGCCCGCGTCGCACGAAACCGCGTTGCAGGTCGTGCTGACGCCGCACTTCTCCGTGACGTTCTCGGTCGTGCACTCGGTCATGCCGCCGCCGCCAGCGCCGCCTCCGCCCGCGCTGGTGGAGGTGGTCGTCGGGGCCATTCCACCGCTGCCGGGAACGTAGCTGCGATCCACCGTCGCGATCAGCTGGCAGCCGCCGCCCGCAAGCGCCAGGCCTCCGAGCGCGGCCACGAGATGGAAGGCGAATCGCAGGCGGTAGGACAATCTGTTCATAGGCTTCACTTCGGTTCCGATGACAACGCGACAAACGCTGCGTGCCCCCTCGGGTCGAGCGGACCGGCCCTGTACTTTAGTGCGCGCCCTTGCACGAGGACAAGCCGTCACGAGTGGCGACGCACCTTTCGTGCACGAGTGGCGGGCGGGGTCCGCGACCGTTCCGCCTGCGACGCCGCTGCCATCCAAGAGCAACGACAGCGCCGTGTTAGTCTGGCTGGATGACACCACTGAGCTCGGGCCATCGACACTCGAAGCTACTCGGTTTGGTGGCGCTCCTGCTCGCCGGTTGTAGCACCGCGCCGGTCGAGTCGGTCGAGACGTGCACGATCGACTGCGCGCCAACGTCTTGCGGCGACGGCATCGTGCAGAGCGGCGAGGCGTGCGATGACGGCAACGATCTCGACACCGACGCGTGCACGCCGAGTTGCACATCGACCTTTTGCGGCGACGGCATCGTGCAGAGCGGCGAAGCGTGCGATGACGGCAACACCGTTGACACCGACGATTGCATGAACAGTTGCCAGCCTCCGGCCGCGCTCACCAAAAGTGTAGGTCCGATTCTCTTGCAGCCCGCGCCGCGGCGGCCCGTCGTGTCGATCTACCTGGTATCGCCTGGGGGCGCCTATCAAGCCGAGCTCGCGGTCGACCGCATTGGCTCCGCGGGCGGCGTGGGTCCAAAGGATGTGGGCGATCCCTACCCGACTCAAGCCAACATCGCGCTCGTTCGGGTCTTCGAGCCCGACGAGGTTTTGCGCCACTGGCACTATCAGCGGCAGGAACCGGGAATGGCGAAGCCGCTCTTGATCGCTTCGGCGACCGAGCCGCCTCCGGCGAGCTTTCAGTTCGACGACAACGGCAATAGCCGAGGCTATCGCTTCTCGCTGAGTCAGCCTGGCATCTACGAAGTGCGCGTCGCTACCAACTCGTACAAGACGGTGGTGAGCGTTCGCCTGCCCGAGCCGGTGGGCTACGGCGTGTCGCTTCAGAACGGGGCCTTCGGCTGGCCCTATTGCCTCGGCTCGTGTCTGCCAGTCGAGAAGACTTCGCTCTACGCGTTCATCCCGCGCCACCCGACGGCGCGAATGTTTCTCGACCTTGTCCAGAACCCCCAATCGCCGCAGCCTGACCCGCTGCCGCCGCCCACGGTGCGCGAGCTCGGCGCGCCGAGTGCGCTGGTTCCGGTGATGGTGGGGACGGCTCAACGCTATGGCCTCGCTCCCGGCACGGCCGATGCCGGTGAAGTCTGGGAGCTCGAGTTTCCGGCAGCGACCAAAGTGATGCACTTTGATGCGGCCGGCATACCGCTCATTCTCTGCGATAGCGTCGCCTCGGCCACTGCCATTCACGCTTCGACCGTTCAGGTGCTCTCGGGGCCCCACAAAGGCACACTCGTATCTCACCGTTTTCAGCGCGAGATTCTCGAGCTGCTCCCCGAACTGCTCTCCGCGGCGAACGTCGGTACCGACGCGCTCTCCGATACGCTTGGCGGCAGCGCGTACACGTCAGTGCCATCGCTAACGGCCTGCGCTGGAACAGGTTCGGCTACCGGTATGGGAGCGCTATCCGCAGACGAAGCGTGGCGTCACTCCGATCTGCTGCAGTCTTACGACAGTCCCTTGAAGACCGTGCGTTGGTATCTCTCGCGGGCAAGCGTCGACCTCAATGGTGCCGTCTCGTACGGCGCTGGAACGCCCATGCTCGAGCTATCTCCGACGAGCCATTTCGCTGGTGCAGTAGGCCTCCCCTTGCTCGAACGACAACGTTGCAGAGAGTCGATGGAGTGCGTGGCCGGCGGCGCTTGCTCCGACGATGGTACCTGCGTCGAGGCGTTCGATCCCCTGAAGAATCGCTGGGATGTGTTGCGCGGGGTGCGCTACAAAGTCCGCGACAACGCGCTCTACTACGATGCATTTACCGGCCTCGCACTGCCGAGCGGGGCGCCGCGTCAGCTGATGCTCGCGGCGACACTCAGCCACCCCTGCAATCCGTGGGGGCCTCCGAGCGCGAACGCAGCGATCACACACCCGGAGCTCATCGCACGAGCGGCCGCCATCGGTCTCGCGGATCTCTTAGTGGTAGGGGAAGACGAGCGGCAATTGTCGGTCGGGGACACCGATCCCTATCCGGGCTCGGCGGGATTTCAGCTATCCCAGTTCACCCAGAATTTCGCTGCTGTCGGGGGAAAACTTCCGCTGCTCCTACCCGGCGATGGCAAAAACGGCGATCTCGGTCAGCGAGTTCAGCGCGTCTGGGCCGAGGGGCTCCGTCGCGTCGTCGATCGCCATCAACCGGTCTACATGACCACCACGATGAACCAGTCGAGCACCTTCCTCCTCGGCACCGAGGAGTTCGCGCACGGGGCGGACGGATTGCCCTTCGCGGCCCTCTACCGCCAGGTCGCGCGCGAAAACGGCGTGCGCTTCGTCGCCGAAGCGAGCCCCGGCGGCTGGCTACCGGAGGCCTCGGGACCAAGCTTTTCATATGCGGGGATGCAGCACTGGCACATGGGCCAATATCTGCACCGCAGCGCCAAGGATCCCGAAGGCGAGGATAAGGGCGTGCGTGAGGCGCTCGCCGCGAGCTATCGGTTCTTCTCCTACTTCACCGCCGAGGAGCCGGACGGGCAGCGCACCTCGGGGTTCAACTTCTCGCACCGCATCGGCATCGGCTTCGAGCTGGAACAATGGGGAGGCGCACGCGGTGTCGCCGAGAGCATTCCCGAAGTGGCGTTGTGGTCGGCGTGGCAGTTTCCGCAGAGCGGACCGACCCTCACACAAGCGTATCAATCAGTAAAATCGCTGGCAAATGGCTTCGGTGGCCCAATCGATGGGCTCCCCCGCCAATCCCTCAATGGTGAGGCGGAGGTGGCGCTCTCGCTCGACTCGAAGCTTCGTCCCACTCTACCCCTGCTCCCCGCCAATGCTTCGGGCGACCTCGACCTGGTGGTGCCTGCCGCTGCCACCGGCAAGCCGCCTGAGCTTTTGACCGTTCGTCGCAGCGCGTACTACGCAGCGTTGTACATTGGCCATACTGCGCCGCGCTCGTCGTACAGCGGCCACTTCGGCACCACCAAAGCGATCCCGCTGCTGAAGGGCTCGGTAAACATCGAGGATTACAACCCGTCCGGCGAAACGGGCTACCTCGGTGGCGGCACGACGCCCCACGCGATCGACTATTACGAGCAGAGCCCCATGATCGGAGGCGGCCTCTCGCTCTTGACCACGCCGAGTTATGGCAGCGCGGTGCTAGCCACCAATTGGTCACCCCTCACGCATCACGGCTTGGTGGCGAAGACAGCTTCACTCGTCACCCCGGGCACTCACCGCCGCTTCTGGGAGGACTACGAGCAAGTCACCACGGACCGCTTGCACGTCAGCCCGGGTGGCGACTGCGCGCGGCTCTTTCCCGCCGACGAGCATTTGACTCTCCCGACCGGGTTCACCGTGTACGGACGGCTCGAAGGTGAGCCGCAGGATGCCACAGAGACGAAGGCGCTCGTCTACCAGGGCTTGTGTTACGCGCGGCACTACACCTTCGCCGATGACCACATCGGAGTGCGAATTGTCCTCAAGCGCATCGCCCCATCGACCGGCGGAGCCCTCGAGCGACTGTTCGAGAACATCCCCGTGCCGACCTGCACCCGAGCCATTTGCAATATGGTCACGGGCGATGGCGGCCTGCTGAATCGCAAGTCGAAGGGCGCAACGGTCACCGAGGATCTCACCCTCGGCAAGCAGCTCTTGCACGTTCGCGACGGGGCCACCCCCACGCCGCACGGACTCGATATCGCGCTGCCCGTGGGACGCACCGTGACCGTGATGCCTCATGGCCTGCGCTATTCGTATTACGGATCCGAACTTCAGGTCGGTCGGGTGGAAATCGACCTGTCCGTGCCGGTCGCGGTCGGAGATGCAAGCTCGCTTGCGTACGTGCTCACGCCCGTCAACTAACGGCTCGGCGCGGAGGTGCCCGTACCCGCGCACGACGTGAGGTGACCTGGCGGGCCGCCACCCATCCGTTAGCGGCCGCCACCACGCTGTGTACGTTTACGCAGCAAATCACTGCAGTTCGTGATGGCACGGCGGCTGCGTAGGGCCTCTCGCATGCGACGAGTGCACGATGGACGTGCGCCGTTCGTTTGGAGGTTCCTATGGCCAAGCCCTTCGCTACCACGCAACGTGCGCTCGCGTTTACCTTCGCTTCGATGTTCGCGGCCTGCTCTGCCGCACCGACTACCGAAGACGAGTCTCCGCCGAGCGAGGGGGCTTCGGCGGACGCACCCGACCACTCGCCACCAACCGACGGAAGCCCCGCCGCTCGCGCCCTCGCTCTCGTCCGTGAGGAGCCCGCGCGCGTATTCGCCGACGGCGACACCCAATTCAGCGTGCGACGCGTGTTCGAGGAGGACACCCGCGCTCACGTGCGGCTCGAGCGCAGACGCCGCGGCCTGCGGGTCATCGGCGGTGACGTCATCATTCACTTCGGCGAAGGGGCCCCGTCACCGAGCGGTTCACTTCGTCGCGAGCTGAGAGTCGACGACGCGCCGCGGATCTTTGCGAGCGAAGCCATCGTCGCGGCCATCGCAGCGCTTGGGCGAGGGCCCGGTGACCTTCAGCGAGCCGAGCTCGTCGTGTATGCGCGCGATGGGGCGAGCGTGCTCGCCTACGAAGTCGTGTTGCGGGACGACCACGCGACGCCGCCGTTTGAGGAGCACGCGTTCGTCTCCGCACAGGACGGGACGCTGCTTGACCACTGGGACGCCGTTGAATCTCTGACCGGCAAGGGCAAAGGCTTCTACTCGGCGAGCATCGAGCTTTCGACGAAGAAGAAGGGCCTCGGCGCCGTGCTGGTCGACACCAACCGCGGGGACCTCGAGACGCTGGACGCGATGAACGGAAGCGGCGCGCTCGACAAAAGCGTCTACAGCGCGAGCGGCACCTTTGGGACAGGCGCGCTCTCCTCCCGAGCCTCGATCGCCGCGGACGTGCACTACGCCATGCAACAGACGTGGGACTACTTCGCCGACGCACACGGCAGAGACGGCATCGACGGCGCGGGGCAAGGGCTCTTCGCGCGTGCCCACTACGGTAAAACATTAGTGAACGCGTTCTACGACCCCCTCTGTGAGTGCATCAACCTCGGTGACGGCGACCCGTATTTGCCCGGCGGAGCGATCGGCCCGCTGGCGTCCCTCGACGTCGTCGCCCACGAGGTGACGCACGCGGTCACGGCGGCGAGCTGCGGCCTCTACCCATCGGGAGAATCGGGCGCCCTCAACGAAGGGACGAGCGACATCTTCGGCAGCATGGTCGAGCGCCGAGCGAACAACGCGAAGGACGCCTTCGACTGGCTCGTCGGTGAGCGCGTGCGGCCACCTTTTGGCCTGCGCTCGATGCCGAATCCCGAAAGTGACGGGCTTTCCAAAGGCTGCTGGTCGGCGACCGTCAAAGGGCTCGATCCGCACTTCTCGTCGGGCATCGCGAACCACTTTTTCTACCTGCTCTCGGAAGGGACGACGGCGGCGACCCACACCTGCAACACCAAGGTCTCGTTCACAGGAGTCGGCGCCGACAAGGCCGCAGCGATTTGGTACCGCGCCTTGACGGTGTACCTCACAAGCGACGCGAAGTTCGCGGACGCCCGGCAGGCAACGATCCAAGCGGCGACGGATCTCTACGGGGCAAAAAGCACGGCCGTTGCGCGCGTGACGAGCGCCTGGAAAGCGGTGAAGGTCAAGTGAACCCGCGCTCACGCAACACGGCGAGTGTTCGCGGCGGTCGTAGCGAGCTTTGGCAAGTCGGCGGCGAAACGCGACGGGCCAAGCCGGCGCATCAACATCACGGGGGTGCCGAACTTGGCGGCGGCCTTGCGCGCAACACCTACCGCGCCGTGGCTGTTCACGTCGGTGAGGACGAGGAGCAACTGCACGCTGCGGGCGACCTCAACCAGCTTGTCGCCGGAACGCCCGTTGACATGCCCGGAGTGGAAGACGAGCTCGTGCCCCGCGTCCTCGGCGATCTTTCGATACTGGGGCTCGTTGCGCTCGACCCCGCCGACGATGCCGATCTTCATCGGGCACCTTCCACAGCCGGGCCGCGGGTGGTCGTGAGTTCGCCGTTGCTCGACTTCGCTTCGTTCGTTCGCATGTGTCATCGCTCCATTCGTTCGTTCGTACGGACGAGGCGACGGTGGAGTTGCGAAGTACAAAGACGCGAAAGCCCACCGCTCCTCGAGGGGGGTGGGCTCTCCGACGCTGCTACCGATGGCCGTTACGCAATCGGCAGGCCAAGGCCCACCACCGTGCAACGGCAACAACAGAGGCAGGCCAGCCGATTCATCGTCTTTGAAACTTACGGGATCGGACGGCGCCTCGTCAAGGGCTCGCGGAGCCCTCCCAATGCAAGGTGCTCGTTTTATCCTGAAGACCCGCACGCCGCAGCCGTCAGGACGTGCAGGGTCGCGTCACGGAATCCCCAGGAAAAAGCACCCAACGAGGTTGCGCGTCTTCGATCCGCAACAACTGCGCCTTCTTGAAGGCAGCGAAGTGCAGCCGGTCGGTGAGGGCGGCGGCGAGGCCCGAGATGCTTGGCTCGTGCCCGACGAGAATCGCGCCTTCGTACTCGGCGACCCCCGCGAGCAGCCGACGCAAACTGCGCCCCGGAGCCAGCGCCTCGTCGATGGTCACCGCGAGCTCGGGAGCGCACAATCCCGCGACGAGCTCGGCCGTCTGCAAGGCGCGCACGAGTGGACTCGACACGATCGCCGTAGGCACGATGCCAAGTTGGGCGAGCGCACGCCCGATCGCGCGAGCATCCTCCCGACCTCGCGGGGTCAGGTAGCGGCTCTCATCGGAGAGTTCGGCCGACTCGTCGACGGCCTTCGCGTGGCGCAGCAGATGAATGGGCACGCGGTGATGGTGGCACAGCCGGCACGACCCCGGAAAGCCGTAGGTGCTCGGCACGCTTGCCTGAAAGGAAACGCTGCGTTTTTAGGGTCGGACTTGCCGACGAGCGAGGTCAGTGTGTAAGGGTTGGACATGCAGGCAAGAAGCTTCGGCGTGTTCGCCCTCTCGTGTGCGGTCGCGCTCGCAACCGCAGCCGCATGTTCGGCCACCCGCACGACGACGGCTTCGTCGAGCGGCGGGATGTCGAGTGGCGGGGGAGCCGCCGGCGGCGCGAGCGGCACGAACGGCACGGCGGACATCAGCGTCGGGGTCAATGGCGTGACGGGCGCGGGTGGCGGCACGACGACGGGCGGCTCCGGCGGCGGCATGGCGGAAGAGACCGCGTGCTCGGCGTGCGTGGATGCAGGTGGCATGTGCACCAATGGCGTCTGCGTCATCGTCGACAACGCCGGCAAGCTCGACGCGAACACGCAATCTCTCCTCGAAAAAGGCGGGAGCGCAGACGCGAACTTCAAGTTCCTCTACCCGTACGACAAGACGCTCTTCGCGCGAGGTCTCCTGCCGCCGACGCTGCAATTCGGGGGAACGGGCGCCGATTCGATGTACGTGCGCATCACCGGCTCGAGCTACGACTACACCGGCTGGTACGGCGGCTCGGCACCCGCGCGCATCGCTCTCCCCGCGAGCGCCTGGACCGCGATGACCCTCGCCGCCCAACCGAAAGAAGCCCTCAAGGTCGAGGTCACGAAGCTCTCCGGCGGCAAGGCCACGGGGCCCGTCACCGAGACGTGGACCGTCGCGCAGGGAAGCCTCAAAGGCACAGTCTATTACGAGACGTACGCCTCGCCGCTCGCGGGGGGTCCGTTGTCGGTAGCGATCATGAAGCTCTCACCAGGCGACCTCCAGCCCACGATCTTGAAGAGCGGCTGCGGCAACACCTGCCACACCGCGAGCGCGGATGGCTCGACGCTCGTATCGGCGACCGGCTTTCTCTTGAACAGCGTCAGCTATGACCTGAAAAAAGGCGCCGCGACGATGGTCGTCCAGCCGAACCAATCGTTCACGTACGGCGGCCTCTACCCCGACGGCAGCTTCCTCATGTCGTCGACCAACTACCGCGCCTGGCTCGGTGCGCCTTCGCGTCTCTGGGACCCGAAGACCGGCGCCACACTCCCGAACGCGAGCTGGGACTCGAAGGTCACCAACGGTGGCACGCCTGCATTTTCCCCCGACGGAAAGCACATCGTCTTCAACCACGAAGACACCGGCATGGGTCACACGCTCGCGACGATGGCCTTCGACAACGCGACCAAGACCTTTTCAGGCCTGAAGGACATCGCGACCAGCGCAGATCGCTTTCTCGGCTGGCCTGCGTTCACGCCCGACGCCAAGCGTGTCGTCTATCAAGCCGGGACCAAAGAGACCTTCGAGACGAACGATGGCGCGTTCGGTGACCTCTTCATCGTCAACCCCATATCGAAAAACATTCAGCGCCTCGATAAGCTCAACGGCTACGCGAACAACAAATCCTACCTGCCCGCGAACGACCCCGATCTCAGCTTCGCTCCGACGATCATGCCGATCGCCGTCGGCGGGTATTTCTGGGTGATCTTTACGAGCCACCGCTCCTACGGCAATACGCTCGGTTCGCTCGACAACATGGGCACGAACGGAAAACTTTGGGTGGCGGCGCTCGACATCGACGCCAGCGATGGCATCGACCCGAGCCACCCCGCGTTCTACCTCGAAGGTCAGGAGCTCGAGGCCAACAATCTCCGCGGCTTTTGGGTGCTGAATCCCTGCAAGGAAAACGGCAAGGGCTGCACGTCGGGCGACGAGTGCTGCGGCGGCTACTGCTACGAAGTCGACGGCAAGGTGCAGTGCCAGCCCAAACCGAATGGCTGCTCGCAAGAGCTCGAGAAGTGCAACGTCGCCGCCGACTGCTGCGACCCCGGCGCGGAGTGCATCAACGGATTCTGCGCGGTCCCCGCCCCGAACTGATCGCGCGACGTGCGAGCGCCGGGCCGTAAAGCCGACCAAGCGGCATGTCCCTGGGCCGCCCGAACGGTTTACGTCACCGCGGTATGTCGGAACGCTAGGGTCCCGAGCGCGAAAGTGCTAGCAACCCGGCCCAGGTATTCGTGATGAAGTTCCTTGTCTCCGCACTCGTGTTCTTGACCCCGGCCCTCGCGTCGGCCCACCCCGGCCACGGCACCCTCCCGGGCGAATCCCTCGCGCATTGGATCGTCGAGCCGGCTCACGCAGCCGGTTTGCTCCTCGTGCTCGCGCTGACTGCCTTCACGGCCGTGCGCGTGGCCCGGTCGTCTGCTCGGGGATGATGGACAAGCTGATTCTCAGCGATGAAGACTGGCAGGCCCGGCTTTCGCCCGAGCAGTACCAGGTACTTCGCCGCCACGGTACCGAGCGCGCCTTCTCCGGCTGTTTCCTCGGCACCAAAGAGCCGGGCACCTACGTCTGCGCTGGCTGCGATAATCCGCTCTTCGTCGCGGGACGCAAGTTCGAGTCAGGCACGGGCTGGCCTTCGTTCACGGAGCCTGTGACGACGGACGCGCTGACCGAGATCGTTGACTCGAGCTACGGCATGGAACGCACCGAAGTCCGCTGCGCGCGCTGCGATGGTCATCTGGGCCACGTGTTCCCCGACGGTCCGCCTCCGACGGGACTCCGCTACTGCATGAACTCGCTCGCGCTCAAGCACGTGGCCGCAGCCTAGCTCGGCCCCTCCTGTTTTGGACGACTCGAACGCCCCTCATCAAGACGAGCTGCCTCGTCGCCTCGGGGCCTTCGACGCTACCACCATTGTCGTCGGGAGCATGATCGGCTCCGGCGTGTTTTTGAAGGCGACGAGCATCGCCACGCGCCTGCCGGATCCGCGCCTTGTCGTCCTCGTCTGGATCGTGTCGGGCGTGCTCACGTTTTTCGGGGCGCTCTCGCTCGCCGAGCTGGGTGCGATGCGTCCAAAATCGGGTGGGCTCTACGCGATTTTGCACGACGAGATAGGCCCGTTCGCCGCATTCCTCTTTGGCTGGTCGCTGCTTGCGATCTTGCAGACGGGGTCCATCGCAGGCCTCGCCGCCGGCGTCGTCGAGCGCGCGCTCGCGGCCCAGTTTGCGCTCACTCCACGGCAATCGACCCTCGCGGCAGGTGGCCTCGTCGTCGTCTTTTCATGCATCAACGTCCTCAGTGTGCGCGCCGCGGCTGGCATTCAGAACGTGTTCACGGTGGCCAAGAGCATCGGCATCTTGGGGTTGATTTTTGGGGCATTCGTGTTCGCGACGGGCTCAGGTGAAAACCTCGCGCGAGCAGGCTCTCCCGCGAACGGGGCCTCGTGGTTCTCGGCCTTCGGCATCGCGATGGTGGGCGCACTCTGGGCCTACGACGGCTGGGTAAACGTGAGCTTCGTAGCGGGAGAGATTCGGGAACCACAGCGCAACGTGCCGCGTGCGCTCTTGCTCGGAACGCTGGTGGTCACGGCGCTCTACGTACTCGTGAACTTCGCGTACCACTGGGTGTTGCCGATGGCGGTGATCCAGGCCGCGAAAAATCCCTCCCGCGAGCTTGCGATGCGCTTCCTTGGCGGTGGGGGCGCGGTCGTGATGACGGTGCTCGTCGCGATAAGCTCCCTCGGTACCTTGAACAGCTCGGTGCTCTCCGGCCCGCGCGTGTTCTTCGCGATGGCGCGAGACGGTCTGCTCTTCAGGCGCGTCGCATCGATCCACCCGAGATTCCGAACGCCCCACATCGCGATCTTTTTGCAGTGCGCGTGGGCGCTCGTGCTCCTCACGCGGTGGAAGACCTTCGACGCCCTCACGGACAACGTGGTCTTCATCTACTGGATTTTCTATGGCCTCGGCGTCTTCGCGCTGCTCGTCTCGCGGCGGCGCAACCCTGACGCCACGCGCCCATTCCGCACTCCAGGCTTTCCCGCGGTTCCCCTTATTTTCATCGGTGGCGCGCTCTTCCTTACGGGCAACACGCTCTACGACTCCGTGGCCCACAAAAACACCGCGGCGCTCGAAGCGTTCGGGCTGCTCGGTCTTGGGACCGTGCTCTACCCGTACTTCAAGCGCCGCAAGGTGGCCTGACCCACCGCGCGTATGCGCGATTACTTCAGGATGACTTTGATCGACGTCTTCGAAGGCTTGAACTTGTTGTCGAGCTCACCGTCGACGACGCGGAGGCCGTCGATGCCGACGTCCGTCGCAGGAGAGCCCTTCGCGGTCACCTTGAGGAGCGAGAGGTAGCTCGTCTGCTTGCCGTTCAAAAGCGATGCGACGAAGCGACCGACCGACGGACCCGAGCCGTTCACCCAGCTCTCGAGGCCGTTGGTGATCATGTCGAGGTTCGCCGTGCCGCCCGGGTGCATCTTGATGAAGTCGGCCTCGTAGTAGTTGAACGAGACGCAGCTGTTGAAGAAGAAGAGCTGGTAGGTCGAGGGAAAATCGCTGGCGCTGTAACGCGACGGATCGAGCGGGCCATAGCCAATGTACGAGTGCCCGTTGTAGACGACGACGTCGCTCGTCTTCATCGCCGTGCGGTGCGGTGCGTCGCCAGTCTCGGCGCCGTAGTAGGTCTTGATGACGACGGTGACGTCGCGCGGCGCTTCACCGGCAATCGAGACGCTGACGGGCTGCTCGAAAGTGAGCCAGTGCTTCGCGAGCTTGTTCGCAACGGCGACCTTGAGTGCTTTGCGATCCGTGTAGCTCGAGAACGCTGCCGGGTAGCCCGTCCCGAAGAGCTCCCAATTCTTGAGATCCTTCCAGGTGACATCCTTCACGGTCTTGCCGTTCGCGGTGAAGGTCGTCAGGTCCTGGCCGTCGGTTTTCGTCAGCTTGAGACCGGTGAGCTGCTTCTCGATCTCGACCATTTGTTGGTAAAACATGTAGTAACCGACGTCGTCGGCGAGCTCGGGCTTCTCGCCCGCAGCCCAATCGGCCATCACGCCCGACACGAGTGAGACGACGACCTTGTCCTTCTCGACGCCACCGCGCCACAGGCGGTCGTACTCCGGATAGGTCGCCGTGGAGCTCGTCGACTTGCCCTCGAGCTTGAACGTGACGGGCAGGTAGATCCTTTTCTGCTCGGCGGTCACGATTTCATTCGCGGGATCGGTGAGCTCCTTACGAGCATTCTGGATCGCGATATCTTCGACCTTGATCGCGTCTTGGCAGCTCGGCAACGATGGATTGAACACGTACCAAAGGCTGCCCTCGAACTCCTGGTCGTGCTTCGTGTTCTCGGTGCACTCCACGAGGATTTTCTTCGACTGCGACTGGTAGTCGCCGTGCAGCAAACCGAGGTGGATGGCGCTGCGCTTGGCCATCGAGACAGGGACGACGGCGCGGTCGTTGAAGCGGTAGCGCACCCGGAGGGCCTGGGTTTTTCCGCCGTTCGGATCGACGACGGTGACCTTCTCTTTGACGAAGGTTGCGAAGTCCACATCCTTCAGCTCGCGGTCGTTGACACCGATGGTGGCCGTGCGGAGCGCGCCGAACGCACTCTGTGTTTCCCTGGTGACGGCCGCCTTGATCGCGCTGTCGCTCGCATTCGCCGCGACGACCACGTAGCCCTCGAAACTCAGCGCACGCTCACGCGCGGTGACGCTCGTGAGGTCGTCCTCCTCGAGCGCGACATCGTCGGCCGCGCAGCCCGTCATCATCGGGGCGGTGCATGCGGCAATCAGCAACAAGGGAGCGAATCGGTTGAAAAGCTTCATAGGTTTCATCTCCGTGGGGTCGGCGGCCCCTGAGCAGTTTTCGGGCCAAGCGCACTTGAAACGCAAGGCCCGGATATCAGGTCCCTATGTAGGTGTACAGGTGACAAGAGGCCGATCCATGTGGATCGCCAGCGACTCATGCGCCAAGGGCCGAAGGGACCGCGGCCCGACTCCCGTTGCCCCTTGCGTTCGCTTCAAGGGAATCGCATGAACCCTTCGTGAGCACGGTGCCCGATTTCGCCCCGCCGTCGCCCCCGATCCCCCAGCCCGACCCGAAGCTTGTGGCGCTGCTCGCATCGGCGGCGTCCTCCCCGATGCGGCGCTGGATGCGGCGAACGGTATGGCTGCTGGTCCTCCTGGGCGTCGCAGGCGCATTCGCGGCGTGGCGTCGCAGCACCAAGCCGTTGGGCCCGAAATGGGTAACCGCCGAGGTCACGCGCACCGACCTTCAAGTCACGATCGTCGCCACGGGCACCTTGAGCGGACTCAAGACGGTGGAGGTCGGCGCCGAGGTCTCCGGCAAGGTCATCGAGCTGCACGCGGACTTCAACGACCACGTGTTGCTAGGCCAGGTCCTCGCGGTGATCGACCCGCAAACGTCGAAGGCCGCGGTCGATCAAGCAGCCGCTCAATTGACCGAAGCTGCGGCTGCGATTCGCACCGCGAAAGCGACTCGCGACGAGATGCGCCAAGCGCGGCTCCGAGCCGAAGAGCAATCGAAGCTCGGTCTGGTTTCTGAACGCGAACTCGAAGCCGCGCGCGCAGCGGCCGAACGTGCCGAGGCCCAGGTCGCGAGCACCGAAGCCGCCGCCGTGGTGGCCGGAGCGAACTTGTCCTCGGCCCGCACGCGCCTCGAAAAGACGGCCATTCTCTCTCCCATCGAAGGCGTCGTCCTCGCCCGCTTGGTCGAGCTTGGGCAAACCGTGACGGCCGGCTTTCAGACGCCGGTGATGTTCAAGGTCACCGAAGACCTCACGCGGATGCAGCTGACGGCCTTCATCGATGAAGCCGACGTCGGACGCGCAAAAGAAGGCCAGCGCGCCACCTTCACGGTCGATGCCTACCCCAATCGGAAGTTCGACGCCGGCGTGCTCTCCGTCCGCAATGAGCCGCGCAACGAGCAAAACGTCGTCAGTTACGAATCGATCCTCTCCGTCGAGAACAAGGGCCTCGAGCTGCGTCCCGGCATGACCGCGACCGCTACCATCGTCGCCGAAAAGCACGAGCGCGTTCTTACGGTCCCGAGCGCCGCCCTGCGATTCAACCCGCCGAACGATGCGTCCCGCCGTCGCAGCGGGCTCTTCGGAGGCTCCTCGCGTGAGGCGCCGCGTACCGACGTCCCGAAAGAGCCCCACGTGTGGATCCTTGTGGACGGAAGACCCGCCGTCGTACGCGTCACGCTCGGCGCGACCGACGGCACGCGCACCGAAGTCACCGGTGGCGACCTCGGGGACAACGCCGCGGTGGTCATCGACGTCGAAGAGGCCAAGTGAGCGGGCCGGACGACAGAGGCGCGCCGCTCATCGTGATGCGGGACGTCTTCAAGATCTACGGCAGCGGTGAGTCGGAAGTGCGCGCGCTCGACGGAGTTGATCTCACGATCGCGAACGGAGATTTCGTGGCTGTCATGGGGCCGAGCGGCTCAGGCAAATCCACCTGCATGAACCTCCTTGGGTGCCTCGATCGCCCGACGAGCGGCTCGTATTATTTTCGCGGCGTCGACCTCGCCAACACGACCCTCGACCAGCTCGCGCTGATCCGCCGGCACTACCTCGGATTCGTCTTTCAAGGCTTCAATCTGCTCGCGCGGACGACCGCCCTCGAGAACGTCGAGTTGCCCCTCGTCTACCGCGGCTTACCGACCGCCGAACGCCGGACCCTCGCGGCCAAGGCCCTCGCCGACGTGGGCTTGCAAGGCCGCGAATTGCACACGCCCGCCGAGCTCTCCGGAGGGCAACAACAGCGTGTGGCGATCGCGAGGGCCATGGTGACCGCGCCTTCGCTGCTTCTCGCCGACGAGCCAACGGGCAACCTCGACAGCGCCCGAAAACTCGAAATCATGCACCTCCTCCGTGCGCTCAATCGGGACCGCGGCATCACGATCATCGTCGTGACCCATGAGTCGGACGTCGCTCAATTTGCATCACGCACCGTTACGTTTCGTGATGGTCGCATCGAAAAAGACGAACGCGGAGCAGCCGCGTGAAGGAGGCCCTTTGGATGTTCGCGTCGACGCTCGTCATGGCGTTCCGCGAAATTCGTCGCAACATGATGCGCTCGGTGCTGACGACCCTCGGCATCGTGATCGGTGTCGGCGCGGTGATCATGCTCGTGACGCTCGGACAAGGTGCGACCGACCGCGTCACAGCCGACGTAGCCAAGATGGGCGTCAACATGCTCACCGTGGTCCCTGGCGCCGAGCGGCGCGGCGGCGCGAGTGTCGGCGCAAGCTCACTCACCCTCGACGACGCGCGGGCGATCCTCGCGCAAATTCCCTCGGTCGCGACGGTGGCCCCTTCATCGGGTCGCGGGATGCTCGTCGTCTACGCCAACCAAAATTGGAGCTCGACTCTCACCGGCGCGACGAACGACTACTTCACGGTGCGCGATCTCAAGATCGGCACCGGCCGCATCTTTAACGAGGTCGAAAGCCAGGGCGGCACGCCTGCCTGCATCCTTGGGCCGACGGTTCAGCGGCAGCTCTTCGGTCAGCAGGATCCGATCGACGCCACGGTTCGCGTCGGCAAAATCGCCTGCCGCGTTATCGGTACGACGCAACCGAAAGGGCAGAACACGTTCGGAATGGACCAAGATGACTTTGTCCTCATTCCGCTCGCCACGTTCCAGCGGCGCATTCTTGGGAGCCACGATGTCGGCGCGATCTCGCTCTCGGCAACGAGCGATGCGGCGATCCCTAAAGTGAAAGAGCAACTCGGGCTGCTGATGCGCGAGCGACGCAAATTGCCTTACGGCGCACCGGATGACTTCTCCGTACGCGACATGAAAGAGATCTCGGAGACGCTCTCCAGCGTGACGGGCGCGCTCACCGCCCTGCTCGGCGCAGTTGCCGCGGTAAGCCTCGTCGTCGGCGGCATCGGCATCATGAACATCATGCTCGTATCGGTGACCGAGCGAACCCGTGAGATCGGCATACGCCTCGCCATCGGCGCGCGCGCCCACGAGGTGCTCCTGCAGTTCCTCGTGGAAGCCGTGATGCTCTCGCTTTTCGGCGGCGTCATCGGGATGGTGCTCGGTCTCGGCGGCTCCTACGCGGCGGGGCGCGCGTTGAAGTTCCCGTTCCGCGTGATGCCCGAGATCGTCGTTATCGCCTTCGCGTTTTCGTTTGTCGTCGGTGTCGCGTTTGGTTTTTTTCCCGCGCGTCGGGCCGCCCGCATGAACCCCATCGATGCGCTGCGCCATGAATAGATTTTCCTGTGTTTTATCAGCGATCGTGCTGTTCGCGCCCCGGGTGAGCCAGGCCGATGACGCTGCGCAAACGCCCCTCACCGAGGCGTTCGCGCTGGCCCAAGCCGTGGACTTGAACCCCGCGCTGCGTGCGGCCCTCGTGCAAGTGAAAGATGCCCGCTGGAACGTCGCGGGCGAACATGCGCGCTATCCGTGGACCCTCTCCGTCGACGCTGGAGCCACCCGCACAAGCTCGCCGCGACTCGTCAACGGGGCGAACACCGTAGGTGAGGTGTATGGCGTCGACCAGACAACCCAACTTCAGAAGCGACTTCAATTCGGCACCGAACTCAACTTCAGCGTTCGTAGCGCGTGGCAACGCGGGTTCACGCCGACCTCCTCGTTCTCCTTCATCGGGATCGCGCCTAACGGGTTCGCTCCCACGGTGTCTCTATCGGCGCGCGCGGGGTTCACGCAGCCACTTTTGCGGGGCTCGGGCGAGGTCGTAACCCTTGCCGGTTTGAACATCGCGCGGAGCCAAGTCACCCAGACGGGCCGTGCCGCCGAACGCATCGCAAGCGGGCTCGTTCGCGATGTACGCGTCGCCTATTGGGAGTTTTGGTACGGCGTGGAAGCGCTCCGAATCCAAGCGCAATCGCGGGATCTCGCCATCGAACAACGCGACCGAGCGGAAGAACGTGTCCGCACGGGCTCGCTCGCCCCCGTCGATGCGCTCCCTTTCCAGACTCGGGTGGCTGCACGCGAAGAAGACGTCGTGACGGCGAGGGCAGAGGCCGCACGTCAACGCGTCGCGCTCGCCGCACGGATGGGTACGCTCGCGCGAGCCGCCGACCTCGGAGCGCCGAGCGAAGAGGGCCCCGACGCGCCGCCAACTCCCCCCGCGACTCTCGAACGCGATGCACTCGAAGTCTCTCCTGACCTCGGCGATCTCAGAGCCGCCATCGACTCGGCCCGCGTTCAACGCGCATCGGCGGGGGACGCGAACCGACCACGCCTCGACGCGAGCGCCTACGTGCAAGTCGATGGGCTTGGGAGCGCGGACGCAGGTGCCGCACTCGAACAGCTCGTGACCTTCGGCGCCGTGAGCGCGCACGCGGGGCTCTCCTTCGACGCGCCGCTCGATCCGGGTCGCCGTCACGCGGATATCGGTCGCGCGAACATGGCGATCGAGCTTGCGGAATCGCGCCTCGAAGAGCGCCGTCAACAAGTGCTGAGTGAGCTGCGCACGGCGCTCTTGCGGGAGGACGGTGCTCGCCTTCGAGCCGACCTCGGCGAGCGCACGCTTGCCCTCGCGGAGAAGCAGCTCGATGCGGAAAAACAACGCTTTTTGACGGGTTCTTCGACCGCGCTTCAGGTACTGCAAGCCGAAGATGAGCTCCGAGCGGCGGCCTTGCGCGTCGCTCGCGCGCGGGTCGACAGGTTGCAGCAAGCGCTCCTCCGCGACCACCTCGCCGGCCGGTTGCTCGACCAACACGCGGCGCTGCTTGCACCGCGACTCGCGACGGCAGGCGCACCGTCGAGCGGCGTCTTTTCCGACGCGGCTTACTGACGCTCAGACGCCGGAGGCGAGCGACGCGGGCTCGAGTTTGTCGATGCGGCGAAGCTGTGGGAAGAGCACCATCCACAGCCCCACGATCACGCACGACCCGACCCCGCCAATCACGACGGAGGCCACCGTCCCGAGACAGGCCGCGACTGCGCCCGATTCAAACTCGCCGAGCTCGTTGGACACCCCGATGAAGGCGAGGTTTACCGCGCTCACCCGACCCCTCATCTCGTCGGGAGTCGCGAGCTGCACGAGGTTCGACCGCACGAACACGCTGACCATATCGGCCGCGCCGAGCACGACCAACGCGGCGAGTGACACGCCGAAATTGTGAGACAAGCCGAAGACGATCGTGGCCAGACCGAACACGAATACGCCCCCGAACATCACGAGCCCGGTGCGCCGCTGAATCGGACGAAACGCGAGCACGAGGGACATCACCGTGGCCCCGAGCGCGGGTGCACTGCGAAGGATCCCGAGGCCCGTCGGGCCCGTGTGGAGGATGTCCTTTGCGTAGACAGGCAGAAGGGCGACCGCGCCGCCGAGGAGGACCGCGAACATGTCGAGCGAGATCGCTCCCAGGATTACCTTCTTTTGCCAAACGAACTCGAGCCCGGCGAGGAGCCGTTTCACGGAACGCCCGGCGGCCGGCGGCAGGACCTTCGGGATAGGGAGCGCACCGATGGCAAAGAGCGCGACGAGCTGCAAGGCCGCGGCGACCACGTACACGATGGCCGAGCTCGATGCCGCGTAGACCAGCCCGCCGACGGCCGGCCCCGCGACGACAGCGATGTGCCACGTGGACGAGCTCCACGCGACCGCGTTCGGGAACTGTTCGGGCGGCACGAGATTCGGAACGAGCGCCTGGGCCGCTGGACCCGCGAAGGCGCGGCCGATCCCCACGACCACGAGCACGGTGTAGATCCACGCGACATCCGGGGAGGGCGATCGCGCGATCCACGCGAGCGCCGCCGTGCACGCAGCGAGGATGCCGTAACAGAACATCAAGAGGCGACGGCGCTCGAATCTGTCGGCGACATCTCCCGCGATCAGCGACAGCACGATCGACGGCGCGAACTGCGCGAGGCCTACATAGCCGAGACAGAGCGGGTCGCCCGTCAGCTCGTAGACCTGCCAACCGACGGCCACGCCCTGCATCTGAAAGCCGAGCATGCCGAACAGTCGCGCGAGCAAATACGCGCGAAATGCTGGATTCTCGAGCGCGATGCCGGGCCTGCCGGCCGCATTCGTCGTCACGTTCGAGCGCTCATTTCGACGCGAGCGTGAGCTCGATTGTCCGCGGCTTGGTCGCAGTGGCTTGGACCCGCGCTTCGGTCGTACCGAGTGTTTCATGCCACGCGGCGATGGTAAGTTCACCATCGGGAAGTGTGCTTATCTCGAACGAGCCGTCTTCGCCCGTCACCGCAAAAAACGGGTGCTCGACGACGCCGGCGTAGGCGCGCATCCACGGGTGGACGTCGCACTTGATCGTCGTGACGACGCCCGGCGATTCGAGCTCAACGTCGCGCGTGGCTCCGCGGAGGAAGGCTTGATTGAATTCGGGTGAGCTCACGTTGTGGAGGAAGGCATCGTTGTTGCCGAGGCGAAGCGCCTGCCCGGCGACCAAACCAAAGACGCGCGGGGTGAACTCGCAGTTCTTCTGGTCGAGGACCACCGGAGTTTTCGGCACATCGTAGGTCCCCTCGGGTAGGCCTGCCGACACGTAGACGAACACGTCGGCGAGCTTGCCGCCTTGCGCGCGAACGCGTGCGAGCGTGGCCTCGCGCAAGGAGCGGCACTCGTCGTTCTTTGCGCCGCCCCAAGGCTCGGGCTCGGGCACCGCACCCACGAGCGTCACCGTGCCGCGAAGCGTCGCCGCTCCAAAAACGCCGTTTTTTGCGGGCGCGCCTACGGTCGCCGCTTTCTTTGGCGGAGCGACCGGAGGGGACGCGACCACCGTCTTGCCCGCCGCGCGGAAGCCGATGACGAACGACGCCGCAAGCAGCCCGAGCGCGAGCGCCGCATGCACCATTGTCCCGTCCGAGTTCTTCGCGGGCGCGCCCTCGCCGGCGTGAGTCGGACCGCGAAACACCCGCGCGACAGCGAAGCCGATAAGGAACAAGCCGCCGATCCACCAATGCATCCGCGGACTGCCGACGATCATCGGCGCGTGGTTCGTGATCATCAGCAAAACGAGCGGGATCGCGAGGTAACTGTTCTGCTTCGAGCGCAGCGGTCCGGTGGCGGAGAGATTGGGCGGGATCTCGTTGCCCGCCAGGAGAGCGGCGAGCATCTTGCGCTGCGTCGGAAGGATTCGCATCCAGACGTTTGCGGCCATGATCGTGCCGATCATCGCGCCGATGTGGATCAGCACCGCCCGCGGCGAGAGCCACGCACGCAGAAAATAACTCGCAGCCACGAACGAGACCCAGCCAAGAGCCGCGACGAACAGCTCGTTTCGTCCAATCGGCGAGCGAACCAAGAGGTCGTAGATGAGCCAGCCGCCAAAGATCGTCAGTAGCCCGGCAATCGCGCCGGCGCTGAAGCTCTGCCCCGGCTCGACGAGCAATCCGCCATGGTAATAGCTCACCGCTATCAGAATGGCGCCGCTGACCCAGGTGGTGGCGGACTCGTACTTGAACCAGTGGAGCGTGCCGTACTTGCCCTCGAGCCGCTTCTGCTTTTCGACGAAGTAAAAGCCGCCGCCGTGCACCATCCACAGGCGGCCCCGCACATTCTCCGGCGTTGACGCATCGCGCTCGAGACTCTTCTCCATGAAGTTGAACAGGTACGTCGCGCCCACCCAAAGAATGGCGGCGAACACATGCGTCCAGCGGAGGGCAACGCTTAGCAGCTCGATAAGGTCACTCACGGGGCGCGGAGTATCGCTTCGATCGGGCCCCAAAGGCACAGGAATCGAGTCGTTTTTCGCGAGTGCGTGCGGCGTCAAAGGAGTGGTAGAAAGCTCGGTCTGTGAACGAACGAGCGATCCGAAGCAAGCGCGTGCTCGGGGACGACGGCCTCAGCGATCGGGTGGTCGTGCTCGACGGCGGAACGATTGCGGCGGTCCTCGCGCCGAGTGACCCGCGCGCCCTCGCCGCCGACGTCGAAGACCTCGGCGACCTCGTGCTCATGCCGGGCCTCGTCGATTGCCACGTGCACCTGAACGAGCCCGGTCGCACCGAGTGGGAAGGCTTCGAGACGGGAACGCGCGCGGCCGCGGCCGGAGGCGTGACGACCCTCGTCGACATGCCGCTCAATTGCATTCCGGTGACGACGAGCGCCGACGCCTTGCGACAAAAACTCGCGGCGACCCAACAAAAACTATGGGTCGACGTCGGATTCTGGGGTGGAGTCGTCCCCGCGAATTCACGCGGTGGGGAGCTGACCGCCATGGCGAAAGCGGGCGCGCTCGGCTGCAAAGCCTTCATGGTTCACTCCGGCATCGATGATTTTCCGGACTGCCGCGAAGAGCACCTCCGCGCGGCGATGCCCGAGCTTCGCGATTCGGGCATGCCCCTCCTCGTGCACGCGGAGCTCGAGCTCGCGACCTCCGAGCCCTCGTCGCCCCGCACAACCTACGCGCATTACCTGGCCTCGCGTCCGGCCGCGTGGGAGGAGGCGGCCATCGCAAGGATGGTGCGCCTGTGCCGCGAAACCGAGTGCCGCGTCCACGTCGTTCACCTCTCGGCTGCGGGCGCGTTACCGATGATCGCTGACGCGAAGCGCGAGGGCTTGCCGTTCTCCGTCGAGTCGTGCCCGCACTATCTTTGCCTACGCGCCGAAGACATCGCCGACGGTGCGACCGCGTTCAAGTGCGCGCCGCCGATTCGCGAAGAGCACAACCGCGAGGGCCTGTGGCGTGGACTCTCGAGCGGCATCATCGACCTCGTCGTCAGCGATCACTCGCCCTGCACCCCCGAGCTGAAAGTCCCCGAGCGCGGAGATTTCATGGACGCGTGGGGCGGCATCGCTTCGCTCGGGTGGGGCTTGCCTGCGATTTGGACGGAGGCCTCGGCACGCGGCGCGTCGCTCGAAGACGTCGCGCGCTGGATGTGCCGAAAACCCGCGGAGCTGGCGGGACTCGGCGAGAGAAAAGGTCGAATCGCCCCAGGATTCGCGGCCGATTTCGTACTTTGGGACCCTGACGAGCGCTTTACCCTGACGAGCGCGCACCTGTTTCAGCGCCACGCGATCTCGCCTTACCTCGGTCGCGAGTTTCGCGGTCGCGTGCACGGCACCTGGCTCGCTGGCCAAAAGATTTTCGAGCGCGGCTCCCACATCGGCGGACCGCGCGGCATCCCCCTGCTCGGAAGAGGACATTCGGCATGAGCGCACAAGAAGGCGCCGCGGCATTCGCGGGACTGGTGGATCTCGCGGCACGAACCGTGGGCGGCAAGGTGCTCCTCGCGAGCGACGATTTCTTCGCCGAGAAGGAGAATCTGATCGAGCCGGGACGCGGCGTGTTCATCCCCGAGAAGTACACCGAGCGGGGTAAATGGATGGACGGCTGGGAGTCCCGCCGAAAACGCGTGCCCGGACACGACTGGTGCATCGTGCAACTCGGCGTGCGCGGACAGCTCCACGGCGTCGACATCGACACCAATCATTTTCTAGGCAACCACCCGCCGTTCGCCTCCCTCGAGGCCTGCGATGTCGACTGCGACACGAGCCCCGAGGCCTTACGCGACCAGGTCGAGTGGACCGAACTCTTGGAGGCGTCTCCGCTGAAGCTCGGCTCGCAGAACTTGTTCGCGCTGTCGGACCGCGGACCCTTCACGCACGTGCGGTTGCGCATCTACCCCGACGGCGGCGTCGCGCGCTTGAAGGTCCTCGGCGTTCCCGCGCCGGTCGCGGTCCCCGAAGGGCGCATCGATCTCATGGGCGTCACGAACGGCGGCCGCTCGGTCGCGTGCAGCGACATGTTTTTCTCGCCGATGGTGAACCTGATCCTCCCGACCCCCGCCGAAAACATGGGCGGCGGCTGGGAGACACGACGACGGCGCGCACCTGGCAACGAGTGGATCATCGTGAAGCTGTGCACGCCAGGCCTGCTCGACGAGCTCGAGATTTCGACCGCATTCTTCAACGGCAATTACCCCGATCGAGCGGCCGTCGACGGGCTTGCGTGGCCGGACGCGCCCGTGACCGCGCTCGTGCCGAACGTCGACGGGACCGAGCTCGATTGGCAGCCGGTGCTCACGACACAGAAGCTCCGCGCGGACAATGTGCAAAGCTTCGCCGAGCTCGCGAACCGTGGACCCTTCACCCACCTGCGGCTGCGCATTTTTCCCTGTGGAGGTATCTCGCGCATGCGCGCATGGGGCCGCGCCGCGAGCCTCGATCCCGCAACGAAACGGGGCGGCCTCGGCGTCCTCAATGCGCTTTCGAATGACGAGGCGGTAGCGGCGTTGATGCGGTGCTGCGGCTCCACGCGTTGGGCGAAGGCGATGGCAAAGCGCCGGCCGTTCACAAGCCTCGGTCACGTGCTCGGCGCGTCCGAGGAGACATGGTGGAAGCTCGGCGACGGGGACTACCGCGAGGCGTTCACTCACCACCCGGAGATCGGCGCCGACATCGCGTTGCTCCGCGAGCGTTACGCGGCAACGGCCACGTGGTCGGCTGGCGAACAAGCCGGCGTCGCCGCGGCGAGTGAGGTCACGCTGCAGGCGCTCGCCCAAGGAAATCGCACGTATAAAGAGAGGTTCGGCCATGTTTTCCTCGTTTGCGCCACGGGCAAAAGCGCCGCCGAGATGCTTGCGCTGCTCGAAGAACGCATCGACAATTCCCCCGAAAACGAACTCCGCGTGGCGGCCGGCGAGCACGTGAAAATCACGAGCGTACGTCTAAAAAAATGGCTCGACGAAGCGATGGACACCCCATGACCCTACCTCGCAGTCCCATCACGACGCACGTCCTCGACACCAGCCGGGGTTGTCCTGCGGCCGGCGTTCCAGTCAGCATCGAGTTCGAGCGCGGTGGCTCGTGGGAGAAGCTTGGCGGCACGATCACCAACGAGGATGGTCGCGTCCCGACGCTCCTCGCGGGGCGCACGCTCGAGGCCGGCCGCTACCGTGTGAGCTTCAACACGAACGCCTACTTCTCGGAGCACAAGACGCCTGCGTTCTACCCCTACGTGCAGATCGTCTTCGAGGTGTGCGACCTCGAACAGCACTACCACATCCCACTCCTGCTCAGCCCGTTCGGCTACTCGACTTACCGAGGCAGCTGAAGCTCGCTCGAGCGACGTTCCGCGACCGAGCGACGAGCTTCCGCGATCATGCCGACCTCCCTCACGCCCAGCGCCGCCGCCACCCTCCTCGGTAAGCTCGTTCGCTCGAATCAACGATTCACGACGGCGTACCCCGGAGACCGCATCGCACGTCAACCGCTCCACACCGTGTATGGCGGCGCGCAGCTCTTCAAAGCGACGACGCCGAGCAAGCTCGGAAAGCTCGCCCTCGCTCACCTTCGTGAGTACGCGCCGGATGCCCGCGCGCTCGCCTTGGCGGTGGGCCTCGAAGGCGGCATCGATCTCGCGGAGGCTGTTTATTCACGGGTGATCGCGAAACTCGAACGCGAGCCCGTCGAGGATTTCCGCATCGACTTCGAAGACGGCTTCGGCATTCGTAGCGACGCCGAAGAGGACGCGGAAGCGGAGCGTACGGCCCGCGAGGTCGCCTTTGGGATGCGCGCCGCAAGCCTGCCAGCCTTCCTCGGCATTCGCGTCAAGAGCCTGAGTGAACAGCAGAAACACCGCGCCGTACGCACGCTCGATCTGTTCCTGACAACGCTGCTCGAGGCAAACTCGGGGACGCTCCCCCAAGGGTTCGTCGTGACGCTGCCGAAGGTCGTCTCGGTCGCGCAGGTCAAGACGCTCGTCCGAGTGCTCGAGCAACTCGAGCAAGTGAATGCCCTCGCCGCCGGCACACTCAAGCTCGAGTTGATGATCGAAGTTGGGCAAGCGCTCTTCGACCACAGAGGGAGAAGCCTACTTCCGCTCCTCGCGCGAGCCGCGAAAGGTCGCTGCGTCGCGGTGCACTTCGGCACCTACGACTACACGGCGTCGCTCGGCATCGCAGCGCCCGCGCAGCACATGACGCATCCATCCTGCGAATTCGCGAAGCAACTGATGCTCGTCGCGTTTTCGGGAAGCGGAATCCGACTCTCCGACGGCGCCACGAACATCCTGCCAACCCCGCCTCATCGCGGCGACTCGCTTACGCCCGAAGAGCTCGCCGAAAATCGGCGCGTCGTGCACGGGGCGTGGCGGGTTCATTACGCCAACGTGCGTCACTCGCTCGCGGGAGGATTTTACCAAGGCTGGGATTTGCACCCCGGCCAGTTGCCGATTCGCTACGCCGCATCGTTCGCGTTTTTCCTCGAAGGCCTCGAACTCTCGACCGAACGACTCAAGCACTTCGTAGGCGAAGCCGCGCGCGCGTCCCTCGTCGGCAACGTCTTCGACGATGCGGCTACGGGCCAAGGTCTGCTGAACTATTTCTTGCGTGCCTACGCCGCGGGGGCGATCGATGCGGCCGATCTCGCACGGACCGGTCTCACCGAAGACGAGCTCGGCGGTCGCTCGTTTCTCGCGATCGTTCAAGCTCGCAACAAGGTGTGACAGCCTCGCCCGGCTCGTGCCGTTAGTCCGCTCGCTTTAGCACCACGAGGAGCGCCGGCAGGAACACGAGCGCCGCGACGAGATTCGTCGTCATGCCGACGCACATGATGATGCCCAAGCCTCGCATCGCCCGGTAATCCGCGAGGATGAGCGCACCGAATCCGACGATCGTCGTCGACGACGCGAGCATGACGGCCGTCCCGGTGCCCGCGATGATGTCGCCTAGTGGCGCGGCGCCGTGGCCCAGCGATTCGCTCTGACGGCAGCGGCTCATGATGTGGGCCCCGGCCTCGACGCCCATGCCGAGCGAGAGCGGGAAGGCGACGATGTTGGCGACGTTCACTTGCACGTCGAAGACCGCCATGAAGGCCATCATCGCTGCGAGTCCGACGGCGACCGGCAGCATCGCGAGGAGCGAGTCTTTTACGCTGCGAAAACCAAGAAAGCAGGTCAGCAGCGCGAGCGCGGTCGTCAGGTAGCAGGCCAACGTGAACGCGCGTTTGATGTCGGTTTGATAAGCATCGACCTCGAGCGCGAAGCCCACCGCGTCGGGCGCAACCGAGTGGAGTTCCTTCGAGAAGTGCGCGGCCCGCGCTTCATCCCAGATGTCGATGCTCGGCTGCGCGTAGAGCGCGAGCTCCGTGCCATCTTTGCTTGCGTAGCGGGCGCGAAAGACACTTGGCAGGTCGCTAGGCAGGTAGCTTCCACGCGCGGCTACGTTCTCGGCCGTGGTCCACGCGCGCTCGAGGAGGTCGGCGGCATTCAACTCGACGAGAGCGAGAGCTTCGCGGCCGTCGTCGGGCAATGCGACGAGGGTTTTTTTAAGCTCGGCGCAGGCCTTTTTTGCGTCGGCGAGGCCATCGGTCGAAAGCTCGGCCTGACGCATGGCGAAGGCCGCCTCGTCGAATGCGTCCTCGAGACGCGTCACGGATACGACGAGGGCTTTCGCCGAGCGGGTGCGACCGCGGAGCATCGCAAATTGCGGTTTTTTTCCGAGGGCTGCGACCGTCGCCTTCAAGGCGTCGAGCCTCTCGGGCGACAGCGGTGGCAACAAGTCCGTCGCGGTGTCGACCGCAGCAACGGTCGGCAGGGCGCGCACCTTCGCGGCGAGCACGCGCGCCGACTCGACGTCGGGAGCGGACATGTTCGCGAGCACCGGCGTTGCGCCTTTGTCGGCCTCGATGACGAGCAATCCGCGCACGCTCTCGGCCGCGGTTGGCAAAAAATCGAAGTAGCGCGCGTTGAATCGCAGCTTGAACGCGTAGACGCCACCGAAGATCGACACGAGCGCCGCGAGTGCGAGGAGCGGCCACCTCGCTCGGCGGATAAGCGGCTCCATGAGGCGGAGACCAATGAATTCCCGCGCCGCCTGACGTTTGCCTTCGCGGTTCAGGACCATCGCGAGCGCGGGGCACACGACGATCGTCAGCAGCACCATGACGACGAGGCCCAAGCCCACGAGGAGGCCGAGCTCTTTGAAGGCGGTGAAGTTTGTGGTCGAGACCGTCGCGAACGCGAGGATCGTCGTCATCGCGGAGATGACGATCCCCATGCCCGTTTTAACGAAGCCTCCGCGAAGCGCCTCCTCTTGGGGTGCTCCGGCGCGCAATTCTTCGGAGTAACGCGACAACGCGAACAGCGCGAAGTTGATGCCGACGCCCATCAGCACCGAGACGAACGACGACGTGATGATGTTGAGCCCGTGAAAGAGCAGCTTCGCTATCGCGACGGTCATCACGGTGCCGACCCCGAGAGGCACGAGCGCCATCAGGCTGTAGCGAAACGAGCGGTAGCCGAGTAGCAAGAGGAGGATGATCCCGATGGTCGTGCCGATGGTCGAGGTGTTCAGGCCTTGATCGATGGCGTCGAGCTCATCGCTCGCGATAGCCGGAATGCCCGTCAGCGCGGGCGTCACCTGACCGAGCGCCACGCCGCCGTAGATCGTGCGAATCTTCTTCACGAGCGGCGCAAGCTCGTAGCCTTCGCTCCCCGGCAGTGCGGGAAAGAGCGCGATCATGTGAAACTCACCCTTCGCGCCGACGAGGTACCCCGCCGCATCGACACGCGGTCCCGCGGTGCCGCCGCTACGCGCTGCTAGGCCGAGGTCCAGTGAGCCGAAAGCATCGCGGCCCGAGAGCTCGGCATCGAGCGACCGCAGCAACTTCGCGAGCATGGCAGGGCCCCTCGTTGCCTGCTCGGGATCGTGCGTACGTGCGCCACCCTCGAGCGCGCTTGTGACACCCTTCTCAACCGCGCCGAGCCAGGCGGGCAAGCCACCTTCGACGATCGGGGCAAGGGCGCGTGTGCCGCCTTGCGCGAGCCCGTCACCGACCGCTTTCGGATCCCACAGCATCGCGACTTCCGCGAGCTCCTTCGGGCCGAGGCGGCACAACGTTCGACCAGCGAATTCAGGCTCTTTTTCGAGTTTTGCGCACACCTCGCGTTGCACACGCTGCCGCTCCTCGGGCGTCGAACCCGTGAGCACGAGCACCATGGGATCTTGCACGCCGAATCGCTCGAAGAAGCTGAGAAGCCGCGCCTGATACGGGTTCTGCTCCGCCGATACGAGCGCGTAACGCGACGTGCTGATGCGAATGCCGTAGATGGAAACGCTCGCCGCGACGGAGAGCACAGCCACGAAGGAGAGCACGTGCCAAGGCCGCGTTACGCCGAGTGACGCGAGCCAACGAAACGCGCTGAAGGGCCGCTTTTCCGGGGACGGGGTCGCCATCGGGGCGCACCCTACCACCCGCGAGTCCATTCGGGAATGTCAGGGGAGGGCAATGCGAGTCAGCCCCGCGGCGACGTCGCTCCGAGGCCTTGGCTCAGCTCGGCTCTCGGGGAGCGCGGCGAGCGCGGACGTACTCGACGACCGCCGGGAGGACCGAAATCACGATGATCGCGAGGACCACGAGCTGGAAGTTTTTCCGCACGACCTCGGTGCCTGCAAAGTGGTGGCCGAGGAGCACGAGGCTCACGACCCATGTCACCGCGCCGCCTACGTTGAACAAGGCGAAGCGCTGGTAGCCCATCCGGCCCATCCCCGCGACGAACGGGGCGAACGTTCGCACGATGGGTACAAACCGGGCGAAGACGATCGTCTTTCCACCGTGTTTTTCGTAAAATTCTTGCGTGCGGTCGAGATGCCGCATGTTGAGCCAGCGCGGTTTTTTCTCGAGTACTTTACGACCGAAGGCCGCGCCGATCGCGTAGTTGACCGCGTCGCCGAGGATCGCCGCCACGAGCAGCACGGCGATCAAGAGCCCCAGGTTGATGCCCGACTTCGGCGAGGCCGCGAGGACACCACACGCAAAAAGCAGCGAGTCTCCCGGCAAGAAGGGCGTGACCACGAGCCCCGTCTCACAGAACACGACCAGGAACAGGAGCACGTACATCCCCGCCCCGAGCGAAGCCGACCACGCGTCGAGGTACTCGTTGAGATGCAGGATGATGTGGATGAATTCGCGAAGCGAGTGCACGGTCCGCACGTACAGCGGCTCGCCGCCGCAGGCCACAATTTGCCATCCTCCGGCAGTGAAAGCGGCGGTAGGATGCGGCCCCCTGCGCATGAAACCCACATTTTGCTCGGTCCTCTGCTGCCTGCTCCTGCTCGCGTGCGGCAAGAAAGGCGGCGACACCCCGAGTCACGCTCGTTCACGCGGCAACACAATCAAGATCGTGTCGAGCTTGCCACGTACCGGCAGCGCCAACGCCCAGACGACGACCATCGTCAACGGCATCAAGCTCGCGTTGGATGAGGTCGGCGGAAAACTCGGCGAGTACACGATCGAATACGAGGACTGGGACGACGCCTCCGCGAAGAAAGGCGACTGGGATCCCGAAGTCGAAGCGTCGAACGCCAATCGCGCCATCAACGATCCCGACGTGATGGCCTACATCGGCACGTACAACTCGGGCGCGGCGAAGATCTCGATGCCGGTGTTGAACGAAGCTGGCCTCGTGATGGTGTCACCCGGCAACACGTATTCTGGCCTGACCAAGCCCGGCATGGGTGAGTCCGGCGAGCCTGAAATTTACCGACCGACCGGGAAGGTTAGCTACTTCCGCGTCGTTCCGGCCGACGACATCCAAGGCCGCCTTGGTGCGCTGTGGCTCTCGCAAATGGGCGGTAAATCGGTCTACGTGCTCGACGACCGCTCGCTCTACGGCAAAGGCGTAGCCGACGTGTTTGTCGCCTCCGTCGGCGCCTTCGGCGTGCGCCTGATCGGCCGCGAAGGGGTCGATCCGAAGGCGCAAGAATACAAAAGCGTGATGGCGAAGCTCAAGGACAGCGATCCTGACTTCGTTTACTTCGGCGGCACGACGCAGACGAACGCGGGACAAATCGCGAAAGATCTCGTCGCGGTCGGGCTGCGCGCAAACTTGATGATCCCCGATGGTTGCTTCGAGGACGCGTTCATCGAAGCGGCTGGCGTCGAGAACGTCGAGCGCCGCGCATTCATCACCTTCGGCGGCGTTCCGGCCTCCAAGCTCTCGGGCAAAGGTGCGGAGTTCGTGCAGAAGTACCAGGAGCGCTACAAAGCGGAGCCCGAAGCGTACGCCGTCTACGGTTACATGGCCGCCAAGGTCACGCTCGACGCGATCCGCCGTGCGGGCAAACGCGACCGCGCAGCCATCCGCGCCGCCGTTGCCGACACGAAGGAGGTCGACGGCGTGCTCGGCAGTTGGACCTTCGACTCGAACGGCGACACGACGCTCGCGACCATGAGCGGGAACACCGTCACGGCTGGTAAATTCGCATTCGTCACCGTGCTCGAGGGCGGGACCCCAACGGTGAGCGAGAGCGCCGCTACGAACGGCCCCGCGCTCGAGAATGCGAGCGGGCCACGCAGCAGTCTCGCAGGTCGCTTGCTTCAGCAGCTCATCTTGGGACTCACCAACGGCATGGTGTTCGCTCTTATCGCGCTGGGCTACACGATGGTCTACGGGATCCTCGAGCTCATCAATTTCGCGCACGGCGACCTCTTCATGTTGGCGTCGTTTCTCGCCCTGACCCTCGTTGGTTTGCTCGGCCTCACGGGCGCGACGGGCGCAACGCTCGCTCTCGGCCTCATCGCCATCGTGGTCCTCTGCGCGGTGTTTTCGGCAGGCTTGAACGTGACTGTCGATCGCTTGGTCTACAAGCGGCTGCGCGGCGCACCCAAACTCGCCCCACTCGTCTCGGCAATCGGCGTCTCTTTCATCTTCCAAAACATCGGCCTCTTTTGGGGCGGTCTCCCGATGCAGGTCTTCGGCGGAGGCACCGCTGCGGCCGCACCGAAGGCGTTTCCGAGCCTCCTTCCATCAGCGAATCTCCTCGATTCCGCGACGCTCAGCATCAGCGTGAAAGACCTCGTCGTCATCTCGAGTTCGCTCATCATGATGGCCGCGCTCTACGTGCTCGTCCGCCACACGAAGCTTGGCAAGGCGATGCGTGCGACCGCGCAGGACCCGACCGCCGCGCGCCTGATGGGGATCGACGTCGACCGCGTGATCGCCTGGACCTTCGCTATCGGCGGTGCACTCGCGGGCTTCGCAGCGGTCGTCTACTCGCTCTACATCAACACGATAAGCTACCAAATCGGTTACCAGAACGGTCTCTACGCGTTCACCGCCGCGGTCCTCGGCGGGATCGGAAACATCCCGGGTGCCGTGCTCGGCGGCATCGTCATCGGCATCGTGCGCGCGCTCAGCGACGCGTGGATCGGCGCACAGTGGCAGCCCGCCGTGCTCTTCGGGATCTTGATCGTCATCTTGGTATTCCGTCCGAGCGGCTTGCTCGGCGCGCACACGCGGGAGAAGGTCTGATGGAGAACGCCCCGGCTATTCGAAACGAAGGAGGCCGCGGCTCGCGCGTTCGACTCGCATGGGTCGCGCTCGCGCTCCTCGTTATCTACCCATTTTTTCCATTCCTCGATCTCGCCGTCGAGCTTGTGACGGGTGAATCACTTCGCCTCGACCGGCAAATTGTCAGCATCGCGATCTTCGCTGTCCTCGCGCTCGCGTTAAACCTGCAGGTCGGGTACGCGGGCCTGCTGCAGCTCGGCATCGCCGCGTTCTTCGCGATCGGCGCTTACACGACCGGGATCCTCACCGTCGCGAAGTACCCTTTCCAGCTCGAGCTCTGGGGCGCGCTCGCCGCGGCACCCTTCGTGGCGGGTTTTGCGGGCCTCGCCCTCGGGGCGCCCACGTTGCGCTTGCGCGGAGATTACCTGGCGATCGTCACGCTCGGCTTCGCTGAAGTCGTGCGCGTTTTGTTGATCAATCTTGAAGGCATCACCGACGGGCCGCGCGGCTTGAATCCAATCCCCGAGCCCTGGTTGCCCGCGTGGTTAAGGAGCGCAGTCGATGTCAGCGCCGACGCGCAACGTGTCCGCTTTCTCGCCGTCTATTTCCTGGCGGTAGGCTCCGTAGTCGCGCTCTACATCACGTTTCGAACCCTCGAGCGCTCGAAGCTTGGTCGCTCGTTTGTAGCGCTGCGTGAAGACGAGCTCGCCTCCGCGTGCATGGGCGTAAACCCCACCCGCACCAAGCTCATCGCGTTCGCGGCTGGGGCCGCCATCGCCGGCTACGCGGGCGCACTCTACGCCTGCAACCTGACGACGACCGCCGAGCCGAACACCTACGATTTCAACTACAGCGTCATGGTGCTCTGCTGCATCATCATCGGCGGGCTCGGCAGCGTGCGTGGAGCGATCCTTGGAGCCGCCGTGTTGCTTGGCTTTGACAACGTCCTCTCGCCACTCGTGACGAAACTCCTGCAGCGGGCAACCACGAGCGACTCATCGAACGTTCTTTACTCCTTCTCGAATTGGCGCTGGCTCATCTTCGGGACGGCTCTCGTGCTGATCATGCGCTTTCGCCCCAAAGGCCTCTGGCCGAGTGAACGGGTGGCCGCTGACCTCCGCGAGGATGAATCATGAACGCCGTCGAGGTGCAGCCAACGCCAGTGCTCGAGGTCGACCACGTCACGGTGAAATTCGGCGGTCTCACCGCGGTCAATGACGTCGAGTTGCGCGTCGAAAAGGGTGAAATATTCGCCGTCATCGGCCCGAACGGCGCTGGCAAGACGACCCTCTTCAACGCGATAGCCGGCGTGTCGGATGTCACCTCGGGCACCATCCGCCTCGGGGGAAAGAACCTCTCGCGCGAGACGACCCGCGCCGACCGACTGCGCTGGCTCATAACCGGGCTCTGCTCGGGCGTGCTCCTGATGGTGTTCGGCGCCGGGGCCGACACGTTGTGGACCGCGTCTATCAAACAGAACTACACGAGCCGCGGCGTGAGCTTTGCAACCGCGGAAGCATGGCGGGACGGCGCCGCTTACCTCGCGGGCAAGCCACTGGTGCAACTGCGTTTTGGGCGCTACGCCGTCGTGACGCAAAGCGGCCGGAACCTTGGGGCCGCCGACTCAAAATCGGGCGCGCGTGCGCTGCGCGAAGAGGCACTGGCAACGATGCCCGCGGTCGCAAGCGAAGCGTCCTCCCTCGCGCGGATGAACCTGCTCCTGCTCGTCATCGGGACGGCTCTCGGGATCGCGGGAAGCGCGGCAATTGCACGCCAAACGAGAAAGACGCCGGCATGGATCGCCGCCCAAGGGATCGCCCGCACGTTCCAAAATATCCGGCTTTTTCAAGAGATGAGCGTGCTCGACAACGTGCTCGTCGGCATGACCCGCCACATTGGTTCGGGGGACGCGGGCCGAGCCTCGGACCGACCCTTGGACCGATCCCTCGCGTTGGCGCCACTCGCCGTGCCGGCTGGACTTTTTGCGAGCGGAGTGGCCGTGCGCTTCTCATCGGGCAGTGGAATTTTTCCAAGCCTCGTGTTGGCGCTGAGCCTCGGGATTGCCGCATTCTCTCTCGTCCGCATCGCGAGTCTCGGGGCCTTCACGCCGAAGGGTCGCAAAGCCGATCGCGCCGCACGCATCCGCGGTCGTGAGTTGCTCGAGTTCGTCGGTCTCAAAGGCAAAGGCGACATCACCTCGAAGAACCTGCCTTACGGCGATCAGCGCCGCCTCGAGATCGCGCGTGCACTCGCGACCGAGCCCCAGTTGCTCTTGCTCGACGAACCCGCGGCGGGCATGAACCCCGGCGAGACGGTGTCGCTCATGCAGTTGATCCGCTCGATCCGCGAACGCGGCGTCACGGTGCTGCTGATCGAACATCACATGCGCGTCGTGATGGGCATCAGCGATCGCATCGCGGTCTTGCAGTACGGCAAAAAAATCGCGGAAGGCTCACCCGAAGACGTGCGCCAGAATCCACTGGTGATCGAAGCGTACCTCGGTAAGGAGGAACTCGGCTGATGGCACTCCTCGAGCTTGAAAACGTATCGGCCTCCTACGGGTCGATCGAAGCGCTCTGCAACATCGACCTCCACGTCGAGGCGGGCGAAATCGTCACGCTTATCGGCGCGAACGGCGCGGGCAAGACGACCACGCTGATGACGACGTCGGGCATTTTGCGAGCAAAATCAGGGAGAATTCGCTTCGACGGCAAAGACCTCATCGGCGTCCCGGCACATGAGGTGGTCGGGCTCGGGCTCGCGCACTCCCCCGAAGGACGCCGTATTTTTTCACGCATGACGGTGCTCGAGAATCTCGAGCTCGGGGCGTTTGGTCGCAGCGACAAAGAAGGGATCCAGAAGGACATCAACCGCGTCTTCGAGCTCTTTCCCATCTTGGGCGAGCGGCGCCACCAAGCCGGCGGGACGCTGTCTGGCGGTGAGCAACAGATGCTCGCACTCGGCCGCGCGATGGCGTCACGGCCGAAGCTGCTCCTCCTCGACGAACCGTCCCTCGGCCTCGCGCCGCTGTTCGTCCACAGGATCTTCGAGGTGATACGCGAGCTCAACCGCGAAGGCGTAACGGTGCTCCTCGTCGAGCAGAACGCGCGAATGGCGCTGAAGCTCGCGCACCGGGGGTACGTACTCGAGACCGGTCGCATTACCCTGACGGATACGGGCGAGAACCTCCTCAAGAACGAGCGCGTTCAAAGCGCTTACCTCGGCGAGTAACGCCGATGAAGACCCTGGGTCGCCACATCGTGGCTGAGTTCTTCGGGTGCGAGGGCGCAGCCATAGACGACCTCGCGCGGGTCGAGGCGTGGATGCTCGAGGCCGCGGCGGCGATCGGGGCCACGGTCGTCTCGAGTGCGTTTCACCGGTACGCTCCACAAGGCGTGAGCGGCACGCTGCTTATCGCGGAGTCGCACCTCTCCATCCACACGTGGCCCGAATACGGCTATGTCGCCGCTGACATCTTCACGTGCGGCGGGCTCGATCCGCGGCCGGGCTTCGAGTGGCTCGGGCGCGCAGTAGGTGCGACCGCGTCCCGCATGCAAGAGCTCGTGCGCGGACTTCCCGAACACGTGGCCGAAGGCGCGCTGCTGTTGCCCTCGGACGTCGTGATTTTCGGCTCCTGACGTCGCCTTTGCGAGATGCCACCGGGCGCTCTTTCCTCAGCGTCGCCGGGGCTTTTTTCGAGCCGTAGACTTCGGGTCCACGAGCGGTACCACGGGCGCATGGAGGTAGAGCGCGCCGAGCGGCGGCAACGTCAGCGACAAGGAGTGGAGCCTGCCGTGAAGCGGCGAAGCGAAGGTGTCTTTGCCCCCGAAGTTGCCGACACCACTGCCTCCGTATTCCTCGGCGTCCGTGTTGACGAGCTCGCGCCAGAACCCGGGTTCGTCGACGCCAACGAGCCACTCGTAGCGAGGCACTGGCGTGAGGTTCACGATGACGAGCACGCGCCGCCCGGCCGCATCGCAGCGTGCGAAAACGTAGACGCAATGCTCGGTATCGCCGGTTATCCACTCGTAGCCTTCGGGGGAAAAATCGAGTTGGTGAAGCGCGGGAGTTTCGCGATAAACCACGTTCAATCGCGAGACGAGGTCGGCTATCCCTCGATGCCGCGGGTCCTCCATCAGCGCCCAATCGAGCACGCCATCGTGGTTCCACTCCGTCCGCTGCCCGAACTCTCCGCCCATGAAGAGGAGCTTCTTTCCGGGGAGCGCAAACTGGTACGCAAAGAGCAACCGCAAGTTCGCGCGCTGCTGCCAATCATCGCCGGCCATCTTGCCGAGGAGCGAGCCCTTGCCGTAAACGACCTCATCATGTGAGAGCGGCAAGACGAAGTTCTCACGGAACTGGTACATCGCCCGGAACGTAAGCTCGCTCATGTGCCACTTGCGATGGATCGGATCGCGTCCAAGAAATGTGAGCGTGTCGTGCATCCACCCGAGGTCCCACTTCATCCCGAAGCCGAGGCCTCCATCCGCCACAGGGCGTGACACCATCGGAAAAGAGGTCGACTCCTCGGCGATCATGTGGGCCTCCGGACGGTCGATGGCGGTCGCCTCGTTCAGCTCACGCAGGAGTGAGATCGCCCCGAGGTTTTCGCGACCACCAAGCTCATTGGGGAGCCACTCGCCTTCGGCGCGCGAGTAATCGAGGTAGAGCATCGAGGCCACCCCGTCTACGCGCAACCCGTCCGCATGGTAGACGTCCAGCCAGAACATCGCGCTCGACAAGAGGAACGAGCGAACCTCGGTGCGATCGTAGTTGAAGATCAGGCTGTTCCAATCAGGGTGGAAGCCTTTGCGCGGATCGGCGTGCTCGTAGAGATGCGTTCCGTCGAAGAAGCCGAGCGCGTGCGCGTCACTTGGAAAGTGGGCGGGGACCCAATCGAGGATCACGCCGATGCCGCGTTGGTGCAGGTAATCGACGAGGTACATGAAGTCCTGCGGCGTGCCGTAGCGACTCGTCGGTGCGAAATAACCCGTCACTTGATAGCCCCACGAGCCGAAGAACGGATGCTCCATCACGGGCAGGAGCTCGACGTGCGTGAAGCCAAGTCGGCTGACGTGATCCGCGAGCGGTTTGGCGATCTCGCGATAACCGAGTGAGCGAGCCGCCTCTTTGGCGACGCGCATCCACGAGCCGAGGTGCACCTCGTAGATCGACATCGGGGCGCGCTCCGCCGAGGGCCGCTCTTGCCGCGACATCCACGCTCGATCCCCCCACTCGTAATCGAGATCCCACACGATGGACGCCGTGCCCGGTGCGGGCTCGAAGTAGCGACCATACGGATCGGTCTTGAAGACCGCATAGCCGAGCTCCTTCGACACGATGTGAAACTTGTACTTGTGTCCGTTCGCCGCACCGGGAACGAAACCCTCCCAAATCCCCGCTGCCGAGCACAACGCGAGAGGATGCGCGCCGAGTGACCAGTCGTTGAAATCACCCACCACGGAAACGCCCGCGGCGTTGGGCGCCCAGAGCGAAAATGCGATGCCGGCTTGCCCGTCGCGCACGGCCCGGTGAGCCCCGAACGTGCGGTACGCGCGCCGATGCGTCCCTTCGTGGAAGAGATGCCGATCGTCCTCGCCGAAGAGCGAATTCAACGGCCGAATGCCAGTGCTCATCTTGGGTTCAAGGGCCAGGGGAAGCAGGTCAGGGCGACCTGCCGAGCGGAAGCTAGCATCGCACTGTGAGGACGTCCCAAGTCACGTTGCCGGGGTCGGGGCGGCGTGGTCGTTGCGTGTAGCCGCTGGCAAGACCGAGGGCGACGCAGAAGCTCCCAGCTCACCGGGCCTCGCGGTACTCGCCTTGGCTGCTGTGCGCGGCGTCCAAGCGTTAGGACGATCCGCGGGTGCGCTCATCCACCGGATCTTCCTGCAGCCGCAGGAGGTCTTCGACGAGAGGTATGCCTCGCTCGTGGACCGCTCCTCACGCGCGCTGCTGAATCGCCTCAGCCGCATGGATGTGCTCGTGATTGACGAAAGGACCGGAAGCGCCGTGATCCCGACGATCAAGCAGATCAACACTCACGAGCCAAACGTACCGGTTGCTCCGACCGTTGCGGTCCAGATGCTCCACCACGTGGGTTACCCTTCGCGAGCACCGGTGAGTCACTCTTGCCGAGCGCCAGAGCGCCAAGGCAGGCTCAGAATCACCTTCCGGTGGGCCCGGCCGAGTTGGCGTAAACCACCAATTGACGAAGAATGGTCGCAACGCGGAGAGCAGCAGCCTCGTTAATCTGATTCCCTTCGATGAGGCTCGGCTTGAACGCAACCGCAGGCGAAGCGCCACTCGACTCAGAGAAGCCGATGGTGAGTCGCTTGTTGAACTTGTAGTAGAGAATCGCGATCCCAAGAGCGACCGCACTTCCAACCAAGACCCCAAACAGTGTGCCCCCCGTCGACTGCTCCGTGTACGAACCATAATATGACTTGTGGGTCTCGCCCATCGCCTCTCCGAGGAGCTTACCAAAAAAAAACCCCAACAGCACGCACAGGAGCGAGAAGACGAGGATCGCGCCCCGAATAGGGCGAAGCAGTGCATTGTCGACCGCCGCAATGTGGCGATACACGGTCATTCTCTGGTAATATCCAAATAACGAGCCTTCCTCGTGATAAACGCCACGCGCATCAGCTCGAAGGGAAAACGTGGGGTCTATGCCTGCGATAGACATGAACCATGCGAGCAGGCCAGCCTTTCGGCCGGTGATGTGAATCAGAGTGCCATGTTGGTCAAACGGCCCCTGCTCCGATACCTGCCAAGACTTAATCACGTATGTCGGCAAAAATAGCTTCATTGTTCGTCTTTTACTTAATAACTTATTCTGCGCACAGATTGTGCGCAAAAAACGACGGGTCACCCGTAGCACGTTTACTGCTTCATGTCAATGGGCTGACCCATCCCCTCAAATAATCCCAAAAAGCTCGCAAGAAATCGCATGGTTCTTTAGGACATCGGCGTACGCCGTCATGAGCAAGACGAGACGATCCTCGAAAAGCGCGGCGATCGCTGAATACCAATAGAGCCCCTGACTATAAAGCGACATTGTGCGTTCTTTGCTCGTGTTGGCCTTCAACATGCGATCGAGGTCACAACGCTCTCCGGCCGCGCCAAGGAGGGTCAGCATGACCTGTGCTATCGCAGCGACAAAGAGGAGTCGGTCGCGCCGTGCAGCGTCGCCGATGTGTGTTGCCGAGAGCCCGAGTCCAAAGTGGATGTCCTTGGTGTCACGGAAGGTCTCCTCGATCGTGAAGCGCCGACCGTATATTTTAACAAGCTCTGCGGCGGTGCTGTCGGTACGTGAAGTGGCAAGGCACCATGGTTCTTTCATGTTCTTGCCTTGAACGAGCACCACGCCGGCCGGAATGTAACAATCGAGCGTTACAGCCATAAACGTGTGCAATT
>CANJMI010000003.1:207500-321241 GCA_947475525.1 Polyangiaceae bacterium | reverse complement strand
TTGTTCAGCTTATCGAGCTTCTTCTGCATTTTGGCCGTGAGCGCCTCGAAGCCGTCTTTGTTCAAGACCTTCAAGAACTGCGAGCGGAACGTCTTCACCATGCTCGCCTTCTCGGTGACGATGTCGACGACCTTGAGCTTGCCGCCGACAGTCTCGAGCCGAAACTCAACCTCGATCTCGGGTTCGCTCGTCTTGGTCTTGTGCTTCGCGGCTGTGGTGACCGTGGTCACGCCTTCCGCCTGCCCTTCCTTGACGTAGGAGATGTCGAAGTCGATGAGCTTCTTGATGTTCTTGCGGTAATTCGCGCGAATGAGCTCGGTGAGCAGGTCCGAGAAACGCTTCTTTTCGGCATCGCTTCGCTCCGACCAGCGGTCACCGAGCGAGTGAGCGGCGAATCGATCGTAGGCGATCATGTCGTCGAAGAGCGCGTTCAGCTTGGCTTGCTGGGCGTCGGACTGCGACTCGGCGACGACCTTGAAGAGCTGCCCCTGTTTCGAGCGCACAAGCTCCGTCGCGTCGCCTGCACTCGCGCTCGTTGCCACGAGCAGACTCAAAAGTACGGCGGCCAATCTCAGCATGATCTTGAACATTTTCGGCATCCTTGAAGGCGAATAGGCGAACTCAAAGTAGGACGAGGCGGAGGCCTCGCTGCGAGCTGCGACGCACCCGGAGTGCCGGATATTCAAAGGGGCCGCAACCTCTTGGCGCCCTCGCTCCGCCAACCCTCCGTGAGCGCGCCGCCCTCCGCTTGCGCGGCAAAACCTCAGGCCCCAACCTAAAGCCGTAGACAACACGAAACGGGGACGCTATGACCTCCCCCTTCTCGGGCCCGTAGCTCAGTTTGGGAGAGCGCCTGACTGGCAGTCAGGAGGTCGACAGTTCGATCCTGTTCGGGTCCACCGAGTTTTTTTCGCTGCTGCCGTCGCAGCGCGTTACTGTCATGTCCATCGTGCCCACGGCCAAAAAAGCCGGACGCTGGACATCATGGACGGCCAACCTCGGGGGGGCGTTTGCCCCCGGCGCGGCTTTGAACCTGCAGCATCCCCTGGACGCGGTGTGGATGACGGTGCTGGTCGGGCCGACACTCGTCTATTCGCGGCTGCGCAGCCCGCGCACGTGATCGCTCCACTCCAGCGTCGTTGCGATGAGCATGGGCGGCCTCCTGGTCCACTTCGGCCAGGGGCGCATGACCATCGAGATGCACTTCTACTTCTTCGTGCTCGTCGCGCGGCTCTCGGTCTTCGGCAACCCGCTCCTAATTTTGGCTGCGTTTTCGATGATTGGCTTAGCGCCCCGAAAGACGGAGAGCGGTTCTGGTAGTGGAGCGGCCGCCCGTCGCGAAGACGGACACATCGATGGCGATGGGATGGCAGCATGTCGTCGATGCCGTGCTGCCGCTCGAGCTCACCCTCGACCAGTTGCCGAAGCACCTTACCGCGGGCCCGCAGCACGACGCGTTCGACTACAAGCCGATTTTCGTCGGGGCCGGGGCGCGAGCTTCGACAGTCGCAACGCTCGCCCTGCTCAGCCGCAAAGCCGCACCGGCCAACACGAGCAAGGAACGCACGATGTGGCCCTAAAGTCAGGGGCTCTATCGGTATTCAGGGATCCTCGCGCTCCACGAGGATCGACTCGTCTTGCTCGTGACGGCGTACACCGATGGCCTCAAGGAGCCTGCGAGTTTCTGTTAACTTTTGCAGCTTATTTGAAGGAATGGCTCACGTGCGCGCCCAAAAGCTGCGTTCTACGCAGTCACACCGTGAGCCACGGTGTGACTGCGTCACGTTCTCACAAGTCGCAGGCGCCCGTGTTCTCGGGACCGAACAGGCCAGGCTTTTGGCACGGCGCGCACTTGAAGCTGTCCGGGCAACCATCCTTGCCGAGCAAGAACCCGCCTATGCCGTTCGCGACTTGCGGCAGGCACTCGGGCAAGCAGACACCCGGCCGGTAATTCGAGCCAAACACGAGCGCGAGCGTCACGGTCTCGCAAGCCGCCGGCTGGTAGTTCTGATCGGCAATGAACACGTCCGGCGCGCACACGAGGCCCTGGTCGGGTGGGCATGAGTCCCCGCCGAGTTGCTCCAGTTTGTCGGCCGGAACAGCCGCGGACGGCACGCAGGTACCGATGCCTTTGCAGCACTTCGGCAGTTGGGCCGGGGGCTCCTTCGGACCGGGATCGCACGATAGCTTGCACGCGTCGGTCGGCTTGAGCGTCTGGGGATCGTAGCAGGGCACGCACCGCTCGTTCGCCTGACACGAAGACTGCGGCAGCACGTTCTTCTGCTGCTGCACATCGGGCAAACACTCCGACAGGCAGCGCCCCTCGACGCCCGCAACGGAATCGCACGACGCCGGGATGAAGAGTCCCTTGTTCTTGATGAAGAAGTCGGGCACGCAGCTCGAGGTTGCGTCACACGGGGCGAGTTTGTCGGCTTGGCTCGGGTCGTTGAACGTCGCCGCGATCACGGCGTCGGGGAGGCAATGGCCTCCTCCACCGCACAAGGCGGCACCGCACACCGGCGCGCCGAGGGTGTTCGGATCGATGGGGACCCCGTCGTACGGGCACTTCGGCTCGGGGGCAGGAACGCCTCCACCGGTGCTCGTCTGCGGGGCCGTCGTGCCGCTGGTCGTCTCGCCAGTGGTCGAGGCGATGCTGCCCGTCCCGCCGCTACCGTCCGAGGTCGCGCCACCTACAGGACCTTGGAGCGCGCATGCAGCCTGCCCCCCGAGCACCGTGAAACCCGCGAAAATAATTGAGCGTTTGATACTTTGAGCCATGGTCTTCTTCTTCAGTACGCGTCGCAACGCTGCTCGGCTGCGGAGTCATCACCGACGACCGGTGTGAACCAAGTGCCGAATAAAATGCACATCTCGTCCGCCGCCGTGATGCCGAACTTGAGCGTCTCCGCGGTGGTGTTTTCGAACTCGCACGTGAACGTGAAACCCGTGCCCTTCGACATCAACACGGGCTCATCGAAGACGAACTCGGTCACCTCGTAGTCGGGACTCGTCCAAATGTGGCTGCCGTCCTTCGCGCCGCCCGCGAAGGCGACGCTGAAGTCACGACCCCACTGGTGCGTGTGACGCGTGAGCTTCTGCACGAGAACGTCCCGCGTGAAGCCGCAGGTGGCTTCGAACGATTTCGTCGTCTGCGGAGGAGTCTTGATATCGAAATTGTAAAAGCCGAACGAGTGGGCGATGCGCTGCACGTGGCTGGCTTCAACAAGGTGGAAGTTCACAGCCCCGCGCGCCTGGACGGGGGCTTTCGAGGCGTTGAAGTAGTGGTAATCAAAAATCAGCTTTTGCCCACCGTGGAAGACCTTGCCAACACCGTCGGGAAACAACTCACGATGGTAGGGTTTCTGGCTTCCCGTCACGCTCGAGATCTCGCCGCCGAACGCGTCGGGCGTAAAACACTTCTTCTTGTCGCCGGCTTTGATGTTCGCTTCGGTCGCGCTACCCGGCAGCGCCGCCACGACGATCAGGTGGTGGCTGAACGTCGTCATCGCGAGCTCGAACTCGCTGACGTAGTAAGTCTCGTCCGGGTCGCCTGGCAGCTCGACCACCTCGCAAAACTCGACGTCTTCGCCAGGCTGAATTTGGTCACCGACCGTCTGCACCTGAAACCCCGCTGAGGGGGCTTTCAAGCAGAGCTCACCACTCGGGCAATCGGCCTGCGGATTGACCCCTTCGCTCCCGCCCGATGTCGCCCCGCCGGAGGATGACGCCGGCCCGCTCCCAGCGTCATCGCCGAGCCCCCCCGTCGAGCCGGTGCAGGCCGCGAGGGACAACGAGAGAAGCATGGCTGCGGCAACGCGCGACATTCGATCGTGAAAAGCGTTCATGGTTGGTCCTCCTACGTTCGGTTCTGAAAAACGCGTGATTACTGCCCGCAGGCGTCGGCGCAATTGCCGAGCGCGCACTCGCCAAGCGGCGAAGCAAACTCGAGCGCGACGGAAGGTCCGCCGGCCGCGTCGATTTCCTTCTGGCAGGTGTCGGGCGCGTAGCAGTTGACTCCGTCGCAGCCCGTCTTTTGGGCGCAAGCGATGACGTCTAAGCAACCTTCGTGCTGGCAGCATGCGAGCGCCTCTTGCGTGCAGTTCTTCACCACGCAAACCTCGCACAGGTCGTCCATGTTGACCGCCCCGGCCGTGCACGTGCCGCTCGTGTTACCCGAGGTGGTCGAGTCCGATCCGCTCGTCCCCCCGGTCGCCGTAGTCGTCGTGCTCGACGTCACTCCGGGCGCTCCGCCACCTGCGCCTTGCGCGCTTTCATCTACGGCGCTGCCGCCACAAGCCGCTGCTGAAAGCACCAGCGCCACCGTTCCCAATTGCGTCCATCGAACCATGATTCTCGCCTCCTCGCGTCGACTCAACCCGTTTAGAACGACCACAGTAAACCGGCCAGCCGGCCTACTTCTTCACCTTAAGCACTCGCCGTACCAACTACAAGTCATTCCGACTTGGCACATTTTGCTCACAAAATCCGGATTGGTTCCCCATCACGGATCATGCGTGATCCGGTTGGGGTGGACACAAACCTGACCGCCCGTCCGGTTGTCTCGCGTGCCCGACTTAGCGCACGTCCGCGGTTCGTATCAGCCGCTTGCCGAACGAATCGACTGCCACACGCGGAGCGCGTTTCCCGAAAGGATCTGCGCGAGCTCGGCGTCGTCGTAGCCGCGCGAGAGGAGGACCCGTACGAGGTTAGGCAGCTGGGAGCTATCGCGGAGCCCCGTAGGAAGGGAGTCCCCGACGCCGTCGAAGTCCGAGCCAAGCCCGACGTAGTCGATACCAACGAGCTCGACGATATGGTCGATGTGGTCCGCGACCCGCTCGACGGAGGCCCACTCAATGGGATGCTCGGCGTAGGCGCGGCGCCGGAACTCGGCAGCTTCCGGTCCACCCTCCGAGAAGCCGTGCTCCTGGATGAAGGAGAGGAGCCCGCGCTGCACGGCCTCCCGAGCGTGACGCACGCGGTCATCGAGAAACGAGGAACCGAAGTTCACCATCGCGAGACCGCCCTTGTCCGCCAGCGCTCGAATCATCTCGTCGCTGAGGTTTCGCTCCCAACCTGGCGTGAAGAAACGACACGAAGAGTGGGACGCGATGACGGGCGCGCGTGAGAGCTCCATGACACCTGCGAACGAGTCATCCGAGATGTGAGACACATCGACCATCATGCCAAGCGCGTTCATCGCGCGAACGACATCCCGACCGAACGCGCTCAATCCGCGGTGCGTACGCCGCGTATCGTACGAAGAGTCGCAGAGGTCGTTGTCTCGCGAATGCGCGAGCGTCACGTAACGAATGCCGCGGGCGTGAAAGTGCTCGAGGTTCTCAAGTCGGCCTTCGAGGGCCGTACCGTTCTCGAGGCCCATCGGTAGCGAAATCCGTGAACGTTTGAAGTTGCGCTGCACGTCGTCGGGTTCACCCGCATGCGCGAACTTCTCGGGGCAACGGCGGACGATGTCGTCGATGATCTCGATCTGCGCATCGGCGACTGCCCGCGCTCCCCCCGCCTCTTGGTGACGTGCGGGAACGTAGATCGACATGAACGGCGAGGAGTGGCCGCCTTCCTCGGCTCGCACACGATCGAAGTCACCTCGCTCCGTTCGCTGCGTCACATCCTCGGTCGGCCGCCCTTCGGCATCACGGCCCAAGTACAACCGATAGGGAAGATCGACGTGCCCATCGACGATCGGGTAGCGGTGAGCGATCACCCGAGCCTGCTCGAGCAATGAATCAATCGCGTGCGGCATGGACCCTCAACTCGCACAGCGGCAGGACGCCGCCAACTCGCACAGCGCCAGGACGCCGCCGATCCAAACAGCGGCAGCACGCCGCCAACGCGCACAGCGGCAGAAGGCCGCCGATCCAAACAGCGGCAGGACGCCGCCGGCGAGCTCAGGCGAGGTCGATGTCGCCCTTCACGCTTATCGGGTAACGGCGGACAATCTCATGCTCGTCGATGCCTGCGAACGTGCGGAGCCACTTGTGGATATGGCCCATCTTGAGCACGTCTTTGCCACCGACCGCGAGCTTCGCAAGATCGATCTTTTCGTAATCGAAGAACTCATTCGTCGCGCCGATCACGCGCTTGCCCTTGATGTGCGGCGACATGAGCATCATCGAGCCGACCGACCAATGGTCCTTGCCATTGCCAGGGTTGTAAGCGGGCGTGCGCCCGAAGTCCGACCCAACGACGACGAACATCTCATCGGCGCAACCGGCCACCTCCGCGATGTCGTAGAGGGCCATCACCCCGGAGCGGAGCGCGTCTTGTGCGTTCTGCTGCTGGTTGTCATGGTTCGCATGGGTGTCGAAGCCACCTACCGAAAGGTTCACTGACTGCGTCAGACCCGCCTTGTACGCCGCGATGGCAACGTAGGCCTGCCGCGCGAGGCCCTCGCCCGACCCATAGCTGTTGAAGTCGATTTTCGACTTAATCACGTCGAGCTCCTCCTGAATTTTCTTCAGGTCGGACATGCCGACGCGCGACGTGTAGAGCAGGCTCATTGCGCTCTGGTGGCGCGGCAGATTCTGCGCCTTCTGGAGCGACATCAGGCGCTCATCCCGCGCCTGCGTGACGAGATCGAGGGCGGCCGTCTCGAGGAACTTGGGGCTCGCGTCGAAGTCGTTTTGGTTGACGGAAATTAGGTTCGGGTGAATCAACCCATTGAGCGCGTTGCCGCCGCCGCTGAGCCGCGTGCTCGCGATCGTTCCGTCGGTGTCGTCGTAACCACCGTTGGTAATGAACGACATCGGCAGCTTTGGATTCAAGGCGAGGGCGATGAGGGCAGGCAACGCCGGCGTGTTGATGTTCAGCCGACCCGAGAAGGTGTTGCGGCTGCCGCTGTCGTGACCGTTGGTCTCGCAGTCGATCCCGTTGATGACCGTCGTGATGTCGCTGAAGCGCTCAAAGAACGCCTTGTTGTTTCCGATGTCCGGATACTTGATCGGGCCAGCGCTCAGGATCTGGTCGGCCTTGAAGTTGTTGACGTTGAAGCCCTTGGAGTTCTTCGCATCGCCTTTGGGGTCGCACAACATCGTGGGGTCCCAGCCCCCGCCTGCGTTGACGAACACCCAGAGCTTCGGAGATTCCGCGCGGGCCAGTTGAATGGCGCCCGGAACACCGAGGCTTACGACGCCGAGACCTGCGAGCGAGCAAAGCTTGAAAAATTTACGACGATCCATGGTGTGCCTCCTCATTCGTACAGGAACTTGTAATCGCCCAGGAGATACGTGACGACCGCCATCCAGGCGCGCACCACGTACGTCTCGTCAGTCGTCAGGGAACGTTCAGGTGTGAACGCGGTGCCCGAGTAAAAGTCGCGTGTCGCGCGGCAGTCGCCGGGCAGGTCCTTCGAGACGGGGTTCTCGGTGGCCTTCATGCCCTTCACTCCGGAGCGCCACACGTCGACGAAGAGATTGAATGAGCGCTCGATCTCCGGATCATCCATCGCGAGCGATTCACCGAGGATCCGCTCGTGCAAGTGAACGAGCGTCTGACGGATGCCACGTTGAGCAAGCTCGATCGGGAGGCCGTCGGAGGTCTCGGGCTCGAAGCCTACAGGGTCGATCAACTTGCCGCTGAGCTCGACCTGCGGAAAGAGCAAGCGTTTGTCTTTGTCACGAGCGAAGTCGTAAGGCACCGAGCGGCAGCCCATTTGAATCGACATGCGCTCGGCGACCGACGCGAGCACCCCGTTCGGTGAGGTGCTGCGGCTGGTGACCGCGTTCGAATCCATGCCGCCGTAGAAGAGCTGGAAAGCTCCGAGGCTCGCGGGCGAGCGGTAGTTCGAACGCAAGTACGGACTCTGAGGACCTTCCGCCCAGGGGATGCCGAGGACGGCGGTGACCTTGTCGTGGAGCTGCTCGGGCGGCAGCAACTGGGCACGGCCAACCTCCCCGAGTCGGAGCGTCGTGTCGGGCGAGAGCGCGACGCTGTTGACGGCGCGGAAGTAGGGGGTCTCGGTAAGCTTCACGATGGGAACGCGGAGGTCGAAGTTGCTGTCCACGAACGCCTGCGCGATGCGCCGGAACGTGTCCGTTTGCGCGTAAAACGATGCGAATTTTCCGCTGTATTCGGGGTCGGCCGTGTTGGTCGGCGCGAGCAACGGCTCACGTCCGGTCATACCTTTGTAGAGGTTGAAGACGACCGAGAGTGCAAACCGCGGATCGGCGGCGATGCGCTGCCCGAGCCAGGGAAGACCGTTCACGACCTTGGCGAGGGGAAGGTCCTCGCTGCCGAAGCCCGGTGCCCACATCTCGTCGTACCACTTCGGCTCGGGCAAGAATCGCCCCCGGTCATCGAACGCCTGGAAGCATCCGGCGACCGGGTCGACGCTCGCGTGGCAGACCGTGCAGGCGTCGGCGCGGAGGGTCGGGTTGGCCTCGGCAACTTTGGTCTGATCGATCGGCTGCTCCGCGGTCAGGAGGATGTTCGTTCCGAGGAACCAGAGGTACGCCTTGCGCGAGCGGGCGCGGTTGCGATTCGTCGGCGTCGACGGATGACGGACGAGCATCACCGGCGACGAGAGCACGCCCGCGTGCGGGTACGCGACGGCCTCGCCGGTGGGCTTGCCGTCCCCATCGGTGGGAGCGACCGGCGACAGCTTGGCCTCGGCCCACTCGAGTGGATCGTAGGGATTCTTGAACGTCGCTTCGACGCCGAAAGACTTCGCCGAGAGCGGCGTCACCATCATGTAATCGGCGGTGACGATCTCGGTGAACGGGCGCCCTTCACGCAGGACGTGCTCGATGAGAGCGAGGGGCTCCCGAGCGACCGCGTAGTTCGCGTAGGTGGCGAGGTCTTGCGCTGTCGCGAAACCGTACTTCGCGACCTCATCCTTGGAGATCTTCTGGAACCACATGCCATCCGCGTAAGGCAGCGCGTCGGCAACGGGGGTCGAGTTTTGCAGGTAAAAATCAGACAGAAATAGGTCGTTGTAGGTGCGCTTGACGAAATCGAAGAAGGGCTGCTCCGTCATGACCGAGGCGAGCACCGACTCGAGTGCGGGTGCCCCGCCGGCTTTCACTTTCGCGGTTTCTGCAGCCGTCGGGAGGCGCCCACCAAGCAGTAGCGAGGCCTTGCGTAACGTAGACGCATCATCGAGCAGCTCGACGCCCGTGAAGTGCGCGGTCTCGGCCGACTCGCATGCGGACCCGGTCTTCAAGAGTTGCACGAACGCCTGGAGCGCGTCGTACTCGGCACTGCCCTGAGGGAAGACCTCGCCGCCTTCGTGCGGGATCTGCTTCGACGGCTTGAGGAGGACTTGCGAGACGCCGTTCTTCTCGAAGGATGCGACCTCCGTAAAGACACCGAGGTTGTGGTCGAGAAAACCTGCCTCGGCCGGACCCTTGAGCACGTAGGACGTGGCCTTCGCGGCACCCTGCGGGTTGTGGCAAGGGAGGCATTTGGTGCCGATGACGGGCCAAACCTTGGTTGAGAACGACTCGTAGGTCGACTCGCACAGCGGCGCTTCTTCGGCGCAGCCACCGGTACCGAGCAAGGCTGCGGCCGTTACGGCACTCAGCGCCATGACCACCGAACGAACCTGCACTCGTTGCTTCATGCTCATGCCGAATTTCTCCTCAAGAACGACTTAGTCAAGAGACCGGACTCGCAGCCGATTAGCAAGAAGGTGCAGCTACTCCAGGCCGATTGCGGCGCCACATGTGCCGCCTTGTGCGCCGGGGTACGACAGCGAAAGAAGCCGCGCTCAGGCGCCGCCCGCTCCGCCCGCGCCACTGCCCCCGGCTCCGCCGGCTCCGCTTGTGGATGACGAGGACGAGCTCATCGCGGAGCTCGAGGCGGGACCGCTGCATTCCTGCTGCATCTTGCAGTCGGCGCATGCGCAACCTTCGAAGTAGGCTACGCACTCGCCGTTGTCCTCGCAGTGGGTCTTGCAATACGCGGTATCCGTGCAGTCTTTGCACAAGCAATTCTCACTCGTCGCGCACGCGCCGTCGTCGTTGTTGTTACAGAACCCGTTCGCGGGGGCGCACTTCGCGACGGTGAAGAAACAGTCGTTGCACGTGCAGTCTTCGCCCGCTTCGAAGTCGCAGGTGCCGTCGTCGGTGCAGGTTTTCGTGCAGTGAGCGGTGGTCGTGCAGTCGGCGCACTCGCAGCTCTCGGGCGCGCTCGCGTGAACCGCGCAGAAGCCGTCGGGAAAGTAGCCGCTGCACGGCGAGGCCCCACCTGCGCCGGTCGCGACGAGCGAGGTCGATGAAACATTGGTCGTCGGCGGGGCTTCCTTCGAGCAGCCCGTTGCCGTCAACCACCACGAAAGCCCGGCCAAGCCGAGCGCCCCTACGCCGCGCACGCTGATCACGAAGCCATGGTAGACTGTGCGCGTCGGGCGTCACAAGCTTCGTGTCCGCCCTAGGGTCGTGCCTCGGCCACGAGAGTGCGTTAGGGTGCCGCCCCAATGCGTCGCCGTTGCAGCTGGACCGCCATCGCCCTCGTCACTTTGTGCGTCGGCACCGATTACCCCGCGTTCGCAGCGGGACCCACCGGCACGGACGCCGCCTCGCTCGCGAAGGAAGCGAAGGCGCTCCTCGTTCGCGGTCAGACCGAAGCCGCGTGCAAGCTCTACGCCGCGAGCGTGTTGCTCGATGCGAAGAGCAGCGTGGCTCTCGAACTCGCAGGATGCCGTGAAAAGCAGGGGAAACCCGCTCTTGCCTACCGCGCACTCGAGCTCGCTGCGACATCCGCGCTCCGTGAGAAGGCGGGCTTCGTCGAGAAGAGCGCGCGTGCGAAGCAGAAGGCCCTCGAGAAATCCGTCGCGCTGCTCACGGTCACCGCGCGTGACGGTGTGACCCTGAGCCTCGACGGCGAGCTGGTCGATCCCGCGGAGCTTGCATCCGCGATGGCCGTCGATCCGGGGGAGCACCGCCTGACGGGTTCGACCGACGGAAAACAGCCCTGGGAACGCACGCTCAAGCTGCAAGCGGGCCAGCGTGAGACCGTCGCCGTGCCGGCACTCGACGACGTGCCGAAGCCGGTGGCGGTTGCCGTGGCGCCCGCGAGCCCGCCGGGACCCGAGCTGGAAACGGACGGTACCGATGCGCCTCCGAGTGACGCCCGCTTGGTGGTCGAAGTCGGCTTCCTCGGCGGGTTCGCGCATGGCGCCATCGCGTCGTCAACGACGTCCACGCTGTCCGGCCTCCCCTACTCCATTGCCAGCACGAGTGGCGGCGCGCTCGTCGCGGCTTGCAGCGATACGACGACCATTCCGGGGGCGGGCGATTGCGTCGGCGACTTTCACGCGCACACGGGCGGGCTGCTCGGCGCGCAGGCCTTCGTAGGTTGGTCGCTCGGGCCGCGTGTTCACTTAGGCGGACGCGCATTCGGCGGCACGGTCACGCCGGGCGGGTTCGTCCTCGCAGGTGGGCCCGCGGTCTCGCTGCGCGCGTTCGGTCCGCTGTGGCTGGGCCTTGGCGGCGTGATCGGATTCGAACGCCAGCAAGCCGTGCTGCTCAGCGCGCGCGGGTCGGTCCCTGCCGGAGCGCAAGCCGCGGCGGGCGGTGCTGAAGTCGATGTGCCACTCGGCTCGAAGTTGGGCGCCGTTCTCGACATCGATTCAGGTGTGATCGGCGGTGGAACGCTCGAAGTCGCGGTGTCGCTGCTCGGGCTTTCGCAAGACGGGGTCGTCCGTGGGAAGCCACCGGGCGCGGCACTGTCGGGCTCGCTGCTCGTCGGCGTGTGGCCGAGCGTGATGGTGGGCAGCCGTGGTGTCGTGGTCACGGCTCCGGCGGGCGTGAGCTTTCGCTTTCACTGAGCTTCCGCGGAGCGGCGTTTATTCGGTCGAGCGTGCTCGGCGACGCGGCCGCGAGAGTTGATACTCGTCCAGTCGCTTCAGTAGCGTACGGCGCCCGATCCCGAGCAGAGCTGCGGCGCGTGTCTGGTTGCCGGCGCAGCGTTCGAGCGCTTCCAAGATTCGTCTACGCTCGATTGCAGACAGCTCGCCGCGCAGCTTCGTGGATGGGTTGACCGATTCGCTCGCGCCCAATGGCGGTTGAGACTCGCGACGTGCCGACGTGATGCGACTGGGCAAGACATCCACACGGACGATGCCATCGAGCGTGAGCAGCACCGCGCACTCCATCACATTGCGGAGCTCTCTCAAGTTGCCGGGCCATGCGTACTTCTTCAGCAACGCCAGCACATCGGGCTCGAGCTTCGGGTGTGGCAGGCCCTGCGCATCGCTCGCGGCCTCGGCGAATCGCTTTGCAAAAAGGGCGATGTCCTCGCTGCGGTCGCGCAGCGGAGGTACCGTGACCGTGTAACCCGCGAGGCGATGATAGAGGTCCGCGCGAAACGAGCCTTCGCGTACCCGCGCTTCGAGATCATGTTGGGACGACGCGAGCAGACGCACGCTGGGAGTCGCCCCAAGAGAGGCCCCGTTGACGGCCTCATCCTCGTGCTCGAGCGCGCGGAGAAGCCTCGCTTGCGCGCCGGGCGACAAGTCCCCGACATCCTCGAGAAGAAGGCTCCCGCCGCTCGCGGCTTCGAAGAAGCGAGAGCGACCCAACGAGCCTGCCGCACTCGCGCCGGCGACATGGGCGACATCGACGCGCTCGACATCCCCATCCCAAGGGGAAGAGCCACTTACCCGAACGAACGGCCCCGCCCGCCGAGCTGACGCCGCGTGGATGTTCTGGGCGAGCCTTCGTTTTCCGACGCCCGTCTCGCCTAAGATGAGAATCGAAATCTCGCCGACCGCGATAAAATCGAGCACACGCTCAACCTCACCCGAACCGCTCGGGCGACCGCGGCGTTTCGATGCTCGCGGGGCGCGCTGCACGAAGACGACAGCCTCGCCAATGCGCACGCTGACGCCCCCGCCGCTGCGCACGACGGTGCCCTTCGCGATGCGCTCATCACCGAACCAAGTGCCGTTCTGACTCCCGAGGTCTTCGACCGACCAGCCCGTCGCTTCGAGGGTGATCACCGCATGCCGACGCGACACCGACGCGTGCTCGATCCGAAGCCCGCATTCGGCTCCCCGGCCGACGACGAGGGTATCGCCGACGTGGCACAATCGGTAGGCGGAACCGCCCTGCCAGACGGCGAGCACGCGGTCCTCGTGGCGACGCCCCGAGTCCGTCACGCGAGTTCGTTCCGTGATCGTCAACCGTGCCGCAGCGTTTTTACGTGTTTCCATGGCCCCCCCCGAAGTTGAGACGGCTTTGGCTTGGATGGCGGGGGCAGTTGACCGCTTTCATTCCGCGCTTCGGCTCGAACACGCTTGTAGGACTGCAACGGAGCCGGGCTCACCTCGGTGTCCGCTTCTAGCTGCGAACCGAGTAGGCGCTCGCGCGACGGTGCTGCGCTCGGCCCGGGAGCGAGCCCGTCAAGCCACCGTGAGACCTGCTCCGGCGCCGCGGGCGAACACGCCATCCGCAACTCGCGAGCGAAGGCCGCGGCGGTCGGCGGACGCGCCGCGCGGTCGTAGGCAAGGGCACGAGCCAGCACGTCGAGCAGGGCATTCGATTCAGCCTCGCCGTCGCGGCGGTCGCGCGGGCGAGCGGGACCTCGTTCCATGTTGGCGAGTCTTTCCGCGGAGCGTGTTCCCGCGAAGGGTGCAGTTCCGGTGAGCATGCGCCACAGCACCGCGGCCGCGGAGAACAGGTCGACCGTGCGGTCGAGCGCGTCGCCGAGCAGCTGTTCCGGGGCCATATACGCGGGCTTTCCACTTCGCCCGCGGTCATCTTGGGCGAGGGTTTGCGCGCCCGACGCGATGCCGAAGTCGAGCACGCGAGCCAAGCCGTCACGCCCGACCATCACGTTCTGCGGCGACACATCCCGATGGATGATCGAAAGCGGTGCGTCATCGAGGCTGATGGCTTCATGCGCTGCGTGAAGCCCCGCGAGGAGATCCACCGCAACCGCGACGACGACGGCAGGAGTCATCGCCTGCCCGGCAGCCGCATCGAGCAGCTCGGCAACACTTCGACCCGGAACGTAGGCCATGACCAGGAGGAACTCACCTTCGTGCGTGACGATGTCTTTGACCGACACCACGTTGGCGTGGTGAACGCACGCCGACAGCCGAGCCTCGTCGAGAAACATCGCCACGAAGCGGGGATCGCGGGCGAAACGCGGATGCAGCCGCTTCAACGCGACGGCGCGCTCGAACCCACCTGCGCCGAGCGTCCGTGCGAGCCACACGGTGGCCATCCCCCCGGCCCCGAGCTTGCGGACGAGCTCGAAGCGCCCTAGGTGCGACGGCGCGACGCCCACCGACCGCAAACGGACGGGGAGCCGCGCGCGCTCCGTTGTGACCTGTGTGAAACCCATGTCGGCCCCCCCACTGGAGCGAGTTTCGTGCCACGGCGTTTCACGAGCAAACCACGCGAAATCACGTCTCACAAAGCGGATCGCGATCCGCGCGTGCGGCGAGCGGCCCGATCGCGATCCGCGAACTGCCGTCAGTCGAACAACGTGCGATGCAGCACGTCAACCGCGCGAGCGACGTCGGCATCGACGATCACCATCGACAAGTTGATCGACCCGGCCGCGTAGCCGATCATCTCGACGTTGACCCCCTGCTCCGCGACCGCCCGCAATATCTCGGCCGCGATCCCGGCGCGCGTCGCGAGGTGTTGGCCAACGACGACGAGTACGGTTCGCCCCGTGCGAACGCTGACGGTGCCGAGGCTCCGCAGCTCTTCGGCCGCCAGACCGAGGGCCGCGTTTCCTTGGGCCGTAAGCGAGATGCTGACCTCCGAGGTGGTCACCATGTCGACGACCACGCCGTGGCGTGCACACGCGGCGAACACCTCGCCGACGAAGCCCACTTCGCCGAACATTCGGGTCGAGCCGATCGTCAGGACGGATTGATTCTCGGTGTAGGCGATGCTCGTCACGGGGTTCGGATTCGGCGGCGTCACTTCCTGAATGACCGTGCCCGGATGCGCGGGGCGGTTCGTGTTGAGCACGCGAACTGGGATGCGGCATTCCATCGCGGGTAGCAGCGTGGACGGATGCAGCACGCGGCTACCGAAGTAAGCGAGCTCCGCGGCCTCATCGAAGCGCATGTAAGGAATGTTGCGCGCGGTAGCCACGATGCGTGGATCGGCGGTCATCACGCCGTCCGTGTCGCTCCATATCTCGACCTCCTCCGCGTCGAGCGCGGCTCCGAGGAGGGTGGCCGTAAGGTCGCTTCCGTTGCGTCCGACGGTCGTGATTTCACCGCGCTCGTTCTTGCCGATGAACCCCGTGACGACCGGGATGCAGTCGAGCGGTAACGCGGCGTAGGCCGCACGCGCGCGCTCGGCGAATCCGACCGTCGGTCGCGCGTGGCCGAACTTCGAATCGGTGATGAAACCAAGGTCCCACACGTCGTAGGCCGTCGCCGGCGTTCCCTCACGTGTGAAGTAGTCGGCGATGCAGCGCACACTCATCCGCTCACCGAAACTCGAGATGTAGTCGAGGCTTCGCGGCGACAGCTCGCGGACGAGGTGCACCCCGCGCAACAGATCGCGCAGCTCCGCGAAGAGCGGCTCGAGCAACGCATCTGGGCAACCGAGTTCCCGGGCAATCGAGAGCTGGCGACCAATCACCGCTTCGGGCTCGTAGGTTCCCGCCGCCGCCACCTTCGCCGCACTGACGAGCGCGTCGGTGACACCTTTGTGCGCCGAGGACACCACGACCGGACGCCGCGAAGCCCGCCCCGCCACGATGCCGAGGACCTTTTCGATCTGAGCGCGGTTCGCGACCGAGCTGCCTCCGAACTTCATCACCAGCATGTTTGCTCAGCCTTTTTTGCTCGTTCCACGCACGATGGCAAGCGGTATGCTCCGCCGGTGAGAAACGTGAGTTTCGTGGTCGGGGTTGTGCTCGGCGCGGTCGCATTCTCGATTCCCGAAGCGGCGCGGGCCGACGAGAAAAACGTCACCGACAGCGCCGGGCTGCTCGCCGCCATCGCCTCCGCAAAGCCCGGTGACGTGATCACCCTTCAGGCTGGAACCTACAAACTCGCCGGGGCCAACTGCACCGCGAACGGCGCGGCGGCGAACCCGATCACCGTGACGAGCGCTACGCCGCTCGGAGCCACTGTCGAGCTTGACGGCGCGGAGGGCTTTCACGTGACGGGCGCGCACTGGCACTTCGAAGGGCTCGACGTCCGTGGTGTGTGCGCCTCGGATGACGCCTGTGAACACGCGTTCCACGTCACCGGCGGCGAGGCCGAGGGGTTCGTCTTACGCAGGAGCCGCGTTCGCGATTTTAACGCGCAGCTCAAGGTCAATGCGGCTCCCGATGGCAGCGGCCAATACCAAATGGCGAATGGCGGACTCGTGGAGTTCAGCGAGTTCTCGGACACCCACGCGCGGGCGACGGGAAACCCCGTGACGAAGCTCAACATCGACGGCGGAGCCGGCTGGATCGTGCGCGGCAATTACCTGCACGACTTCCACAAGGCCGGCGGCAACGAGATAAGCTACGGCGCGTTCATGAAGAGCGGAGGCTCGGGCGGGGTCTTCGAGCGCAACCTCGTCGTCTGCGAAAAAGACGACAAAACAGGGGGGATTCGGATCGGGCTCTCGTTTGGCGGCGGAGGCACCGGCGCCCAATTTTGCGCACCGGCCTTCGACCCGAACGTACCTTGCAGCGTCGAGCACACCGGAGGCGTGCTCCGAAACAATGTGATCACGACGTGCTCGGACGTCGGCATCTACCTCAATCGTGCGGCCTCGACGACAGTGCTTCACAACACGCTGATTCAGACGAACGGCATCGACTTTCGCTTCGACACGACGAGCGGCGAATCTCACGCGAACCTGCTGATGGGCAAGGTGCGTATGCGCGACGGCGGCACGTTCACGACCTCCGACGATCTCGCCGAACAGCCACTCGACTTTTTCACCGCGCTCTACACCGATGCCCTCGGCCTGGATTTTACCCTCAAAGGTGACGCAACCGCGCTGCAGACGGCTCCGCCTCGCGCCGATCTCACCGACGACTATTGCGCGCGTACGCGACCCTCGGCGAACCTCGCGAAGGGGGCTCTCGAGCACTCACTCGGCGACTGCGATGTGACGCCGCCACCCGAAGGCACCGGCACAGCGGGCTCGACGGGGACCGGCGGCGCGACCAGCAGCAGCGCAGCCACTACAGGTTCCGGCGGAGCCGCGAGCGTTGGCGTTGGAAGCTCCACGACCGGCGGCGTGGATGCGAAGACCGCCACCGAGCCTGGCTGCGGCTGCGTTGCCGTTGGGGGCGCTCCCGCAAACGGGGGGCGTGCCGCGGCCATCGGGCTCCTTGGATTCGCGCTTGTGCGAGGTCGGCGCAGGCGCGCTCCGTGAGGTGAGGTCGGCGGTTTCTGGAGAGCCGAGGATCTGCTACGGATGGCCGCCTCATGAAGGCCCCTCGCCCATCGCTCGCACAGCTCTCACTTTTCTCACTCGCTCTCGGAGTGCTGCCTAGCTGCAAGCCGGCCTCCGTTGCGCCTTCGACGCCGCCCGGCCCGCCGGTGAAAGAAGTCACGCTCGCGTTCGTCGGGCTGGACGCTGCGGCGCTCGACCGCACCGTGGATCCTTGCGAAGACTTCTACGAATTCGCCTGCGGCAACTGGGTCAAGAACACGACCATCCCGGCGGACCAATCGCGCTGGATGCGGAGCTTCAGCGAGATCCAAAAGCGCAACGAAGAGGATCTGAAGACGATCCTCGAAGGCCTCGCCGCAGCCGGAGCCGCGAAGACGCCCGATGAACAAAAACTGGGCGATTATTACACGTCGTGCGTTGACGAAGCCGCCATCGAGAAAGCCGGACTCGGTGACGTGAAAGCGATTCTCGCCCGCGTTGCCGCACTCCGCTCGAGCCTCGAGGCCGAAGCGAAGACCATCGATTTGCGGCCCGGCTTTGCGACGACGGGGACGAAGGACGCAGCGAAGCCGACGGAGATCCACGCGCATAGCCGCGAGGTGCATTCCGGAGAAGCGAACGCCCAGCACACGCACGCGAAACCCAATAAAAAAGCGGCGAACTCCAAGGCTGCACCCTCCGCGCCCGTTGCGACCGAGGCCTTCGAAAGCCTCCTCGCCGACCTGCACCGTGCGGGCATCCACCCGTTCTTCGCGATCGGCAGCGGCCCCGACGACAAAGACGCAACCACCGTAATCGCTCAGCTCGATCAAGATGGCCTTGGCCTCCCCGACCGCGACTACTACCTCGACGCAAAGTACGCCGACATCGTCAGCTACTACCAGGGACACGTCGGCGCGATGATGACGCTTGGCGGACTCGCGGAGGCCGACGCGAAGCGTGCCGCCGAGCATGTGCTCAAGGTCGAGAAGAGCCTCGCCGCGATCTCGAAGTCACGCGTGGAGCGCCGCGACCCGCAAGCGATGTACAACCGGATCGATCTTGGTGGATTGAAAGCGCGCAGCAAACGAATCGATTACGGCGCGTACCTCCAGGCGCTCACGATGAAAGCTGCGAACCCCTCGCTCGGACTCGCGCCGTTCTCGAAGATCAACGTCACGAGCGTCACGTACTTCGAGAAGCTCAACGACGTCGTGGCGGAGCTTACGCCCGAAGAGCTCGCGAACTACCTGACGTGGCACGTGCTGCACGCGATGTCCTCCGCACTGCCCCTCGCATTCGACCAAGAGAATTTCAAGCTCGTGCAAAAAATCACGGGGCAGAAGGAGCAGAAACCACGCTGGAAACGCTGCGTTGCCTCGACCGATGGCTCGCTTGGTGAGCTGCTTGGGCAGTCCTACGTGAAGCTGCGATTTTTGCCCGAGAGCAAGGACGCCGTCCGCACGATGTTGAAGGCGATCCGCGACGCCCTCGAAGTGCGCCTGCCCGAGCTTGCGTGGATGGATGACGCGACGCGGGCACAAGCGAAAGCGAAGATCGCCAAGGTGGAAAACCTCGTGGGATACCCCGACACGTGGCAGGCGTATCCGTTTGGCGTCGAGCGCGGGGCTTACGCGGGCAACCTGCTTCGCGCGAGCGTTTACGACTTCGAGCGCGATCTTGCCAAGGTGGAGAAACCGGTCGATCGCAGCGAGTGGTACATGTCACCTCAGACCGTGAACGCGTACTACGACGCGAACAAGAACCAGATGGTTTTCCCCGCGGGGATCCTGCAGCCGCCCTTCTTTTCGCCTACCGCGTCCGTCGCGGTGAACATGGGCTCGATCGGCATGGTCGTAGGCCACGAGCTTACGCACGGCTTCGATGACCAGGGCTCGCAATACGACGGCGATGGCAACCTGAAGAGCTGGTGGCAGCCCGACGTGCGCACGAAGTTCGACGAGCGCGCAGCATGCCTGGCGGAGCAATACGGCGCCTACGAGGTGCTCCCCGGAGTGAAGCAAAACGGGAAGCTTACGCTCGGCGAAAACATCGCGGACAACGCGGGGCTGATGCTCGCCTACCAAGCGCTGGTGGCGCTGCGGGCGGACGCGAAAGAGCAGCTCGTGGCAGAGGGATTCAACGAAAAGCAGCAGCTTTTCCTCTCGCTTGGGCAGGTGTGGTGCAGCAAGGCCACCGACGAGCTGACGAAGCTGCGCGCCGCGACGGATCCGCACTCTCAGCCGCGCTTCCGCGTCAACGGCTCGGTGCGCAACCTCGCGGCATTCGCCGATGCTTTCCAGTGCAAGGAGGGGGCAGCGATGCACCCGAAGAGCACGTGCGCGGTGTGGTGACGACCGATGGCTGACTCGCGTGGGGGCGTGGCGCGGGCACTCAAGCGCCTAGCCGAGCTTCAGCTCGCAACGCCGTGGCGCATCATCGGCGCCGTCTTGCTCGCGGCGGTCGTGTGCCTGGGCCTCGCCAGCAAGCTCACCTTGAAGACGGGCTTCGGCGATTTGCTACCGAGCGGTAAGCGCAGCGTGATCGTCGCGGACGAGGTGAAAAAGCGCCTCAAATCGACGTCCACCTTCATCGTCGTCGCGGAAGGCTCGGACGACGAAGGCCTGAAGAAGTTCGTCGATGCCGCCGCCCCCGAGCTTGCGAAGTTGCCGAAGGAGCTCGTCACCTCGGTGGACTCGGGCGTACAGGCAACACAGGCATTTTTCGAGCAAAACCGACTGCTCTACGCCCCAACCGCGCTCGTCGATGAGGCGCATCAGGAGATCGAGGAGCGTTACGAGTACGAGATCGGGTCACGCAACGGTTCGTGGCTCGACGATGACGAGCCTCCACCCGAGCTCACCGAGGCTACGCTGAAGAAGCGCATCGAGGCGAAGGTCGGCGGTGCGGATGAAGCGGCCGCGAAGTACCCCGGTGGCTACTACCTTGATCCCGTCAAACACGTCGTGGCCCTCCGCATGCTCACGCCACTCTCGTCGGGGGATGTCGAGGCCTCAACGAAGCTGCAGCGTCTCGCACGGGAAGTGATAGCGAAGCTCGAGCCGGAACGCTTCGATGCCGCCATCCGTGTCGGCTTCACTGGAGATCTGCTCACGTCCGCGGAATTGCACGAGCAGATCGTCAGCGACTCCAAGCACGTCGGAGCGTGGGGCGTCGCCCTGATCCTCGGGGTCGTCCTCCTCTATTTTTTGCGAATTCGCACCCTGCTCGTGATGGCGCTCACGGTGGCCGTCGGGGCAAGCTTTACGTTTGGTCTGACGTACCTGCTGATCGGCTATCTCGATCAATCGACCGGGTTTTCGTTCAGCATCATCGTCGGCAACGGCATCAATTTCGGCATCATCTACATGGCGCGCTACCTCGAGGAGCGCCGCGCACTGGGGATGAGCGAGAGCCTTCACAGCGCGCACATCGGAACGTGGGCCGGCACACTCACCGCAGCGGCAGCAGCAGCGGCGGCTTACGGTTCACTCGCGATCACCGATTTTCGGGGCTTCAAACACTTCGGCATGATCGGCGGGATCGGCATGCTGATGTGTTGGCTTGCGACCTTCCTTTTCATGCCCGCACTCTTGGTCGTATCGGAGCGCCTCTGGCCTATCGAGGCTGCCACCGGTTTCACCGCGCGGGGCAACGCACTCTACGGACGACCCTTCGCTTGGCTGGTGACCCGTGCCCCTCGCGCGGTGCTCGCCGTCGGGCTGCTCATCACCGTCGGCGCGGGCGTCCTTGCGTGGCGCTTCGTTGCAAACGATCCGATGGAATACGACATGAAGAACGTCGACAACTCCCCGGTCGACAAACCCTCGGAGGCGCGGCGCCTGATGCACACCGCCAACGGCCTCCTCCCGAGCCTCGGCCTCGACGGCATCGCCCTCGCCGTCGACCGCCTCGAGCAAGTGGAGCCGCTCGCGCGCGCACTCGAAACAAAGCGTGACGCCGCCGCACGCCCACCCTTCGGCAAGGTCGTCACGATCTTCTCGCTGCTACCGAAGGAACAGGACAAAAAGCTCGCGAAACTGAAGGAAATCCGCGCGACTCTCGTACGAGCTCACGAGAAGGGATTTTTGAAGGAGCCTGACTGGCAGCGTCTCGATGAGCTCATCCCGGCGCGGGCGCTGACGGCGATCGGCATCGGCGACCTGCCCGAAGCGGTCGCGCGCCCATTCACGGAGCTCGACGGCTCGCGCGGGAAACTCGTCTACCTCGAGCCGGCGAAAGGGCGGAGCGTATGGGATGCCCATTACCTGATCGAGTGGGCCGCGAGCTTTCGTGTGACCGAATTACCCGATGGCTCGAAGGTCGAAGGCAGCGGCCGCAGCGTGATCTTCGCGGACATGATTCTCGCGATTGTCGAAGACGCGCCTAAGGCCATCGTCGCGTCGCTGCTGCTTACGGTGTTGCTCGTTGTCGTAGCCTTCCGGATGCGATCGACGGGCGTGTGGGTCGTGGGCTCGATCGTGATTGGCCTCGTGTGGACGGTGGCTGTGCTCGCGGTCGCTCGCTCGACGTGGCCTTGGCAAAAAGGCGGCTTCGCGCTTGCCGCCTCGAAGCTAAACTTCCTGAATTTCATCGCGCTTCCGATAACTCTTGGCGTTGGCTCGGACTACGCGGTCAACGTGATGAAGCGTTACGAGCAGGATGGCGAAACGGACATCGTCAAAGCCGTAGTCGAGACAGGCGGAGCCGTCGTGTTGTGTTCGCTGACGACCATGCTCGGCTACGTCGCGTTGACGCTGTCGGTCAACCTCGCCATCCGCAGTTTCGGTCTCGCGGCGGCCGCGGGCGAGCTCGCCTGCCTCCTAACCGCGCTGCTCTTGATGCCGGCTGCGATCGTTCTGCGCCAGCGCCGACGAGCGTGAAGGTGTGAGGCGCGAACTTGCGCAGACTCAGGTCAACAGAACGGCACGCAGGAATTGCTCGGCGATCCGCGTCTCGTCGCACAGCGGCGACGCGGCCATCCGAGGACGGAGCTCGTGGCGCAACGTGGCAAGTCGCTCGCGATCGGAGGCGAGTGTCGCCGCCACCCGTACGTATGCCTCTTCGGAGCCCACGGCGAGGTCGGCCAACCCGACACGCGTGAGCACGCTTAGCCCGACCCTTGAAGCGTGGTTCTCTCTAACGAGCGACACCACCGGAACGCCCATCCACAAGGCCTCGCAGGTCGTGGTCGCTCCGACGTAGGGCGTGGGATCGAGCGCGATGTCGAGCGCGCCGTAACGTTCGAGGTGCTCGCGCGTGGATGCGACGAAACCGCACAATTCAACGCGAGTTCGTTCGATGCCGTGACGCTCGAAGGCGTCGATGGTGCGCGCTGCGGTCGCAGGATTTTCGAATGAGGGTGCCTTCAAGAAGAGACGCGCACCCGTAGCCTCGAGAACGCGCGCCCAGAGTGCAAGGGTACGCGGGGTAAGCTTGGAGGTCGTGTTGAAGGAGCCGAACGTCAGCGTGCCTTTCGCGAGGCATGGCGGCGGCATGGGGTCCGGAGCATCGGCATCGGGGCGATAGCAGAGAAAGCCGCCGTCCAGCCGCGCGAGAACCTCGGTGTGGTAGCGCTCCGAACCCGGCGGATCGGCCAGTGCGTCGGTGATGCGCAGGTCGAACGGCAAGCCGGTCGTGTCGGGATAGCCCAAATACGTGGCGATTCGTGGAGCCGGACGCAGCGCCAGCGCACGCAGACGGTTGCCGCCCGTGTGGCCCGCGAGATCGATCACCACGTCGAGCGCGTCACTCGCGATCGTGGCGGCGAGCGCGGAATCGTCGAGGTCCGCGACTACGCGAAACTCGGAGCTATAAGACCGAAGGCGGGCCGTCGTCGAATCTGTGATGCGCGAATTGGAGTAGAGCACCACCTCGGCGCGCCCCGCGAGGCCGCGGAGCAAAGGTTCGAGAAAATACGCGACCGAGTGGTAGCGCAAGTCCGCCGACACGAAGCCGAGGCGCGGCAACCGGGGAAGCGTGCGACCGCTTTCGGAGAGCGGAGAAGCAGGCGGCAGCGGCTCGGAAAACGGGAGGGCGCTCACCGGAGCATGACGGGCGGCCCACTCACGATGCGCCTCGAAGTGCGCGTCACGGGCGGGAGGCTCGTATTGCATCGCGAGGAGCAGGTTCGAGTGAAGCTCCGGTCGCAAGGGGTCCGCCTCGAGTGCGCGACGGTGCTCCTCGATGGCCTCAAGCGCGCGGCCTTCGACGCTCCAGATGCCGGCCCGAAGATCGAGCGCATCCGCGCGGTCGCGGGGAGTCAGCGGAAGGTCGACGAGAACGCCCACGACGCGTTCAGCCGCAGCGAGACTGCCACGCTGCACGAGGAGGCGTGCCTGGTTGAAGAGAGCCGCAGCGGTCGGGCCAGCCGCGCGATACGCGACGAGGGCCTCGTCTGTACGACCGAGCTGCTCGAGCTCCGCGCCGTACGCGTTTTGCACGTCGGCATCGGCGGGTGAGCGCTCGGCGAGAATGCCCAAGTGGACAGCCGCCTCGTCGTGTCGACCGAGCGAAGCGAGCAAGGTTGCCAAGTTGAACCGGGTCGAGTTCGATTCAACGTCGAGCTCGAGCGCGCGGTGAAACGACTCCAGCGCCTCCGCCGTGCGGCCCTCTCGCACGAGCGAAAGCCCAAGTCCGTTGTGGGCATCGACGCGCGTCGGGGCAATCACGAGCGCCGCACCAAACGCGTCCGTCGAGCCTTCATGGCCGAGCTCCCGCAGGGCGCGCCCGAGCAAGATGTGAACATCGACGAGTGGAGCCGCACGCAGTGAACGACGAAAACTCGCAACGGCTTCGTGCAGGTGACCTGCGGACAACGCCGCCTGCCCTTTGCGAGCGTGAGCACTCGCCGCTTCGGGGTCGAGCTTCTTCTGTCGCGTCATCTGCGGCGCTCGAGCGCATCGGCGAGGAGAGTCGCGCTCATGTGGGTTCTCGCGTCACCGAGCGGCGCACGAGGAAACGCAATCGCACCCGGTGCCCAACCGAGAAACGCGAGCTCCGCAACATTCGAAGGCGTGCCTGCGTCCGCCGCCTCAGGATGGCACAAGACGACCTGCGCCGAGAGGCCACGCTCGCCGAGTGCCAATTGACAGACTCGAACATCGTGCAACGCGCCGAGGCGATTGACGGCAACGAGCACAATGGCCGAGGGCTCGAGCGCAGCCGCAATGTCGAGGTTCGTGCACGTCGCGCTGACGGGTGACAAGAGCCCACCCGCCGTCTCGACCAGCAGGTCGCCCGAAGTCGCACACCAGCTGACGACCTCGGCGAGTTCAACTGCTAGACCGGCGTGCCTCGCGGCGAGGTGGGGCGACACGGCCTCGTCGAAGGCATAACGCGGAGTGAGGAGGTTATGTCCGGCCGAGCGCGCCAGCAGGTCCGCATCGCTCCCCTCGGGGAGATAGCCCGACTCGATTGGCTTGCGCGCCTCGAGCACGACGCCGCGGCGCACGAGCTCGGCCGCGAGAGCGCACCCGACATGGGTCTTGCCTACACCCGTCCCGGCACCGACCACAACGATGCGCAGCTTTCGCGTCATGGCGTTCGTGCGGTTCGGCATTGCGGCACTCACCCCGCGCGCCGTCAGTAGCCGAGCAGCTTCGCGATGTAGTAGCGCATCGTCTCGGTGGTACCGCCGCCGATCCGAAAGAGTCGCGAATCACGCCACGCACGCGCGATCGGAAACTCCTCGATGTAGCCCCACCCGCCGTGAAATTGCAGGCAGGTATCCATCACCTCGCTGACGACATCGCCGACGAGCACCTTCGACATGCTGATGAGCTTGACGGTCTCCAGGCTTATCGGCCCGCGGTTCACGTAGCGATCCTCGTTGAACGCATCGACGCATTTGTAGAGGAAGGCCTGTGCTGCCTCGACCTTGATGTGCATGTCGACGAACTTGTGTTTCCACAGCTCGCGCGAGAGGATCGGTTTGCCGAACGCGTGGCGCTCGCGGCCGTACGCTTCGGAGAATTCGATCGCGTGGCGGGCCCCCGAGAGTGCACCGACGCCGCCTATCAAGCGCTCGGACTGGAAGTTCTGCATCAGGTACATGAAACCCTGATTTTCCTCGCCGAGGCGGTAACGCGCCGGGACGCGCATGTCCTCGAAGAAGAGCTCCGCGGTGTCCGACGCGCGATTGCCAATCTTGTCGAGCTTGCGCGAGACCTGAAACCCCTTGGTCGCGGTCGGCACGAGGAAGAACGTGCACCCGTGCGCACCGCTACCGGGATCGGTCTTGGCAAGAAGAGTCACGAAGTCGGCGCGAGTGCCGTTGGTGATGAAAGTCTTCTGACCGTTGATGACGTAGTCGTCCCCGTCACGCTTCGCCGTCGTCAGGATCCCCGCGACGTCACTGCCGGCCGCCGGCTCGCTTATGCCTAGCGCCGCCACTTTGTCGCCGGAAAGTGCGGGCTTCAAGAATTCTTCGATCTGCTCTGGCGTGCCAAGCTCGCTGATGCACGGGGTCGCCATGTCGCTCTGTACGAGCAACCCCATCGACACACCGGCCGAACGGCCCCGCGACAGCTCTTCGGCTTTGGTTACGCTGAACCAGTAGTCGCCACCGGACCCGCCGTGCTCCTCCGGATAGTGAGCACCCAGGATGCCGAGGTCACCGGCACGCTTGAACACCGAGTTCGGAAAGCAACCCGACGCCTCCCATTCTGCGGCGTTTGGGGCGAGCTCTTTCTCCGCGAAATCACGAACGAGCTTACGAAACTGCTGATGTTCTTCGGTGAATGGCTGCCACATGGTTCGTCCTCGATGCTCTCGGTACAAAAGGTTCGTACACGAAAGAATTGATCGCGTCCACCTGACCTGGCTGGCGACGTTTGCTTCCGCTGAGTGTTAGGCTCGTGCTCATGCGGCTGCTCGTTCTCTCGCGAAACACCTCGCTCTACTCGACCGCTCGGCTGATCCGTACGGCGCGCGCGCTCGGTCACGAGGTAGACGTGCTCGATCCGCTGCGCTTGCAGTTCGCCGCGCTCCCCAAGACCGCCAAGGTGCTCGTGGCTGGACGCCCGCTGCCGCACTACGACGCGGTGCTGCCGCGCATCGGGGCGAGCCTGACGGCCGCAGGAGCCGCCGCCGTTGCCGCGCTCGAGGACGCCGGGCTGCCGGTGTTGAACGGTGCCGAATCGATCGTGCTGGCCCGCGACAAAGTGCGCTCGCTCCAGCGCATGGCCGCCGCGCGTGTGCCCGTCCCGCGAACGGTCGCGCTCCGGTCGCTCGGCGGACTCAACGAGGCCATCGAGCTTGTCGGCGGATGTCCAGTGGTCGTCAAACTTCAGAACGGAACCCAGGGCGTCGGGACGATGCTTGCCGACAGTACAAAGGGGGTGACCTCGCTGTGCGAGACGCTCGCCGCACTCGGCCAACAAGTGATTTTGCAGGAGTTCATCAAGGCGGCGCGCGGGAGCGACATTCGCGCGTTCGTCGTGGGCGGCCGCGTGATTGCCGCGATGCGAAGGACCGCGGCACCTGGTGAATTCCGCTCGAACATCCACCGGGGTGGAACCGGCGAGAGCGTGAAGTTGAGTCGGCGCTTCACGGCCACGGCGCTCCGCGCGGCAGGCGCACTCGGCCTCGAGGTGGCGGGAGTGGACATCCTCGACGCGGACGGTGAGCCCCTCGTCATCGAGGTCAACTGCTCGCCGGGGCTCGAAGGCATCGAGCAGGTGACGCAAGTCGACATCGCGAGCGCAGTCATCACACACGCCGCGGCCTTCGCGACGAAGCTCCGCCGTCGCCGCACGCGCTAGCCGTGTGTCAGTGAGTTTGCGGCACGCGGCCGAAACGCTATCTGGCCGCACTCACCCCGAGCGAAATAGCACCACCGCCTGAGGGCGGACCCGACCGATGAATGACGGCGCCGTGGCAAACCGGAGCGACACCCGTTAAGCTTCCGAGGTGATGCAATCGGTCAAGGCCTACGTCCACAAGGGGCGGCTCGTGCTCGATGAGCCCACCGACTTGCCTGAAGGGGAGGTCGTCTACCTTCACCCGACGGAGGCGGTCGTAGGCGACGACGACGGCTTCGATGACGAGAAGCGTGCCGCGCTGCTGAGCGCGCTCGACGAGGGCATTGCCGCAGCGCGCCGAGGCGAGCACGCCGATGCCGATCAGTTCGTGCAGGAGCTGCTCGCTCGCACGTGATCGTTCGTATCTCTGCCCCGGCTCAGAATCACGCCAACGAAATCGACCGTTGGTGGCGCGCGAACCGGCCGTCGGCATCCGGACTCTTCGCTGACGAATTGGCCGAGGCTCGGAGCCTCCTGGCGACCACGCCAGAGCTGGGCTCGCCTTACGTCGAACGTCAAGGCGTACTGGTGCGGCGGGTGCTTTTGCTTAGGAGCAGGAACCACGTCTACTACGAGATTGATCGGGCTCTCGGCGTCGTGATGATCGTCGCCGTGTGGGGCGCCCCCAAGAGCGAGGGCCCAAAACTGTAGCTGAGCGCGAGCCCGCGCGCGTTGTGCGCACGCCGTCGCCGCACGCGCTAGCCGTGTGTCAGTGAGTTTGCGGCACGCGGCCCATCGTCACGTCGAGCTCGAGCGCGTTGCCCTCGCGCAGCACGCGCGCCTTCACGCGGTCGAGAGGACGCAGCTCGCCGAGCGTGAACATGAGCTCGCGCACATCCCCGATGGCGTGGGGACCGAGGCCCACCAGAATGTCTCCGCGGCGCATGCCCGCTTGTTCGGCAGGTCCGCCAGCGCGCACACCCGACAAGAGCACGCCCTTCTGCCCATGCGGCGGCCCCCCATAATCCGGGACGGTACCGAGCGACGCCCGCGTGCTGCGCACGTCACCGATAGGCGCGGCGGCCGCAGCAGGCTGGTAATGGAGTTGCGAAGGCCGTGCCGCCAGCAGGCGCGCGGTCGCGACGACGATCGACGCCACCCGCTCGATGCCGATCGCGTTGATGCGCGCGGCGACATCACTCGGACGATGGTAATCGCTGTGCGAACCTGTGAAAAAGTGAAGTACCGGGACGCCCGCAGCAAAGAAACTCGCGTGGTCACTCGGCCCATAGCCGGTGCCCGCGACGTTGCAGCGCACGCGCGCCTCCGCGCAAATGGGAGCCACTAGCTCCGGCCATTCCCTCGCCGAATCGCCACCGAGAACATCGAGGCGATTGTCGCGAAGGCGGCCGACCATATCCATATTTAACATCGCGACGATGTTCGAAGGAGCGAGGCCGGCGAGCGGAGACTTTACGAAATGACCCGAGCCGAGCACGCCGAGTTCTTCGGCGGAAAATGCGACGAAGACGATGTCTCGCGGTCGATTCGCGTCCTCGCGCAAGGCACGTGCGGCTTCGAGCAACGCGGCCACGCCCGACGCGTTGTCGTCGGCGCCGAGATGCGCCTCGTGACTATCGGGAGCGAGGGAGCCCGCGCCACCATGCCCGAGGTGGTCGTAGTGGGCGCCGATGAGAACGACCCCCGGCAGGCGCTGACTCAGCGGAGCGTTGGCCGGTAATCGCGCGACGATGTTGTGAGCCTTCGCGGTCGTGCGTGCGAGCTCGACTGCCACCGTGGCTCGAACGGGGACGCGCTCAGTCAAGCGCGCATAGAACGGTGTGAACGCGGCGCGGCCGACGACCACTACGGGAAGGCCAGCGTCTCCATCGCCATCGGCTCGGAGCGCGGGGAACGGCTCCTCGGGTTCCTTGGAGTCCGGGCCATCGACGATCACGAGGGCAAGGGCCCCGCGCTCGCGGGCCAGCCACGCTTTGCGTCGCAGATCGCCGTGCACGGCCCGAGCCGCCGCGCTCACGATGCGGTCCCCTGGGACGAAGCGCTTGACGACGACGACCCGGCCCTTGACGTCGAGCCCGCGATAATCGTCAACTCCTGCCGCGGCGTCGACCACGCCGTGACCGGCAAGGACGGCCGGCCCTTCGACTTTTCCGGCGCCCGAGAATGCAAGCGGAGAGAACGCCGATCGGTCGAGCCCCTTCGAATCGAATGCGACGACGTCGCCGTCTTGCCGTACGACACCCGTGACGACGTCGAACCCTTGGCGGAAGCCCTCGCTACCTGCGGCTTGGAGGCCCAGTGCGGCGAACCGCGTCTCGACAAACCCCGCGGCCGCCTCGAGCCCCGCGTGCCCGACGCCGCGACCTTCGCGCTCCTTCGCGGCGAGCCAACGAACATCATCCCGCACGCGCTCGCGCACCGTCGGCGAAACCACGCGGTCCCCTTCGCTCCAGCGCGCAACGAACACGTTCGTGTCGCTTTTGCCGGGGAGCGTCGCCCGATTCGATGAAAAAGCGAGCGAATTACCGTCCGGAGAGAACATCGGAAAGCCGTCGAACCCCGGTGTCGTGGTCACTCGTTCGAGGTTGGAGCCATCAACGTCTACCGCAAAAATATCGAACTCGCGGCCCTTGGGGTCACCGTAGTTGCTCGAAAATATGATCCGATCTCCGGAGGGAAAGAAGGACGGCGCGAAGGACGCCGCATCCAAGTAGGTCACCTGGCGTGCGTCGCTGCCGTCCGCGTTGGCGACCCACAGCTCGAGCTTGCCCGGCCGGACCCTATGCTCGCCGAGCAACCGCCGGTAATCGTCGAGGGCCGCTCCCTCCGGACGCGAGGCCCGCCACACGATGCGCGAACAATCCGGGCTCCAGAACGCGCCACCATCGTAGCCTTCCGCCCGCGTGAGTCGCACGACGTTCTTGCCATCGCGGTCCATGCGGTAAAGTTCGAGATCCCCGTCACGGGCGGATGTAAAAATGATCGCGCCGTCGCGCGCGCACACGGTTGATTCCGCGTCGTAGCCAGGCGTCTCCGTGAGCCGCACGAGCGGCACCGACTCGGCCCCAGCCACGATGGACCGCTGAAAGACATCGAGTGCGGGATTCAGAGGCCACACGTAGCCCTGCGAGTGATCCGGCCGCGGGGGGCACGCCGAGCCCGCCAAATGGGTCGACGAGAACAATACCGACGCGTCGCCCGCCGTGAAAAACGCGCACGTGGTCACGCCGTCGCCCGTCGAGAGGAGCTCGGGGCGTGGCGGCGACTCGGTGAGGCGCATGCGATAAATCTGGTCGCATCCTTCATCCACTTGGCGCGCTTGGTAGACGAGCTGCGTGCCGTCGTTCGACCAGTACGCCTCGGCATTTTCTCCGCCGAAAGTAAGCTGCCTGAGCGTCGCGAGGTGTGGCTCTGTCGAGCGCACCTCGGCAGCCGGCGCGGTAGGCGAAAGCGGGCGAAACGTGACCGCCTCCTTGGGACAGCAGGCCGACAACACACCCATCGCGAGCAGACCGAAACGCATCGCCGTGAACGATAGCGGATCAAAGAGCGGTTACCACCCCCGGGGCTTGTGGCCCGACGATTTCGGCAGGACACTCGTGCCCCATGCCGAGTGACGCTCTTCTACTTAGTCCAACAGGGGTCGTTGCAACGATCGTAGCCGTGCTCGCGACCGCGGCGTGCGTTCATCGCATCGCGCCGGCGGCACGGCGCCACAACGTTCGGCTGTTCGTTCTGCTAGGGATTTTCCTGTGTACCCGTGTCGCAGCTTGGCTGCTCGGCCGTGGGGCGATGACCGACACCCAGGCCGTGACCGAGGCCATCGCGGAGACGCTCGGCTACTTCACCATCGTGGCCGTGAGCGGCGTCGTGTTCTTCGATCTCGCGCTGCCAGGCATCGGCGTCCGTGCGCCCACGATCGTCTACGAGCTCGCGATGGCCCTGCTCTATACGCTGACGGCCCTCGGGGTCATGCGACGCTTCGGCATCCAAGCCGCTCACCTCGTCACTACCAGCGCCGTCGTCACCGCGATCGTGGCCCTGTCGATGCAGGCGACCCTCGGCAACGTCATCGGCGGCATGGCCCTGCAGCTCGAGCGCTCGGTCCGGGTCGGTGACTGGATCCAATTCGACAACGGAACGCAGGGGATCGTGCGAGAAATTCGCTGGCGGCACACCGTCTTCGAGACGCGCGATTGGGACACGATCATCGTGCCGAACTCCTCACTGCTCGCGTCGAGCTTTACCGTCCTCGGCAAGCTCGTTGGCAACGAGACTGTCCGGCGCGAGGCGATCCCATTCAACGTCGACAATCAATTCTCTCCGACGCAGGTGATTGCCGCGGTCGAGGGGCCGCTGCGCGCGGCGGCCATCGAGAACGTGGCCACCTCGCCTGCGCCGCAGTGCCTCTGCATCGATCTGGTGCGAGAGCAGCGCGCGTCGATGGCGACCTACGCCGTACGATACTGGCTCACGAACCTCGCGGTGGATGAACCCACGCGCTCTCGGGTACGCTCGCAGATTCATGCGGCACTCAAACGCGCCGGCATCCCGCTCGCGGCGCCGCCCACCGCGCACTGGCTCGACCAAGAAGAGGGCGCAACGCGCAAGAGCCTGCGAGAACTGGACCTCGAGCGGCGACTCCACGCGGTCCGCGTCGCAACCGTCCTCACGCCTCTACACGGCGACGAGCTTACCCCCGTGGCCGAACGCCTCCGCGCCTGCCCCTTCGCCGCAGGGGAGGAGATCACCCGCGAAGGCGACTCCGCCGATTTCCTCTACATCATCGTCTCGGGCAGCGCCGAGGTCCTCGTGGATTCTCCGAACGGGCGGCAAAAGGTTGCCGAGATCACGGGGCCGACCGTGGTCGGCGAGATGGGCCTGCTTACCGGCGCGCCGCGCTCGGCATCGGTGATCGCAACGTCGGCTATCGATGCCTACCGGCTCGACAAGGAAGCGTTTCAAGAGGTGCTCGCGAAGCGACCCTCCCTCGGCGACGAGATCGCGACGCAAATCGCGGCGCGCGAGGCCACGCTGCAGTCACGGCGGGACGGGGGTGAGCCGACTGCGCCCGTCGAGGTCGAGAAGGCCCGGCTCATCGACGCGGTCCGACGGTTTTTCGGAGGCGGGGCCCGTAGCTGAGCTCGGCGACTCATCGCGCCACGCCGACGCCGCGAGCAGGCATAAGAGCGGCGTGATGACGATGTGATAACGGTCTTCACCAAAGAACACGGCGTGCACGAGGAGTAGCGTACCGACGCCCCAGCACGCGTACACCAGTGCTCGGTCCCGACTCCGCAAGTCGAAGCGCAAGGCCGCCATTCCCACGATGGCGAGAGCGACAATCCAAAACGGGTGGTCATCGCTCATCACCGCGAACCAAGCCGCCAGGGCGACCGCGACGCTGCCGAGTATCGAGGCTGGGCGACGACGACTCGGTCGCGGGACGAACGCGAGGGCCGCGAGCACCATGAGCCCGCGGTGCACGTTGCTGAAGAGCTGACGGGCGCGCTCCTTGCGTGCCTCGGGCCATGCGCGTGGGTCGGCCTCAGCGAGGTACCCCACCGCGAACGACTCATGGTCGAAGGTGAAGCCGAGCTTGCTCGGGATGCGTGCGACCCAAGCCGCGGGGTCGCGCGAAATCCACTCGGCGGCGCGCTGTGACCAGCAGCGATCTTGCTGCACTTGCCCCGTCACTTCCGCGCAGCCATCTTCGCCACGGAGCGTCTCGAAGCGACCCGTCGCGCGTGGGAACGAGCCTATCGCGAGGTTCCACCCGCCATTGCTCGAAACGAAGGTGCACCCGTCCATCACGGTGCAGTTGCGCGCGGTCCATGGTGCGACCACCAGCAACGATGTGGCGGTGACCAACCCTGCGACCGCCAGCGCCGTCCGTTTGCGGAACCCACGCGGGAGGAAGAATATCGCCGCCGGCGCGCATAAAATCGTCTGCGGTCGTACGAGCGTTCCGAGCCCGAAGATCACCCCTGCCACAATGGCGTACCTGCGCGACGTAGGCTTGCAGGCGACAATGAGCGGAGCCGCGACGAGCACGAGCGACGACGTAAGCTCGGTCATCAGGAGCGGCGTGTACGCGATGAGGCCCGGGTGAAGCGCGACCAAGAACCCGGCCACGGTAGCCCGGCGTTCGGAGCCATGGTCGACGGCCCGAAGCGCAAGCTCGCGTACGAACACCGCCGAGAGCGCGCCCATCACGGCGTTGAGGGTCGGACCAACCCACGCGCCCGTTCCAAATATTCGGTAGGCGAAGCCGAGCCACGCCGAGTAGCCGACAGGATAGTGGCACCATGCGCCTCCTTCGGTGCCAACGTAACCTCGGCCGGCCGCAATGCTGCGCGCACCGATGTCGTAATAGTGGCCGTCCCAGACGGGCTCGCGCGTCCATGCCAACGCCACGTAAAGCCGCGGAGCGAGCGCGACCGCGAAGAGCGCAAGCACCACGAGCACGCGGCGACGAGAACGGACATTCATGTCGATCGAATCCGCCTGACGTCTCACCCGTCGTCGTCGGAGCGCGCACCGCGCACGCGTTTCAGGTAGCTCTTGCTGACCTGAGAGGGATCGAGCCGCAGCATCCTCGCTATCTGCACGAGAAACCCGCCGATGTAGACCGGTGCCGGCAACGACGCGAAGTCCTCCGCCTCGATCGCTCGCACGTACGTCATCGAAATTTTCGTTTGGTTTGCGATGTCGTGAAGCTCGAGCCCGGCGGCCTCGCGTGCCTTGCGAAGGAGTGTGCCGCTAAACTGCGTCTCGGACGTGATGTCCCGCGCAAGCTCCGCCCGAAGCAGCGCGAGCTCGGCATCCGTCGCCCCTGGGCCACGCCGCTCCGAAGCGAGGGCGGTCGGCTCTTCGTCGGGAAACACCGACGCGTCGTAAGCTCGCCGCCGCGGCGGATCGAGCAACGTATCGTAAGCCTCAGCAATTCGTCCTTGTTCCGCGCGCATCCGTTGGTCGTCGATGAGCCCCGTCAGCGGTAGGCTTCCCTCGGTGTAGATCTCGCGTTGAAGCTTGTACGCACGCCGAATCTCGTCGTCGGTGGCCGCGCGCTCGAGGCCGAGGACATCGTAGTGGGTCAGCGGCTTTGTCAGCGCACGCGCTTCGACGAGACTCGGCGGCTGCGGTCGTTTGGCCTGGTGCGCGAGCAAGGCAAGCAGCCGACGGGCAACGCGCTCGAGATTCCGCGCCGCTTTGGATGTCGGTGCGTCGATCAAAAGTGGCCGACAACGTCGCGCGGTCAACCACGCAGCGTCATCCTGTTCGACGTAGCCCATGTAGTCGAGCTGAACGCCGAGGTACCTCGCCGATAAGGCGGCCATCGACGGGCCGAGCTCGAGGTCACGGCGCAGACGCGTACGCCCAATGACCAGGCGCGGACGCAACGAAGCGAGGACAGAGGCCGCCACATTCGCCACCGACTCATCGAATCGCGCAATCTCGACGATCAGCTCACGCGGCGAAGGCAGCGGTGGCAACGCGCTGATGGCGCGCTCAACGACGCGCAATTTAAAGCGCTCGCGCATCAGTGTTCGCCGGAGACGACGCACGAAATACGCGCGACAAAATCGATAGGTCGCTTCGATCGCCGGCGGCTCGGGTGCCGAGACGCAGATCTGGACGTCGGCATCGGCGAACACATCGAGCGTCGCCGGGGCGAGCGACGCGCCAAGGTTTAAGACGACGTAATCCACGTCGAGTTCGTTGATTTGGCGCAGCCAATGCGACTGCCGGCTCGCACGCTTCGGCGCGACCGCCCAGGCATCGTAGACGACAGGCAAGAGGGACAGCCCTGGGACCGCGGTCGACACCAGAACGCTCGCGCCTCGCACGCTCGCGTCGAGTACGAGCGGTGGCTTTTGCACGCCGAGCATCGTGTGGAGACTCGAGCCAAACGGGTCCGCATCGCACAGCACCACGTGACGACCGAGCTGGGCCAGGTAAACGGCGATATTGACGCTGAGGAGTGTCTTGCCGACCCCTGGGCGCCCACCACCGACGGCGATCACGTGACGCGAACGCCGGACGCCGAATTCATCCGTGGGGGCGAGGTCCGCGTCTCCCTCGAGGGGCAGCGACTCAAGCAGATCGTCCCCGTCCGTCATCGTCGCGGCGACTATACACAAGCGCGTCCGTGAGGTACGGAATCGTCGCCCATGACAGACGTTCGACCGTTCTGCGCCCTACGCCCGCCCGTCGCCCTCGCTCACCGCGTCGCGAGTCCACCGTACGACGTGGTCAGCACCGCCGAGGCGAGGGAGCTTGCCAAAGGAAATCCGACGAGCTTCCTCCATGTTTCCCGACCGGAGATCGACCTGCCGTTCGGAACCGATGAGCACGCGGACGAGGTCTACGAAGCGGGCCGCACCAACCTGCTCGCGTTCGTGGAAGATGGCGTGCTCGTGCGCGATGGGGAGCCGCACCTCTACGTGTACGCGCAGCGCATGGGCGACCACAGCCAGGTCGGCGTCGTCGCGTGCGCATCCGTCGCGGATTACGTCGCCGATCGCATCAAAAAGCACGAGAAGACGCGAGCCGACAAAGAAGACGACCGCACCCAGCACATCGAGACGCTCGCCGCCCATGACGAGCCGGTATTTCTGACGTACCGCGCCGTCGCAGAAATCGATGCGCTGATTGCGATGCTCACGCAGGACGCGCCCGTGTACGACTTCACGAGCGAGGACGGCGTGCATCACCGACTCTGGATGGTCGACGCGGCCCACTCGACAGCGCTCTCGCGGCTGTTCGCGGAGCGCGTGGAGGCTCTCTACGTCGCCGACGGACATCACCGCAGCGCCGCGGCGGCCCGAGCGCACCGAGCGAACCGTGGCGATGGTCGCGAGCACGACGTCTTTCTCGCGGTGATCTTTCCCCACGATCAGATGAACATCATGGCCTACAACCGGGTCGTGCGCGATCGCGCGGGGCGCACAGGCTCGTCGATCCTCGAAGAGCTCGCCAAACGCTTCGACGTCGAACCGGCCTCCACAGCCGCGCCGACCGAGGCCGGGACCTTTGGTGTCTACGTCGGTGGGGGCACGTGGCACCGTGCGCGGGTGCGGGCCGGCACGTTCGACGCGAGCGATCCTATCGAGCGCCTCGACTGCCAGATATGCCAGCAGCAGATCCTCGATCCGATCTTCGGGATCGCCGATCCGCGCCGCGACGATTCGATCGATTTCGTCGGAGGGATCCACGGGTCCGCGGAGCTCGAACGCCGCGTGGACAGCGGCAATGGAAGCGTTGCCTTGTATCTCTATCCAACGAGCGTGGCGCAGGTGATGGCCGTCAGTGACGCCGGCGCGATCATGCCGCCGAAGAGCACCTGGTTTGAGCCGAAGCTGAAGAGCGGGCTCTTTGTTCACGTGTTTTGAGCCCGAACTCCAAGCACCCGCGGTGTGATGCCCTCAACGCGGCCCCGGCGTGATGCACTTCGAGGAGACGATGACATGAGCGACATACGACGCATCTCAGCCGACGAAGCGCACGCGTGCATGCAGCAGGGTCACACGTTCGTGGACGTGCGAACCGAAGAGGAATTCGACGCCGGGCACCCAGCCGGGGCGCTCAACGTGCCGTTCATGCTTTCCGTTCAAGGCACGATGCTGCCGAACGCGGAGTTTCTCTCGGTGATGACGCGCGCGTTCCCGAAAGATGCGCGCATCGTCCTCGGTTGCGCCGCAGGCAACCGGTCGGCCAGAGCCGCGACGGCGCTCGCGTCGGTAGGATTCTCGGGTCTCCTCGACCTTCGGCCCGGATGGAACGGGGCCCGCGACGCCTTCGGACAGGTGGTCGAAAAGGGCTGGCTCGCGGCTGGCCTACCCACCGCGCTCGCCGCGTGCGGCGGGAGCTACGCCGACGTGAAGCAACGGACGTGAGCGTGACGTCAACGCTCCTTGGCCGCCTCACGATGGTCGGCCGCGGCCTTGTTCACGAGATCCCAATCACGCGCGAGCCGGCGCGCCTCGGCGTCGAGCTGCGCGGTGAACATCGTCAGTCCCCAGATGCCGTTGGGACGCCGACGAAACGAATAACGGGTGCCGCGCGCAGTGACGATGGTGGCGCGATCCCCGACGAGTTCGACACTCGCGACGCCGGAGAGATCGCGGCGCAGCCTCCGAAGCCAACCGCGATCTTCGGCGATCTGCGACCAGAGCTGCGGCGGCTCTCCGGCCTCGGCAAGCCGCTGGTAGGGCGGCAACTCTTTCGCCCGCTCGCCCTCCGGATAATCCGCGGCGATCGCCTTCGCAGCAAGCCGCGCATAATCGCGAATGGTGTAGCAAGCGACCTGCGCCTCCTCTTCAAGGTAGGGAAACGCGGTCTCGGGAACGCCGCGCTCCACGGCTGTCGCGATGCGGAGGTACGCCCCTTCGGGTGCGGTCTCGGCCGGAAAACGCGAGAGCGCGCGGTAGCCGCCAACCGTCGCTATCACCCCAAAGGCGAGGAGCAGCCACGTACGACGCGAGACCGTTCGCATGGCGCCCACTCTTGCCACGAGGTTCGGGCAAAGGCCATCGTCCTCGGCGGCAGGGCGTGATGCTCAACGGAAAACGGATTGTCGCCGTCGTTCCGGCGCTCGACGAGGGACCTTGGATCGAAGAGGTACTTGCGACGATGCCCGCTTTCGTCGACCAGGTATTCGTCGTTGACGACGCGAGTCGAGACGACACCGTAAAACGTGCGACTGGGGCGCGTTGCTCGGCGATGGTCGAGGTCCTGCGGCACTCGAAAAATGCCGGCGTCGGAGCGGCCATTGTGACCGGCTACCGCCGCGCGCTTGACGTCGAGGCCGACGTCGTCGTCGTGATGGCGGGCGACGGTCAGATGGATCCGTGCGACCTGCAACGCGTCGTCGAGCCTATCGCTCGAGGTGAAGCCGACTACGTGAAGGGCAACCGACTGCGGCATCCCGAGGTGCGCCGCTCGATGCCCAAGGCGCGTTACGTAGGCTCGCTCGTGTTGTCGAAGCTCACCGGGTGGGCCATCGGGCAGAGCGTCGAGGACAGCCAGTGTGGCTACACGGCGATCGGCGGTGAGCTCCTTCGACGACTCGACCTCGATGCGATTTGGCCGCGTTTTGGCTATCCGAATGATCTCCTCGCTGCGATCGTGCGCGCAGGGGGGCGCGTTTTTGAGGTTCAGGTGCGACCTGTCTACCGTGGTGAACAGAGCCACCTTCGGGCGTACCATGTCGGCGTAATTCTCTACTTGATCGCGCGGGCTCGCTTGCGCCGCAGACCCATTCAGGCGGACGATTGAACACGACCCTCATGCTGCAATGCCATCGAGAAGGAGCCGTCGCGGTCTTCACGCTCGATCGCCCCAAGGCTCGCAACGCGTTGTCGCGGCAGTTGTGCGACGAGCTTGGCCGCGCCCTGAAGCAAGCCTCAGAAGACGAGAGCGTGAGCGCCGTCGTCCTCGCATCCTCGCACCCGAGCGTGTTCATCGCCGGGGGCGATCTCGGTGAACTCGCAGCGTTGCCTATGACCCTTGAGGGCGCGGACAAAGTGCTCGAGCTCGGCTCCCTTACCCTTGCTGTCGAAGCGTGCACTGTGCCCGTCGTCGCGGCGGTGTCAGGGGCGGCGCTCGGCGGTGGAGCCGAAGTCACGGTCGCTTGCGACCTCGTCGTGATGGGACCGACCGCGCGCATCGCCTTTGTTCACGCGCGCATGGGGCTCGTCCCCGCATGGGGAGGGGCTACGCGGCTCGAGGAGCGCGTCGGAGCCCTCCGGGCAATGGAGCTGCTGCTCACGGCACGCGCGATCGACGCCGAAGAAGCGTTCGCGATCGGACTTTGCAACCGGCGAGCCGACAACGCGCTCATCGAGGCCTTGCGCCTTGCGACGGCGATCGCGGCACACACGCGCGTCGCTATCGCCCAGTTGAAACGCAGCATTGTCTCGGCACGGGAAGCCCGACGAGGCGATTCACTGAACCGAGAAGCGAGCGCGTTCCGCAGCGCATGGGGCAGCGCCGCCCATCATGCGGCGTTCGATGCCCTAAAAGCGAAAAGGCGCGGCGTTGGAAGCCCGGCGCCGACGGACGACACGAGCGCCGGAAGCCTCACTGACTCTTGAGTTTGCTTATCGCCGCGACGGCCTCGCCGCGACACGCGCGATCACCTTCGGCCATGCAGATGGCCTTCAGCTCTTGGAGTTCGCCAAGCGACGCGCGACCGGCTCGCATGCGGTTCATCAGCGGAGCCTTGTTGCCGCGCATGTCGAATTTATCGGGCGTGGTCGCGGCGGTCGCGGCGGTCGCGGCGGTAAGCGCCGGAGCATCGCCGCCCGTGCTGGTTGCTCCCGCTCCGATCATGCGACCGGTACCCGCGCCTGCAGCGGCTCCAACTCCGACTCCCGGGGCCTTGTCGCCACGGCGTTGGTCGAGGTCGATAGGGCCCCCTTTTTCCGAGGTCATGCTCGCCGCGCGCTGCCGCTTCTCGGCGCTGACGGCCTCATTTTCGCTGATGCCGGTGAGGAGACGCGCTCGCTCCGCGCCATCGGACGTGCGCTCGGCCTTCGCGAACATCGCATCCGCCCACTTCTCTTCGAGTGCCTTGAACTCAGCGCTCTCGCGCAGCGACGAGTCGGCCGGAATTCGCAGGAGCGTCTTGTGCGCGAACTCGATGTCGTCGACGGCTGTGCCCTCGGCCGTCTTCAGCATGAAGCGCGCCTCTTCTTCGGACTGCGCCATGGCCGTGCCCGTCGCGGCAGCTGCGGGTCCAGCGCCGCCCGAAGTACGCATCATGAAAAACACCCCGCCCATGATCAGCACGGCCACGACTGCGCCGATCGACGCGATTGTCGCGATGTTCTTGCGGGCAGGCGCGGCGCGCTGCGGAACGGCTTGCGCCATCGCCTCGAGCGAAGCCATTGCGGGCAACGGCTGGCTCATGTCGGCGCCGGGCCGCAGGTACTTGCCCGCTGCGACGTAGCGAAGCCGCACGTCTCCGAGCTCGAGGGCGTCTCCCGGTTCGATGATGCCGCGCCGAAGATCGACGCCGTTGATGCGGATACCGTTTGCGCTGCCCTGGTCGATGACCTCCCAGCGGCTCTGGCCGAGGGACACAATCTCGCAGTGCAATCGGCTCACCGAGGCGTGGTTGATCGAGACCGCAGCCTCTTCGGCGCGCCCCACCATGGACCGCTCCGCGGTCAGCGAGAACTCGCACCCCGGAGTTGGCCCAATCACCATCACCAAGCGATCAGGGCGAACCTTCCGCGAATCGACTTCCGGCTCAGGCAGGACGACCTGCTGGTCGGCGAACTCAAGTCGGTAATCACCGAGCTGAATGACGTCGCCACTCTTGAGTTGGACGGGTTCGGTAACGCGTTCGCCGTTGACGTACGTGCCGTTGTAGCTGGGGCCGTCTTCGAGCGTCCAGACGAGCGCGGCGTCGACCCGCAACTGGGCGTGACGGCGCGAGAGGTTGCGCTCGGTGAGGCGAATGCTCGCGTCCTCGGCACGACCGATCGAATATTCGTCGTTCGCAAGTTCCAGCGTCGTTCGCTGGCCTTCGTCATCCTCGATCGTCAACTTCCACATGATTGAACGAACTTCGGCCGCTACGGTAACACCGGCCCGACGCGTTCTGCACCAAATCTCGAACGCCGAGGGCTCAGTTTTGGCGCGACTTGACGGGCCGGAAAGGATGCAGGAACGACGCTAGCCCCCCCGGGTTCCGCGTCTGCATCCAAAGGCGCCCCTGCCCTTTGAACGTGCACACGAGACCTTCGCCGGAAAGGAAGAGGCTCTTCATCCCGCCGACCTTGTTGACGGTGTAGCTGAGTCCCTGAGTGAACGCCACCATGTGGCCCGTATCGCAGATATAGCCATTGTATTGGGCGCCGAGATCGACCGCATGGAGGGCACCGTAGCTGCAAAACCACACGCGCCCTTGACCGTGCACTCGAAGGAGAAAGAGGCCTTCGCCGGAGAAGAAACCTTTTGCGCCCTGGAACTTCGTGTCGAGCTGGACCCCGGGGGTCGAGCAGAGGTACGCGCCCGACTGGAGAAAAAGCTCCTGGCCAGGCTGCAGGTCGATGAACTCGATGGCTCCTTCGGGCGCGGGAGCTACCCAAACGGTCTGGCCGGGAGCCGTCGCGGTGAACGTGTTCTGAAAGAGGCTCTCACCTCCGAGCAGCTTGCGCTTCAAGGCCGAACCGAGGCCGCCGCGCATGTTCGTCGTCATCGTGACGGCGGTGTCGCGGGCGATCATGGCCCCCGCCTCGGTGACGATTTGTTCGCCGGGCTGCTCGAACGTGACGCGAATCGTCGCAAAATCGGGGTTGTACTTGATCTCGGTCTGCATGATCGCCTCGACGCTGTTAAACCGCTCAACTCTGGCGCGGTGGCAAAAGTGCCCCGATCGCCGCACCGTATTCGGACGTGCTGCGGGACTGGACGTAAACGTAGCCTTGCCCGCTGAACTGGCAGACGAGCCCTTCGCCGCTGAGCCACGAATCGATCCAACCGACGGTAGCCTTCGTCACTTTGTATTGAAGGTGCGACTCCCAGGCGACGAGGTGCCCGGTGTCGATCACCATCTCTCCCGTGACATGAATTGGCTCGATCGCGCCGAACGAGCCGACGATGCAATCTCCTTGGCCCTGGGTCGCGAGCGCGAAAAGACCCGCACCAGAGAAGAGCCCCTTGAGGCTGCCCTGCGACTGCACATCGACGCCGTAGCTCGACCCGACGTAGGCGCTATTTTGGACGAGCCATTGCGTACGGCCACACTCGAGGACGACCATGTCCCCGCAGAGGGGCGTCGTCAGCAAGACTTCACCCTGGCCGCCTTGAGCGGTGAAGGTGTTCCTGAAGAAGGACTCGCCGGCGAACATGCGGGAGATGGCCTTGCCGATGCCCCCCGACTGCGTGGTCATCGCGACGTTGGTGCTCATGCCCATCATCGCGCCCGATTCGGCGGTCAGAGACTCACCGGGTTCGAGCCAGCACTGCGCGATCGTCTGCGAGGAGCGGTAAAGAATATTCGTTTTCATCGGTTCGCCTCCTCAGCCCGGGAGCAACGGTGTCAGCCACTGAACGAGCGCACTGACGTTGCGGGTTTGAATCAAGATGCGGCCCTGGCCCTGGAACTCGCAAACGAGCCCTTCGCCGGAAGCCATCAAGCCCATCAAGCCGCCGCCGGGAGCCTTGATCGTGAAGTTGAGCGACGCGTCAAACCCAACGATGTGTCCGGTATCGACGATGTAAGAGCCATTGCAATGGATCTCCTCGATGGCGCCGTAGCTCGTGACCCAAAGCTCCCCGACTCCGCTCGTCTCGAGGAAGAACGCGCCCTCCTTTGCGAGGATCGAACGGCAACCGCCAAACCGCGGGCGCATCGAGATGTCGCCGGACGATGCGAGGTACGAGCCGGCGCTGAAGAGCATCGTGTTGCCCTGCATCACGATGTGCTTGATCGCACCCGACAAGGCGGGCGCGAGCCAAACCCAGCCGCCGTGAGGGCTCGAGAAGTGGTTGACGAAAAACGTCTCGCCAGCGAACACCTTTCGGATGAGAGCGATCAGCATCGCCTTAAGCTTGCCGAAAAACCCAGCGTTCGCAGGCGCGTTGAGCTTGACGGCCATGCCGATGTGGGCGGCGCGAGCGACCATGGCGCCCGCTTCCGCGACCAGCACTTCATTCGGCGCGAGCTGAACCTCGAGCATCGCGAACACGGGCTGATGCTTGATGATGTGTTGCGTCATGGCGACCTCCCTGCGAGAGGCCTCCTCCCGCTTGCGTAGCCGCGGTGTTATACGAGCCGCGTGCCGCGATCAACCACGACAGCGGGCTTTGGCGCGAGTCAGGGAACGGCGCGAACCGCACTCGAATTCGCCGTGATCGTCGCCGCGCTCGTCGGGGTTTTGTTGATCGGTCGTTCGGTAGTGGGCTGCGTCGCCGAACGCGCCGCCCTCAGCCTGCCCGCGAGCCTCGACGCGCGCGTAGGGGAAGCCGCGGCCTCGGCCGTCCGGGCGAGCCACGGTGATGAGGCTCCGCCCCAGGCTGCCGTCGTCCGTGTCGAACGGCTGTTTGGCGAGCTTGTGCAGCACCTCACACCCGAGGAGCGCGCCATGCTCGGAGTCCCCCGGGTTGCGGTCGTGGTCGACGAGACGCCCAACGCGTTCGCATTGCCCGGGGGCCAGGTGTTCGTTCAAAGCGGCCTCCTCGAGCGCGTCGGTGAAGGTGTCGACGGCGACGCTCAACTGAGCGGCGTGCTTGCGCACGAGCTTGGGCACGCCATCCGTCGGCATGCGCTCCGTTTGCTCGCGCAGCGCATGGCGTTCGGACTCGCGATTTCGCTGATGATGGGCAACGGCGATCAGCTCGGCGACGCCCTGTTGGCAGGAGCCTCCGAGCTCGAGGGCCTGCGCAACAGCCGCGAGATGGAGACCGATGCGGACGAGTTCGGCGTCGGACTTCTTCGACGCGCAGGCTTCGATGCGAGCGGATTGGCGGCGTTCCTCGAGAGCCTCGGGTCCCAGCCGGTACCGGCGCTTCTTTCGACGCACCCGGATCCGGCAGCTCGAGCGGAACGAATCCGCGCAGCCGCAACGCACTGAGGTTCGTCAAACGGCGCGGCTCGTCAAACGGCGCGGCTCGTCAGGCCACAGGCATCGTCATCGCGTGAACCATCGCGTCATAGGCGATCGGCCGGGCGCGTCGAATCGCGATGTGCTCGCGTGTCGGGCAGACACGATTCGTCAGCAAAACTGCAGCGAATTCGGACACAGGATCGATCCACAGGCTCGTCCCCGTGAACCCGAGGTGGCCGATGGTCGAGCCCGAAAAGTGAGCCCCGCTCGCCGGCGTCACACCGGGCTCTTCGCTGCGGCGATCAAAACCGGCCGCGAGACTGCCACCGGGTCGCGGTCGAATGAGAGGTGCAAGCTCGCTCGGGGACAGCCACGCCGAACGCCCCGCGAGTGCATCGAGGACGAGCCGGCCGAGGGCAACGACCGCACCAACGGTGCCGAATGCGCCAGCGTGACCCGCCGCCCCGTCGCCAGCGACCAACCACGCGTTCTCGTCGTGCACGACTCCGCGGACGAGCCCGCCGCGCCAGTCAACGACCTCCGTCGGTGCGAACTTATCGCCCGCAATGCCGGCGGCTCGGAGCTGCCTCGCGGAGCCGAGCGCATCCTCGGACACGAGGTCCAAGGCCGAGACCACCTCGCGAGCCATCAACGCATCGAGGGGCTCCCCGGTTCGCGCTTCCATCGCGGCTCCTACCAGGATGTAGCCGAGATCGCTGTAAATCGGTGCAAATCCATCGATCGGCGGACTGCCCACACAGCCTTCGCGACGCATGTTCGCCGCTGCGAACAACACCTCGCTGAGGTTCGGGCGCTCGCCGCGAAGCAGCCCCTCGTAGAACGGATTGTGGGCAACGAGACCCGCGCGGTGAGCCATGAGCAAGTCGAGCGGCACATCGGAACTCGCCGTGACCAGGATCGATGGCAGCCGCTGACCCAGTACGGCCCCGAGCGACTCCTCCCGCGTAATCACGCCACGACGCTCGAGCCGCGCGAACGCAAGCGCCGTGATGGGCTTGGTCAGGGAGGCGAGGTCGAACACCGTCTCGAGGGAGGCGCGCGGGGCACCCTCCGCGACGGATGTGGGCCAGAGTGTTCCGGCGACCCCATCACCGTAACGCCAAACGCCCTCACGATGCGCGGCCCCGACCGCAGCGGCAGACGCCACGCCGTCGTCGACGACGCGGGCGGCGACATGCGCAAGATCGCGCGGGCGACAGCCAAACGGCACCGGCGACTCATACTTTGACCCTTGGCGCGCGTCACACGTAGAGTGGGGTCATGGCGCAGTACGCTTGGCAAGCCCGCGCAGGTTCGGGCGAGATCATCAAAGGCGTGATGGTCGCCGACGACGTCGCGGCGGTCGAAAAACGCCTGCGCTTGCAGCAGCTCAATCCGCAAAAAATCTCGCGAAAACTCAGCCTGACCTTCGGCTCCGGCGTCGAGACGCAAGAGCTCGTGAAGTTCGTGCGGCAGTTTGCCACGATGATCGACGCCGGCCTGCCGCTTGTTCAGTGCCTCGACATTCTCTCGAACCAGGAAGACAACCCGATCCTGAAGTCCGCGCTGCTCGACATCAAGGCGACGGTCGAACAAGGCGCGACGTTCAGCGACGCGCTGCGGCGTCACCCGAAGATTTTCGATGAGCTTTTCACGAACCTCGTCCACGCCGGCGAAGTCGGCGGCATCCTCGACACGATCCTGAACCGCTTGGCGCTCTACATCGAAAAGAACGTCAAGCTGAAGCGCCAGGTCAAAAGCGCGATGTCCTATCCCGTCACGGTCATGGGCATCATGATCCTCGTCGTCGGCGTGCTCTTGAAGTGGGTCATCCCGGCCTTCGAGAACATGTTCGCCGAATTCGGCGCGAAGGACGCGCTGCCCGGGATCACCAAATTCGTCATCGGCATCTCGAACGGCTTCGTGGATTACTTGCCGCTCATCCTGATCGCCGGCGGTGCGGCGGTCTTCGGCCTGCTGCAATTTATCCGACGTCCATTCGGCAAGCGCGTGGTCCACAGGCTGCTGCTCAGCATGCCCCTCATGGGCCCGACGATGAAGAAGATCACCGTCGCTCGCTTCTCCCGAACCCTGAGCACGTTGCTCTCCTCGGGCGTACCGATCCTCGACGCCCTCGAGATCGTGGCCAAGACTTCCGGCAACGTGATCGTGGAAGAGGCGCTGATGTTCGCTCGCGCCAAGGTATCGGAAGGACGCAACCTCGCCGACCCCATGGCCGAAGTCGGCCTCTTCCCCGGCATGGTCGTCCAGATGATCTCGGTCGGTGAGCAGACCGGCGCGCTCGACCAAATGTTATCCAAGATCGCGGACTTCTACGAAGACGAAACCGACGTTGCCGTAGCCTCGCTCACCTCGGTCATCGAACCCATCATGATGGTCGTGATAGGCGGCGTCGTCGGCGTGGTTCTCGTCTCGATGTACCTGCCAATCTTCACACTCGCCGGAAACATCAAGGCCGAGTAGCCGCGGCGCTCGCGGCCGATCCGCTCCCCATGAAGTTCGCGCTACCCATCGGCGTTGACTCGCCACTCGGCAAGCGGCTCGTCGCGCTGAGCTTTTTACGGCTCGCCGTGCTCGGGGTTTTCCTCCTCATCATCGAGGGATATTACCTCGACAACCTGGACGGATCCTCAACGCGAATCGCGGTCGCGACGGCCTCACTCGCGTTCCTCAGCACGGCAATTTACGCGCTCCCGCTTCGACGCGAGCGCTGGCTCAAGGCGATGGCCCACGCCGAGCTCGTGACCGACCAGCTGACGTGGACGGCGATCGTCTTCATCTCGGGCGGCGTGACGAGCGGGTCGACATCGCTCTACGGCCTGACGAGTCTGTCGGGGGCAATCTTGTTGGGCCCGCCGGGTGCATTCTCTGCCGCGACGGCCGGCACCGTCTTCTACTTGCTGATGTGCCAAGGATTCGCCGATGGCTGGCTGAAACCGCCAAGCGATCAATCGGCGACGGCCTACATCACCAACGGGGCGGACATGGTCTACCCCGCGTTCAGCACCGTGCTCGCCACGATGGTCGTCGCGCTGCTGGCAGCCTATCTCGCCGAGCGCCTGCGATTCTTTGGCGGACGTCTCGAAGACGCGAATCGCCGCGCGCTCGCGGCTGAACGGTTAGCGTCACTCGGCCAATTGACGGCCGGCCTCGCCCACGAGATTCGCAATCCGCTCGGCTCAATCCGCGGCTCGATCGAGCTTTTGCGCACCGGCGCGTCACTCGCCGACGAAGACAGAGACCTCTGTCGCCTCATCGAACAAGAGACAGCGCGCCTAAACCAGCTCGTCACCGACATGATCGACCTCAGCCGGCCGCGAGATCCCCAGCTTTTTCCGGTCGACCTCGCAGGCATCATCGCAAGCGTCGTCGAGCTCGCGCGCAGCTCGGGCCACGGCGAAGGCATCACGGTGCGCTACGAAGGGCCACCCACCATGACAGTCCAGGCCGACCACAGTCAAATGCAGCAGGTCTTGTGGAACCTGGTTCGCAATGCGCTCCAGGTGAGTCCGCCAGGCTCCGAAGTCGTCGTGGCGCTCACGCCACCGGATGCGGACGGCGGCGTGCGTCTCAGCGTGCACGACCAGGGCCCGGGTGTCGACGAGGACGTAAAAGAGCGTCTTTTCGAAGCATTTTTCACCACGCGCACGCACGGAGTTGGCATCGGCCTCGCCGTCGTAAAACAGATCATCGACGCTCACGGCTTCCTCATCGACGTGGCGAGCAAGCCCGGCGACGGCGCCACGTTCGCGGTGCGCATTCCCAATCGTCACGTGATCGCCGCCGCGCTCGCCCTCCTTGCCACGGGCTGCGGCGGCCGCGACTGGGTCCACTCGGAGCCTCCAACTCAAGCCGTGACCGATGACGTCGATTGGCTCGACGCTGCACCCAGCCCAACGCATCCCGCGTCATCCGCCACAACCGCGCCGACTGCCGCACCGACGGGTGATGCCGCGCCCGCACCCATGACGGCGATCGCAGTCGATGACCGCGCGGCGAGCCGGGACGTCTATCGCAATACGTACTATTTTTTCCCCGAAGAACCGACGCTCCCCGAGCAAGGCGAGACGCGCTCGCTCTTCGACGTGAGCTGTCGACCCCTGCGCACCGTCAGCCAGGATTTTCACGACAAGTTGTGCGTGCAAGGCAGCGGCCGCCTCGCCAGCGGTGAAACCGTAAGCTTCGCAAAACGAGGCTGCTCGTGCGCAGCCGATTGCCCGCGCACCGGCCAACGGATTTGTTACGAGCTCCTGGATCGAACCGCGTTCCCCTGGGGGCGGGGCGCAAACGGCAGAGCGATCACGCCCCTCCGCACGGTCGCGGTCGATCCGGCCGTCATCCCGCTCGGCACGGTGCTCTACGTTCCTGAGATGAACGGGATGCGCGACGTCGATGGTCGCCCCCACGACGGCTGCTTCGTCGCCGAGGACCGAGGTTCGAAAATCAAAGGAAAACACATCGATTTCTTCGCTGGGACCGCCGCGACGGGAGACGCGTGGAACCGCGCCGTGCCTTCGAACCGCGGCGTGCATGTCGTGGTCGGCGCAAGCCAGTGTGCGAAGCTCGCCCCGAGCGCGGCGAAGCCTGGTGGAGCGCGCCGAAAGAAGCACTGACTCTCCCCTGCACCGGTGTAACATCCACGCCGAACCCCTTGGCCGGACAAGCATCACCGTGAGCATGAAAGAAAAAGCGAACGAGCGGCTTGGTCAATGGATCAAGGGCAAGTACCGCATCGACGCGCTCCTCGGCATCGGCGGCATGGCCGCGGTCTACTCAGCGACCCATCGCAATGGCTCGCGCCTCGCGCTGAAGATTCTGCACGTCGAGTTCGCCCGGGACGAGAACGTCAAAGGCCGCTTCCTTCGAGAAGGTTACGTCGCCAACAAGGTGGACCACCCGGGTCGCCTCGCGATCCTAGACGACGACGAAACCGAGAGTGGCGAATCGTTTCTCGTCATGGAGCTTCTCGAAGGAGAGACGCTTCATGACCTGTGGAAGCGGCACAGCCGCCGCGTTCCACCCATCGAAGCGATGCGGGTCGTCGAGGCCGTGCTCGATACGCTCGGACCGTTCCACGAGATGAACGTCATCCACCGCGACCTGAAGCCAGCGAACATTTTCATCACGAACGCCGGCGTCGTGAAGCTTCTGGACTTCGGTGTCGCTCAGCTGCGCGAAGCCGGAGCCGGCGAGATGACGCGCGCCGGTACTGCACTTGGAACGCCGTCTTACATGTCGCCCGAACAGGCGATGGGCAAAAGCGACACGCTCGATGGGCGTTCGGACGTCTTCGCGATGGGTGCGACGCTCTACGCCATCCTCAGCGGCGCGAGACTTCACCACGGCAAGAGCGACAACGAGACGTTCATCCTCGCCGCGACCCAACCGGCACCGTCCGTCGCACGTTCCGCGCCCGAGCTCCCCGTCGACGTGATCGCGCTCGTCGACAAGGCACTGCAGTGGGACCGACGCAATCGCTTCACCTCGGCTCACGACATGCGCGATGAGTGCCGACGCGTAATAACGCTTCTCGGTGGAATCCCGTACGGTACGCGCGGCGGCGGCGCCGACACATCGGCCGCACTCACGCCTGCGCCGACACTCACATCTGCACTCACGCCCGCACCGACGCTCACGCCCGCGGGACCCCCCGCACCGAGGCCCCCGCCTCCTCCCGCAGCAAGTAGTCCGGGGACTCCCAGGGCCGCACCCGCCGCGTCCTTTCCCCCTTCGACGGCGTCCTCCTTGCGCCCGAACGACACCGGCGGCTTCAGCGCGCAGGGGCCGTCCACGAACCCCGCGAGCCAAGCCTCTTCCGCCGACGCGAGCCGCGAGCAACTCCGCCCCGCGCGGGCCTCCAACATCGACCTCTCCGCGACCGGCGACCGCATCTCGCGCCTACCCGGAGGCGACCAAGAGGACCCCTACGCGCGCATCAAAGAGGTCTTCGACCGGTTCGAACGCGCGCTCACGGGCTTCCGGGCCTACACGCTGAACCACCCGGAGTCGAAAGGACGCATCCGCGCGATCCATCGGTTGATAACGGAGAGCTTGCGCGCCGAACCCGAGTGCCTTCGATTCGCGGTGCATCCCTTCTGTTTCGTGGCGGGCGTCGCAGGCAGCGACGAGACGGTACCCGTCTGGGAACCGACCACGCCGAGCGACATCATCCCCTACAATCTATGCGCCTCAGGCATCGAGGAGATGAGCATCGCGCCGGGCGTAACCGAAGACGAGATCGAGCTGCTCGTGCGGGCGCTGCTGGCCGACGCGTCAACCGAGGGTGCCTCCATCGACATCAAGCGCCTGCTCTGGGAGGCGGATTTCGAGCACATCACGTACCGGGTCTTCGAAGAGGTAGCCGCCGACGGCGAGGAAGACAAACTGCTCACCGAAGTCGCCCATCTCGAGTCGCTTGCCCGCGAGGATCTTCGTGAGGTCGCCGCGATGGCCGTGTCGACGAATCAGAACGGCCTCGAATCGATGGCAGCGTCTGCCGCTCTTGAGCTCAGCCCCATCGAACGAACGGCGTTGAACGCGCGACTGACGAGCAATGCTGATGCGTGGCGTGATCGCTTCATGGACTACATCATCGAGGCCTACGCCGACGCGGAAGCACGCGGTGATGCCACGATCCTCCTCGAGCCGATTGCTCGCTACGGACACCACTTCGTCGCGCGGGACCGCGCAGGCGAGCTTTTCGCGCTTCACTCCACCTTGCACAAACGCATCGAGCAATTCGCGCGGAGGCCGGTAACCGAGCAGCGGCGTGGTTCCCTCTGTCCCCGCGAGCTCACGACCGCCTCGCTCACCCGCAATTTGTTCCCAGCGGAGGTCCTGCGTGAGCTTTTGCGCTCACTCTTGAGCGAGGAGTTAACACCGGCCGCACGCGAGGTTCTTTTCGACGGATTGCGGGGCGTCCTCGGCGCGCTCGATGCAAGCTGGTTCGAGGACGCACTCGCGACGACGAACCAACTCGACGACGGCGACGCGCTCGAGCTCGTGATGGCCTACATCCAACGCCACGTTCTAGGCCGCGAGGCATTCGTCATCCAGCGTCTCGACCAATTGAAGCCGGCGCTCGCTCAGCGTTGTCTCGCGCTCGTCACGGCGACGCAAAATCCAGAGGCGCTCGCTCTCTTGAAGCCGCTACTCAGCAGCTCGAACGCGGCTCTCCGATGCGAAGCGGCCGCGCTCCTCACACCCTCCGATGAACAGCTCGCGAAGCTCCTCACCGAGTGGCTCGAATCCAGCGACCCGAAGCTCCGAATGGCCGCGCTTACGACGATGCGCCACCACCACGTTCGCGCAGCCGGACCGGGTCTCGTCAAAGCGATCGACGCGTTCGACACCTTTCGCAAGCGCCCCGCAGAAGAACAGCGCCAAGTATTCGAGGCACTTTACGCCCTGAATCCGCCGCGAGCCGAGACCATGCTGATCCAGGTAGTCGACCAACACGGGCTTATGTCAGATGCGTTGCTCGATCGCACCCGAACGATCGCGGCCGAGCTCCTCGGCAAACACGGTGACAGCCAAGCGCCGATCGAGGCCCTCGAGGGCGCGGCACGACGACGCCCGTGGAACACGCCCGACCTGCGGCGGGCAGCCGGCAAAGCCATCGAGTTGCTCACGGTCCGACTCGGTCGCGTTTCCACTGCGAAGGAGGTCGACGCGTGAGCACACCCGACGCGCAGCAAGCGGCCCGACCGCGCAGGAACGACGCCGACGAAGACGCCCTCGCCGCCACCGTCATGGTCGAATTTCACCGCATGGTGAAGCAGGCGACGCTCTACGTCTCGGAGAACGAAGCGCAGCGACAGCAGATCCTCGCCGTGCAGCAAGCCGTGCTCGAATTCGGCCGCCAGACCGGCTCGAATCCCCGCATCTACTTCGCTGATAAATCCGTCTACATCGGCCGCCGTTTGTTTCGCGCGGGGCGCCACGTCTACGAGGCCGCGCTCGACGTGGCGAGCGTGCTCGCACGATTCGGCATCGACGAGATCGCGATTGGCTACGACATTCAAGTAGACGAGCTGAAATCATTCCAGCAAGCACTTGGCCTGGCACTTCGCAACGCCGGACCGCCCCCGCAAACGGTGCGCTATTCGCGGCTGCGGCTCCGCAAAGGCCGTCCCCTCAAAGCGCGACGGATGAACGAGCAAGCGTCACCGCAAGAGGTGCTCGTGCGAAGTTACTGCCTCGCGGTCGTGGCCGTGCGGCGCTTCCTCGAGTCGGTCCAACGGGGAAAATTCGAGAGCATCCAAAACGTCCAGCGCGTTGCCGAACAGCTCGTCGACATCACGAACGAGATGACGACGAATCAATCGCCCGCGTTCCTCGCAGGCGTCGTCCTCTACAACGTGCGTCACGAGTCCGCCGGACGCGCGGTCAACGCGGCCTTGCTCTCCCTCGCGATGGCGCGAAAGCTGACCGAACAGCTCTCGACCTTGTCGCGTATCGCCATCGCGTCGCTGTTGTACGATGTCGGCCTTCCCCGTGTCGCGGGCACCGGACCCGACGGCGAAGACCGCGTCGGCGTGATGATGCCGCGCGTCGGCATCGAACAAGAGCGGGAACTTCCGGCGGCGACCGCGATGGTGCTGACGGCTCTGAGCGGGTGCAGCGACGCGGGCGTCATGCACACAGCTCTCGTCTACGAGGCGCTGAGCCTCAATCTGCGGGACAACGCGCAACCAGCGTACGGCAGCGCCCACCCGTACTCGCTCGAGGCACGTGTCGTGGCGACTTCGCGCCGCTTCACCGAACTCCTGGCCGATGCCGACGAAGAGCGCACGGCCGAACAGGCCATGATGGCGGTGCTCGGCGAGACGCGCGATGAAGCCGACCGAACGACCGCGCGTCTCTTGATGGCGGCACTCGGCATGTACCCAACCGGCACCATGGTCGAGCTCTCCACGGGCCAGGTTGCCCGGGTCGTGCGCACGCCGAACGATCCGAAACGTTTCGGTTTCCCTGTCGTCGTGCCGGTACTCGACGCGAGCGGCGGACGCATCGACGGCGCGGAACCCATCGACCTCGAGCAAGCGTGCGCAGACGGCGTTCGCATCACGCGAGTCGTCGCGCTCGGGTCGCCAGCCATGCCAGCTGCCCAGCCGCGTGTGGCAGTCGCACCGCCGCGTGCGCCCGCGGCTACATCGCCGGTGACACCGGCATCACGAACGTCGCCGGCGACCCCGCACACGCCGCTATCTCTCCCAACATTCCCGGTGCCGCGCACGCCGAGTGAATCGCTTCCGCCGCTCGAGGCGATCGACTTTGGCCAAAACCTCGGACGCACGGCGGATACATCCGACGCGCTCGCGCTGGAGGTGCCCGAGGACGGAGGCGAGCTCGCGCCGTTCGGTGCCGAGGTGCAGACCGATGCGCAGGTCGGCATAAGCGAGACTGGCGATGAATTGGCCGTCGACTTTGCGTCGGCGCTTACCGATGGGGCGAATCGTGAGTCCCCGTTCGTCGACGACCCACTGGCGGTTCAGTTCGCACCGGAGGCCGACGACGCGCTCGATGTCGGCTTTCAGCTCGACGAAGAACTCGAACTCGAACTCGAACTCGAGGAAGAGTTCGATTCAGCGCCACCTGCACCTCCGCCTCCACCTCCAGCTCCGCCGCGCATTGCCACCGCAGCCCCGCTGTTGGAGCTTTCACTCGACGCTTCGGAGACGATGCCGTCGGCGGATTTTTTTGACGAAGCGGCAGCCGATGTCGCCGCCGCCTTCGCACGAATCGAGCTCTCGTCCGAGGCGTTCGAAGAGCCCCTGCTCGACGAGGACGCATCGCGACGAATGTTCGAGCGGGCGCAACCGACGACCGAGTGGTTCGAGGAGCGCGCCGACGGGCTGACTCCTACGGCACAAGGCGGGTTGAAGAAGACGCCGCTGATTCATTTGCTCGTCTACCTCCTCGACCAGCGCCTCTCCGGCACCGTGGTGTTCGCCGCCGCGGGAGACGCCCTGTGCGCATTCCAATGCGAGGCCGGCGTGCCATCAAAAGTACGCGCGCCGCCGGGCATCGCGCCGCTCGACGAGGTCCTCGCATCGATTGGCCTCGCCGAGGCCGAAGTTCTCGAGCCTGCCGTTCAGGCCATCGAGCGAACAGGCGAGCTCCTCGGCGCGCACCTCGTCAACCGCGAGCTCATCGATCCGTCGATGCTCGAAATCGGTCTTAATTTGCAGGCATCACGCAAACTCGAGCACATGTTCGAGCTCGGCGAGGAGACGTCCTACATGTTCTTCGCAGGGCATCAATTGCTCGCGAGCTATGGCGGCACCGAATCCACCCCCGTCGATCCACTGGCGCTCATCACAGCGGGCGTGCGACGCCCGGGCCAAAGTGCGCTGATCGAACACACGCTCGGTCGCCTCGCAAACCTCGTGCTCTCCATCCACCCCCGCGCCGAGGTTTTGCGCCTCGGCTTCGAGGCCGAGGAGAACTCCGTCATCGAGCTCCTCCTCGAGCGGCCGCGCCCACTCGCCGCGCTCCTACAAACAGCCGCAGTCTCCGCCGCGATCGTCAAGCGCACCGTGTACACACTGGCGATCACGCGCTCGCTGAACCTCGGGGCGCAAGCGCGGCCGCCGGTCGGGGTCGAGGTCGACGGCGCGGCGCCGGTCTCTGGCAACGCCGTCGCCCCTCCGAGCCTACCTCCGTCGTTCGCGCCGCCCGCGGGTTCGGCGCCCGGCCCTGCCCGCGCGCCCGCAGCTCCGCTGATGTCGCCCCCTTCGGCACCCCCCGCGAAACTCGCCGCCTCGACGTCGAGCGCACCTGCGTCCGTGAGATCGCGACCGGCCGTCGAGCAGAGTCGGGGTGCAACGGGGTCTTTTACGTTACCGTCAGCCCAATCCGGCGCGGCAAGCGCGGGCCCATTGGCGTCGGGTACACCCGCCCCCCCGGCGGTGGCGCTAGGTGGGAGTCGAAAAGGACTGACTCGCGAGGAAGTCGCGGCGCGCGCGGCCTCCCTCGAATCGGAGAACTTCTTCCAACTCCTCGGCGTTGACGCGGAAACACCCAACTCGGCTGTGCAGAGCGCATACTTCAGCCTCGCGAAAGTCTGGCACCCCGACCGTTCACCGGCCGACCTTCACGATCTCAAGCCGGTCGTGGCGAAGGTGTTCGCACGGATCACTGAGGCCTTCCAAACGCTGACCGACGCGGCGAGACGCGCGGCTTACCTCGAGTCATTGAAGAGCGGGAGCGGAGCGGAGCGCGATCTCCTCGAAAAAGCCGTTGATTCGGCGATGATGTTTCAAAAAGCCGAGGTGCTCTTCAAGCGCGGTTCACTCGCGCAAGCCGAGCTCATCTTGCAGCGCTGCGTCGATTCGGACCCCCAGCCCGAATACCTCTCTTTGCTGGCCTGGGTTCAGGTGCTGCGACTCGGCGATCCACCGGTGCTCCAACCGGGACAGAAACTCGATACGTATGTGGCGCACCTCAAGCTGCTGGATCAGGCGCTCGCGCTAAGCCCCGACTACGAGCGCGGCATCTTTTACCGCGCCGAGGTCCACAAGCGCTCGGGTGCCTATGAGCTTGCTCTGCACGATTACAAACGCGTCGCCCAACTCAACCCCCGCAACATCGACGCCGCCCGCGAGCTTCGCCTTCACAGCATGCGGAAGCAGAATGCGCCGCAATCGAAGCCCGGCCAGGCACCGACATCGCCGCAGGGCAGCCTCTTCGGAAAGCTCTTCAAGAAAGAGTGACGGTGCGGCCTCGATAGCGGCGCTGCCGGCGCGGTCGCTTGAACGAGGCGGGCTTACTTGTTGTCGCGCTTCGAGCGCACGACGCTGTACTGCTGCTCACGCACGCCACGCTCGGCGATGGCCTTGCGGCGCGCGTCCGCCGTTGCGGTGTAGTCCGGCGCGCGGGTGTGAGTCGTCACGTATGCGGCATACGCTCCCCAGGCCTGTACGGACTGATCCCAAACCGTTTTCAGCGCCTCGCCAAAATCCGCTGCCGCCGCATTCGTCGGCGTGAGCGACGCTTTTCGCTCGAGCAACTCGGCACGCACGAACATCAACTTCGCTTCGACGGGCTCGGTGCCCTTCTTCGTGCGACCCTTCTCAACGATCTCCAGCACGTCGGCGTCGCGCTTCGCTTGAGCAAGCAGCAAGTAGCCGCGAGCATCGTCTGGCGCCATCGCGATCGCGTCTCCGAAGACCCCCGCCGCGGCCGACCAGTCCTTCCGCCCGGCGAACTCTTTGCCGCGAGCGATGGTCTCCTCGTAGGCGCTGATGCCGCGAACGTTCTGCGGATCCTTGGGCACAACCTTTTGGGGCTTCACCTTGGCCTCCGCGGCGCCACTCGCCTCCTTCGGGCGGGCGCCGGCGGCAAGAGCGCCTGCCGAAGTCAACGTGATGGCGGTGAGGAGTGTCGCGAAGAAGATTCGCATGGATTAACCCTACACCAACTTCCGCGCGATGGGCGTCTCGCCCGACCAGTCATAGAAACCCTTGCCCGACTTCTTACCCAACCAACCCGCGCGCACCATCTGTCGCAGCAGCTGGGGCGGCCGAAATTGTTCGCCGACCTCGCGGTGAAGGTGCTCGAGAATCGCAAGGCGCACATCGAGTCCGACGAGATCACCGAGCTTGAGGGGGCCCATCGGATGGCGGTAACCGAGCTCCATCGCGCGATCGATGTCCTCCACCGAGGCGACGCCCGCCTCGAGCATCCGAATGGCTTCCGCGCCAAGCGCGACGCCGAGACGGCTCGTCGCAAAGCCGGGCGAATCGTTGACGAGGATCGAGGTCTTACCGAGGCGCTTCGCGAGCACCTGGCATTGGTCGACAACGGCCTCCGTCGTGTGCAGGCCTCGAACGATCTCGAGCAGCGCCATCGCCGGCGGCGGATTGAAAAAATGGAGGCCAACGGTGCGGTCCCCCGCTTCGAGTCGCTGGCCAAGCTCGGTGACGGAGAGGCTCGACGTGTTGCTGGCGAGAATCGCCGTAGGCGGCGCCGCTTTCGCGACCGTCGCAAGGACACGCACCTTCAGCGCCATGTCTTCCGGCACCGCCTCGATCGCGAGCTCGATTCCAGCAGCGGCGGCCACCAGGTCATCGCTCGCGTGAAGCCGCGCGACGATTGCCGAACGCTCCACCGCGTCGAGTTTGCCCTGCACGACGCGACGGTCGAGGGCCTCGGCGATGCTTGCTACCGCCCGCTCGGCGACGCCGAGGTTGACATCGCAGACTCGCGTCTCGAGGCCTGCCGATGCGGTGACCTGAGCGATGCCCCGACCCATCGTACCGGTGCCGACAACCAACACGCTCTTCATGGGTGCGCCGCTGCGGCTGGAGCCTGGGCCGCGCTCGCGCTCGCGCTCGACGACGGAGCGACAGCGCTGGCACTTGTGGCGCCTGGGCTAGTCACGCGCGGACCGGTCAGGCAAAAGAGCGCCCCGAGCGCGACGAAGAGCGCCACCCCCACCGCCGGCAACCACATTGGCGTGCGAGGCTCGTCCGCAGGGAGTTCGCGGATCGGCTCAGGATCAAAGGCTTCGTGCATACAAATATTTGTGCACCAGCGATTCGCAAAATGGAACAAGAAATCCTGGTAGGCGAGGGACCTTGCGCTTACCATCGGGGTCCTTTTCGGTAACCTGAGAAATCGAGCACAGCCTTGGCGCAAGAAGTGAGGATTGAGGTCGCCGGCGAGACGAACGTCGGGCGCAAGCGCAACCACAACGAGGACAACTTCGCGCTGATGACGGAGTTCGGCCTCTATTTGGTCGCTGACGGCATGGGCGGCCACGCTTCCGGCGAAGTGGCGTCCAAAATGTCGATCGAGGCGATGGGCGACTTCTTGGCCGAGACCTCCGACGACCCGGAGCGGACGTGGCCCTACAAGATGGACCGGTCGAAGGGGTACGAGGAAAATCGCCTCATCACCGGAGTCAAGCTCGCCAACCTCCGCATCTACCAGACGTCGCAGCGAGACGGGAAGAAGCGCGGCATGGGCACGACCTTCGTCTGCCTCTACGCCGCGGACGAAGGCGTCTACATCGCCCACGTCGGCGACAGCCGATGCTACCGCTTCCGCAAAGGTCGCCTCGAAGCGATGACGGAAGACCACTCGCTGCTGAACGACTACATCAAGATGAAGCGTCTCACAGCGGAAGAGATCGAGAACTTCCCGCACAAGAACGTGATCGTGCGCGCACTAGGCATGAAGGACACCGTGAAGGTCGACACGCGCTTCGAGGTGCCGGAGATCGGTGACACCTACTTGCTGTGCTCGGATGGCCTTGCGGGCCCGGTGTCGGACGCGCAGATTGAAGAGATTCTCAACGAGTCGACCGGCGACATCAAAGAGACGGCTTCTAAGCTGATTGAGCGCGCAAACGCCAACGGCGGACCGGACAACATCACCGCGATCCTCATTCGTTGGACCGCGGTCTAATTCGAAATCAGCGCGCTCTGACCGCGGCCTCGACCCGGTGAATGCCGTACGGTCCGAGAAGGAACCACGCGGCAACGAGCAGGGCGAACATCACGGCTGCTGTGATCAGATACGTTTCGCGGGGGGTAGGCGCCGTGGCCCAGCCGTCTGCGAAGTACTGACCCTTCGACTCGTCCCGCAGGCGTCGCTGCACGTTGGCAAGTACGCTGCCCGAGTCACCCTTCGGCTCGCCGTCGAGCGCGCGGCGCAGCAAGTCCCGCACGTCCACTTCGTCGAAAGGCGCAGCGTCCATGTCCTCTCCCGCGGGAGCCGACGCCACCGCATCTACGCTCGCCTGCGGAGCCTCGCCTTCCCCCGGCTGCGACTGAGGTCGCTCGGCCTCTCGTTCGCTGTCCTCACTCATGGCTCCGCCTTTCTCACTTTACGTTGCAGCATCAGTCTCTCGACCTTCTCACGCAGTTGCGAGCGGCCACGGTGGATGCGGCTTTTCACAGTTCCGATGTTGAGTCCCGTCACTTCGGCGATCTCTTCGTAGGCGAGGTCTTCGACGTCGCGCAAGATAACGAGCTGGCGGTGCTCGGGGTCGAGCGTCTCGAGAGCCTCGCGAACCACCTCGATGAGCTGCCGCTCTTCGGCAGCGTGATCGGGCCTCGCTACCGCCCCGACGCTCACCCCGTCGCCGCCTTGAAGCGCGTCACTTTCTTCGTAGTCGCCGAGGTCATCGTGGCGCCGGCTCTGACGCCGCGCATCGTAGTTCATGCGATTTTTGCAGAGATTGATGCCAATCCGGAAGATCCAAGTCGAGAGTTTCGAGTCACCGCGAAACGACTCGACGTTGCGGAACACCTGAATGAAGACGTCCTGCGTGACCTCCTCGGCATCGGCTTGGCGGCCGAGCATGCGGAGCACGAGGCTGAACACCCGCCGTTCGAAGAGCACCACCAGTTCGTTGAACGCCGTCTCATCACGCGCGATGAGGCGCCCTACAAACTTCGCCTCCTCCTCGTCCATCCGCCTCCGCGAGAGGCTATCACCGACGGCACCCGCGACCGAGCGTCGCGCACAGGCGTGGCTCTACCGTTGGGATAAGCTCGAGCTTCGCGTGAGCTTTGCGGCGACCGACTCGGCGACACGAATGCCATCGAGCGCTGCGCTGACAATTCCCCCCGCGTAGCCGGCACCCTCCCCGGTCGGAAAGAGCCCACCGAGGTCATGCGATTCGGTCGTGGTCGGGTCCCTCGGAATGCGGACCGGCGAGCTCGTTCGCGTCTCGACCCCAATCAACACGGCGTCTTCGGTCATGTAGCCGCGCAGGCTCCGATCGAAGCGCCGCAGAGCTTCGCGCATTTTCGCGGCGAGAGGCAGACGTCCGGCATCGAGCACCTCGCCTACGTCGCAAGGTACGAGACCTGGGATGTAGCTCGAGGGCGGCAGCGTCGTCGAACCGCGCCCGGCCACGAAGTCCGTCACGCGCGTCGCCGGAGCCTGCAGCGAAGAGCCCCCCGCAACGAACGCCATCCGCTCGAGTTCGGTCTGCAATTGAACCCCCGCGAGCGGACCCGAATAGCCCGCAGCCGCGAGGTCCGCGAGCTCCACCGAAACCACGAAGCCCGAATTCGCGAACGGGGAGTTTCGCTTGGCGAGGCTCATGCCGTTGACGACGAGTGCCCCGGGCTCGGTCGAGGCTGGCACGACCCATCCGCCGGGGCACATGCAAAACGAGAACACGCCGCGCTCCTCGACCGTCGTCGCCAGACGGTATGCGGCGTTCGGCAGGCGAGGATGCCCGGCGTCTTGACCGTATTGAATGCGATTGATCAGTGGCTGCGGATGCTCGATGCGAACGCCGAGCGCGAACGCCTTCGCTTCGAGACGCACACCCGCGCGGTCAACGAGCTCGAAGACGTCACGCGCCGAATGGCCCGTCGCCAACACGACCGCGCGCGCGCCAAGCTCGCTCCCATCCGCGAGACGCACCCCACGAACCGTCCGCGCATCGCCTTCGCCGGCGACGAGCAAGTCGGTGACCCTCGCGCCGAAGCGGAACACGACACCGACCGATTCGAGTCTTTCGCGAATTCGCGTCACCACTTTGGGCAGACGGTTCGAACCGATGTGAGGGCGCGCATCGGTGAGAATGGCCGCGGGTGCGCCGTGAATGGCGAGGACCTCGATGACGTCGCGCACGTTGCCGCGCTTGTGCGCTCGCGTGTAGAGCTTGCCATCGCTGTACGTGCCGGCGCCGCCTTCGCCGAAGCAGTAATTGCTGTCGGTATCGACCAGTCCACGCTGATTGAGGCCTCGCAGATCGATGCGGCGCGGCTGGACCTCCTTGCCGCGATCGAGAACGATCGAGGCTATGCCACGTCGCGCGAGTTCGTATGCGCAGAACATGCCCGCAGGTCCGTCGCCGACGATCACGACCTCTGCCGGGCCGTCGACCTCGCGCGGCGTCACGCCCCCGAGCTCGAAGGTGGCTTCGTGCGACCCGAGGCCGAGCAGAAGCCGAAATCGCACCCGAGAATCGCGTGCGTCGATCGACCGACGATAGACCTCGACCTCGGGAAGATGTTCGACCGCCACGCCGAGTCGACGGGCGACCGCCTGGCGCAGCGAAGCGTCGTCGTCGGGGTCGTCGAGACCGAGCTCGATGGTGATTTCTTCGGGAAGCCGGTGCGCCATAGGCAAGTCACCATTCCCCTGTAAAAGCGAGCGGGAAGAGCCCGTTCGGTGCGGGATAGAGGAGCGATGCAGCGGGTTCCGGCACGTGGATTCGAACCACGATTCGAGGATTCAAAGTCCTCTGTCCTGCCTTTAGACGATGCCGGAGGAGCGGCGGACGTTAACACACCGTCGCGTCCCACTCCAACCGTCGGATCCGAAGAATTTCAATGACGGCCCGATGGGCGCCCGCTCGGGATTTTTGAGGCGCGCGCGCGGGTCAGCGCCAGCGTTCGCTCCACCAGATGCGTTCGTTCTCGACGGTCCGCATGTGGACCCGTGCGGAGAGAAATCGAGCGTATTCAGCCACGTCCACCCCAACGCGCTGCGCCCGAGGCACATCGTCGTCGGCGAGGCTCGCGCCGTGAATGCCAGCGACGGCCCCGGCCACGGCAAGCGTGACGATCGCGGCCGCTCGCAACACCGCGCGGCGTGTGAGCCGACGCCCGACGGAGCGAACAGCGCGAGCCGAAGCCGTGCCGGTCGCGGCAGCCCCGAGGCGGATCAACGTGAACGGCAAGGTCGCGAGCTCGACAGACCGCGTCCGCCACCGACTCGGCCGGTCCAATGCCGAAACCGCCAAGGGTGAAGGAACGCGCCGCACGCGAATCTCTGAGCGCTCAGGCACCGAAACACGCAAGTCTTCGTCGTCCACGGTGAGCTCGGCGACGTCGGCAATCGCCACCCAGTGTCCAAGACCATCACGCCAGACTGGGGTCTCGGGAGCCACGCGACCGCGTGCGAGGGCCGTCCAGAGTTGCCGCTTCGAGAGGCAGGTTATCGAGCCGTCGAGCTCAACGCACCACTGGTCGTAGTCGCACGTCTCCTCGCCCTCCCAAGAACTGAGAGAGCGACGCTGCGACGCGTGATCGGAGCTACGAGAGATGCGCTCGGCCGCGCCCATAGTGGACTCTGTTCCATGGGCGCTCCGGTCAGGCCAACTTAATGACCCAAATACATAGCCGTCGGCCCGGCAATCGGCCGCGCTCTCGGGAGCCTCAGCGTCGCGGGGTCGGTCGGAGAGTGTCGCTGCCCATGAACGCGCGCAGCACCTCGGGGATAACGACGCTACCGTCGGCCCGCTGCCCTTGCTCGAGGATCGCGATCAGCGTTCGGCCGACCGCGAGCGCCGACCCGTTCAGCGTATGCAGCAACCGCGGCTTGTCCCCTTTTTGCGGGCGGTACCGAATCTTCGCGCGGCGCGCCTGAAAATCCCCGCAGTTGGAGCAGCTCGAGATCTCGCGAAACTTGTTCTGCGACGGCAGCCAAACCTCGAGGTCGTAGGTCCGTGCAGCAGAAAAGCCGAGGTCCGCCGCGCACAGGGCAACGCGCCGATAATGCAGCCCTAGACGTTCGAGAACCGTCTCGGCATGCCGCGTGAGAAGCTCGAGTTCCTCGTCGGATCGCTCCGGTTCGCACACGCGCACAAGCTCGACCTTGTCGAACTGGTGTTGTCGAATCATCCCGCGCACGTCTTGGCCGTAGCTGCCCGCTTCACTGCGGAAGCACGGTGTGTAGGCGGTGTAGGCGAGAGGCAAAACTTCGCCTTCGAGAATTTCGTCGGCGTGGAGATTCGTCAAAGGAACCTCCGCGGTTGGGCTCAAGTAGAGGTCGTAACTGCGCTCGGGATCGCTCTTGCGGGTCTTGAAAAGGTCCTCTTCGAATTTGGGAAGTTGCCCCGTGCCGAAAAGCGTCTCGCCCTTGACGAGAAAAGGCGGCAGCACCTCGGTGTAGCCGTGCTCGCGCGTGTGGAGCTCGAGCATGAAGTGGATGAGTGCGCGTTCGAGTCGAGCCCCATCGCCCCAGAGCACGGTGAAGCGCGGTCCGGAGAGTTTGGTCGCGCGCTCGAAGTCGAGCACGCCGAGGTCCGTGCCGATGTCGTAGTGAGCCTTCACGGGGAACGGCTGATCGGGAGCGCTCCCCCAAACCTTGACCACGACGTTGTCCGCCTCTCCCGTACCGTTCGGCACGGACTCAGCCGGGAGGTTCGGGATACGCGCGAGGAGCTCCTGCAGTTCACTTTCGCAGGCCGTCGTGCGGGCCTCGAGGTCCTTGACGGTGGCGCTGAGCTGCTTCAGCTCGTCGCGGCGAGCCGCAAACTCGGGAGAGTGTTTGTCCGCGCGAGCCATCTCCTTGCTGGCGACGTTGCGCTCGGATTGCATCTTCTCGGACTCGGCGATCAATCGACGACGCTCGGCGGCGAGCGGAGCGATTGGGCCAAGCTGAGCCGCCGCGGCAGGCGACCTACGCGCGAGACCCGCGCGAACCTCGTCGAGTTGATCGACGACTTGACGGAGATCGAGCATGTCGCCTCCATAACACCGTCGGCACCCCGCCCCGCCGCGTATTTGCACACAAATGTACGGCGAGTTCCATGCTAGCTTTCGGCCCCGAAGCGCACCATGGACGTTACCTGCGACCGCTGCAAAACCCGCTACGAGTTCGACGCGGCCCTCGTGTCAAGCCGCGGCACGACGGTAAAATGCACGAGCTGCGAACACCAGTTCCGCGTGTTCCGTCCCGCCGGCTCCGGCGGACTCTCTGGATGGACGGTGCGCAAGGCCGATGGGAGCGAGCTGCGCTACCTCGCGATGCGCGAGCTCCAGTCGGCGATCTCGTCGGCTCAGGTCACCGAGATGGACCTCCTCGTACCCGATGACGGCAGCAAGCCGCAGCGGCTCGGCGCAATCGAAGAACTGCGTAGTTTTTTTCAGGCGGCCGACCCGCTCGAAGCCGACACGACGCGACGCCAGCGCATTGAGAGAGCCGAACGCCAAGGGCGGCCGGTAGCTCCGCCGGTGACCCCGAAAATCGCGACCACCATCATCACCGACGACCTCGACATGCTCGCGACGAACCCCGCGCTCCCGCGCGTGGCCGGTTCGTTCCAGGAGGCAAAGTCAGGCGCAACCTCGCTCGGGTTCTTGGCCCCACTACGTCCACCGCCTGTAAAGCCGCCAACTCAACCGTCGACTCCCGAGCCGGCACCAGAAGCGATGTTCCAGGGGACCAACCTCGAGGACGACGTCAATGACGCGCTCGAGCGGGTGAGCCTGGCAATCGACGAGAGCAGCCCGCCGCGCGACAGCGACCACGGCAAGGTCGGGTCGGGCGGGCCCGAGAGCTCAAGCCCTCCCGAATCATCGGTGCCGCCCGGGCAATCGATTCCGCCGGAGAAGGACGGCCGCCGTTCGTCAGGCCCCGACGGCCCCGGAGTGCGCCCGTCGGTACTGCGTCGTTCGAGCACCACGGACCCACGGTTCAGTGAGTACGGCAGGCGCGCGTCACGTCCGAGTTTCGGTCGATGGACGACGGGCATCGTCGCGGTCGGCATCGCCGGACTTCTCGGCGTCACGGCGTTACGCAAGCTCGGTGGCGAAGGCAAACCCGTCGCGGCGAGTTCAGTCGACAACGAGCGCGTCACTCTACTCATGCAGGAAGGCGACAAGCTGCTGCTGGAGGGAGACATCGAAGGCGCGAAAGAGCAATTCGCGAAGGCGAGCGGCGCCGCCGAACTCGATGCTCGCGGAGCACGTGGGCTCGCAAGGGTAGCGATTCTACAAGCCGACCGCGTTTGGCTGCGTTCGCGCCTCGAGGGCAAAGACGCAGACGACCTCGCGAAGACCGTCGAGCGTGCCCGTGCCGCGGTCGATGCCGCGCTCAAGGTCAACCATGACGAAGCGCTCTCCGCCGTTCTCGAGCTCGATGCCCTGCGGCTGCAAGGCAAGCTCGGCGACGCTCGACGTCATGTGTCGAAGATCAAGGGCAATGACCCAGGTGCCGGCCGAGCACTGGCGACCCTCGACCTCTGCGAGCCAGAACCGAGCTGGGACACCGTCATCGAGCGGCTCCGCGCGGCGGCGAACACAGAAAAAAAACTCGGTCAATCACAGGCGCTCCTGTCGTACGCGCTCGCGCGCCGCGGCGACGTCGAAGCTGCAAAACGCGAACTCGACAAGCTCACCGAGCTCGCCCCCGAGCACCCGGTCCTCGCGGCCCTTCGCGAGTACGTAGGCCGCGCGAAGCCGGCAGCGGGCGCGAGCAGTGCGGCACCGGCGTCCTCAGCGAACGCGGGAGATCCGCTCTCCGCCCTCGATTTTCGCGAAGCCTTGCGACGCGCTCGAGCCGCGCAAAAGCGCGGGAATTACGACGAAGCGGAGAGCATGTACGAACAAGCGCTCGCCAAGAGCCCCGGCAACAGCGAGGCTCAAACGGGTTTGGCTGAGGTCGCCCGCGGGCGCGGCGATACGGCGGGCGCCGAGCGTCGCTACCAGGACATGCTGAAAGACAACCCGCATTTCGTGCCGGGACTCGTCGGCATCGCGGACTTGAAGTGGCAGCGCGGCGACAAGGGCGGAGCTGTCGAACTCTACCGTCAGGTGATCCAAAATGCCCCGGGAACAGCGTACGCGGATCAAGCGTACCTAAGAATCCAGGAAGCTTCCGGCCATGGCTCGGGAGCGAGCGGCGGAGCATCGACCAGCAAGCCGGCCGGCGGCAAGAGCCCCGCAAAACGTGGGGCAAAACCCGAGCCGAAGCGCGAACCGACGCCGGCGCCGAGGCCGGTCTCGAACCCCGAAATCGACACCACCGATCTCCCGCCCTGAAGCCGTAATCGACACGGCCGATCGGCCGCAGTAACCTTGCGTGGTGCGGCGGCTACGAAGTTTGACGATGCTCGTGTGGGCCCTCGCGGCCTGCGACGGAAGACCACGACACGTCGACGAGGTGACCGAGAGCAACGAAGGCGGGAGTCTGCTCGCACCCCACGTCGCGGAATTTGATTTGCGCGACGGCGCGACGGAGGCCGGGTCGAGTTCTCTCCTTGGCGGTAGCGGAGCGAACGGCTTCGCCGAGCTGACCGCGAAAATTGACGAGTTGTCGACCAACGGCGCAACCCGCGGCGTGTTCGTTCGCCTCGGCGGTGCGGCGTTCGCGATGGCCCGCGCGGAAGAGTTCGCTCGAATCATGGGGCCGCTGCGCAAATCGATGCCTGTCGTGTGTCACGCGGACGGCTACGGCAACGCGTCACTCCTCGCCGTCGCGGGCGCGTGCAGCGAGGTGTGGCTGACGCCCGCAGGCACTGTCGAAGCCGTGGGTCTGGCGGCGCAACTCGTCTTCGCGCGGGCACTCTTCGACAAGCTCGGCGTCAAGGTCGACTTCATGCAGGAGGGCCGCTTCAAAGGAGCCGAAGAACCGTTCACGCGCGACGAACCGAGCCCCGATGCGCGCAGCTCGCTCGAGGCGGCGCTCGGCGGGATTCGCCGGGCTTGGCTGGATGGAATCGAACGTGGGCGCGGCGCGACCGCGGAATCCCTCCGCCTCGAAGACGGACCGTATACGGCCAACGATGCCCGCGACTTGAAGCTCGTCGACAAACTCGGCTTTGAAGCAGAGGCGCGCGACCGCACCCTCGAGCTCGCCGGAGTGAAGACCCGGGCCGTCGTCTTCGGCCGCGGAAATGAGCCCCATTCCGGGCTCGGAGAGCTCTTTCGAGCGCTCGCCGGTACCCCGCAACTCGGCATTCCACACGTCACGGTCGTGCGCGCAACGGGCGCCATTAGCATGGCCGGAGGCGCCGGCCTCGGCTCGAGCGAGGGGATCACACAACAAGAGTTTGGGCCCGTCCTGCGACGTCTCGCCCGAGACCCGCTCACGCGCGCCGTCGTGCTTCGAATCGATTCTCCCGGGGGCTCGGCGCTCGCTTCGGACTTGCTCTGGCGTGAAGTCATGGACCTGCGAAAGACGAAACCGGTCGTGGTCTCCATCGGCGGGATGGCCGCAAGCGGCGGGTATTACATCGCGGCGGCGGCCAACAAGATCGTGGCCGAGCGCACCAGCATCATCGGGTCGATCGGCGTTGTGATGGGCAAGCTCGTGCTCGGCGGCACCCTGGCGCAAGCCGGCGTTCACGTGACCGTCGTGCCGGCTCGCGAAGGTGGAGGCGCACGCGCGGCCTACGGGTCGCCCCTCGTGCCTTGGGACGACGCCACTCGCGGCAAACTCGAGCACGCGATGAAATCGACATACCGCCTGTTTCTCGAGCGAATTGCCGAGGGACGGGGCACGAATGTCAGCGCAATCGAGCCAGCGGCCGAAGGCCGGATCATGGCCGGTGACGAGGCCAAGGAGCGCGGCCTCATCGACGAACTCGGAGGCCTCACCGAGGCCATCGCGCTCGCGCGTGCACTCGCCCACGAAGGTCCCCGCTTGCCGGTTCACATCGAACGCGAAGCGGGCGGCTTCCTCGAGTTGCTTCGAGGGGGCAATGACGGAGAGGCTTCGCGCCGCCGGCTCGAACGGGAGGCCAAAGCGAAGGCCGTCGAAGCATGGCTCTCTCCACTCGACGTGGCCGGCCCGTTGCGCGATGACGTTCTCGCATTCGCGGGGCTGCTCGCTCCGCTGTCGCAGAACGAACACGTCCTTGCGACGAGCCCGTTCGTACTCACCGTGAAGTAATCGACATGGCCGCCGCGACGCACGCGTTCCTTCCGTACCCCTTGCCGCGCGCGAACGCGTGCGAGGACGAGCCGCTGTCGCGGCAGACGGGCGCCATTCCGCCGCGAGCATCGCTCGTCGCTCGCATGCGCAACGCAGCGCAGCGGGACGACGCCAGCGCGGAGAGCGATGCCGCAGTGGCGCTCGCGCGGCTATGTTTGACTCGGGGAGTTCATGTGGCGGACGCCGTCTCGCTGCTGCTCCGCGCGCTCGAGCTGGCGGGCGACACCGATCACCGTGAGGTACGGATGGAGGCGGCTTTCCAACTCGCCGCCCTCGGACGGCACGATGAAGCCGCGGAGCTCCTGCGGGCCGGAACGCCCACCCACGACGGTGACCGACTTGAGTTGGGCCTTGCCGCCGGAGACGCGGCCGTGCGCGCGGGAGACGCGGCGGGCGCGGCCGTCATCTACCGAGAGCTCGCGGTCGCAAGCCTTCGAGATCCGCGACCCCTCGAGCGCCTAGCGAGCATCGCCGCTTGGAGCCAGACGCCAGTCACCGCCGAGCGCGCGAGCGAAGCATGGCTCGAAGCCGCATCGCGCATCGTCGAAGGCGACGCTGCCTTCCTCGACATCGCGCGAGCCTTCGAGATTGCACCGAATCACGAACGAGCCGCATTCGAGTTCGCGGCCGCGCTGGCTCGCCAAGAACGGCACGAGGCCGCCGACGAGGTCCTGCGGGAATTCGCGCAGGCGTCCGGAACCTCCCTTGCGACGGCGATCCATCGCATCGAGCAAGCACGCGCGCGAGGCTCGGCTGCGGCCGCATTCGGAGCGACTTTGGACGCAGCGGCCCACGGGATGTCCGCGGAAGAGGCAACGGCATCGCTCGCATCGCTGATCGATGACTCGCACCTCGGCCTAGCGAATGACACCCCACCGGCCGGCGCGCGTGGACTCGCTGCCGCACTGGTCGATGCCACCCGAATGAGCGCCGCCCCGAGCCGCGGCGATGCCCTGTGCCGGTTGTCCGAAAAACTCCGCGGAGCTCCTCGCGCTGTCACCCTTACGTTCGCGAGCGAGGCGTACGGCGAGGCCGGAAACCGCGAGGCCGCGCTTAAGTTGGCGAGACAGGCGTGCGGGCTCACGAAAGCCGACGCGCGGCCGCGAACCGTCCTCATCGGACTCGGAGGCGACGACGACGCCACCATGGGAGAGCTCGAAGATTGCATGGGCCTCATCCCGCCACGCGCGAGCCATTACCGCACCCTCGGGCGCAAGGCCGCGCGGCTGGGCCGCCACGACCTCGCGAGCCCGTGGCTTCGCCGAGCGTTGGCGCTGCGCCCGGGCGACTCGGAACTTCGCCAGCGGCTTTTGGCGAACCTCACGTCCTCGGTTGCGGCGCTCGGTCCGGAAGCATTCGGCGCCGCTCTCGTCGCGCTCGGTTCGGAGCCACATCCGGCCGCGGAAGTCTCCCCATGGCTCGCTCGTGCAATCGCCGCACTCGCAGCACACGACCCCAAACGCGGCGCCCACGTCGGTCGCAGCCTGCTGCAAATTACCGGCCCGCTCGACGACCTCGTCGAAGAAGTGATCCGTGCAGCTTCGAGTTGCGCTGAGAGCCGCTGCGCACTCGACGTTATCGTTGCACACGCGGTCGCCGGCGGGACGGACGCCCCCGATCGATGGCTCCGAGCCGTCGACGCAGCGTTGGGAGTCGATGCCGAAGCTGCAGCCGCCCACCTGAGCCAAGCCGCCGTGAGTCGGTCGGCTGCCACGGCAACGCGCGAGCGCCTCGAACGGATCGAAGCGAACCTCGCGGAGCTCAGCGACGAGGCGCGCGCCGATGCAAGGATCGACCTCGCGACTGCGCGAGCATGGCTCGCCGAGAACAACGAAGGAGCGTCGGAAGCCGCAGCGCTCTGGCGGCAACTGGGCATCCTCCGATGGGATCTCGCGTCGGACGTCGGCGGCGCGGAAGATGCGCTTTTCTATGCGTGCGCGCGTGCCCCGAAGAGCGGGGTGGCCACGTATCGGGATGACCTCGTCGAGAGGGGCGGCGTCGACCTTGCGCTCGAGCGCATTCAAGCTCGGGTCATTCTTCTCGACGAGGTGGACGACGCGATTCTCTGTGCGCCTCTCTTGGCTGCCGCAGCGGACCTCGCAGGCTCGACCGGACGCCACGAACTCTCCGTTGAACTCGTGACCGCCGCACTGCGGCGGATCGCCCCCACCACATCCGAACTCAATTCGATCGACTCCGAAGTCGAACGGCTCGCGGTAAACGGAGCGGTCGACGCTGCGCAATCCCTCGTCGCAGGCGCATACGAGTTGCTCGCCCGCCGTGCCGCCGGACCCCATGGTGCCCGCGCCGCGTATCATCGAGGCGCTCGAATTTTGCAGGCACTCGGCGCGCACGGACAGGCACTCGAGTTCGCGTGGTGCGCGATGGGGGCCTCGGGCAAACTTGGTTCGACCATCGCACTCGTCGAGCGAGCACTCGAGCAACTCGTCACAACCGGTGAGTCCCTCCCAAAGGAAGAGCACCTCGAAGCCGCTCGGCTCGTGGCCATCGCGATTCCCGAACGCGTGGGCCGCATGCCGGCCATCACCAAGGTAACGCCCCTCGTGTTTGAGGCACTCGGCCTCCGGAACCCATTCGACGCCAAGCACCGGTCCGATGCCCCAGGATTGCGCCTGGCCAAGCTCGCGAAAGCCGTACCTCTCGCGGCCGCGCAACCGACGACGCGCCGCCACTCGCGAGTAACGTCGGACATCGGCGGCGACCGCGAACTTGGGCTCGGCATCGCGCTCGCCACCGCGCTACCGGCAATCGAACCGACCGAGTGGTGCCTTTGGGAACGCTCGGCCCAACTCGTCCTCTCCGACGAGGAACGTGCTTTTGAGCTTACATCGAACCACCGTGCGCTCGCAAATCACCTTGAATCGCGCATTGCGAGCGCCCCACCACCGACCCGCGCGCTACTCAGGCTACGGCGCGCCGCACTTTTCGAGACGAGCCTCGGCGAGCCGGACGCCGCATGCCGCGAGCTCGAGCTGATTCTTGCCGAATCGCGGATCCCCGACGTCGACACCAGCCGTCAGCACGCGCGGCTTCTCGAAGGACTCGGTCGCCATCGCGAATCCGCGGAGCGTTGGGAGCGCCTCTCGCACGAAGCTTCGAACATCGAGGAATCGGTCCATGCCGCGGTGCACGCCTGCGAGAACTTTCTCGCAGCCGGCGACCCGAGCCGTGCCGAGTCCTCACTCGCACACCTCGTCAGCATCCCTCCGACCACCGACTTAATTTTGATGCGCCTTGCCGTCTCGAGCGCGCTCGCAGGCCCCGACGAACTCGACGACGACAACGGCACCCTGCCTGGCGACCCGCCTGCTCCCGAGTCGGCACGGCCCTCGAACCACGAGTCGAGGGGGATCCCGGCCGGCTCCCATCCTCCGCTGCATGGGGCGGACCGCGTGCAACGAAAGCTCCTCTCGGGAGCGCCCTCACCCGACTCACTGGCGCGCGGAGAGCTTGACCTCTTTCAGGGCAGGCTCGACGACGGCGAGTTCGCGGCGGGCGAGGAACTCGCGGCTTTCTTCGCCGACGATCCGGTCCGGTTCCGCGGCGAACTCATCGACGTCCGCCGCAAACAGGCGACCCTTCGCCGCGGAAATGAAGCGAGCCTCGCCGACCTTCTCGATGCCGTCAGAGCCGGCGGAGACAGGTGGCACGGCGACGCGATCGAGCACGTTTTGGCAATGTTTCGTGGGCTTCCTGGACCAAACCCGCCGCGCCTCGAAGAACTGCCCGCACGCACCGAAGCGACCGCCCGCCTTCTATTTGGTCACCTCGAGGGCACCGTGAACGACGCCCTCGCGCTCGCGTGCCGCGCGGGGCTCTATCGCACCGCCGACGGGGCTGCCGCGCTCGATGGGTCCGACCTCGTTACACCAAGTTCACCCAGCGTCCTCGGCCGCGTATTCGGCTCGCTGCAGCGGCTCGTACCCCTCGAAGGGGTTCGGCTGTACCACCATCGACAGCGAGGCCCATTGGGCTACCGAATCGAGCTTCTATCGCCGGTGAGCGCGATCGTTCATGGCTCGGCGGACGAGTTGTCGCCTGCGCTCGCCTTCGTCCTCGGCAATGCGCTCGCGGCCGCGACGCCACAATGCGCGTACGTCGAGGCGCTCGACAGCGTTGAACTCGAACAGCTCATCCAGGGATTTCTCGGAGCGTTTGGACCGGTGGTCAGCGCATCATCGGAACCCGAGAGGGTGGCGCTCGCTCAGTTGGCTCAAGATCTCTGGAGCATCGTGCGCGGGTCGGAGGATCGCATGCTCCGCGAGCTGTGTTACGAGCCGAACCGCGTGGCAGTCGGCGTCGCGCGCCACGGAGCCGGTTGGGCACGGCGTCGCATGGGCCTCTTCGCATGCGGGAACCTGCACACCGCGCTCATCCAGACAGCGGCTGAGCTCGATATTTCGACGAGCCTGTCACTCCAACATCCGGACGCGCTGCGCGAGCTCTGCACGCACCCGTCAATCGCCAACCTCGTCGATCTGGCCCTCGAGCCATCCTACGCCGCCTGCCGCTGGCGGCGCGCCACCGTTGCGCCCCCTCACAACGCGATGCGCTAGTATCCTCATCGACGGCCTTACCACGAACGACCGCGACATCCATGCCAGGGTTCGAGCAACACGAGCACGCAGGTTCACCACGGTTTGCACGCCTGGCACGCTGTTCGCTTGCATGCGTGGCGATGGCGATGAACACGGCCGGCGGGGCGGGATGCGTGGTGACCGAATCGCCAAGTTTTGAAGGCCCACAGCGGACCGCTCCGCGACTGGTCAACGTCAGCCCGGAGCCGACGAACTTGATTCGAGTTCCCGTCACCGGCGCGAACTACGAATTGCCGTCGTTCCAATTTCAGGTCGTCGCCGAGGACGCCGGACAGCGCGTCGATTCCCGTATGGTGATTGACTACGGCCTCGATCCTGCAACGAATCCCGGCTTCGATTACGACCTCGGCGAGAGCATCGAACCCGGCACCCTCAGCGATGGGCCACGCCCGCTCGAGAAGAAAGCCATCATCGACCGCAAGCTCTCTCGCTTGCAGTATTCGCCAGACAACAACGACGCTCGGAGCTGCCGAACGGTCACGTTGATCGTGAGCCACGAATTTCGTACGAGCGGCGACCGTTTTTGCCCCGTCGCGCTATCAGACTCCGACCAAACGAGCTGGTTCGTTGTGCTGTGCGCCGGCTCCGACGCCTCCGCGACTGCGTGCCCCATCGTCGATTGCCCCACGGAGACGACCGAATCTCCGCACTTCTGCACCGACGCTCCCCCCGAGGTCGGCCAATGACGCCTCGAGCTTTGCTCGTCACGGTGGCCCTCCTCGCGAGTGGCTGCGCGTCCGAATCGGTACGGCTCCAACCCGAGCGGTTAAATTCATGCGTTTCCAATGCGGATTGTCGGGTTGGTGTCTGCGCAAGCGACGGCACCGAATCGCTCTGCGTAGCAACGCATTCGGAGCTACAGCACCTGTTTCTCGAGCTCGACGTTCCCAACAATGCGGCCGTTGCGGCGGGGCTCCACTCGGTGCGACCGGCCGCGGCGTTCGGATTGAACCTCCAGGGAGACTCACCGCAAGGCTTCATCCACGGTGGGGCGCTGAGCGTCGGCCAGCCGATCGAAGTCTTCGCCACACTCACGGTGACGGAGCTGCCGACCTCGTGCGAAGCCCTTAGCACCGGCGACTCCATCCGCTCGACGATCGAGCTTCATCCGGTCGGCCAACCTGTCGGCGTGTCGCTGGCACCGTACAGCGGGCAACACGATGACGCGCGTGGTGGGCCGCACGTGCTCGTCCCCGAGGGAACGTACGACATCTACCTCAAACCCGACATCGAGGCTGCGCCGGGGTGCACCTTGCCGCCGGTGCTGATCAAACGGCAGGCCATCGAAAATTACACCGAGCTGCGTTACACACGCAGCAAGCCCGCGACGCTCGTGGGACACCTCGACGTGCCCCACCCTCCCGAGTGCGACACGGACCCGTCGCGATGCTGGCGCGTCGAGTTGCTCGACAACGAACGGGGGCGCGTCGTTGGGGGCGCACTGCGACTCGAGGCAGAGGGGGAGTTGCAGACCGAGCGCTTCGTCCTCCAATTCTGGCGGCCGGACATCGACGCGAGCACGACCATCGATCCGGTGCTCGTCATTCACCCGCCGACCTCGATGAAGCAAGTTGGCATGCCGGATCTCTTCTGGAAGCTCGCCGCGATCGATCCCTTTGGGGACCTGGACGTGTCGCTGCAAGTCGCGACGCTCGCCGCGGCAACCTCGCGGTTCATCGCGCTCGAGGCGAGCGTGCGTACTCCCGAAGGTGAGCCCGTGCCGGCCAACGTGCTCATCTCGAGCCGCCAACTCCTCGGCGGGACCTATGGGGACAACGCGCTCTACCAGACTGCCGTCACGACCGACAAGGCCGGTAATTTCGCCGCGAACATCCTCCCGGGCAACTACGACATCGTGGCGATTCCGGGTGCGAACAGCAACCACTCGGTGACGGTCAAGACCTGGACGTTCGGCGACGGAGACCTCGGGAAAGGCCGCACGTTCGAGGTCAAGCCGGTCTCGCGAGTGCTCGGCTCGGCGCGGACTCCGATGGACGAGGTAGCGGCCAACATTGCCGCCCAGCTCGCGCCGTCTGCAACCGAGGACGTCTCGCTGCTCGAAGCGGCATTTTCGCCAGGGCAATCCTCTTTGCTCGCGTCGCTCCCACGGACCTCCACGGCGTACACGAACGCTGTAGGCGCATTCGAGTTGCCGCTCGACCCAGGATTCGTTGATCTTTCTCTTCGCCCGTCGAGCACGACAAACCTGCCGTGGCTCGTGCGTCGGAACATCTTCGTCGCGGCGAGCGAGCCCCAAGTCCTTGAGCTCGGCGAGTTGACGTTCACCGCCCCCGTCGTGCTCGTCGGGACGGTCGTGACGACCGATGGCACCTCCGTCGCCGGCGTAACGATTCGCGCGTGGCTCGCCTCCGAGCCCTCGGATGCCGATGCGCGCCCCTCGGCGATCGGCCTTGGCGAAGCGACCAGCGATGCCTCCGGCCACTACCGTCTCCTCCTGCCCGCGTCGGCGTCCGAGTGACTCGCAGCTCGACGACTTCCGGGGTACGGTGCGCGCCGTGAGTCCGAACGACTCAGATCCTTGCGACGTGCCTGCTGCGCTAGCGGCAACGATTCACGACACGACCAACGCGCTCACGGTGGTGCTCGGTTGGATCGAACGCGCGTCACAGCCGGAGGTTGACCGCGAGTACGCCTTGGAACGCGCCGCAACCCACGCCCGCTGGGCCCGGGACCAACTGCGCGGCCTCATCGGGGCGCGTGAACCGCAAGCTCTGGCAGCTCCCACCGTCGACGCGCAAGCAGTGTCGGCACTGATTCGTCGCACCACCGACGACCTTGCGCTCGAAGCCGCGCGAGCGGACGCGTCGTTTGAACTCCACTTCGCCGACGACGCCGCTGCCACCCTCGTAACCGCGCCACTCGAAGCCTGGCAGGTGCTGACGAACCTCCTCCTCAATGCACTCGCGGTCTCACCGCGTAGAGGGAGCATCACGATCACCGCGAGCTCGAGCGGGGCTGGCCGTGTTCGCTTCGCTGTCGAAGACGACGGGCCCGGTATCCCGCTTGCGGGTCGCGACGCTCTGTTCACGGGCCGTCGCTCCACCCGAATCGGTGGCGCCGGCATCGGTCTACGAGGCGCGCGGGCGCTCGCTCGCGAACACGGCGGAGACCTCGTCCTGGCGGCATCGCGAACACGCGGCGCAAGGTTCGAAGTTGAATGGCCAACGAAGGCGGCGCCGGCACCCTCATCCGTCACCGGGCTTCGAATCGTGTTGCTCGAGGACGATTCGGCCATCGTCGAACTGCTGGATCTCAGTCTGCGCGCGCGGGGCGCTTCCGTCACGGCCGTCCGCACGGTTCCCGAGCTCGAGGCCGCATTGGCCTCCGCACCTTTCGACGTCATGCTGCTCGACCTCTCGCCCCTCGAAGCGTCATCCCTGTCGGCGCTAGGTGCGCAACTCGAACTGCCGCGACTGACGGCGCTCGGCCGAGTGCGAGTGGCGCAGCTCACGGTGCTGGCCATCTCGGGGAGCGTCGCGAGCTTCCCGAGCGACAAGGTGCCGTGGCTCCGTAAGCCGTTCACGCCCACGGAGCTCGTCGACGCAATCCTCCGCGCAAGGGGTGACGCACCCTGACGGCGTGGGCGATGCTGAGGCAAGATGCCGAACGGGGAGCCGAAAGCGCGCGTCGACTTTTTCTTGGATTGACTTCCACGGTATTGCGTGTAGGTTCGCGCTCCCAAACGCGAAGGTGGCGGAATTGGTAGACGCACTAGCTTGAGGTGCTAGCGGGTAACACTGTGGGGGTTCGAGTCCCCCTCTTCGCACAGCTCAATCCCTTGACAGATCGCGCGCACGGGTACAATGGAGTGCCATGGCGCGCGTAGCTTGGGTGATGTTGCTCTGGTCGTCGGCTTTGCTGGCTGCGGTTGAAACGACCAGCTGCGGCTCGAAGCCGGCGGTCGAGCAATGTTTCCTTGTTGGAGACGAGGACGGCAACGGCCTCGCCGACTGCGAGGACTCCGCTTGCTGGCGCGCCAACGGCGCATGCAAGCAGGCGTGCGACAGCGACACCGACGACCAAGACGCCGACGGCCTCATCGGTTGTTTGGACCCGAATTGCTGGGTGAAAGGCGCCGGCTGCGAGGAAGTCTGTGAAGGCGCCAAAGACGAAGATGGCGACGGGAAGACCGACTGCGCCGACAGCGACTGCGCTTCATTCGAGGCCTGCATTGAACAATGCAGTGGAGGCAAAGACGAAGACGTCGACGGGAAGACCGACTGCGCCGACAGCGATTGCTGGGTTGCCGATAGCGGCTGCAAAGAGCTCTGCTCGGGCGGCGCGGATGAAGATGGCGACGCGCAGATCGACTGCGCCGACAGCGATTGCTGGGTTGCCGATAGCGGCTGCAACGAGCTCTGCTCAGGCGGCGCGGATGAAGATGCCGATGGGCAGGTCGACTGCGATGACACCGACTGCAAAGGCGACGTTGGCTGCGTGCCCACCTACGCGAAGGACGTGAAGGCCATCTTCGCCACACGTTGCGCCGGAGGGGCTTGCCACATCGAAGGGATTGGCGCGGGCGGCTGGGTGATCACGAAGTACGAAACGCTGCTTCTGCCTTCGCTCTATTGCCCTTCGGAGAGCAAGGGCTGGTGCTCGCTCTTTCGAATGCAAGAAGGCTCGATGCCCAAAGATTGCCCGGGCTGCGTCAAGCCCGCCGAAATCGACACCGTAAAGCGTTGGGTCGACGGCGGCCTCTTGCCGTGAGCGCCGAGCCCGCCGCGTCGATGGTAAAGCGGCGCTGCTGGCGCGAATCGTGGGCTGTCTTCGGGCTCGCACTGGTCGTCCGGCTCGCCACCGTCGTGTGGGCGCACGGCCGTATTCCGCCCACCGCAGACGGCACCTATTATCAGACAATCGCGGAGCGAATCGCCGCGGGCCATGGATACACCTGGCTCTGGCCAGACGGGGTCGTGACCTACGCGGCACACTACCCCATCGGCTATCCAGCAATCATCGGTGCGGCCTACGCGGCCTTTGGCAGCTCGCCGACCGTGGCCATGGGAATCAATGCAATCGTAGGTGCACTCGGAGCCCTCGCGGTCCACCGCATGCTCGCACGACTCGGCCCCGCGGCACCCGTCGGTGGAGTCCTCGTCGCCCTCCACCCCGCCCTCGTCGCCTACACGCCCGCGGTGATGACCGAAGGGCTGGCGGGCTCGGTCTTGCTGCTCGCCACATGGTCCGCCACCGTCGCGCGACAGCAGCCGCGACGCGCCGGGGGTGCCTCCTTTTTCTTAGTTTTGGCTGGTATTTTGCTCGGTGTCGCAACTCTCGTGCGACCTCAACTCGTCGTGCTCGCGCCGTTCCTTGGCTGCGCGGCCGCCCGCCCCGCTTGGCGTCAGCGGCTTTTCGGGGCGACGCTCGTCACCGCCCTCGCCCTCGCGACATGCGTGCCCTGGACGCTCCGCAACTGCAGTCGAATGAACCGCTGCGCCTTCGTCAGCGTCAACGGCGGTTGGAACCTGCTTATCGGTACGAATCCCAACGCGCGAGGAGCCTATGCCGCAATCGACGTTCCTGCGGAGTGCCGCGAGGTGTTCGACGAAGCGGGCAAAGACCGATGTTTCGGGGCCGCCGCCCAACGTCGCATCCGCGAAAACCCCGCGGGCTGGCTGTCGCTCGTGCCTGGCAAATTGGCCGCCACCTTCGACTACTGCGGAGCGGCTGGCTTCTACCTCCACCATGCGAATGCTGCGGCCTTCGGCGACCGGGCGAAACTCGTGCTCGGCGTCGTCGAGACCGCCTTCAACCGGCTCGTGCTCATTGCAGCCCTGCTCGTGACCGCGCCCACCCTTCCGCGACGCGCGGCTGGACGGCGTCGCGCCGCGAGGGTTGCACGCGCCATCGCGTGGATTGGTGCAGCCTTCGCGTTATCACCGTGGGGCTATGTCGCGCATGTCGCGTTGACGGTTACGCTTGGCGTACGCGCTGTCGGCAAGGCCTTCGAGCCGGTCGTCACGCTCGCCTTCGCTACGCTCGCCTCGACCCTCGTCGTTCATGGCGCATTCTTCGGTGGCGGGCGCTACCAAGTTCCGGTGCTCGGATTTCTCGCAGCCGTCGCAGCCACCGGCCGGTTTCGTCAGTGCGCTCGCACCCGCTCAATCGCTTCCAGTACCTCGCAGAGCGGCAGCCCCACCACGTTGGTGTAAGAGCCTTCGATCCGCCTGACGAAAGCCGCACCAACGCCTTGAATCGCGTAGGACCCCGCCTTGTCGCGCCCTTCTCCAGCGGCCACGTAGCGAGCGATCTCCCCTTCCGACAGCCCCCTAAACTCGACCTCGGTGTTCACCGTCTCGGCGATGATGGACGAACCCCGCGCGACCGCAAACCGAGTCGCCACGCGATGACGCCGCCCGCTAAGGTGCGCGAGCATGCTCGTCGCCTCAACGTCGTCACGCGGTTTGCCAAGTAGCACCTCATCGCGAATGACTGAGGTGTCCGCGACGACCACGAGACGTCCTTCCCCCACGCGCTCGCGCACGGCGAGAAGCTTCGCCTCCACCACCCTCTCGAGGTAAGCGCAAGGCGTCTCACCCGGCAGCACCGTCTCATCGACATCCGCCGGCGACACGGAAACGACGAGGCCAACTCGCTCGAGCAACTCTCTTCGGCGCGGGGACGCCGAGCCCAGGATGATCGCGTCAACGTGCGGTATCACCAAGCTCAGCTAACACACCCGCGGGCCGGGCCGTGCTAGTCGGTTTGTCGATGAAGGCTTGGCGCATCACCCTTATCGTTTCGCTGGCCGCCGCGCTAACGCCCGGTGCGGCATACGCACAGCGCGCATGCGGATCCGGCATAGCTCCGACGACCTGCCTGCCAGCGGACAACCTTTGGCCAAGCGCCGGGGGTGAATTTACATGGCTCGCTCCCGCAACGACCACGGCGGCGCGCAACGTGATTTTCGGAGTAACGACCAGCTGGGTCTACCGCCCCATCGCGTTGACGGTCGGTTCGACGGCACCCGAGGGTGCGACGGTCTACCCGGTGGAACACGCTATCGGGGCGCACCTGCTCGCAACGATCGGCCTCTCGTCGCGGCTCAGCTTCGATGTCGCCGCACCGATGACGTTGTATCAGTCGGGGGCGGGCGTTGGTTTTTTGACCGGCTCCGATGCCGTCTTGCCTCGCAGCGCGTCGGGCGACTTGCGGTTCGGACCCTCGGTCAGCCTCGTACGCGGACGCGCCTTCAACCTCGCCGCGCGGGTCCAAGTTGTCGCGCCAACAGGCAGCACCGATGCGTTCGCCACCTTCGGTAGCGTGACCGTGGCACCCGGTATTAGCGCAGCGTACCGGTACCGGGCCGTCCAACTTGGCGCGGACATCGGCGCACGTTTACGCAAGTCCGTCGAGCTCGCGGACGCGGTTATCGGCCACCAGATGACCCTCGGTGTTGGGGCCACGATTGACCTCGTTCCCAATGCACTCTTGACCATGGGCCTCGAAGTCTTCGGCCTGTTCGGCCTCGAGCAGCAGTACACGCTCGGTGCCGATGCGACCGGCCGAGACGACACGGGCGGGCCATTGATTCCTGCGGAGTGGCTCGCCACCTTCTCGACGGCGCGCGCCCTCGAAGGCAAACTCCGCATGCGCGTCGGGATGGGTGGCGCACTTCCAACTGGCACCGGGAGCGACGTCACCGCGCCGGCTCTGCGGACCGTGGCGTCCGTCTCCTTCACGCCCTGAGGGGGCAGCCGTCCTCAGAATGGGCGCTGCGGAACGAAGATCGTGTCGCCGGCTTGAAGCGGCACATCGGGGATCTGATTGTTCGTGATGGCGTCGTAGTCAACGATCACCGCGCGAGTCTTGCCGGCCGACGTGCGCTTCAGCACAACGGCGCTTTTCCGCGCGAGCGACGTGAGCCCTCCGGCTTGAGACACCGCCCGCACGAGCGTCATCCCCGGCTCGAGCGCCATCGACCCTGCAACCTTGACTTCACCCGCGACGACGACGCGCTTCGAGTTGTAAGCCTTGATCTCGACCGAGACGCTGGGGTTCGTAAGGAACTGCCCTTCGATCAGTTTCTGCCGAACGACATCGGTCACCTGCTGCGGCTCGAGCCCGAGCACCTTGATGCGGTGAATGTACGGGACGTCGACGGACCCGTCCGGCGCAACGGTGTACTCGACGGGCAGTTTCTCCTCGCCGACGATCACCATCACGAAGACATCACCCACGCCGAGCGTGCTGCCTTCAATCACTGGAGGCAAGGACACGGCCTTCGGGATGTCCGCCACGCAACCGACCACGAGCAGCCCTACAACCCCAACCAGCGCCGCGCTACGGCGCCGCGTGAACGCGAGGAGCCCCGCCGCCGCCAATGCGTGCAGCGTTTTCATCCTCCGTGCGACTCCGTCACCAGAAGACGCGCGCTCCGCCGAAGAGCGACACCTGCTGATAAGCAAGGTTGTCGGTACCATTGGCATTCGGGAACGCAAGACGTGTCTGGCTGAAGTAGCCGATGTAATCGAGCTGAGCGTCGAGGCCCAACCAGTCCTTGACGCGGTACTCACCGAAAACGCGGCCATCGACTCGCATGTCCGACCAACCCGCGGGATGCCCGTAGTCGGGATTGTCCTGAACCGGGAAAACAATGGCTCCCGCCGCGAGCTCCGCGTTGAAGAGGAATCTCCCCCCGAAGAGGTAGTTGAACTTGACGAAACCCTGGTTTTTCTCGAGGTAGGTACCGATGAGGCTGTCGTCGAAGTCACGCACGAAGCCGACCGACACTGCCGAAAGCAGCGGGTTCACCTTGAGGGGGTCGGTGGTCAGTGTCGGCTGCAAGTACCACTTGAGTTCGAGTTGCGCGATGACGCTGTTGAAATCCTGAGCGTCGTTCGAGTAGAAGCTCGCGCCCCAACCCACCATCGCGAGCGCACCGAAAGAGGGCGTGATCAGGCCCGTCGCGCCCAACCGAGTGCGTACGGGGTGCGAGCCCGTCTTGCTGAGGCCGGTCTTCGGGTAGTTTATCGCGGCGAAGCGACCGTCGTAAATCAGGGCCGTGCGGGGCAAGAAACGCCACCGCCCGCGAGTCAGCACTTCATTGCGAAAGCTGCTGAGAGCAGAGAAGTCACCCTTCTCGAAGACCGTGCCGCTGAACTCGTAACCCAATCGCCAATCGAGCAACCCGCTCCCTGGCGTGTAGACGATTTCCGTGCCGGCCCCAGGCATGAGCCGGTTAAAGTTCGTGCCGGCAATCGCTTGCTGAGTCGGGCGAATCGCGCGGGTCAGGCCACCGTAGAGTCGCCCCGACCACGGGCGCCCGGGCAACACATCGAGGTTGAACCTCAAAAATCCGTCGACGTTCCGCTGCGCGCGCAACACGTCGCGATCGAGTTGCGTCCCACCCCGAATCGGAATGAACTCGTGGTAGGTGAGCCCGGTCTCAAGCCGAAAGTTAACCGTCGGTTGAGCACCGTCCGCACGCCGCTGCGCCCCGAGCGTCGTCATTGAAAAAGACGGTGACACCCGAAGTTGGAGCGAACCGACCGGACTCTCGTCGGATGCGCGCCGCGTGAAGTTCGAGTCGTAGCCGAAGTCCATCGCAACGCCCGGATGCAGCTCGAGATTTCCGGCCAGAATGCCGGCACCCTCGCGGAACTGCCGATCCGGCAGCCAGGCTGGTTCCTGCCCGGACACAGTGACTTGCGCTCCGGCCGTCAACGCGACAGCCGAAGTGGCAAGAAAAGCAAGCAGGGCAGATTTCATCCTCATCGGGACCGAACCGGCGCGAAGTTTAGACCGTCATCCATCCCGGACACAACATCGATCGATGGACAAGCCCGCCAATCGACAATACGGCAGCCTCCCAAGCCACGAGCCTGGGTTGCGTCCAACGCGCACTCAGCTTAGTCGCCCCAATGGTGACGTGACTCGCGCGCGCTGCAAAGAGACCGCACTCAACGAAAACAGGAGGCGCAAGCCGGGGGCTCCGTGACGAGAGGCGGAGTTGGGAACGCCGTCGTCTGCGACTCGTCGGGCATCGAGCCTTCGATGTCCATTTGGGTCGAGCTATCGCCAACCGCGACAATCTCTTTGCCGATGCAGAGCTTCGCTTCGGCATCGAGCGCCGTCGCCCGTTGGTTGAGGACGCTGAGAATCGTAAATTCGTGGTTCGTCAGCTCGGCGTCGTTGACCTTAACGGCATTTTCAAGCGCCTTTTCGCGCTCGGTCGCCTTGCGGAGCGCCACGTCAAGCTGGTTCAGCTTATCGTCGAGACAGAGCTTCTTGACGATGTCGCCTTTGCTGCGCGCTTCCTCGAGCTCGCGGCGCACGCTCTCGCGGACCCGCTCCATGCCCGCCACGAAGCCCGTCGCTTGTTCGAGTTGCTCGGCCGCGCTAAGCTTGACGACCTTACCTGCGGGAACATCGAACTCCGGCACGCCGGAGACAGGCTGCTGCGCAGTCGCGATCCCTGAGCCAACTAAGGCAAAGATTCCGCCAATCGCGTACGTCAACAATCGCTTGGTGCTGCGCCCCATACCGTTCCTCCGTGCTGTCGAGACTATATCGCCCGACCTTCGTTGATGTCAAACGCCGACGAATGCCAGGCGTCGCTCCCCGTATCCCCTTCCGATGCACCCGCGCCGGTGGGCATTCATCGTGCCCGAAAAGACGGGCTTTGTGGACCGCGTGGGCTGCCGTTCAGAGTTTGAGGCTGAGACGCCTCGCGCGATCACTGCTTCACGAACGTGATCGGGATCGACACGATCGCCTTGCCGCCTTCCGGTGGAGAAAATGAGGCTCCCTGCACGACCGACTTGAGGCACCCGACGATTGCTCCGAGCCCGCCGCCACCACCGCCACCGACACTCAGAACTTCACCGTTCGGGCCAATGGTGGCCACCAGCGTCACGTTGCCGCTCATCTCGGGATTCGAGTTCAGCCCGGCTTGATAACACGAGCGAAACCGCCCCTTCATGCGGGCGACGACCGAACTCGCGTTGGCCACGGCCCCGCCCCCGACGCTGGCACCGCCGACGCTTGCATCGCCGGTGGGCCCCTTGACTTCAGCCTTCTTGCCCTCACCCGTAGCGCCGCCGCCTTCGCTGCCGCCGCGCTCGCCTTTCGTGCTCAGATCGCCGCCGCCGCTGCCGCCCCCGAGCGGTCCCGTGCCGCCTCGGCCACTGCCGCCAAAGCCTTTCAATCCACCGGGATCTCCCGCGCCAGCGCCTGAGCCTGAACGCGCGGCTTCATCGAGCATACCGGCCGGCACTTCACCGCTACCGAGCACGTTGTCGACTGCGACCCCGCCGCTACCGAGTGCCCCGAGAGTCTGAACGTCGAGTTCGGCAAGTGCGCTCGACAACTCGGAGGCCTTCGCGTCAGCAGCCGCCCGCTCGCCCGCGGCTTTGTCGCCGGGGGATTTGTCGCCGGCACCAGGAGATTTGTTGGCTTGGCTGCCCGCAGAAGGAGCCGTTGCCTTCGGCGCGTTGGCATCGGTAGCCGCAGCCGAGGTCTTCTCCGTCGTGGCGTCGCTCTTCTGCTTCTCGATCTGTGGCGGCGGAGGCAAGCTCTTGATCGACTCAACCAATTGGCTGACGACCGCATCTTCGTCGCGCACGATCGGGTCCATCCAATCGGAATAGACCAAGGCCACGAAGAAGAAGTGCAAGAGAAACGAGAACGAAGCCACGATCGTCGTGAACCAGTCGATGTCACCCGCGACGCCCTGTTTCACGGACATCGGGAGCTGCGGCTTCGGCTGCACCGGAGGCGGCGCGACGAATTGGAAAAGGAACGTCATCTCGCCGACGACGACCTTGCCGCGGGAATCCTCCGTGAGCCGAACTCGTTGGAAATTACCGCTCTTGTCTTGGACGGCCTTCGCCTGCGCGCCGAGACCAGCGAGATCGCTGACGCCCGTCTTCAGCGCGACGCGACCGGTCATCCCCTCGAGGTAGTTGAGATGGTAGTCGGTACCGATCAGCTCAAACAGCTTGAAGCTTGGCGGGATTTTACGACTCGGCACCACGAACATCGACTTTTCGCTTGGGCCGATGGTGACGTGCGTGCGCTGCTTAATCAGGCGCTCGTCGATGACCTTGCCGCCTTGAACGACGCCAATCCGGAGGATTTTCGGGCCGGCCTGCTGCGAAACGGCCCGCATCACAGCGGTCATGCGACCTGGGCGAACGGAGGAGCGTGGGCTCTGAGTTGTCTGCTGCATCGACTTGTCTCCGGCCTCGCTCACTGGTGGCTCAAGCCTCCGGTAGCGGGGTGGTTTTGGGGAGCGTACACGCTGGTGGACAGAGGGTCCAGAGTCGTGACTTTCGAGTCTACGTGCGACGGGGCCGTACGCTCTTCTGCGGCACGGGTTCGACGGTCATTCAGCGCTTCCCGAAAGGCGTTCGCCGGGGCCGGAGCGCATGGGTGACCGTTTGCACGAGTAGCCCAGAGGCCTCGCGCTCGACGATCCCAGAAACACCATCACGAATAGCCGCGCTCCTCGTCGCTCGCACACGGCCAAGACGAGCCGCCACGAGGGCGCCGAATGCCGCCCCAGGCAAGACGCCCAAGCCTTCGCGCCAAGCCCCGCCGAGGCCGAACGCGAGACCACAGGCCGCGCCACCAACCACGGCGAGCCGCACCGCGGCACCCGAGAGAAATGCGTCGGTATCGAGGTCCCGTTCCAAGTCCCCGAGCAGCTCGTCCACCCGCGTGGCGCGCTGCGCGTCCGATGCCGCATCATCAAGCGCGAGACGAAAAGCCACTCGCCAATCATCGAAACGGCGCTGCATGCGCACAACAGCACGCCAGGCGAGTCCACCGCACGCGAACGCAATTCCGAGGCCGACCGCGTACCCGAGCATTTCGGCGTCCGTTCACGCTCGGGGCGCCGGCTCTTTCAGGGCAACGACGGTCAAGGCAAAGGTAAGCGTCATCACGCAAGCGATGCCGTCAAAACGGATCTTTGTAGATGGCGGCTTCGATCCGCTTCAAGAACGGCTGCTTGAGCTCGGACAAGGTGAGCGACGGTCGAATTCGGGCGACATCGACAGCCGCGATCGGCTTCTGAAGCCGGCCCGTGATCGTCACCTCCGCGAGCGTAATGACACCCCGCGGCGCGCGGCCTTTGCTCTTGGTCTCCTGGGCCGCCGCGTCATTCGGCGCCAACGCTAACGCGACGAGAACGAGCGTGAACACACGGCGACAGAGAGTCCGATCGAATCGATTGAAGACAGTCCTCATAGGTCAACCTCCTCCAGTGGTCGTTGCGGCATCGGCAGGTGGCGTGGCGTCGCCATTCGCCGGCGGCGGAGGCGGAGGCGGAGGGGCCGCAGCAGCAGCGGATGCAGCCGCGAGGGCATCGAGTTCGGCTTTCTTCAGCGAGGCGCGCTTCAAGAGCTCGTCGACGTCCCCTTGCTCGCCTTTGGTCGCGAACTCTTTGAACTTGTTCAGCGATGCCGTCGCCGCGTCGACTTGCTCGCGGGTCGACAGGCCATCGACGCTTGGCGCGAAAAGAAAAAGCAGACCCATGTTGTAGTGCGCCGCGGCGAGGCCGGGGTTCTGCCGCTGCACCCATTCGAACTCTTGACGCGCCTTCGTGTAGTCACCCTTGAGGCGATACGCGTCGCCAAGGCTCAGGTGCGCCGCGACGTTGTTGGAATCGTACTGGAGTGCTTTTTGGAGAATGGGGATCGCATCGCCAACGCCGCCTGACTCGAGCAGATACGTTGCATAACGGAGCCGCGGCACAACGAGATCGGGACGGGCCTCGAGCACCACCTTGTACTCGTCCATCGCCATCACGCGCCGATCCTGCTCAAGCCAAATCGTCGCGCGTAGCAATCGGGCCTCCGCGTTGCTCTTGTCCCGCGGCGGATTCAGCGGCCCAAACCCATCAAGAATCGCCTTCAGTGCATAGAGGGAAAGATCGAGTCGACGAGCCCGATAGTGGTCGCGCGCGACGGCCAACATCGCAGGCGCAAACGTCGGGTCGAGCTTGAGCGATTCCTGGGCCAACTGCTGAGCGCTTGCGCTGTCCTTGGACTGCGATTTGACTTCAGCGAGGGCGGCGGCCAGAGCGGCACTCTTCGTCAGCGCAGAACGCTTTTGCACGAGAATTGTCTCGGCCGCACCGAGGTTTCCGGTCTCAGCTTGGAGCAGCGCGTAGGCGACAATTCCGGCGCTAAAATCCGGTTGGATCACAAAGGATTGCTGGTAGGCCGACAACGCGCCCGAGACGTTGCCAGCGCGCTCGTGCATCGCGCCAAGCGCGAAGAACGCCTTGTACGCACGAGGGTCGACCTTCGTTGCCGAAGTGAACGCTTGCACGGCGCCGGAGATGTCCGCGTTGTTGAACGCCGCGAAGCCCTGCTCGTAGTCGGCAAGCGCCTGAGGGCTCATCGTCGGCGCCGCAGGCTGATCGGGCGCAACGGGTGCGGGCGGCGGCACATCGCCGGGATTCGCGCCGGCTGTGGGAATGGCAGCCTCCGCCCCAGGCTCGACGGGGGGCCCCGACTCTGTGGAGTTGCTCCCCGGATCGAGCGGACTCTTCGCCACCGGGGTCGATTCGCAGCCAATCGCCGCAGCCCCACCGAGCGCGACGAGCGCCACAAGTGCAGCAGGCGCGGAGAGCCAGCGGAAACTCATCGACTTGATGTTCGTCGGCACGTCACACCTCATTGGCTCGTGAGCGGCACCGGGGCCGTCATGACCTGATCCGCGAGAGGCATTCCAAGGCCGCGGCGCATCCGCGGGAACATGCCATCTTGGTAATCGAATGTCATGGGCTTGCCGTCGTCGTCCTTGTGATTCGGGTCCTTCACGAGCCCCGAGTAATCGCGCAATTTCATGTCGCCGATGATGTCCTGGTGGAACGCGAGGCGCGCGACGGCGAGGTCGACCTCCTTGACGCGTTGTCGGAAGAACTGCCCGAGCACAATGGCGTCGGTGTAGCTCGCCACCATCAGCTTGTCGGTTCCGTCGAGGAGCTCATCACGTTTCTTGCGCCAGTCGAGGCGACGCTTCGACGTGAAGGAGTCATACCCATTGCACGAGGACTCGTTTCCCGTTTCCGTGCACTGCTTGTCGAGTTCTTTTAGAAGCTCGACTTCGCTGCATTTTTTCTTCTTGAGGATGACGCACGCCTTCAGCGGCTGCGGCTCGTCGCTGTAGAGCTTCAGGCCGGGCTCGCGTGCATTGAAGAGACCGGTGCGGCACGAGTCGTACAAGGTTCCCCGGCGCGCTCGCGAAGCTACGGTCCACCGGCCCGAGTTGTACTTCTCGACGATGCTCTGCAGCTTATCCGCGTATCCCTTGGCTACCTTGTTGACGTCTTCTTCGTACGCCTTGGTGATGTCCGTGATCACGCCCGTGTAGCGGTGGTGGCCAGTCTCGTAATCGAAGTTTTTCTTTAGCTCATCGTCGACGCGGCGGTACTCGCACTCGGCGGCGACGTCGGCTTGCGGAGTAGCGGTCGCCTTGCTCGCGCCCTTTTCGTCCTTGGGCGCGGAAGCCTTGAACGAGTCGAACGTCGAGACGGCGTTGTCACACCAGTCATCGGCCTTCAAGTCACTGCCCAACCGACGCAACTTGGCCGCGTATCCGGCCGCGAGCACGGACGTCGCGTAGCCCGCCTGGTCCTTCGCCCATTTGAGGTAAAACCCGTCCATCGCTGCGATAGCCCGCAGGCGCGCCGCTCGATTGTCACCACGGTCCGGCGAGCGTTCGTCCCAGCTCTTCAGATCACCCTGCGCGATCAGCCATTCGATTTCGGCTTGCTGTTCTTTCGGCGGATTCATCGCGAAAAAACGCTTCTTTGTCGCCTCAACCCGGGCCTGCTCGCCGATGTTCAAGTAGAGGAACACCGCATTTTGAGCCGCGTTCCGACGCGACTCAGGGTCGAAGCCGCGTGACCCAAGTTTTTCCTTGCCGTCGGGCTCCTTCGACGGCGGCACCTCGCGGTCGATGTTGCTGATTCGATCGTAGGTCTGGGCCGCCTGTCGGTAGTCGAAGAAAAGCACGTACGCTTCGGCGAGTTCATCGTAGGCGCGACGGAGGTATCGAACGCGTTGGGCGTACTTCTCGGGCTGCGGTGCCGCCCCTTTTTTGTCGCCCTTCTGCAAGGCATCGAGAGCGTCGTCCTTGCCGTACGCGCCGATGAACAGCTCGTACATGGAGATCGCCTTGTCGTAATTGCTGAGCTGCTTGTGAGCGATCGCACCGTTGATTGCCGCCTCCGGTGCTTCATCCCGGCTGGGATCGACGCTCAGTCCCTCTTCATAGAGGCTTGCTGCGCGGGTGTAGAGAACGCGGCGCTGGGCTGCGTTTTCGGGCACATCGGGAAGCGCCTGCGCCTTCTCAAACGCGGCGTAAGCTTCTTTGAAGATCGCCGAGTTCAAGATGTCGGTGCCGAGGCTACTGGCGACGACGCGATCGGCGTCCGTGATCGCGCAGGATTTTTTCTTGTTCTCCTCAGCGAGCGCCTTCGAGCGATCGAAGTCTCGTTCGAGCGCAGCGATCGTGACGAGCTTCTTCCATGAGTTAAAGGCGAACTTCGTCGTGCCGCACTGCGACTTGTAGATCGGCAAAAGGCGCTTCTTCGCCTCGTCGAACTGACCGTAGATGAAGGCCGTCTCACCAGCGTTGTACGCGTAGAGATAATGGTTCGGGTCCTTCGGGTCCGGCTCCTTCTCGAGTGGCACGCGAGCCACGTACTCATCGAGGGAGCTCAACACATTCTGGATCGCGGGGGGCAGGTCGACCTTCACCGCGCGCTCGCGCTTGTCTCCGCCGTCCTCGTATTTCTCGGTCTGAACTTCCTTCAGCTCCGCGATGCCTTCGGTTCCACCGGAGGCGGCGTGGCGCTTGTAATTCGCCCGTAAAACAGCCTGCGCGACGTACACCACCATCTGGGCGGCGGGCTGCAGCTTCTCGTCGTTGTCATTCGAGTCGCGCACGTCACGGGCCGCCTGTTGCGCAAGGGCGATGTCCTTTTCGGGTGGAAGGCGTGAGAGCTCGACTTGAACGAGGACGGCGCCGGTGTACGAATCGGCGAGCCAGAAGCGGCTGTCGTACGAGTCGTCGGCGTTCTCGTCTTGGTTCAGGTAGCTGCCCCATGCGACAGCGGCTGCACGGTACTCATTCAAAGCCCGCGTGAAATCCTCCTCGCGCTCACTATCGGCGGCGGCGCTCCGCGCTTCACTGACCCAACGTCGCGCAGCGTTCGTGTGGTCTGCAGCGGCACGGCGAAGTCCGCCACGCACGAGCTGCTCAGCGGCACGGATCGCCTCTGGGTCTTCCTTGTTCTTCTCGACCCATTCGGGGATGTTCCCGGGCTGCTCAACGTAATTGACGAGCTTGCCGCGCGCCTCGAGCGCCTTCGCCGCCAGAGCTTCCGCTTCGGCCCCTCGCGCGCCGAACGAGAGGGTCTCGTACGTCAGGGCGATTTGATTCTGGACCATCGGAGCGTCCCGATGGTTCGGCCACTTCTTCAGGATGAGCTCGTTTACCTCAATCAAGTTCTGGAACTGGCTGTACTCCTTGAACTCGAACGCGAGCGCCTTGTAGACCTCGATCGTCCACTTGCGATCCTGCGGGAGAAGGGAGCGTTCTTGTATCCGGTCGATGGCCGCGTGCATCGCCTGTTCGATCTGGGCCGTATCCGAATAGAGATCGAAGACGTCGTTGCGCGCGATGTAGGGGTCGCCCGCCGGTGGTCCCTTAAAATCGAGATAGGTCATCGAGCCGGCGATGTACGCGTAGGCCTCGGTGCGGAAATCCGCGCCGGGATTGCCGGTCTCGATCTCACGACGATCGGTGAGGTCTAGGAGCTTGATGTACTGTTGGACGGCAGTCTCGTAGCGCTGCTGTTTGAAGTACGTCCACGCGAGCTTGTACATGCTCACGTCGTAGACAGGCGGGCGGTCGAACTTCATCGCCTGACCGTACGCGGCCTCCGCGCGAGACAAATTGTACGGGCCGCCGTACGGATCGATCTCGTCGAAGTGGTAGTCAGCGATGCGCCACCACACCTCGCCGATATAACGCGGAGGCTCGCCCGCGATGATTTCCTGGGCCACGGGGCGACATTCCTCGGGGAATGGATTCTTGAAGGAATCCTCGTCGTCCTCGATCGAAGGCACATCGGGCACGGGTGGCTCCACCGCCCGCCCCCGCTGACGCGCGCCCTTCTCGCGAAGGGCCTGGCGCGCCGCGTCTTTTTGCCGCTTCTGGTCCATCGGGTCGGGGTGCCGAGACAGCCAGCCGAGCCACCAATCCGCAGCGTGATCCTGGGGGATCCGCGTCAGCGTATCGCGACTCGGGTTCTTCGGATCCGCCGCCACGGGGTAGGCGTAGCGGTTGTTGCACACAAGCGAGCGCCAAACCTGCTGGGCTTCCTCGAGTCGTCCGCCGTCGTTCAGCGCGTGGCCAAGGTAGTAAAAGACGCCAGCACGCTCTTTGTACTTCGGAAACTCGTGGACGATGCGCTTGTAGAGGGCGATAGCCGGGCCGAGGTCCGGCTCGGGCTGCGCCACGTTGAGGTCGATCTCGGCGGGCTCGGCGAGATCGCGGGCGCGCTCCTCGAAGAGCGCGGCGAGTCGGAACATCGCATCGGGGGTGTTCTCAGGGTGCGAGTTTGTTCCGCTGTAGCGGGCGACGAACACCTCGAGGCGACGAATGGCTTCGTCTCGTGCCTCGCGCAGCGCTTTGTTCTCGATGTCGATTTCGCGGTCGAGCGCACGAAGGACGCGCTTCTTTTTCTCGCGGTAATGATGCTGGACAATCCGCGTCATCGAGGCGCGGTAGTCGCGGGCATCCGACTCGTAGAGCTTCGCTTCGCGTTGCAGTTCCTCGAGCGCAGATTTTTGCGCAACCGTTGGATCGGTTGGCTTGGGCACACGCGGCCGGGCTCCAAATGCGGGCCCCACATCGGGTGCGCCGCTCGTCGCGGGCGTCGCCGATCCGCTCGGTGCGATGGCCGCAACTGCGGTGGCTGCAACCGGCGCGACGCTGCTGACAGCCGATCCCGCCGGGGCGGCTGACGCACTCGGCCTCGCGGGCTGCGAGATGGCTTGGCCCCCGAAGAACACGAGCGCGAGCGCGCTGGCGACTCGGAGGATTCGCCGGCTTCCTACTCCGCTGTCACTGCGCATTTTTCGTCTCCTGGTCAGCGTCGCCGCTGTCGTCGAGCACCTCGTCGAGCTCCTCCTGGAGCCGCGACTCGGTCCGCGCCTTCTCCACCTTCAGACGGCGTACCCGCGTCTGCTGCGACTCACGAACCTCCCAAGCTTCCTCGGTGATCCCGACGTCTGCACGAAGGACGATGTTGCGGAGCCGATCGCGGACGGTCGCGAAATTTCGCATTGCGACGCCGCCGACCACGAGCCGTGCCTCGGCATCGAGAGCTTCGAGAGCGAACGAGTAGGTGACGATGTTCTGAGTCTCCTTTTTAACGAGACCCCGAAGCTCCAAAACCTTGCCCGTGACCAGCTCGTAGAGGCGCTTCAACGCACCTTCTACCTGCGCTTCGGTATCGTCGGCCTTCAAAAGGAGGGGGCGAGCCCGGCGGGCATATGCGCCGAGAGCAGCGCCGCCCTCCCCCTGTTCCGCGAGCTTCACTTCGCGCCACAAGGCCCGGGTGTACTGCTTGCGAACCTCCTCGTCCTCGACGAACCGCTTGTCCCCGAATCCGACCTGCAATTTTGCGGCTTCGATCACCCGGCGCAGCTCCACTGCCGCTTCGTGATACTGCACGACGAGCTTCTTCTGTTCTTCGATTGAGCGACGGTACGACTCGAGATCCTGTGGGCTGCGCACCACACCTTGCGTAGGCCCATCCGAGATCACCCGCTCAAGACCATTGATCGTCGCCTGAAGCGTGTCGACTTCGAGCTCGATTCGCTTCAGCTCCTGCGATGCCTTGTTCCACTGACGCTTCGCCTGCTGGTCGCGCGTCGCGAAGTCGCTCGATGTCACTGGCACGACGCCAAGGCGGTCCTCGAGGATCTTTCGCTCGGCCCGCGCTTGCTGCAGCCCCGCCGTCAGGTTGTCGGCCTCGATTCCATCCAGGCCTTGCCCGAGCTTCAACCGCGCGAGAGCGAGTGCGTTCACAAGACCAAGGCCGCGCTCGGCGCCAACCCGGAGACCAGGAATCGCTCGGATCTTGTTGGGCGAAGCGAGAACGGCGTTGAGCCGCTCGATCATGTCGTTGGACTCTTTAACGAGCCGTCGGGACAACACCACGTCGTCTATCACCGCGAACGCCGTTGGTCCGTCTTCCCCATCGCGCGCCCATTTGAGCGCCATCGTAGGGAGCGCATTGCCCGACTCAAACACCTCGAGTTGCTCGGAGCTCAGCAACTCGAAGTACACGCTCGGGTCCTTGGTCGCGGCCATGAACTGCGCGACCCGGTCCCGCATCGTCTCGTAGCTGGCCCGCACGCTCTCGTAGACTTTGCGCGACTTCTCGAACTGGCCGGCTCGAAGCATCAAATCAGCACGGAGCAGCGAAGCGTCCGCCACGTCTTGGCTATTCGGGGCGGCGATCGCGAGCACTTCGAGCGCCCGCTGGGCACGCATGAAGTCACCGGTTTTTACGTAGACCCACGCGAGCTCGTAGAGCATCGTCCCGAACTCGGGCGACGTGCGATCAACCCGGTTGTAAGCCTCGGCGGCATCCGCAAAGCTTCCCACCTCGTACTTGATGCGGCCGATCGCGAGCCACGCCATGTCGATCACGCGGCGGTGTTCGGCGGTATCCCCGGGAAGCTTGGTGACGTCGCGAAACCGCTCGACGGCTTGGTCAAAACGGGTGGGCGCCGCGAGTGCCGCGGCGGAGCCCTTGCGGGGGGCATCCTTCGGATCGAGCGGTGGCACGCGCATCATCGCCGCGACGCCAACAAGATGCCGCGCCTGGTGATAAAATGCGCTGTCGGCCGCTACGAGGCGCAGTGACGCATCGGCCGCGTCGATTTTCCCTTGGGCGAGGAGCCCCTTGCCTTTCGCGTAGGCAAGGCCACTCGTGGCCTCACCGCCAAGCGAGCCTACGAGCGAGAAGAGCTTGTCCAGCGACGAGAAGTCGCGCAACCGTAGGGCAATGTCGACAATGCGAATCGCGGCGCGCTCTCGATAAGGTGAAAAGCGCGGGTCGCTGCCTTGCTCGATGAACTTCATGAAGACGCGGCGCGACGCGAGATACTGCTTCGAGAGAAAGTACGTCTCGCCAAGCATGTTCAAACCATCCGGGTAGGCCGTCGAATGGTTCTGGTACTGCTCGACGATCTCGTTCAAGACGTCGGCGGCCCGGTCGTAATCCTTCACGCCCATCAGCAACACCGCGTCGGCGATGCGTTGTTGGGGACCGCGCCCAGGCTCATTGTGGCGGGCGACCGCCGTATCGACAGCCCCGGCATCCTGGCTCGCGTTCGATATCTGCTCCGAGGCGGTCCGGAAGGCTTGCTCCGGGTCCTCGGCACGAGCCGGACTCACCGCGCCCAGCGACGCCAGCAACGCGGCCGCCATCACCGAGCGGCTGGTGAACAGCCGCGCTCGTGCGCCGAAAGACACATGACCTCCGCTATCGTAGGGCGAGCCGGCAGCGTCTGCCCCAGGCTTGGAAGAAACGACACAGCGCAGCACGGGCCTCAATTTCCGCCAGCAGCGGCGCCATCGAGTGGGCCCGCGACGACCTTCTCGAGGTAGCGGACAGCAGGGCGCTCTTCGAGCGGGGTCGTGGCCCCACCCTTTTCGTACGCGACTACCCGCAAGCCCGTGCTCTTGCCTTCGACCGCGGTAAAGGAATGGCTCGAGCGGACTTCAAACTTGTACCCGCGAAGATACGAAAAGACGCCGTACCCGTTTCCGCGAAGGTTCACGAGAACCTGAACCAAGTGGTCACCGGGAGGAATCGAGCCGTTGAAGATCGGAATGGTCTTCTGCTCGCCGAGTACGCCCGAGCGATCGCTCTTATTGTACTGAACGGCGCCATCGAGCACGACGAGCGCCTTCGTGACTTGGAATAGGTTCGAGAGCTTGTTCTCGAATTGAATCGAGGCGCGTGAGCCCGCCGCGCCGCTCGAGAGGATGGTGTCGCTGAGCAGCGACAACCGTGTGTGGCTGCGGCGAATTTGCTCCTTGAGCTGGTCGATGCGCTGCTGCAGATCGCGCAGCCTCACGCTGTACGTGGCGCCGTCGGACGGGACGGCAGCAACGGCCGTTGCCGCAGGAGGCGGTGCGGGTGGCGTTGCAGCCACTGCGCTCGCCGTAGCGGGAGCCGCGGGCACCGTCGCGGTCGCGGAGCCCGCCTCCACTGGCGGAGCGGTCCCGGAGGCCGACGCAGGTGGCGCGGACGCAGGTGGCGCCGACGCAGGTGACGCCGACGAAGGCGAGGCCGGTGGCTCAGGCGAATGCGCCGGCTGTTGAGCGAGCACAGAGCCGCCTGCCAACAGGGTCCCCGTAAGCGCGAACATTGCCCATGCGCCACTCAAGCGGCGACTCTTTTGACCGATGCGGTCTCCGAAGTGCATGAAATTCCTCACACAAAAACGCTCCGTTGCGGTCACGGAGAGAACGGTGCGCTAAGTCTAGTCGCCCGGGCGTGCTTCTGGCAACGACGGATCGTTGCCGAGGCCGCCACGAGCAGCCAGCCCGGCGAATTGCGGGCTTCGCGCTCCACCCAGCATCACACGCTTCGATGACGTCGCGCTTCGAATCATTCAAACCGGCCCAGCCGACGACGAGCTTGGGCTCGGAGGGTCGGCGGCTGTAGTATCCTCGACGCATGGGCGGCAAGGAAGGGAAAGAGCCGGTCGGGAGACCTTTCCGAGCCGTCGCGCGTCCAGGCACTTGGCGACGACCAGCGCCGGTGGGCCAATTGCCCGAACGGGGGCTCGTTTGGCCGAAGTGAGCGGGGTATCGGACGAAGCCCTGATGAGGCAATTCCAGGGCGGCGACCGAAAGGCGTTCGGGATTTTGGTCGGGCGGCACAAGACGTCGATGTTCAATTTCATCCTCCGCCAAGTCCGAGACCGCGGCATCGCGGAAGACCTCACCCAAGACACGTTCGTGAGGGTGGTGCAGAGCGCGGCGTCATTCAAGCATGAGGCCCGGTTTTCGACCTGGACGTACGCGATCGCCCGCAACCTGTGCATCGACCACTTGCGCAAGAGCGCCCTGAGGCGGCATGCGTCGCTCGATCAACCGGTGGGTCGCGACGGTGACACGCAAGGCGCGACACTCAGCGAGCGCATCGCCGACAATCGCCCTGAATCGTCCGCCGAACGTACCGCCGTGAGCGCCGACATTGGCGCGCGCGTCAACCGGGCGCTCGATGCGCTCCCGGCCGAGCAGCGCGAAGTCTTCCTCCTTAGACAACTTGGCCAAGTCCCCTTCAAGGACATCGCCGAGATCACGGGAGTCTCTGAAAATACGGTCAAAAGCCGAATGAGATACGCTCTCGAGCGGCTCCAGGAAGCATTGATCGAGTACGAAGACCTCGCACGTGTTCGGAAGTGATCGAAGCACTCGAAACCGAAAACTCAGCCATGGACCGCGACCCCTTCGACCAGCAGCTGATGGACTACCTCTTCGACGAGCTCGATGAGGTTACGCGCGCCTCGGTCAAACGGAGGCTCGACACCGACGCCGCAGCCCGAGAGCTCGAGGCAAAGCTTCGCGGCGCCCTCGACCTCGCGAAACTCACACTCGAAGAGCCGAGCGACGACCTCGAAGCTCGCATTCTCGAAGCGGCGGCGCGGGTGGCGCAGGGCGAGCCGTGGCACCGCAAACTGCTGCGCTCGTTGGCCTGGGCGGGGAGCCACGCGATGCGCCCGCAGTTTGCGATGGCAGCGTTGCTCGTGATGGTCCTCGGTTCGAGCGTGCTGCTCCTACGCGCGAAGCCCGGTGCGATGCGCGTGACGGCGGAGGGGGTCGCATCGCCGCAACGGGCCCCCAACGGGTCGGTGGCCGCGGACACGCTTCCGCCGAGCCCCGCAGCCGCGGCTCCTCCCGCCGACGCCTTATCGAGGTCAGCGGGAGAGGACGACGCGGCAGCCGACCGCAGCAAGAAAGATCTCCAAGACGGAAATTCGGCGGATGCAAAGCGCGAGGTCGCCGCCGCAAGCGCGGTTGGCGGCACGAACGCTCAGGAGGCCGAGCTCAACGAAGCCCGCGCCGTGCGTACGGCTTCGGGCTGCAAAGTTGCGATAAGCCACTTCCAAAAGCTCCGCGATCGCTATGGCTCGACGGGCTACGGCGCGGCTGCGACCTACGAGGAAGCGCAATGCCACCGTGAGCTTGCGAACCGCGCGCGGGCGCGGCAACTGCTTGCAAAATTGGAAGATGATCCCGAGTACGGAAAACGAGCCGCGGCCGAGCTCGCCCGGGACGGCGGCGCGGGCACGACCGGACGTGGCGGGCTTGCCGCGCCTGCCGCGAAGTCGAGCCCTGCAGCCGGCGCGAAGAGCACGAAACCGAGCGGCCCCGCGGACACTTCGGCGTACTGACGAGCCGCGTCGCGTGAGGACTCATCGCGTGCCTCCACTCGATGTTCCTTGTTGCGCGTTTTCTTCGCAGACTATGCTCTCGGGATGCGTCGCTTCGTCGCTCCCGTCCTGTCCTGGTCATGCACCCTCGTCATCGCTGCATGCAGCCGAGAGCCCGCCAACATTGGATTGAACCTGCGTGCCCCGGCAGGGCTGCTGGACTCAGCCACGGGCGTCGAACTGCGGGTGAGCCTGGGCTCCACTTGCAACCCCGCGACGGGCAGCGTGGTCGACGAAGCCGACCCGGAAACATTCCAGCTCGACCATTGCGGTTCGGCGAGTTGGTGCAAGACAATCAAGCTGGAGAAGGACGACTCCACGCGAATCTTCCATGTCCTCGCGACCACGGCTGGCAAGCCAATCGCAGAGGGATGCACCTCCGCCGCGATTGACAAAGACCCGCTCGACGTCGCGGTCAAAGTGAAGCGCTACAACGAACCTGGGTGCTGCAACGACGGCAAACTTCAATCGACCGAGCAGTGCGACAACGGCATCCAGGCGATGACCAACTGCGCTGGCGAAGCCCCCTCGAACGGTAACGCATCCTGCATCGCGATCGTCACCGACGAGGTCTGCGAGTGCGACTGCCGCGCACGCGAAATTGTTCTCAGCATCCCGGGTGTGTCTCCGACGACGTCGAACACGCCGAACAGCAAATCGGAGCTTTCCCTCGCGTTTTCTGGGGTCACCGGCACCGGCGACGTGCCCGGCTCGCTGCGCGCGGTCTACACCGACACCGAAGGCCTCGGCGGAAACGACATCAATCTTCGCACGATGAAGGCGAACCTCACGCCCATCGCCACCGGCTCTCTGAGCAAACAACTGCGCCTGCCCGCGACGTGCGCCAACGTGTTCGTTACGGGCATCGCACGCGATCAACACTCGCCGAGCATCGCGCGGGTGTCGGCCGGCCTCAGCGCCGTCGCGTTCCTCGACAACAAGGCGCAACCTCAACAGTACAACGTGTCCGTTTCAGTGCTTGGCGGGGACGGTTGCGCCACCGTCGAGCCCACCATTGTCAACGCCAACACAGCCACCAGCTGCGATGCTCCCGACATCGCCGGCGGTCCAGAAGGCTCCGCGCTGATCGTCTGGAACCAAGGCGGCTCGCTTCGGGCCCGACTGCGGAGTGCGACCGGGACGCTCGTGCCGGCCGCCGTCGACATCGAGCTTGGCGCGATGTCGCCGACCGGCAAGCCGCACGTCGCGGGCTCGAGCAAAGGATGGCTCGTCGCATTCACCGGGGCGAGCGATGACGACGTCTTCACGACGACCATCGACGCAACCGGTACGGTCATCGGCATGCCCACGCGCGTAAACATCGCCACCGACCTCCTCCAGAACCAACCCGATGTCGCCATGCAGTCCGATGGGCGCGCCGTGGTCATCTGGCAGAGCGGAGAGCAGCTCGTGATTCAGCGGTTCGACGCGAGTGGGCAACCGCTGGCAGGCGACCAAGACTCGCCTCTCTCGAGCAACGCACCCGCCGCGACGGTGCCCGCCGTCCCTTCGGTCGCGGCCGGTGGAGGTTGGTTCGTAGCCGCGTGGTTGGCGAGCGACGGGACGGTGTGGTCGCGCTTCATCGGCCAGGAAGCGGGCTTCGGTTTCAACCATGTCGACGGTCAAAACGAAGACTTCTTGGCGTCACACCCGGGCGTCGCCCACGTTCGCAAAGGGCCGGCCGTGGCCATTGGGGAAAGCTACGTCGCAATTGGGTGGCAAGACACGTCACTCGAGGAGCCAATCCACGGCATCGTTGTGCGGCGGTTCCCTTTGCCGGAGTGAACGCACTCATTCGGCTCGAGCTCAAGCTCGAGACTCGCAAGCGTGAGACGTCAGCTCGCGGCGTCGGGCCGCAAGTAGGCGATCGTGCGAATGACGTCGACGAGTCGCTCGCGGTCCTCGGGCGTGAGGTCGAGGATCATCACCCCCATGCCGGGATTGATGTTGTCGTGAAACGGTCGCATCTCGTTTACCCATTTCACGCGACCCGACAAGACGAACTCCCCGAATCCATCGCGCGGCGTGAACCGAAGACTCAAATACGTTCCGATCACATAAGGCGTCTCGGTGCGGACGAAGACGCCCATGTCGGAGATGTTCGCGATCGACGCAAACAGGAACGTGTCCTCCGTCTCGCAGTCGACGGACCACCCGACCTCGATGCGCTCTGAGGAGCGCTGGTCGGCGGGGTCAGTCATCGATGGCGGCACGCTATCGCCCATAAGTTTTACGGCTATCGCTCCTCGACGTGCACGTCCACTGCCGAACGCGGCACAATCGAGAAGAGCGCGACCACGCCTCAATGCAGAGCCGCGCGTGATAACCTCGAACGCCATGACTCAGCCGGACGCGACCTCATCTTCCACCGAAACGTCGCCTCGACTCCTGGTCGTTGGCAGCGGCGGGATCGGCGGAGTCGTAGCCGCGCACCTGTTTCACCTCGGCGCCAACGTCACTCTTCTTGCTCGCGACGATCGAGCCGCCGACGTCATCAACGATCGCGGGCTCGTCGTGCGTGGCGAAAATGCGCTCGGCCACGTGACGGCAAGCGCGACAAGTTCCCTCCCCGCGCACGCCGGTCCATTCGACTTCATCATCCTCGCCACTCAACCGCCGGAAGTGGAGGCGGCGGCGCGCTCCGTGCTCCCTCACCTCGCCGAGCATGGGGCACTGATCTGTCTTCAAAATGGCTTGTGTGAAGTGCGCCTCGCCGAGCTCGCTGGCGCCTCCCGGGTCATGGGCGCGATCGTCGCTTGGGGAGCATCGATGCTCGAGCCTGGGGTCTACGACCGAACCTCGGCGGGCGGATTCGTGTTGGGTCGCCTGGACGGGTCCATCGATGAGCGCCTCGTGCAACTTGGGAACCTCCTCGAAGCGGTCGGCCCTGTCACTTTGAGCACCAATTTGCTTGGGGCGCGCTGGTCGAAGCTCGCACTCAATTGTGCGGTCTCGTCGCTCGGAACGATCGGCGGGGAACGCCTCGGCCCTCTCTTGAAGCACCGATTCGTGCGGCGACTCGCGCTCGAAACAATGACCGAAGCCGTCGCGGTCGCGCACGCGGAATCGATTGTCCTCGAGAAGGTGAGCGGCACGTTGGACCTCGAATGGGTCGCGCTCACCGCAGAAGAGCGGCTCGCGAAACTTGGCTCTCCCGCGCTCGTCGCCAAGCACGCGCTCCTGCTCGCAGTGGGGACTCGCTACCGCCGCCTGCGCTCGTCGATGCTGAGCGCGATTGAGCGCGGACGGACGCCGGCCGTCGACTTCCTAAACGGCGAGGTTGTGACCCGCGGCGCGCAGCACGGGATCGCCACTCCGATCAACTCAGCGATTCGCGAGGCCGTTTGGGAAATCGCGCAAGGCAGACTGAAGCCGTCCAGTGGCGAGCTCGAAGCGCTCTACATGCGCACACGCAAGCACTTCGAAGCCACGCCAATCACCTGACCGTCGCCGGCCGGCCTCAGCCCCGGACGCTGCTCGATGCCGCGGCCATCTTCATGACCGAATCGGCGTCTCCGCGGCGGTACGCGGCGAAGAGCTTGCCCCACTGGGTCTCCTCACGCCAGCGCTCGAAGGTCTTTTTGTCCTTCATCGGCCAGCGATAATAGTCGTGGTACGCCTCACTTCCGAAGATGAACGCGTTGACGAGCGGCGTGTGGAAAAACAGCTTTTGGAAGCGCTTCATGGGTCCGAACCACATGAAATCGCCCACGGTACTCGCCGCGTTGTCGCCGACCGAAAAACCCCAGCTTTCGTTCGAAATGTCGTCGCCAACGATCTCGATCTCGCGCGGATCACCGACGCCGAGTTTGTCACCGTGCGCGACGTTGATGTACTCGAGCTTCATCGGATCGAAGCCCATCATCTTCGCGGCCACCGCGTCGATGGCGACCTGATCCGCGGACGCAAGCATGTAATCCTTGATCACCGGGATCATCGTGCGTGGACCAGGCCCGTTGCCGGCGGTCGTGCCGTCCATGATCGCGAAGAGCCCGGAGTGAATCTCCTTTTGAATCGCGAGGAGGTCGACGAGCGTGCGATGGATCCACGAGTGCGTGTAGTGGCGGTGCGTCGCGAGCAACCCGCCGAACGCGTTCTTCATGGCCCCCGTCGTCGTCGTGTAGATGTGGCACTTCACGGTCGGGAGGTGGACGATGTTCTTACCGAAGAAGTAGTCCGGAAGCTGAATGCCCTGCGGATAGATGTGGTCGAGCACGTGCATCTTGGCGCGCGGCTTGTAGTCAATCCACGTCATGTCCTCGGGCTTGAAATTGTAGAGGACGGGAACGTCGTACTTCTTCAGGATCGGTAGGTAGTTGTTGAGGTCCTCGCCCTTGAACGCATCGGTGACGACCGTCTTGTTCTGCACGCATGACTGGTCGCTGAAGCCCGCCTCTTTGAGCGCGAGGATCGTGCCCTCGAGCTGCCACGGCGTGGTGTTCGCCCCCGGGAACGGGAAGTGCCAGGAGATGTTGTCCTTCAGGATCGTCGTCGCATTCGGGTCGAGCGCCTGCTTGACCCCCGCGAGCTCGCAAAGCCGATGCATGTCCTGGATGATGGTCTCAGGCCGCACCTTGAGGACGGCCACCTTGCTCTTCGCCATGCCGGGCGTATGCCCCACGAGCGAGGTTATCGCAAGTGGGGCGTGCGCCGAACGTGCACGGAGATGCTCAAACGCGGCGCGAGGCGACGAGAGGGGCGATGCCGGTATAAGCCTGGCCCGTGCCGAGTTCCTCGCCGATGCGCAGAAGCTGGTTGTATTTCGCGATGCGGTCGGAGCGCGAAAGACTTCCGGTCTTGATTTGCCCGGCGTTGGTCGCGACCGCGAGGTCCGCGATGAAGGTGTCCTCCGTCTCGCCTGAGCGGTGCGAGATGATTCGCCCGTAGCCCGCGTCTTGGGCCATTCGGATGCAGTCGAGCGTCTCGGTCACCGTCCCGATTTGGTTGAGCTTCACGAGCACCGCGTTCGCAAGCCCCGTGTCGATTCCCCACTGGAGGCGCTCGATGTTCGTGACGAAAAGATCGTCACCCACGAGCTGCACCGTCTTGCCGAGCCTCTCGGTCAGAAGCTTCCAGCCCTTCGCGTCGTCCTCTGCGCAGCCATCTTCGATCGACAGGATCGGAAACCGCTTGCACCACTCAGCGTAGGTCTCGACCATCTCCTCGGCCGTGCGCGGCGCCCGGTCAAACGTGTACCGGTCGGTTTTCTTGTCATAGAACTCCGTCAGCGCGACATCGAGCGCGAGTCCGATTTGCTCGCCCGGGCGGTAACCGGCCTGCTCGATCGCTTGCATCAGCACCTCGAGGGCTTCCACGTTACGACCGAGCCGAGGGGCAAATCCTCCTTCATCTCCAACGGAAGTCGCGAGACCCTTTTCTTTCAGGAGTTTCTTCAGCGTATGGAAGATCTCGGCGCCGGCGCGTAGGGCCTCGGGGTACGTCGGGAGCCCGTGCGGCACGATCATGAACTCTTGAACCTCGAGCCCACTGTCCGCGTGAACACCGCCGTTGATCACGTTCATCATGGGGGTCGGCAGAACGCGCGCGGATGCACCCCCGAGGTAGCGCCAGAGCGGCAAGCCAACAGCTTCGGCGGCCGCGCGAGCCACGGCCATCGACACGGCGAGGATCGCGTTGGCACCGACGTTCGCCTTGTTCGGCGTGCCGTCCACTTGAAGGAGCACCCGGTCCACGTCGCTCTGATCGAGCGCGTTCATACCGAGAATTGCGGGGCCGAGAGCGAACTCGACGTTTTTGACAGCCTGACGTACGCCTTTGCCGAGGTAGCGTGCGTCGCCATCTCGGAGCTCGACGGCCTCGTGTTCGCCAGTCGAAGCACCACTCGGAACGGCCGCGCGCCCGTGGCCCTCCTCGAGCATGACGTCGACCTCAACGGTTGGGTTGCCACGGGAGTCCAGAATTTCTCGGGCAACGATGCTTTCGATACGCGTCACGGCATTCTCCTTTGGAGCGACAACCCTCTCGGGCACGGCACACTTTCGTGCCTGTCATCTTTTAACTAAGCTCGGGCCTGCGTGGAACAGTCGATCGGCGTATTTGGCCAGGATGTGCTTTTGTGGATCTGCCTGCTGCGGCAATGTCCCCAGCGGCCACAGCCTCAATTCGTCCTTCAGCACGCGAATTGGCTGCTCGATGAGCTGAAGCGTTCCCGCGAGGCGCTCGCCCTCCCGGTGCAGAGCGCCGAAGACGGTATATTCGCTCTTTGCGCGCTTATCGACGAGATGGCCATGGGCGCGCCCGACCTTCGTCCGTTGTGGAGCCAGTACATGCTCCAGGCCACGCGGTTCAACACGAACAATGGCGGCGTCGAAGTCTTCCAGCGACTCGCTCGCGTGCGACAGGGCCCAACGAGCGTCGTCGCGACCTACGCCGCGGTTCTCGGATTGGGATTCACCGGAAGCTACGCACTTCCTGGTCAAGACCGGTATGTGCTGACCCAATTGCGTCGAGATTTGTCGCGGCAGCTGGGGGTCGACCCCGATCGCGACTGGCATAGTGGCGTGTTGCGCGAGGTGCGGCAGGAAGACGCCGCCGCGGCGCAGGCGTCGGACGGTCCGTGGTACGAGTCGCTCTGGGTCGCGAGAGCCACCGGCGCCATCCTGTTCTTGGCGGCGATCGCGGCTGGCGTTGTGAAGTTCGTCTTATGACCACGTTTTCTTACGAACTCGCGGCACTCGGCGCTGTCCAGGGACAGCTTCACCCGAGCGCAAAAGATCCCCTCTACGCGGTCCCTTGGTACCTCGTGCTCGGCGAACCTCAGACCGGTCGCACGACGCTCATCCGCTCGCTGAACGTGAGCTGGCCGCACGGCGACCAGCCACTCGCCACCAACGTACCGGGTCAGCTCTGCCAGTACTGGCTCCCTGAAAAGGCCGTGTTCATCGAGCCAGGACGTTCCGTCGTCGGGCTTGGGCGGGTGCCCGAGACGCTGATGGAATTGTGTCAGGAGTTGAAGGTCAAACGCCGGCGTGAACCACTCGACGGGGTGCTGATCGTCGTGGATGCGCGGGTGCTCGCAGACGCAACCGAAGAAGCCCTCGACCGCTACGCGAAGACGCTACGGCGCTACCTCGTCGAGGTGGGGCAAGCACTCGATGCCGACGTTCCGACATACGTTTTCCTCACCGGTATTGATGTGTTGTGGGGCTTTGGTGACGCTTTTCAATGGACCGCCGAGCGCGCAACTGAAGAGTCCTGGGGCTTCGTGTTGCCGTACGGCGTGCGGGGTCAGAGCGTGACCGAGCGCGTTCAGCACGAGCTCGACGGACTGCTCGCGAGACTCGAATCGACCTGTTTTTCGAAGCTCTCATCCGAGGAACATCCAGAGGTGCGCGCCCGGGCGTACCAACACCTGGCGGAGCTGCGCGATCTGGTCACCAAAACGGGTGAGGTGCTGTCGATCCTCACGGCGCAAAACGCATTCGAGCGCTCACCTTGGATGCGCGCGCTCGCGCTCGGCAGCGGCGTTCCCGGCACGGGCCAGCGGCTTCGTCACCGCGCCGATCAGTTCGCGGCCATGGGGTATTCGCCGCCTAGGGAAAGCGGCACACGGCAGCCGGGCGGCATGCCACTGCACGCAATTCTCGAAAAAGTTTTGCTCCCCGAGCGCGACATCGTGCCGACTACGAAGCGTTGGCGAGATGACAAGCTCACGCTCGTGCTCGGCGGCTTCGCGTTGGTAAGTTGGATTGTCGTGGCCGTGCTGTGGGTCGCGTTCACGTTGGCGCACTGAGCCACGCCGCATACGCGACCCGTGCACCCGTCACTCGGACGGGCTCTCGTTGTGCCGGAGCAACTCGATGGCTTCGATCGCGAGCTCGCCAACAGTGACTTCGTTCTGCTCCTCGTCTTCGCCAATCACGCTGATGCGCTTGTCGCCCTGCAGCGGGAGAAGGAGCTTGGTCACCGAGGCATCGCCGAGGATTACGAGCGTCTCGATCGCCGCAGCGACAGCGTCGGGGTCGGCATGTTGCAAAAACATCCCGAGCAACTTGACGACGCCACCCTCCGGAATGTCCACCAGAAGGTACGGGAGCTCGACCAATGCGGCCGACCCTTCACCGAGCCGCACGAGCGCACGCTCCACACCGAGCGCGACTTCCTTGAAGCGATCGTACGCAAGGCCCTGCAGTTGCTCTCCCGCTTCGCTGCGAGCATCCGGAATGTCCGAATCGAGCACGTCGATCAATGCATCGACGACGTCGCCGCCGTCGAGTTCCCCGAGCAACCGCGCAGCGGAAACGAGGCGAATCGCGCCTTCGCTTTCGTCCTCGAGTTCCTTCGATTGCACGATGACCGCGACCAACGCGCCCATGATGGCGGAGCGATCGTTCACGGCTGCATTCGCCAGCTCATCGTGGATGCGACGCGATTCGCGTTCTGCGGAGAAAAGGGCCTCAAGCGAAGTTTCGATCTCGTTCACGGTTGGGGAGGTACCACAGCTGCCTCGCCCGTTCCATCGCGTCGAGAGCCGAGCGTGCTCGCTATAGGCAAGCGCGGGCGAGCGGCTATGCTGCGACGGTGCATGCTCTCGTCCGAGCCTCCCCCGTCGTCGCGGTCATCGCTTTGATCGGAGGACTTGCGACGCGCTCTCCGCAACGTGGCACCGCGATTCCGAGTTCCTTGCCGACGAGCGATGCGCCCTCACCGCCGCTGCGGGAGCGCTTCCCCGAATGTCCGAAAGGCGCCGTGACCCTCGCCTCGTCGACACCCTGCGTGGCCCTGCCGCCGGCGCCAGAGCCGGCACGCGAGCGCCTCGTCGGGGACGAAGCTCCACCCGCGAACGCACGTGGCGGCACACGCAGCGACCTCGTCCCACGCCTACCCGACCGCCCCGAACCATGGGAGCGTTACCAACTACCCGTCGATGCGACGGCTCCCCCAACCGTGCTCGAATCGGAGTCGTCGGCTGCGCGTGGCACCATCAGCGTTCGCCTACCAACTGCCGCAGGGAGCGCCGTCCTTCTGGTCGAGCTCGACGGCCAGCGCGGGGAGTGCGAAGTCGTTGCCGTCGGTGCACTGAAAGGGATAACCGTCATCACGCGGCATCGAGTCGCGCGCGACGGTGGCGAACGCGACTATCTCGTCTTTCACGGACGGCTCTCCCGGCCCGGACCGAGCGTGCGCGTCGGCGTGAAGCTCGGTGCGTTGGCGGTAGTTGGCTTCCTCGGAGGCGACCCGGCCGCCCTCGAACTCGACGTGCGCGAGTTGCGGGCCCCCCTCGCGAAGCCCCCTTCGCATTTGAGCGAGCTCGAGAGTCCCCTCCTTGGGTTTGCCGTGGATCCACGCAACCTCTTGCCCCTGCGCCCGTGAGCTCGGCTGCGCCCAAAAACCTGCCAACTCGCGGTCAAACCGCGACGACGAGTTTGTAACCGTAGCCGTAAACCGTCAAAATGAACTCGGGCTTGTCCGCGATGACCTCGACTTTTCGGCGAAGCTTGACGATGAAATTGTCGACGGTCCGGTTCGTCGGTGCGGCGTCGAGGCCCCAAATTTTCTGGAGGATCTCATCGCGCGAGACGGGCTCGCCTTTCCGTTCGACGAGCAAACGTAGAATCCCGACCTCATAAAAAGAAAGCTGCTCGACGGCCTTCCCGCGAGACACCGTTTGCGCGGCAAGATTCACTTGAGCCTTACCGATGCGGAACGTCTCCGGCACATCAGGGCTCCGGTCCGCACGACGAAAAATCGCCCGCATCCGCGCGACAAGCTCGCCGACGCTGAAGGGCTTGGTCATGTAATCATCGGCGCCCATCTCGAGCCCACGAATCTTGTCGGCCTCCGAGCTACGCGCCGTCAGCATCACGATCGGTACGAGACGATCCACCGCGCGGAGCTGCTCGCACACGTGAAAACCGTTGTCGTCGGGCAACATCAGGTCGAGCACGACCGCGTTCGGGCGAACCTGCTTCGCTAAGGCGACGCCGCTCTTACCGGTGTCGGCGGTGACGACATCGAAACCCTCGAACGTGAGGGCATCGAAGAGACCGAGCGCAATGTGCGGCTCGTCTTCGATCACCAAGATCTTCTTTTTTAGCGACAAGACGGTTCGTTTCGTAGCACAAAAAGCCGAAAGGCAGGACCTTCGCCCTGCCCTTCAGCATCGCAGCATCAGAAGAGAATCACTCGCCGGAGCACGTGATGAACAACGTTGCACCGGGCGCCGCGTTTCCCTTGCCGACGAAGCGGATCAGGCGCCGCTCGGACTCCGGGCAGTTGGCGACGACATCGGTATTGCCCGTCGGTGGCACCGTCGTCGCGTCGATGTAGCACCAACCGTCAACCTGCTCGTTCTTCTCGTTGAGAATCGGCTCCTTGTTCGGCGGCGCATCCTGGCAAGCGGCAAGGTCAATGGGCTGACCGCTCGTGCCAATTGCCCCTTCGGTTTGGTTGATCGCGCAAAAGCAATTCCACTTCGCGGCGGCGTTGGCCGGATCGCTCTTCGCCGCCTTCACGGCCGGACTGGCCGGGTCGAGCAAACTGCGCCCGTTGTCCGCATCGCAAAGCTTCGCACACGCAGCGGTATCCCCCGCAGTGCGAGCCTCGACGATCAAGCACTGCACCTGGCCTTCGTTGTTGGGCGTGAGCGAGCGCGGCAGGCACTGACCACCGAGCTCCTTCTTCAAGCGCTCGATGATGGCACCGACCGCCGGCGTATAGCCGTAATCCTTGGTGCCGGGGTTCGAGAGCTGCACGGGGCAGATCGAGCCGACGATGCCCTGATCACCGACCGACCGGAGAAGTTGCAACTCGCGGCGGCCCGGGTAGGCCTTCGCGCGCACCTGGGTCGTCGCGCTGCTTGCAGAGCAGAGCGGGCTCTTGTTCGCGTTCACCGCGTCCTTGCAGTCGCAGCTCTTGTCGCCGACGGTCGAGCAATCAACCGGCTTCGGCAGATCGAAGATGCAGGCGTACTGGAGGTCATTACGCCCCGCGATCGACCACTCATGACCGTTGATTGGATTCGCTCCCTCCGCTGCCTCCGGCGGAGCCAGCGGCGCGTTGAGAACCGGATTCGTACCGGTGCGAGCATCGACCGACTCGATCATCAGCGGGTCCGTAGGACGGCAAGCCGGGTTGACGTAGTCGCACGTCGGGTCACCAAGGATGATGTCCCACGTCTTATTGACCGCGAGCTCGGTGCCGCTCTGAAAGCCGCCGGCCACTTTGCCGTCGGAGTCGAGCCCGTTGATGAGGTCGGGATTGCCATTCGCGTCTTTGCGGGCGATGTCCTGCCACGGCACGCCGACGATGCCGGCGACGAAGACGAGGCTCGGGTCACGAATGTTGCTGTTGTCGTCCTTCGAGTTGAGGTCGGTGAACAGCGGGTTCGCTACGACGTTGCCGTAACGGTCCTGCACCGTCTGACGGGTCAAGCCATCGACGTAACGCTGGATCGGCTGAAGAAAGTCGATGCCGAAGCGGTGCTTCTGGTCCCAGCAGCGAAGATTGATCTGGTCCTCTTCGGGCGCGAGCGAATCCTTCTTGCCGTCCATGTTCTTGTCGCACTGGTCCTTGGCTGCATCGCAGCCTGCACCCGGGCCCTGCCCACACGAACGGCAGCACGCGCCGTTCGGATCCACCGCGCATGAAGCGGTCGGTGCCGGTAGGCGATACGATTTATTTGTCCCCGGCTGGTAGCGTTGCAGGGCGAAAAAGAACTGGCTTCCGTCACGAACGGAGCAGTCGTTTTCGTCGCTGAGCATGACGACCGCGAACAGCGAATCCGGACGAATGAAGTCAGCGCGCTGCTTAAGCAGTTCCTGATCCGTGTCCTTCAACATTGCCTGGTTGTTCTCAACCGAAATCGTCTTGTACGGATCCGGCTCCACGGCGAAGCGGTACCACGCCTCGAGGGTCGACTCGAAGCCGCAGCCAACCTCGCCAGCACCAGCCACGATCGCATCGACGTCGTTCGCAAACTTGGCGATGTCCGACTCGCCTTGCGGCGAGTGCGTCGGCTTCGACGTGTTCGGGTCCCAAACCAGGAAGCCTTTGTCCGCCCACGTCAGCGCGTCGGGGGTCGAGCCGTCGGTCGACGTTCGCTTAATCAACCGGCCGTGATCATTTTCGCTCGGCGTCTTGTCGCCGATGCACGAGTCCGCACCGTGACCACCAACGCTGGATGACGTGACGCCGATGTGAATGTTGACGATCGGCTCGAACTCACGTTTGGAGCCCATGACGGGGCAGTCATCGAGCGGGCCCTTTGGCTGCGCCGGCGTCGCCTTGCCCGTCTCGTCGAGACACTTTGGATTGACCAGCGCCTGCACGAGATCGGGCACGGCAAGCTTGAGAATTTGCTGCTTATCCGACATCGACCCCGAGTTGTCGATCATCAGCAAGAGGTCGATCTTATCAACCGAACTCTGCGTGAGTTTGTCGACGATCGTCGAGGTCGTCCGGGGCTCGACCGGCTCGATCGGTCGGTCCAGACATGCGGGCATCGCCGCAAAGCCGGCGAGCACCAGCATGGTACCGGCGGAACGGAGCCGGGTCCGCGACACAGTTTTCTCTCTCGTGGTCATCGTCATCTCCTGGGTTTGGACGCTAAGTCGACTCGCGCCGGAAAGGCAATCCGGACAACGAGCCGAGCGGCAGCCGTTCAAGGGCACGGACTCCTACAAAGCAAAGTGGATGCCGAAGCCAATCCCCATCAATCAAAGCACTTCCAGGCCACAAAATTCGTAAACCGCCAACTTGGTTGCCAACCGGAGACAACTACGGTGCCACCCGCTAACGCCCCCACCCCAACGCTTGACGCGTCGAGCATGGACGCGTACCCCAAACGGGCGGCTCGACGGCGAGCCTTTAGCGAGAGCGCGCCTCTCAAAGGAAAGTTCCAATGTCTGAAGGATTGAACCGCGTGATGCTCCTCGGCAACCTGGGTGCCGACCCGGAGCTCCGCTTCACCAAGGGCGGCCAAGCTGTGATGCAGCTCAGGATCGCCACGACGGAGCGCTTCAAGGACCAGAGCGGCAACTGGACCGACCGCACCGAGTGGCATTCCGTCGTCGTCTGGGGCAAGCGCGCCGAGGGTCTCAGCAAGATCCTACGCAAAGGCTCGTCCATCTTTGTTGAAGGCTCACTTCGCACGACGAATTGGGAAAAAGACGGCCAAAAGCACTACAAGACTGAGGTCAACGCCCGCGAGATCATCCTCGCAGGCGGCCGCGGTGCAGGCGGCGGAGGGGGCCCAAGCGGCGGCAGCCAGTCCGGCGGCGGAGGCGGCCAGCGGCGTGATTCGTTCGAAAGCGGACCCGAGCCTTACGACGGCGGCGGCGGCGGTCCAAGTGGCGGCTCGGAGGCCTTCGAAGGCGGCTTCGGTGGCGGTGGCGGCGGCGACGACGACGACATCCCGTTCTGAGTTGGTGTTCACGGTAACGCGCTGTCAGTCGCGACCGGTGTTCCTTCGGGCACGGACATAGGCGGCGTCGCGGCAGCCTGCCCAAACACGAGCGATTCGGCGAGCCCAGCCTCCGCCTCGGCATCACTGACGAGGTGGAGCTTCTTGGCGAGCGTCATCAGCTTGCGAAGATAGAGTGCTCGGCTCGCCAGCACTGCGCCATCCTTTCCGAAAAACTGCTTCTTGGGGTTTTGAAGAATCGACGCGAGATAAAGCGACTGACCGAGGGACAATTCGCCCGCCGACGAGTTGAACCAGTGGCGCGCGGCAGGCCCGATCCCGTAGACCATCGGCCCAAACTCTACGACGTTGAAGTAGAGCTCAAGAAGCTCCTGTTTGGTCAGCTCCTGCTCCAAGTACATGGTCAGGATGGCTTCCTGAAGCTTCCTCGCTAGGACCTTGTCCCGCGAAAGGTAGAGGTTCTTCGCGAGTTGCATACTCAGGGTGCTCGCCCCCCGCTTGAACGCACCCGCGGCGAGGTTGTCGCGAAATGAATTGATGATCGCCTGTTGATCAAAGCCGTGATGTCGGAGAAACCGTCCGTCCTCACACACCAGTGCGGCGATCTCCATGAACTTGGAGACACCCCCAAGGGGAACCCAACTGTCAGTGCCTGGGCCGAACGTCATGGTCCGCTCTTCGCCCTCGGGCGTGTACACAAGCTTAGGAAAAGGCTTGCGGAACTTCGCCACCCGCATGGCTTCAGGGGCATCGAGGATGCGGCAACTCAGGCCGCCTGCCCAGTCGACATCGAAGGCCTTGTCGAGGCGCGCCGTGTCAAAACGCGCATGCCCCTTCGCCGACAACGAACCCGCAAAGTGCATCCCTTGAAGATTCGGAATCAGCGCCCGCGGCAACGAATCGTAGGCCGCTTGACAGTTCGTCAATGGAATCTCAAAGGCCAGATCCACCATAAGGTTCTGAAGCAACGGGGTAACCACACCGCTGGGCTTCGTGCGCTCGACGGCCCCCTCGATGAGAAACTTGAGCTGCCCAAGGTCAACCTCACCGTCGCGGATCGACAACGCGGTGCCGTCGACTCGACCCACCAAACGCCCCCGCCACGCAAGGTCGATACCCTCAACCACATCAGGAGAGAGGCGCGCGTGCTTCACCGATAGGCGCTGAACCTTGCCACTGCCTTCAACCATCAGCGTCACAGCGTCGGGCGAGAGCTCAACCCGAACGTCGCTCGTCACCGCAGTGCGCGAGACTGAATTCAGCCCGAACTCGCCGTCCCGGAGCCCGAGCTGCGCCAACGAAATCGGTCCCCCGCGAACCTCCGCGCGAATCGGCTCCGTCGAGACGGCACCCGCAGGCATTCGAGGCACCGAAAGGCGCAACATCAGCGGCCGCGACTCTGGCGCCGGGCCTTCAACAGGCGTCAATTGAAGAACGAGCGCCGCCGGTTCGCGCCGCAGTTCGAGCACCCCGGGACCGAGCTCGAGTTCCTCACCCGCTACCGACACCTTCAAGCGAGTACCCCGTAAGGAAACAAGGGCGTCGTCGGCGAGAACCGAATCAGCCATTGCACCAAACCGAAGGAGCAAACGCTGAACGGCGCGAACACGATCTACGCGCTCGAGCTCGTGCCCCGACGCCGCGGGAACCGCCGCTCCGCCTCGACCAAAGGATACGTCGCTTCGTCGCTCCAGCGAAAACGTGTCGGCTTCCAGCCGATGAACTCGCGCCCCCGGCCCGACCCGCGACAATTCAACATCGGCTCCCTCGAGCGCGATCCGAAATCCCGCAAAAGAACCCTGAACCGACGCAACTTCGAGCACCAACCGACCTTCGGCCCCCGCCGAGACGCTCGATAAAAGAGCTCGCGCGAACGGTACTTCTTCGCCAATCTCCGCGCGCTCGCGCCAATCGACCAGGAGGTCCCTTACTTCAATCGGATCTTCCTTTGATCCGCCTGCCGAACCAGCGGCCGAATGCTGTTGCCGTGAGCGCCAATCAGACACGGCCTTCGCAATCACGGCAGGGTCACCCACCGCAATGATCTTGCCGCCCCGCACGAAACGCGGACGGCGCGAAGACCAACCGACCACAACCTCATCGAACCAGACCCGAATGCCGGGTACGCCGTGGATCGCAAGCGAAAGCCCACGCAGTCGCAACCCGTCAAGGGCCGGCAACGCACCATCAAGCGAGACGTCAACGTCCACGGCACGCGCGCGCTCCGCGACGGCCGACCGCACGAGCGGCAAAAAGCCCAAAACAGCCGCGGCGCCGACCAAGGCCCCGCCCGACATTGCGATCGCGAAGCGCCTGTTCATCGGCTAGTCACCCACACCCGGCAACAGTATCAGCCAACGCAACTCGAACCGGCTGCGGACCGGAGAGCACCACCGAGCCACCCTGGAACCGACCCGACTCTAGCATCGAGCAGCCCGAGTCTGCCAGCGCACACCGAGAGCGCGAGCCAGGGGAAGGCCGCAAAACCGCCAGCCCGTCAGCGACGCCTTTTAGCGCCGCCCACTGGACATGGAAAATCACAAAAAAAAAGGGCCCATGTTTCCATGGGCCCTTGGGAAAATAAATCCCGGCGACGTCCTACTCTCCCACCAAGTCTCCCTGGCAGTACCATCGGCGCTGAAGAGCTTAACTTCCGAGTTCGGAATGGGATCGGGTGGAACCTCTTCGCTATCGCCACCGGAAATCTGTCGACCACTTCGGAGGGACGTAATCGCCCCGTGCCCGTTGCAGCCTAATCTTTCTTCGCAGTTTATGTGCTCTGACACAACGTGCCACGCTGTACGCTTACGCGTCTCAGCGAGCTCCGTGCATGAATTGCTCAATGTTTGCCCTAGAAGCATGGCCAAGCCTCACGACCTATTAGTACCGGTTAGCTCCGCTTATTGCTAAGCTTCCACACCCGGCCTATCAACGTCGTAGTCTACGACAGGTCTTTAGGGACCTTACGGTCCGGGACGTCTCATCTTGAGGCCAGCTTCCCGCTTAGATGCTTTCAGCGGTTATCTGTTCCGAACTTGGCTACCCGGCTATGCCTTTGGCAAGACAACCGGCACACCAGAGGTTCGTCCACCTAGGTCCTCTCGTACTATAGACAGCTCCTCTCAAACGTCCTGCGCCCACGGTAGATAGGGACCGAACTGTCTCACGACGTTCTAAACCCAGCTCGCGTACCGCTTTAATCGGCGAACAGCCGAACCCTTGGGACCTGCTCCAGCCCCAGGATGCGATGAGCCGACATCGAGGTGCCAAACCACGCCGCCGATGTGGACTCTCAGGCGTGATCAGCCTGTTATCCCCAGAGTACCTTTTATCCGATGAGCGACGGCCCTTCCATACAGAACCGCCGGATCACTATCACCTGCTTTCGCACCTGCTCGACCTGTCGGTCTCGCAGTTAAGCTCCCTTCTACGATTGCACTCTACGCCTGGTTTCCAATCAGGCTGAGGGAACCTTCGCACGCCTCCGTTACTTTTTTGGAGGCGACCGCCCCAGTCAAACTGCCCACCAGACATTGTTCCTCACCCGGGTAACGGGTGGAGGTTAGATTTCCAGAACATTCAGGGTGGTATTTCACCGATGGCTCAACCGAGACCGGAACCCCGGTTTCAAAGCCTCCCACCTATCCTACGCAGAATGACCCGAAAATCAGTGTCAAGTTGCAGTAAAGGTTCATGGGGTCTTTCCGTCTAACCGCGGGTAGAGGGTATCTTCACCCCCAATACAATTTCGCCGAGCCCCTCGTCGAGACAGTGCGGATGTTGTTATGCCATTCGTGCAGGTCGGAACTTACCCGACAAGGAATTTCGCTACCTTAGGACCGTTATAGTTACGGCCGCCGTTTACTGGGGCTTCGGTTCATTGCTTCGCTTGCGCTGACAAATCCCCTTAACCTTCCAGCACCG
>CANJMI010000003.1:0-202500 GCA_947475525.1 Polyangiaceae bacterium | reverse complement strand
GCGGATTAATAAGGTTTTTCTTCAAGTGCGAGGGCCTCGAGGAGGGCACCTGCGTTGCGCTCGATGGCGACCTTCGCGCGGCGCCCTGCCCGCTCCAGGAATTCCGCGTGGGCCTCGCGAGCCCGGCTGTCGTGGATTTCGGGAAGCAACGCAGCGAGGACACCTGCGCGGTCGAGCCGGTGCTCAGGCGTACGTTCGAGGAGGGCGATGACGTGGAAACCGAGGAGCATTTTGCCGCTCGATTCGAATTTTGTCTCGACGACTGGGCTCACATCGCCGCGTGCCAGGAGCGCTGAAGCCGCTGTGGTGAATTCGTCGAGGAGGCGATCCCAGGGGGACTTGCCGTAGTTGATGCAACGGCCGTCGGCGCTCACCACGCCGAGGGCCTCGAATCGCGTGTCGAGGGAACCGTGTTCGAGCGCGGCCATCGCGATGCGAAAGCGCTCTGCAACCCGGTCTTCGGGCATGTCTGGGTGTTCCAGAAAAACATCGCGACCGACTCGCGGGACCGGTGGCGTCGCGGCGGCTGCGCGCACAATCGGCTCGACGGTTGCTCGCAGCTGCGTCGCGTACAACCGAGCCGCGGCGATCACTTCGGGAGCGGAAGAGCCGGCGACGACGACAACGCCATGGACGACCCGCCAACCTGGCGGTCGATCAACGTCGACGAAACGCTCCTGTTTCCAGTTTTCTAGCTCGGTGTCGTCGATGGGCTTCGCGCGAGCATCGGCCGCGAAACGGTGCAACATCGCGCGGGCCAGCACCCGTGTCGTGGCGCTCGTCACTTCTTCTGGCGCGTCTTCTTGAGCAGACGCGGCGAACAGGGCATCGCGCAGCACGGCGTCGCGCGCTTCGGTCAGCGAACGCTTTCCAGATGCGGCGGCATCGGCGATCTCGCGGATCGTAATCGGATCGCTGCCCACAACGGCAGCCACTCCCGGGGCGAACTCTCGCGATTCCGTGGGAACGCCGCGCTCCGCGCTATGGCACGCCCCGAGGATCAGGACGACAGCGGAACATCGAGCTCTTTTCAAGAATGAGAGCGTCATGGCCCCTCCAGCAGCTGGATAGACCTGCGAAGGGCGTGCAACGCGAGAGCGGCACCGCCGAGTGCGAGGACGGCATAGAGGTCCTCGTGCCGTGCGAGGGCGAGCAACGCGTAGACGAAGCCGCCCGTCGCGAGTGCAAAGAGAACGATCGGGGGAACGGCGCGAGCCGACATGTTTGCGCAGTCTACCCGGAAAGACGGCGTGTTGTTTCGTGTTTCAGGCACACGCCCGCGTCGTGCCTCACCTCAAGCGGGCAAGCGCAAAGCCGGCGGCGACAAGCACGAGAATCACCAAGATCGCGCGCACAATCCTGCCGTCAACGGGAAGACGCTGAGCGGACTCAACACGTTCCTCACGGACGAGCCCCGCCGCGACCGATGCCGCGGCGCTCGTGAGCGCGACGGCCGCAAGGACGCCGACCGCCCGCGCCCAAACGGCACGACTCGCGTCGTCGACAGACCACGCAAGCGCGAGGCAGACAAGGCCGGCACCGGCTCCCCAAACGCCAATCAAAGTGGCGCGTCGTTGCGCTCCGCGGCGCGGCTTCAGACCCATGGAGGCTCCTTCGGGAGCCTCTTCGAGTCGAACGTCGGGGAGGCTCCACGGGTGGGACCATGACGCTGCGTAGGTCGCCCACGCGAGGACGCCACAGAAGCCCCGCCACGGGTCGAAGCCGGTCATCACACGATGCCCTGCGGCCAAGACCCATGCAGCCACCGCCAGGCCCATGTAGGCGGTGATGCCGAGACCTCGGGCGAGCCGATGATGGCGATGGATTGCCTGAGTGCCGGCGACGCACGCGAGGAGGGCCGCGCCGGCAGCAACCCGCCCCGCAAGCGGCAGCCCGCGCCCGACCAGAAGCGGCGACACCGTGATGAGCCATGCGGCGATCCCGGCCGCCATGCAGCGAGCCGCGACGGTGCGGGTACGGGAGGTCGCCCAGCTTGACGAGTGGCGCGCTGGCCCACCCGCCACGGCTGCCGCGTGGGGGTCGGGATCGAGTGGATGCGCGTTCATGGACCCGGCAAGCGTCAACCCTCGGAGAGGGTCGACGGCGCGGGCGGACGTGTGCCCGGAAACTCGTCAGCGTTCGAGGAATTGCCGCGTGGACGTCGGACGAGCGCTTCAATCGGGATCACCGTGCCGGCGTCGTCCAGCCCGCCCGCGCGAGCGGGACCTGGCTCGTCATCGGGCGCGATCTCAAGGTCGAGCGCTCGCCAGAGTCCGCGATCGAGCAAGTGGGAGGGCCGCACGTTGCGTAGCGCCGCGAGCATGCTCTCGCGAACGCCGGGGTGCCGTTGGTCGAGGTCAGCCAGCATGTCGCCGACGATCTGTCGCTGAAGATTCGGCTGCCCGCTGCAGAGAACGCACGGAATGATGGGGTAGTCCCGCACCTTCGAATACGCGCGCAGGTCGTCTTCGGCGCAATACGCCAGAGGTCGAATGACGACGACGTCGCCTACGTCATTGATGAGCTTCGGGGGCATCGCCTTCAGCGTGCCGGAGAAGAACAAATTCATCATCAGCGTCGTGACGGAGTCATCACGATGGTGGCCGAGCGCAATCTTGTTGCAGCCCATCTCGCGCGCGAGTGAATAGAGGATGCCGCGCCGCAACCGCGAGCAGAGCGAGCAGGTCGTTTTGCCCTCGGGGACCTTGGCCTTGACGACGCTGTAGGTGTCCTCATAGACCATGCGGAAGCGATGGCCGCCGGCCGCCATGTAGTCGTGAAGCTTCTCTCGCGGATAGCCGGGATGCCCTTGATCGACGTTGACCGCGAAGACCTCGAATGACACGGGGGCGCGGCGCTCAAGGTCGCAGAGGAGCTCGTGCATCACGTAGCTGTCCTTGCCGCCGGAGACCGCACACAGGATGCGGTCGCCCTCCTCGATCATCGCGAATTCGGCGATGGCCGTGCCGACGGCGCGCCCGAGCTTCTTCCGAAGCGAAGCCTCCGAAGCATCAGCCGAGCGGCCCGACGACGAACCGTGCATCGCGGCGGTCAGCCCGCGGCCACAGGCTTGCTGACGCCGTTCTTAACGAGGTCGTCGATCAACTGCAGGAAGGTGAGGACGCCATGACCGGTTCCGCCCTTTGCATAGACGTCATAAGCCTTGTTGGCCATCGACGGGCCAGCGACATCGACGTGAATCCACGGTGTTTCGCCAACGAATTCCCGCAAAAACAGAGCGGCGGTGATTGCGCCACCCCAGCGGTCGCCGACATGTTTGAGATCGGCCCAGTCGCTCTTCAGCATCTCGCGGAGATCCTCGACGAGCGGCAGGTGCCACATCGCCTCGCCCGCACGACCGGCAGCCGCGCCGAGTCGAGTCGCGAGCTCGTCGCGGTTCGAGAAGTAGCCAGAGACGGTCGGGCCAAGAGCGACGATGCAAGCCCCCGTCAGCGTGGCGTTGTCGAGGATCACCTCGACGCCCTGCTCGACGGCATAGTGAAGCGCGTCTGCGAGGACGAGACGCCCCTCCGCGTCGGTGTTGATGATCTCCACGGTCTTGCCCTGATAGCTCTTGAAGATGTCTCCCGGGCGGTAGGCGTCACCGTCCGGCATGTTCTCCGCGCTGGCGATGATGCCGTGCACCTCCGCCCGCGGCTGGGTGACGGCGAGAGCGGCCATCAATGCGACGACGTTTGCCGCGCCGCCCATGTCGCCCTTCATCTCTTCCATTCCCGGCGCGGCTTTGATGCAAATTCCGCCGGTATCGAAGGTGAGACCCTTGCCGACGAAGCCGAGCTTCGGGAGGACCTCGTTCTTCGAGCCAGGCGGGCGATATTTCATGTGGATCAGCACCGGCGGCTTGCGGCTGCCACGACCGACGGCGTCGATCAGATTCATCCCGCGCTGCTTGAGTTGCGCGTGCTTGATCACGGTGCACGAGAGGCCGGACTCTTTGCGCTCCGTGCAGACCTTCTGCGCGTAGTCGGCGAGCGCCTCCGGGTAGAGGTCATTCGGCGCCAGGTTGACGAGGTCACGGGCGAGGCAGATGGCGTCCGCGATTCGCTGCCCGTCGGCAACTTGCAGCTTCAGCGCCGAATCGGACCGACGTGAGGTGACGACGAATGCCTTTTCGAGGGGGAACTTCGAGACGCGCTCCCCCGTGCGGTAATGCTCGAAGCGGTAGGCGCCGAGCACGATACCCTGGGCCAACAGGCCTTCGGCGCCGTCGAACTCGACCTCTGATGTACCAACCGCGAGGGTGGTGGCGTTGATCGAACGCGCGAAGCGGGCAGCGCGTGCTCCAAGTCGGCGAAACTCAGCGCCGTCGAGCGCGGTTGGCTCGCCGAGACCGACAAGCGCGACTCGCGAGGCTTTCGCAGACCCGGAGTGAACCGGCACGTCGCAAAGCTGGCCCTTTTTGCCGCTAAATTCGCTGCGCTTCAGCGCCTTCGCGAGGGCGCTGCCGAGCGCCTTGGTCAACGGGGCGAGGGCCTTTTTGAAAGGGAGGCCAGACGGAATGCCAAGCACGAGAACTTCAGCCGAAGCCTGGAGCGGAGCCGCCGTGACGAGCGAAATCTTCAATTCCATGTGGATTGCGGCGACATGTAAGCACAACGTCAACCTCAACGCACGCCCGCATTGACTGGCACCCATGTTCGGGGCGAACGTGGCTCACCATGGAAGACTACGAGCCCGCGGAAGGCGAGGCCTCGCGCATCGGTCTCACGCTCGAGACCTACATCCTCGAGGGAATGCTCGGCCGTCGTGAGGCGCGCGGGTACTTCACGTCGCTACTCAACCAGATTGCGCTCGCGGCGAAGATGGTGACTTCGCGCGTTCGACGGGCAGGCCTCGTCAACGTCTTGGGGACGACCGGCGACACCAACGCGACGGGCGACACGGTCCAGAAGCTCGACCAAGAAGCGAACGAGACGCTCCTTCGTGTGCTCGGGCGCCGCAATCATTGCGCGGCAGCCGCGAGCGAGGAGGAGGAAGACATCCGAATCCTGTCGACCGCCGATACCGCCAATTACCTCGTCGTTTTCGATCCGCTCGATGGGTCGAGCAACATCGACGTCAACATCTCGATCGGGACGATCTTTGGGGTGTACCGAAAAGAGCACGACGGGCCCGCCACGAAAGCCGATTTCCTTAAGCCGGGTCGCGAACTTCAGGCGGCCGGTTACATTATCTACGGCTCATCGACGCAGTTCGTGATCACGACGGGCGGCGCCGTTCACGGCTTCACGTACGATCCGTCCGTCGGCGAATTTCTCCTTTCGCACGAGAACATTCGCGTACCCGACCACCACCCGACGTACTCGATCAACGAAGGCAATGCCGGCCGCTGGACGGACGGCGTCAAGCATTGGAACGATTGGGTCAAAGGCGAAGACAACGCAGAAAAACGGCCGTATTCGTTGCGTTACGTCGGAACACTTGTGGCCGACGCGCATCGAACGCTGCTGCGTGGAGGTATTTTCGCTTACCCGGGCGACACGAAGAGCCCCGAAGGGAAGCTGCGACTCCTCTACGAAGCGAACCCGATCGCGTTCATCTTCGAAGCCGCTGGCGGCGTGGCGACCACCGGCGAGGAGCGCATCCTCGACATCGAGCCGACGGAGCTGCACCAGCGTGTGCCGCTCATCCTAGGATCGACGAGAAACGTCGATGAATTCCTCAGTTTCGGAAAGAAGTAGCGGTCGCGTCTCAGACTCCGACGGCGTCCGCTCCCCATACGTACTTGTGGAGTTGCAGGTTCACGCGGACGGGCAGTTTGTCCGCGAGCACCCATTCGACGAGCGTGCGCGGGTCGAGTAGGCCAAACGCCGGCGACGCGAGCAGCTTCGCGCCGAGAGCGTCAAGCTCATGGATCACAAGCATGCCGCGCATCCAATCGTAGTCCCCGCGATCGGCGAGGACGAACTTCAGCTCGTCGCGAGCGGTGAGGTAGCGCAGATTCTCAAGGCGATTTTGGGCGACTTCCCCGGAGCCGGGCGCTTTGAGGTCGACGATCTTGTGGACGCGCGGATCGACGCCGGACACGTCGCGATGCCCGCCTGTCTCGAGGAGCACGGTGCGCCCCGCATCGCAGAGCTCGCGCATGAGTGGCAATACCCCGGGCTGCAAGAGCGGCTCGCCGCCGGTCAGCTCAACGAGAGGCGTGCCGAACGACAGCGCGCGCTCGAGGACCTCGCTTCGGGCGAGGCGCGTGCCACCCTGAAACGCCTGCGGGGTGTCGCACCAGGTGCAGCGCAGATCGCAGCCCACCGTGCGAACGAACGTGCACGGGACGCCAGCGAACGAGGATTCACCCTGAATGCTGGCGTAAATCTCGTGGATGACAAGCGTGTCGGTAACCACGCCGAGAGCATGGTCGGTTGCGCGCGCGCCGCAAGCCCGAGTTGGCGTGACCGTCCGAACCGCAGCGGCTCGGCTTCCCACGCGCCGCAGGAGAACGCGTCACCGAGTGCGGCGTAGGCTCGTTAGCGAGACGCGACTTGCAAGGACACCTCGCCCGAATTGACCGCGTGAAAAGAGCCGTCGGGCGTGCGTACGCGAAGGCGTCCCTCGGCATCGATGCCCGCCGCAATCCCGACGAGGTCACCTACGGAAACGGAACGTCCGAGGAGCCAATCGCGAGCGGCGAGCTCATCGAGCAACGATTGAGCAAGACTGCCCTCGACGCAGCGGCATGCCGCGTCGATCGACGCGAGCAAACGCGCCGCGATGCGATTTCGTTCGAGGGCGCGAGCCCCGAGTCGGACGAGTGAGGTCGCGACGCTGTCCAATTCGGCAGGGAATTCATTGGTAAACACGTTCAAGCCGACCCCCAAGATAGCGGTCGCAGAGCGCGCATTCACCTGAGCCTCGACGAGAATCCCAGCGAGTTTGCGATCGTCGACGTAGATGTCGTTGGGCCATTTGATCCGGGCGCGCGGCTGCTCGAGAATCTGATCGACCGCGCGCGCCACTCCAACGCCGCCGGCAAGCGCGAGCCATGCGAGGCGCGACGGGTCAAGCTGCGGGCGCCACACGATCGAGACGTAAAGGCCGGCTTCGGGGGGCGAGTGCCAGCGATGGGCGCCCCGCCCTCGCCCCGCGGTCTGCGTGTCCGCGAGGACGACCGCGCCATGCGGACACCCGGAGCGAGCGAGGGCACGAGCGTCGTCGTTGGTGGAAGCCGTGGAATCGAGCACGGTGATCGGCCCGAGAGCGCAACCGAGTTGCTCGAGCTCCGCGGCAATTCGTGCCGCGTCGAGGCGGCTCAAACCAGGCCCGTGAGTTCGAGCGAGATGTCCGCCGCGGGCGCCGAATGGGTGAGCGCGCCGACACTGATGACATCAACGCCGGCATCGCAGAGCGCAGCGATCCGCGCGAGCGTGACGCCGCCCGACGCCTCGACGATGGGACCGCGCGGGGGGTGACCTTCCGCACGGCAGCGCAACACCGCGGCTCGGACGGCCGCGTCGTCCATGTTGTCGAGCATCACGATGTCGGCACCCGCACCAAGCGCAAGCTCGAGCTCGGCCATCGTCGTGACCTCGACCTCGACGCGGCACGTGTGCGGAGCCCGCGCTCGGGCACGCGCGACCGCGGCCGGAATCCCCCCGGCCGCAACGATGTGGTTGTCTTTGATCATCACGGCGCTGCCGAGGTCATCACGGTGATTGTGCGCGCCACCTGTTCGCACCGCGTACCGTTCGAGCGCACGAAGCCCCGGCGTCGTCTTGCGCGTGTCGGCAATTCGCGTGGAAGAGCCCGACGGACATGCGGCGACGTAGCGGCGAGCGGAGGTCGCGATGCCGGTCATCCGCTGGGCGAAATTCAACGCCACGCGCTCACCCATGAGGAGCGAACGGGCATTTCCTCGAACGCGCCAGAGGACGTCACCGGCACCGACGAGCTCGCCGTCCGCACGCACGAGCTCAACCTCTACCGATGGGTCGACGAGCTGAAACGTACGGCGAAAGACGTCGCCGCCACATGCGACCATTTCATGCCTGGCGATAGCCGCTCCACGTGCGGACGCGTTGGGCGGAACGCAGGCCTCGCTCGTGAGATCGCCACTCGCGAGATCTTCTTCCAGCGCGCGCGCCACAACGGCGTCGATGATGCGAAGTTGCAGCATTTTACCTCAAAAACGAACAACTGCGCCGGCCCACGTGTAGCCGCTTCCGAACGCGGCCGAGAGTACGGTGGCATTTTTCAAACGCCCCTCCGCCCAAGCCTCCGAGAGACCGATCGGAATCGTGGCAGCGGTCGTGTTGCCGAAGCGCTCGATGTTGTGCACAACCTTCTCCTCGGGAATTTCGAGGACGCCCGCGACGAACTGATTGATCCGCTTGTTCGCCTGATGGGGCACGAAGAGGTCGATGTCCGCGATGGTCAGCCCCGTGTCCGCGAGGACTTCGCGCGCGACCTCGGGCATCTTTTCGACGGCCCAGCGAAACACCTGCTTCCCGTTCATCTGCGGGTAGTGAAGTCCTTGGTCCAACATCTCGGGGGTTATCCGAGGAATGTTGCCGGACATCGGAGCGGGGATCCAAAGGTCTTCCGCGCCGCTGCCGTCCGCGTGGAGCTTCACCGACAGGATGCCCTTCTTGGGGTCGTCACTGACCCCAACGAGTGCGGCGCCAGCACCATCGCCGAAGAGCACGGAGACAGCGCGACCACGCTCGCTAAACTCGATACCGGTCGAGTGAACTTCGGCACCAACGACGAGGATGTTGTCGTAAGCGCCGGTTTGGACCCACGCGTTCGCGATGCTGAGGCCGTAGAGAAACCCGGAGCACTGGTTGCGTACGTCGAGGGCGGGGATGCCCGGGCGGCCGAGCTTGCGCTGAAGAAAGCAGCCACTGCCTGGAAAGTCAGCGTCCGGGCTGAGCGTCGCGAAAATGATGGCATCGACCTCGCTCAGGCTACGGCCCGCCCGCTCGAGCGCCTGATGGCAGGCCGGGACCGCGAGATCACTCGGGCCAATACCGCTATGCTCGATGAACCGGCGCTCTTTGATCCCGCTCCGCTGGAAGATCCATTCGTCGGTGGTCGGCATGAGCTTAGCCAGGTCATCGTTCGTGACGACCTTCGTCGGAACGTAATGACCGACCCCAAGGATGTGTGCGCGGCGCATCGCCCGGTCATGCGCGCGCCGGCGGAGGTTTTCAACGGAAAAAAAGGCTTCGGCGTAGTAGAGTTGGGCGGTTTCAGGGATTTGGTACGTCAAACAGGACGTGAACGCTCTTCCCGAACACTCAACTCACCCCCGCTCGCCCTCCCCCCGTTCGACGATGCACCCGCAAGTCGGTCAGCTGCTCAACAACAAGTACCGCCTCGTGCGCATGATCGGCGAGGGCGGCATGGGCAGCGTGTGGGAAGCGACCCACGAGATGCTCGGGACGACCGTCGCGCTGAAGTTTTTACACGGTCAGCTCGCGAAGCGGAGCGGTCTCGTCGATCGATTTCTCCAAGAGGCGCAGGTGTCCGCGCGCATCAAGAGCCCCCACGTCGTTGCGGTCTCCGACGTCGATCGAACGGCCGAGGGGCTCGCGTTCATGGTGATGGAGCTCATCGACGGTCAGTCGCTGCAAGCTCACTTCGAGGAGCTATTCGAAAAAGGCGAGAGCCTTGGGTACGGCGCAGCGTTCGAGATCATGCTCCAGATGATGGAAGGCGTCGCCGCGGCGCACCTTCTTGGCATCGTTCACCGTGACCTGAAGCCCGACAACGTCATGCTGATGCAGGACGCGAAGGGACGAATGCACGTCAAAATACTCGATTTTGGCATCGCGAAGCTCAAGGCGTCGGGCGAGATGGACCGCGGCCTCACGCGCCCTGGAATCGTCATGGGGACTCCGGAGTACATGGCGCCCGAACAGGCATTCAGCGCCGATCAGGTCGACGCGCGAGCCGACGTCTTCTCCCTCGGTGTGATGTTCTTCGAGATGCTCGCGGGCCGTCGCCCGGTCGGCGGCGACTCGGCGCACGGCATCGCAGCGCAGTATTTGAGCGGTGCTGTCACGAATCTGAGGGAGCTCAAGCCCACCATCGCCGAGGGCCTCGCGGCGGCGGTACACAAGGCGATGGGCGCGACCCCGCCCGAGCGCTTCACCACGCTCGACGAATTCGCTGCGGCGATCGCACCTTTCACCCCCGAAGGCGCGGCACGAACGCCGGTGTCGCCGGAACGAACGCCGGTATCGCCGGTCGCGGCTCCAGCCCTGGAGGCTCCATCCTTCGCGAGTACCGCCCCACTTGCGCCGCAGGCCTCGGCGCTGGCCGCAGCGCAGCAGCATGGGCTGGCGCCATCGACCGGACCCGAAGCGGGCCCAAACGTTCGGCCTGGCGGCACGCAACTCGGCGAAGCCCAGCCGTACGCGGCGGCGATCGCGCCAATGCCCGACGCGCTGGCGGGGGGTATCGGGGCAGGCGGAGGCGGCGCGCCCTACCTTCCAGCCTACGGTCAACATGGTGGATACGGCGCTGTTCCGGCGATCGGTGTGACACCGATGGGAATGAGCGGCGCACGGCCGCCGAAAGATCGTTCGATCGTTGGGATCCTCGCGATCGCCGCGGGGCTCACGGGGCTCGTACTCGGAGGCTTGTTCGTCGTGCAGCGTCTGAAGGCGAGCGACGACGCCACGCCTGCAGGCACGGCGCAACGACGTCGGGCGGAAACGGTTGCATCGCCTGAAGCGAACGGAACGGTAGAATCACCCGCATCGGTTCCCGCCTCGGACACGATGCAACCCTCGGACGCGGGGACGCCCTCGGACGCACGGACGCCCACGACCGACCCGACGCGCGTCCCGCCTACCGCGTCGACGGGCTCACCCAACCGCCAGACTCCATCGACCCCCGCGACCGGAACCGCGACCCCATCCGCCATTCCGACCGGGACCCCTATCGGGCAGCCTTGGGTCCTTCCGACGGCACTTCCTGAGTTCCCCGGCGTGCCGGTAGGATTTCCAAGAATCCCCGGACTTTCCACCTTTCCTGTTCCTGCAGCCCCTACGCCAGAAGCCACGCCGACGTCACCCCCGGCGACGCCCACGCCGCCCCCCGCCGCTGGCAGACCACGCTTTCCTCGCATCCGCGTACCATGACGTCGTTGTCGCGGAGCGCCTGACGCCATGCGCCGCGGAGCTGCCGAGCGGATGCGCGAAGGCGCCGTGATCGTCCTGAACGGCGTGATGCGAACGGGTGGGTTGCTCGAACGATTGCAGTGGGGGCCCGAGGTCAAACTGCAGTTTTTCGCGGGGCGAGCGAGAAAACTGCCGACGCCAACCTACGCGATCGACCGAGCGGCAACGCGCGCAAGCGTCACGGAGTTGCTCGCGCTGCGGCGTAAACTTCGAGGGAGCGAGGCGCTGCCGCGAATGTTGAGGGCAGCGACCGACAGCGCGCTCGCTGCCCACCGGATGCTTCTCGCCGTCGAAACTCCGCGATTTTACGACCTTTCGTGCCGCCAGTATGGGGGCGCCCGCTCGATGGAGCTCGACGCCGACTCGACCAACCTCGATCTCGCCCGGCACGTTGGCGCGCGCTTGGGGCACATCGGGCCGACGACTCGACCCAGCGAAGCGACGCTCGATGCTGCGGGGTTTGTTGCGACCATGACCGGGCGCCTCAGCGCGCAGCATCCCGACCTCCGTGTGGCCTTTGTTCTCGATAGCGGAATCGCCGCGAAAGTAATGGCAGGGGTCAGCCGCGTGCGGGTGAGGGCAAACGCAACGTTTACGGCACTCGAAGCGGAGAGCCTCTGGCTGCACGAGATCGAGACGCACGTGCTCACCGGACGCAACGGCAAGCTCCAACGAAAGCTCCCGTTCTTGAGAGCCGGCGGACCACGAAGCACGCGCACGCAGGAAGGGCTGGCCGTTTTTTCCGAACTGCACGGGCGGGCGCTAGGGGTCGAACGCTTGCGGCGCCTCGTCGACCGGGTGGAGCTCGTGGCGATGGTCGAAGCAGGCGCAACGTTCCTCGACATCTACCGCCATCTCGCGGACCACGGTCGCAGCCGAGACGACGCCTACCTGGACGCGATGCGTGTTTTTCGCGGTGCGCCACTCGTCGGTGGAGCCCCGTTCACCAAGGACGCCTGCTACCTCTCGGGCCTCGCCGAGGTCTACAACTTCCTTCGAATCTGTATGACCCGCGGAGCGTTCGAGTTGGCAGAGGTGCTCGTTAGCGGTCGCATGGCCCTCGACGACCTCGACGAGCTCGTCGAACTCCGCCGCAATGGGCTTGTGGCTCCGCCGCGTCACGTGCCGACGTGGCTCCGCAACTGGGACGAGCTTGTCGCCTACTTCGCCTTCACGTCGTTCTTGAACGAGATCGACTTGCCGCCGCTCGAACGACGATTTTCGCGAGTGCGCGGCCTCGTTCGACGCGCTCAGTCCTTGCGGTAGCCCGCGAGCAAGTCCTGCGTGAGCAGCGCGGCGAGCTCCGCGTAACCTTTCGGCACGAGGTGCACACCGTCAGGTGAGGCCTTTCGGTCTGCGCGCCAGCGGTCGAGTGAACCCCTGCCACCCATTGTTTTCCAGGTGTCCCAGAACGCACAGCCTGCTTCATCCGAGGCACGATGCAGGGCGTCGACGATCGGCGGGATCTGCGACTCGCGGTCCGCTCGGTCGGCGGGGCCGATGATCAAACACGCCGCATCGGGAGCGGCACGCTTGGCGCGCTTGACGAGCTCGAGTGCGTTCTTTCGATAACTCTCGGGCTGGATGACGCCGTCGCTCGCTTCGTTGCCGCCGAACTCGAACACGAACAGATCCGTCGGGCGCCGCACGAGCTCCGCCGCCCATGCTTTCTCGTCCCACGCGAGCGCCGTCGCGTAGCGCGCACCGTTGATCCCAAGGTTGTCGAGCACGACCCCCGGACGCACGGCAGCATCGGTCGTCACCCACACGCCACAGAAGTCGGGGCCGCCATCCAGCACGTGCACTTCGAGGCGATGCGCGCCGTGGGTCTCGTGCGCGAGGTGATGGACGGCATTCACGTCGGCCTGTGTCGCGACGACGGGCGACGTGGTCGCATCGAAGGTCACGTCGAATCGATCACGCGCTGTCGCAGGCTTGTAACAGAGGTCCCAGCGCAGCGATTTTCCCGCGAGGTCGGGGTCCACGATCCGCATGCCCGCGATGCGTTTACCGGCATATCCGGCATTCAAGATACCGCCGAGGCCAAAGGCACCGTCGCCCCAGCGCTCGACCGAGGACGGCTGCTTCGGGCGCATGCGCCAGCTGCCTTTCAACACGAATTCTACGTCGTCGTGGCGATAGTGATCCATGCCGAGGTGCACAAAACCAGGGCCCGCGTTGCCAAATCGCTGCTGGAGAGCCGAGCGCACTCCGCCCGTCCAGAAGTCCGCCTGAGCGTGAGAGTCGCCGAGCCAAACGATGCGAACGTGCTCCTTGCGGCGACGCTGCTCGAGCTCGCGGAGTGCGTCGTGGAATCGACCGAGTGGCCCCGTGTGGGGCGGCGCGGGAGAGTCGGGCGGCGCGGGAGAGTCGGGCGGCGGCGCGTCCGTAGGCGGCGCGACAACCGAGGCTATCGGCGTAGTCGACGGCGCGCTTTGCACCAAACGGGGCGCGTCATGTATCGCACCCGCCGAGCTCGTCACCGGAGCCGTGCTCGACGAGGCAGACGGCGTGCATCCGAGGAGGCGTGCACCAAGTCCGAGCGATATCCCAAGCGCCCACTTTGAGACCATGACTTTGTCTATGCTTGGCGGCCGGTCAGAGGCAAGTTACGCACCGATCGGCCGCTGTCCTCCGCGAACTCCACCGTGCCCAGCAATCCGCTCGACTCCACACGGCTCTCCGAGGACGACCCCTTCGACCTCCGCGGAACCACGATCGCCGACAAGTACCGCGTCGAGTCGATGGTCGGCGCAGGTGGCTTCGGGGTCGTGTATCGAGGCGAGCACACGGGGTTCGCCGAGCCAATCGCGATCAAGTGCCTCAAGTTGCCGGGCACGCTGAGCGAGGAGGACCGCCCGAAGTTTCTCGCGCGGCTGCAAGAAGAGGGGCGCGTGTTGCACCGCCTCTCAAAGCAAACGAACGCCATCGTGCAAGCGCTCGACGTCGGAGCCGTGATCACGCCGAACGGCCAATGGGTGCCGTACCTCGTGCTTGAGTGGCTCGAAGGTGACACCCTCGCGCAGCTCCTCGCGAAGCGCCGTCGCACGAGTCGCCCGCGGTTCACGCTCGATGAAGCCCTCGAGCTGCTTCAACCTGCGGCCGATGCGCTCGCGGTCGCGCACCGACAAAAAGTCGCGCACCGCGACGTCAAGCCGGAGAACATTTTCGTGACCCAGGTCGACGGCCGCCGGACGGTGAAGGTCCTCGATTTCGGCATCGCGAAAGTGCTCACTCACCACGCAAATTTCGCGTCGGTAGCGACACAGAAAAACGCCAGCGCCTTCACGCCGACTTATGGAGCGCCCGAGCAATTCAACAAAAAGCGCGGTGCCACCGGCCCGTGGACCGACGTTTTCGCGCTCGCCTTGATTTTGGTGGAGCTCCTCACGGGGGAGCGCGCACTCGATGGCGATGACGCAACGCAGCTCTACATCGCGGCGGCCGATCCCGCATCGCGACCGACACCACGCCACCATGGGGTCACCACGAACGACGCGGTCGAAGACGTGTTTGCCCAGGCGCTCGCGGTCGATCCGGCGGAGAGGTTCGCCGACGTCGGAACCTTCTGGAGGGCCATTCGAGACGCGGCCGGGCAGCCCTCGTCGGGTGAACGTCCGCCCGCTGACGTGTCGGATACCGGCGAGTTCGTGCACCGCAGCGGCATCGAACTCGAGGCCACCGCGACGGGCCAAAGCGAGGCCACGACGCTCTTGAACGGCAGGCGCTCGGCGCCAACGGCGGCAGTTCCACCAGAGAATACGCACACCGACGACGACGACGACGACGCGCCTTCACCGCTCGGCGCGCGTGACGGCTCTCCGCGTGACGGCTCATCGCAGACCGTCGTGGAATCGAGCGCCACGACGGCGCGAGGGGGAGGCGGCCGCGTTCCGGTCGTGCCGTTCCTCGTGGGGCTATCGCTCGCCGGCGCCGGCGCGCTCTACTGGCAATTGTCGTCGATCGGCCCGTCGCGCGTGGACCGCGGCCAAGGCGCGGCCAGCGCGAGCGCGCGTACCGGTAAGGCAATGCCGCTCGCGCAGAGTTCGAAGGTGCCGAGCGCATGGCCCTCCGCATCGGCGAGCGCATCGGCGAGCGCATCGGCAGCCCTCGCGGCAATTGGCGCGGCGGGCGGAGGCAGCGACGGCTCTGGCGGCGCGGGAGGCGCACCACCCTTGCCATCTCGCGAACCCCCGGCTGGCATGCTTCGCATCACGCCAGAAGCGAACGGACGCGCGTTCTTCATCGACCGAGCCGAGGTCTCGACGAGAGCCTACCTCGAGTGCGTGATGGCGGGACGCTGCAAGAAGGCGACGCGCGTCGTGCTGACCGAAGACTCCGCGCGGGCGTTCGGTGTTCCCGACGCGGGAGACGCCTTGACGCCAGACAAACTCGCCGCTGCATGGGAGCCGCGTTGCAACCAGACTCGGGGCGCAAGCGACCACCCGATCAATTGCGTGAGTCACGGGAGCGCCGAAGATTACTGCGCTTGGCGACAGCGTCGGTTGCCAAGCTCTGCCGAGTGGACGCTCGCGGCCACGCGCGGTGCGAAGCGTCGGCATCCTTGGGGCGACCAGGCCCCCGCATGTGCGTTCGCGTGTTTCGGGCTGAATGGGAGTTGCGTCTCGACGACGGCGGAGATCGCAAGTTGCGTCATCGGCTCGCGTAGCCGCGACGTCACCGCGGAAGGGATCGTCGATCTCGCCGGCAACGTGGCTGAGTGGGTCAGCGACGAAAGCCCGCAAGGTTCGAGCGATGGCCCCCGCTGGCGAACGCTCCGGGGCGGAAGCTTCCTCGACGAAGCGCCCTCGCTTGACCTCGCCGCCGAAAGAGCCGCTCCGCCCGTCACCGCCTACGTCTCGGTCGGCTTCCGTTGCGCGCTCGACGCCCCCTGACGCGCCCCTCCGTTCAGCGGCAAAAGAATGCCGGACCGCCGCTCGCTCGTCGCGCTTGCTCCCAAGCGACCGTGGCGCTTACATCGCGTAACTATGAGCTCAAACTCGCTGCCGTTGCGCGGAGCCGAAAACCCGTCGAGCCGTGCGGAGGGAACCAATCCGGGGTCCTTCGCCAATCGTGCAAACCTCGGCGGGCCCCTCGCCTTCTCGTCGCCGGATTCGCCGGGAATGCCGGCTCCAAGCGAGAAGACGGCTTGGGACTTCATGCCCGATGACTGGGCGTACGTGGATGGCCGATGGCAAGCGCCCGCGGGATTCGAACCGATAACGCAGCTCGAATTTGCGCGGCTCGGAGTCGTGACCCCGGAGATGACGCGGGTTGCCGCGCGCGAGTCGCACCTGACCGCCGAACAAATTCGAGACGAAGTTGCGGCGGGTCGGATGATCATTCCCGCGAACCGGCGCCACCTCGCGATGGGCCTCGAGCCGATGGCGATCGGGCGGGCGAGCCGAACGAAGATCAACGCCAACATGGGAGCGTCACCCGTTTCGAGCGGGACCGAGGAGGAAGTCACCAAGCTCCAATGGGCCGAGCGTTGGGGCGCCGACACGGTGATGGACCTGTCGACCGGGGGTGATCTCGATGCATGCCGCACAGCCATCCTCGCGGCGAGCCGCGTCCCTATCGGAACCGTGCCGATCTACTCGATGATCCTCGGCCGAAAGATCGAAGACCTCGACGAGGCGCTCATCCTGGCGGAGCTCGAGCACCAGGCCGAACAAGGGGTCGATTACTTCACGATTCATGCGGGGGTACTGCTCGAACATCTCCCGCTGCTGAGGAGCCGCCTTATCGGCGTCGTCTCCCGCGGCGGCGCGCTGCTCGCGAAGTGGATGCTGACCCACAAGAAGAACAACCCGATGTTCACTGCATTCGAGCGAATTTGCTCGGTAATGCGACGCTACGACGTCTCCTTCTCTCTCGGTGACGGCCTGCGGCCCGGGGGCCTTGCCGACGCCAGTGATCCAGCCCAACTCGCCGAGCTCGCGACGCTCGGCAAGCTCACCGAGCGGGCGTGGAAAATGGGATGTCAGGTGATGGTTGAAGGGCCGGGGCACGTTCCATTCGACCAGATCGAATTCAACATGAAGCTCGAGCGACGCCTCTGCCACGGCGCGCCGTTCTACGTCTTGGGGCCGCTCGTTACCGACGTTTTTCCGGGGTATGATCACATCACGAGCTGCATCGGCGCGACGGCCGCCGCCTATCACGGGGCGAGCATGCTCTGCTACGTGACACCGAAGGAGCACGTCGGCCTTCCGAAAAAGGACGACGTCAAGCAAGGGTGCGTCGCATACAAGATCGCCGCCCACGCGGCCGACGTCGCGCTCGGCATTCCGGGGACGCGCGACTGGGATGACGACCTCACGAAGGCGCGTGCCGCGCTCAATTGGGATAAGCACTTCGAGCTCGCGTTCGACTCCGACTTCGCACGCGCACTTCACGACGAGGATCTCGACGTGGACACCGATTTCTGCGCGATGTGCGGGCACGACTGGTGCTCGGTGCGCATCAGCAAGGAACTGCTCGAGTTTGACTCCGGTAAAGCCGACGGCTTCGAGCGCGAAAACACGACCAAGTCGGCGGCGCTCACCGCAGAGCAACAGGCGATTCTCGCACAACGCGGGGTGCTGAGCCCGGACGAGATCCACCGGCTGGCCTCGAAGACGAAGCGTGCCGCCGGCGGCGATGATGGCAAGGCCTCATGCCATAGCGACTACGTCGACGACACGACAGCGCAGCAATTTCAAGGCCGGCTCGTCGCGCTCCGTCGCAAAGAAGACGTCAGCGACGCACCGCGTTAGAATCGCCCTGGTTGTGCATTGGTGTAGGCTTGCCTGCGCCCGCTAGTGAGTCTCCAGAATGGACCTTTACCCAGGAATGTACGTCACGCCGAACGTCTGCCTTGTGAGGCAGCTCGGCGAAGGCGGCATGGGTTCAGTTTGGCTCGCGGATCACCTCTCGCTCAATACGCGCGTGGCTGTGAAATTCGTCTCCGCCGACTTGGTGAAGACGGAACCGATGATCCTCGAGCGTTTCAAGCGAGAGGCGGCCCTCTGCGCGCAGATCAAGAGCCCGCATGTCGTGCAAACGTACGACCACGGCGTGATGCAGGACGGCCGCCCGTACATCGTGATGGAGCTACTCGAAGGCGAGAGTCTCCAAGACCGCCTCGAGCGCGCCGGACCGCTGAGTTTCGCCGACGCCAAGCAGGTGGTCACGCAGACGTGCAAGGCGCTCACCCGCGCGCACAAACTCGGCATCATTCACCGCGACATCAAACCCGACAATCTCTTCCTCACGCCCGATGAAGACGAACCGTTCCTTTTAAAAGTGCTCGATTTCGGCATCGCGAAACAGACCGGGTTGGCCAAGGTCTCGAAGATGACGTCGACCGGCTCGATGATCGGGACCCCCGAGTACATGAGCCCAGAGCAGGTGCTGAGCGGCGAGTCCGTCGACTTCCGCAGCGACCTCTGGGCCGTCACCGTCGTCGCGTACCACTGCCTCACGGGATCTGCACCGTTCCAAGCCGAAACGCTGGGTTCACTTTGCGTCGCGATCGCTCATGGGCGCTTCAAGCCGCCGAGCCAGGTGCGCCCGGAGCTGCTGCCCGCCATCGACAGTTGGTTTTCACGCGCGCTCGCGGTCGATGCGACGGGCCGCCACGCCTCGGCGAAAGAGCTTGCTCAAACATTCGCGCGGGCGCTCTTCCCCGGTGAGGCCTACGACGAGATGATGACGACGGGTGAAGGGCTCGTGCCCGGCGTGGGCGGCCCTCGCGCAAGCGGCCAGGGCTCGGGCGAAAGTGGAGCCTTCCCCGGCAACGCGCCTGCAGCGGTCGTCACGGGAGGGATGCGCACGCCATCTCCGACAGCCATGAACGCCACCATGCTTGGCAATACAGCGGGGCGCTCAACGGCCGGGACGGCCCCGCTCCTCGCCGCGGGCATTCTCGTGCTCGGCTGCGCCGGGGCCTACTTTTTCCTGACCGGCCCAACTCGAAACGTCGATGTCTCGGGCGCCCAGGGCAGCGCGGCGGCGGCGATTGCGACCACCGCAGTCACGGCGACCGTACCTGTCTCCAGCATGCCTTCCAGCATGCCTTCCAGCATGCCTTCCAGCATGCCTTCCGCCGCGCCATCTGCTGCGGCGAACGCGCCCGGCACGCGCGCCCCGCATCCGCAAGGGTCGAGTACCTCACACGCGACAACCTCGGGCGGCAACACGAGTCGCGGCACGACGGACCGCGGATTTTAGTCAGGACCGCGGCTTCGGCAGCGTCTCCTGCTCAGCGCGGGCTCATCGAGGCTTTGGTGGCGCGATCGTGTCCGCTGGCGTTCCGGTCGCTAACAGATCCAGTTTATCGGCGCGGTAGTAGCGAAAGATCAGGCGGCCGAGGACGATGCGCTCGTTGCCCTTCAGTGCGACGAGCTCTTTCGGCTTCAGCTTCCGATCGTTGACAACAATCGGATTGCTGGCGCCGACATCGGCGATGGCGAGGCTATCGTGGGTGAGCCATCGCAGCTCGCAGTGGGTGGCTGAGAGCGAGTAGTCCGGAACGACGATGTGGTTGATGCCGGCTTTCCGGCCGACGCGGACGGGCAAGGTCTGGAACGGGATCAGGTAGAGGAGGTCGGTGACGCTGCTCGTCTCCACTTCAAGCGACGAGGGCGGAGCGCCGCGCTCCTCCATCTGAGCCATCAGGTCGCTCAGATGCACCTGCATCGTGCGACCCGCGAAGTTCTCTTCTTCCTCTGCCTCGGCCACACGACCAATGCCGACAATCGCCGGGCGCGTGTACTTCTGGCGAAACCGAACCGGGCCGAGTTCCCTCAGATCCTTTTCGAGATCGCGAATGTTGGTGCGTCTTGCTTCCTCAGCCATGACACGCTTCCCCGAAGCGCATGCTTTTTAAGTAGTCAAGGAAGGTTCGCATTTGTTTCCGCCTGCCGCAACCTCCGCCGCGCGAGGGAGGCCGGGAGCCTCGTCCTCGAGCGACATCGTGCGCAAGCCGCGTTCAGCGAAGTACCGAGATCCCCTCGATGTCACCGCCCGCGACGACGCCCTTCGTACGGATCGCGACGGGCTGCTGGTCGGCGGTCGTAAAATCGACGGTCGAGTAGAATTCGGTGTCGTTGTTGACGACGAGGTCGCCAAGGATCGCGAGGTACGTGCTGTCGCCCGAGAACGCGAGCTGGGCGACGTTCTTCGACGCTGTGGGGAGAGTCGCACTCGCGACACGCACGGGCGCCGGGTTGCCGGTCGTCGGAACGACGAACGCGGCGTAGTCGTTGTCGGCGTCGGCCATGGCGACCTTCCAATCGGCGATCACGCCGAGCATCATGCCGTCGGGGCGCCACACGATGGCGTTGGTGGTCGAGGAACTCGGTCCGGAGGACCCGCCCATCGCGGGAGGCATCGTGAAGGCCGTAATCTTCGTGGCCGTCTGGGCGGCGAGCGGCGCGGTGAACAGTTGAACGAGGCCGTTCTGCAGCTCGTTGGCGCCGAATGCCACGCTCATCGCGTCGGGCGAAAGCGCGAAGTTGGTCAGCTCCGCCTGGACTTGCCCGTTCTTGACCGAGGCTGCTGCCGCGACGAGGCCGACGTTCATGCCGTTGGCGTCCGCCGCGTAGAGGTAGGTCTTGCCCGTGGCGTGCGAGCTGAGGAAGTAGAGTTTCCCGTCCGCGCCGGTCTGAACACCGGGCTTCACCAGTTTCGTCGAGACGTTGAGCATGCTCGCGTCGATGACGGCGGTCAGCGTCGGGACTGCGGCCACCGTGTCGGTGAGAAAGAGGTTCAAGCTGTTGTCGACGGCGAAATCTCCGACCACCGCGAGGTGGGTGTTGTCGGCCCAAGTGAGCGAGGGGCTCGCTTCTTGAGCTGCGGTCGGTGACGGCGTTACGAGCTTCGCGGTCGTCTGCGAACCGTCGGCGGGGACGACGTGGACCAAGTGCTGCCCGTTCGTCGCCGCATCGAGGCGGAAGGCAAGCGACATGTCGTTCGGGGACCACGCAAGGTTCGACAATTCGAGGTTCGTCGCGTTGCCCGCACCCGTGAAGTCGGCGACGACGATCGCCTCGCCGGTGCCATCCGCGTTGCCCACGAAGACCTTCGGCTTGCCACCGTCGGCGCTCAAGGCCATCGCGAGCTTCTTGCCGTCATGCGACTGCGCGATCTCGTAAAACACGTCGATTTGTTTGACGCCGGGGAGTGCGGTCGGGATGTGCATGGCCTCCGGCACTGCGAAGAGCGCGAGCTCCTTGAGGCCGTTGCTGGCGAAGTCACCCCAGTAGAAGAATCCCTTCAACGCGGCCGGCCCGCTACCGCCGCCGCCACCTGCGCCACCTGCGCCACCTTGGCCCGTCGCGCCGCCTTGGCCCATCGCGCCGCCTTGGCCCGTCGCGCCGCCCGTGCCCATCGTGGAGGTCGTCGTCGACGTATCGCCGCCGGTGCCCATCGTGGAGGTCGTCGTCGACGTTGCGCCGCCCGTGCCCGTCGTGGAGGTCGTCGTCGATGTTGCGGTCTCTTTGGTGTCCTCGCCGCCGCACGCGAGCAAGCCGCTCACGCCAAATCCAACGAGAGAAAACAGCAGACCGGCACTGGAAGATATGCGCACTGTGAGACTCCTTGAGCGGCGCCGTCGGGACGCCAAATGTTCGCGGCTCGAAAGTGGCCGCGCGTCGGGCGGTCTATGACTTACACCTTCAACGTGCGTCAAGGCATTCCGGTGGCACTGTAAGCGTGGCGGCTACACGAAGCACGGGCTCGACGCGAAATGCACTTGGCAACGCGCGACTCAGCCCGTTAGCGTCCCGGCCATGAAGATCCCGACGCACGCTGCCGTCTTTGGCGCTTTGGGCTTGAGCGCCTCAGTCATCCTTGCCGCCAGCGAGGCGCATGCCGACGCGCCGGTCGTCGATCAGGCGTTTTCGTTCCAGACAATCGATTCGTCGGGGGTCTCCGATACGGGCGGAACCGCGGACCCGAAGTCGGACTGGACGGTTCAAGCGTCCTACCGCATTTGGGGGTCGTTCCCCGACCGCTCGGTGTTGCTCTACATCCTCAAGCAGAAGGGCAAAGCGCTCGGCGAAGTGCGCTGCGAAACACGCTCGATGTACAGCTCGGTCCTGAAGAACGGCCTGCCGCACCTCTTCGCGGAGCGTTGCACGGACCGCAAGCTGAAGCTCCGCGAGCCGGGGGAATACCAGCTCGAATGGCATTTCATCGATGGCGATACCGACGCCAATACGCTTCTCGGCACGGACACGATGATCGTCCGAGCCGCACCGCGCTACGACCTCGGCGCGACGACCCGCCCCTGGTACCCGGTGATGTACCCGGACCGCAACGGCGAGCTCGCGAGCACGGTCCTCTACCAGCGCACCAACGCGAGCCCGGGCTACTTGCAACCCGGGCAGTCCCCCAGCCTCTCGAACGGCAACGGCATCGACGTGATCGTCCAGGCCGCGCCTGCCTACTCGGGTGACGATCCAACGCGCGACAGCTACGTGCGCTGCCGCGTCGACGGCAATCCGGTCAACCTGAAGACGCCCTGGACCTTCGGACCCACCAGCGGCGCGACGATCGACGGCGTCCATGTCTCGACGGGTCGAGGGATCGTCGCGGAGGCGGAGACACCGAATCCGACGGGCAATCCGCGGCTCGACAAGGACTCGATCCTATTTCGCACCTATTACCTCGAGCTTCCGCTGACGTTCGCGGGGGGCGCGCCGCGCAACGAGGCGACCGACATCGGCAAGACGCCCGGCGCTTGGGAATGCGAGTGGCGCAACGGCGAAGGCAAGTCACTGCGCACGTTCTTCTTCACCGTTGGAGCCGACGGCCGCGTGGCTCCCCACGTCGAACAGACGGCGCACGGGTTGTCCTTGGCCCCGGGCGCGGTTTACATCGAGAGCCTCGTGCCCGCGGGCAATCCGCTCGACGTGCGGACGGCACCCGCCGCGCTTGCGACGGCGGCTTTCGCTGGGCGGGGACTCAAGAGTACGCAAGCGCTTGCCCGCGCGAAGACAGTCACTGCGGTCGGCAATCCGCTGCCACCGAAGTACCAACTGCCGGCCGCCCCTGCCGCGAGCTCCGGCAAAGCAAAACGCTAACAGCGCGAGCGAGAAACACGACGACGTCGAGGCGCCTCGCCCGGTTACGCACCGAGCGCGAGGACGGCCTCGACATCGACATCGTCCGCCACTTTGAACGCCCCGAACGGTGCCTTGACCTCGGGGCAGCCAAGTCGGTTAAGTGAGATGCGCATGCGCCCGCGCACCACGAGTGTGCTGTCGCTCTTCGTGTCGACCGTGACCGCGACGGCGAGGCGCTGCTCGCCTCGCGGTGCGACGACGCGCAGCTCCCCACGCAGCAGGTCGCCGCTCCACCTCACGATGACGGTGGGGCCGACGAGCACCTCCATCCGTACTTTCCGCTCGATCTCGAGGACGTCCTTCGACGAAAGGACGTTGCGAGCGACTCGTCCAGCTCGCAAAACGCCGACGACGCGAAGCTCCGCGACGGGGAACGTAAGCTCCGCGGTCGTGCTCGCGCCTTCGACCTCGACCCAACCGCTGAACCCACGGGCCTCGATCTCGAGGTCGTGCGCAAACCGAGCGAAGAGGCCGGTCGCGCGCGTGCGCAACGTCACCGAAGATGCAGAAACGTCGATGATTCGCTGCACAGCGGGCTCACTCGGGGGCCGACTCGCCGCGTTCTTCGAACGCCCCATGCTTCTGATACGGGATGCCGCGGAGCCGTTTCGCCGCCATCGTGCCCTTCCACATCAGGTAGCCCTTGTTGAAACGCATGGCCTCGCTCGCGGACATGTAAGGGTTTTTCGTGCCGCCGATCATCACCAGCGCGAGTACCTGCTCCGCCACGCTCACAGGACAACCCTCCAGCCGGATGAACGGCTCGTCCCGCGCATCACGCAACGTCGCGCGCACCGAAAAAATCTTCGCGAGGATGTCGTCGTGTTCGGCCTCGTGCGGATCTTTCGTCGCGCGGTCGCGGTAGAGGCTCTTGACCGAAACGAGCTTGTCTCCGAGCGTGCCTTCGAACTTCGCGCAGTCACCGATGAAGACCACCTTTTCGCCGGGTTTTACGTCGATAGGACCGTCATACGCGCCGAAAACGACGTGCATATGCGGGATTTTTTCATCGAAGTCCGCGTCGAAAAGCCGGAGGATCTCGACGGCCTCTTCGATCGCTCCGGGACAACCTCCCCAACAATAATCCGTGCGCTCCAACTCCGGCGGTGGGCCGGCGTACGCGCTGATGTGAGTGCCCTCGAAGTACTTCTCGACCCGCACGAGGCCCACCTGAAACCCGCGAGCCTTGGCCTGCGCCTCCTCGAGCGAGACGTCTCCGGTGATCGTGATGTCCTCGAGCGCGGTCGGCCCAAAGCCCTGCTCACGCGCGAAGCGAATGTGTTCGATCGTTTCGGGATCGAGCCCGATGATGTGCGAGCAAACGGTGTCGAAACCGACGGAGTTGTTGCCCATGATGATCAGGCCGAGGTCGAAGGGGATCGGCGTCAACATGCGGCCGGCACCGGCGGTGATGGCGTCGATGGCAATGAACTGCGGCTGAATGATGTGCTGCAGATCGGCGATCTTTTCGTTCAACCGATGATCGTGATCGATCAGCCGATGGCGGTCGTCCTGGATGCCAATGTAGTTCTTCATCGCGAAGGTCACCGTGGTCCACGGGTGCGACTTGAACTTCGGGCAATTGACAAAAAAGTCGGCGCGAGCGACCGGCTCGGGCGTGAAGATGTAGTCGCGAAGACGCGCCTCGTGAGTGAGGGGGATCTCGACCTGGGGCACCTCCTCGAAGTGGTAATGCTTGACGCCGGTGCGCTTGAAAACGGGGTAATAACCAGCGCCTTCGAAGGACGTGCGCGTGGGAATCGTGATGCCGCAGCGCTCTCCGACTGCGAGCTCGGTCATGCCGCCATCGCGATCCTGCAGTGCGAGGAGTACGCCTTCCAAGAACTCCGGCCTCGTGTAAGCATTTTGGAACATCGGCCCAGAGGACACGCAGTTCGGCTTGAGGAGCGTGCGACCATGCGGCTGCAGCCCCAACTCTTCGAGACCCTCGCGGACGATCTGGCGGATCGCGTCGATGTCGTAACTGTCGCACCGTCGGATGATGACCTTGGCCGCGCCAATCGGTTTCATTGTGCGACAGCGTACGCGATTCCCGGGCGCCCCGCGACTGACACCGCCACGAGGTCGCCCGCCGGCGGACCGGACTGGTAGACTTCGCGTGTGAAACCCGCGCTGATCATCCACGGCCATTTCTACCAGCCGCCGCGCGAGAACCCATGGACCGGGCTCGTCGATCAAGAGCCCTCGGCCGCCCCGTTTCACGATTGGAACGCGCGTATCCACCACGAGTGCTACCGGCCGAATGGCTTCGCTCGCGTCTACGACGATGCGAACGCCGTACTCGGCGTCGTCGACAACTACCGGCGCATGAGCTTCAACTTTGGACCGACGCTCGCGAGCTGGCTCGAGGACCACGAACCGGCAACCTACCGCCGCGTCATCGACGCCGACCGCGCGAGCGCTCTCGAGCACGGGGGGCACGGCAATGCGATCGCGCAAGCGTACAACCACGCGATCCTGCCGCTTTTGAACGAGCGCGATCTGCGGACGCAAATTCGCTGGGGACTCACCGATTTTCGGCATCGGTTCGGACGCGACGCGGAGGGGATGTGGCTGCCTGAAACCGCCTGTGACAAGCGAACGCTCGGCGCCCTCATCGACGAGGGAATGCGCTACGCAATCCTCGCACCGGGACAGGCCGCACGCATCTTGGAGGGCGGCCTCTGGCGCGACGTTCACGGGATCGATCCAGGGCGGCCCTACCGCTACCTGCATCCGGACGGTTCGGGGCGCTCGATGGCGCTATTTTTTTACGATGGCGCCGTGTCGCTCGGCATCGCGTTCGAGGGATTGCTGACCTCGAGCCGCGCGTTCGTCGACCGACTCGAGCGCGCATCGGGCGGGCCAGGAACGCTTGTCCACGCGGTGACCGATGGCGAGAGCTACGGCCACCATCATCGGCACGGCGAGCGCTGCCTCGCGTACGCGCTGACGACGGAAGCACCGCGCCGCGGCTTCTGGATCACCAATTACGGTGAATGGCTCGACCACGCGCCGCCAACGGAAGAGGTGGACATCGCGCTCGGTCCCGATGGTCGGGGTAGTTCGTGGAGTTGCGCGCATGGCGTAGGTCGCTGGTACCGCGACTGCGGCTGCCACACGGGGGGAAAACATGGCTGGGACCAGCGCTGGCGCACACCCTTACGCCTGGCTCTCGACGTGTTGCGCGACGAAGCCGCCACGTTCTTCGAGTCCGCGGGCGGCGAGCTGTGCCGCGATCCGTGGGCGCTGCGCGATGACGCGATGAACCTTTATTCCGACCCGCACACGAACCGGGCAGTCTTCCTCGAGCGCCACGGTGTCCCGCGCCATGCCGAGGCGAAACGGTCGCGGCTCTTGGCCCTGCTCGAGCAGCAACGCAGCGCGATGACGATGTACACGAGTTGCGGATGGTTCTTCAGCGACATCTCGGGACTCGAAGCGGTGCAAGTACTGCGTTACGCCGGTCGGCTCGTCGACCAACTGCGCGAAGAGGGCGCACCCGATCCAGAAGCGCGTTTCCTCGAAGTACTCGCCGAGGCGCACAGCAACCACCCGGAACGCGGCAACGGTGCCGACCTCTACCGCGAGGCCGTTCGGGGCTCGCGGGTGACCCGACAAACAACCGCCGCACACGTGAGCATGCGACGCTTCGTGAGTGAGGGGGTCGCGACGAGCCGCATCGGCAACCAACGCTACGAGGTCGCCTACCAGCGCCACGAGGAAGGCGGGCGAATGCGGCTGTGCTTGTCCCACCTCGTACTGACGAGCGAAGCGACGGGACGCACAGCCGAGTTCGCATGCTGCGCGATGCATTTCGGAGGCCTCGACCTTCACTGTCTCGTCAAGGATTTCCCAGGCGCGGCGGCGTTCAGCGAGAGCGAGTCGCGCATCGTTGCCGCGGTGAAGAGCGGCAGCCTGCTCACGGCCCTGCGGGTCGCGCAGGAGGAGCTCGGCCCCGACGCGTTCGGAATCGAGCACGTGCTTCCGACTGATCGCGAGAGCCTTAGCCAAGGTCTCTTCGCGGAGCTGAGGGCCAGCTACACGGCGCACTTCGAGGCGATGTTCCGGGACAGCCAAGCGACCATCGCATCGTTTCGACAGGCCGGATTGGCGATGCCCGCCGAGCTTCGAGCCGCGGCCGAGCTCGCTCTCGGTCGGCGTTTCGAGGATGCCACAGCCACGCTGCCCGGCGAGGAGCTTGGAGACACCGCCTACCACGCCGCGCTCCAAATCGCCGACGAAGCGCGGGCGTTTGGCTGCCGCATACCGACGGAAACTTCGCGACTCAAAATGGAGCAGGCGCTCTTGCGTCAGCTGCGGAGGGTGGCCGCCGGCGAGGACGACGTCGAACGGGCGGGAGGCTCAACACCGCTAAGCGCCGCCCTCAGCCTGCTCGAAGTCGCCGCCAAGCTCGAGATCGAACTCGATCTCGAACGCGCCCAAGAGTTGCTCTGCGACGCGCTACGGGACGGCCTCGAGCCGAGCGAAGGGGTCCTCCGCCTTGCCGACGAGCTCAACGTCTCCTCCGAGCTCGCCAAGCGCCCGAACGTCAAGCACTGAGGCCCGCGTACTCGGGCGCAGGCCGCCCGAAAAAACCCGCACGGAGGTCCGACGCTTGACGTCTGTAGTCGATTGACTACAGTGTTCCGTAGTCGAGCAACTACACTTCAGCAACGAGCGAAGCGGACCCCACCTATGTGCATCAATCCTCGCGACCAATTCCAGGGTTTTGCCGGCAGCGGGCCGGAAGACGCCAAGTTCTTCTGGACGGGCGGCCCCGTCGAGGTCGCAGAGCGCACGCATTTTGCGTCCCTCTTTAGCGGAGTCACGGCTTTCGAAACGGACGAAGGTCTCGTGCTCGTCGACACGGGCTTGCGGCGACTCTCCCTCGGGCTCGCGGCGCTCCTCCGGCAACGATCGCAGGCGAAGGTCCACACCGCGATTTACACGCACGGGCATGTCGATCACGCCTTCGGACTCGGGGCCTACCTGCTCGCCGACCAGGCGGCGCCGCAGGTGATCGCTCACCGAAACACCATCCAACGTTTCGAACGCTACCAGCGCACGCAGCAACACAACGCGGCGTTGAACGCGCGGCAATTCGATGGCTCCGCCACGGCGAAGAGTCTCGACCTCTACGATACTTTCGGTTTCCCCGAGCACCCGCCGACACTTTTGTTCGACGATGTGCTCTCGCTCGACGTAGGCGGCGTGCGGTTTGAGCTGCACCATTGCAAAGGCGAGACGGACGACCACACGTGGATCTTTTGCCCAAGCCGCGGCGTGCTGTGCCCGGGAGATCTTCTCATCTGGGGCGTACCGAACGCGGGCAATCCGCAGAAAGCGCAGCGTTACCCGTGGGATTGGGCGCGGGGGCTTCGCGCGATGGCGGCGCTCGAGCCGCGAACGATTTGCCCAGGACACGGCGGTCCGGTCATCAACGACCCGGTGCTTGCTCGCCAGATGCTCATCGAGACGGCGGACTACCTTGACCTTATCGTGGAGCGCACGCTGGCACTGATGGAGGCCGGTTCGCCGCCGCACGTTGACATCGTTCGATCGCTCGAGTTGCCGCAGTCGACCTCACCGTGGCTGCAGCCCGTATACGACGAAGCCGAGTTCATCGCGCGGAACGTCATCCGCTACTACGGCGGCTGGTACAGTGGCCGTCCGAGTGAGCTGAAACCCGCCACGCGCCAGTCACTCGCGCTCGAAGTCGCGGCGCTCTCGGGTGGGGTGACATCGCTGCTCGATCGGGCCGTCGCGCTCTCCGAAAGCGGGGAACATGCGCTCGCCTGCCACCTGGCCGACTTCGCCCTCGAGGCGTCCCCCGAGGCCCTCGACGTAGGCCGCCGAACCGCGGAAATATACCGCAAGCGCGCGGCGACCGAGACGAGCCTTATGGCAGTCAATCTCTATCGATCCGCTGCCGCTTACGCGGACGAAGGCCGGCCGTTCGCGTGACGCGCAAAGCGACCACGGAGGCGCTGCCGCGAGGTCGAGAAGAAGTACGCCGCGCGGTCATCGAAGCTGCCGCGAACCTCCTCGCTTCGCGCGGGCCGTCGGCGATTACAGTCCGCGACATCGCCGCCGCCGCGCAGGTGAACCATGGCCTCGTTCATCGGCATTTCGGTTCGAAAGAAGGCGTCGTGCGTGCCGTGATGGAGATGCTCGGCGGTGAGCTCCACGCGTTCCCGGCGAAAGGCGACTCGCCCCCGGAGAGCTTGCCGCTGACCATGCTCCTCGCGTTGGGACAGAGCCGCTACCTCCGTGTGCTCGCGCGTGCGCTGCTCGACGGCAGCGATGTCGCCGACCTCCAACAGCGCTTCCCTGTCGTCGACGCGCTCCTCGCGATCGCGCGCGATGCGAAAAAGCGGGGACAGCTCCGCAGCGACGTCGATCCGCGAACGCCCGTGGCGATGGCGATGGCGCTCGGACTCGGCTGGCTGCTCTTCGAGCCGTTCATCGTGGCCGCGGTCGGACTAAAGAAGAGCCCAGTGGCCTTGCGACGCGATCTCGCCGCGGCAATGCTGTCGATGTTCGGTCCCACGCCGCCTTCGTCGAGCAGCAGCCACAGCGTCAGCGACGCAGGCGAACGAGCGCCATCACGAACGCGACCAGCGTCAGTGTGAGCAGTGCGCCGGAGCTCTGACGCTGCGACAACATGGCGACCGCCTCGCCGCCGAGGAGGCTCCTCAAGTGGGCCCGCGGGAACGGAAGACTGAACGCCGAGCCGAAAGCCCCCACGAAAAAATCGAGACACAAGAGCAAGCTCCGAGCGCGCCCGCGCCGCATCGCCGTCGAGGCCAAACTGAACGCGGAAACGTAAGCAGCAGCGCCGAGCGCGACAAGTCCACCGCTCGTCACGCAGTCCTTTGAGAAGCCAGGCGTGGCGCGATAAGCGACACCAAAACCGACGAGCAGCACCGGAAACACCACCGCGAGCGTGGCGACAAAAGCCGCGAGTGCGAGGCCCATTGCGACGGGGCGACGGGAGAAGCCACGGCGAGCCGCCGGCCATGTAGCGCTCGACAAATCGGTCGAGCCCGATCCGGTCGACACCGCTCCGTAGGCCGTAAGCGGCAATACGAGCCCAAAAACCAACGAAGCTACGACATTCGGAGCCGCGAGCGGCGACGACGACCGAACGGCCAACGCGACCCCGGACGATGCGAGCGTACCCAGCAACGCGAGAACCGCCACGCGCCGTGGTGGGAGGCGGGACCAACCAAGGGCGAAGCCGAGCCGCGCGGCGCGCATCATCGCGGCCTCAACGTTGAGGCGTAGGCACCTTCAGACTCGCTTGCGCCATCCAATCGAGCGCGTAAAACCTGACTGAGGAGCGCCTCACGATCGAGTGGTGGCGTCGCGATCGAGCGGACCTCGACGGCGAGCTCTTGGCAGACCTGCGCGACCGTGAGCGCCACCGCTTCGAGGTCGTCGGCCACGACCGAGACGACGCCGAACGGAGCTTCCCCGTCAACGTGCTCCCAGCTCACTCCGCGGGCAAGCGGTAGCCGCGTCGAGAGGGCATGTGCGAGCTCTCGTACCGCGAGGCCACTGCGACAATCGATCGTCACGTTGAGTTTCTGCGACGCGCGTGCGAGCCATCCCACCGTGCCGTCGAGCGCAGCAAACCGGCCACCCGCGAGGAAGAGAACGTGCTCGGTGAGCGGCGCGACGCAAGCGAGCGAGCTCGTGAGCAGGACGACCGGAACCGTGGCGGCGTGCTCGAGCAGGAGCTCTCGAAATTCCATCACGTCGATCCCTCGAACATCACTCCACGGTTCGAACAACACCAAGAGCCGAGGCGAGACCGTCCCGAAGGCCAGCGCGAGTTCGACGGCGCGCGCATCCCGCAAAGCAAGCGTCGCGAGTTGCCGCGATGCCAAGGCGCCAAGATCGAAGCGTTCGAGCAGAGCTTCCCAGCCGGCCCGACCCGCGCAGAATAGGGCAAGCTCTTCCACGCTTCCCGCGAGCGGGGTTGGTTTTGGCAAGAGCGCGCCAATTCGGCGGCGGGACGCGGGGGAATCGAAAGGCGATACGCCGTCCACGAGACACGAGCCGACCTCGGGTCGCAGCTCGCCGGTGAGAACGCTTGCGAGGGCCGCGGTGCCGTCGGCAACGGTGCCCACGACGGCGTGGATGCCAGGTCCGAATGTCCAATCGACGCCGCGAAGCCGCCCAATTGCGCCACCGCGGAGGCCTAGGCTATCGGAGGCGTGCACGCCGACAAGGCGGACGCTGTCGGTACCACGCGGTGCGTATTCGAGGTCGCTCACGCGAGCCCCACGATCGAGGTGTTGTGTGCGGCAACGAGGTCCCATGCGCGCTGGAGCAGCCCCGGAACGGACAGCGGCGAATCGAAATACGCCTTCGCGAAAAGCCACGGAACGACCACCACAACGGCGAAGAGGGTGCGCCCTCGGACGCCCGCTAGCGCTGAGCACACTGTCGCGACCCCACCGAGCAGCACGCCAGTGAACGCCGCGAGGGCAAGCAACGAAAGGGACATCACGGCCACGGCCCGAGAGCGAGCGTGCCATCCGAGACACAGCGCGAGCAGCACCCACGGAACGGCGAGACGCCACGCGATCTCGAGCATGGCGGCGAGAGCGCTGGCACCGAGCCAGGCGCGGCGAGAAACATCGCGCAGGACGAGCAGCCACCCCACCCCACGCGACCGGGCCGACGGCTCGAAGGCCCCAGCCGCACCGAGCGCGATCGGACCTGCGCATGCCCAGGTCGACCACACCACGATGTTCGCGAGGAGCGTCGCCGCCTCATTGGGACGGGTATCCGAGGCATCCCCGACGACGCCTCCCAGCACCAGCAACACTGGAATGGCGATGCCTACCCACCCGAATCGAGCCCACCGCGTCCGCCGGAGCTCCTCCCGCGCGAGCGCCACAACGGCAAAGGCCGCGCCTCGTCTCACGGCAGCTTGTTCTTGAGGGCGCACGGCCCACATCCTAGCAGCGTTTCGCGTGGCGCCACGCCCCATGCCAATGGTGCGGCACGATGAGCGTGCACCTCGGATTCGATGCACGCTCGCTAACGTTTGGAGTAGGGTCCGAGCTGTGAATCGGCTTGGGCGTTGGGCGTCGCTCTCCAGGGGAATGGTCAGCATCGGATGCGTGGCGGGCTCGCTCGTCTGCGTCGTCGAAGGACGCGCTCTCGCGAGCGACGGCGCCTCCACAACCGAAGGGGCGCCAGCGAAAAAGCTCGTCGTTCACGTCGAAGGTAAAAACGCAGCCGCGATCGCCGATCAGATCACAGCGGCGGGACCTGACGGCATCGAGATCCTCGACCCAACCGAATTCGACAAGGCCTTACGGCAGGGCGGGCTCCCGACCGCTCTCGGTGCGGCGATTCAGAACAAATTTACCCGCAAGTCGATCCAACGCAACCTCAACAAGGCGATGGCAAAGGTCGGCGCCGATGCCCTCGTTCTCGCCCGCGAGACGTTCGTCGGAAAGAGCCACGACCTCTACGTCGTGTTCTACGTAAAGGATGCCGAGGTCGCGGAGGTCGACGAGAACGTAAACCTCGGCAACAGCGACGCCGCTCAGCGCAAGGCCATCAAGAACGCCCTCGAAGAGTCGCTAAAGCCGCTTGCCCCTCCGCCACCAAAGGTGATCGATGCGGACGCAGGGGGCAACGCTGGCGAAGGCGAAGGCGAGGCCGAAAAACCGGAAAAGGAAAAAACGGACTCGCCTTTCCGCTCAGGGATCGCGGGTTACGAGCTTGCGGCTGGGCGCCTTGGATTCCAAGACGGCGGGCGCTGGTTCAAATACTCGGACCCGATCTCTGCAAACAACACGCGCCCTTACGCCGTGTTCGGTCCGCCCGCGCTGAACCTCGCAGGTGAGATCTATCCCGGCGCGACAAGCGGAATTACCGGCGTCCGTGATATCGGCGTGACCTTCGATTACACGCACCACTTCGCCCTCAAATCGAAGACGAGTCAGAACCCGGACGGCAGCGAGTCCGCCGAATTCGATGGCACATGGAACCGCCTCGACCTCGGCCTGCGCTACCGATTGCGCTTCGGCGAGGATGCACAGCCCATCGTGCTCGGCCTGTCTGCCGCGTATGGCTTCCACAACTTCGTATTCCTGCCAGCAAACGCCGCGGCCGAGCTTATCAAGCTGGAGGTGCCGACCGTTCGTTACAAGTACGTCCGCGTTGGCGCAGACGCTTGGTTGCCGTTCGGCATGTTTGCCGTCATCCCCCGCTTCTCGTACCTCGCACCCCTCGGAGGCAGCGCCCCTGCCGATCGCATCCCGGGGCCACAGCTCGGTGGTGCGATCGCACCCGAACCCATCGACGACACGGTGTACGCCCGGTTCCGAGGCGCCTCCGTAAAAGGTATCGCGCTCGGGATCGACGCCTCCGTCGCACTCGGCTCGGGTATCGAAGTGCGAGCTGGCTTCGACTACACGCGGTTTTTCTCTTCATTCGCACCCGAGGTCGGTGACGCGTTCGTTGCCGGCGGTGCACTCGATGAAACCCTCGAGCTCCGACTTCTCGGCGGCTACCGTTACTGAACGCCACCCAATGGAGAGCACCATGCGCCCCGGATCGACCCTTACGACCATCGTCGCCGCGACGGCCGCTCTGCTGACCGCGGCAGGCTGCCCAGGCACCTTGGAGGACAAGGAGCGCTTCGAACAGGGGGCCGCTCCGAGCAGCTCAATGAGCACCGCCGAGGTCACCGTGACGAGCGGCGGCGGAGGGAACGGCGGCATCGGAGGCGCGGGCGCTACAGCCTCGGGCAACGGCGGCACCGGAGGCTAGGCCGTCAACGGAGGCTAGGCCGTCAACGGAGGCTAGGCCGTCAACGGAGGCTGTCGGGCGGGCGCACCCAACCTCCGTTTTTTTTCCGTTCTTTGCGCCCTTCGGTGATCGTCCCCCAATCGAACATCACCGCTTTTCGGTAAGCGCCGAGCTGATCGCCGCCGTAGACGTAGACGCCGCGCGAAGACTCGTGACGGGCCACCGTGGCTATCCATTCGTCACTCGAAACCCACGCCAGTCGCTGCGGCCCGGTGTCGCTCATCCGAACGACGAGAATGCCGCAAACGTCGGCGCTCGCACGCTTCGCGCAGCCTCCGCCAATGGTCAGCTCCTCGTTGCCGATCGGGCGCCAAACCCACGTCCGCTCGACGTGAAATGGTGGCAATTTGCTGGATTTTGACTGATTGCTGAGTCCATCTGGCGCCAGCGCTTCGAGTTGCAATGCCACGGCGGCCGAGGCCGCTTTCCACGTGAGTTCGGTTTTGCGCGTCACCTCGAGCGCCACTTCGGCCGAGTTGACCTCACCGGCACAACAGCGAACGCCCACCGCCGCGTCACGTTCGGTCGGACTCAGCGCGCGGGCATGTGCGCAGCGCCCGACGAGAGCGCCATTTTTTCCAAAGCCACCGCGAACCGAGACCTTCGTGCCGTCCGTGCCGCGGCCCCACGCGCTCGACGTCCACGTCCACGCGCTGCCGTGAAGATCGCGCACGCCCCACTTGCTCTCGCAGCGCGTGTTGAGCCCGTTGGGAGCCAACGCATCGGCCGAGTCCATGCCGCAGGTCGCACCGTCGAACGTGTCCCCGTACTCGTAAGTGAGGTTGTCTGGCCCTTTGCAGGCCCGCTCCCATTCGAGCTCGGTGCAGAGGCGCTTGCCCTGTTTGTCGCACGCAGCCCGCGCCGCCGCCTGAGTGAGCCCAGTCTCGGGGATCGCGCCAGGTTCTCCCGGGTAGTTGAAACGGTCGATGAAGAAGCCGCGAAGTTCCATCTTATCGCCGGGCAACTCCTGATCGGCAATGCGCGGCAGCCGCCCGGGTGGCGTCCCCGCGAGCAATGCACCAGCGGGCACCCACACCATGCCTGGGCGCTCAGGAGCCCCCGCAGGAGCCGATGCCCACGGCGGAGGCGCGTCATCAGGAGAGTCGTTTTTCTCAGGCGATTTGCAGGCGACCGCGACAAAGGACACGACGAGTGCGACCGAGGAGGCAACGGCGCGAGACCATCGACCCCGCATCAGTCGTTACGTTCCCGCAAGTCGAGTTCCTTCATCTTGAGCTGGAGCCCCTTGCGCGAAATCTTGAGGAGGCGAGCCGCGTGAGTGACGTTGCCGGTGGTCTGCTCGAGCGCCCGTAAGATGAAGTCCCGCTCGATGCGTGACATCGCCGCACGTACTTGTTCCTTCAGGCCCTCGCCAAAATTGCCCGAATCGGCGCTCGGGGCCGGCGGCAACGGCGTCGCACCGGTTACCTCGGTGGGCAGATCGCGCAGCGTAATACGGGCCCCATCCGCGAAAAGCACGGCGCGCTCGATGAAGTTCTCAAGCTCGCGAATGTTGCCGGGCCAGCGGTAGCGAGCGAGACCCGCGAGGGCATCCTCGTCGATCCCTTCGATGTGCTTTCCGAGCCGCGCGTTGAACTTGTCGAGGAAGAAACGAGCGAGCACGGGGACGTCCCCCGAACGATCTCGTAGCGGTGGCAATTCGATCGGCACGACGTTGAGGCGGTAATAAAGGTCCTCTCGAAAACGCCCCGCCGCCGTCTCGCGCCGCAGATCGCGATTCGTGGCGGCGATCAGACGCACATCGACGCGAATCGTCTTCACGCCACCGACGCGTTCAAGCTCGCCCTCTTGCAGCACGCGCAAAAGCTTCACCTGCATCTCGAGGGGGATCTCGCCTATTTCATCGAGAAAGAGCGTGCCGCCCTGCGCGAGTTCGAAGCGTCCCGGCTTGCTTCCCACCGCACCGGTGAAGGCCCCCCGCTCGTAACCAAAAAGCTCGGATTCGATCAGCGTTTGAGGAATGGCGGCCGCGTTGACCTTGATGAAAGGGCGCGTGGAGCGGCTCGAGTGCTCATGAAGTGCGCGGGCGACGAGCTCTTTTCCGGTGCCGCTTTCACCCGTGACGAGCACGGTCGTCGGCGTCGCCGCAACGCGGTCGAGCAAGACGTAAAGGTCACAGATGGCCTTGCTCGAACCGAGCATCCCGAAGCGAGTCCCGTCGGGCAACCCGCGTGCGCCGGGGTGCGAAGCGTCGCGGTGCGCGAGCTGCCCAACCTGGAGCGCCTTTCGCACGAGGCGACGCACCTCATCCTGGTCGAAGGGCTTCGATATGTAGTCGACCGCCCCGATCTTCAATGCCTCGACCGCCGTGTCGACGGTGGCGTAGGCGGTCAAGATCATCACCGGAAGCTTAGGCTCCTCCAGCTGCGCCCAACGCAGGAGCTCGAGCCCGCCCATCTTCGGCATCCGTAGATCACTGATGACGAGGTCCACGTGATGCTCGCGGATGAAAGCCGCCGCACGCTCGCCGTCTTCTGCGGTGTGGACCTCGTAGCCGTCGCGCGAAAGCTGCGCCGAAAGAACGCGGCGCAGGTTCGCCTCATCATCGACGACCAGGATCTGTGGCTTCCCTCCGAGCATTGGCGCCGACACTATACCACCCTCGCATTTTTATTGCGTATCGTGCCCGCTCGGCACATACCCTGATGTCCGTGCTTCGTCCGCTTGCGCTAACTTTATTGCTCGCTTCCGCCCCCAGTGTGGCGGCAGCACAAACGTCGCCTTACCAGCCCTGCACGAAGACGCCCGCGCAGGCCGACCTCGACGCTGCCCGCGGACTCCACCAGGCAGCCAAGCAGTACCTCGCGAAAGCGCTCTACGATCGCGCGATTCAATCCTGGCTCGATGCGGCCACGTTTGACTGCACCAAGCCCGAGGTTTTCATCAACATCGGCAACGCGTACGAGCGACTCGGCGACACCGAAAAGGCGATCGTCGCCTACAAAACCTACATCGATCGCAAGGGCGCAGCCGCGGACCCCGACACCGTCGAGAAGGTCAAAAACCTGAGCGCGATGCTCGTCAAGAACAAGCGCGACGCGGAGGCCGCCGCCGAAGCTGCCCGTGCAAACGGCAATGGCGACGGCGGAAGCGGAAGCGGAAGCGGCAAGGATGGCAGCGACGGCGGGGGCACGGCTCTACCTTCAACCGACGGACCTGGTATCTGGCCGTGGGTGGTGACGGGCACGGGCGGCGCACTCGCTTTGACTGGCGCGGTACTTCTCGGCGTTGGCGGCTCCAAGATCTCGAGCGCCGAAGCGTTGTGCCCGAGCCGCAACTGCGGAGCCGCTCCGCCGAGTACGCCCGTGGCGGAGCTGCAGGCGGCCCAGCAAGATGGCAACACCGGATTGACGCTGCAGCGCTCCGGCGGCGCCTTGCTCGGTGTGGGTCTCGCCACGGCTGGCGGAGGCCTCCTGTGGCACTTTCTCACACAGCCGGACAAGGCAGCGAGCCCGACGAGCCCCGAGACGACGGGCGGATGGCACGTCGTGCCGCAGGTCGGTTGGGGATACTACGGCGCGTCGACCCAACTCGCGTTCTGACGCCGCGTTGCTTTTGGCTCTTCGGCTGACCAACCGCGGCGGGACCGGGGCCCGCCGTCCGTCGCCAACGAGGCGCCCTCCTCAGCGTGGAAGGGTGCTCAACTCCGCGTAGAGGTGAATCGCGCTGACGATCGCTTTGTCGAAGTCCGCGAGGAGCAGCGATTCATTCTCCGAGTGCGCGTTGCAGAGCGGATCCTCGAGACCGACCAAAAGCGCGGGCACGCCACCGAGCACGCGCGCGAACGGCTCGACGAACGGAATCGAGCCGCCGCAACCGATGTAGACCGGGTCGCGTCCGAAGCCCTTGGCGAGAGCGCGCTCGGCCGCCTCGAACGCCGGCCCTTTCGGATCCGTCATCCACCAGTTGCCGGCGCCATCGATCGTGGTCGTCACCCGCACGCCCCAGGGAGCGCGCTTCTGAAGATGTGCACAGAGCGCCTCGGCCACCTTGCGACCTTCCATGTTCGGCACGGTCCGAACCCCGATACGGGCGCGCGCTGAATCCACAATTTGATTCGACGCACCCTTGATCGGCGCGGCTTCGAGGGCGCTGATGGCGATGCTCGGGCGGTGCCACATCAGCTCGTAGGTGCTGCCGCCATTGCCTTTGCAGAGCTCGACGCCATCGAGCACGCCCGCTTCAGCCCGGAACGTAGCGTCGTCGTAAGGCAGCGACGCGAGGCGCTCTCGAACCACCGGATCGAGCGCGGCGATCTCGTCACCGACGCCGTCGATCGTGACGTTTCCATTCTCGTCGGTCAGCGTCGCAAGCATCTTGCACATCGCCATCACGGGATCGGGGATGGGTCCACCCCACATCCCCGAATGCAGCGGATGATCGATCGATTGAACCTCGAGCATCACGACGACGATGCCGCGGAGTCCGTAGGTAATCGATGGCAACCCCGCCGAGAGGTTCGCCGTATCGGTGAGAACGATGACGTCAGCCGAGAGCCGCTCGCGGTAGCGGTCGAGGAACGTCCCTAAGTTTTCCGAGCCGATCTCCTCCTCGCCATCGATGATCACCTTCACATTGAGCGGCAGGCCTCCACTCGCGAGGTAGGCCTCGATCGCCGCGAAGTGGATCGCCGCGCCGGCCTTGTCGTCGACGACGCCGCGGCCATAGAGGCGCCCTGCCCGCTCCTCAGGCTCGAAGGGGGGCGACTTCCAAAACGCCGGGCGCCCGGGCGGCTGCACGTCGTGGTGCGCGTAGAGTAGAATCGTCGGCGCCCCGGGAGCGTGAAGCCACTCGCCGTAAACGTAAGGATGCACGGAGGGCAGCTCGATGATTTCGACGGCCTCGAGCCCCACGCGCCTCATCCAATCTGCGGCGAATTCGGCGCTCCGCGCGAGCTCCGCGTTAGGCGCTGGATCTGCAGAAACGCCCGGAATTCTCGCGAATTCCTTCAGCGCTCCGATGGTCTCGGGCATGTGCTCGGCGGCGAACGCAAGGGCCTTATCAACAACAGTCATGGAACGACTCCGTTCCCCCCGGGATCGTTCGTAGCGCGAAGGCCCGAAGCTGTCACGACGCGACTGTCATCAACGTTCGAGACGCTCGGTGGGTTCGCCACCAACCAGCACGACGTGCGCCATGCCGAGGAACAGTCCCGTATCGACGACGCCCGGGATCTCTCGGAGCGCGGCGTGCGTCGTCCGCGGCTGCTCGAGTGGCGAGAAGCGCGCGTCGATCACCACGTTCCCGTTGTCGGTGTAGACGACGGCCCCGTCGGTCGTGCGACGCAGCACTGGCAGAGCCCTGAGTTTCCGCATCGCCCGCTCGGCGGTGCTCGCCGCAAATGGAACAACCTCGACCGGGATCGGCGCCCGCGTGCCGAGGCGTTCGACGCGCTTTTCCGGCGTCACAAGAACGACGAAGCGCCGCGCAGCCGCAGCCACGACCCGCTCGCGTAGAAGCGCTCCGCCAAGACCTTTGGTGAGGTCAAGCTCGCCGGTGAACTCATCGGCACCATCAACCGCGAGGTCGAGCTCGGGGAGTTCATCGATCGTCGTCAGCGGAATGCCGAGCGAGGCCGCGAGCAATTCGGAGCGATTCGAGGTGGTGACGCATCGAACGCGAAAGCCCGCCGCGACGCGCAGGCCAAGTGCACGGATGAACGCTTCGGCGGCTCGACCCGTGCCGAGCCCGAGATGCATTCCGTCTTCGACCATCGCGAGCGCTTCCTGCGCCACGCGCTCCATTGCTTCTGCCGAGGGCTGGGTCATCAGGCGAGGAGACTTACCTTCAGTCGAGCGTCTCGTCGACCAAGTCCCGTAGGGCCGCCATGCGCCGGGCCTTCTCCGAACGCTCACGTGGGACCTCGACGCTCGACGCGGCGCGCACGAGCTCCTCCTCGGTCGGAACTGCGGACACCTTCGATGGCCCGCCAAACAGGCGTGAGAGAAACCCGCCCGATGCCGCAAACCGGAACTTATCGGCATCGAGCGCGCGTCGATCACGTTTGACCCAATCGACGATTGCCGCGTTCGCGTCGACCCAGTCCGCCGCCTCGTCGAACGAACGTCGCGGCGCGACGTCGAGCTCGGCCTTCGCGGCCTTGGGCGACCACCCGTGAATCTTGCAAGTCACCGCCAGCACCACGACCAACTCTTCGACCGAGAGTGCCGTCGCCTGCTGCACGGTCACGCCGCTACACCCCTTGTGCGCAATGTGCGAACCGTTCGCGAGCAGCACACCGAAACCTAGCAAGGCGCCCGCAACGTCCACGAAGCCTTCACGATCGCCGGAGCCGATTTCGTCATGGAGCTCTGCCTCGCTAAGGAAAATCATGCTCGCCGCGCGGACAAGGCCGGTCGTCAGGCCGGTGCTGTGGCCGAGCTCACCGGAAGAAACCGCGACCGCATACCCTGGACGATCGCCGAGTGGCACAACCCGCCTGCGCGAAAGTGCCTTCAGCACCGGAGCCGAGCAGCCGCCGCTCTCGCACCCGCCCGCTCGTTGACCGTCGGGCGTCACGACTTGCACGTCGACGGCAACGTCGGCGAGACCCGCGTGCTGAAGTACCCGTTCCATCAACCGTTGCACGGCAGCATGCGAGGCGTCGAAAGCATCGGGAAAACACACGCCATTCGGCAGCACGAGGCCCGAGACTGGCTCGGCGCCCGCCTCGTGGAGAAACGCGGCCGCACGGAGCAGCCAACGCAAGCGGTCATCGTTGACGAGTTCCATAGCGGCTCAGGTTTCGTATTTGACGATCACGCGATTTCGACCGGCGCCCTTTGCGGCGTAAAGCGCCGTGTCGGCGGCCTCGATGAGCACGACCGCCTCGCTCGTGCCGTCGTATGCGGCCACTCCGATGCTGGTCGTGACGCGGAGTTCGGTCTCGTCGCATCGAAAGACGTGCGCCTCGATCGACACGCGGATGCGCTCGGCTATCAGTCCCGAATCCGCGAGCGAGATCCCGCGCAGGACGATGCAAAACTCTTCGCCTCCGTACCGAGCGAAAATGTCTTCGTTGCGGAGAAGGGCTTGCACGACCGCCGCGGACTGAACCAGCACGTGGTCTCCTGCCACGTGCCCGTAGGTGTCGTTGACCCGTTTGAAGTGGTCGAGATCGAGGAGCAAGAGGGTCAGGGTGGTGCGGTGGCGCCGCGAATACGACACTTCCTGAGCGAGCTGATCGAGCAGGTACTTCTTGTTGTAGACCTTGGTCATCGGGTCGCGAAGTGCCGCGTCGTACATCTTTTGCACGAAGCTCTCGTCGAGCCGGTCATGGAACGTAAATTTTAGGATCGTCGTCTCGCCGAGCCGAATTTTATCGCCATCGGTGAGCGCGTTGCGCCCGACCTTCTCGCCGTTCACGAGGGTGCCGTTGCTGCTTCCGAGATCCTCGATTTGGACCTCCTGCCCGGTCAACGTGAGCTTCGCGTGGAATCGCGAGATGCTGTCGTCGTCGATCCGAACGTCGGCGCGGTGGGAGCGGCCGAGGGTCGTTTCTCCGTCGGCGAGCTTGAACATCTTACCTACGTCCGCGCCGGCCAGGACGATCAGGTACGCGCGGTCACGCTCCGAGCGCTTCTTCAGCTCCGCCTTGAGTTGGTCGAGGTTGGAGACGCGCGTCGTCTCCATGTCGTCTTTGCTGCGTTGGCTCATCGGCGGTTCTGCAAGTTCCCGTGCGGTCAGGTACACCGTGCGCCGAAGTCCTGGGCCACTGTGCCCAGCGAGGCCACGTCTTGTTGTATAAGTGTACCACCTTCAGCCCACGTGATGAAAGTCGCGTTCACCGGACGCCCAGGGGCGTTGATCCAGCGCCCGGTCCGTGCGACCGCCATCCGCATGGAAGCCGCTTCCGCTGACGCTCACCGTCGCTCGCCTCGGGCGCGCGCCATGGCCACGATCGCCTCACTCGACACGCTGATCGGTGCCCATCCCGAAGCGCTCGCGGACTACTACGCGACCGGCACGCCCGCCGACCCCTCGGCGATCGGCACCGGACACGGTCGCATCCTCGCACTCGAAAGCCTCGCTTCGACCCACGCGGCTACGCGTCCGCTGATCGTCGCTTTGGCGCGCCACCTTTCACCGTGGAGCGGCAAGACCTTCGAGAGCGGCGGGACCGCTGGAGCGAATCTCGTTTTTGGTAAGCGGCTCGCGCGATTCCATGGCGAGGTGGCTCCTTCGCTCCTCGACGGCGCGCCGACCTTGTTGATGCGACACGATGGCCTTGGCAATCCTTGGCCGCTCCGCAACATGGTCGACGAATTGCGTCAGATAGGCCCAGGCGTGGCCATCGGACCGCTCCTCTGGCCGAGCGTGAGCCGCGCCGTCAAGCCTATCCTTTGGTGGGGTCTGTCGACGGAACGCTGACGGCCTCTCGGCGCGTCGGCACGAGGTGTGATTCCAAGACGGCGCGTACGTCCGTGGGCATGTCGCACGAGACGACCATCGCGAGGTCGGAGCAGACCGCGGTGTGACTCATCGTCGCGCACACTTCACCATCGGCGTGACGGCGGAATTCATACTCGAGCTGCACGCTGCGATTGCCGAGACGCGCAACGGTGGTCGCGATTTCGGCGACGTCGCCGTAACGGAGCGGCGACCGAAACTCACACGTCATGGCGACCGCCGGCAAGCCGATCCTGCGCTTCATGATCAGAGCCGGATACCCACCGGCAAGCCCATCGAACAACGCCGCCATCGCCTCGTGGGCGTACGCGGCGAAGACGGCGAAAAACAAGAGGCCCGCGGCGTCGACCTCCTCGAAGCGAACCGGTCGCAGAAGCGTCTTCACGACAAGTCGTAGGCGAGCTCAGCGACCAAGCCGCGATCAAGTTCCGCGCGGACCGTGTAGGCCGAGTGGTTGACCGTCAAAAGAACGCGTTGAACGTCGCGGGCGCGCACCTTCTCCGCTACCCCGGGAGGCAGTGAGAACCGAAAGTAGTGAACGGCGGTCGTGCGATCGGCTCGCGAACCATCGCGCGGTTCTCCTTTGGCGGAGACGACCACGCCATCGACTTCGATAGCGACGCTCTCTTCGAGTCCGGCGAGCGCGACCAACATGCGGTCACGCTCCTCACGCTCGGGGATCTGGACGAAGAGCGTGAGCGAGAGTTCGTCCGCGCCTGGAATGAGCGCGTTGTACGTATCGAGCTCGTGCTGGACGGCGTCCTCGCGGGAGATGCGCTCGGTTCGCAGCATCTCTTGCACTTGCAAAAGCACGCTGTCGTGGTTCTCGAAGATGGCGGAGATGTGAGTGCCGAGCTCCACGCGACGGCGACGCTTCTCCTCGATGATCCTGACGCGAAACGGCTCACGCACCGCCTCGTAATCTCCCAGCGGCAAAATCTCCGAACGTTCCACAGGTTTCATGTTTCCTCCAATCCCCAGGCCCTCGCGAGGGCCTGTACAGGGTGAATCGCGTCGCGACCGGTCTCTTTCTGAAGGCGCATCGCGGACAGGCTGCAGTCGGTGACGACGACGTCGGGCTCAGCAGCTTCCACCGCGCTCACGAGGCGCTGCGCGTAGTGGCGTCCCTCTTCATAGTGTTCGGCCTTCATGCCCCACGTGCCATCCACCGCCGAACATTCCTGGACGATTTGGACCTGCGTCGCCGGCAAGCCCCTCTCGAGCACCCGAGCCGCTGGAAAACCAATCTTTTGGGCCCGAAGATGGCACGCAGCATGGTAGGCGACCTGGCCGAGGCCCACCTCGGCGGCCGGCAGCCCCAGCTTGCGTCGATGCTGCTCGATGAACTCCATCAAGTCGAAGGACGCGGAAGCGACGGCGCGCACATCGTCCTCGGCAACGTACTCATACCACTCGCGCTTCAGCGTGTAGGCGCACGTCGGCTGGGGCACGAGCACCTTCGCTCCGCGGGCCACGTGAGGCAGCAGCAAGGCGACGTTCGCTCGAATCTTCGCGATGAAACTCGTGACGTCGCCACCGTCGAGGTTCGGCATGCCGCAGCAGGTCTCCTCGACCCGCGAGACGCGGTAGCCGAGGTGTTCGAGTACCCGAACCGTGGCGCGCGGAATTTGCGGGGTGTTGTAGTTGCCCGTGCACGTCGCGAAGAGCACGACCTCGCCACGCTCACCGGCGGAGGCGGCAGGCTGGTGTTTCTCGAACCACGCCGGGAAGGTCTCGCTTGCGAAGCGCGGCAACGGAAACTCGGCCGACACGCCGGTAAGCTTTTCCTGAACTTTGCGGAGGAGGCGGCTCGCGTGGACGAAGTTGCTGACGACCGACGTCGGCCCCGACCCAAGGCGACCGACGAGCTGTGGCTCACCGAGCACCTGGTCGACAAACGACACGCCATCCCGTGCCGCACGGGCGGCCTTCTCGCGGGCCATCAACCGTGGAAAATCGAGCAGCTCGGTTGCGCCGTCATCCTTCGTGTAGGGACACTTGACGTAGCAAAGTTTGCACTGCCAACACTTGTCGCTGACGACACGCATGTCGGCGTCGTCGATGGCTTCCGCGCCTTCGGCCTTCCCCGAATCGATGTCGCGGTCGACACGCGCAAACAGCTCTGGAAATGAGCCGCAATAGTTCACGCACATGCGGCACTCGTGGCAGACCTGAAAGGTCCGACGCAGCTCGGCTTCGAGGTCCGTCGCGTCGAAGTAGCGCGGATCGCTCGGCGACGAAGCAGGTACAGCTCGGGGAGTACGCGCGATGACGCTCATGCTTGACTCGTTCCCATTAGAAAACGCTCGAAAACGGCCTCGCGAATCACGTAAAATTCCGAGGCGGAGGCTCGGCCCCGTTCGACCACGAGAACGTCGTGACCGGAGGACCGAGCGCCCAAGTTCGGATACCCGACTTCAGCTTGCCGACTTCGGGTTCAGTCCAGGTTCTGCAGGGCCTTGGCAAAGCGGCCCGCGTGCGACTTCTCGGCCTTCGCCAGCGTCTCGAACCACTCCGCGACGTCGTTGAAACCTTCGTCGCGCGCAGTCTTCGCCATGCCGGGGTACATGGTCTCGTACTCGTGCGTCTCACCGGCGACGGAAGCCGTGAGATTTGCAGCCGTAGCGCCGATCGGCATGCCGGTCGCCGGATCGCCAACTTGCTTCAAGTAATCGAGGTGACCGTGCGCATGGCCGGTCTCCCCGTCAGCGGTGTCCTTGAAGAGGCCCGCGACCTCCGGGTAGCCTTCGACGTCGGCGACCTTCGCGAAATAGAGGTAGCGGCGGTTCGCTTGCGATTCGCCGGCAAATGCATCCTTGAGATTTTGGTGGGTCTTCGTTCCTGCGAGCTTCGACATATCACTCTCCTGTTGCTTATTCCGCGTCGGCCGCCAGCTCTTGAGAAGCCGCACAGCCCACGCAAAGTCCTCGGTAGATGCGCTCGACAACGCGCACAGCGAAGCCACTCACGGGCCTCTGCTTCGGCGCTGCCTCACGCGGCGCCCCTCGTTCCAGAATCACGTCGACAACGAGCCCGCAACCGTCACAGACGGCGTGGTCGTGGGGCTCGACGTTGGGGTCGAAGCGAACGGCGCCAGCCACGAGCGACGTCGCGACACAGAGCCCTTGCTCCGTCAGCACCGCGAGCGTGTTGTAGACAGTTGCGAAGCTCATCGACGGGAGCCTCGGCCGGAGTCGCTCGAAGAGGTCGGCGGCGGTAGGGTGCGTTGGGTCGCCGACGAGCTCCTCCAAAATCGCGAGCCGCTGCGGAGTCACCTTCAATCCGCGAACTCTCAAGGCCTCGCGCATCGTGGCCAGGCGCGTTGGATCGACGTCGAGCCTTCGCCCAAAGGCTGACCGCGCGGGATCTCGAGGAGCGGGAGGGTGAGCCATCGGTGGGTACGTATCCAAGCTTACTTAGAATCATTCTTAGTTGCAAGCTGCTCTAAATTGTTATTTCTTGAGCGGCATGCGCTTGCGCATCGGCAGGCCCTCTGCCATAGTCCCCGCCCCCCGAGAGGACGTTGTGACCGTGTCTGAGATCACCCCCACCGAAGCCATCACCTGCAAGCCGCTCGAGGTCGCCGTTGGCGATCGCGGGATCGAGCGTGCAATCAAGCACCTGAAGCGCAAGATGGCGACGGAAGGCATTCTTCGCGAGTTGAAGCGCCGCCGGCACTACATGAAGCCTTCGGTCAAGCGCCGCAAGAAGGAATCCGAAGCCGCTCGTCGTCGCCGCAAGCGCGCGCGCGTCGTCGAATAGGTTCAACCGGTTTTTCGGCATTTCGGCCGACGCGGGGTCCACAGTGGCCGGCGTTCGGCCGATTCGTTTTTTGTGCACGTCGTCATCCTCACCACGTCCTACCCTCGCTTCGATGGGGACCCAGGCGGACACTTCGTCGCGGCGCAAGCGAACGCCCTCACCCGTGCTGGAGCTGAGGTTCAGGTCATCGCGCCTGGATGCGCTCCGCACGTAGAGCAGCGAGGCGGGATCGAGGTTCATTGGGTCGGTGGCACGACCGCCTTCGGCATGCCGGGCGTGGCGGCGCGATTCGTCGCGGCACCGCTCGCGGCGAGTCTCGACGTGATGGGTACGAGCCGCGTCTTCGCACGGAAGGTCCGCGAGTTGACGGAGTCGCGCACGCGCCCACCCGACCGCGTACTCGCCCACTGGCTCGTCCCCACGGTGTGGCCGGCGCTGCTCCGACTGCGCTACGAGGGTCGCGTCGATGCGTTCGCCCACGGCGGCGACGTGCGCCTCCTCGTGGGCATGCCGGAAGCGCTGCGCCATGCGGTGGTCTCCCGCATCGTGCGCCGTGCCACTTCCCTTCACTTCGCCTCCCATTCGCTTGCCGAATTGCTCCTCGGCTCCGTCCGTGACCCGGCCATAGCGAAGGCACTTCAGGGCATCGCCCGCGTCGACCCGCCGACCCTCGAGATCCCACAGGAGCTGCACTCGCGCAGCCTGCGCCGAGAGACGCGCGCAAGATGGCACGCGGAGTGGCCGCTACCGGCCAACGCGTTTGTCGCGGTCGCCGTGGGCCGACTCGTCGACTCGAAACGCGTCGACCTCGCGATCGACGCACTGCAAACAAACCCGACGACGCATCTCGTCGTGATCGGCGACGGTCCCGCACGGCACGCGCTCGAGGCTCGAGCTGAAAAGCACGGACAACGCGTGCGCTTCGCGGGAATGCTCCATCGCCGTGAGGCCCTCACCGCGATGGCCGCAGCCGACGTCCTTGTGCATCCGTCCGCACTCGAAGCGGCCCCTTCGGTCGTGCGAGAAGCTCGGGCGCTTGGGATTCCCGTTGTCGCGTGCGGGGCCGGTGACATTCCGCGCTGGGCCACCGAGGACGCGGCGATCCGTTGCGTCGAACACGATGCCGTCGCCATCGCCGCAGCGATTCGCGAGCTTGCGCAGACCCGCGACGGCATCGTTCAGCTGACAAAATGACGAACGGCGGCCCGGGGGCCACCGCTCGATGTCACGCGCCCTTCGAGAAGGCGCTCAGGTCAGCTTCCACGGCGTTGGTACGCCGGCGTATCCCAATCGATCTCACTGCCCGAAGAGGCGAGGAAGTGACGCTCCCGCTCTGCGCGCTGGGGCGCAGGCGCGGGCACCGAACGGGACTGCGCTTCGAAACGACGAGCAGGCGCCGCCGCCGAAACTTCGTCGTAACGCTCGACACGCTCGGTGCGCGGAGCCGGTCGCGAGCGCGGGCCCGCAGCGGGGGGCATCGTGGCTGCACGAGCCGCGGGACGAACCGTGAGGCTCCCGCGACGCGCGTATTCCGAACCGACTTCACGGCCTGCATCGACGGAGATTTCGTCCTCGAGGTGAACCGGGATGTCGTTATGGCGATCGAAGCCCGTCGCGATGACGGTGACCTTGATTGCGTCGCCCATCGACTCGTCGATCATCGCCCCGAAGATGATGTTCGCATCTTCGTGCGCCTGCTCCTGAATGAGGCTCGCGGCCTCCTTCACTTCGCGCAGCTTCATGTCCGGCCCGCCGACGACATTGATGAGAACGCCGGTGGCACCCTCGACCGAAATGTCATCGAGCAGCGGCGACTGAATCGCAAGCTCGGCCGCATAGCGCGCTCGCCCTTCGCCCTTCGCGCAACCCGTGCCCATGAGCGCGCGGCCCATGTTGCTCATGACGGTCTTCACGTCGGCGAAGTCGACGTTGACCATGCCGCTCTGGGTGATGAGGTCGCTTATGCCTTTGACTGCCTGATAGAGAACCTCGTCGGCCTTGCGGAACGCCTCGATGAACGAGAGGTCCTCCTGGTCGAGATTCAGCAGCTTTTCATTGGGGATCGTGACGAGCGTGTCGACGTGCTCCCTCAGCATTGCGAGACCGGCCTCGGCGCGACGCGCGCGCTGCCTGCCTTCGAAGAGGAAGGGCTTGGTCGCGACGCCGACGGTGAGGATGTCTTCCTCGCGCGCAAGCTGGGCTATCACGGGCGCCGCACCTGTTCCGGTGCCGCCGCCCATGCCGGCCGTCACGAAGATCATGTCGGCTCCTTGCAGGAGCTCCTTGAGCCGCGCGTGATCCTCGAGAGCCGCCTTGCGGCCGCGCTCCGGATCGGCGCCTGCGCCAAGGCCACGGGTCAGACTCTGACCGATTTGGATCCGCGTCGGAGCCAGGCAATGCTGGAGCGCCTGAGCGTCCGTGTTGACGGCGATGAACTCGACCCCTTCGAGGCCCAGTGTCATCATCGTATTGACGGCGTTGCAGCCGGAGCCGCCTACACCGATGACCTTGATGCGTGCCTCGTACGACAGGTTATCTTCCGCAAATTCAATCGAGAAACTCATGAATACTCTCCCGGGATCCGTTCTGTTTCCGCCTAATGACTCGCCGGGTGCCTCGCCCGACTCGTCGCGGTTTCGCAGCTAAAACGCTGCTTTAATCCAATCGAGGAAGCGGCCAGTCTGGCGGCGCTGCCTCTCGCTCATAGGAGGGATCGCGATGATCGCCTCCTTTTTCTTCAGTCCCCCGCGTCCCCGTGCGTCGTGGAGCGCGTTGGCGCCGTAGAGCACAAGGCCTACCCCGGTCGCAAATTGCGGACCGGCGACGAGCCCCGTGATCCCCTTCACACCAACCGGCGTGCCCATGCGCACCGGCATCCCGAGGATTTCCTCGGCGAACTCCGTCATGCCCTCCATCAGCACCGCGCCGCCCGTGAGGACGACACCGGCCGAGAGTTGCTCGAGAAGACCCGTGTCTTCAATCCGCGTTCGGATCACAGCGAAAATTTCCTCGATGCGCGGCTCGATGATGTCGCTGAGTAGGCGACGCTGCGCGGTGCGCGAAGGATGACCGCCGACACCCGGGACCTCGATCTCTTCGTCGTCGGCGACCATGCGACCGAGCGCACAGCCGACGCTGCGCTTGAGGCGCTCGGCCTCGGCGAGGGGTGTCCGAAGGCCCGCAGAGATGTCCTGCGTGACGTTGTTGCCGCCAACCGGAATCACGCTGACGTGGCCAATGCCGCCGTCCACGTAGAGGAGCAAGTCGGTCGTGCCGCCGCCGATGTCGATCACCGCAACACCGATTTCCTTTTCGTCGTCGGAGAGAACGGCCTCGGCGCTCGCGAAGGGTTCGAGCACGACGTCAGCCACGGTGAGTCCGCACTTTTCGGCGCAGCGCACCAGGTTCTGCACAGGCGAGGTGGCTGCGGTAATCAGGTTCACGCGGGCACCGAGACGCACGCCGCTCATGCCGATCGGGTCGCGGATGCCGTCCTGGTTGTCGACGGTGAATTCACGCGGGAGCACGTGGACAATCTGACGGTCCGCGTCGACCGGCACCGCGCGGGCACCTTCGAGGACCCGCTCGACGTCGTCCGCGGAGACCTCGCCGCCCGTGATCGCGGCGATACCGTCCGAGACGGTGCAGCGAATGTGGCTCCCGCTTACGCCTGCGTAAACGGTGCGAATCTCGACGCCGGCCATCGTCTGCGCCGCATCGAGGGCTTCCGCGATCGCGCGGGTCGTCCAATCGATGTTCGACACGACGCCCTTGCGCAGGCCTCGGCACGGGACGTTACCGACGCCCAAAATGGTGACGCCATCCGCATCGACCTCAGCGACCACGGCCGCGACCTTGGTCGTACCGATGTCGAGCCCGACGACAATTTCGCTAACTGATCCGCTCATGGACGATGGGCTGGACCCTTTCATATGGAGAGAAGCTTGGCCAAGTTTTGGACGATTCATGGACTCTCCTTTGGTTCGACGTCAGCTTTGGCGACGGCTCGCTCGTTACGCAGTCGGACAACCACCCGCTCAGGATGCGAGCGATTGTCGAGAAAAAGCACGTCGGCCTTGGCCTGACGACCCCGAAGCTCGGCGAAAATCCGCACCGCTTTGGTCACCTTGGCGCGGTACGGAGGCGCGCCGAAAACGAGAGACATTCCCTCTGCTCCGGCGACCACGGTGAGGTTGCCGACCTCGTCTAGGTGGAGTTCCTGAATCGGAAAGCGCTCGGCGATGCGTTCCTGATCGAGGTCCGCGAGAAGCTCGAGTGCCGCCCGCAACCGTCGCGTGACAGCCTCGGGATCTTGCGCCAATTCATCCGCGCTGAGACCGGTCACGACCGGAAAATCGATCGGATCTCCAGGCTCGGCTTCTTTGAAGACGAACCCTTTCGCATCGACGAGAAAGAGCTTTCCCGCGATGCCCGCGAGTAGGCGCGGGTCGCGCTCGACGACCTGAATGTGAAGCGTGTCCGGAAGCTCTTTCCGAACCTTTACCGACTCGACCCACGGATCGGATTTGACCCTTGCTGCAGACGAGTCTTCATCGATGTCGAAGATGTTGTTGCCAGTCGCTACCCCAGCGGCTCGCGCGACCCGTTGGCTCGAGAGACGCTGAACGCCTTCGACCGCGATGTTGGCTACGGCGAATCGCGGGCTCTTGTGCAAGTAGCTGCGGAGCCCCCAAGCCACGAGCACGGACGCTGCAATCACCACCGAAAGGCCCGTGACGAATTGCAGCTTCTGAAGCCACGCTCCCGACTTTCGCCGTGGCGGGTTCGGTGCGGATGCCGGAGCACCTTTCGCGGAAGGCTTGCGTCGCGATGCGGGCGGCGCGGTCGGCTCGGCAGTGGCCCCAGGTCGCAGGGCACGCTTGGAGGGCGGCGCGGACTCGGGGGCGGGCGGCGGCGTTGTGCGGCGGTTCGCGGGGAGCGGCGGAGGCATGGCGGGCTTCATTCAGGCACCCGTGCGGGCTCGGCCGGGGGCGGCGGGTTCTCGCGGAGGAGCTCGGCGATGCGCTCAAGGGATCGGTTGATGTCGCCCGCGCCGAGCGCAATGACGACGTCACCCGCGCGAAGCTTCTCGACGAGCCTCGCTGGGATCTCAGCCTTGTCGCCGACGTAACGCGCACCCTTGTGGCCATGCTTCCGAATCGCTTCGACGAGCTTCTTCGATGTGATGCCTTCGATCGGCTTCTCACCGGCGGCGTAGATGTCGGTGACGAAGAGCAGGTCGGCTTGATTGAACGCGCTGGTGAACTCCTCGAAGAGATGCTCGGTGCGCGAGTAGCGGTGAGGTTGAAATGCGACGACGATGCGATGCTGCTCCGCCGGAAAAGCGCCACGGGCAGCGTCGAGCGTTGCGCGGACCTCCGCCGGGTGATGACCGTAGTCGTCAACGAGCTTCACTCCGCCGACCTCACCTACCAACGTGAACCGGCGACCGACGCCGTCGAAGGTGGCAAGCGCCTGCTTCGTGACGTCGAGCGGCACCGCGAGTTCATCCGCCGCCGCAATCGCAGCCAGCGCGTTCAACACGTTGTGCTGTCCCGGCATGTTGATCGAAAACCCGCCGAGCGGCTCACCGCGACGGTAGGCATTGAACGCCGTCGTCAGGCCACGGTAGCGGACGCCTCGCGCCGAATAGTCGGCCTGAGGGGACATGCCGTAAGTGACGTAGCGCCCTCGGATGCTCGGCAACATCTCCTGCACGCTCGGGTGATCGAGGCACAAAACACTGACGCCGTAGAACGGCACGCGATTGCAAAACTCAAGGAACGCCGCGGTCAGCTTCTCGTAGGTGCCCCAGTAGTCGAGATGCTCGGGATCGATGTTGGTCACGATCGCGATCGTCGGGTTCAGCCAGAGGAAGGTCCCGTCGCTCTCGTCCGCTTCGGCCACCATCAGATCGCCTCCACCGAGCCGCGCGTTCGATCCAAGGGCCGCCATTTTTCCACCGACCGTCACCGTGGGGTCGAGCCCCGCCGCACGGAGCACCGTCGCCACGAGCGAGGTCGTCGTGGTCTTGCCGTGCGACCCCGCGATGGCGACGCCGTACTTGACCCGCATGAGTTCGGCGAGCATCTCCGCGCGTCCGATGACGGGGATGCCAAGCTCGCGGGCCTCGTCGAGTTCGGGGTTATCGAGCTGGATCGCGCTCGAGCGAATGACCACGTCCGCGCCGTGCACGTTCTCGGCGCGATGCCCGATGTCGACGCGCAGGCCGAGCGACTCGAGGCGCTTGGTCGTCGAGCCCGCGCGCACATCCGAACCCGACACTTCAAAGTCGAGTGACCTCAAGATCTCAGCCATCCCGCTCATGCCCACTCCGCCGATGCCGACGAAGTGGAGTTGCCGCACGCGTCCTCGAAACATCATGGCTGGCGCACCTCACTCAAACGATTCGAATTCTGGCCGAGGCGTCGCCCGGAAGCGTGCGCGATCTCAAGCAAATCACTGGCAATCGTCGCGGATGCATCCGGACGCCCGCGCTCACGGGCTCGCAAGGCCATCGCCTCGCGGAGGGCCTGGTCGTCTATCAAGCGAGAGAGCTCCGCGGTAAGCCGCTCGACCGTCGCTTCCACTTGGACCACGCAAACCGCAGCCCCACTTTTCGCAAGCGACTCGGCATTGAAGCGTTGATGGTCATCCGCCGCGTAGGGGAACGGCACGAGCACCGAAGCCCGCCCGACGGCCGAGAGCTCCGCTGTAGCTCCCGCGCCAGAGCGCTCGACGACCAGGTCCGCCCGCGCGAGTTCCGTCGCCACGTCATCGATGAACGGCACGACCTCGGCTGCGATACCAAGCTCGGCGTAGAGGGCCCTGACGGCCGCATCCTTGTCGCGCCCAGTTTGATGGACGACCACAAGCTTCCGTGAGCCCGCGTAACGCCCGAGCGCGCGGGGCACGGCCTCGTTGAGGGCAAGCGCACCAAGGCTGCCCCCCATGACGAAGACCCGAACAGCGCCGCTCGTGGCTTGGTAAGACGACGGCGCGAACTTTTTTCGCAACGGCACTCCAGTCCAGAGCGCACGCGCGCCAAGGCCATCCACGGTCTCGGGAAACCCGCCGTAGATGCGCTGCACGAACGGCTGCAAAAGTTTATTCGTGAAACCCCAGACGGCATTCGGCTCGAGGAGCGTGACGGGTACACCCACGCTTCGCGCAGCGAGAGTCACGGGCCCCGCCGCGTAACCGCCAACCGAGAACACGACGTGTGGATCGAGTCGTTTGACGAGTGCGCGCGCGCGCGGCAGCACGGTAACCGCGCGGACAGCGCCGCGGAGAAAGCCTCCGACGCCATGACCGCGCAGCGGGAGTACGTCGAGAAGTTCGAGGCGCCCGCCGGCCTCCGGAACCACGCGCGACTCGATGCCGCGGCCCGTCCCAACGAAGGTGACCTCGACGGCGGGCTCTTCGGCGCGCAGCGCATCGGCCACCGCGAGCATAGGAAAAACATGTCCCCCCGTGCCACCACCTGCGACGAGCACGCGCGTCACGCCGCCTCCTCTGCGGCGTGCGCCACGACCGCGGAAGCGCTTTGCGTTGGGCCCTTCGCCTCGATGGTCGGCTGGGCGCCCTCCTTCGAGCGTCGGCGACTGATGCTGAGCAAGAGACCAATCGAGGCTGCACTTACGAGCAGCGATGAGCCACCGTAGCTGATGAACGGGAGCGTCAGGCCCTTGGTCGGCATGATCGCCATCGACACCGCGAGGTTCAGAAGCACCTGTGCGCCGAGGAGGATCGAGAGCCCGAAGGCGATGTAGCTCCCGTAGTCATCCTCGGCCTCCAGCGCGACCTTGATCCCTCGCCAAACCACGATACCGAAGGTCGCCGCGACGCCCGCGACGCCGACAAAACCGAGCTCCTCGCCGATGATCGCGGCAATAAAGTCGGTGTGCGCCTCGGGCAAGTACAGCACTTGGTAGCCGCGGCCGAGGCCGAGGCCGAAGACGCCGCCCGAGCCGAAGCTCATGACCGATTGGAAAGGTTGGTACGCGAGCGTGCTGCGGTGCGCGTCCATGTCGGAGAAGGCCATCCAGCGCTGCATGCGGTACGGCGACAATTTGACGAGGACGACGGCGGCAGCCGCGAAGGCCGCGCCGCTGACGATGATGTGCGGCACGCGCACCCCCGCGATGAACATCAGCGCGAAGGTCAGCATCGCGAGCACGAACGCGCTGCCGAAGTCCGGTTGCTTGAGGCAGAGCGCCATCAGGATGCCGAGCACCACGAGGTGCGGCACGAAGCCGATCCAAAACCCCGTCACCTTGTCGGCCTTTTTCGACAGCGAATAGGCGAGCCACAGGACGAGCGCGACCTTCGCCATCTCCGAGGGCTGGATGTGAATCGGACCGACCGTGATCCACCGAAAGGCGTTGCCGGCCTTGTGGCCGAAACCGACGATCGTCAGCACGAGCAGACCGATGACGAGGATGAGGATCGGGTAGGTAAACGGCTTGACGTAACGATAGTCAAACCGACTCGCGAGCCACATCGTTGCGAGGCCAGCTATCGCGTAGACCGCCTGCCGCTTCACGTAGTGTTCTGGATCGTGGAAGCGCACCGTCGCTTCATAGGTGCTTGCGCTGTAGACCATCACGAGCCCAAAACCGATCAGCGCAATGACGGCGGCGGCGAGGACGTTGTCGACCGGCCCAACCCGGCTCCGCTGCAAGAGAGAGCGCGCGCGAAACCAGCGAGTGTGCGGCCCCGAATTCGGACGCACAGAAGGCGTCCCGACGTCATCGATGCCTTCGACGCTCATGCGTGATTCCCCCGAAAACTTCGAACGGCAGCGACGAACGCATCGCCCCGCTCCTTGTAGTTGGCAAACATATCGAAGCTCGAGCAGGCGGGGCTCAAGAGGACGGCGTCCCCGGGAGCGGCCAACCCACGAGCGATGCGCACCGCGTCATCGATCGACGCGGCGTGTTCGACGCGCAGCGCACCTTTTGCGGCCAGAGCGATGCGCTCGGCGGCTTCACCGATGACGACCAGGGCCCGGCCTTTCGCTCGTAGCGCGTCGACGAGAGGCTCGTAGGCACCGTGTTTGTCGCGCCCTCCGGCAATCAGCACGGCCTTCGGCTCAACGAGACCGACGAGCGCAGCCACGGACGCCCCGACGTTCGTGCCTTTCGAATCGTCGTAATAGCGCACGCCATCCAGCTCGGCGACGAGGGAGCAGCGATGCCCGAGGCCCTCGAAGGACGAAAACGCATGCTCGATGTGAACCCGGGCCTCGGCGAGCGTACCGAGGTCGAACGCGCCAACGACGCCGATGGCAGCGCACGCGTTGGCGAGATTGTGCGTCCCCGCCAAACGGAAAGAACTCCGCGCGACCTCGAGGCCGCTGCCGCGATGAACGAGACGGTCTCCATGGGGAGCAACGGTCGCGAGGTTTTCATCGATGCCGAACGTGACCCTGGAAGCGTGGCCGCGGCGGGCCTGTTTCTCGCAGAGCAGGTCACCATGGGGGACGACGGCAACGTCCTCGCCGGTCATCGTGACGAAGGGGTTGCCCTTCGCGTCCGCGTAATCGCCGAAGCTCGCGTAGCGATCGAGGTGGTCGTCGGTGACGTTGAGCAACGCGTGAGCACGCGCACGAAGCGTGGGGACGCGCTCTGCTTGAAAGCTCGAGATCTCGACGACATGGACGTCGTAGGCCCCGCCGACGGCATCGCTGAGAGGGGTTCCAAAATTTCCGCCGAGGAAAACACGCTTGCCCGCCGCCTCGAAGATCGCGGCCACAAGCGCGCTCGTCGTGCTCTTGCCGTTGGTGCCACCGACAAGCGCAATTGGGGTCGCAAGACTGCGAAACGCGAGCTCGAGCTCGCCTATCACTTCGACCCCCGCGGCAGTCGCGCGGCGCAGCGACTCGAAGTCGGGGACGCCAGGTGAAACGACCACGAGGTCGAATCCGAGGAATGACTCCGAGCGAAACTCGGTGGAGCGCACGTCGATACCCGTGATGGACCCGAGCGGCCCGCAAGCATGGAGCGTGTCGATCGGGGCCTCGTCCATGCCGACCACCGAAGCGCCAAGCTTTGCACAGAGCCGCGCCGCGGAGATGCCGCTCGCGCCGAGACCCACGACGGCCACCTTTTTGCCCGCGAGTAACATCAGCGCACCTTGAGCGACGCGAGGCTCACGAGCGCCAAGAGGATCGATACGATCCAAAAGCGCACGATGATCTTCGGTTCCGCCCAGCCCTTCTTTTCGAAGTGATGATGAATTGGCGCCATGAGGAAGATGCGCTTCCCGGTCGCCTTGAAGTAACCCACCTGGATCATGACGCTCAGCGTTTCGACGACGAAAATGCCTCCGAGCAGCACGCTCAAGAGCTCGTTTTTCGTGAAGATGGCGAGCATGCCGAGACCGCCCCCGAGCGCGAGCGAACCCACGTCGCCCATGAACACTTGCGCTGGATACGTGTTGTACCAAAGGAACCCGATGCCGGCCCCCAGCACGGCCCCGCAGTACACCGCCAGCTCGCCGACCGACGCGATGCGGGGAACGTCGAGGTAGCTCGCGAGCACGAACTTTCCGATGGTCGCGCCGGTGACGTACGCCCACACGAGGTAGGTCGCGGCGTTGGTCATGACGGGTCCAATAGCGAGCCCGTCCAAGCCGTCGGTGAGGTTGACCGCGTTCGACGTGCCGACCACCACGAACACCGCAAAGACGATGTAGACACCGAGCGGAAGTTCGGGAGAGAAGCGCGAGAACGAGACGAACGGAATCGCCAAGCGGGTGCGGATCTCGAACCAATCGGCGGGCAGCTTGTTCTCGAGAACGAACGTGTAATAGATGGCCGAGCCGCCGATCAACACCTGCCCGAGGAGCTTGTAGCGACCCGGAAGACCCGTTGAGTTCTTCAGCTTGATCTTGAGGTAATCGTCGAGGTATCCGATGACGCCGTAACCTGCGGTCACCGCGGTCGTCGCGAGGACGAAGGGGTTGCGGAGGTCGGCCCAGAGCACCGTTGGGATGAGGAGCGACAAGAGGATGAGCGCGCCGCCCATCGTCGGCGTCCCCGCTTTGATGCGGTGACTTTCGGGGCCGTCGCTTCGGACGACTTGGCCTATCTGCTTCTTCTGCAGCTCGCGGATAAACCACGGCGCGAGCATGAACGTCAGCATCATGGCAGTGAGGGTCGCCATGATGGTGCGGAAGGGGATGTAGCGCAGCACGTTGAGCCAGCTGAGCCAGGCGTAGTGGTGCTTCAGAGGGTAGAAGAGCTCGTAGATCACGCGGAGGCTCCCGAAGGCGGTGCACCGTGGAGGCCCGAGGGCGCAACGGCGGCGAGGGCGGCGAGGGCGTCGATCACAAGCTCGGTTCGCACGCCGCGAGAGCCTTTGACGAGGACGAAATCCTTCGATTCGACGACTTCGGTCGCGACGACCGCGGCGCGGGCGGAGGTGTCCGCGTGACGCGTCGCTTGGCCTCGTTCGGACGCTCGTGCAGCCGTCCGCTCGGCTTCGGGCCCAACGGTAATGAGGAGCCGCGCTCCGCTGTCGGCCGCCCACTCACCGAGCGACCGGTGCGCCGACTCGCGATCCGCTCCGAGCTCTCGCATTTCGCCCAAGACCAGCACGAGTGGACGCCCGAGCGCGGCGGCAAGCTCGCGCGCGGTATCGATCGACGCACGGCACGACGCGGGGTTCGCGTTGTAGCTGTCATCGAGCACCACGATGCCGCTTTGGAGCTCGCGGGCCTGCAAGCGACCGGGGCCTTCTTCGAGTGACGAGAGCACGCCGAGCGCCGCCTCGATAACTTCCCGGGTGTCAGGGCTGCCCGGCGACGCGCACGCTGCGGCGGCAAGACCGGCGACCGTCGCCAGGGCTCCTGCCTCGCCGAGCAAAGGCGTGGAGAAGACCACCACGGAGCCATCCGGGCGACGCACTTCGAGCAACTGGCAAGCGATGCCGAGCGCCTCGCGACGCACGATGCGGTAGTCGGCTTCGGGTCCCATTCCGTAGGCGATTCGCTCACCCGCGCGCGACGCGGCAAGTCCCAGCGACACTCGCGGATCGTCCGTGTTTCCGATGGCGGTAGCTCCGGGAGCGAGCTCGCGGAACATGGCAGTTTTTTCCTTCGCGATGCCTTCAAGACCGCCGAGACCCTCGGAGTGTGCGCTGGCGATCAACGTCACCAAGCCAACGTCGGGCCGTGCCATGTGCGCGAGTGCCGCTATCTCGCCGGGTGCGTTCGTTCCCATCTCGAGGACGAGAATGTCCGTCGCGTCGGTCACCGATAGGATCGTCATTGGAACGCCGACGAGGTTGTTCAGATTCCCCGCCGTCACGAGCACCTTGCCCGGAGCTTGCGCTTCGAGGAGCGCCGCGATGGCACGCTTGGTGGTGGTCTTGCCCGCCGAGCCCGTGAGCGCGACGACCTTCTTTTTCCCCGACCGACGCCAACGCTCGAGATGATGAGCGGCGAGCCGACCGAGAGCCTCGAGCGTCGACTCGACCACCAGCACCGTAAGCCCGGGGACGCGCACATCGCGCTCGACGAGCGCAATCACGGCCCCGCGCGCGGCGACCGCCTCAAGATGGTCATGGCCGTCGAAGCGCTCTCCGTGGAGCGCAACGAAGAGCTCCCCCGGCCCCACCGAGCGCGAGTCGGTGCTGACGCCTCGCACTTCGAGTGCGGAGTCCAAGACGGGACCACGCAGTCCACCCCGAGTCGCCCGGAGGAGCGCATTCAGCGAAAAACACGCATGATTCAGCGGAATGGGGGTCGCCATCAGCCGACTCCTCCGCGTTCTCGGCGACGCGTGAGCGCATGTCGCACCTCGATCCGATCGTCGAACTCGTAGGTCGTGCCGCCGATGATTTGATAAGGCTCGTGACCCTTGCCAGCCACGATGACGACGTCTCCGGGACGTGCGCGAGCGACCGCGAACTCAATCGCACGGGCACGGTCGAGCTCGACCTCGTAACGCCCCCGCGCCCCTCCACGCTCGAGACCAACACGGATTGCGCGGGCGATGGCTTCGGGCTCTTCGCCGCGAGGATTGTCGTTCGTCACCACAGCCACGTCGGCCGCACGCGCCACGGCCTCACCCATGGGGGCGCGCTTGGCCCCATCGCGGTCGCCGCCACAGCCAAACACGCACCAAAGCTTGCCGGTCGTCAGGCCCCGCACACTATCGAGCACGCGTACGAGCGCATCCGGCGTGTGGGCATAATCGACAACCACGACGATGTCGTCGCGCCCGGGGACGTCGCACCGCTCGAGGCGACCTGCCACCGTCGGCATCGCGCCGATGCCCGCCGTGGCGCGCGAATCGAGACCGAGGCCGCGCGCGATGCCGATCGCAACGAGCAGGTTCGACGCGTTGTGCGCTCCGACGAGGGGAGACTCAAACGCAGTACCGTCGGACAACACGAGCCGCGTTCCCGCGGTCGAATACGCAAGCTCCCTCGGGTGCAGATCCGCGCGCGACATCGTCCGCGCCGAGACGGTGAGGGTGTGGCGACCGGCGTCCTTCAGGCGACGCGCAAGCGATTCACCGTGTGGGTCATCGACGTTGATGACGCTGACCCTTGGTTGCCAATCGAAAAAGAGTCGGTCCTTCGCGGCCGCGTACTCCGCCATCGTCCCATGAAAGTCGAGGTGATCCTGGGTTAGATTGGTGAACGCTGCGACATCGAACGCCACCTCCGCCACACGATCGACGGCAAGGGCTATCGACGAGACCTCCATCACGAGGTGGGAGGCGCCACCCTCGCGCATACGCGAGGCAATTCGCTGGAGTTCATCCGCTTCGGGGCTCGTGTGCCCATCGCCCAATGCACGCCCTCGCAGGCGGTGCCCGAGCGTACCCACGATGCCCGTGACGGCTCCGCACGCTTCGAGCCCAGCCTCGACAAGGTGCGCCACCGTCGTCTTGCCGTTGGTGCCGGTAATACCCACGACCTTCAGCGCTGCGGTCGGCTCGCCGTGCACGAACGCGGCCGCCTTTGCGAGAGCTTTGCGGAGGTCGGCTACATCGAGAATCGGCACGCCGAGGTGCGCGAGCTCGCCCGCCCGTCCCGCCTCACAGAGTACGGCCACGGCCCCGCGCTCGACGGCGAACGGCGCGAAGCCAGCACCGTCGACCCGCGACCCGCGCATCGCGGCGAAAAGCGCGCCGGGTACAATCCTTCCGGAGTTTTGTTCCACATCCGTGACGAGGGGATTCTGGCCCAGGCTGCACGTGGCTCCGAGAGCCTCAGCAAGCACAGAAAGGCGCACGCCACCTGCGGGCGAAGACCGCGCGGGCAAAGATTCAAGGCTTGGCTCGATGCTCATCGCCGTTCACATCGAAGGCTCGAACACGAGCACGAGCTTCGACCCCTTCGCTACGCGCGTGCCGATGGCGGGCTCGGTGCGCACGAGGCGACCGGTACCCTCGATCACTGGAACGAGTCCTTTTTCGAAGACAGTCTGCATCGCCGAGCGCACCGGCAACCCCTCGACACTTGGAACTTTCACGCTCTCGCGCCCGCGGAGATCGGCCTCGGGCTTGGCCTCGTTCGGCTCGCGCTCCGCCCGCTTCGCGTCGAAGACAGCGTGGGCCGCCTTCGCGGGGTCATCGACCTTCGCGTACTCGGCCACGTCCGTCAGCTTGACGGCTCGGGTCCCATCGGGCCGCACTCCGAGGTACTGCAAGGTGAGTTCCGCGACGCGGCGAAATACCGGCGCGGCCACCGACCCACCGGAGTTCGCCCCGGCGCTCGGCTCGTCGATGACGACGCTGACCACGATGCGCGGTCGTTCGGCCGGGACGAACCCAACGAACGAGGTCACGTAATTGATGTCGTTGTAACGACCCGTGGCCGGATCGATCTTCTGGGCGGTTGCCGTCTTGCCGGCGACGCGAAATCCCGGGATCGCGGCCTCGATACCGGTGCCTTCACCCTCGGTGACGGAGCTCAACATCTCGGCCATCATTCGTGCGACTCGGGGCGAGACGACTTGGCGCCGCACCTGCGGAGTCGCCTCCGAGAGAACCAAACCCGATGCGTCTGTCACCTTCGAGATCAGGAGAGGTTCGAGGAGGCGCCCCTGGTTCGCGAGGGCAGCCGCCGCCATCGCCATCTGCAAGTTCGTCACGCTGACGCCCTGCCCGAACGCGGCGGCGGCCGTCTCGACTGGAACCCATGAACGAGAGCGCGGACGAAGGACTCCATTCGCGACCCCTGACAGCGCCAAGCCGGAATTCTCACCGAAGCCAAAGCGGCGGAAGGCCTGGTAGAGCTTCTCCTCGCCGAGGCCGAGCGCGATCTTGGCGATGCCGATGTTCGACGACACCTGCAGGATTTGTGTCGGCGTAAGCCACTTGCTGACGTGCGTGTCGTGGATGACGACGTTGTCGATCGGCATGTGCCCATCTTCACAATAGATGGGCTCATCGGGCTTCACGCTGTTGGCCGACAAGGCGGCGGCCATGGTGAACATTTTCATCGTCGAGCCGGGCTCGAACACATCACCGATGCCGTGATTGCGAAGCGTGCTCGGATCGGCAAGGTTGTAGTCGTTCGGATTGAAGCCCGGTGCGCTCGCCATAGCGAGGACCTCACCGGTCCGCGGATCGACGACGATGATCGAGCCGGACTTCGCCTCGTGCGTCTTCAGCGCCGCATCGAGTTCGCGCTCGGCGATGAACTGGATGCTTTGATCGATCGACAGGAAGATGTCATGCCCCGCAAGGGCGGCGTCGTCCTGAATCCCCTCGGAAAAAATTAGCCGGCCGGCGCGGTCGCGGAGTCCCCGGATCTCCTCTACGCGGCCACGAAGCTGCTCATCGAGAGAGAGCTCGACGCCTTCACGGCCTTGGCCATCCGGCGACACGAAACCGAGGAGCGGGGCCGCAAGCTCGCGGTGCGGGTAGAACCGGCGACCTTCGCCTTCGACGCTGAGCCCATGGATAGGGAGCCGCTGATTCGAGTCACCGAGCTCGCGGACGGCATCGACTTCTTTTGCGGTCACGCGGCGCTTGAGCCAAGCAAAACGCTTGCCGCGACGCAATTTGTCCGCAACTTCCGTAGCGTCCATTTGGAGTGCCTCAGCGATTCGCGCAGCCACGGCCTCCAGGCGACCCGGCGCCGTCTTCGTGTCGATTCCACGGAGGACTTCGACCGCATCGATGGAGATGCTTGGGACCTCGACGCTGATCGCGAGAGCCGTCCCCGCGCGATCGTAGACCGTGCCGCGCTTCGGTGCGACGCGCAGCCTGCGCATGCGCTGCTTCTCCGCGAGGGTGCGCCAGGCGTCGCCGTCCGCGACCTCGATGTCCCACGCGCCGTTCAACACGACTCCGAGCCCGAGCCCGAGGACCGCACAAAGGATCCCCGCACGAATGCGGATCCCTCGCCGACGCGCCGGGTCGATGTTCTTCACGGAGTCGGTTCCTTGTTCGCCACGACCGGGCCCCGTGGGGCGGTGCGCGGCGCATCGAGCTTGATGGCAATCACCTTCTCGGGGGGAGGCGGCGTCATCCCGAGCAGCGTGCGCGCGACCAACTCGACGCGCTTCGGCGTCTGGTAGCTCGTCGCCTCGAGCTCGAGGACGCGCTTGACCTCACGCAGATGGGCCTGTTCCGCACGGCCCGTGCCGAGACGAAACCCAACGTCGACAATTTTGCCGCGGAGCGCGAGGTGCACGATGAACGCCGACGACGAAGCCGCGACGGCGAGGCACCACAAGAGAAGGAACCGGCGCTGATTCACGGCACACCCTCGGCACGCCGGGCGACCCGCAATTTCGCGCTGCGAGCGCGCGGATTTTCGGCGAGTTCATCCTCCTCGGCAACGAGGGGCTTGCGGCTCAAGGGCTCCCAAACCGGATTCTGCATCGCGCGTTTGACCATGCGGTCTTCGAGGGAGTGGAAGCTCAACACCGCGAATCGGCCACCCGGACGGATGCGCTCAGCCGCGAGATTGAGAAGTGCCTCGAGCTCGAATAGTTCGCGGTTTACCGCCATTCGCAGGGCCTGAAACGTCTTCGTCGCAGGGTCGACTCCGTTGATGCGTGCCGGACCCACCGCTCGGACAACGGCGCGGCGCAGATCAAGGGTCGTCGCGAGCTTGCCGGCTTCGAGTTCCTGCCTGATGCAGCGTGCCACGCGTCGGGCGCGGCGCTCTTCGCCAAGCCGGCCGATGGTCTCGGTCAGTTCGTCGTCATCCAATCGGGTGATGAGCTCGATCGCGGTCTCACCACGCGTCGTGTCCATGCGCATGTCGAGGGGACCCTCGGCACGAAAACTCATGCCGCGGTGGGCCTCGTTAAGCTGCATCGAGCTCACTCCGAGGTCGGCGAGAATGCCATCCACCTTGTCGATTCCCAGCAACTCGAGCACCTCGCCGAACTTCGAGAAGCTCGAGTGGCGGGTTAGGGCGCGTTCGCCGAAAGGCTCGAGCCGCGCACGTGCAAGCTCGAGGGCGCGCGGATCACGGTCGAGTCCGATGACGCTCGCGGCACCTGCTTCGAGCAAGGCCACGCTGTGCCCTGCCGCGCCAAGCGTGACGTCGAGAAAAACTCCTCCGGAAGGCTGAAGGAGTCGCACAACCTCGCGCGCCATGACGGAGACATGGGGCTCGTCCGCAGGCGGATAGGGCATAGAGTGGCTCATCGGTACAACGTTGACGACGTTCATGCGTCCAGCTTCTCCGCGATGGCGTCGGTCCACCGCGCGAGGTCGGCTTCCGGCAACTCGAGAGAGCTCTCCCATCGCGCCTTCGCCCACAGCTCCATCGTCGTGCCGACGCCGGCCCAGAGGACGTCCTTCTCGAGCACGGCGAACTCCCTCATCGCTTGCGGAATCAACAAGCGACCGTTGGCATCGAGCTCAGCCTCGACCGCGGCGGAGAGATAGCGCCGTCGAAACAGCACGATGTCTCGATCCCAGCGATTGAACCGCGCGACCTTCGTTTCGAGCTCTTCCCACGCGGCCATTGGCCAGACATCGAGGCACGCGTCGCGAATCGACTTGGCGATCACCAGACGCAGATCACCGGCCGGCGGCAGCACGTGACGAAAGCGCGCCGGCAAGCTGGTGCGCCCTTTCCCGTCGATCGTGTGCTCGTAGTGCCCGCGGAACACGTAGTCTTGCCTCGATTATGGGACTGTATACCACTACGTCCCACGAACCGGCCCACGCTACGTATCGGTCGCTAAACTGTCAATACTTCGTATGATTTCCAAGGGATGACGTCAGCGGCCTACCCGCATCCACATACGTTTCACTACCTGAACGCAGATGGAATTTCAGCTAGTTCGGACCGTTGTGGGATGAAGTGGATCAGCCCGTCGGGGGACGGACGTTCTCACGGACCCAGTCGATGATTTGGGCGAGGGGGGTGCCCGGGGTGAACACGCCCCGCACGCCGGCGGCTTGCAGACGCGGAATGTCGTCTTCGGGGATGATGCCGCCCCCGAACACGAGCATGTCGTCGACACCCTTCGCGCGGAGGGCATCGATCACCGCCGGGAAGAGCGTGTTGTGGGCGCCCGACATGATCGACAACCCGACGCAGTCGACGTCCTCTTGAATGGCCGCGATCGCGATCATCTCGGGCGTCTGGTGCAGGCCCGTGTAGATAACTTCGAAGCCCGCGTCGCGCAGCGCCCGGGCCACGACCTTCGCTCCTCGGTCGTGGCCGTCGAGGCCCGGCTTCGCGATCAGCACTCGGATCTTCTGTTCGCTCATGGCAAAGCCGAGTGTAGCCTCTTGCGCTCGATGGTGGAAATTCGCAGAACTCTCTGCAATCGAGATTGCCCCGACGCCTGCTCCATCGAGGCCACGATCGACGGTGGACGTGTCGTCGCGCTCCGCGGGGACAAGGACCACTCGGTGACGCAGGGATTCCTGTGTTTTCGAACGAATCAGTTCCTTCGAAGCCAGTACGCCCCCGATCGCCTAACGACGCCGTTGCTGCGACGAGAGGGGCGGCTCGAGCCCGTAAGTTGGGACGAAGCGCTCCGGTTCATCGCGGAGCGGCTGCTCGCAATTCGAGCCGAGTCAGGCCCGTCCGCGATCCTGCACTACCGCAGCGGCGGGACGCTCGGAGTCCTCGCGGCACAAGCGAGCGACCTGTTCTTCGAGCAGTTCGGCCCAACCGCGGTCAAGCGCGGCGACATTTGTTCCGGCGCCGGTGAAGCCGCACAAGAAGCGGACTTCGGTGTCAGCGACTCGAGCGATCTGTCGGAACTCGAACGCGCGCGGCACGTCATCCTCTGGGGCAAGAACGTGGCGACCTCGAGCCCGCACACGATCCCCGTGCTCAAGCGCGCCAAAGAAAACGGGGCGTCGCTCGTGATGATCGATTGTGTTCACAATCGAAGCGCCGAGCTCTGCGACGCGTTCGTGCAGCCGCGGCCTGGCGGTGATTTTTCATTGGCGATGGCCGTATTACAGGTCGTTTTCGAGAAAGGATGGGTCGCGCCCGACGCCGCGACGTATTGCCAAGGCCTCGCGGAGCTGCGAACACTCGCATCGCGCAACTCCCTCGCAGCTTGGTGCCGCGATGCGGACGTCACGCTAGAAGCTGCGGTCGATCTCGCGCAGCGCCTCCACGATGGACCCACGACCATCCTCGTGGGCTGGGGCATGGCGCGACGTACGAACGGGGGCGCGATCGTTCGCGCTCTCGACGCACTCGCGGCGGTGACGGGCAACATCGGCATCCCGGGTGCCGGCGTCTCCTTCTACTTCCGGCGACGGCGCGCGTTCGGCTCTCTCTTGCGGGGACTCGCTCCGCCGCGGACGATCTGCGAGCCCCTGTTCGCACAAGAGCTTCTCGCCGCCAGCTCCCCGGAGATCCGTGCAGTCTGGATCACCGCCGGCAACCCCGTCGCGATGCTCCCCGAGTCGGGTCGCATTGCCGAGGCGCTCCTCAGCCGCGAGCTCGTCGTCGTCGTCGACCGATGGCTAAGCGATACCGCGAGCGTCGCCCACGTGGTTTTGCCAGTCAATACGCTGCTCGAAGCGGACGATCTGGTGGGAGCGTACGGCCACCATTACCTTGGCGCGACACTGCCTGTCGTCCCGTCACCGGACGGCGTGAAGAGCGACCTCGAGATCTTCCAGGCGCTCGCCGTGCACGTCGGCCAGCACGAGTATCCGCAAGGCACCGCGCGTGAACTCAAAGAGCGACTCGTAGGCCAAGGACTCCGCGACCAAGGCGTAACGCTCGCGACGCTAGAGGAAAAAGCCGTGCGCAATCCGCTCGCGGCTCCCGTACTTTTCGAAGGACGAAGGTTTGCGACGCCGGACGCCAAGGTGCACCTGATCAGCGACGGGCCATCCGACTTCGCCGAGGGGGATCGCGAGTTCCCGCTGTGGCTATTGTCGCTCTCGACGCCCAAATCCCAATCGTCTCAATGGGCGAAGGCGCCGCCGAAACTGCTCGACGTGACGGTTCATCCAAGCGCGGCAGTTGGGATCGCCAATGGCGGGCTCGGCTGGCTCGAGTCGCGCGTTGGACGCCTCAAAGTAACGGTGATTCATGACGCGAAGCAGCGCCGCGACGTCGCCCTCGTCCCCAAAGGCGGACACTACCGGGACGGCTCCGCCGCGAACGCGATCATCGCAGCCAGGCTGACCGACCTCGGCGAAGGCGGCGCCCTCTACGAAGAACGAGTGCGCCTCGTTGGACGCGACGCGTGACGTAAAAACCCCGCAATTAGCTGCGTTTCAGCGCGGCCGCGAAGCTGAGCGCGCTTGTGTGCGTGATCGCGACCGCAAGCGCATCGGCGGCGTCTTCTTGTGGCAGGTCCGAGAGCCCGAGCATCATCGACACCACGCGACCGACCTGGTTCTTGTCGGCTTGGCCGGACCCGACGACCGCACTCTTCACTCGAGCGGGTGGGTACTCGGCGATGACAAGCCCAGCACGACGGAGCACCATCATCGCGACGCCACGGGCGTGAGCGAGCTTCAAAGCGCTCTGCGCATTTTTTGCAAAGAACATCGACTCGATTGAGCCAGCCTCCGGCGTGTAGGCCACGAGCACCGCGGTGAGCTCGCGCTCAAGCGAGACGAGGCGATCGGCAAGCTCACCTGTGCCCAGACGAAACGTGCCGTGCGCAACATGCGTGAGCCTGGAGCCATTGCGCTCCACGATTCCCCAACCGCAGAGGCGCGTTCCCGGATCGATGCCAATCACTCGCATCGCGCGGGAAGCTAGCAGCTTCCGTGGCCGCGCCGCGGGAAGATCTTTCCGGGGTTCAAGATGCCTTTCGGATCAAACGCCGCCTTGATTCGCTCCTGAAGCGCGATGACATAGCCGCTCTGCTCGAGCGCAAGATACGGAGCCTTGGAGCTGCCGACCCCGTGCTCACCGGTGAGGGTCCCGCGCATCGCGATGACCGAACGAAAGAGAGCCTCGAGTGCACGCTCGACCTTCACGACGTCCTCGGGGTCATCCCAGAGAAAATTCACGTGGAGGTTGCCGTCACCGGCATGTCCGTAGCAAAGCGTCCTTACGCCAACGCGCTCGCCTATCGCGCGGACGTCCTGGACGAGTGCAGCGAGCCGCATGCGGGGCACCACCACGTCTTCGGAAATCTTCCAGCGCGCCATCCGCTTGGTGACGTAGCTGAGCTTTCGACGGGCCTCCCAGAGGCGATCGCGTTGAGCCGCATCCTGTGCCACGAGGACCTCCACGGCGCCCGCGTCCATGGCGCGTTGCCCGACGTCTTGCAGCTGGCGGTCGACGCTCGCCGAGTCCCCATCGACCTCGACTATCAGGAGCGCGGCCGCGCGTGCATCGAGCGAAACCCCCTCTTCGCGAATGCCGACTACGCACGTCTCGTCGAGCACTTCGAGGCACCGCGCAGCGAGACCGGCGGCAACGATCGCTTCGACGGCGCGCATCGTGTGATCGACGCTCGGAAAAAGGCCGAGCAGCGTCGCCAGTGCCTCGGGTTTGCGGATGAGACGCAGCGTCGCGCGGGTGGTCACCGCGAGCGTTCCTTCGCTGCCGACGAGCAACGAAGCGAGGTCATAGCCCGTGACGCCTTTCCTCGTGCGACGGCCGATCGTCATCGGCGTGCCGTCCGCGGCCACGACCTCGAGCCCGAGTACGTAATCGCGCGTAACGCCGTATTTGAAAGCGCGCGGTCCACCTGCATTTTCCGCGATATTTCCGCCGATCGCACACGTCTTCAGCGAGTTCGGGTCGGGCGGATAGAAGAGCCCTTCACGTTCGACCGCCGCGTGGAGGTCGGCGAGGATCATCCCCGGACCGACGACCGCAAGCTGCTCGCTCGCGTCAATCTCCTCGAGGGCGTTCATCCCAATGACCGAGAGGACGATGCCACCGCAGACCGGCACCGCACCGCCGGACTTGCCTGTTCCCGCCCCGCGCGGCGTCACCGGAACCCCGTAAGCGGTCGCGATGCGCAGCGTCTCGGCGATGTCTTCGGGGGTCGCAGCGAGCACCGCGATATCGGGAAGCACGGGTGCTTGATCGGACTCGTCCCCCGCGAAGGCGAAAAGGGCATCCTCATCGACGCGAAGCTTCGAATCACCGAGCGCCCGAGAGAGCTCGACTTTCACGCGGTCGAGCGCCGCCGCCGATGCGCGAGGATAAGGCGCACGAAGGAGCGCGGACCCCTCGTCAATTCGCCGCGCATCCGCCATAAGAAGGTTATAGCCTGCCTCCGCATCGCGGGCCCTCGCGATGCGCGCTTTCGAGCCGCCGCGGTGTACCGCCGATGAACCGTCACACCCCCCTTGCCGTGCTCGCGCTGTCGCAACTCTCGATCATCGGGGGCGCGTTCGCGTTTCACCTGTGGATTCGGCCCGACTTACTCGCGCGGAACCTGCCACCCGACGCGCGCGAACGTCTCGCCGTCGCTGGATGGCTTGTGCCTTGGTCGGTCGCAATCGGCACCTTCGTCATGGTCGGCGCGTTCTTCGCGAAACGCGGACGCTCGCGGCTCGAGCTTGTCGCGAGCGGCCTCGTGATAGCGTCGTTGCCTGCGGTCCTCGTCACCCTCGCGCTATTTTCGGCTATTTTTGCAGGGTAGGTGCGATCACCGGCGCCAACGATGCGCGCGAATGTCTGGCCGTGAAAGCCTCGAGCCCATGCGCAAGCTCGGGCGATGACAGCGCGCTCAGCCCTCGCTCGAACTCGTTTGCGAGCGCACAGGAGAGCGCCATGTTGCCCTGCTCGTAGACCGACAAGCGGTCGCTGCGCAGGCACGTTTGCGGGTGCGCGGCGAGGGTGCGAGCAAGCTCGAGAGCCACCGCAAGGGCTTCACCTTCCTGGCAAATCCGATTCACGAGACCCATGGCGTGGGCTTCCTCGGCCGAAACGTCACGGCCCGTCAAAATGAGATCGAGCGCGCGGCTCATACCGAGCAACCGCGAGAGCCGCACCGTACCGCCGTCGATCAAGGGCACGCCCCAACGCCGACAGGCGACGCCGAACGTCGCGTTGCGAGCGGCCACGCGAAGGTCGCACCAAGCGGCGAGCTCGAGCCCACCCGCGACGGCGTAACCCTCCACGGCCGCGATGACGGGCTTGCCGAGGAGCATGCGTGTTGGACCCATCGGGGCGTCTCCTGAAGCCTCCGCGCGATTGCCGAAGCCTCCCGCCAACGCCTTGAGATCGGCGCCCGCACAGAACGTTCCGCCGTCACCCGTCAGCACGGCCACCGACAAAGACGGCTCGGCATCGAACGCGCGGAAGGCTGCCGCGAGGGCCTCGGCGGTCGCGCGATCCACCGCATTCATGCGCTCTCGTCGCACGATCGTGACGATGGCAATGGCGCCATCACGCTCGTACCGCACCGTGTCCGATGCGCCGGAATCACTCACCCGCGGACGACAGCGCCGTGCCGCTCCTTCAAGGCCTCGATCACAACCCGCGTGCATCCATCCACCTCGGCGTCGGTCAAGGTGCGCGCTTGGTCGGGAGCGCTCGTCGCTTTCGGATCGCGAAACACGACGCGGTACGCGAGGCTCTTGTGCTCCTCGGGAAGGCCTTTGCCGCGGTAGAGATCGAAGAGCTCGACGGACTCGCACAACACCCCGGCCGACTCACGAATCGACGCCGACAACGCGCCGGCGGCCACATCCTCGTGCACGACGAGAGCGAGGTCGCGCGTGACTGCGGGAAGCTGCGCGATCGCGCGGAACTGAGACACGCCGCCGGTGAACTCACCGAGGACGGACAGGTCGAGCTCGACGACCAGGCAGTCACCGTCGAGGTCGAGCTTCTCGATGACGTCGGGATGCACGGGGCCGAGGCGCCCGACTTCGCGACCGTCGACGACGACCGAGCCCGCACCTCGCGGATGCAAGTGGGCCGCCCCGCCAGGCAGGACGGTGACAGGCAAGCTCGTGACGCGTTCCACAAGCTCGAGCGCGAGCCCCTTGGCATCGTAGACGTCTTGCGCATCGCCTCTCCCGAGCGCCGTCGGGCGGCTCCCCGCGAGGACCGCCGCGAACATGAGCCGCTCGACGGGGAGGACGTCGCCATTCTTAGAGGGCAGGAAAATCCGGCCAACCGTGAACAATCGGACGTCACGTACCCCATGCCGACGGGACCGCGAGAGCGCATCGAAGAGCCCCGGCAAGAGACTCGTGCGCATCACGTTGCGATCTTCGGTGAGCGGGTTCTTGAGCGTGACCACCGGGGTCTCTGCCCCAATCGCGGCGAGCGCCGCGGCATTCGTGAAACCGAACGTCAACGCTTCGCTCAAACCGAGCGCTGCGGCCGCACGCCGAACGCGGAGCTCCAACGTCGGCGTCGAGCGACCCGCCTTCGGCACGACGGCGCGCGCGACCACCGGAACCGAATCGATTCCGTGTACCCGCATGACCTCCTCGATCAGGTCCTCCTCGCGCGTGAGGTCAGGCCGAAAACTCGGCGTCGTGACGAGCAGCTCGTCCCCGGAAAGACGCTGCACCTCACACCCGAGCCGCGAGAGGATGCGACTCGCTTCATCGAGCGGCACCTCGAAGCCGAGCACCCCGGTCGCGCGCACATGGCGGTAGCGAACGATGGGACTCGCCGCGAGTGGAACCCCAGCGAAAATGCTGCCCTTCACCGCGGAGGCGCCGCAGAGCCGCGTCATCATGGCCGCCGCGTGCGCGAGCACTTCGGCGATAGGCTCGGGATCGCAACCGCGCTCGAAGCGATGGCTCGCCTCGGTGTGAAGTCCATGGCGCCGCGACGAGCGCCGGATCCCCCGCGCCGTAAAGTGCGCGCACTCGAGGAGCACCCGTTTGGTGCCTTCGCCGATCTCGCTGTTCGAGCCACCCATGACCCCCGCGAGCGCCACGCCTCGCTCCCCGTCCGTGATCAGCAAATCATCCGGATCGAGCGCGCGCTCCACGCCATCCAACGTGACGAGCTTCTCGTCGGGTCGGGCACGTCGCACGACGATCCGCCCGCCGGGAAGCTTGTCGAGATCGAACGCGTGCATCGGCTGGCAGTACTCGAGGAGGACGAGATTCGTCACATCGACGACGTTCGATACCGATCTTACGCCAAGGCTCTCAAGACGGTACCGAAGCCACGCAGGTGAAGGGCCGACCTTGACCTCGACGAGCAGGGCCGCGGCATAGTGCGGACAGCGCTCGGTATCCTCGACGACCACGCTGGCGAGCGCTTCGATGCGCGCACCGGAGGAGACGCGCGCCGGCGCATCACTCGGCGGCGCGGCGAAAGGCAGCTCGAAGAGAGCGGCCAGCTCCCGCGCGATGCCGACGTGGCCGAGCGCGTCCGGACGATTCGGCGTGACGCCCAGCTCGAAGATCACGTCGTGCGTCGCGGGTATCGCCTTCGCGAGCGGCGTCCCCGGCCGGGCGTCGAAGCCTTCGGGGAACACGATGATGCCTTCGCCTTTACCCCCACCCGAGACGAGCCCGAGCTCATTCTCCGAGCACAGCATGCCTTCACTTGGCACGCCTCCAACCGAGCGCGCAGCGATCGTCATGCCGACCGCGGGCAAAGTCACTCCAAGCGGGGCGAGCACCACTTTTCGACCGGGTGCCGGTACGTTTGGCGCGCCGCACACGACCGTCTGTTCGACGCCGCCGCGGTCCACGGTCACGAGCGTGAGCTTCTCGTGCTTCGGGTGCGGAGCGACCTGCTTCACTTCCGCCACGACGACGTGGAGGGACGCGGCTCCGTACTCGACGATGTCTTCGACCTCGAGCCCCGAGCGGGTCAGCCGCTCCGCGACGTCACGCGCCGACGCGTTGAGTCCAGGGACGAGAGAACGCAGCCAGTTGTAGCTCGCACGCATGACGCCGGGGCATGACACTGCACGCCCGCGGCGACAAGCTCACCGCGATGCGCGCGTCAGCCGAAGGGCCGAACGCGACGCGGCGTCATTCCATCCCGCCCATGTCGGGCATGCTCGGCATGCCGGGCATTCCGGGCATCTCGGGCATATCGGGCGCATCACCCGCGGCATCCTTGCCGTCTTTCGCGTCCTTGCCCTTGGCATTCGGATCGGGCTTCGAGAACTTCTCCACGTCACCGACGGCCAACGCCGCCGAATAACTGGAGATCACGAAAATGGTCCCATCGCCGCCCTCCTTGACGAGGTAGCGGTTGTCGGCTTCCTGCTTTTTGCCGACCTTGAGGACAACGTCACCGTTGCCATCCTTGAATTTCACCTTGAGAACGCCGCCCTCTTCGGCGGCCTTGTCGATGCCGGTATCGGCACCCTGTTTGGCGAAATCGCTCGCCTTCAAGTTCTTGAACGCCGTGAGGAGGTCTTTGACTTTGGCTTCGTCGAAGCGCTCCCACTTGGAGGCCTTTTCCGCCACCGCGCCGGTCTTCGCGTCGCGCCCGTAGAAGGCCCCGGACCACTTGTCCGCGTTCTTCGTGAAGCTGAACCTGCCCGACTTGTTGTCGAGCTCGATGGCGATGACGTTGCCGTCCTCGAACTTGAGGATGTCGGTATCGCGCCAGCTCTTGACCTCTTTTGCGAAGAGGAAGCTCGAGTAACCCTTGGCCGTGTAGACAGCCGGGTTGCCACCGAGCCGCGCGATTTGTCCACGCGTGCCGCTCTTACCGAAGTACGCGTCGAGGACCTTCTCGTCGCCGGCGAACACCTGGACGTGGGTCGCATTCTTCTCGTCGAGCTCGTACTTCTCGAACGTCTTCTCGTCCGCGTTGTCCGCGATCACCGTCCCGAGCTCGAGCTTCTCGAGGTTCTTCAAGATCGCGTCGACGTTGCTTGCGCTCGCGAGCGCATCGAGGGGCTTTGAGAGCCGCCACACGGTGCCCTTCTTCTCGAGCACGACCTCATCGTGGTCCTTGCTCTTCACGACGAGCTTGGTGACCTTCTCGCCCTGTTCTTTCGCCACGCCGACCTTCGGAAGGTTCTTCGCGACGGAGGCCATGTGGGCCTTCGTGTCTTTCTCTTTGCCCTGGCGGGTCATGACGTATCCGCCCAGGAGGGCGAGCAACGCGACGCCGGAAACGACCAGTTTTTGCTCGGTTTTCATCTCGTCGTTCTCTTCAGGCTGCGAGCTTCACGTTGGCGCGGTTCGCCTCACGCCGGCGCCATCGGGCAATGCCGAACAACATGAACAGGATCGGCGGAAGCAACGTGAGCGTCGAGCTGATCTTGTTCTGCAGGGCACGCCGCTCGTCACGCCACTCTTCGTTGCGCTTCTGGGCGGCCTTCTCGTCGTCCTTGGTGGGATCGAACTTGGGCTTCGCGACATCACCGTAAGTGAGCTGCGGATCGCTCGTGAGCTTGGCGCTCGTCGCGATGAGGTCGGTGTCGTTGGAGATCCAGTCGAGCAGGTTCTTGAAGCCGAGGATCGCGTTGGTGACGTAGGTCGCCTGCGCGTAGACCTGGGCAATCGACTGGAGGTTTCGGTCGCCGCCGACCGGACCCATCATCGCCATTTGCGGCGGCATCGGCGGGGCGTTGCCCGCACGTGCGAACGGATTCGCGAGAAACTGCCCGGCCGCGATGACGAGGACGCGGCTCGGAGCCTTCGATTCGCCTGGGATGTCCCCGGTGAACCCTTCGGGCTTCTTGGCCGAGAACGCGCTCTTCAAGATGCCGGAGACTTCAATCGCGATGTCATGCTGCGCGCGCGCGCCTTTGCCCTCTTGGGGCCAGGAAAGCTTCATTCCGAAATCGACCGGGCTGTCGCCGTCGACCGAGGCGTTCTCGGTCGTCCTGAGCACGGTCTTTAGTTTGGCCTGAGGCTGCTTCTCCGGATGGCCAATCAGCGGCGACGGGAACCCGATGCCGAGCTGCTCCATGCGGAAGAATCCGGTGAACGAGCTGTCGATAGGCTGGTTTTTCTCGTCGAATTCAGGCGTGTTCGTCAGCGTCAAGACGCCGGGGAACACGATCCACTGCTGGCGGCCCGAGCCCGCGTCCTGCATCGGCAAGCGCACGCTCTGGCCCCACTCGAAGATCGCTTCCTTCTTCATCTCGATGCCGTAGGCGTCGACGAGCTTGTCCAAGTTGCGGAGGTTCAGCTCGCCCTTCATCGACGGATCGGCGGCCTTCATGTTGACCGCGCCCGAGATGACGAGCAGCGACTTGTCGCCCCGCATCAGGAACTCATCGACGCGAGCGAGCTCGGCGTCCGTCCAGTCCTTGTCGGCCTGCATCATGATGACGCCGCTCATCTTCTCGTCGACGGCCTTTTTACCGCCATCGAGATCGACATCCTCGAACTTGTAGAAGGGGAAGTGCTGCGAGAGGATCCCCTTCATGTTCGGACCGGCTCCACGACCGCCGGGAACGAGGTTCTCGTCGTTGATCGTGATGCCTTCCTTCTTCACGAGTCCGATACGCGGCGAGCTGTCGTCGACCTTGTCGCGAAGCTGGCGCACTTTGTTCGTGATCCAGAACTCGAGGCCCTGGGTGTTCTCGGGCGAAAGCACGGGGATCGTGTCTTCCTCGGAGCCGTACTCCAACACGACGCCCATGTAGCCCTGGGTGATCGTGGCTTGATCGGCTTGCTCGCTGCCTTCGCCGAACGGCTGCATTTGAAGGGGCTGGCAGCCACCGCTCGCGCAGTGGGCCTTCGCCTCTTCTTTTTGCTCGTCGGTCTTCGGCTCGATCACCTGGTAGGTGAGTTTTCCGCCGGAAGCGCGTTCGTACTCCCCGAGCAAGTTGGTCAAATCATCGACGAAGAGATCGAGGGTCGGCAGGCCCTTGGTCACGTAGAGCTTGATGCTGAAGTTTTCCTTCAGGCCCTTCGAGACGAGGTTGGCCGAGCCCTTCGACAAGGTGAATCGCTCGTTTTTAGTGACGTCGACGCGCTTGTTGAGGTTCCAGCCGATGACGTTGACGAGGGCGATCGCGATTGCGACCACCGCGAGGTAGACGCCCGAAAGCCTGGCTGCACGTTGTTTGCGTTCCATGGGTGCTACCTCAGTTCCACTTGCGACGTTCGAGTGCCCAGAACGAGCCCACGAGCGAGCCGAAGGTGATCGACACGAAGAAGATGACGTCGCGCGTGTTGATGAGGCCACGCATGAACGAAGAGAGTCGGGTATCGAAGCTGATGAAGGTGAGCAGGTACTCGGCCTTCTGGGGCAGCATCGAGAGGACCGCGCCCGCGCCGACGACGTGCAGGAAGAACAGCACGACGAAGGTCACGAAAAACGCGATGATTTGGCTCTCGGTCAACGCCGAGATGAGGAGGCCTATCGAGACGGCGGCGGCGCTGTAGAGCGCGAGGCCGAAGTAGCCGGCAATCACCGGACCCGAGTCGAGAGCACCGAGATTCCAAGGCGCCTTGAACATGAACAACGGGTAGAGGGCGGTCGCGCCGAGGAGCACGAGAACGAGGCCCCAAGCGCCGAAGAACTTCCCGAGGATGACCTCGGAATCCTTGACCGGAAGGGTGATCAGCATCTCGAGGGTGCCGCTGCGCTTCTCCTCCGCGAGGAGACGCATCGTGATGACGGGCACCACGATCGACGAGAGCGCGCGGGGGATTTGCACGAAGAGCTGCTCGAGGCTGGCGCGGTTCGCTTGCCAAAAGCCGCCGTGATAATTGAAGAAGACGCCGCCGAGGCCGAAAAGGCTGAGGCAGATGACCACGTAGGCCACCGGGGAGTCGAAGTAGGAGCGAAATTCTCGCTTCGCGATGCTCAGGGTCGTGCTCATGGCTCAGTTCCCTTCCTTGGCGCTCGAGGCCTTCTTGTCGGCGTCGGCGTCGTCATCCTTGGCACCTTTGGCGTCATCGGGCTTATCCGATTTTTCTGGCACCTCGGCAGCCTCGTCGTCCGACTCGTCCGACTCCTCGTCGTCCGCCTCGTCGTCGGATTCGTCTTCGTCAACGGCGGCCGGGGTCGCGCGCAGCCGATCGGCGTTCTCATCGCCTTTGGTGAGGGACTTGAACACGTCCTCGAGCTTCTGGATGTCACGGCCCATTTCGAGCAAGACCCAGCCTTTGTCGACGCACAGCTTGAAGATGTCGGCGCGGAGGTCGGCGCTGTGGACGCCGAGGAGCGTGAGGCCGTGGGCGCGGTCGTCGGTCGGGAGCTCTTTCGACGAGAGAACGCCGTCGAGTTTCTCGAACGCAGCCTTGACCTCGTCGCTCGACGGAGCCGGCCCGCGAAGGCCATTTTTCTCGTCGATCATCACGTTGTAGCGCACGCGTCCACCGCGGGCCCGAACCTCGTCGATCGCGCCGTCGGCAACGACGCGCCCCTTCGAGATGATGATCGCGCGAGCGCAAGCCTCTTCGACCTCGGCGAGGTTGTGTGTCGAGAGGATGACGGTGCGATCTTTCCCGATTTCCTTGATGTACGCGAGAACCTCAGCCTTTTCATTCGGGTCGAGGTCGCTGGTCGGCTCGTCGAGGATCAGGATCGGCGGGTTGTGGATCAGCGCCTGACCGAGGCCGACGCGCTGGCGGTAGCCGTGCGAGAGCTGGCGGATATCTTTGCCGAGCACGGTACCGAGGCCGCAGACCTCGACGATGTTGCGCATGCGCTTTTTGAAAGAGCTCGCGTCAATTCGACGAACATCGGCGACAAAGCTTAGGTACTCCCAAACGCTCATTTCGCCGTACATCTGAGCGCGCTGCGGCAGGTAGCCGATCTTCTCGCGCACCGCGAGCGGCTCGTCGAACACGTCGAAACCGTGCACCTTCGCGCTGCCGCCGGAGGCGGACAGATAACAGGTAAGGATGCGCATCGTCGTCGACTTTCCGGCGCCGTTCGGGCCGAGAAAACCAACGACTTCACCCTTGCGGATCTCAAAGCTGACGCGGTCGAGCGCCCGATAGGCGCCGTATCGCTTCGTCAGCCCCGTGGCTTCAATCATCACATCGCTGGACAAGGAATATTCTCCATCGAGGCCGGCGAAAGCCGAGGCCCCCATACGCGCCATTGGGCGGGAGTAGCTCCTCCCCTTGGGCGTGCGCAATCTAGTTGGGTTGGGATCGGTGTCAATTGATTCGACAAAGATCGCGCTCCATCGGGTCGGGAGCCACCGGCTCGGCGGCTCGCGCCATTGAACACGGCGTTCGAGGGGTTATTCCCGAATCGCGAGGCGAAGTCGCTTGCGGCTGGACGGTTTTTCGAGCGAAGGCGGGCCAACGGAGGGCGAAGTACCGTGGTCGGTGCTCAAGAGGCACGCGCTTGATAGACCAGGAGAGCGGACACGCCGAGCCACAGGGTCGTCACCAGCGCGAACGTGACACGGTCCAGGCGCTGAACGAGTCGCTCGTCCTCTTCGGTGTCTCGACTCAGATAGTGCAAGGCGACCGCGCTTTGGACGATGCCTATGAGTACGACCGCGAACGCCACGAGATGAAGGCGGTCGGCCAACGTGAACGTAGGCGACTCAGGCAACACCGACGCGACGACATACTGACTCGCCACGGCCGCAAAGAGGCTGCCTACACACAATCCGAAGCGTGGATCGACCTCTTTGGCGCGAATGAAATAGGAGGTCAGCGCCACCGCCACCGCCACCGCAAGACCACCGAAGAGCTTCAGGAACGAGCCCCACCCCCGCCGATGCAGCGGGAGCTCGAACGTGCCCCTCGTCGAGCATCGCCACGATGGCCCCAACGCGTTTGGACCGAGCCCGCACATGCTGAAGACCGCGCGCAAACTTCCGCCAGCGGGCCCGATCGCGCAGAGATGTAAAATTGCAATGCTGACAAATAACGAGAGTTTCGAAGCTTTTATATAGGCCGGCCGGCCGGTTTGACCTAGCGTTGTCGGATGAAGCCGACGTTGACACCCATCGCACCACGCTTCTACCTCGTGCTCGGCACGGTGGGCCTCAGCCTGCTCGCGAGCTGCAACGTGATCACGGGCGCAGACGACATCCGCATCGCCGAGGATGCGGCAAGGCCGCCTACGTCCGCATCGAGCGGGCAAGGTGCGGGCAGCCCCGACGACGTGGGGTCGAACGGCAACGGGTCCGCGAACGCTTCGGCCACGAGCGGCGGCGCCACCAGCTCAGGCGTAGGCGGCGATCCGATGACGAACTCGACAGCCGGTAGCGGAAGTTCGACGGCGAGCTCCAGCACCACGGGCGGCGGCCCACCTCCCATCCCGCCGGCGCCAGTAGGCGACGCCGCCAACGGCGTGGCCATCAGCGACGTGAAGCTCTACCAGTCGATCGAGGTTCCGCTCTCGCAGCAGAGCGACATCCCGATCGTCGCGGACAAGGCCGCGGTTGTGCGCGTGTTCTACCAACTCGACGGCAGCTACGACGGCAAGGCCGTGACCGCGCGCTTCAGCTCGGGCGCGTACTATGCCGAAAAGTCGCAAGTGCTGAGCGGCCAGAGCAGCCAGGCCTCACTCGCCAGCACCGTGAACATCGAGGTGCCCGCCCACATGATCACCGTCGGCGGGAGCTACCGCGTCGATCTGGTCCAGCCAAACGGCAACGGCATGAACAGCAAGGCCGGCTTCCCACAGGGTACGCAGCAAGTTCCGCTCGGCGCGAAGAGCTCGGGCGACAAACTCCGCGTGGTGCTGGTGCCGGTGAACAACTACGGCACGCTTCCCGACACCTCGCCGGCGCAGGTGAGCAAGTACGCCTCGCTGCTCCGCGGTCAGTATCCGATCCCGGATGTCGAAGTGACCGTTCGCAGCCAGCCGTATACCTTCAACGGCGACCTCACCGACTACGGCGGTTGGTCGGACCTGCTGAGCGAGATAAGCGACCTTCGCGAGCAAGACGGGCCGTCGTCGCAGGTCTATTATTACGGCATTCACGGCGAGACCAACACGAACCTACTCGGTCTCGGCTGGGTCACCGATGCCAGCGACAGCTGGTCGCGGGCAGCCATCGGCGTCGGCACGAGCGGCAGCGACTCGGCGCAGACCGCGGTCCACGAGATTGGCCACAACCACGGCCGTCACCACTCGCCCTGCGGCGTCGACGGCGACCCCAATTATCCCCACCCGGACGCGAGCATCGGCGTCTGGGGCTACAACGCCACCTCCGCGAAGCTCCTTAACCCAAACGACTACGTCGACTTCATGAGCTACTGCGACCCGCAGTGGGTAAGCGACCACACTTACAAAGCGCTCTTCAAACGCTTGCAGTCCGTCAACGGCGCCAAGTTGATGCTGCCGAGTCCGCTCGCCGGCCGCACCTGGGACCGCGTGCGCATCCTCGACGGCCAGGCCACCTGGCTCTCACCTATCAAATTGCAGATCCCACCGAGCAGCGCGCCCGAGGTGGTGACGGTCACGACCAACGCCGGCACCTCGACACTCGAAGGCCACTACTACGGATACAATCACATCGACGGCGGCGTGCTCTTCGTGCTTCGCCCGGCGAACATCATCGTGAAAGACTGGATGAACACGTTCCAGTTCAAGGCCGACGGCAAGAGCTTCACCCTCGCGCGCTAGGCCCGCGCGCTTACGTACGGTCACACTCTCAGGCCGCTCCTTTTGAGAGCTCCAGCACAACTCCAGGCGACGCGGCGTCTTCGAGGATCTCGAAGGCCGCGAGCGACGAATTGAACGGGAGCCTCGTCGATTCGGAGTTGAAGCGTGGCGGCATCACTCCTGGTCTGCCGCGCGTTGTTGACACGCGAGCGCCGTCAGTCGTCTTTGAAGTGCATCTTGATGCCCGACGCGGTCTTGATCGTGTTGATGCTGGCATTGGCCGCGCGCACGTGCGCCGGACTTAACGTGTTGTGCAGCCCGCCCACGATGACCGGGCGGTCGGGATCCCCGTTCACGAACGCCATGACCACCTCGACGCCCGGACGCAGCGGGAAGTGCATTCCATAGTCGGGGCCGACGGTAGGCTCGGCCTTGCGCACCGGGTGAGATGCTTTGCGCTGTCCGAACGCACCCATATCGAAGCAGAAGCGCACCGCGTAGCGCCCTTGGTCGTCGATGTGCGCAAGCCGCTCCACGCGGCCGGCCTCGAGCGGCTCGATGATGCCGGTGAGCAGACCGTGAATCCGCGGCACCGGCGTCACTCGCGCGGGGCGATAGGTCGATTGATCCGACAATGGCACCGCGCGGAAGGTGTTTCGGTAGCCGCCGCCTGCGCCTGAGTCCTGAAGCAGCACGCTCTGCGCCGCGTCATGCTCGACGTGCTCAATCAAGAGCTCGACTTCCTCGAGGCGCTCATGGCCCACAATGCGAATGCGATGCCCCGCCTGAAGTTGGCAGATGTCGCTCGATCCTTCGTACACCTGGCGACGTGCTTGGGCTTCCTCGGCGCGGATGCGGGCCATGCGGTCAGCCTCGGCTTGCGTCTTGACGTGAGACCCATACTCCACCACCCCACCGACACCGTCGACGCACAAGTGTGAGCCAGCGATCTCGGAATTGGGCGTACGGTAATTGTAGTCCGATACCATGTAGAGATGCGGCACCTCGCCGCTCGTCACCCGAAGCGCGCGAATCCCGGGGATGCCCTCGCGCTGGCTGAACTGCACGACGCCGTCGAGTCCGTGGGTGGGCGGGAAGGCTGCGTTGCTGTCGCCGATGGCGATTGTGCAGCCAGCGTCATGCTGCGTGAAGAAATAGCTGACGCCGACATGCTCGAGCAGGCGGCTCACGAACGCGAGATCGGTCTCGTCCCACTGAACCACGAATTCGCGGGCGGGGTAGTCGGCGAGCAGCGCCAAGCGGCAAGCAGGGGGTTCAATCCCGATGAGTTTGAGCTTGTCGAGCACGATCTCCGGCACGCTCAAATCAAGATAAACATCTTGTTTACGCACCGTCGCCAGCCGGTGCACGAGCGGGGCAAAATGCAGCCGATAGGCGACGACGCGGGGATCGAAATCGAACTGCTCCTCGGCCCGCTCAATCAGGCCGGACATGCGCCGAAGTTTCTCCCCGTCGCGGGAGAAAGTGAGCGTCGCTGTGCAACCGACGAACTCGGCCACCGGCGGCACGGTTCCGGTCGCCACCGCGTCAATCGTGAACTCAAAGAGGCGTGAGATCGACTCACGGCCAGTGACGCGCTGCACGACCAGCGCGGGCAGCGCGTCATCCTCCCATTCGAGGGTAAGCGCGATCGGCAGCTGGCTCGATTCCATGGCGCCACGGGACAGCATTCGAGTGTCGCGGTCAAGGCTGCGCCACCGCCGCGGGCTCGCCCTTGGATGTTTCATCGACGTGAAGATGGCGCTAGCGTGCAATGTTAGATGACCACGCTCGGACCGCCGCGGACGTCACATTCGAGTGCCCGAGCCGCCGAGCTCAGCGCGGATTTGCTGACCTTGCTGCGCCTTCCGGCCTCGGTTCAGCGCGACTTCGGCGAGTTGCTCGCGCACAACCTCGCGGCCGAGGTCGGTGAGGCGGCCGACGCGCATGTCGGGGACTTTTGCCGTACGCACGGGGTAGATGCGCTCACGCTTGTGCCTGCGGTACGAGCCGCGCGGACGCTCTTTCGGGAAGCGGCTGCGGCCGATCGCGGCGTGGCTGAGGTGGTCGCCGAGATTGAGGCGTTGTGCCCGGGGGAGGGGTCGCTCGTGCAAATTCTTGCTGCCTGTTATGGCCGCGCGCTCCCCGGGTTGCGCGTCGAGTTGGTGCTCGGCGCGCTCGGCGAGTTTGGGTTGGTGCTCGAGACCATTGGCCTCCGCCTGGACTGTGTTCCCGTGAGCCGCCACACGCCCGAGGCGATGGTGCCAATTCCACTTTTGACGCTCCATTACCGCGAAGTCGGCGAGCTGAAGCGGCTGACCGTGCAGCTGCCGCCGCAGGTGCTGGCGACGCTCCGCTATGCCCTCGACGCGCTGGTCAAGTGAGCTGCGCGGCTAGCTCGGCGACCCACCCGAGCCGTGCGTCCTCGCTCGCCACGATCGGTGCGCGCCGATCTGGCTCCAGCCCCGCATACGGCAGCTCGACGCCCCCCGGTAGGAGCCAGCGCCCGACCTCGAGATACCACGAGTCGGGGCCCGCGGCGGCCGCGGCAAAGGTCTGCACCGTGGCCTTGCCGCGAGTGGGCTCGCCGACCACGAGAGCGCGGCCGTACGCGCGCAGCGTGCCCACGAAGAGCTCCGCAGCCGACGCCGTTTCGCCGTCCACCAGCGCCACGATCGGCGGCGCGCAGAGCTCCGGGCTGCGGCTGCGCAGGCACTCGTTGTGCCCGGCTGTGGGCACGAGCGTGCAGAGCTCTGAGCCTTCGGGCACAAGGCCCGACAATGCGTCCACCGCGCTTGCCAGCGTACCGCCTGGATTTCCGCGCAGGTCGAGCACCAGCGGCGAGCCGAGGGCGAGCACCGCGCGAATGAGCGTTCCGGTGCCCTGAGCAAATCGCCAGGGTCGCAGGTACGCTACTTTGTTGGCGAGCCGTGCGAGCTGCACGGGCAAACAATCGAGGCGCTGCTCGAACTCACGACGCTGCGCTGCGGACGCAAAGACGGCGATCGCTGGCGAGGGCAAAGGAAGTGGGCCGGCCAGCGTATAGAACACGTTCGAGGGGTCGGGCACGGTGGCCGCGCCGACCGGATTGTTCATGTTGTTGCCGGTGGTCGGGTTGGTCAGATTCACCGCCGGTGCGCCTTGCATGAAGACCTTCGGGCTACCTATTGTGAAGCTGCCGGGGCCCTTGAACATCGGATGCACGGACCCGCCCTCCATGCCTGAGGTCATGGTGATCTTGCTCATCATGTTGAGCGCGTTGAGGCAGCGGACCTTCGTCTTGACGACGAAGGGGGCGCCCTGCACGTGCATCGCGATGTTCGGATAGGGCACCGGGATCGGCGCCGGGAAAGCGGGCGTGAGGCACACGTCGGGCATGCCCATGTTCATCCCTGGGCCGCGCAGGCACGCAGGCATCATGAGGGCTGCCTCATCCGAGGTGGATCTCCTTGCCGTTGATGCACATCGCCTCCTCGGTCAGCATCGTCTGGCTCTTGGCTTTGCTGAAGGCGGACTCGTCCACGATCGTGTGGCTCCGCTTTGCGTGCACGCTGACCAGTTCGCGCACGCGCTGATAGAGCGTCTGCATTTTCTGCACGACGGAGTCGGCGATCAGTCGAATCTCCGTTCCGGTCAGCTCGACTTGCGGGCCGCTCAGCTTGAGCCCGCGATCGCCGTGGATTTTGACCGTGCCTCCGACCGCGTGGAGTTCGACGTCCCCTTGAAAACGCAGCGCGCTGGTGCCGCGCCCGTCGATGACGCCAATCACCCACGAGCGCTCACCGTGAGCGATGACCAGCACGACATCCTCGGCGCAGGGCGTGTAGGGCGCGGCCAACGCGAGCCCGGCCTCCACCATCTGGCCACTCTCGAGTCGCACGCGCACGCCGGTCGGCAGCACCTCGAGCACATGCGCAGGCCCAAGTTGAAGCTCGCTCCGCGCGGCGACGGTCGGCAGCACTCTGGCTAGCTCGCTCATACTCAGGTCCTAGTTCGATCCGCGGGCGGCTGCCAGGCTTCGGCCTCGAGCCGCTCGCGATCGTCGCCTCGCGCCAATGCACGCGCTCCCGGCGAGAAGCGCGCAGCGCGGTCGCGCAGCGCGTGCAGCTCCGCGCCGGTCAGCGCGGCGTCGGTGAAGTCGGCTCCCTCGACATCGGCGTACGCGAGGTTCGCGTGCTCGAGGCGAGCCGCCTGAAAGCTTGCGCCGCGCGCTTGCACACGCTCGAGCATGGCATCGCGCAGGTCGGCGCGGTCGAAGGTGGCGCGACCGAGCGTTGCTCCCGTGAAGGTGGCATAGCGTAGGTTGGCGCCGCTGAAGCATGTCGCCTCGAGCGCGGCCTCTCCGAAAAAGGCGCCCGCGGCAGACGCACCAACAAGCGTCGCACCAGCCAAATCCGTGCCTTGAAAAGTAGCCCCGTCGAGTTCGGCGTCGCGCAGCGACGACCCGGCGAGTTTCGCTCGGCTGAAGTCGCAGCGGATGAACTTCCCGCGCGATAAATCACGGCGCGACAGGTCGGCCTCAACGAAACTGCAGGCCTCGAAGCGCGCGTCGGTCAACGCCACGTTGGCCAGTGCGGTGCCGTTGAGCAGCACTGCGAAGAAGCTCGCCCCGGTGAGTTTCGCGTCATCGAGCACCGCAGCGTTCAATAGAGAGCTAAGGAACTGCGTTCCGCGGAGGTTCGCGCGCGACAAGTTGGTGCGCTCGAGTGTCGCGCGCTCGAGCTTCGCGCCCGAGAGATCGGCGTCGGACAGATCCGCGTCCGACAGCGTCGACAACTCAAGGTTGCACCCTGCCAAGTTTACGCCGCGGAGATTGGCGCCGTCGAGCACCACCGAGCCGAGCTCGACGTCCCGGAGATCCGCGCCGGCGAGGTTGCAGCGCGACAACAGCGCTCGCTCGAAGCGCGCGCCCGAAAGTTTTGCGCCGCGCAAGTCTGCGCCAATGAGCGAGCACATCGACAGGTTCGCGCCGCGCAAATCGGCGCCGCTGAGATCGCGTTGGTCGAGCTCCGAGCCGGTGAGGTCGGTACCGGCGAGCGAGCGGTCGCCGAGCACCGCGCCATCGAATACCGCCATGTGCATGGTTCGCGCGAGCGTCGCTCCACGCAGATCGGCGCCCGCGAAGTTGACCATGTCCACGGTGGCATCGCTCATGTCGACGTCGCGCAGATCGGCGTCCCGCAGCAGCGCCTGCGTCAGTTTGGCGCCGCGAAAGAGAGCGCCGCGCAGATGGCTGCCGGTGAACGCGCTGGCGCGCAGCGTCGCACCGGTGAGGTTCGCGCCGTCAAGCCAGCAGCCGAGCACCGTGGCTTGCTCGAACACCGCGTCGACGAGCGACGCCTGCTCGAGGTGCGAGTTGACGAGCGCGGCCCGCTCGAGCCGGGTGCCGTCGAGCTTTGCGCCGCGGAGGGACGAGTCGGCCACGAGCAGTCCGGCGAGAGTGGCCCCGAGCAGCGACGCGCCGTCGAGTGTCGACTGGGCGAGACGCGCGCCAGTCAGATCGGCGCCGTCGAGCCTGGCGCCATCAAGGCGACAGCGCACCAACACCGCGCCAGCGAGCTTAGCCGAGCTGAGGTCGGTGCCGGTGAAGTCGACGTCGAAGAGCTTGGCGCGAACGAGGCTCGTGCCGACGAGCGACTGACCAGCGAGCGACTGCGACTGCAGAATACAGTCATCAAGCGGAGCTCCGGTCGCGAGCCGCGCGGCCACTTCTGCGCGCGAGGTGCTCATGTGTTGTCCGTGATGCAGCGCCGCAAGTTGGCGCCGGTGAAATCGGTGTCGCGCCCCGACGCGCCAACGAAGATAGCCGCAAATAAGCTCGCGTTGACGAAGCGGGTGCGGTCGAGCGACGCCTTGCGCAGATCCGCGCCGTGGAGGTTGGCGCCAAAGAAATCCGCTCGGTCGAGCACCGCGCGGTAAAAACGCGCCTCTTTCAGGTTCGCGCCGTAGAACGACGCGGAGGGCGCGGAGGCCTGGAAGAAGAGCGCTTCGGGCAACACCGCGAGGGTGAAATCCGCCCGCTCGAGGTCCGCCTCGAAGAAGATCGCGCCGCGGCCCCGGGCCCGGCGGAAACTCGCCTTGCGCGCGCTCGACTTGTTGAAGCTGGTGCGCACCAACAGCGCGCCCTCGAAGTTTGACTCGCTGAGCTCGCAGCCGAGCAGCAGCATCGCTGTCAGCGCGATCCCCGACGCGTCGACCCGGTCGAGCTTCGATGCGTCGATGAGCGAGTCGGTGAGACGCGCACCGACTAGCTTGCATCCGCTCAGGTCGACGCGCGTCATGACCAAATAATTGCCGCTAAAATCGGTCAAATCCGCGTCGGCGAGATCGGTATCGGTGACGAAGGCGCGCTCCGCCATGGCGCCCTTCAGGATCGCACCGCGCGCCTTCACCTCGCTCAGGGTGGTTAGCATCAGCGTCGCGCCGGAGAGATCGGCGCCCGTCAGATCGGCCTGATGCAGCACCGCGTGCGAGAGATTCGCGCGGGCAAGCGAGGCTCCGCGGAGATCGGCGCCCGTCAGGAGCGCGCACGAGAGATTGCTCCCCGAGAGATCGCGCCCGCGCAGATCGCGGTACGAGTAGTCTTGCTCGGAAAGGTCAAGGCCCGGTCCGGGCTCCATCGGTGGACGCTCGCGCGGCCCGAGCTCCGCCACGACCACCTCGAGTGTTGGTAGGAGCGGCGACGGCGGCAGCTCGGCCTTCGCGCGCGCTTCACCTAGCTGCAGCTCGGCCGCTCGCACCCGCTCGAGCCAATCTTGCATCGCGCCCGCGATCGCTGGCGACTGCGGCGGCTTACCCGGCGTCGGAAACTTAAGCGCGGGTGGCGACGGCGCCCTGGCGGGAGCTGAAAACGCCTCGCGCAAAGGCGCTGACAAGTCGGATGCAGCGGGCTCTTGCTTGCGGCGCTCGGCGAGCGCAGAGGCGATCTGCCGCACGCGCTCTGCGGCCGTCGGGTCATCCTTGCCACCCGCGACCCGCATCACCTCGCCGAGCTCGCCAGCGAGCGCCGCTTCGCCACCCGAGCCAATCTTCGCCATCGCGCCGGTGGCCGCGGCAAGGCGGGCGAGGCCGGCGTCACGCTCGTCCACAAGCGGCTGGAACGCTTTAAGCCCGAGCGGGTCAGCCTCAAAGTCGGTCAGTAGCTCCTCGTAGTGCTGCGCCCGCAGCGACTCCCCAAGTGGCTCACTCGCCAGAAGCAGCGTCGCCACGTCGACCAGATCATCCTCGGCCACGCGCGCGAGACCGCGCCAAGTGAGCGCGACGGTGCCGGCCTCGAGGTCGGCATACAACGTATCGAGCTTCATCGCGACCTCGCGGATCTGCTCACCGCGGCACCGGATGAATGCCCGAACTCGGGTGCCCGGCAAGCGACTCTCGAGCACCGGCTGCTGCGGATGCAAATTCGTGAACCGCAGCACTTCGTCGCCCTTGAGATACCCGGGCAGCTGCTGGTCGAAGGGCGCTGCCTGGAAGTAGCTCCAGTCGAAATCCGCGGAATACCAGGGCGATCGTGTCGCCTTCCAGTCGTCGCCGTACCCTGTGCCACGCTTGCGCGCGCGCTGGGCCCAGCCCGGATTGATCGGCCCGAAGCCAGCGGGGATCGGCCGATCGGAGCGCGAGGTGATGCGCAGCAGCGGGTACTCGACGTTCGGCAGCTCGTCGCCGAGACCCTTACCGACCGGGTTGAGCAGCCACTCCGGCCCGCCAAAGGCGTGGCCCCAGTCGAGCGGCATCGACCGAAACGGGAGCGGCTCGGACAGCTGCGCCCCGAACTGCCGATCGGACCACGCGCGCAGGCCCACCACCCGCAGCAGCTTCTGCCAGGCGCCAACCTCGACCGCTACGCTGCACTCAAGGACGGCCGCGCCCCGTGGCGCATAGCAGCACGCGCCCTGCACGATCACCTCGGCGTTCGCCTTGAAGTCGGCGAAGTCCCCGGGGTAGCGGCACGCGCCCGCGCGCTCGGGGTCGTCGTCGGCGAAGACCTCGGCGGTGAGCGAGCCCTGCGTCAGCAAGTCTCCCTCGAACTTCGGTTCGAGCAGCGTGAGCGGCTGCCCGTGCTCGAGGCGATAGCGACCGCGCACGATCACCACGAGCTCGGGGGCGCGCACGCCGCGCGAAGTGGGCTTGGTGCCGAAGCTGAGCTTCGTGAGGTTTTCGACCTGCATCGGCACGCTCAGACGAAGTTAATCTGAACTGCTAGGATGTTGGTCGTTGTCGAGAGGTTGGTGACATTGGTTACCAACGTTTTTTCTTCCGCCGCGAGCGCCGTGACCTTGCCAGACAAGGTCGTCGCGTCGCCCTCGATGGCTGTGACCTTGTCCGCAAGGCTAATAATGGACGCGTTGAGTTCGGTCTTCGCTAGCGCAAGATCGTCGGCTTTAAGGTGAATTCCGGTCCTGTCGATCTCAACCTCGAGTGACTTACTAGCCGAGACCGATAGCTTGAGGCCGGCGAACAGCTGGATGTTGAGTGGGCTTATCTCCTCGACCAGGTGAATTGGCGCGTTCACCATGTCGACCAACAGCGCTGCGACCTGGGTGGTGTTGACGAGCATCCCGGCGACCGAGGTGGTGTTGAGGCAGAAGCCCTTGACGATCGTGTTCGACCATTTGAACCCGGTGACTTCGACCTTCTCTTCGGTCCCCTTCGTGTAGACCTCGGAAAGGATCGTTTTGGCCCAGGTCTTCGAGATCATTGTGGGCCTGAGCTTCTTTTGGTCGCTGGCGCCACCGGTGACCCAGTTCGAGTCCGAGGTCGAGGCCTCACCGACGACGCCCCCGCCCGGGAGCGAATCGGACTCGTCCGGCGCGCCGACGTAATTCTCCTGGATATTCCCGTAGAAATAATTCGCGACGTCGCCGTGGAAGCGATTGACGATATCGCCCTTCAGCGTCTCCTGGACGATCTTCCAGGTGCCGCCGAATTTCTCCGGGCTCCACTTCACCTCCATCACCGCGCCAGGCGTCTGGGTCTCGGTGTCAGGCACCGGATGTCCGCCTGAGGTGTCCGTGCGCGCGCCGTCGCCGCGGCCGTCGAAACGGCCGAGCACCAGCATGTGGTAGTTGCCTTGAACGACCTCGATCTTGTCACCGCGGGTGGTCGAGATCCGGTTGCCATCGGAGTGGTCCCGCCAGCCGCCGCGCGTGTGGAGCTTGGCGGACTCTGCCCGCCGCTTGGCGACGGTATTGAAGCGACTTTGGACGTAGGTACCTCGGTCCCGGTCGTCGTCACGGAAGTCGACGATCATCGCCGCCAGATCGTGGCCGCGATGATCCTGGAGATTGGAATTGTCGTTGCGTGCTGGCGGCGCCGTGAAGGCCGAGTTCGGCTCGTGACTGCCGAGGCGCAGGTAGGAATTGAAGGTCGTGTTTTCGGCGCTGTGGTCGAGCTCGACCTCCCAGTATTTTTCGTTGCCGCCCGCAGTCTCCGCGACCGCCGCCACGCCGGTGCCGGAGAGCGCGCAGGTCAAGCCGCCGCCCCTCAGCGTGCCGGTGAACGCCCCGGCCGATGGTGGGGTGAAGATCACCGTCACTCGGGTCGGTGTCGCCGCCGCAGCGATCGAATTGGGCGTGACCGCGAAGGGGGCAGCCACGGTCAGGTTGATGGTGCTCGCGCCCTCGGCGGAATTGTCAATGAAGAGGTAGCGTGTCTCGTTCCCGCCAATGGCCTGGTTGCCGAAGGCCAACGCGGTGGGGTCGAAAGAGGGCGCCATGGGGGCCGAAGCTAGCACGGCGAGCGACTTACTTCGGCGGCTCGATCGGCACGAAGCATTCGATGGTCGTTTCGATTCGAAAATTCGAGCCTTCGGTGTGGCGCTCGGCGTGGAAGATGTCGAGTGAGTAGCTGTTACCCACGGTCAAACCGAGCGTGGCCGCAACTGCGTCGAAGTTGATGGTCCCGTCGAGCGGCTCGTGGAGGCCGCCTAGATCGAGCGCCAGTTGCTTGTTCACGAAGATCCACAGGTCGTCATCACCACGGAACGAGAAGATCTCCCCGCCCTTGTAAGTGAAGCTCGTCAGGATCTCCGTCGTGAAGTGAAAGTTGTGCCCCCAGGCGGCGTAATTGCCAAAGCCGAGACCGTCGATGGGAAAGAACGCGTTGCTGTCGTAAACAAACTTGCCCGGCGTAGGCTCGGTGAGCGCGAGCGTCACGGGGATGGTCAGGTTGACGCCCGGCGTGTCGTGGTACCATTGAGCGAATTCGTTCGGGCCAGTCGTCTGGCTGGTTGCTCCTGCGTGCGCGTAAGAAGGCGTCGAGTCCGCGCCGAGCAAGGGCTTGACGAGTCCGGTCGTGGCGCCGAGGCCGGCGTAGGTTTCAAAGTCAGGATGCGGGGGCTGGAAGTCCCGGATCGTGGCGACAAGCTGGCTGTTGCACACCGGCGTCGAGCCGCCGCCGCCTCCGACTCCGGGATCGAAGCCCGTCGTCGTCGATGCGTTTTCGTTCCCGCCGCCGCCGCCGCCGCCGATGCCGCCGCCGCCGCTGCTATTCGAGGCGCCGCCCGAACCACCGGCGCCACTTACGGTGGTGGCGCTGTCTGAGGCGCCGCCGCCGCACGCGAGCATCGCCGATAAGCCATAACCGAAGACGTGGTTGCGCATCCAGGACACCTAGCGCATTCGCCCGCTTGTTCACACGTCAAAACCAACTAACTTCCTCATGAGCACGCTCGCAGACCGCCCGAGCGACCGGACGTCCGAAGGCGCTGCGCGAGCCCGCCCCTCCGTTGACTTTGCACGCTTCGTCGCGTACGAGCAGGCATCCTCGGGGGCGCGTTTTTGTGATGATTCCCGGCTCACAACGCCTTGCCCGCCTCGCCGTTTGCGCGGGAATTTCGTGGTGCGCGGCTTGCGCCTCGTCCACTACGCGACGAGACCCGACGATCAACACCGACATGAGCTATTTAGTTGAAGTTCAGGCGCCCGCGATGGTGATTTCAGCCGATCACGAGGTCACGCTTCAAAGCGACAGCCGTGCCCTCCACGCGAGCCTGCGGCTTCCAGCCGACGTGAGCACACGCGTCCCAGCCGCGTTGATCATCGCGGGTAGTGGCCCGACGGATCGCAATGGCAATAGCGCGGTCGCCGGCCACGAGCTCAAGCTCAATACCTATCGATGGCTCGCCGACCAGCTAAGCGCGCGGGGGCATGCGTCGCTTCGGTACGACAAGCTCGGCTCAGGCGCGACCGGCCTTGGGCCTTACCAAGCGGAGGAGCTCGGCAGCCTCTCCTTTCAAGATACGTTCGTGCGCGACGCTGAGGCTGCCCTTGCCTACCTCGCGGAGCAGCCCGGCGTCGATGCGAGCAAACTTACCGTCATCGGGCACAGCGAAGGCGGCATGGTCGCACTTGCGCTCGCCAACGGACGGGGACCGAAGCCTTCGCGGCTCGTCTTACTGGAGCCACAATACGGCCCAATTTTGGGCATTCTCGAGAGTCAGGTGGAATCCAAGATGAAGGACGCCGTCGCGGCAGGCGCGCTCTCCGCAGCGGATGGCGTCGCCCTGACCGCGTGGTTGAAGGCAGGCGTACGTGAGACCATCGCCGGCGACGCGGGGTCCGTGCCCGTGGTCCTTCCGCTGCCCGAAGCGACCGGTGTCGCGCAGCAATTGCAAACGCTGATCCTCGTTGTCCTCTACAACCCGAAGAACCGCAATCTACTCAAGACGGAGAATGAGCTCGATCCGCTGGCGCTAGCGGCGCAGGTGACGATGCCGGGAAGCGTCCTTGTCACCTGCGGCACGAAGGATTGGAATACCCCATGCGCCCAGGTTCGAGCGCTAGCGGAGGCCTTTCCGGCCGGGGTCGCGCGGTTGCTCCCGCTTCCCAACACGGTGCACGAACTTCGCGATGTTGGCGCGGCGGACCCGGCTACGCTAAGTCCCGTTGACTACCTGGCGCATCCATTCTCTGCTGCCCTGGCAGATGCGCTCCAAACGTTCTAATTCAAAAGCTCCTATGGTTTACGTATCAATCTCGCGCACGCTCGCAGGCCTCCTGACCGCCGCGTGCCTCGTGCCCACCGTCGGATGCGAATCGACCGGCGGCGCGCCTACGGAGTCCACGTCGACAACCGGCACGCCGGACGCTTCGACCACGGCTTCGACCACGGCATCGAGCGGAGCTTCCGGCGGAGCTTCCGGCGGGCCCGAGGTGCTTCTGGACAACGACCCGGCCTTTCCGTTTGGCCCCCCCATCGCGGGGCCGAAAATCCCAGGCTACGTAATCACGAACGACTTGGTCGGGCAGTCGTTGTTTGACGCCTTCGAGGTCATGGCCATCGACGATCCCACCCACGGGACCGTGAAATACGTCGATAGCGCCACGGCCTGGAGCAAGGGCCTTGTGTCGGTCGACGGGCAGACGGGTCACGCGCGCATCGCCGTCGAGAGTCAAACGGTTGCGACGACAACCGGGCGCGAATCGGTGCGCCTTCGGTCGAAGCTTTCGTTCAACGAAGGACTCTTCCTCATCGACGTCACCCATCTGCCGCAAGGCAATGCGGTGTGGCCGTCTTTCTGGACGCTAGGAGCCGGCTCGTGGCCAGCGGGGGGCGAGATCGACATCATCGAAGGGGTGAACGACGCTTCGCACAACTCAACCACCTTGCACACGAGCGTGGACTGCTCGATGGCCGGTGTCGACGCCGCGGCGACGATGACGGGCACCTACGGCGAACGCGACTGCAACGCCGGTGATAAGGACGCTGGCATGCCGTACCTCGGCTGCGGGACGAGCGGCCCTACAGGCTCCTTCGGACCGCAACTCAACGCGGCAGGCGGCGGCGTCTTCGCGATGAAACGGACAAGCGAGTCGATCGACGTTTGGTTCTGGCCGCGCGCGTCGATTCCCGCGGACGTAGCCACGGGGCTGCATCCAACCCCGGCCACGTGGGGCCTACCGACCTCGCACTTTGCACTCGGCGGGGCCTGCTCGGCAGGACACTTCTCGGAGCAGCGCCTCATCCTCAACACCACGCTCTGCGGGGACTGGGCGGGCGGCGTGTTCGACGGCCCCGGCGGAAAAGGCCCGTGGGCGTGCGCGGACTACGTGAAGGGCAATCCCAGCGCCTTTAAGCAGGCTTTCTGGGACATCGCTTGGCTGCGAACCTTCGAGTACCAACCCTAAGCCACACCCGGCGAACCGGAGCACGACGTTATGGACTCAGCGCCGCGTCGAGGATCTCGACGATCGTCGTGCTGGCGCCGGGATCGAATACGCCGACCTCTTCGACGAGTCGGCCGCTGCCGTGGAAAAGCGAAGGCGCGGGTGGTGAAAAGTACCCATCGACGTTCAACTTACGCTCGATGATGCGCGTGAGCTCCTTATCGAGAGCGGTCGTGAAACTGATGCGATTGAGGTCCTCGGCGCCGCCACCCCAGCGTACGAGGGTCTCGGGCTCAGCCTCACACCCGGTGAGCAGCGTGACCGGCTTCCACGAATCGGCTTGGCCCGCTGTCTCGAGACCAAACGTGTCGGTCCCCTTGATGTTCCTCTTCGCTATTTCGTTTGCGGGCGAATAGCCAGGCCACTCGGAGTTGAACGTGGGCGTCGACCCGAGCTCAACCAGCATGGCTAGCTGCTCTTCGTAAGTCGCCTTGAACCCGGTCGTAAGCTCGAGGATTTTCTGATCCCTCACCAGTCCGTCGAGGGTCACTTGCAGGAGCGCCACGGCCGCGGAGTCCGCGGGCAACATGGCGGAATAGGTCGCGAGCTCACCTTGATAGTAGGCGATGTCGTCGTCGAGCTTGGCCGCGATGTAACCGAGATTATTAACGTTTGCCAAGTTGACCAGCGTCAGATCTCGCCGCGCGGCAAACTTGACGAGCTTGAACCCCTGCTCTTTGCCCCAGCTGGTGTTCGCGTAGGACTCGGCCACCGCTCGGCTGCTGTACCAGTTGGTCGAGGTGGCGTAGGGGTTCAGGATATCTTCCTGAGCCGTCAGTCCCGATTTGGGGATAGCCAATGCCTTAAAGAGCGCTGTCCCGACCGGCAGGGTGAACACTTCGAGTGCGACCGACGCGTCGCCCGCCTTCGCATCGACCAGCTCCCGGGTCACGCCGGGCGAGTCTTCGAGAAAGCTGCGGAGCACGCCGACAGGTTCGTTCGCAGGCGTCCCAGTCGCTTGATTCGGCGGCATCACCATATTCGACGTGAGGTACTCCGCCGGGGCGCCCGGGCGGCCTTGGCAAGCGGCCGCTAACGGCAACGGCGCGGGGCTCGGCACCTCATTCGCGGTGCCACATCCGTAGCTGAAAAAGGCACAGACCAAAACGAGCGAAGAAGCGTTCCTGGACATCCTTGATTCTCTCCGGATCGACCCCCCAAGCAAGGTGAGTCTCGGGGCCACCGCACGTCAACGCTATCTTGTCCTGGGCTGCGGGCGCCGGCAGTGAACGGCACCCGAAAGTCTCGACGACGGAAGGTTGACCAAACCTTCGGCGTACCGACACCTCCTGCGGCACGCAAAAGTCATCGTTGATAGGGCTTCCCTTCCGCGCGCTCCCAGTGGACCCTGCGGAAGCATGATAAAGATCATGATCGCCAAGCGCCCCATCCCCGATCTCATCATCAAGGTAGGGGCTTCGATCAAGAAGGAGGACCCCACGCGCCGCGCCGCTCCCCGGCCGGTGGCCTTCGACCTGTTCACCATCCCAGTCACGGAGGACCCTAAGCCGAATTCGCAAAGCCTCGAACATTCCCACGTCGCGAACACCCTCACCGGCCTCCTCGCCAAGCACCCCGCTCTTCATGGCGTCCGGCTGAACTTTCACAACGACACCATTGGCTTGACCGGCGTACCGATCGCCGCCCTCAGCCAACTGGCCACGCTGCTCGAGCAAGTCGAGGTCCCCCGAGCGAAAGGCACGGCCAAGACCGCGCGTCATCGCTATCCCCCAAGCCAAAAAACCTCGCTAAACTCCAAGAAAGCTCGCTAGCCGCGCGCCTCGCTTGCCAGGCGGTCACGCGCACCGTACCCGCCCCGCGAGGACACTTGTTGCGGGACACCGAATGGCGCATAAAGACGCCACATGAGCATTCAGCAGCTTGATATCTCAAAGGGTGTGCGGGCGGGCGGGCTGAGAGTCGTCATGGCATCCGCGGTCGCGGCCGCAGGCTTGCTCGTCGTCGCGTGTGCTGCAGAGATCCCTGCGGAAACGCTCGTCCAAGGCCTCGCCGATCCGGCTACCCGGGGCGTGTCGGTCGAGCGCTTGATGTCGCGCTATCAAGAAAAACTGCTCCGCGACGGCGGTGACCGCAACGGCCCGAACGTCAAGCCCCTGCTCGACCTGATCTTGGTGCCGCTCGAAGACCTCGCCAAGAGCTCGGAGCTCGATAAGAGGACACGAATCGATCTGCTCGCGATGCTTGCGGACGCCCGTAGCGGCCGAGCAGCGGCGACGGCGGTGGTGCTGCCGCCAGCTGCGCCCGTCGTGGTCCCGGCGGTCGGCTCGTGCGCGGCGGCAAGCGCGTACCGAACCGCCGTCACGTGCACGCCCGCGGTGCTCGTGGTGCGGCATGCCGAAGACCAAAAGGTCGGTTTCGGCCTCACCGCGGCTGGGAAAAACCACGCCGCCCTCTACCCAGAGATGGTCAACACGTACGTCTACGGCAAGGCGCACGGGCTCGGTCCCGCTGGCGAAGATGTTTGCGTCTGCCCTGTAAGCAAGATCATCGCGGTCGATCCCAAACCCAACAGCATCAACGCGAACCCATCCTCGAACCCGTACAACACGATCGAGCCGCTCGCGAAGGCCCTCGGCATTGCAATCACGGTAAAAGACGCGGCCGAAGTCTCCTACACGAGCTGCTACAATTGGAATACCTCTGCGCGCCAGGCGCTCTTGCGCGGAGCCGACGGGGCGGCGACCTCAACCGTTGTGGCCTGGGACAAGCAAGGCCTGAACTGGGCCAAAGACGACGTCGTGAATCTGACCGCCTGGTGCAAACTTGCGCCAACGGCTGAGCCGCTGCTGAAGAAGCTACCGAAGGTGTTCACGCTCGAGCCAAACGGAGTCCCTTTCACCGCGCAGCGCAGTCACTTCTTCGTGTTCGCGGGCCAAGACCCTACCGACGGAAAGTTCGCGACCTTCACGCGCTACCAGCAAACGTACAGCCTCGACGGCAAGACCTGGTACATGACCGACGTCCTCACCGATTTGCCGAAATTCATTCAGCTTGCCAAGTTCTGAAGCGAACATGGCAAAACTTAACCTCAGCGCACGAGCACGCCTTCCCATGAACTCAACTCATCTCGCAACTCGCAGCCTCCTCCTCGCAGTCGCGCTCACGGCCGCCTCTGCCGCATGCGGCACGGACGACTCCACGGACGCAAGCACAGTGGCATCCGGTACGGGCGTCACGTCGTCCTCGAGCGCCGCCGTGACAACAGGTAGTGGCGGCGCCGCCAGCGGAGGAACCGGCGGCGGAATGACGACGGGAGGGGGCGGCGCGGGCGGCGCGGCGAGTTCCTCGTTTCCGGTGGCGCCGGGCAACATTTTTGCGCTCCAGTATCGCAACAGCAGCGTCGGCGCGATCACCGTTTGGCTCGAAGGCTCGCAGCCTCCGTGCTCATCGGCCAAGGCGCTCGAGTGCGAAACCATGCCGGGCGGAAAGGCTTGGAACCCCGCGGACTACACGAAGAACTGGGGCGCGCTCAAATCGGTCTTCGCTGCGTCGGGCACGCATTTTTACGTCGTTGACACGAACGACGCGGCCAAAGAAGTCGATGTGTCGAACCGCGTCGATCTGAACCCAGGTGAAACGCTGCGGGTCCAACTGCCAATCAAAGACGGGCATCCCGAGTGGTACTTCGCGCGGAACGGCGGCAAGCTCTCGGTGGGCACCAAAGGTTGGGTGACGAAGAAGGGCGTGTCGATGCCGGCCTCGGAGCGGGCCTTGCTCTTCGAGTACAACATCCAATCAAAAGAGGTCTATTGGGATCTCAGCGCCGTCGATGGTCTCAACGCCAACGGCACGATGAACTACGAAGGACCGGGCTGCGCTGGCGCCCTTAATTGCAAGTGCGATGACGCCTTGCCCAAGGCATGCACGACGAACCTCGATGCGTTCACCGACGTGAATGACGGCTGCCCGTACGTGATGAAGGTGAACGGCGCCTCGGTGTGCCCCAATCCGAAATTCTATTCCAGCGTCGATGGCGCGGTGAAGAAGCCCACGTGGGTCGTGCCCGCCTCGAAGTTCACCACCGACAGCGTCTCGACCGATCACGCCGACGTCTGGAACAAAGCCGGCAAGCCAAGCGGCGGCGAGATGGCGTCCGCACCGAGCGGCGATGCGCTGAAAAAGCAGGCCTACCACATTTGGTGGTCCACCAACGTCGTCGGCCAAGCGTGGCTCAAGTACCTGCAAGCGAACGCGGCCGGGGTCTGCGACGCGTATGGCTGGGCCTACGACGAGATGAAATGGAAGTCCGGCGACACCTTCGATCAGAACGGAAACCCGTCGTTGAACACCACGATCTCACCGCTCGTTCGCTGCGATCTCTCGCCTGACACCTACGTCAACATCGACATCACCAAGGTGATGTAGTCCGCCGCCCTCGCCGCCCTCGCCGCCCTCGCCAAAGGGGGGCGTCGAAAGACCCGTCGCTTCGATGGACTCGGGGGACGCACCCCTCGATTCGTTCGAATCGAGGGCCTAAAAAACAGCACTGCCCGAGTCAATATCAGTCGAACTCGAGGGTCTTTCGTCGCCCTCGCCAAAGGGGCGCGTCGAAAGACCCGTCGCTTCGATGGACTCGGGGGGGTGCTGGACGTTCCGCGCTGCGAGAAACAATGCTACGCCGCACGCTGCGTCACACATAAACGACGCGTAGGGGATGTTATCGTGAAGCGAACACTACGGATTCTTGGGTTGGGCGTTGGACTCGTGGCCTTTACTGGGGGGTGCAGCGGCGATGACAAGCCTGTGCCTGAACCCGCCGCGGACCCTGGCGCCCTCATTCGCGCGACGATGAGCAGCTCGGTCGGAGTGCTGCTCGACGAGTTCCCCGAAGGCGTCGAGCGCGATCGCGTCGCGGCGGCGATCCTGGCCAAGGCCGAGACGTTCTGGCACGACAGAGCAACGCGCCAGGCCCGGCTCGCAAGCGTTCGGCTCGTGTTTCGCAGCGCCTTCTATACCGACCCGAAAGACGCACTGCCGATCACACCGACCGAGAACTGGGAGATCGCGCTCAAGGGCAAGGCGAACCGGCGCACGGTCGGGACGCACGACGTCGTCGCGGTCGACTACGATCTGACCGCGGTTATCGTTTCGACCGCCACTTCGCCTGCGATCTCCGAGCCGGCACTCGGCACCGTGGGCGGCACCTGGGACGAGCCCTTCGAGTTTCCCGTCGACCCGGAGCTGATGCTGCAGCGCATGGGCTACGCGTGCATCTCCGAGTCGCAATTCCCGCCGAACAGCGTCGACGCGGAAGAACTCGACTCGATGTACGATCAAACGTGCGGGGTCGAACCGAAGAAAACGCACCAGGGCTGCCATTTCACGGCCCTGCCGACCGAGTCGTGCATCGAAGCGCTCGACTCGAAGGTTGGACGCATCACGACGAAGGTGCATTTCGAGCGCCTCGCTTACGACAAAGCGCTCGCGGACAAACACCGAATCGGGGAGGTCACGACGCCGGATTTCGCCGACTTGACCGGTATTCCTGAGCAATTCGAGATAAGCCGGGTGATGTACCGCTTTATCAAACCCGACTCTTGCAGCATTGTCGAAGAGTGCGTCGGCGGCGAAGGCTGGCGCCGTCTGCTCTCCTTCACGGCTTCCGACAAAAACGTCGGCGGCAAGCCCATGACCATAGGCCCCATCGACTACTTCGACGACAAGAGCGTTGCCTCGCAGCTTATCAATCATGGAGTCTACGAGCTTAGCGCGTGCCACGCGCATTACCACTTCATGCATTACGGAAGCTTCGAGTACGGCGACAACCCTAACAACGCGAAGCGCGGCTTCTGCCTTCAGTCGACGAACCGATTCTCCAACAACGAGTACGGTACGCTCTTCAATGAGTTCGCCAGCTGCAGCAACCAGGGAGTCGGACCCGGCTGGGGCGACGAATACCGCGCCGGCATCGAGTGCCAATGGGTCGACGTAACCGACGAGAAGACGAAGACCGCCCCGGTCAAGAAAGACCTTACGTTCACGTCGAACCCCGACGGCTTTCTGTGCGAGGGCAATCCCGTTCTCGACGCGAACGGCATGCTCACGTTCATTCCTACCGAGTTCAAAACACTCGAGGGGAAGCCCGTCGACAAGCCGGTTTGCGATTACTTCTCGGAGTGGGACAAGAACAACAGCGAATCGCACGAGGTCGCGCTACCACTCGATGGCGAGGGCTATGTCACGGACGCATGCGCGGACGGCCAAATTGGTCCGCGTCGTAACTGTGAATTCGACAAGGCGCCGGCGGCCAGCCACGTTCTTGCGTGCACTCCGGGCCAACAGACGACCCTGAGCTGCACGATCGCAAGTGGCTCAAGTCAGCAGGTCGTTCGCGTGTGCGACCACTCGGCCGTGCTCGACACCGGAATTCCGTGCACGTTCAACGAGTCGTTCGGCAACGAGACGGTTCTCGCAACCACCGCCACCGTCATCAAGGTCACCTGCCCCGCCGCGAAGAGCGCGACCGAGCCAGGTGGCAAGCTCTCGATCTACCAGGGCGCGGCCTTCAACGACGACGCGACCGCCGCCGTCACCTGCGTCATCACGCCCTGAGCCGACGGTAAGAGCCCGTCTGCGTCACAGCCGAACCCTTCTTCACCGGATGAGGGAGATGGGTTCGGCGACGTGTTCTCGGAGCATCTGAGCACGTCGGGGTCCAGCCCCGCGGACTTGGACATCTGCGCGCTCAGAAGCGACTCAGAAGCGACTCAGAACCGACTCAGAAGCGACTCAGAACCGACTCAGAACCTAGACGCGAGAGAGTGCGCTTCGGATGCGCGCCACCGCCTCTTTTGGTGCACGGAAGCGGATGGCGACACCATGTTCGTCGTACTCTTCTTCAACGACCTTCCCCGTGTCGTGGATTTCCGCCACGAGCGATTGCTTCGTCCAGGGCACGTGCACGGTGGCCTCGTCGTAGCTCGCCTCGAAGAGCCCGATGATGCGTGTGTGCATCCACGCGATGTCTTTGGGATCGTGCGCTGAGACGATCCACGCCTCGGGAAAACGACTCGCGAGCGCCTCTCTCGTGGCCTCGTCGAGGCGGTCGGCTTTGTTGAAGACGAGCGTCGTCGGAACGGAATTCGCGCCGATCTCAGCGAGCACCTCGCGGGTGACTTCGCACTGGGGCTCCCAGACGTCGTCCGATGCGTCGATCACGTGCAGAAGGTGCGAGGCCTCGAGCGCTTCGTCGAGCGTAGACTTGAAGCTCGCCACAAGATCGTGCGGGAGCTTCTTGATAAACCCGACGGTGTCGCTCACGAGGATGCGCGGCTTCGTCTCTGGCTTGAGTGTACGAATCGTGGTGTCGAGGGTGGCGAAGAGCTTATCCTCGACGAGCACGTCGCTCCCGGTGAGTGCACGCATGAGCGAGGATTTTCCCGCGTTGGTGTAACCGACGAGCGCGATCCGCAGCGCATCGTTGCGGTGTGCCCGGCGGGTGTTTTGTTCGCGACCGATGGCTTCGAGTTCGTCCGTCAGCTCCGCGATGCGGTCCCGTATCTTGCGACGATCGAGTTCGACGGCCGCTTCGCCCGCGCCTCGTCCCTGCTGTCGCTCCTTGCCAGTCGGGGACTCGCGGAGCCGTGGAGCTGTGTAACGCAGACGGGCAATCTCGACTTGAAGCCGGGCTTCGCGGCTCTTGGCGTGGCGGTGAAAAATCTCGACGATGACGCCAGTCCGATCGAGCACCGTGACGCCGACCGCACGCTCGAGGTTTCGCGCTTGGCTCGGTGAGATATCGTGATCGACCGCTACGAGCTCGACCTTGTCGGTCCGCGTCGACTTACCCGGAGCGCCCTCGTCGTCTTCGGCGCGCTCGTCGTCTTCGGCGCGATCGTCGTCTTCGGCGCGATCGTCGTCTTCGGCGCCCTCGTCGCCCTCGTCGCCCTCGTCGTCCTCGGCGTCCTCGGCGTCCTCGTCGTCCTCGGCGTCCTCGGCGTCCTCGGCGTCCTCGGCGTCCTCGGCGTCCTCGTCGTCCTCGGCTTCTTCCGCTGCAGCCGCGCGCCTCTGGCGGGCCTTGTCCTTCGGCTTCGGCGCCGTGCTTCCCACCCGTCCAGTGCCCCCGGTGAGTTCACCGAGTTCGAGGAGTTTTCCTTCTCCTATCACCGCGCCAGACGCGAGCTTCGCACGTGCTTGCACAAGACGCGCTTCGACGTCGTAGCCCAACGTGGAGACGAGCCGTTCGAGCTCGTCGAGACTCGACGCGTGCTCCGCGTCGGAGACGCCTGGGAGCTTGACGGCGACGAGGACGGCCCGAGGGCGATGCGGTTTGAGCATAGGACGGGCTTCCTACCACGCGCGGCGAGTACGCGGCAGCGGCTGCGTCGACAACGTACGAGGCTGTGGCGCACGCGCCGCATGCCCACCGCGTACTCGCGAAGGACTCTTCCGCTAGGGTGTCGGTCCACCTTTCAGCCGCCAGCGCATCTGCCTCCTCGCCGACGGTCGCGTCGCCTACCTCCTAATGCCAGCGCCGAACTGAGAGCGCCCGCCAACGTCGCCCCGGTGGCACCCGTCGTCGGTTCGTGAACGAGCCTTTGCGAAGGACTCCTGCGCTCCCGCACGTCTTGGTCGGTCCGCAGGGCAGCGCCTAACCGCCGCCAGTAACCGAACTCGAAGCCACGCTCGAGCTGCTGCCGTTCGCCGCCGTGAGGTCACTTGTGGAGGTCTCGCCGCCGCTGAATGCGCAGACCGAGGCGGCAGCGGGAATCATCCGTGGCAGGAGGCTCGAGCTCTTCACTGCGGCGCGCAGTACTTGTAGCCCGCCGGGAACGTTGCGGGTTGGTTGACGTCCGCGCACGTCAGGCCGTTGGGGCATTCCTTGGATTCACCGCACAACTGGAATTGCTTGTTCGCACCGCAGGTGGCGGTGCACTCGCTCGCCCACTTTGTGATGACGCCCGCCTGGTGCTCGAAGGCGCAGCAGAGCTTCCCGGGGCAGTCGCTCGCGTCGTCGCAGTCCACGCCAGCGAGATAGAAGCTGTTCAAGCACTCGTCGAGCGTCTGCTTGCAAGCCTGAGTTTTCGCGCTGATGCCGCAGCACGTGAGCGGGCACTCGCCGGCGTCTCCGCAGGGCAGCATTTTATCGATCATCCCGCCGCTTGTCGTGCTCGAAGCCGCGGTCACGGAGGCCGTCGAGGCGACGGAACTCGCTATCCCGGTCGAGCTTGCGGCGATGGTGACGCTCGCGGCGACGGTCGAGCTCGACGCGTCGGTGACCGAGGCGCTGGCGCCACCCAAGCCGGGCGAGCCGCCGACTCCGTCGTTCCCACCGGCTCCGCTGCCTGCGCCGAAGAACACGAAATCCGAGCCGCACCCCCACGCAAACCCAAGGAGGCAGACGAGGGCCGCGGGACCGCATCGAAGAGCTTTGGAGTGCTTCACTTTTTTTTGCAGTATCTGAAGTCGGATAGGCCGAGTTTCCTGGCGTGAGAGCAGCTCGTGTAGCCGCCTCCGCTAAGGCACTTGCCGAGGTTCTCGCGCAATACGCCAACTCTTTACTGACACGTCATGGCCCACTCTGCCAGGGTTCTCGGCGAACTGAAGACACGGCCCTAAAGGCGAGCTCTTCGGGCCCTTCACGGTGGTGGTGCCCCGGCGCATGTGGGTCGCGGTGAAGCGCAGAGTCTTGCGCGCTCGCGGAGGACGCGTCGCAAGAGCGCGTTGACGCACGAGCGCTGAACTGGGAGGTTTGCGGGACTATGCGGACTCTCGCCCTCGCTTCTTTGGTCGTCGTTTCGGTCGTTGCGTGCGCTACCGGCGGCGGAGACGGCGGGGACTCGACGACCCTCGCGACGAGTTCGACCGCGACGGGCGCTGGCGGTGGGCAAGCGACGTCCGGGGCTGGCGGTGCGGGTGGGGCAGCATCGACAGGGAGCGCTGGAGGTTCGACGGCGGACTCAACGTCCGCGAGCAGTGCCTCCGCGAGCAGTGCCTCCGCGAGCAGTGCCTCCGCGAGCAGTGCCTCGGCGAGCTCAAGCACGGGCGGGCCACTCGATATCACCGGAGCGTGCGACGCGTTCTGCGCGAAACTGCAGACCTGCAACGGTACGTCGCCCGCCACCTGCAAGCCGACGTGTTCCGGCGATTTTCTGGACTGCGACGGTGCTCAGCTCGACAAGGTGAAGGAGTGCGCGATGGGCGCCTGCGGTGCCTTCCAGTCCTGCATCAGCGGCGCGTCGTGCGTCGGCAACGGCAACTGAAGGCGGCACGCTTCGTCGCCGGTGAAAAGCGTCTCGGGTGCCTTCGGCCGAGCGTCCCATTCTTAGCGAATGTGCGTTGGTCTGGGAGCGGGCGATGTCCTCGTGTAGACGATGAGCATGCCGCCTTGCGCACCGCTCCTCGCACGACCGCGGTTCTTTCAGTGTTGGTTCGCCTCCTGTCTCGGCATCTTCGCGCTCGTGGGTTGTGGCTCTCCGCCCACCGTCGAAGCCCCTCTCGTCGTGACCGCATCTCCGAACGTCGCGGCCCAGGCACCATCGACCTCGACGGTGCTCGTGACTCCCAGCGCGGTGGCCTCGCTCGCGACATCGACCCCATCTTCCGTCGCGCCAGATTGCCCACACCACCTCAACGATGTCGGGGCTCCCGAGTGCGCGGGTGCAAGCGACCGCGAGCCGAAGCGCCACGCCGCAATACTCGATAAAACGCTCGGTGAAACGCTCGCGAGCCGCACTCCGCGCATCCTCCCGAGCCCGCCGTTCGCGGCCTTCACGCGCTCGGGGCTTGCGCCGACGCCGAGCCCGCCACCGCGGCTTGTCCAGCTCTCCAAACGGCGCAACGGCATCACGGACACCGAAGCGTGGTTCCAGAGCAACGGCCTCGTGCGCCATGGGTTCATCGGCCCGCGCCCCGTTGGAGGCGGCGACGTCCCGGTCGGGCTCCCGGTGCGGGTCGATAGCTGGCTCGTCCTCTGGGGCCATAAGAGCGCGCTGCACACGACGCTCGTGCTCGGACGCGACTGGAGAGGCGGTCAGCGCGTCGCGGTCCTCGATGCGGCGAACCGTCCGAGCGAGGTCTTCGATTTCGCGGCTTGGGCGCGCGCGTCGTTCACCGAGCCGGGTGCCGAGCCTTTCGTCGAGCAGAACGTGTCCTGGGCCGAAGTCCACGACGACGTGCTCTACGTCGCGACGGGGCACTCCACCTACGCGAAGAGCTCGGGCGGCAAGAACGCCTTCGTCTCGGCCGTCGATCTGCGCAGCGGCGAGTTGCTCTGGCAGAGCGCGTCGCTCGTCTCGAATGCTGAGAATTTTCTCGTGATCGGTGACTGGATCCTTTGCGGTTACGGGTTCACGGCCGAGCCCGATGCGCTGTTCGTGCTCGACCGCGCGACGGGCAAGACGGCGGCGCGTGTCGCCTTGTCAAGCGGCCCGGCGCAGCTCGTTCTGAAGGACGGGACGCTGTTTGTCCGAACGTACGACCACGACCTCACGTTCCGGATTCAGCTCCCCGTCGAGGCACCCCTCCACGAGGGGCGCTGAGCGGCGCGAACCTACATCGCGCCCACTCCGAACATCGCGCCGACCAAGGGCCCCGCCGGAAAGTGCGGCTTGCTTGGGCTGTCCGCCGCCGAAGAATCAGCCGTCCATCAACTCCGTGAGCGCGCCCGTTGCCATGCGGGTCGCTCCCTCAGTGCCGAACTCGTTCAATTCCGTGTGGCCGGCGAGGTGGCCGAGCGTGTTCCACAGATTCGAGAGCTGCCGGTGTTTTCCCGATGAGATACCGGGATACACGAGTGTGCGCCCGCCGGTCTTCAGGCCCATCTTCTCGCCGCCGATGAGCAGCACGGGGAACTCGGTCCCAGTGGAGTGATGCTGCTCGCCGTTGTCGCCGACGTACACGATGACGGTGTTGTCGAGCATGGTGCCGCCATTGCCGCCCGGCTCAGGCGTCGAGGCGAGGAGCCGGGCCATCTTTGCAATCGCGGTGACCTGCGCCCGAGTGGCTTTGTGGAGGGCCAATACCGCGTGCGGGTCCTCGGACGAGATGTGCTCGAGATCGTGGCGTCTGACGGACTCGTCGACCGATTCTTTAACCTCACCGTCTTGCGCCTTGTCGATAACGAATACACTCGGGGGGTACGTGACGTTGAAGTCATTGCCGGTCGCGCAGCCGATTACACAAACGCGCGTGAGCCCGCCAATCAGTGCCGCGGTGGCGATGTCCATTTGCGCGGCGAAGGTCGCAAGAGGCCCCTTCAATTCCAGGTTGTCTGACTCCAAATCCGGCAACTGCGGGGCGGCCGTTGCGAGAGCTTCGCTCAGCTCATTTTCGAGCCCGAGCATCGTTGTCTGGCGCTGCTTCAGTAGAGTGAGCGACGCGCGGTAGGCCTCGAGCTTGGCTCTTGGTTCGGAGCCGGCCTTGAGTGGTTTAAGTGCCTCGGCGACGTCGGCAAGTGCGTAGTCCAGCAACTCTCCGCGCCTGGCGAACTCGGCCTTCTGTAACTTGTCCCCCACCGAGCCGAAGAGCGCGGCTAACGCGGCATGGGGCTGCAGCATCATCGGCGCGGCTTTCCCTTTGTCGTAAGCGCATGTCATGAAGTCCACCGGCCGACCCGGGTCGGTCCCGACGCCGAGGCGAAGCACATCGTAGGGTGTCTCGCCCCGAACGGCCGGGAAGGCGCCGAGGACGCTGTCGATGGTTGGGCCGCCGGGGACGCCGCCGACCGAACGCGACGAACTCAGCGCACCGTGCTCGGCCGAGTGGCCACCGCCCGAAACCCTCGACGAAAGCCCCAGGATCACTGCCGCCTTGTCGATGAGCGAGTCCGCGCCCGGGCCCGCCGCGAGCGGTGAGAGCGCCTTCGCCGTCTTGAGGTCATCCATCACATCCACTTCGAGCAGCTCCTCGTGCTTGTAAGCTGAACTCCACCAGCGCGCGTTGTCGGCGAGCGGGTCGTCCCCGAGCGTCTTGTTTATCGCCGCGCGGGCCGAATCACCGAGCATCGTGACCGGCTCGAAGCCGTTGCCCTCGAGCACGATGACGAAGCGGCGGATCTTCTCGTCCGCGGCGCTCGCGATTCGTCCGACCACGGGCGCGAGGAGCGCCGTGCCGGCACCGAGGCCTGCCAGCAACTTGCGGCGTGAGAACGTCCCCAATCGTTTGTGGCTCTTCGGCGTGTTCATCGCGTGCCTCCTTCGCTTGCATCCGAGCGGTACTGGAACGATTCGCTGCCCACCAGGACCTCGAGCATCGAGAAGAACGAGCCATCGCTGTTGAGCGCCGCCTCCATTGCGGTCAGCGTGCAGGCGTCGCTCAACACCTCGTCGCGCCCCATGAAAAACCGAAACGCCTGGCGAATGAAGCAGCGCCGCGCGTAAGGCGAGTCGGCGATGGCATCGATGAAGTCGAGCGCGCTCGTGAAGTCCGTGTTCATCACGGTGTCGGGCAGGTTGTCGATTGTCGTGCGCCCGTCGGGCTCGCCCTGGTTGTCAGGCGGTTCGGCGATGTGATCCCAGGTGCGCACGAACCCTGCGTGGTTGTAGATCTCGAACGGATAGCCGAGCGAGTTCATCTTGCTGTGGCAGCCCATGCAGGTGACTTCGTTCTCGACGCTGGTGACCAGGCGGTCACGTGCCGAGCGCGTCGAGTCGCTCGCGATGAGCTTGGCTTCGACCATGACGAGTTCGAGCCCAGGCACCGACTCGCAGAACAGGTTCTCGCGGATCCAGCGGCCGCGCCCAACTGCGCTCGCGTCGTCTTGAAAGTTGCCGCCGTGCGCACCGAGCCAGGCCGGGTGGGTCAGCACGCCGCGGCGCTCGTTGAGGGGCATCTCGTGCCAGCGTGCTTCGCTCGTATGCTCGATGTTCCCGGTCAGGTTGTAGGGCCGAAGGGTGGTGGTGGTGTTGGAGCTGATGCTGCTGCCGCAGAGCCCGAGCGTGGTGCAGCGAGAGTAGCACTGGCTGTCCGTCTTACACTCCCGTGTGGTAACGCCGGTGCTGTCCAAACAATACCTTTTTACGTTCGGCATGTTCGGCTCGAGCGGCATGCACGTCTCGCATCCGCTGTTGTCCGTACACTTTATTTCATTGGTATTGACCACGTTCGAAGGCAAGCGCCACATCCGCGTGGTCATCAGCTCGTGGAAGACATTCGTGCCGTTGGCCTTGCCATTGGCGTGGCTCTCGACGACCGCACGAGCGACCGTGTCGTCGAGCTGTTCGACCAGCGTTGACTCGTGGCCGTAGAAACCATTTTGGAGGTTAGTGTACCCCCTATTGGTGTCCTCGTAACGGTCGGGCTTGGTGTCGGGGACGTGCCACTGACTGGTCGAGCCGGGGTGGTCCTTGAACGACGTATTCGCCGCCTTGTAGTCGAGCCACTCGCGAAAAAATTCTTGGACGCGATCACCGACCCAATACTCGCCTCGGATGAAGACGTCGTCGGCGGTTCCGGGCTTTTCATCCTTTCCGCTGTAGGAGATCTTTTGGCTCAGGTTGTCGAGATCGTGGCGGTACGGCGACTTTCCGCCCTGGTATTTCTCGAAGATCTCGTGAATCACCGCCGGGCTGTAAATCTCCTCGCCTAGGTCGGCCTTCGCGCGAATCAGCCCGAGGCGCCCGAGGAGCCCGAGGCTTTGCTTTTCGGCGGCCGCGAGTCCCAATGCGTCGACGTCATCGGGGTCGCCCAGTCGCAATTTGACTGGCAACGGCGAGCCGACGGGGTGGCTGTCGAGCACGTTGCCGAGCGCCAAGGCGAGCTCGTCAGGCGTCAGGCGACGCCGTCCGGCCGGATCCCCAACAATGGGCTCGCCGGCCTCGGAGCGGAAGAGCGCGCCACCCATCAGAAACGCAGCTTGGCCGACGTGGTGCAGGGTCTTGCGGCGACGAAGCGAATCGGTGGGGTCCTCCTTTTTGAGGGTCTCCGTGAGCAGCGTCGTCAGGCGCGTGCGCTCGCCATCGGTGGGCGTGCGGAAGAGGACGCCGTGGCGAAGGAGTGTGTCCACGTAGGTGTCGATGCAGTCGGTAGTCATCGTTGCCGCCTCGAGCATTGCCGTACCCAGCATGCAGTTCAGCGCGGGGTTGCTGTAAACGCTCCAGGTGTCTGTCCCCGAGGAAAAGCCGTTCGGGATGTCCTGGTCTGCGTTGCGCTTGGTCCACAGCGCCGGAGCCTCGGGCAACGCCAGCATGAAGAGATCGAGGGTGGCCTCGTCGATCGATACGCCGCGCGTGAAGGTCGAGTACTGAAGGTTCCTCGGAGTGACGAGCGGGTTGTCACGGGCGATCGAGTTGCTGTTCGTGTCGGCATCCGGCTTGACGACTGAATGGGTCCACTCTCGCCTCCCCACGCGGCGCAAGCGCTCGGGCGAGCTGTCCACGGTCGGTGCGTTGCACGTGAAGAGCGCGCCCTGGTCGAGCGAGTTCGGATCGGCGACGGGCGGCTGGTCTTGTAGCGGGATGTCGCAATCGGTGGGTGCCCCTTGCAGGATCCAGTCGGATATGTTTTTCGCTTCGTCGCGCGGCACTTTGCTGCCAAGCGGCATCAGCGCGCCGTCATCCCCGCCGAGTCCTTCGCTGACCTTTCGGTAGAGAAAGCTCGCCGCGGGGTCTCCATTGGTGAGGAGCAGCGTACCGTTGCGCTTGCTCTTCATCCCGGGCAACTTGGCGAGGCCGGCGCGGGTGAGATCGGGAAACTGCAGGCCGGGGAGATGACAAGGCGCGATGGCGCAGCTCGTCTCGATGAACGGAATGGCGGCGGCAGCAGTGTCACACGGGGTCGGCGGCGTGCCGCTTTCTCCGCTTTCCCCGTCAGCGCCGCAGGAAGCAAATGCAACAGCTGCGACCGTGAGAACGAGGGGGGCGACGACGCGACGCATGGGGGCTCCAGTCCTAGGGGGAGCGCGCTCCCCTTTGCCAACGATCAGCGGGACGCCAATGCCTAACAGACGCGAGCGTGCCGCGTCTACGGCGCACTGCGGTCACGGCCGACCAAGAGCCCCCGGGGGACATGCACCTTGCTTGGACTATCCGCGCGCAACTACCTTATTGACGCAACGAATATTTACATATTCAAGAACATGTAAAAAATAGCTGGCGAAGAAATCCAGATACTATCTTTCAACTTCAACCTCACCACAACGCCACACAACATAAGAAGACCAAGGCCTAAAGATGAAATTATTAAAATCGGGTTGAGTTTGAGTCCAACCATTAGCCCGGTCGCCCCCAAAAACTCTAAGAATACAGCGCGGTCGGTCGCGAGGCTGGTATCGACGGCATGACGGAAGTGGCGCGGTACCTCGGGCGCATCGCAGCGGCGCGTTGAGGCACGGTCACTTGCCTGCGGCGTACACTACGCCGAGAGTTCCCACACCCGAAGCCGTGGGCACGCCCTCGCTGCGATACTGCGAACTGTAGGCAGTTTGCAGAGGCCGAACATCGCGCCGACCGACGGCCCCGCCGGAACCTGTGCCTTGCGTGGACTATCCGCCCGACCTCGCATACTGTACGTGATCGGCGGATTTATGAAGAATTTCCTTAGCACCGCCGTCGGCCTTTTGGCTTTGACGCTGCTGCTCGCCGCTTCCTGCAAAACGACCGAGTCGAACACTTCGGGGGGCGGTGGCGGAGATTCTTGCAACTTGCCGCAAAAGCTCTGCGTCGGCGCGTGCGTCGATCCGCGGTTTGACCCGTCGAACTGCGGGGCGTGTGGGAATGCGTGCACGGACGGAAAGGTGTGCGTCGCGGGAAGCTGCGACGTCAGCTGTCCGAAGGGCAGTGACAAATGCGCGCTCGATGGTGCAGGCGGGGGCGCTGGCGTTTCGGTCTGCGCGGATTTCCTCGTCGATCGCAATCACTGTGGCGCGTGCGCTGAAAAGTGCGCCACGGCCGAGGTCTGCGCCGCCGGAAAGTGCGCCCTCGAGTGTGCCGGTGGCGCAACCAAGTGCGAGGCCATGGGCGGCCCGATCTGCGCCGATACGTTGGTCGATCCGCAGCATTGCGGCAGTTGCGACGTGGCGTGCGACGCTGGCTTTTCGTGCGTGAGCGGCGTCTGTAAAACCGTGTGCGTCGCGGGCACGACCGTGTGCGCCGTGCCCGTTGCGCCTGTCGGCGCGGGCGGCGCGGGCGGCATGATGGCCGGCACCGGCGGCGCGGGCGGCAGCGGTCCCTCGATGATGGACATCTGCGTCGACACGAAGCTCGACCCGCTCCACTGCGGAGCCTGCGACAACGCCTGCCCAAAGGGGCAAGTCTGTCAAAATAGCCAATGCCTGACGGATTGCACGGGTGACACGGCGAAGTGCACGGACCTGCAAAATAAGGACGTGTGCGTCCATCTCGACGTCGACCCGCTCCACTGCGGAGCCTGCGACAACGCGTGCCCGGGCGGGCAAGTCTGCACCATGGGCATATGCGCGCTCTCGTGCGTCGGCGGCACCACCAAGTGCGACGGCGCATGCGTCGACACGAAGCTCGCCCCTGCCAACTGCGGCAGCTGCGGCGCGGTGTGCGGCTTCCCAAACGCTGGCGCGTACTGCAGCAACAGCGCGTGCACGCTCGGCGCATGCAACGGCAGCTTCCTAAACTGCAACAAGAACGCGGCCGACGGCTGCGAGATCGACATCAGCACCGACGTGAACCACTGCGGCGGCTGCGGCAAGGTGTGCGGGACCAAGTGCGTGGGTGGCGTGTGCCAGTTCGCCTTCAAGCTCGCGCAGATCATCGACGGTCAAGCCGTTACCTGCTCGTCGGTCAACAACGCGAACCCGCTTTATACCGAGTGTGATGACCTCAAGAACACGGCCGGACTCTACTTCCCCAACGGCATCACGTGCGGGCCCCAGTGGTCCGGGACGAACTCGGTTTACTCCGACACCATCGGCTTCTGCCAATCGCTGACCGGCACTGCGAAGATGGAGGCCTATTACACGTGCGCGGTCTCGACCACGCGCGCCACGTGGAAGAACCACCTGTGGGGCACCGTTAGCGACAACGGCTATACGGAGCACCTGCGCTGCTACTACTGACGCGCCCGCATTGGCGCGCGAGCTATTTGGCAAGCTCGGGACGCCGGAGACGCGCGACGATAACGGCGTGCTCCTCGATGTAACCGACGCCTCGCCGTGCTCAGGGCGCGGTCCAGGTCGCCTCCACGCTGAGAGCGCCGGTCCAGATGTGGGGGATGTCCTTGCCGTCGAACAGCGCCTTCGTCGCGCCATCGAGCGTCTGGGCGCCGCCTGCCCACCGGTTGATCTGGTTCGAGTACGTCCATGCGATCTTCACGCTCTTGCCCGATTCGAACCCCTTGCGCCTGGCGATGCCCGAGCCTGCGCCGGGCGCCATCGGATCGAGAGAAAAGGTCTGGGCGAACGACTTCTCTTCGCCGGGCGCAAGGAGCGGGAAGTCGATCTCCGTCACGACGTACCCGTGCGGACGCGGCTCCGGCTCGAAGAAACTCTCGCCGCTGGCCCTCAAGACGAGCGAGCTGATGTTGGCGCGGAAAGGCTCGGACTGCGGCAAGTAGATCCGGATCGGAGCCTTCGAGGTGTTGTTGAAGTGAAGCATGACGGTGCGGATCGGGATGCGGTCCATCTGCACGCCAGGCACGACCTCGAACCATACCGCCAGGCCTTTGTGGTTCGCGGTCGCCGAGCGCGTGATTCCCACCATCTCTAGGTCTCCGGATGCCGCGCGCGGTGCAAACGCCGCCGCGGTCGCAGAAGAGTTCGTCGTCGTCAGGGGCGGTGCTGAGCAGGCACCGACGATCAAGGAGCACCCGGCGAGCGCGCGTTGAAACATGTAGCTCATAGCCCTCCGATGATACTCCGGTCTCAAGCAATCAGGCACGGTCGTGATTGGCAGTAGGGTTAACGAGGCAAGCTGGCGCAGCACAAGCCGGCCCTCTCTGCGCGCTTCGCCGGCGCGGTCCATTCGGTGACGTTGCCGCCCATGCCGAACACACCCTGCGGCGTCCTGTCTTTCGGAAACGTCGACGTCGCGCAGGTGCCCGAGCGCTTCTTCGGCTTGCCCCAGCAGCTCTCGTTCGTCGCGGTCCTTCGTGTGAGGGCTGCACAGGCGGCTCACGTTCAAGTCTTCGGTCGGGTTCCACTCTGTCGCCATCGAATGGTCGGGCACGGCGCGAAGGCCAATGTGCCGCATCGCGCCGTCGATGATGCAGGTTCGAATCGCATCATCGACGGCGAGCGAGGAACGAGCCGCGCGCGAGGGTTTTGCCTCGTGAGCGAGCATGAGCGCGGGCGATGCTAAAACGTCCGGATGGGGTGAACCTCGGCGGAGCTCGCCTTGCCGAGGGCGCTGTTCACCAAAACTGCGGAGTCGATTTTTACTGTGCTTGCGGTGGAGTTAAAGTCGCTGGTCTGCGTAGAGGTCCACCAAGTTGTGCTCGACCACGTGACAGGTTTGATTTCCGTCGATACGTTTTTGTATTGAAAAAGAAGATTGTTGGCGATGAACACCTCAATCTCGCTCGGCAGATACCAGTCCGAGAAGCCGCCGCCTCGGTAGGCGTTGGCCGCGAAGCCTGCGCCGCTCGTGCAGCCGATGGCGAGCATCGCGGCGGTGTTGGGCGCTCCAGTGCCCACGTTCGTACCCACAGCGCCCGTAACCTTATTCAGTTTCTGGCACCATGCCATGCTCCCAAGGTTGGGGCCGATTTCAAGGAACGTGCAGGTCGACGACAGCGTGGGGCCGCACGCGAACGAGTTGTTTTTATAGAGCTTGCCTCCGCCTGGCCCCAGGTCCCTGTTCGCGCAAGTGGTGCCAATGGTGTGAATGGCGGCTGGAGTTGCGGTGCTACTGTAGGGACCGGTGGACGAGACGGTGCCGGTTTTGGTGATGGCCGCAACGCGGAACGAGTAGGTGCTGCCGCCGGTCAGCGCGAGAGCCGCGCAATTCGCCGCGGTCGAGGTTTGCGGGCAGTTGGCGACGTTCGTCCACGGACCGGCGGTCGTTGTGGCCTGCTGAACGGAGTAGCCGGTGAGCGTCGTGCCCGTGGGCATGGTCGGCGCGGCCCACGTCAGCCACGCGGACGTGCAGCCCTCTGTGGCGACGAAAGTCGTCGGCGCGAGCACGCTCGTGACGGCGTTCGAGGGGGCGTCGCCGCCGTCGGACGTCGAGTCCGTCTCGGAAGCGCAGCCGGACAGGGCGAGTCCGGCAATGAGTGGCAACGAAAAGCAAATATTTTTCATGGAAACTTTGGGGATCGCACTTGGGCGATTGATTGCAGCGTGATTGGTTGAGAGCGCAGCGCGTAGCACGCCGATCCGCAAACGCAACACAACCGCTCGAAAAAGCTGCTCATCCGTGGGGTCAATGCGAGGGCAGGACCGAGATGGCGTTCTTGGCGGATGGCCTTCGGGGACCGGTCGCGATAGCCCTGCCCTATCGGTCCGCCGACGACGTTCGACGCTCCGCCGATCGTGGTGCGTGCGTTGGGGCGCTTTCGTACTTGGCTCGCGGGGCGTTACGGCGAGCGGCTGCGCGAGTTCGTCGTCTATGGCTCGCGGGCGCGCGGGGACGCCCATGAGGAAAGTGACATCGACGTGCTCGTCGTCATCGACGCGTTCGACGTCGAGGAACGTGGTGCGCTCTTCGAGGCGGCTTACGACGTGTCCAGAGGGTGACGCGGGCTCGCTCTCCTCGGAGCGCGACGGCAAGCGTAGGTGAGCGGCCTGCCTCCTTTGGGAGGTGGGCCGTTTTCGTTGGGGGTTCGCACGCTTGCAACCGCTGCCGCCGCGACCATAATGCCCGCATGATCGCGGACCCTGAGCTAGAAGCCGTTCAAAATGGCGTCCTTCTGCGCCCGCTACCCGAGCTCGCGACGATCACGATCACGGGCGAGGACCGCCTCACGTGGCTCGGGCGCATGATCACGAGCGACGTGAAAACGCTGGCAGTTGGTGATGGAGCCTACTCGCTCGCCACCAACAAGACAGGCCGCTTGCTCGCCGAACTTTGGCTGCTCATAACCGAGGAGCGCGTGCTCGTCGGCGTGCGACGCGAGCTTGCCGATGCACTGAAAGAGCACCTCGAAGCGCACCTCGTGATGGAAGATGCCGAGCTCACCCGCGAAGCCACGTACGCGTGGTGGCTCGCCTACGGTCCCGACGCGCGACGGGTCGGCGCAGAAGCCGAGCGACTCGGTGGCGCCTCGGGTTTGGGGTCACTCGCCGGTCTTCCATTCGCGGCGCTCGTCGTTCCGGAGAATTGCTCGCCCAACGTGGCCGAAGCGCTTACCGCCACGACGGGCGCGGTGCTCGCGAGCCCGGAAGGCTGGGACCGCATTCGCATCGAGCGCCTGATTCCAGCCTTTGGGATCGACTTCGAAGCGGGCTGCTACCCACAGGAAGCGCGGCTCGAGCGCCTTGCCGTGTCCTTCGACAAAGGTTGCTACGTCGGTCAGGAGGCCGTGTACATGCTGGAGAAGCGCGGGCACGCAGCGAAACGCTTGGTGCGGCTACACGTCGCGGGTGCCGTTCCCCTCGCCGCGGGCTCGGAAGTTTGCACCGTGGATGGCACCGTCGCGGGCAGCGTCACGAGCAGCGCGGCAACCGAAACGGACACGTGGGCACTGGCGATGCTGCGCTACAAGCACACGTCGGACGGGAGCACTCTCTGCATCGGCGAGCGCGCGGCGGTCGTCTCAGAGCCGAACGTGGCGCTTCACGAGACCGACTCAAGGCCCGCGACATGAGCGTTAAGGCTCGCGAAATGAAAAGCGCCGTCCTTGGCCTTCGGTAAGTTCACCCCGTAAATTTTGCTGCATGAGCGAACGTATCGCCTCGGGTGAGAGGTCCCGGGCGAGCAAGTAACTGAGCTTCGTCAACGCCGCTTCGGGGGTGAGGTCAGCGCCACCAATCACGCCCGCCTCGGCAAGCGCGGTACCGGCGGCGTACGTCGTGCTCACCATGCCCTTGTGGCATTGAGTGCAATTGACGATGACGACGCCGCGGCGTGTCGCCTCGCTCAGCGCATCGAGCAGATCACGTCTTCGGTCGGGTGCGTTGCCACTTCCGTACGTCTCCAGCACCACGCCTTCGAGCGGCGGCCGGAGAAAATTTGCGAGCGTTTCTGCTGTAATTCCTGGGAAAAGCCGAAGCGCAGCCACATTGGGGTTCATCGCCGTCTGCACGCGAAGCGGCTCACCCGTCGGGCGCAAAATCGCGTCCCAGTTCGCCTTGATGTCGATACCGACCTCGACGAGCGGCGGAAAATTCCCCGAGAGAAACGCATCAAAGCCAGACGCGTCTTGCTTCTGAGCGCGATTGCCGCGGAGCAATTTGTGGCAAAAATACAAGCAAACTTCGGGGATCTCGAATTGGCCGGCGATGGTGAGCGCGCCCAATAAATTGTCGAGCGCGTCGGTGCGGGCCGTCGTGAGGGGGATCTGCGAGCCCGTCAGGATCACGGTCTTCGACAGGTTCTCGAGCATGAACGAGAGCGCGGAGGCCGAGTAGGCCATCGTGTCGGTGCCGTGAAGTACGACGAACGCGTCGAACTCGGAGTCGTGCCGGCCGACGTCTTCGGCGATGCGCGCCCAATCCTCCATGCCCATGTTCGAGGAGTCGAGCAGCGGCTGGTACTCTTTGACCGTCAGCGCAACACGTCGCCCTTCGCGCGAAGGAGGCGTGATGAAGACCGGCCTTCCGTCATCGTGCTCGACCGGCAAAGACGCGTCGTGGAACTGCGGCAGTCGCGCGAGCTGTTCGGCCAAGTAGCCAGGGCTCGGCACGTACCCGCGCCCACTCGCTTTCATCCCGATGGTGCCACCGGCGTAGAGGACGAGAACGCGGGCGCAATCGATCATTTTACCAAACGCGATGATGGTGGTGAGACTCGGCGGACGCAAGCCTGCCGTCCGTATGCCGCGGCGCGTCAAGGTCGTGGCAACTTCACAGCGAAGCGCGGCGTCGACTCGGCCCGGAGTCTGGTAGTGTTCGCGCCGTTCCCGAGAAGGTAATCGCGATGCAAACCGAGGTCGTCCGCCAAGTCCTATCGCTCGCGCACCAAGCGGTGAAAGAAACTCACCGCGAGAGGCTCGATGCGTACATTCACGCTTACTGCCGCGCGATTCCACCCGAGGTGCTGAGCGAGGTCGACCCCAATCGCTTGCTCGCCTTTACGATGGACCGGTTTGCGTTCCTCGAAGAGGACTTCTCCCGCACCGTCAAAGTCGCGATCCGCGAGCCGGAGTCGACGCTGCTCAGCGACGAGCCGCCGTGCACCGTCATCGAAACCCGCCTGCCCGACTGCGCCTTCGTCGTCCGTACGATCAAGGCGTTCCTCCGCCAGCAAGGTCTGCACGTGCAGTTCGTTCTGCACCCGATCCACGGCGTTATCCACGACAACGGCCACATCACCGGCATCGACCGCGACCGCGGCCGCGGCACTCGCATCTCGCAAGTGTACATGCAGGTGACCCCTATCCCCGGCGAGCGACGCGACGCCCTCCGCGCCGACCTCGTTGCACGACTCGAGTGCCTCCTGCTCGTCAACGGAGCGTTCGTGTCGATACGCGAGCGCTTCGAGCACGCACGCGGATTCATGACGGCGCTCGGCACGGGAACGACCCCACGCGCAGCCGAAGCCACCGAGGCCCTCGAGCTTTCGAACTGGCTCGCCGACGACAACTTCGTCTTCAGCGGTTACGCCTATTTCCCGTACGAGGCGAACGGCGTGAAGGAACCCGAGCGCCGACTCGGCCTCTTTGCAACGGACGACATCGATCTCAACGAAGTCATCGGCGACATCGTCGCCACGCGACGCAATCGCGACGAGCTCTACTCGTTTTACCGCACCGATTACACGACCGTGGTTCGCTCGGTCGCGCAAGTCCGCTACTTCGGCGTCGCTCAGCCAGGGCCCGATGGCCGGTACGTCGGCGAGCACGTGTTCATCGGCCTCATCTCAACCCGCGGGTTGAAGCAACCGAATCGGCGCGTGCCGGTCGTTGCGAATCGCATCGAAGAGGTCATGGCGAACCTCGAAGATCCGCCCGGTAGCTACTCCTACAACAAGGTCCACGCGATCCTCGACTCGATCCCGCTCGAGGATTTATTCTATTGGACCACCGACGAAATTCGAGAGATCGCGGAGCAATTTCGCCGAGCCGAATCGCGCGATCAAGCCCGAGTGTTCGTCTGGCGGCGGAAGGGCGGACGCCGCATGAGCGCCGTCTGTGTCGTCCCGCGAATGCGCTTTTCCGAAGCGATGCGTGAACGGCTCTCCCAAGAGATCCGCGAGTATCTTGGCACACCGAAACTCCGCGAGTACCGCGCCGAAACCGACGACGAGTCGCCGATTCGAATGCACTTCACGGTGGGCAGGTACCGACCAAACGTCACCGACACCGACCTCGAGATCTTGCAGCAGAAGCTCGATCTGCTGCTCGAAAGCTGGGAGGACCAACTCCGGCGGCTGATCTTCAAGCGCTACCGCGGTCGCGGCGAGACCGGGACGCAGTCGCGCTACCTCGCCACGGTATCCTCGGCCCAAGAGATCTTGGCGCGCCACGGCGCTCGCTTTCCCGAGTCCTACAAGGGCCTCCAGTCGCCGGAGATCGCGCTCGGCGACATCGCGCTGATGGAAAAGATCGACGACGGAGACGGGCTGTCCTGCGCGCTCACCGTCCTTGGCGAAGGGCCCGAGCGCCACACGTCGTTGAGACTTTTTTCGCGCAGTGAGTTGCTCCTCAATGACGTGGTGCCCGTGCTCGAGCGCATGGCGCTCCGCGCGACGAGCCGCATGGCCGAGCGCATCACGACGGGCGCAGGCCCGGTGCATATCAACTGCTTCGAGATCAGTGGCGAAGGCGGAAAGCGCATCGAAGACGAAGCGGCCCTCGAGCGGCTCGGCGCGATTGTGCGGCTCGTATTGACCCACCACCTCGGCAACGACCGGCTCCTCGGACTCGGTTACCTGTCCGGACTCGACTGGCGCCAAATCGATCTGCTCGTCACCTACCGAAACTATTTCACGCAAGTGTTTCAAGGGTTCGCGATGCAGACCGTCGACGAGACGCTGCTCAAACACCCGACGGCCGCTTCGCTCTTCACCGAGTATTTCCACGCGAAATTCGCGACCGACCTCGACCTCTCCCCAGCTGAGCGCACAGCCACCCTCCTGCCGCCGCTCGCGGCACGCATGGATGAGCTCCTCCAAAAGGTCTCGGTCATTCAGGAGGACGCGATCCTGCGTCGCTTCTTCAATCTCTTCGAGGCCACCTGCCGCACCAATTACTTCCGGCCGGGTCGCGCCGACGTCATCTCGATCAAGCTCGAGAGCGACGCTATCGAGCACATGCCGCGACCGTGCCCACTCTTCGAGATCTACGTCCATGGCCCCGCCGTCGAAGGCATTCACCTCCGCGGGGGCAAAGTGGCCCGCGGCGGTATTCGTCATAGCGACCGTGGCGACGATTTTCGCACCGAGGTCTTGGGTCTCCAACGCACGCAGACTCTGAAGAACACGGTGATCGTGCCCGTCGGCTCGAAAGGCGGTTTCTTCACGAAGCGACAGTTTGCCGACCGAGCTGAAATGGGCGCCGAGGCGAAGCGTCAGTACGAGCACTTCATCGCCGGCTTGCTCGACGTGACCGACAACTACCAGGTCAGCGGCATCGTGCCGCCCCCGAACGTCGTGCGTTACGACGAGGATGATCCGTACCTCGTCGTGGCGGCAGACAAAGGGACGGCCCACCTCAGCGACACCGCGAACGGCATCTCGACGCGTTACAAGTTCTGGCTCGACGACGCCTTCGCCTCGGGCGGCTCCGCGGGCTACGACCACAAGGTGATGGGCATCACGTCACGCGGCGGCTGGACGAACGTCGAGCGGCATTTCCGCGAGATGGGGATCGACATCCGCACAACATCGATCCGCGTCGCCGGGGTCGGTGACATGAGCGGAGACGTGTTCGGCAACGGCATGCTCCTGAACGAGAAGTTGAAGCTCGTGGCTGCCTTCAACCACAAACACGTCTTCCTCGATCCCGAACCCGAACCGAGTGTCGCTTACGCCGAGCGGCAGCGCATGTTCAAGCTGCCAGGCTCGCAGTGGAGCGACTACGACACGAGCACGATAAGCAACGGCGGCGGAGTGTTCGAGCGCGCCGCCAAGGAAATCACGCTGTCCCGTCAGGTTCAGAAGCTTCTCGGCCTCGAGGCGAGCGTCGTCTCAGGCCCCGACCTCGTCCGCGCGATCTTGGCGCTCGACGTCGATCTCGTGTGGTTCGGCGGCATCGGCACGTACGTGAAGGCGAGCATCGAGACCCACACCGAGGTCGGCGACAAGGTGAACGACAACGTCCGCATCAGCGCGAGCGAGCTCCGCGCAAGGGTCATCGGCGAAGGCGCAAACCTCGCCGTCACCCAGCGAGCGCGCACCGAGTATTTGCTGCTCGGCGGCCGCTCCAACACCGACGCCATCGACAACTCGGCCGGCGTCGACTGCAGCGACCACGAGGTCAATCTGAAGATCTTGTTCGCGCCGCTGATGGCCTCGGGCGCCATTCCGCGTGAAGCGCGTGACGCCTTCTTGCGTGAGATCGAATCGGACGTCGGCCTTGCGTGCGTCCAAGACAACTACCTGCAAAGTGCCCTTCTCTCGATGGAGCAAGTGCGCACAAAGAAAAGCGGAGAGCGCTTCTTGGACGTGCTCGGTTACCTCGACAAGAACGGCCTCAGTCGAGCCGCAGAGCACATCCCGTCCGACGAAGAGCTGCGCTCATGGCTCTCGACGGGCCGCGGTTTGACCCGCAATTTGCTTGCGGTTCTGGTCGCTCACACAAAAAATGATCTGTTCCCCCGCGTCCTCGCCTCGGGGATCCCGGACCTGCCGTTCGTCGAGCCGTACCTGTTCTCGTACTTCCCGAGGAAGGTCACCGAGCAATACCGCGAACAGATCCTGAGCCACCATCTGCGGCGTGAAATCGTAGCGACGGTAGTCACGAACGCGGTGGTCAACCAAGCCGGCTGCACGCTGCTCGTCGATCTCGCGAAAGAGACTCAACTCCCGGTCGAGCAACTCGTCGTGCGCTACCTCATCTGCGATCAGCTCGTCGGTGGACGGCCGATTCGAGAGGCGATCCACGCCTGCGACTTCAAGGTCGCGTCCGCCGACCAGTACGCGGCGCTGCTCGCCCTCGAAGAAGTGCACGTGTCGCTTCTCCGCTGGTGGCTGTGGAATGAGGCCAACTGGCGGGTGATGTCGGAGGCCTTGGCCTCGATCCAAAAGGAGTTCGACGAGGCGACCGACGCTCGGCTCGCGGCACTCGAAGGTCAGGCCCGCACGGCCTACGACTCGCGCGTAGCGGACCTCGCCCAGAAGGGTTTTGGCCCTGACCTCGCGGCGCGCATCGCTCGGACCTCGCTCATGCGCGACGCGTTCGCGGTGATGGCCGCCGCACGCGAGAGCAACATCGCCCTCACCACCGCCGCGGCGAACTACTTGCGAGCCGGGAACTCCCTCGAGCTCGACACGTTCAGCGACGTACTCTCGACACAACTCCCCGCGAACACGTGGGAGCGACGCTTCCATGTTTCGCTCGAGCGCGAAGCGGCGAATGTACGGCAGCGGGCGACGGGCAAACTCGCCAACGACGCGGCGCTTCCGGAGCGAAGCGTCGAACGGGTCGTTCGTATCGGCGACGCCCTGCGCATGGTGCGCTCACTCGGCGCTGGCGGACTCGTGCCGCTGTTTCTGATCCTCGAGGACTACCGTGCGCTGCTCAATGACGAACCCGGCCCAGCTGCGACTTCGCGAGGGGGGATCCCCCTGCCGCGCGGCTCAGTGAAGGGCTAGCCAGTAAGCGAGCGTCAGCGGCGCCGTGACAAGCACGGCGTCGATCCGGTCAAGCATTCCCCCGTGTCCGGGCACGATGCCCCCCGAATCTTTGACGCCCATCGACCGTTTGATGAGCGATTCGCCGAGATCGCCCAGGATCCCGAGCACACCGCCAAACACTGCGAGGACGACGGTGTCGCGAATCGACAGCGACTGCACGACGAGCGCCCGCGCGCCGAGCGCAAACACGACCACCGACGCGACGCCACCGATCGCGCCCTCGACCGTCTTCTTGGGGCTGACCTTTTCGTAGAGCTTGTGCTTGCCGAAGGCGCGTCCAGCGAAGTACCCACCCGTATCCCCCGCCCACGCGAGCACGAGCGGGAGCAATGCGAGACCGGCACCCTCAGCCGCGCCGAGCTTGCGCAAAAGCGCGACCGCTCCGACGCCACCGCCAATCCAGAGCGGACCGAACACACCCGTCATCAGCTGCACCGCGGCGGGCTGAAGATCGCGCAGCCGCGAGAGCGCGAGGACGATGGCGACGCACGGCAGAAGCCCGACGGTCGCGAGCAGCACCGCGGGATGCTCGGGCGCGACATAAACGGCCACGGTGACGGCCGCGATCGAGAGCGCACCCACCCCCTGAGCCACGCGGTCGCCCGGGTACGCCATGCCGTAGAGCTCCACGGCGCTCGGAAGGCAGGCCGCAACGAGGAGGAAGACGAGCCACCACCAAGGCTGGCCCAGAAAGAGCAGCGCGAAGAGAATCGGAAGCATGACGACAGCCGTCGCCACGCGGAGGGTCAAGTTGGAAGCAGCCATTCGATTTTGATTCAGCTGACGACTTGGCCAAAGCGCCGTTGCCGCCGTTGGTAGCTTGCGATCGCGGTGAAGAAGTCCTCGTCGGAGAACTCCGGCCAGAGCCGGTCGCTGAAAAAAAGTTCCGCATAGGCGCTACCGAAAAGCAAGAAGTTGGAGAGCCGCGTCTCGCCTCCAGTGCGGATGATGAGGTCGGGCTCGCCTACGCGCTGACTCGGAATACGTTCGCCTAACGCCTTCGCATCGATGTCCGCTAACGCGATGCGCCCTTCGGCGTAGTCCTTCGCAAGCGCACGCGCAGCCGACGCAATTTCCTCCTGGCCGCCATAGGAGAGCGCGAGCGTCAGCGTCATGCGATCGTTCGGCTGCGACTCACGGCACAGCGGCTCCAGCACGCCACGGACCTCGGGCGGAAGCTGGTCGAGCTCGCCTACGGCGGCGAGTCGGATCCCGTTGCCGAGGATGTCCTCGCGCTCGCTCAGCAAATATTCCTGCAAGAGCACCATCAACGCCGAGACTTCATCTTCAGGCCGCGCCCAATTCTGGAAGCTGAACGCGTAAAGCGTCAGCGCTTCGATACCGATCCGGCGCGCGAGGCGGACGATCCGTCGAACCGCGCGGCTACCTGCGCGATGCCCCTCGCTGCGAGGCTCGTCGCGTTGCGAGGCCCAGCGGCCATTGCCGTCCATGATGATTCCGACGTGGCGAGGCATGTTGCGGGCGTCGATGAGTGTCATGGGCGAAGGCGCGATTTAGTCACGAGACGGGCCTCCAGATCAATGTACGGTTGCGTCGTGTCGGAGGTCCCTGAAACCGACCGGGAAAACGCGTCAATTGCGCCGGCCCGCCCGACGCCACGAAGGCCGCGATGGAGCTCGGCCCGCGAACGGCTCGCGCTGGGCATCGGAATCGCGGTCGGCGCCCTCACTGGACGCGCCTTCCTCGGCGAGCGAGAAGCTGCCGGCACGAGCGGCATTGCGCGCCTCCTCGGCGATGCGGTGTCCGGTACGGTCCTCGAAGACGGCTTCGTTTGGGAGCCGTCGCGCGGTTTCGTCATCGACGCGACGTGGGGACGAAACGTCGTATTTGGCGCGCGGATTCAAGGTTCCGGTGGGCCTCAAGTTGACGTCTTTCGGGCGAGCGTTCGCACGAGCCGGGAGGGGCGGGCCCTCGGCATAAGCGACGTCGAGAATTTGAGTCGCACCCCACTCGCCGACGAGACTTCACCCATCATTTACGGGGAAAAAGTGGCATTCGTGTCGCGCCATAACCAAAAAGTGACGGGCGCAACGGTGCTCGAACTCACACAGCAATGCGCGGGATGCACCAAGGTTCGCGAGATTTTTGCGGGGATTTTTCGGCGGTTTAGCGCGACCGATGACGACTCGTTTGTGCGGCACGTCGTAGCGTTCGGCAACCCGCCGCGCGAGGCCGAACTTCAGTGGTTCGACGGCGCGTTGGAGCTCCGCACCGAGCAAGGCGTCGCCCGCTACGAGCTCGCTAAGGCCAACCTGGTGACCTCGAGCGGCGCGGCGTTCGAGGCGACCGCCTGGACAATCCCAGCGGCTCCACGCGCCTTTTTTCGACCCACCGAAGCCGCGCCAAGCGCACCCGCACAGAGTCATCGCATCGCAGGCCGCGCCGGCGGAACACCTGCGCTGGAGACGACAAGCCTCCGCACGCCCGCGGGAGCCACGCTCGAGGTTGCGACGATCGACACGCGCCAACTCGACCTCCACCTGCGCGGCGGACGACGCCATCCGCGGGCCGCGAACGGTCCGGGGGCGAATGGAATGATTGCCGAACGCCACGTGGACACGGTCGTCGCGCGACTCGGTGCGCGACCGTTCACAGCGAACCCCGGAGGCTTCGTCGAGAGCGGACGCACCCTCGTTCCGCCAAGCGAAAAACCAACGATTGTGATCGACGAATCCGGCGACATTTTCTTCGGTAGCGCGGCCACGGCACTCCTCACGCTCAGGGTGGATTCGCTCGCCCAAAGCAAACCCTCGCCAGGCGCGCAGGGAAGACTCGCGGCCCTCTGCCGCACGGCCGAAGATCAATTGCTCTTCGCCTCCACCACGAGCACCGCCGAGGACTTCACGGCAGCACTTGGCGCCCGCTGCGCCGACCTCGTCCTCTTTGAAGCAAGCGCACAGCCAATCGTGACCGACGCTGCGGCTCTCGCGAACGCGCCGCCCTCCGACGATGCGTTTTTTTACCTCACGCGGCGCGACTCGACTCCGGTCCTCGGCACCGCGCCGACCTTTGATCACGCCGACGGCAAGGTGCCGGAGCCGAGCTGGCTTCCGGCGATCCACCGAGCCAAGCGCGAGCGAAAAGACGGGACAATCGACTTTTTCGCAATCGACGTCACCCGCTTCGAGTGGCGCATTCTCCCCGGTACCTCGGAAGGGCGCGGCCACACCTGCGAGGATGCCCTCGAAGATGCGGACCGGGCTCGAATGCTCATCGCGATCGGGCTCGGCGCGAGCGACACCAACGCCGCCCGAGGTCTCGCGATCGACGGCGCGGTCGTCCTGCCCTTCCGGATCGATCACAGTGTCCTGCTCACGCCACCGCGGGCCACCGCTCCACACTCTCCGACGGGGAGTTTCTCGCATCCGCGTTCCCTCACGCTTGCCCTTAGTGTCGACGACCTCACGACCGCGGGCGACGCCGCCGAGCTGGTTCTTTTCGCCGAAGCGGGCGTCCTGCGCAGCGAAGCACGTGAACTTGGCGCACCCCGGCCCCGCTCGGCGATGTGCATGCCAAAAGTCGGCCTTTTGCTTTACGCAGAAGCGCGCATGGACAGCCCCGAGGCGATCGTGGACGAGCTATTGGCAGCGGGCTGCCGGCGCATTGTATCGAGCGATCGCGGACGCCAGAACGCCGCGATATTCTACCGCGCTGGAGTCGATGAAAGCCCGTCGCTCGAACCGAACGAGGTCACGCTCGTCGGTCTCGAAATCGCCGCGCCCGGGCGCGCCACGTCGCTTTCAAAGTGATGTCCGCCACCACATGGTATGATACTTACCTTCACTTACCTCGCGTTTTTGCCATGAAACCTTCACACCTCCTCGAGTCATTCGCCCTAGCCGCCTTCATCGCCGCCGCGTTCGCGAGCTGCGCGAAGGGCAACACCGAGACCGCTGACACGAGCGGCGGTGGCGGCCTTCCTTCGGATTCATCGGTGGGCGGAACAGGTGGCGGCGGCGGAGCAGACCTCGGGCCTTGCGGCACGGATTGCGGCTTGATTCAAACGCCCGCATGCCAGGTCGCGTCGTGCAACGAGAGCACCCGCTCCTGCGAAGTTCGCGTAGCCGAGGACGGTGCCGGCTGCGAAGACGGCCTCTTCTGCACAGCGAAAGACACGTGCGTCGCCGGCACGTGCAAGGCCGGCCCACCCAACACCTGCGCGACGGACGCGCCCGAGTGCAATCAGGTCCTGTGCGAAGAGGCGAGCAAGACGTGTTACGCCGCGCCGACCTCCAACGGCGGCTTTTGCGCACCCGACAACAAGTGCGAGATCAACGGGAAGTGCAGCTTCGGGACATGCAAAGGCACGAACAACGACTGCGACTCCTTCTTCCCGGCGGATGACTGCCACATCGGCGTCTGCAACCCCGACAACGGCATCTGCGAGCCAAAGCCCGGCAATGACAACTTCGGCTGCGTCGACCCCAAAGATTTGTGCACGGTAGAGAAAACGTGCAAGGCCGGCGTCTGCATCGGCAACAAACCGAAAGATTGTTCGGCGCTCAGCAAAGGCTGCTTCGAAGGCAGCTGCAACGCGATGACGGGCAAGTGCCAGGCGGACCCGCTCTTACCCGGTCAGAGCTGCGCCGAGGCAACGGACAGTTGCAACAACGGCACGTGCGACATGAACGGAAAATGCGTGGCCGTCGCCGCCAACGAAGCGCAAGCGTGCGATGACGGCCTCGGCTGCACGACCGGCACGCTCTGCACGAGCGGCGCCTGCAAGGGCGGGACGTCGACGATCGACGTGTATTTGTTCGAAGAATTTGCGAGCAACGCCGCGGGATGGACGCTCGACTCGGAGTGGGAAATCGGAGCTGCGAAAGAATCGTCGGGCGAGGAGTACGGCAATTCGGATCCCGCGATCGACTACACCGCGGCAAACCAGAACAATGGCGTCGCCGGCGTCGTGATCGGCGGCAATGCTGCAACCTTCCTCCACGGTTTCATGTGGCTCACGAGCCCGATTGTCGATACCGCCGCGGCCCCGAGCGTGTACTTCGAGTTCCGCCGTTGGTTGAACAGCGACTACACGCCGTACATGCAGAATGCGGTCGAGGTGTATGACGGCACGAAGTGGGTCAACCTCTGGAGCAGCGGCTCATCACCCGGCGTGCAAGACGCGGTGTGGACGAAGGTGAGCTTCGATGTGACCCAGTACAAGAACGCCGCGCTGCGCGTCCGCTTCGGATTCAAGGTAGGCTCGTCCGGCTCGTACGATACGTCGCAATGGAACGTCGATGACGTTTTGATCGCTTCCGCCGCTTGCAACTAACGGCCGCGAGGCCCGAAAACCGGGGTCAGCGCACGCCGAGCACCATGGGGTCGAGAATGCCACGGATGCGGGCGCTGACCTCATCGAGCGAAGGGTCGCCGTCAACGTGCACGATGGCGTCACCGGGACACAAACGCTCGGCCTCGCGATAAAGCGCCGCGAGTCGCGACTGCAGGTCGCTGTACTCGTAGATGTCCGGCTTGCCAGCGCGACTGGCGCGTCGCCCCTCCGCGAGCTCGGGCGTCACGTCGACGACTACGGTGAGATCGGGGCGTCGTGCGAATCGATTGAGCGAACGCACCCAACCTTCGAAATCGACGCGCGCCAAGAGCTCGGCCGGCGCTGTCGCCGTTTGATAGGCGATGCTCGATAGATCGTAGCGATCGCACAGCACGACCGCGCCCTCGCGCAGCCACGGGTCAACCTCGCGCGCGAGGTGGTCCAGCCGATCGGCCGCGAACAAGAGCGCCATGATCTCGGAATGATGCTCGCTCCCTACCGCGACCCGCCCACCGAGCGCCTGTCGCAGCATCGTCCCTATGGGACCGGGACTCGGCTGACGCGTGACGTGAACGGTGCGGTTCGCGAGACGGAGGTGCTCCGCGTAGCGCTCGATCTGCGTGGTGGTGCCGGCACCGTCGATGCCCTCGAGGACAATCAGTTTGCCTTGGTGGTTCATGCGGGGCTGGATCCCGGCTCCTCGCCGAGCACGATGTTATCGATCAGACGCGTGGTCCCAAGTTTAAGCGCGATGGCCACGAGCGCTCGGTCCCCGACGAAGGCCTCGTCCTCGAAGGGCTGCACCTTCTCGGGGTCGGCGACAACGACGTAGTCGAGCGAATCCGCCGCCGCGAGAACCTCATCCATGACGGCCTGCTTCAGCGCACCCGCTCGGCGCTCACCTGCCGCAAACGCATGGGCCGCGCGCGTGAGCCCGCGCGACAACGACAACGCGCGACGCCGATCCTCCACCGAAAGGTAACGATTGCGCGAGGACAACGCGAGCCCGTCAGACTCCCGTACCGTTCGAACACCGACGACCTCCACCGGCAGCAGCAAGTCGGCCGTCATGCGAGCGAGCACGCGCCACTGCTGATAATCTTTTCGACCGAACACGGCGACGCACGGACCCACGAGCGCGAACAACTTCGCGACGACCGTGCACACGCCTTCGAAATGCCCCGGTCGATGCGCGCCACAGAGATGGCGGGCCGTATCGCCGACGCGCACGCGGGTCTCGTCGCCTTGGGGGTACATGCTCTCCGCGACGGGCGCAAAAACAGCATCGACCCCAGCCTGTTCGCAGCGCGCACAGTCTCCCGCGAAGGTGCGTGGATACCGCGCAAGATCCTCATGCGGACCGAACTGGGTCGGGTTCACGAAGATCGACACGACAACATACTCGGTGCGGCGCCGCGCCTCGTGAACGAGCGCAAGATGGCCTTCATGCAGCGCCCCCATCGTCGGAACGAAGCCCACTTTTTTGCCGGCGGCTCTCGCCCGTTCGCAGAGAGCGCGAAGCTCGGTTGGGGTCTCGACAACGTCCATCGGTCGGCTCCAATTGCGGTGGACGGTAACTCCATCCCGGCGCGCGAGTAGGGTAAAAGAGCGAGCCCTGGACACCTTCATGACCGACTCCGCCCCACACCCACGCGAGCGCGCCCTCCGCATCGCCCTCGCCGCTGTCATCGCGGGGTGTGCGCTTCAGATCGCGCTCTACCACCACGGTCGTGACCAGGGCATCTACGCCCTGGTGGCGCGGACGCTCCTCGAAGGGGGCATGCCCTACCGCGACGCCTTCGACTTCAAGCCGCCGGGCATCTTCGTCATCTACGCCTTCGCTCGGCTTCTCTCGGGCTCCGCCGACTGGGGGATCCGCGTTGTCGAAGTCGCGGGGCTCTTCGGCATGGTCGCAGCGATGGTGTCGATCGCTTCACGATGGTGGGGCGATAAAACGATAGGTTGGCTCGCGGGGGCCCTGACTGCGCTCGTGCACGCGCAGCTCGAGTTCTGGCACACGGCGCAACCCGAGACCTTCGGAGGCATGCTCTCCATCCTCGGCGTTTGGTTTGTCTGCGTGCCGCGCGAAGACGCGAAAACCAATCAAAACATTGCCAATTGGCGCTACGTCGCGGCCGGAGCAGCCTTCGGGCTCACGGGACTCTTGAAGCCACCGCTGGCCGGAGGAGGCGCGATCCTGGGGATCTGGAGCGCCCTCGAAGTGCGCCGCGCGGGACGCCCACTACGCGAAATCCTGCGACCTCTCGCCCTCGTGTTCGTCGGTGGCGTTCTGCCGATAGCCCTGTGCCTCGCGTGGTTCTGGGCCCGAGGCGCACTCGCTGCACTGCACGAGACGCTCTTCGTCTTTACCCCGCATTACACCGAGCTGAGCTGGCGTGAGCGAACCCTGCGCGGCATGCTCTACCAGGCGCTCACCGAGTGGCTCGTCAACTACTCGAGCATCGTCAGCCTCGGCCTCGCCCTCGGGCTCGCGACCTGGCGGACCGCGTGGAGACGAACCGGCGTGACGATGATCCTCGGGATCATCGCCGTGCAACTCGTCGGCGTGGCGCTTCAGGGTAAATTCTTCCCGTACCACTACGGAGCCGTGTGGCCGTTCACAGCCATCCTCGCCGCGCTCGGTTGGCACCAACTGTGGGCGTGGGCCGCGAAGCGCCGTGCACTCGGTTGGGCGACCTTCACAAGCGCCGTCGTGCTGAGCGCAACGATGCGAACGGCGACCAAAGACCTATCCGACACGTTCTGGACCCGCGCGAGCAACCGCCTTCGGCTCTTCGTGCACGGATGGACCGACACGGAGAAAATCGACGGACTCGCGACCGTGGCCGACGTCAATGCTCACGGAAATCGTAAGGTCGCCGAGTTCTTGAAAGAGCACGTGCCCCCCGGCGGCTCCGCGTTCATCTGGGGCTTCGAGCCGGTGATCTACGATCGCGCCAACGTGCGCTCGGCTAGCCGCTACATCTACAACGTCCCTCAGCGCGTCGCGTGGGCCGCCGAGGCATCCCGGCGAGAGCTCTTGTGCGAGCTCTTCGCGAATCGCCCCGAAGTGATCGTCGTCGCTTCCGGCGACATCTTTCCGGTCGTCACCGACAACGTCTTCGGCTCCGACTACGTGCTCGACCACAACTTCGGCGAGCTGCGGACGCTCCTCGACACGGCGTACCGCAGAAGCGGGCGCATCGATGACTTCGACCTCTACCTGCGCGCGGACAGAGGCCCGTGATAACCTGAGCGAAGCGCGCCTACCCCGCAAAAAGTTACCCATCCGTGTCAAGGTAGGTTGACAAAGCACGCCGTTGCGTAGTTAATACGCGCCCCCCTTCCCTCCGGAATGGAATCCAGCCATGAAGCGCACGTATCAGCCACACAATCTCAGCCGGGCGCGAACCCACGGCTATCGCAAGCGTATGAGCAGCACCGGAGGCCAGAAGATCATCGCCAACCGGCGTCGCAAGGGCCGCAAGCGTCTGACCGTCGCGACTTGGAAGAAGTAACCGGCAGTCTGTCGTCCGGCAGTCTGTCGTCCGGCACGTCCGCTGTTGCCTCCTCGCGACAGCCGGCGGCCTTCTCCAAATCAAAACGCATCCTGCGTCGCAGCGAGTTTACGCTCGTTCAGCGCTCCGGATTGCCCGCGCGGTGCACGTGCGGCCTCGTCCTCGTCCATCATGAGAGCAGTGGCTCGGACCGACCGGCGAGGCTCGGGATCATCGCGTCCCGCAAGGTGGGCAACGCCGTTGAACGCAATCGCGCCAAGCGCCTCATCCGCGAGTGGTTTCGCCACGTGATTCTGCCCGTCGGACTCGAGGTGGTGGTGGTCGCCGCAGCGAGCATTCAGGGGGCGACCGCCGACCTCGTCGCCCGCGACTTGACCGTCGCTCTTGAACGAGCGCGCGCCAAGACGCGACGCGGGCTGAAGCCCAAAGGCGCCGCTTCCAAGACGGTAGCCGACGAGGCGGGCTGACCCGCAAGAGCGGTATCACGGGCGGACTCGGAAACACACGCGATGCGCTGGATTCTCCTCCTCTTCATTCGCGCCTACCAGCTGACGCTCTCGAAGCTTATCCGTGCCGTCCTAGGCAATGTCTGTCGCTTCGATCCGTCGTGTTCCGCCTACGCCTACGCGTGCGTTCGCATGCACGGCGCCGTACGCGGAAGCTTGCTTTCGGCGAAGCGACTGAGTAAATGTCACCCGTTTCATCCGGGCGGCTACGATCCTCCGCCGCCCGTCCTGAAAGAGGGCTGAGTGACTACGGTAATTTCAGCCCAGCAGGACCACGGCAGCAACACCTTCGCCGTGCGTGCGTAGACCATGGAAGAACGCTCCAGCATGACGCGATGGCTCCTCCTCGGAGTGGCCGTTTTTCTCTTCATCACCTACGGATGGCCTGCCATCACGGGGAAGACGAGCAAGAGCTCCTTACAGCCCCTCGGCCGCGCCGACGACACCGCGCCCGCCGCGGACGCCCGTAAGGAGGAGCAAACCTGCGCCCTCCGCGGCCTGCGATTCGACGCCGTCGTGACGAGCAAAGGCGGCGCGCTTCGAAGCTTTGTCCCCACCGACGCGAAGTACCGTAAACGGCACGACGGCCAATCGACGGATCTCGTGACGACGACGCTGCAGTCGCGCTTGCCCCTCCGCACCGCCCTGCGCCTGCCGGCCTCCAGCGGCGCCGCCGCCCAGCAGGTCGAGTTCGACGATCTCGATTGGAAGCTCGGCGAGCACACCGAGAAGAGCTGCACGTTCCATTACGAGGACGCCGCCACCGTCGCAACCAAGGTCGTCGCAACGACCGACCGACCATTCGAGTTGGACGTGACGCTCACGGTGAAGAACCTCGCCACCGAGCGCCGTGCTCACCGCCTCAGCGTCGAGAACGCGGAGTGGTTCCGGGACGCCGACACGAAGAGCTCGTGGCAGCGGCAGAGCGAGTTCCAGACGCAAGTCGAGGTCAACAGCGGCGGCAAGATGGTGCGCTGGGGCGACGACGACTTCGACCCGAAGGACTTCGAAGGCGAAGGCTTCACCGCCGAAAAGTGGCGCACAGCTCCCGGCGAATTGGCGTTCGTATCGGTGTCGACATCGTACTTCTCCAAGGCGTTGATTCCCGTCGAAGGTGGCACGGCCGTCGGTGAAACGCTGATCGAAGAAATCTTCGACGGCGCGCATTTTGCGGAAAAAGACAAAGATCCGCAGTTCGGTCACACCTACCGCTCGCGCCTCAACTATGGCGAGCGAGCCCTCGCCGCGAACGAAACCGCGACCTACCGCGTGCTCGCCTACGTTGGCCCGAAGGAACGCGAGATCCTCGCGAACATTCGCGGAGGCGCCGGCCCCACGACCGACATCCTGAACTTGGGAACGTTCGGCGCGATTGGCAAATGGCTCGTCCGTTACCTCTACTTCTTGAACAGCATCGTGTCGTCATGGGGCTGGGCTATCTGCCTCCTGACGATCACGGTGAAGCTCCTCTTGTTCCCTCTGAGCATCGCTCAGATAAAGAGCACGATGGCGATGCGCACGCTCAAACCTGAGATGGATGCGCTCAACGCAAAATACAAAGACGACGCACAGCAACGGGGCGTTGCGCTCCAAGAGCTGTGGCGCAAGAACAAGGTATCCAACCCGATGCTGGGTTGTCTGCCGGTGCTCTTGCAAATGCCGATTTGGTGGGCCCTCTACACCTCCCTCCAAACGGCAGTCGAGCTGTACCACACGCCGTTCGGTCCGTTCGTTCCCGATCTTTCCGCTCCCGGAAAGTACTTCATCATCCCGGCGATGCTCGGAGCCTCGAGCATACTCCAGCAGCACTTGATGCCCATGCAGGGTGATCCGGCGCAGCAACGGATGATGAAGTGGATGATGCCCACCGTCTTCACGGTCATGATGCTGTTCCTGCCAGCTGGCCTCGGAATCTACTTCTTGACCAACACTTGGCTTGGCATCCTCCAGCAACTCTCCGTGGAGAGGTACTTCAAAGCGCAGGCAAGCTCGGGCGAACCGACTCCGGCATGACGACGACCGTATGCACTCGAAAGGTATGATTGACCATGTCCAGCAACGTGGATGAGTCGAACGAGCACGAGGAACTTCCAACCGCCAACGCGGGAGAAGCGCGCTCAGGCGACGATGACGGCGGCGACGCCGTAGCCAGCGAACCGGAAGAATTCGTTGAGGACGGACGCGCCGATCGCGCGCTCGATCTCATTGTCGATGTCCTGACCCGGATGGGGATGGACTGCACCGTCGACCTGATGGAGAACGAACCGGAAGATCCGGAGAGCGACATTCGTATCGAGATAAGCGGGACGGATGCGTCGCGCCTCATCGGTAAGAAGGGTGATACGCTCGCGGCACTGCAGTTCATCTGCAACCGCGTGATCAACCGACCGACCTTGTCACGACGGCATGTCCTCATCGACGCAGACGGCTACCGCCAGCGTCGCGAGCAGGCCCTTGCCACGATGGCGCAACGCCTCGGCCAGCAAGCGGTAGACGAAGGGAAGATCATCACCTTCGAGCCAATGAGCGCGCAGGACCGACGCATCGTCCATCTCGCCCTCGCGAAGTTCACGGGCGTGCTGACGAAGAGTGAAGGCAAAGGCACCGCGCGGCGGGTGCAAATCATCCCCGTGCGCGAAGCGACCTGAAACGGTTTGCCGGTGCACGAAAGATGGCGGCGCGGTCGAAAGGCTGCGCCGCCTGCTTTTTGTTTCGCGAAACCGCGTGAGCAGGCGGCTCACGGGGGCGGCGTGCTGGAATCAACGCGCTCGAATTGTCCGCCGCGGATGCGGTAGGTCACCGACCACGTGCGGCCCGAGGTGCGCCACGAGGCCACGACGTCCATCTTGCCGTCCCCGTCGACGTCGCGCGCCGTGACCGACTCGAGCTCGGCCGCGTCCACCTCGAGCGTCAGCGCCGCGAAGCTGCGACCGCCACGAAAGCCCGGCCCGAAGACGACGAGGTCGGCGCCGTGCACGACGAGCCGCTCGGGGCGCGCGTCCTCCGAAAAGTCGGCGCTGACATCGAAGCGTGGAGGGCCATCGACGGCGCGGCGCTGCTTGTAGAGCGTGTAGACCGCGTCTGAATCGGTGCCTGCCGGCTTCGCCGCGAAGACCACCGTGCCACTCGCCGTTTGGTGCACATCGATGACGCCCCGCGGGACAAGCGGCGCTAGCGTCGGTGGCACGTGCGTTCGCTCGGCGCCACTCCCCGCATGCGGTGCGGCTGCGACGGGACCCGCCGACGGAACAAGCGTGGAGGAGACAACCGTAGGAACGTCACCGCCGTCCTGAAAGCTCAACAGCACCGCGAGCTCGCCCTCGGGGGTGAGGCGACGGTAAGCGATGTCGTCTTTTCGATCACCCGTCGAATCGGAAACCTCGATGCGAAGGTGCTCGCTCCCGCCGAGATCGCGGTAAAAATACTCGATCCCGGAGCGAAACCCCGGACCGAGCACGACCAGGTAACGGTCGTACACGAGCACACGTTCGAAGCGCGAATCACCCGCGACATCGGCAAGGATATTGAGCCGCGGGGGCATCGTGAGGCCGCGCTCGCGCAGGAGCCCCGCCCCCAAGCTGAGCTCCGCCTCCATCGAGAGCGGCGGCAGCGCGTCGTATGCGAGAGCCTCACTCGTCGCCATCACGGACTCGACCGCGTTGGACGCGTCCGCGTCATGCAACGCGAGCGCGGCGCGGTAACCGACGCGAACCCGGTCACTCTTCGGAATGCGAGCCCATGGCACACTCGCTTCGACGGACCACCCCGTTGCGGTCGATGCGAGGACGACGCGAGCGCCCTCGATGACCGCGCCGCCCGCGGTGCGCGCGACACCTCGAACGTGTGAGCTGTCCCCGGGGTCGAATCGCACACGCTCCACCGTTCCGCCGGGCACACCGAGGATGAGCTCGAGCCAATCCCCGCCCACGACGAGTCGGTCATCGGTCACCTCGGCGGCCACGTAGAGATTCGTCGCGTCGTATGCGAGCGCCACGCGAGCCGTGAGGTCCTGCGGTGAGGCCGGCGCGCCGCGCACAACGGCGCTTAGATCTCGAAATTCCGCGTCCCACTCACCGGGCACACCGTCGAGCTCGGGAGCTTCCCTCATGGTCGTAGCGCGCAGCCCGCGTGTACGCGCCAAGGCCGGAACCGCAGCGAGCGCGAGCGCAAACGCGAGGGCTCCGGCGATGCGACTTCGAATCACCTACCCCCGAGACGAATCGACGCCGGCGCGATGCCTTTTCCGCGCAGCCAGATCCGATTGACGAACTTCCCGAGCTCCACGGCAGGCAGCACGAGCGCCGACAGCGCGAGCACGAACATCCACTCAGAGCTCGAGATCGGGAAGGTGCGGAAGATGGGCTGCAAGCTCGGAACGAGCACGGCAACGAGGTGAATCGCCGCGCTTACGAGCACCGCGATCACAAGCGGAATGCTGACGAATGGACGGCACTGAAGCACCGAGCGTATCGGACTACGGCAGCTGAACGCGTGCATCAACGGCGAGACCGCGAGGAGCGTGAACGCGAGCGCCCGCGCCTTCTCGAGGCCTTCCTCGGTCTGGGGCGCGACAGCGTAAATGGCGATCGCCGCGCTCGCCATCACGCCGCCCACGAACAGCATACCGAGGTAGTCGCGGAACATCATCAGCCGCTCGGCCGGATCGCGCGGAGACTCTTCCATCAAGCGACGATCGCCGGGATCGATCCCAAGCGCGAGCGCCGGAAGCCCGTTGGTGACGAGGTTGATCCACAGCACCATCAGCGGCGTGAGCGGCGGCCATGACGCGACAAAAGACACGGCAAAAACCGTGATAACCAGGCCCATGTTTGCACTGAGCAGGAAGAAAATGAACTTCTGAATGTTGCGGTAGATCGAGCGCCCTTCGCGTACGGCGTCGACAATGGTCGCGAAATTGTCATCCGCCAGCACGAGGTCAGCGGCTTGGCGAGCGACGTCGGTTCCCGTCTTGCCCATCGCCACGCCGATGTTCGCTTCGCGTAGCGCGGGTGCGTCGTTGACGCCATCGCCTGTCATCGCCACTACATGCCCGGCTCGCTTAAAGGCTCGGACGATCCGCAGCTTGTGCTCCGGTGTCGAGCGCGCAAACACCTTGATGTGCATGACGCGCCGGTCGAGCGCGGCCTCGTCCATAAGCTCGAGCTCGGCGCCCGTGATGGCGGTGTCCCCCGGCTCCCACATGCCGACATCTTTGGCGATCGCGCAGGCCGTCGCGCGGTCGTCGCCAGTGATCATGACGGCCCGAATACCTGCAGCTTGGCACGTAGCGATCGCCGCCTCGACGCCCGGGCGCGGGGGGTCGAGCATCCCGACCAAGCCAAGGAACGTCAACTCTCGCTCGAAGTGCTCAGAATCGTCGGAGCCTGACTCCGGTCGTTCTCCGTGGCGTTCACGGCGGCAAATCGCGAGAACGCGCAGGGATTGCTCGCTCAAGGCGGTCGCGGCGACCGTGATCTCCTCTCGCATCGACTCCGTAAGTGGCGTGACGCCCGTGCCCGTCACGCAACGATCGCAGCGGGACAAGAGGACATCGACACTGCCCTTCACGTGGGCGATTTCGCGGCCGCGCTCGTCGCGAGCCACGATCGTCATACGCTTGCGATTGCTATCGAAAGGAACCTCCGTGAGCACGACGGAACACGCGCGCACCGACGCAGGCGGCAGGCCACCCTTCTCTGCGAGTGCGAGCAGCGCGCCCTCGGTGGGATCGCCTATCACGCGCCAGCTGCCCTCCGACGCCTCGATGCGCGCATTGTTGCAAAGCGCTGCGCTGACAAGCAGCTGCTCGAGCGCGGGGCGCAACGTCGTGACGACGACACCATCGGCCGACGCTTCACGGATCGCGCCTGCCGGGTTGTAGCCCTCGCCCGTCACGCGGTACGCGCAACCGTACGTGTAAACGGCGCGCACGGTCATCGCGTTTTGCGTGAGCGTGCCGGTCTTGTCGGAACAGATGACGGTCGCGGCCCCGAGCGTCTCGACCGCAGGAAGTTTACGTACGATGGCTCCGCGCCGCGCCATCCGCTGCATGCCGAGCGCGAGCGTGATCGTCGTTATCGCGGGAAGGCCCTCGGGAATTGCGGCAACCGCGAGCGCCACCGCCTCGAGCAAGAGCCCGTGCCACGGCCGCGAAAATCCGCCGAAGAATCGCGGTCGCAGAAAGCCCCACGCCATCAACGCGCAAGAGAGCGCGAGGCAGCTCCAGAGGATCACGTGACCGAACGCGTCGAGTCGCTCCTCGAGGGGCGTCTTCTGTTCGCCGATCTCCGCTATCAACTGACCGATGCGACCGAGCTCGGAGTGAGCGCCGGTGTGCGTGACGATCGCACGCGCGCGACCACGGACGACGGTCGTCCCGGTAAAGACCATCGTATCGCGCTCTGCGAGCGGGCTCGCGGCGTCCACCTGAGCCAAGGCATCTTTGACGCGCGGTACGGTCTCACCCGTCAGTGCAGATTCCTCGGTCGCGAATCCAAACGACTGCACGAGCCGAGCATCGGCGGGGATGGCATCGCCTGCCTCGAGCTCTACGAGATCGCCCGGGACGAGCAGGGCCGCGAGGCATTCCGTCACCACGCCGTCACGCCGGACGCGTGCGTTCGGGGCCGCGAGTTTCCGGAGTGCATCGAGCGCAGCTTCGGCGCGTTGCTCCTGGTAATAACCAATCACCGCGTTGATCGCGACGATGAGAATGATCGCGAGCGCGTCCGCGAAACGCGAGAGAAAACTACCCTTCGCCTCCTGCACTCCAACGAAGATCGCGATGCTCGCCGCGACCAAAAGCGTGACCACGATCGGGTTGGTAAACTGGGCGAGGAAGCGCTTCCAGTTGGGCTCGCCGGGCTGCTCCGGTAGCTCGTTGCGGCCGTGCTGCGTGAGGCGCACCTGCGCTTCGGCGTGAGTGAGACCGTCGGAGGAACTCGCCCCCAAGCGATCGAGAAGTGCGGGCAAATCCTCCGCGTGGACAGTGTTGTTGTCCTTCAACGCTTCATCCGGGCCTGCGCGGCCGACTCCTGCGCCTCAAGCTCGGCGAGTGCCGCTCCGAGTTGCTCCTGTTCGGCTTGGCTGAGCTGCGCGAATTCATCTGCGGGCTCAGCATCGACGCGAAGCGACGTGGCGGCCACCGTGGGGGAGGGAGCGGGTGCTTGCTCGGCCGGCAACACGCCCATTTTTCGCTTCAGCTCGACGAGATCGATGTCCGCCCCCGCGGTCTGCTCGAGCGTGTTGAACTTGTGGGCGAGGATGTCGCCGCTGTACTCCTCGGCAAGCTCGCTCGCAGCGTCGGCTTCGCCTTCCATCTGGAGGATCTTGTCCTCCATGCGCTGATACGTGTCGAAGAGCGAGGCGTTCTTGATGCCCGCCATCGTCTCCTGGATTTTCTTGCGCGCCTCGGCCTGGCGCTTGCGGGCAATCAGCACCTGCTTCTTGCGCTTGGCCTCTTCGATCTTGTTGTTCAGCACGCGGAGGGCGAGCTTGATCTGGTCGACCTGAGTCTTCTGCTTCGCCCACTGCTCCTTCAGCGCGACCGCGATCCCTTCGTGCTCTTTTTTACGGCTCAGCGCTTCTTTCGCGAGCCCGTCGTCACCTGCACGAACAGCCATCATCGCGCGGCGCTCCCACTCGGTGAGCTTGAGGGCTTCCTCCTCCGCCTGCTTGAGGAGCTTCTTCTCCATCGCGATGGCCTCGGCGACGCCCTTTTTCGCCTCGATGAGCTGGTTTGCCATCTCGATGATCACCTGGTTCAACATTTTCTCCGGGTCTTCGGACCGGCTGATCATGTCGTTGAGGTTGCTTTTGATGACGTCTGAAAGTCGGGCGAAAATTCCCATTTTGAGTGTCCCCAGTGGATCGAGAAAAAAAGGTAAAGCTCGTCGCCGAGCGTGTCGCGTCTCAGCCGCGAGCCAGTGCACGGAGCGGCTGGGCATGTCGCGCGAGAGCGAGGTCGACCTCCGAGAGCACCGAAGCGACTTCGTTCATGTCGAGGTTCTCGAGACGTAAGCCGGCGCCGAGACTAATTTGGTCGCCTTCGAGACTGTACGAAGAGTGGATGAGGTCCTCGCCGTTCAGCTCAAGCAAGCGACGGAACAAAGCGACCTGCCGTACCGAGTCGGTCGGGGCCGTACCGATGTCGACTCTCACCAGCACGAGTGGATCGTGAACGAGCAGGCCTATCGAGGTTTCCTCGAGCCCGCTTGCGAGAACGAAAGCCTCGCCATCGCGCACGTATTGGCGATCGAGGCTCCTCAAGTACAACTCAACATCATCGACTGTGCGGGCCATTGGGCCGCTAACCTACCAAGTCACGGCGGAAGTTGCGACAGGCCGTGCATTGCGCTTCCACCGGAGCCCCCGCGTCCGGTACTGTCCCGATCCAGGCTTCTTGGCGATCCACCCAGGCGACACCCTCGCGGGATTTCAAGTCACCCAGCTTCTCGGCCGGGGCGGCATGGGTGAGGTTTGGGGTGCCCGTGCTCCCGGCACCGGCCACGAAGTGGCGATCAAAGTGTTGCTCGCCAAGGCCGCGTTGAAGCCCGACCTCGTCGCGCGGTTCGAGCGTGAAGCGCTGGTGTGCGCGTCGATCGACAGCGAGTACGTGTGCAAGCTTCTCGGACACGATCGAGATGCAAACGGAACGCATTTTCTCATCTTCGAAAAGCTGGAGGGCGAGTCGCTGTCCGAGCGGCTGAAGCGCGAGCTCTACTTGCCATTCGCCGAGGTCGGGCCGCTTATCGACGACACGCTTCTCGGCCTGGCCGCAGCGCACCAGGCGGGAGTCATTCATCGCGACCTGAAACCGGGAAATATTTTTCTCGAACGGACGCGCGATCCGCTGCGACCGGAGCGGGCGAAGATTCTCGACTTCGGTATCTCGAAGCTCTCACACAAACACGGTGGGCACCGCGACGAACCCAGTCTGACCGATTTCGATGCCACGCTTGGCTCATTCGCTTACATGGCCCCGGAGCAAGTCAGGAGTGCGGCCCGAGTGGATCAGCGCTGCGATATTTATGCGCTGGGCGCGGTCGCATATCGAGCCCTTGCTGGCCGACTACCGTTTGAAGGCCCGAGCGCCGGAACGGTGATCGCCCTGAAGCTCGACCGCGTGGCGCCGAGTCTCTCCGAAGCGACGCGAGACCACTGGCCCGGCGCGCTCGAGCGGTTCCTTGCCAAAGCGTTGCAGCGAGAACCTGATCTGCGATTCGACTCGGCCGAGGAGGCACTCGTCGAGTGGCGCGCCTGCCTCCCCGGTGCCCAGACCCGTCGCGCACAAGCTGCGGCCCCATCGCTCGGAAACAGGCCAGGCGATGACGAACCGGCAACGATGACCGAGGCCAGCGCCGAATGGGCCACATCGGCGACCGCAACCGAGGGCAGCGACAGCTGGCGACCACGACAATGAGTGAACGCAATCCAGCGCGCTCGAAGCTTTCACGCGAGCGGGGGCCCTTCCCCGATCGGCACCGAACACGAACACCGCAGAGAATGGAACGATGGCTCGAATCGACGCAACGATAGGAAGTCGCAATCGCGTTCATGTGCGCGAAGGTCGGATCCGGACCAGCACTGGCGACCCATGGATCGAGGTCGGACAAGACCCCGTCATCCTCGGACGCAATCCCGCGTGCCAGATCGTCGTCGACGACGCGAAGGTGAGCGCGGTGCACGTCGAGTTCCTAGCGACCGAAGACGGCGTGCGGGTGCGCGACCTCGGCAGCCGCAACGGCACGTACGTAGGGGACGTACGGATCGGCGAGATCGTCCTCGCGGTCGCGGCAACTTTGCGGATCGGCACCACTTCGATTCAGTTTGAGCCCGCTGGCCTCGAGAAAGTCTCCGTCTCGAACATTCCCGCGTTCGGCCCCCTGGTCGGCCAGAGCGAAGGGATGCGACACATCTTCGATCGTCTCGGAAAAATCGCAGCGACTGATCTCACGCTGCTTATCGGCGGCGAGACGGGCTGCGGTAAGGAGCTCGCGGCGCGAGCGGTGCACGACCACTCGAAGCGCGTGGACAAGCCGTTCGTCATCGTCGACTGTGGCTCGATTCCGCCGACCCTCGCGGAAGCAACCCTCTTCGGTCACGAACGTGGCGCGTTCACGGGCGCGATCGATCGGCACATCTCGCCGTTTCAGGAAGCCGATGGTGGAACGATCTTCCTCGACGAGCTCGGCGAGCTGCCACTCGACGTCCAGCCGAAGCTGCTTCGAGCGCTGTCCGAACGCCGCGTAAAATCGGTCGGCGGCTCGACCTACAAGCCCTTCGACGTGCGCGTCATCGCCGCGACTCGGCGTGATCTCGTGAGGCAAGTGAACCAGGGCGCGTTCCGAAGCGATCTCTATTTTCGCGTCGCACAAGTCAAAGTCGAGCTACCAGCGTTGCGCACGCGCGTAGAAGACGTCCCGCTTCTCGTGCGCAGCATGCTCAAGGACCTTGGGGGCGAGCGAACCTACGAAGCCGTCACGAGCACGCAGCTCGAGCGACTGATGCGCTACGACTGGCCGGGCAACGTGCGGGAACTCCGCAACGCGGTGCAAGTTGCTTACGCGTTGCATGAAGGCGGCGAGCTCGACATCGCGTCGCACCTCGGCGCGCTGACCGAAGGTGGCATGCACCACGAGAGCGGAGCAGGGGGCCCGGTGAACCTCGCCGCCGCCTTTGCGGGCTCACCTTTCCAGGACGCGAAGCGCGATGTATTGGCGCGTTTCGCGAGCGATTATTTCACCCACCTTGCGGAAGAATCGAGCGGCAACGTCTCGGAGATGGCGCGGCGCGCCGGAATGGAACGCGCGCACGTCCGCACCTACTTGAAGCGCCACAAAATCGACGTCCGCCAGTTCCGTTGAACGCAATGACGGCTCACACCTTCTTGCGGCTAGGCTTCGCGAAGAGCGCTCGCCGCTTGCATGCGCTCAACCTAGGCGGCCTCCTCGTACTCTTCGGCGCAGCGGGGGCGCTGCTCGACTGCGCGGATGAGGTCGTCACAGGTGCGGTGCCGATGACCTCGGGCAACGGCGGCAACGGGACCACAGCCGAGGTCGCGAGTACAATCGCGTCGTCCAGCGCGAGCGGCAGCACGATGGTGAAACCGCAAGCGTGCCCTGAAGGGATGTTCGCCACGGGGTTCGACGCCGAAGGCACGATGCTCTGCGGCGGAATCGGAGACGGCGTCGCGGCGGCGATCAACAGTGGCTGCGCGTTGCATTTCGGTTGGCGAGACACGTGCAACAACTGCATGGACGCGCCCGCGAAATGGGGCCGCGTAAATGGCGTAGAGTGCGTGAGCGGCAACGGCGACGGCAACACGTGCGCCGAGATGACGCTCGGGACAGCCACGCTCCCAATCCTCGGCGTGAACCTCGACGGCAACGTCAACGGAGACGACAAGTTCTATGTCGGGCTTCATTGCCCGACCCTCGGAGAGAGCGCGGCCGCTGGTCCCTGTGAGCCCGGGGAAGTCGCCGTCAGCTGGAACGAAACCGGCTTCCACACGTGCTACCCGATTGCGCGCCTCGCCGCCCGCTACGTTCAAGAGAGCTGCTCTGTGTACCTCGGGTGGCGCGACGGTTGCGACGCCTGCACGGAGCCACCCTCCAAGTGGGGACACGTCGAGATGCTGTCCTGCGCGAACGGTAGTGGCGACGACGGCACGTGCACGACGCCCCTCCTCGATGGTCGCTGGGTGACGACGTTCGGCTTGAATACCGACGGCGACGTCAACGGCGATGACACCTTCTACGCCGGCCTCCGTTGCGCCAGCGCCGAAGGAACGACAAGCCATGCGCTCGGCTCGTGCCCGCCAGGCAAGGCACTGATTGGAATCGAAGCCGATGGTGCCCTTGTGTGCGCCTCGCTCGCGCCGGCGATCTCGGCTGTCGCGCGCAAGAGCTGTTCGCTCTACTTCGGTTGGCGAGACACGTGCGAAGGCTGCGCGGATGCGCCAAGCAACTGGGGGCGCACATCGACCGAGAGCTGTGAGGTCGGCGCCGGGGCCGAATCGACCTGCGTCACGGCGACGCTCGGCCAAGCGTCCGTGCCACTCGTAGCCATCGGAACCGCCGGCGACGTCAACGGCGATGACACGTTCTACACGGGATTTCACTGCGTTTCACCACCGCCTTGACTCCAGCGCGGAGGGCGAGGAGAGGCGTACACAGCGCGCGGACTCCCGCACCCGGGTCAGGGTTGGCGGCGCGGTTTCGGCGGCGCGTTGCCACCGCGGGGAGCTCGTGGCGGGGCATCCTCGGTACGCGGACGGCGCGGTGCGACACGCTCGGGCTCGGGCAGGGGGGCCGGAGCGTCCGCTGCGCGCGAACGCGATCGGCGTGCCGGCGGCGGCGCGTCATCCGCTCGCGCGGGGGGCCGCGGGGGACGCGGCATCCGCGGAGGCGCAGAGGCACTCGCGCCGGTGTTCCGTTCAATGCTCACCCGCGGATCGCGCGGATCGGGCTGGCTCGCGGCGGCCTCAAATGCCGCAGCCGCGCCGCTCGATACTTCGAGGTCGGAGGCGTAGCGACCAACGTGAATGCGGCCCACTTCACTCGAAGCGATGCCGCCGCGACGGCACACCATCGCGAGCAAGCGCCGAGCATCCGCGCCATGCGATTCACCCCAAGTCACACGGAAGGCAACCCACCCTGATGGCGGCAGCGTTCGCGGCGGCCGCCCGGTGTCAGCCTCGTGATGCCGCGGAGGCGCCCCCGGTCCAGCCGAGCGAGGTCCCGCGAAGGCCGGCCCGGCGGGAGTACGTCCTCGCGGCGGCTCGGCATCGTTGCCACGGAGCGCGCGCGGTCGGGCGCCACGGGCATCGGGCATAGGCAGCGTCCACACATCACGCGGGACGGGGCCGCGCACGATTCCGGACTGTGCGACGAGCCGAGCGATTGTGAGCTCAAGCGACCCCGCAGCGAGCAAACGCTCGACTATCGCTTGGGTGCGCGCGTCCAAACCGGACTCATTTTCGTTCTCGACTTCGAGGCGTTCCGTGAGGCGCTTGACGACGCGGTCAGCCTGCGCGGCATGCAGGGCCTCAGCCGAAGGCAACGGGTCGAAGCGCACCGAGACACGTGCGTTTCGGGCGACGCGTTGCGCTCGAAACATGTCGCTCGGGGTAACGAGCATCACGCTGCGACCCTTGTTGCCCGCACGGCCCGTCCGTCCGCTGCGATGGGTGTACGTGTCCGCGTCCGTCGGCGGTTCAAGGTGAATGACCTGCGCGACGTTCTGCACGTCGAGCCCGCGAGCGGCGACATCGGTCGCGACGAGCAGCAAGACACGCCCTTGCTTGAATCCTTCGATCGAGCGGTTGCGCTCGCGCTGCTCCATCTCACCGGAGAGCGCTCCGACTTGAAAGCCCGAACCCGCAAGCGCATCAGCCACATCGGCGACGTCGGCGCGCGTCTTGGCGAAGACGATCGTTCGCGCGTCCGGCACCGATAGCAGCAAATTCACGAGCGCATCCAGCCGACGGTTGGGCTCGACGAAGTGCGCGACGTGCTCGATGTCGGCGTTGGCAACACCGAGAGGCGTCGCCTCGACGTGCACGGGTTTGACCTGCACGCGGTCCGCGAGACGCAGCACCTCGCGAGGGAACGTGGCCGACATGAGGTAGGTCCGGCGCTCCTTTGGCGCGAACGCGAAGAGCGACTCGAGGTCCTCCTGAAAGCCCATGTCGAACATGCGGTCCGCTTCGTCGAGAACGACGGCGCCGAGACGACTCGCATCGAGCGAGCCGCGTTGAAGGTGGTCGAGGAGACGCCCTGGCGTGCCGACGACGATGCCGGGATCGCGTGCGAGAGCGCGGTGTTCTTGGGTGTAGTTCGCGCCACCGGTGACCGACGTCACGCCGACCTTGAGTCGCGCGTAGAGCCAACCGAGTTCGCCTTCGACTTGCTTCGCGAGCTCGCGGGTCGGGACGATCACGAGCACGCGGGGCGCGGGCTTGGTCACACCGGGAGTACGGGGGGCCGCGAGAATGTCGTACACGACGAAGCCGATGGCGACGGTCTTTCCCGAGCCCGTCTGCGACGAGATCCGCAAGTCGCGCCCTGCCAGCTCGGGAGCGAGCACCGCCTCCTGAACGGGCGTGAGAGTTGTGTAACCCTTCTCATCGAGCGCGGCGGCGAGCTCCGGCACGAGAACCTGCAGCGGGCCGGCGTCGTTCACCGGCGAGCAATTAGCAGCCCTGCCTTCGTTCCGCGAGTACAATCGCCGAGCGAGGCCTAGGGCTTGCGCCCCGCCGCGACGTGCTTGCGCAGTCCCTCGAGCACGTGGCTCATCGGCCGCGCCGAGTCTGCGGGGGGCTGCTCGCTCACGCTCTCGATGAGGGGCATCGCAGAACGCTGCGCATTTCCAGCGAGAATACTTGGCATTTCACGCGACAACGCGACGACGCGACGACCGTAGTCGAGGAGCAACTCGTCGGCTTCGTGTCGCGCGACCTCTTCGTGATCGACATGCGGACCAGGCGTCAACGAAGGGAGCAACGCGCACAACGTCGCCGCGAGATCAGCCGCATCGCCGACGCGAAAATAATGACCGTGGCGGGGCGCCTGCTCGACGTGAACGTCGATGTCGCTCATCACGATCGTCTTGCCGAGCAGACGCGCATCTTCGACGACCGTGCTCCAGCCTTCGAAGCGCGAGGGCTGAACCACGGCAAGACTGCGACGAATCAAAGCTATCTGCTCCGCCCGCGGCACAAGACCGAGCAGACGAATCTGATCGCTTAGCCCCTCGGCCGCCATCAACGCGCGGAGCTCGTCGAAAAAAGTATGCGACCGATAGTCCGTGGTCGCGCCGGTGCAGACGAGTCGCGGCGTCACTCCCTCACGGCGCATCGCGCCGAGTGCACGCACGAGGGTGTCGTGCCCCTTGTGACTCCAGAACTGGTTGCAGCAGATGAGGAAGGGCTCGCGCACGCCATGTTTCGCGGCAACCTCTTCGGGATTCGTGTCGAGCCACGACGGCTCCAGCGCACCGCGGAACGGTACGACCCGGACGGTCGGTTTGGCACCCGGATAAAAGCGCTCCCAGTCGCGGCGCGCGGCGTGGCTGCTCAGCATCAAGAGCTCCGCCTGCGAACCGATACGACGAAATATCGCATCGCGAGCGTCGCGATCTTGCGAGGTAAAAAGTTCGGGCAGAACATGATGCTGAAAGTCAGGAATCCAGGAAGCGATCGGCATTCCGGATGCGACCATCACGTGACCCGGAATCAAGAGGTCAATCCGCTCGAAGAGACCTTCCATCGTTGGGATCACGCGAACGCCCGGCCGCTCGAGGCGCTTGTCGCCGACGCCCCAAACCACGATTTCGCTGACGAACGGCAAAATCTCGGCGTGGAGCTGCAACGCATTCGCCAGTTCCGGCCGGAGCACGAGCACGATGTCGGGTCGCTCGGCCTCGGGCAAGCGCGCGAGCGCGGTCACGAGGTGGATCACGTATTGGACGCCGCCCATCCAGCCGGCATCGCTGATGATGGGGACACCGATTCGAGCTCGCGGGAGGCCACTCATCGTGCGCGCATCCTAGCGTCTCGGTCCACCGAAGTGCGAGCGCGTTGGTGACTCACATCTTTTGATCGAGGCTGCTGCCGGTCTCGCGGTGAGCGAGATCAGGGACGACTTTCGCGAGCGCCGCAACGAGCTCCGTCTTGCCGACCGGGCGTCCGCGCACGCACGCATCTTCGATCACCTCGAGTAAGGCGCCGAGCCCATCGGGAACCGTCGAGGGCGCGGGGACGACAAGCGCCGCTGCGAGCCCGCATTCCTCCGCCCGCTCTCCTTTGGCGACGAAGATCTCCTCCTCCTTTTCGCCGCTCGTGTCGGACCGCGTGACGAGCACCGGGTAGTTGCCCGCGCGGCGATCCTCGAGCACCCGCGCCCGCGCCTCGGCTTCGGTCTCGTAAAAAACGGGACGCAGGCCGTACTCGTGCAACGTGGCTTCGGCAACGCGCCGAAATCCCGTGAGGTCGCGCGAGGGATCGAGCCGCGGGATCAGGACGGTTCGATCGGGCGCGAGCAACGTCGCGACGAGACAGAGTTGCCCGGCCTCCCGTGGAGAAACGAGATAGCGGCGTACGTCCCCCGGCAATGCGAGGGGCTGGTCTTTCGCGAGACGTTGCAGAAACCCCCACGGAAGGCTGCCATCGGAGAAAGCGACGTTGGCAAAGCGTGCCGTGGTTGCGCGTTGAAACGGCGGCGCAGCTCCGCCATGAAGTACGCTCGCGGGGCCTGGCGCTCGATGGGCCCACACGAGCCATTCGAGTGCGCGCTTCGACGCGCCCATCAGGCTGACGGGGGTGGCCGCCTTGTCCGTCGACACCGTGAAGACTCCGCGGGCGCCGTGCCCGTGCTCACGCAGCGCAGCCATGAAGTTGTCGGCCCCGAGCAAGTTTACTTCGAGCATCCGCAGGAGGGACAAGGCGTCGCGCTCGGAGCGCACATGCTTCAACGCGGCGAACGAGAGCACCCAATCGAAAGCGGCACTCTCGGCGAGAAACCGCCGCGCGAGGGGCGAACCGTAGTCCAGCGGCGCCACCGAAAATTCCCCACAAAACACAGCCTCCCGCGAACGAACGGTGCGCAAAAGCTCCGCAAGATTGTTCTCGTTCGGGTCGATCACGCACACCGCGGCGGGCTCGAGATCGAGGAACTCGAGGAGCGTCGCCGAGCCGATTGAGCCCGCTCCTCCGGCGATGAGGACACGCGACCCGCGGACCGCCTCCACAAGCTCGGCACGGCGGTTCGCGAGATCGTCCGCGAAGAGCGAGCGTTCGCGCCCGGTGACCGCGGAGCTGATGCGCTCGATCGCAGGCGTGAGACACAGGCTCATGGATTTTCGCGGCTCGCGAGCATCTCCCGCTCGATTGGTACTCCATGTTCTCGAGACGCAGAAGCTATAGTTGACCCGCATGAAGGTGATGGTGACCGGCGCCGGCGGCTTTCTCGGTTCGCACATCTGCCAGTACTTCGGCGAGGCGGGACACCCCGTGGCCGCGGTAGGGCGCTTCGCGACCGACGTGGCCTTCGCATCGAGCTACCCCGGGCTGGAGTTGCTCGCCGGGATGACACTCCCGGACCCCGCGTTCGTTCGCGCAGTCACGACCTTCAAGCCGGACCTCGTCGTGCACGGCGCCGCGAGCGCGAAGGTGGCCGAATCGGTCACGCGCCCGTACTTCGATTTCCAGCAATCGGTCGATGTCTGCGCGTACGTGCTCGATACGCTGCGACAGCATGCGCCGCGCGCCACGTTCGTCCTGCTTTCGTCGGCCGCGGTCTACGGAAACCCGCCAGAATTGCCCATTCGCGAGGAGACGGGCCCGCAGCCAATGTCGCCGTACGGCTACCACAAATGGCTCTGCGAGCTCGTCGTCGAGGAGTACCGCACGCTGTTCGGCATGCGCACGGCGACCCTCCGCATCTTCTCCGCATACGGCGAGCGTCTACAGCGCCAAGTCGTCCACGATCTATGCACGCAGATGCTCACGCGGGGCGACGACGTGCGCGTCTTCGGCACTGGCCATGAGACCCGAGATTTCGTCCACGCGCGCGACGTGGCGCAGGCCGTGGAATGCGTCGCGAAAGCACCCCTCGTTGGGCCTGCGGTATTCAACGTCGCAAGCGGTGTCGAGACGAGCGTCGCCAGCTTGACAGAGCTCCTCGCGCGGCAACTCGACTGCCGAAAGCACATCACGTTCACCGACGAAACGTTGCCTGGCTACCCAACAAACTGGCGCGCGAACATCTCCAAGCTCGAGGCCCTCGGCTACAGAGAGAGAGTCACGCTTGCGGACGGACTGCATCGCTACTGCCGCTGGCTGGCAGACGCACTCAAAGGACGGCGCGGATGAACTCGATCGAAAAAGCCCCGCTTGAAACCTTGGTTGTCAAGCCCGAGGCGACCATCCGCGATGCGATGGTAGCGATCAACCGCTCGGGTCTCGAGGTCGCGCTTATCTGCGACTCACGCAATCGCCTGATCGCGATGACGACCGACGGTGACATTCGCCGAGCCCTCCTGCGCGGAGAGTCGCTCGAGAGCTGCATCATGACGGCGGCAAACCCTCGCTTTACCAAGCTCAGCCCCGAGACGGAGCGCAGCGAAGCTGTGCAGACGATGCTCATGGGTGGGATCCGCTGCGTGCCCGTGGTCGATGCCGACGGCACCCTCGTACGCCTCCATACCCTGTGGGCCGCGCTTCTTGGGCAAGACACCGGGAGCTTCGCGGTCGTGATGGCCGGCGGCAAAGGCGAGCGCCTAGGTGAGCTGACCCACGGACTCCCGAAACCGATGCTGCCGGTCGGAGACCGTCCCATTCTCGAGCGTATCGTCAATCTTATCGTGAGCCACGGCATTCGTCGGATCTTCCTATCGGTCAATCACATGGCCAGCATGATCGAGGACCACTTCGGCAACGGCACGGGCTTTCACTGCCGAATCGAGTACCTCCGCGAACGGGAAGCGCTTGGAACCGCCGGCGCGCTGAAGCTCCTTCCGGTGCGTCCTACGCAACCGTTGCTCGTGATGAACGGCGACCTCCTGACGAACGTGAACTTAACCAAGCTCTTCGCCCTGCACGCCGCGGCTGGCAACGCCGCGACGGTCGCGCTTCGCCGTCACGTGATGAAGGTCCCGTACGGTGTTTGCAAGGTCGAAGGCGGGCAGGTCGTCTCGCTCGAGGAGAAGCCGGAATTTGGTTACGACATCAACGCGGGCATCTACGTGCTCTCGCCCGAGTCGCTCGACCTCGTGCCCGAAGTCGGCCCGTTCACGATGACGTCGCTCCTCGACAATTGCATGGCGCGCAAGATGCCCGTCGGCGCATACCGCATGCAGGAGTCGTGGCAGGACATCGGCCTTCCGAGCGAATTCCAGAGCGCCCAGCGCACCGAGAAATAGCGCCCTGGTGGCTCAGAGCCACTCGCCGCGACCGGCGACGATCGGCACAATCTCACGCGTACGCGAGTTGCGACGAAGGATCTGCCGGTACTCGGTGCGCTCGGGCAGCGGCACCTGACGGCGGTGAGCTTCTACGCGAGCGACGTCCGCGTCGTTGTCGGCCCGCTCCCACTGTTTCGTCACCGGGTCGTAGAGCTTCACGAGACGCGCCGGGCTTCCGACGACGATCGAAAACGGCTCGACGTCTTTCGTCACGAGCGAGTTCGCACCGATGACCGAGCCGCGACCAATCGTGAGGTGGCCGGCGATCACCGCGCCTGCGCCGAGCCAGCAATTCTCCTCGACCACAATGCTCCGACCAAGCGTCGGGGTCTGCTCCCCGTACGGCCGCATGATGTCCGAGACGCCATGGTCCGCATCGACCACGCTGCAGCGCGGCCCGAATAAACAGTAGTCGCCGATCTCGAGGTAGCCGCCGGTCGAGACCATCGACTGACGCCCGATCAGCACGTTGATGCCGATGCGAATGCGAATGCGCGCGTCACGCTCGCAAACGTTCAGCCACGAGTAGTCACCGATGCAGCTGCCGGCGCCGATCTCGACGTTCGCGACACCGATGATCTGCACGCCGTCGCCCATCGTCACGTTCGCGAAGGCCTTGAATCCGGCGCGCGCGTCCGACACCTCCGCGGACGGCGGAGCGGGCGCAGCGGGCGGAGCGGGCGGCGGCTCCAATTGGAGAGCAGCGGGCGCAGCGGGAGGAGCGGGTCGCGCTGTCTCGGCGCGCGCTCGAAGATTCAATCGTCCGACCATCGCGGAGACCACATCCCTAAAGGGGACATCGGTTCGTCGGGACGGCACGTCGTCCGGAAGGAATTGCGCGGCGCGAATGGCGGCTGCAGGCCGATTGCCAACGAAGGTTTCAACGAGCAACTGCAACGCAGGCTCCGTCGCGAGGCGATCGAGCGATTGCGATGCCCAGTGGTTGAAGTCGTCCGGAATCGGCGTGAAGTTCGTCTTCGCCACATTGACGACTGCGGCGAAGAAGTACGTAAGCTCGGCCAGCGCGACTTGCTCGGAGGACAACTCGACCGGCGAACGCAGGCACTCGAGAATGCGCGAAAAATAAGCCTCCTCGTCGCCCACGACCTGCGCGAAGGGCAGCTCGGCATAGTAGGCGGTGCTCTCCATGACGATCGGCTTGCCGAGCATCACCGCTTCCACGCCCACCGTGGAACTCAGCGGCAAAACCAACACCGCCGCTTGGAGCAGCTTGTAGCTGTTCACGGGCTCGTCGGCGGAGACGAAGCGGAAACGGGGGTGGTGACCAAATCGCTCGGTCAGCGCATCCGCCATGAGCTTTGCACCCTCCCTGAACACGCGCGTCGCTGGATGCTGGCGAACGACCACGTCGATGTCGGTGCGTTCAAGAAGGAAGGCAATCGTCCGCAACGCCCATTCGGTGTCGTCGCGGTAAAAACGATGGAGGCCGACGGCCGCAGTGTCCCATTCGACATTGAGGGGAAGCACGACGCACTTCGCATACCGATGGTCGTCTGCATCGGCCGCAACGACCTGGATCGCCGTGCCACCGTGCGCTTTCCCTGTGAAGTAGCTTTCGCTACCCGAACGTCGTGCATCGAGGTGCGCCCGGGCCTTTTCCCGCGCTGCGCCAACCTTGTCGCCGAGGATCGCGTCCGCCTCCTTCGCGCAACGCGCGATGTCGAGCTGGCACGCCGCTGGACCCGTGGTCGCAAGGAGCAGGCGCTCGGCTCCCGAATCGTAGGTGGACACACGGACGCCGTAGCGGCGCCCCAAGGCCGTGTAGAGCCCTGAGCTGCCGTACATGCCTCCCGGAACCACAAAAAACGACTGCGGGTGCCCCTTGAAGAAGCCGCAAACGTAGGGCAGGCAGCGCGTAAGGACCGTCTCCATCGCCGCCGCGAGGCGCTCGACTCGGTCGGCCGGAAGCGACCCGCGATTGCTCCACACGGCGTTCGCGCGGGCCGCGGCTACCACGAGCCGCGCGTCATCTTCGGTCGCATCCAAGGGGCGGACGTCGCTAAGGCGTACGATATCGAAGCCCTGAAGTTGTTCGATGACCTTCGCGATAACCTCGGTATCGGCCGCAAACGCGCTCGGATCGAGCGAGTCGCAGAGGTCGTTCCACAAGAGCGTCGTACGAACGCCGCGACGTCGGAGAAAGTGCGCGACGGTGATTGCGAACCACGGAAGCGGACAACCCACCCACGGGGAAACGATGACGGCCGCGCGCGGGGCGTCCGCAGCGAGGGGCGGGCGGGCCGCCTGGTTCATGGAGTCGACGAGATTGAGGAACCTCGAGGCCGAGTCCCGAAAAGAATATGGCGCTTGGACCGACATTCCGTTGACGCTTTGCTATGGAAGCGCAGGATTATCCCGCAAATCCGGAGTTATACTTCGAATCTTGCAGAACCCGGGCCAACCCGCAGGCACGGGCACGGTGATTGCAAAAGCGGCGACGGGCCCGCCCTCGGTCGCGAATCGAACATGGCTTTAGACCGCATCCCCCTCTCCGAACCGCACCTTGGCGGCAATGCGCGCCGCTATCTCGACGAGTGCGTAGCCACCAACTTCGTCTCGTCCGTCGGTCCCTTCGTCGAGCGGTTCGAACGCGAATTTGCGGCCTATGTGGGCTCGAAGCACGCGGTCGCGTGTTCGAGCGGGACAGCCGCCCTGCACGTCGCGTTGCACGTCCTTGGCGTCGAAGCGGGCGACGAGGTCTGGGTGCAGACGCTGACGTTCATCGCCTCGGCAAACCCTATCCTCTACCTCGGCGCGACACCGGTGCTCGTCGACTCCGAGCGGAGGACGTGGAACGCCGATCCGGGTTTGATGGCCGAGGAAATCCGGCGTCGCGTCGCCGTCGGCGCGCGCCTGCCGAGGGTGATTGAGCTCGTCCATGTGCTCGGGCAGCCGGCGGATCTGGGCGAACTCGTGCCGCTGTGTGCGGAACATGGCATCGCGCTCCTCGAGGATGCAGCGGAAGCACTCGGCGCGACCGTCGGCACGAACGCTCGTCACGTCGGAACGATCGGGCGCGTCGGCTGCTTTTCGTTCAATGGAAACAAGATCATCACCAGCGGCGGTGGCGGCATGATCGTCACCGATGATGATGCCCTCGCGCGCCGGGCCAAGCACCTCACGACGCAAGCGCGCCTTCCCGGGCTCGCGTACCGGCACGACGAGGTGGGCTACAACTACCGCCTGACCAACACCGCCGCGGCCCTCGGCGTCGCTCAGCTCGAGCGGCTCGACGAGTTCCTTCAGGCCAAGCAAAGCATCGCGGCGCGCTACGACTCCGCATTCGCGAGCGTGGAGAACCTCACACCGCCGCCGCGCGTTCTGTGGTCGCACGCGACCTATTGGCTCTACTCGGTCCTCTTCGACTCGACGCAACGACGTGACGCCGTCCTCCAATCGCTGCTCGAGAATGGCATCGACGCGCGCCCGCTCTGGACGCCCCTTCATCTCATGGCGCCGTACCGCACGGCACCTCGGCTCGGCACCGGAGCCGTCGCGGAGACGCTCGCGGAGCGCGGTCTCAGCCTTCCGTCCTCGGTCGGACTCCCCGCAGAGCAGCAACAGCGCGTGATCGATGTCGTCTTGGCGGGAGCGTCCCGATGACCCGCGGCGCGACTCGCCCCACGCTCGTGCCTTACTGGCTCGGTTGAACACGTCCATGTCCCGTTACCCCAAATCGCCACTCTTCGTCATTCCAGCGCGGGGTGGCTCGAAAGGTATTCCGCGAAAAAACCTCGCCAAGGTGGGGGGCATCAGCCTTGTCGGACGCGCCGTGAGAACCGCGCTCGATGCCGCGATTTCGCTTGGTGGCGGGCGGGTCGTCGTCGATTCAGACTCGGAAGAGATCCTCGAGGAAGGCCGGCGGTGGGGCGCAGAGACACCTTTTGTGCGCCCCGCGGAGCTGGCGGGAGACAGCGCGTCAACGATGTCCGTACTCCAGCACCTTCTGCTGCGGCTCGGCGACGAGGGCACCCGGCGCGCTCTCGTGCTCCTGCAGGCGACGTCGCCGTTTACGACCGCTGTACACGTCGTCGATGCCGTACGGCGCCATGATGAGACGGGCGCTCCTGTCGTGAGCTTGCACCAGGGGCGACATCCGCTCGAATGGTCCATGCGCGTTGTCGAGGGCAAGCTCGAACCCGCGTTGCCTGGGCACGAGGCCGAGCGTCGCCAAGACCTGGTATTTTATTACGAGGTATCTGGCGCGGCCTACGTCATGGCCGCGTCGGATGTACGCGACGGGAAACCTTTCATTCAACCCGGCGTCACCGAACCGGTCTTCGCGACCGATCATCCGGTTCTCGACATCGACACGCCGGAAGACATGGCGGTCGCCCAAGCCTTGGGTCGGGGGTTCCCCGTTCTTCCCATCGCCATCGGCTCACAAAACGTCGGCAATGGCACCGGCTGTTTCATCCTGGCACGAGTCGAGGGCCCCCTCGCTTCGCTGCGGCTGGCCCTGCATTCAGTCGAGCGCGCAGCGTCACTCGGCGCCGACGGCTTACGATTCGCGCTCGGCGACGCCGCGGCCACTTGGGCTCACGAACTCAAGAGGAGCGCAGAAACGCTTGGTCTGACGCTCGTGCTCGATGTCTGCCCCAGCAGCACCGCGCGATTGGTCGATGCGCTGCGGCCAGACGCAATCGCTCTCGACCTCAAGCGAGCACCCATTGAGTGTTTGGCCGATGTTCTGCGCGGACACAGGCTCCCCGCCCTGCTCGCGAGCGAGGACCTCGACCTCCCGACGCTCGACCATGCGTGTCGCCGCTTGCGCAGCTTGGGCTACGATCGCGTCGTACCCGTGCTGAACCTCGCTCCCGATGACCACCCGCACAAAACGTTGAGCCTGGGTGACTTGAGAGAGATCAGCGACGCCTTACGAATGCCCATCGGAGTTTCCGACCAAAGCCCTTCCCCTGCTGCCGCACTTGCTTCCGTCGGCTGCGGCGTGGCGCTCTGGGAAGGCCGGTTGGACGAAGGCGGCGATGCCTTCATCGCGCGGGTCGCGCTCGTTCGTGAAGCCGCGCGGCGCCTCGCTCGAACCTGAGTTGCACCAATCAGCCCTTCGTCGCGCTCACGTGCCAGTACTCGACGACCTGGCCCTCTGGCAGCGTGTACGAAGAGCGTTCGACGGTAAAAGCCGCGAACGATGTGAACATCGCATCGAGTTCCGGACGACCGACGAACCGAACGAAACCGCGATGGGCAATAGGGCCCTCGGTGACGTGGTGAAACGCCCCCGGTTCGGCGCGCGGTCCGGTGCCATAGCCCCACGTTCGGTCCGAGAACCAGGTGCTCTGGAACTTTCCGCCGGGAGCCAGAACGCGTGCCACCTCCGCAAGCGTTCGGAACGCGTGCGCAGCCGAGTTCGCGTACAGCGCGCAGTTGTCAACAACCCCATCGAACATGCAGTCCGACCAGGGCAATTCCGCAAAATCGCCAACCCGGGCGTCGACTTCGAGGCCCTCGCTCGCAAGACGCTCACGCAGGCGTCGAATGGCCGATGGAGCCCCGTCGATCGCAGACACCGAAAAGCCCTCGCGCGCCATGTACCACGTGCAAGCACCGGTACCGGCCCCGAGGTCCAAGAGCTTCACGGAGCGCCGAGCGGCGGCTCGGTAGAAGTTCCGCGCGACGAAGCGCACGATGTGCTCTGGAGGGTACTTGCCCCACTCGGAGGATGAAAAGATCGACTCCCAAATCGGATCGGGTCCTTGCATCTATCGACCCTAGGCGGGATCGCGATAACCGAGCAACCATTCACTTGACAGGCCCCGTGCAACGTCGGCCTCCGCGCACAAAGAGCGGAAGCGGGCTTCGTCCGAAACGACGCGGGCGAGGCGAAACGTCCGTCGTCCGCGCCCGATCGTGGCCTTGAAGCGGAAGAGAGAATTGCTCGGCTCGGCGGACAGTCCGCCGCCGAGGTGCAACCCTTGGAGCCTTCGTTGGCAAGCACGCTCGACACCCGCATGCACCAGCGTATTCATTGCGTAATTGGGTGTATCCGCACGGCGCGCCGAAAGATGGTAATGACCAAACTCCGCCCCCCAAAGGAACAGCGAGCCCGCCACGAGCCCGCGAACGTCTCGAAGGACAGCCAGTTCCGCGAGCGCAGAACCGCGCATGGCTTGAAAGTAGCGGGGGCCGAACCTTAGCTCGCTGCGCGCATCGAGACGCGCCATCGCGTCACCGTACAGGCTCTCGAACTCGGCCCACTCGGGGGAGTCCACGTCGACCCAAGCAGTGGTAGCAGCGTCACGCTGCCCACGGCTCACCATGTTGCGATGCCGCGAATCCGACGCGGCGAGCGCCACCGCAGCGCCTTCATCGATGGGCACGTAAACCGTCACGCGGTCGTCGATGACCCGCGCCGACGGAGGCAAGAACGGCCGCTGGTCGAACAGAGGGTGCAACCGAAAGAGCATCGCAACGACGCCGCGTTCTGACAGGACTTCACATGCGTAGTGCCATGCCAAGCCTAGGTTGTCGGCCGACAACCCTGGGCGAGCCAGAGGTCCACCGTAGCCGTTCGGCGTCTGCAGATCGAACGCGCCGGCTCGACCGTCGATGGGCAGCAGGAGTCCAGCAAAGAACAGCGCCACGCCGCGGTCGTCTTCAACCACGACAGCGAGCGCGTGGCCCTGCTCCGCGTGCCAAGCGTGGTAGGCCGACCCAAAGTAGACATCGGGGTGATGCGGCGAACTCCGGCTCACATCGACAAGAGCATCATCCCACTCGGGTGACGGACACTCGAGGATCCTAGCGCGCATTACCGATTCGTCGCTGCGACATAGTCGATGAATCGCTTATCGAGTAGCCGCGGACGCGAGGGCAGCGCAAGCAGCGCCTCAATGACCCGTTGATTCGAGCGTCCGTCCCCATAGGGGCTTGTGCGCGAGCCATTCCGAAGTCGGTCTTGGTGCACGGGCTCCAACGCGAACCGTATCGCGGCAGCGAGAGCCGCCTGGTCGCCCGAAGGCACGTCGATCACGTTCTCCGCACGATCGCGGCCGGACTGTCGGCGGCCAACATTGATGGCGGGTAGCCCGACGCAAGGAGCCTCGGTGAGCCCGCTTGAAGAATTGCCCACCATGGCGCCAACCGCAAAAAGCGCTCCGCGGTATCGCCGACTTCCGAGGCTGTCGATGTAGGCCGCCTTCGGATGGGTCGCAACCAGGCGAGCCCATCGCTCGGCGATGGACTCGAAGCCTGGGTCTGGCGCGGGCGCGGTGAGAATGATGCTTCCCGCGTAACTCTCGAGCGCCGCGGCGCATGCCTCGACTTCAGGCTCCTGAAGGTGCGGCTCGAGAGTCGTGGGGTGAAGCGTAACGAGCAGTGTCGAGCGGTCGGGGCGGAAACCTAAAACCGCTTCGAGCTCGTCGGCACTGGCCCGCTCCCCGCGGACGAACGCGTCGATCAGCGGATCGCCGACCGCGTGGACGCGCCACGGCTCCTCGCCCATTTGACGGATGCGCTTCGCGGAGCGCTCGCTGCTCGCGAGGTGGACATGGGAAAGTTTCGTGACCGCGTGCCGCACTTGGTCGTCGAGCGCGCCTTCGGTGACATCGCCACCACAAAGGTGGACGATCGGAGTGCGCTCGAGCACGCACGCCGTCGCGAGCGGCAGAAGTTCGTGACGGTCACCGTAAAGAACGACCGCATCCGGCTTCGTCTCGCGCAAGAGGTCGTTGAACATCGCGAGGGCACGAGCCGACGCGTTACCGAAGGCCGAATCGCGCGCATCGGCAAGCCAGTGCAGCCGATGGGCGATTGGTATGCCGTCTCGCTCGACCTCCGTGACAGTCCTGCCGTGAACCTCCGAGAGGTGGGCCCCACCGACCACAACCGAAATCCGGAGTCGTGTTTCCTCGAACAAATCACGCAGCAACAAGGCGACCGGTCCGTAGTCGGAGCGACAACTCGTCACGAACAGAAGATGGATTGGCGGCTTCAACGACGACAACGTAGCCTGGACCGACAAGGGAGATACAACTTGAGTCGGGTCTTCATCATCGCCGAGGCAGGAGTCAACCACGACGGCTCGTTCGAGCGTGCCATCAAGCTCATCGATGTCGCCGCGAAAAGTGGGGCCGACGCCGTCAAATTCCAGACGTTTCGCTCAGAGCTCGTCGTCAGCCGCTCGGCCAAGAAGGCGGAGTATCAGGAACTAGCGACGGGAGGCGGCGAATCCCAGCTCGACATGATTCGGAAGCTCGAGCTCTCCGACGCCCAGTTCGGCGCCCTCAAACACCACGCCGAGCGCCAGGGCGTTTGCTTCCTTTCGACCCCATTCGACGAACCGAGCGTCGGTAGCCTCGTGGAGCTCGGCGTCGACCGCCTCAAGGTCCCGTCCGGTGAGATCACGAATCCGCTGCTCCTGCGACGCGTCGCAGCCACGAACCTTCCCGTCATCATGTCGACAGGAATGGCCACGCTCGGCGACGTCGAAAAAGCACTCTCCGTACTCGCCGCCAGTTGGCTAGGAACGCCACGAGCGCTCGACAAAGCATTCGCCTCCACCCAAGGCCAGCGACTGCTGCGTGAGCGAGTGACGCTGCTTCACTGCACGACGGAGTACCCTGCTCCGTTCGAAGACGTGAACCTCCGCGCCATGACGACGCTTTCCCAAGCATTCGGACTGCCCGTCGGATTTTCGGATCACACAACGGGCATCGCCGCATCGCTCGCGGCCGTCGCGCTCGGAGCGGAGGTCATCGAGAAGCACTTCACCCTCGACAAGTCGCTTCCGGGTCCGGATCACCGTGCTTCGCTCGACCCCCAAGAACTCGTCGCTCTCGTCGAAGGCGTTCGGCAGGTTTCGGCCTCCCTCGGCCACACGCGAAAAGTCCCGAGTCCGAGCGAAGCGAAAAATCTGCTTATTGCGCGCCGGAGCCTGGTCGCATCGAAGGCGATCGCCATGGGAGAACTCTTCTCGGAAGAGAACGTGTCCGCAAAACGGCCCGGTCACGGCCTGTCGCCCTTGCTGTTCGATGCGATTCTCGGCACCCCGGCCTGGCGCGATTTCGAAGCGGACGAACTCTTGGACACGATGGGGGTCAATGCGTTGCGAGCCGAGAGAGACTAGATTTCCCAGTTACAAGACTCCGGGGGCGAGGAAGATGGCTGAGTTTACGCATGCGAAGAATCGGCATTTTTGGCTCGTCAGGATTTGCCCGCGAGGTGGCCGACATCGTGACCGCACTGGGTCACAAGCCACTCTTCGTCGTGCGTGATCGCATCGAGCTCGAGCGATGGTCTTGGCCGGATGACGTCGTCCTAGAAAGTGAGCTCCAATCGCTTGATTCCACGGAATTTACCATTGGAGTCGGCGATAACCGCGTTCGTGAGCGAATCGCGACTCGCTACGCAAACGAATTTCACTTTTGCAATTTGATTCACCCCTCGGCCACCTTCGGTGTGCGTCAGCGAGAGGCAATCGATGCGCAACGGGGGATCATCGTTTGCTCGGGTGTTCGCTTCACGAACGGCATCGAAGTCGGAGACTTCTCGATCTTCAACCTCAACGCGACGGTCGGACACGACTGCACCATCGAAGCGTTCGTGAACGTTTCCCCTGGAGCATCGATCTCCGGCAACGTGCACCTCGCACGGCGTGCGTGGATAGGAACCGGAGCGACGGTTATCCAAGGAAAGACGGACCGGAAGCTGCGCATCGGTGAGGATGCCACAATCGGCGCGGGCGCCGTTGTCACGCGCGACTGCGTTGCTGCGGCCGTGTACGTCGGCGTTCCGGCCCGCAAGCTGCGCGACGGCTTCGTCACGATGGGCTCCTGAGCCCGAACTCGCTCGTGAGGTGCCGTGCGGGGGCTCAGGACACCGACCGTCACGGCGTGTAGGCGCAGCGGACGCCAATCGCCGACGCAGGATTCTTCTGCGTGTAGTCGTAGCGATTGGACGCATTGCCCAGCTGCGCGGCGGTCGGGGAGCCGAAGCTGCCTCCTCGCTGCACACCGGACTCGCTCGTGCTCCCCGTGGGGACGTTCACGCAATCCTTGCACAAAAGCGGAAGACTCGACTTGAGCTGCCAAACGTCGAGCGCCCACTCGGCGACGTTGCCAGCCAAGTCGGTCGTTTTGAAAAAACCGTCGCCCATGGCCTTCTTGCCGACCTCGAAGATTTCGGAGGACGTCTTCGAGCACGCGTCGCCGCCACAGAGGTACGTCGCGTACGCCTGCGTCGGCGCAGCCGCGCCCCACGGGTAGAGGTTGTTTGCCGTCGAGGCGGACGCGAAGTTCAGCTCGTTCTCGGTCGGAAGGAAGCCGCCATCCCATATGCAAAATGCGTAAGCCTGGAACCAGGATACGCAGTTGATCGGCTTGTTTTCGTTGCCGCCCACGTTGCTCGTCCAGGTCTGGTAATCCGACGCGGACTCCGTTGGGCATGCGAGTGTCGAATTCCAATCGGCACTCGTCGAAAGGAGCATCGCGTTCCACGCATCGACCCACCCGAACTCACCGTCCAAGCCCTTCCCATTGCCAACGTGCAGGTGCATGCCCGCGCCGACCTGCGGCTTCCAGCCGCCGTTGACGACTGCATCGACGAACTTGCGGTAGCGCCCCACGGTGACTTCGAAGCGATCGAGGCGAAAGCTCGAGACGGTGGCAGGCAGTTTCGAATCGTTGTCCCGCACGAACGAGCCGCCGACGACAAGGTCGCTCGTGCAGCAGTCCACGTTGGCGCTGCCACAGGTTGAAGCCAAACCGTCGCAACTCGGTTGCGGTAGGGCAGCCCCTCCACCCGCTCCGCCTCCTCCGCCGGTGCCAGACGTCGTGGAAGTGGACGCCGAGGTCGTCGTCGTTACCGCGCTTCCCCCGCCCGATGCGGCCGTGCCACCGGCCCCAGACGACGCGATACTTGCACCTCCGGTGCCACCCTGTCCCGACGAAGCGCTCGACCCCGTCGCGGAAGTCGACGCAGACACCGAGGCGCTCGACATCGACACCTGGAGTTCATCCACGCCGGAGACCGCATGGCAGCCCAGTGCGGACGAGACAATGACGAGGGGGATAGAACCAGGAGAGCTGAACGCAGCGCGCAACATGGTGCAACGGTACCTTCGAACCGGCAGGTTCGGAAAGGAAAGCGGTCGCGACCTCCTCCTCAGTGCTTGCGAATCGCGAAGCCAACGCCGTAGCCCGCCTCGCGGTAGCTGAACGTGGAGAAGCGATCGTCACTCTCGACGAGCGTTTTCCAAACGCCGTTAAGCTCGGGGTGAAACGGGTGCGCGATGTCATCGAACACGAGCGCGCCGCCAATCGCGAGTCGCGGCAACACGTCACAGATGTCCTGCGCTGCACCGAGCTCGGAGTGGTCACCGTCCACGGTGATGATGTCGAACATCATGTCGGGATTTTGCGCAAAAAATGCCGGTAGCGTCTCGTGCGAGTTGCCATCGATGAACGCCGCTTGCCCCTGGTAACCGATGCTCCGGAGCTCCGATTTTACGAACTCGGCACCGGGGTTTTCCATGCCCGCGTAGTTGGTCTGCCACATGTCGAAAAGCGCCATCGTGCAGCGCGGCGCCTTGACGGCCACCGCCGCGGCACTGCGTCCGCGTCGAACACCGACTTCGAGGTAATTGCGGGGCTGCAGGGCCTCCGACAGGCACAGCAGCACGGTGACGATGTCCGCGTAGCGCCAGTGCGCTTCGAACTTCTCCAAGCCATGGCTGTAGAAGTCTTTCAGGTACGTCGTGTATGCGTCGGGGGTCAGCCGCTGCATCAAGACAAGCGCCTGAAGGATCGTCTCGGCACGCGCGACTTTCGCCCCCAACGTGTCCGCACCTGCCATCACCGGCGGGTACCAGGCGGCTTGCCCAGCCGGCGGCGTGTGGCAAATCCCCGGAACGAGCGATTGGGTGGGCTTGTAGATGGGGCGCGGCAACGTAACGGGCATGGTGGGAGTTCTCCGAGCGGCCTCGGCGCCGCGCTTGACGAAGAGCGAAGGGTGCCCCGTCTCGATTCTCGGAGCAAGCTCCCTAAGGCAACCTGTCGCGCCTTAAGCGTCAGGGTGCGCGCGTGTCTGCCGTGACGACGTAACGGAACCGGTTCGACCCGATCTCGATGACGTCACCGTGCGCCAGGTACGCGCGCTGGAGGGAGGCCCCGTTCACCTTCATCGACGGAAACGACATCGCGCTGATGGCGACGTAACGCTCTTTTTCCCACACGACGCTGACCGAGCCAAACACGAGCAACCCATAGAGCGTGAGGCTTGCGTCGAGCGTTTTCGCGAGGGTTACGGTCTTTTCCACGTTGAGGGGCGCGGTCGTGCGCGAATCATCCCGCCCGTCAGCCCGGTCGAGGCGGCTATTGCGCGAGACGTTGAGCCGTTCCATCAGCGCCGTCACCCGGGCGGAATCCACGATGTTCGTCTCGTCCTGCACAGCGGCGTTGTCGACGAGGAAGCCCTTCTCGTTGTCGGGGGCATAGGCCAACGCCGAGGCGATCGCGTGCGTGCAGCGAGGGCACGCCATCTTCGCGCGAGCCGTGCTGACGAGCCCCGTCCAGCTGCAGCTCGGGCAGCGGATCTTCTCGAACACGCGCTGACCGCCCATGTAGGCGCTCGCGGTAAAGGCATTCTCCGAAACGACGATCATCGCCTCCGCACCGATCACGACCTGCGAGCCTTCACCCACCGCCGCGCTCGTGGTGACGAAGGCCCCGTTGACGACGATGGGGTTCGTGTCCGACACGCAGCAGACGACCCACCGACCGTTGCCCTCGGCGATGAAGACCGCGTGCTCCCGCGATACCGTATCCCCGGGGAGGACGATCTCATTCGAGGGATCACGACCCACGCGCACGGGCGGCTCGTCAACGACGACTTTGCGTGGCGGCGCGCCGAGGGTGCGGATGACGAACGCGGGCATGGAGGGGGATCAAAGCCGGGGCTTTGTCAGGGTGCGGGAACGGAGCCTGGCAAGCGAAGTGCAATGAGGAAAAACCTCACGGACTAGCCAAAAGAGCTAATCATAGCAGTCCACTTTTGTGACAAGAAAGTTCCCGCGTCAGATAGACCGGATCCAATATTGGACATGGTAGCTTTCGACGTTTGCCCGGAAGCCACGAATTCCCCCCCCCAAAATTTGTCTGTCTCGCTTGCACATTCCAATGATTTACCAAAGTGAGCTTCGACTTTCACCCCTAGCGAGACGTCAATGGCTCCAGCAATAGCCACCCCCAGCGAGAGACCTACGTTGATTTGCTCCTCCGTACCGATAAACATTTCGAAGCGATTGGCAAACCCGATGGTGGTGCTGGCTCCGAAAAAGAACTCGGTCTTCGCCCCTTGGAAGTACTCATAAAACCCCTGGCTTCCCTGCAGATACCACCACTCTGAGTATCGCTTCCCATACGCCTTTAACGTGACTTCGGCCAGGTACCCTTCGGTCAAGAATTCTTCTTTAACCTCCTTGCGGCCGCCATAAACGGTAGTTTCTTTAACTGTCTTCTCTATGTCCGTGAAGGACACGAATTTGTGCGCCCACGTTGATTCGCTGATGGTCGGCCTGGCAAGACTTGGGGCAGGGTCCTGTTGGTCCCACTGCGTCGGAAACGCACCGCCCTCTGGAAAGCTCGAATGCACGTCGAAGGAGAGGTTCGTGATGCTGTCGCACGCGCCGCTCGGGTTGCAAACGGGCACCACAGTGCCACGCGGAACGGTAGCGGGCGCGCCCGTGACGGAGATGAATTCGTTTCCGTAAGCCTCCTCCCGCTTCGTGCCGTGGAAGCGCTCGACCGTGTTGCCTTTGACGGTCTGCTCCGTGACCCGCCATCCCTTTTCGTCCGCGACACCCGTCGGGCATGCCACCCAGCTCACACTGGTGACGGCACCCGGTGCCTCGTCACCCCCAACGTTGAGCCCGCCCGACATCTCGAACGTGGCGACGCCGGTGCCCCGCCCAAGACTGACGAGTTTGTAATTGCCGCCGATGATCTCGATTTTGTCGCCCCGCGTCGTCGTGATGCGGTGACCGTCGGTGTGGTCACGCCAGCCGAGGTAGTCGGGGATGGCTGCGGTGACCGCCGCGTTGCGAGCCGCCGTATTCGCTGCGGCACCGTCTCGGACAAGCGCCTCGCTTGGGGGCGTAGCGCCGGGTTGCTCAAACGTCCCGCCCGCAGTCGTGCCCGTGCCGCGCGCTCGCGTATCGTCGACGAAACCGCCGAAGAACGACAACAAGTCATCGCCGGTGGTGGAAGGAACCTCAACTGCGTTGGGGTTGAGACCGCTCGCGTCCCAAGCGGCCGGGTACCAGGTGGGCTCCGCGTGATTCGGGTCGCCGCTCCCGTGGCCGAGGTTCAGGTAGGTATTTTTTGTGGGCTGATAGCGGCCCGCACTGTCACTAACGTCTTCGTAATCGGGAACGAGCAGCAGGAGGTGTTTGTCGGTCGTGCCCTGACCGATGTAGTCGGTTGCGTCGTCGCTCATAATCTTCGCTTCCTTGATTGCAGCCGCGGCCTCAGCCCAGGTGCACTTCCTTGCCGTTGATTGAAATCACGTCTTCGCTGGTGAGCGCCGTCCGCTCGGCGCGCGCACTCCACTCGCCGCGCACCACGGTGTCACTCGCCCCTGCATGCACGCTCATCAGCGATTTGACGCGCGTGAAGAGGCTGCCGAACGCCTCCGTGACCCGCTCGGCGAGCACCGTAAGGTGTTTGGTCTTGATGTCGAGTTGCGGCCCGGTGAGCGTCACGCCGTTCTCGCCGTGGAGCTCGAGCGTCCCGTCCACTGCGCGGAGCTCGACGTCGCCGCGGAACCGAAGCTCCGTCCGGCCGGTGCTCTCGATCACGCCGATCACGTAATGCCGCTCTCCTTGCCCGATGACGAGCAACGTGTCCCCGACCGCGGGCGTGAACGGAAATGCGAGCGCGAGTTTGGGGCTCACCGTCTCACCCGTAGGCAAGCGCACCTCGAGCCCGGCTACCGAGACCCGCGTGACCGTGGCAGGCAGCAGCGAACGGGCACCGGGCGACGCCGGCACCTCGTGGCCCGTAAACGAACGTAAAGCAGTCATCATCGGCTCCGATCGGTGCGCGCCCGGAAAAACGGGAGCGCAGTCTCGGACGTAGAGTCGCGTGTCGGCAACGGCGGCGCAAGTTGAACTCGTTCGGCCGGCCAAGTGAGTTTCGGCGGGGCACATTTCGCGGGGGCGAAGCCATTGCAGCTTTACGCAATCCCTTCTCGGGCATACCCGAAGATGCGATGGCTAAAAACGTGCCCGCCCTGTCGGCCGACGTCGACAAGCTCACCGCTGCCGCGCTCTCGGAGCTCACGGGCACCACGGTGCTTAACTGCCTCGGCAAGCAACCTTGCCCGCCGACCCTCGCGGGCGATCTGTCGCACGTGCTCGATCTTCCAGAGCCCGTTCGCGCCGATCTTTGGGGGGTCCTCGAAGCGAACATGGGCGCTGTCAACACGCCACACACGGCCTTGGCGGTCGAGGCCTTCTGCGAGAAGCACGGACTCGATCCGCGTAGGCTGACTCCGGTGATCGGCGCGTGCCGCTTCCTTTTTCAGCGCGGCGCCGAACGCAACACCTCTGTCGCCCTCGTCGAGGAGGACCTGCGGCAGCTTCTCGCGGGCGAGAACCCTGACGAGAGCGCGATTGAAGCGGTGTGCGCGTCCGTCCTTCCTTGTTACGAACGCGCGGCTCGAAAGCTTCGAATGAAGGCGATCTACGAAGCGCTGACGGATCACGGGCGCGTGATCACGGACGTGAAATGGCGCGTCGATAACGTGAGCCACGCCAACACCGGCGAGTCGATCAACCTACCGGTCACGCTGCTCACGCTCCGTTACCGCGAAGGCGAGCAGAGCGGGCAGATGACGGTGCAGATCCTGCCGGATGAGCTGAAGAAGCTTCTCCACGCCTGCGAGCAAGCGCTGAGCTAGACCCTCGCCGAAAAGCCGCTGCGCGCCGCTTTTGGGCGAGGGTCGAGCTAGCGTGCGCCTCAGTCGACGATGAAACCGAGCGCACGCTTGAGCTCGGCGGCTTGCTCGGGCAAAAACTGGTAGCTCGCCTGAGAGGCGTTCGCGCCTTCTTGGTATTGGAAGGTGAGCGTCGCGACCGGAACGTCGAGAGCGATGGCGTGGTCGGAGGCGCGGATCACGTCCATCCGCCAACGCACCGCGCGCACGACGCGGCCGTGCTCGGCGACGCTTCGCATGACGGCGGCTTGGCGCAATTTCGGCAGCGCCAGCTCAAAAAGAGGCAACAGCCGTTCGAGGACAAGACTCGCGCGCGGCTCGGGGACCAACGCTCGCACATCGGTCATGAACGCCGTGCCATCGACGCCGGCCTTCGCGGCGCTCGTGAACAAATAGCGCGCCGCCATCGCCGAAGGGATCAGCACCGCGGGCTCGAGTTCATAACGGCGGCAGTAACGCTTTACGAACGTCTGCACGCGGTCATCGAGCACCGGAACGAGGTACGCGTCGAGCACCTCGGCGAAGGTCCCTTGCACGGCGTCCGGGAGGTCGAGCACACTCGCGAGGTGCGCTCCGAGATCCGCGGGCGCGGCCATTCCCATCAAGCAGCGGAGCGCGATCGCCATGGGTCGTCGTCGCACGTGAGCGCCGAGCTTACAAGGCGGAGCTTCACGCGCGCTCGAGTACCGCCCGCGCCGCCTCAACGTCGGGATCCTCGAGGTGGCCATGATGCGGCTCCTCCGAGGTGCGCGCGACCACGACATCGGGAACGACCCCGCAGCCGTCGATGGCGGCACCATTCGGCAAACGGTACTCGCACGCCGTGACGTAGCGCATCGCGCCATCGGGCATGCGCACCACCTCTTGCGCGGTGCCCTTGCCGTAGGTAGTTCGTCCGACCACCGTTGCGCGCCCGTGAAACTGGAGGGTGGCTGCCACGAGCTCGGCCGCCGATGCGCTGCCCTCGTCAACGAGCACGCACAGAGGCCACTCGTGGCAGGGGGCTCCTCGCGCGAGGATGGGCTCGTCATCGCCCTCGCCATCGCGCTCGAGAAGCATCACCGCGCCCTCGGGCAACCAAGCCTCGACGAGCCGGAACGCGGCGGCGCCATCTCCGCCGGGATTGCCGCGAAGATCGAGCACGCATGCCCGAAGGCCTTCGCTAGCGAAACGCGAAAGCGTGTTGAATAGCTCGCGATCCGCATGCGCGCTGAAGAGCCCGAGCCGCACGAGCAGGAGCCCGGGCGAGAGCCAGGTGGCCACCATCCGACTTGCCGCAGCACTTTCACCTTCGCCCCTCGCGACGTCACCCAACGCGCGCAACTCGGCGCAGTCGAGCGAAGGAGGCAGGGCGCACGTAGGCTCGGCGAATCCGCTCGAGGCGGGTCCATCGCGGTACGTGTAGAACACGTTGACCACGCTCGGAACGAGCTGAGCACCGAGCGGAGCATTCATGTTGTTGCCGCTCGTCGGAGTGAGCAGGGACTCGGCCGGGAGGCCCGAGATGAACACGATCGGGTTGCCCATCGTGGTCCGCCCCGGCCCTTTGATGGCGCCGGTAAGGAGGCCCCCCATCGCTCCGGCTTCGTCGCCGTTCGTCATCACCTTCATCGTGCCCATGTTGGTCGCGGGCATGAAGCCGATCATCACGTTGGGCGAGAACGGCGCGGCCTGCATGTTCAACCCCATGTCCGGATAAGGGACAGGCATGAACGGCAACGGCGGAGCCGGCGTCTTGCAGACGTCAGGGAAATTCAGTGAAGAGCCCGCGCCTCGATTGCTTGCCGGTAGCATTTCGCCTTCGATCCTTAACCCACCCGCACGGCGGCGCTTTTGATGCGCACCCCGTTCAGGGCCTTTAACACGACGGTCCGAGCCTGCAAAAGCCAGCGACCCTGGCTCAGCTCATCAAGCCCACCCGCCTCGACGTTGCGGCTCTCGCGCACCCGCGTCACGCGCTCTCCGAAGGTCTCGACCGCGGTCACGGCGAGGCGCCTCAGCCGCTGAGCCTCGAGCCGAATGCGATTTCCGCGAAGCCTCACCCCACGCTCACCCACGAGCTGCAACCGGCCACTTTCGGCGCGCAGCGAGACGCCGAGCGGGCTCGAAAGGGCGCTCGGGCCACGGCCACAAAGGACGCCGATCACGTAGAATTCATGGGCATCGCTGACGACGAGAACCTGATCGCCGACGATAGGCTCGTAGGGGAACGCGAGGGCAAGCGTGGCGTAGACCAGCGTGGTTTCTCCCACGGTCGCCTCCTCGAGCGCAACGTGCAACGAGCGGTGGGCGACCCGAACGACCCGCGCAGCCCCGAGGTACGAGTCGAGGCCTGCTCCCTCATCTGCAGAGGGCGCGGCGAACGGAGAGCCCGTCGCCATCGTCATGGTGGGCCCAGTCACTTGCCCAACGCGGGGTTGTAGGATTCGGCTTCGAGCAGCGGCACGTCGGTCTTTCGCTGGAGCAAGGTGATGGCGCCACTGTACGACGCCTTGTCGTCTTTCAAATTGTGGACCTTCGCGCCGCGCATATTGGCCATGCCAAAATCGGCGCCGGTCGCGTCCGCGTGGGAGAGGTCGGCGTACACGAGACGCGCCGACTGGAACGAGGTCTTGTGCGCGGTGATCTTGTCGAGCATCGCGTCGCGAAGGTCGGCTTCGAGGAAGATCGCCCCGCTGAGGTTCGCGCCCGTAAACGAGGCATAGCGAAGCTTCGCGTCAATGAAGCTTGCACCCTTCAGCGAGGCTTCACCGAAGAACGCGCCTTTGCCGAGAACCCCTCGCAAGCTCGCTCGCTCGAGGTCCACTTTTTTTGCGGTCACCATCTTCAGCGAGCAATGCTCAAATGACGTTTGGCTCAGATCCGCTTCGGTGAAGTTGCTCTTCGAGAAATCACAATCGCTGATTCGCATGCCCGACAGGTTGCACTTGGTAAAATCGCAGGCGTGCATCGTCAGCCCATCGAAAGGGAACTTGCGCATGTCGAGCTTCTCGAAGCCGACTCCCTTGAAACGCGTTTTGTCGACGACGATCCCCTCCAGATTCGCCTTGTCGAGGCTGACGCCCTCGAGCACGGCCCGCGAAAGTTTCGCGCCTTGGAGGTTCACTTCCTGAAACATCGAAAGATCGATGTGCGCACCGCTGAGATCCGCGCCGCTCAGGTCCGCGCCGCGCCACACACCGAGGCGCAACCGCTGACCGCGCAAGTCCGCACCCGCCAACTTGGCCTCGGTGAAGATGCTGCGAAACAGGTTCGCTCCTTCGAAGCGCGCGCCCGTGAGATCGCACTTGTCGAGCATCGCGCCCTCGAGGCTCGCCTCACGAAAGTCCGCGCCGCGCAGGATCGCACCCGAGAACATGCAGCCCTCGAGCGTGACGCCGCGAAGATCGACGCCGGAGAAATCGAGCACCTGCTCACTTGGGTCAAGCTCGGCTACGGGCTCGGTCCCGGGCGGAAGCGTGAAGGCCTGCACGAAGATGCAGCCCACCATGGACTTCCCGAGCTGGAGCCCGGTGAGGTTCGCGGCGGCGAAGATCACCTCGTCGAGCCGCGCCTCCGCGAACGAAGCGTGCGTCAGATTCGCCCCGGCAAAGGCGCACTTCGCGAAGGTACCCCCCGCAAACGTCGCGTCTTCGAGTTGCGTCCGGCTGAAGGTGGACTCGGTGGCCACGACACCTTCAAAGTTCGCCTTGGAAAGCACCGACGCGTCCAAGTGAACCTTCTCGAAGGTCGCGCCCTTGAAGCTCGCCCCGATGAGCTCGCTCTTGATCATCACCGTATCGACCAGGCGGAGGCCATCGAAGCGCCCTTCGGTCACGCGGCACTGCAGGAACTTCGCTCGGTCCAACATGCATTGGCGAAAGTCCGCACGCAAAAAGGTGGACATCGCCACCTTCGCGTCACGCAAATCGGCGCCATCGACGAGCGTCTCGTCGAAGGAACATTCGACGATCTCGGTTTCACTGAGATCCGCAGAGCTGAGATCCGCGCCCTCGAGGCGCAGGTGAATCAAGCTTGCGCCGGCGAGCTTGGCTCCCGATAGATCACGATTGCGTAGATCGAGCCCGTTGAGCTGCACGCCTTCGAGGGACTCACCGGCTCGAATGCGAGCGACCACGTTGTCGGCGGGGGTCATCGCGGGCGCCCTCCGACGACGGTGAGGGAGGCGCGTTGCAGGTTCACGCCGACCATGTCCGCGGACGTGAAGTCAACATCCACGCCGGCGGTCTCGGTGAGCTTCGCGTCGTGCAGCACGGCGGACCGAAAACACGTCTTCGTCAGCACGGCCTTGCGAAGGTCCGCGCTCCGCAGGTTCGCGCGCTCGAAGCTCGCTTCCTTCAGGATCGCACGATCAAAACGCGCACCGGGCAGGTTCGCCCAGCTAAAATCGGCGCCAGCCGCATCGACGTTGTAAAAGTGCGCGGCCACGAGGTCCGCCTTGTAAAAGCGCGCCTTCTGGAGTCCGGAGCCGAACCAGATGGAGCCCTCGCCTCTCGCCCCGGAGACGTCCGCCTCGGGCAACCGACACGCGTTGAAGCTCGTCGCAAGCAGCTCCGCACCGCGCAGATCGATGCCGCGCCCTTCGCATTCACCGAAGCGCACCCGTTCGAGCTTCGCACCAAAGCGTGCCCCATCGACTTTGCACGTATCGAAGCTGCACATGTTGAGATGAGCGCCCGCGAAGTTCGCTCCCGTGAACGTCGATTCACCAAACGATGCGAGCAGGCCTTCGGCACGCGCGAACAAGGCATCGGTAAAGTCACTTGCCGTCGCGCGGAACATGTCGAGACGCACGCCGTCGAAGCGAGTGCCGATCGCCGAGACGCGGTCGAACGTAGCCGACGTGAGATCGACGTCGGTGAGATCGGCGCCATTGAGGTTCGTTCGGCAGAGCCGCGCTCCGCCGAGCTTCGCACCTTTGAGATTCACCCCTTCGAGGTTCGTCTCGGCGAGGATCGCGCACTGAAGATCGGCGCCCGACAGATCGACGCCTCGGAGATCGCGGTCGCTGAGATCGCGCCCTTGCAGATCCGCTCCGGGGCCTGGCTCATCGGGCGGCGGGTCGTCTTCACTGTAGGGTTTATAGTGGGCGTCGGTCGCGAGGAGGATGGGGTCCGTCCTCAACTTGACGAGCGCCCCGTCGAGCTTCGCGGACGCCGCGTCCCGACCCTCTTCGGGGAGCGCTTTCTTCACTTCGAGCAGCTTTTTCTCCTGCTCGCGAACGAGATTGCCAATCGGGAAGACGAGCTTCTCGCCGTCGCGCACGGGGAGACGCATGCCTATGCCGCCGCGGCCGCCACCACCACGCGCCGACTCCTTCAGGCTCTGGAGGACCTTCGCCTTCATCATCGCGGGATCGGCCCCTTCGCTCGCCGCCGCTTTTGCCCAGGTCCCGTCCAGCTGGTTTATCTCGGGGCGCATGAGTTTCCCGAAGATGTTCTTCGCCACGGCCACGGGGGGGCTATTGCCGTCGGCGTTTTCGAGCATCGCCTCGAGCTCCGCATCGGTCGCATTCTCGAGCTTCTTGGAGCTCTCCGCAAACTCCATGAAGCCCGCCGGAAACGCATCTTTCAGGCCGATGGGATCGGCTGCGAACGCTTCGAGCTGAGCCAGGTACGCGTCTGCGGGCCGAGGCGCCTCCGCGAGCGGCTCGGTGACGATCAGGCCAAACGCGACGTCCGTGAGGTCTTCCTCTTTGACGGGGGTGATGCCACGCCACGTCAGGTAGAGCGAGTCGTCGCTCAAGTCGGCGAACAGGGTGTCGAGCCGCATCACGATCTCGCGATGGGTCCCCGCGACATCACGGACAAACACCCTCACGCGGAGCTCCGGCAGTCGCACCGAAAAGAGGCTGCGCTTCGGATGCAGGTTCACGAAGGTCACCTCCTCATCGCCACGCAAGTAGCCTTCGAGCTGCTGATCGGGCGGCGCCGAATTGAAGTAGGTCCAGTCCATGTCCGAAGCGAAACAGGGGGCGCGCGTATCGAGCCATTCCTGGTCGTACTTCTTGCCGAGCTTCTGGCTGCGCAGCTTCCAGCCGGGGCTGAGTGGGCCGAAGCCGGCTGGCAGGCCATGTTTGTGCTCCGCGCCGTCCGCATAGAGGATGTTCGCGAGCTGCGCGCTTGCCATCACCGCGGAGCGCTCCGAGCGCGGCGGCTGGTAGAGGTCATCACCTTCGCCGACGAGCTTCTCGACGTGGCCCTTGCCGACCGGGTTGTTCAAGAAGCCGGGGCCACCGTAGGCGTGCGCGTAATCGACGGGGATCGAGCCAATCACCGTCGGTTCGGTGTGTTTTCCGCCGGCCGTGTGATCGACCCAGACGCGGTGCCCGACGACCTGCAAGGTCTTCTTCCAGTCGCCGACCCGAAACGAAACGTCGCACCTGACGTCGCTTCGATGAGGTGGATGACAGGTGCCGCGCAGCATCACCTCGGCTTTGGGTTTGAAGTCGGCGAAGTCACCGGGATAGAGGACGGCACCCGCCTGATTGTCGTCGCCTTCTTCGTAGCGTTCCCCGCAAACGGTGCCCTGACCCAGCTGGAGGCTCGCCTCGTCGAGCTGACGCGCCGCATCTTCGCTGGTTTTGCGGGTCTTCTCGATCAGCGCCGCGGGGATCTCCTCGCTGCGAACCAGTGCGAGCGGCCGCCCATGCTCGAGGCGGTAGCGCCCCCGCACGACGAAGGCCATCTCGGGGCTGCGCGGCTGACGGAGCGCGGCCTTGTAACCAAAGAGCAGGCCAGTGTCGGACTTGAGGCGAATGGTCATAAAGCGATGCGCGAGGGCTTCAGCCTTCGCACACCCGCCGCATCGCTGAAAGGGCCTTCGAGCCGGCGCACGCGCAAGCCATCCTGACGGCGGGCCTGCCGTTGCGGGTGCCTCACTTCGACGCTGCGGGCTGAGTGACACGAGCTCGGCGTGTTGCCTTCTAGTAGCGAACAGCCATTTTTTGTGTTTACGAGTTTTGGGCTGCGGCGCTCCCGCAGCCCGGCCGGCGTCGACGCCTTCGACCGCGGTGCCTATGCTTTCGGTCGAGCCGGAGACCCTCCCGACAGCGGGCCAAAAGGAGCAACAGGCCTTTGTGCCGGCGGCGTTAAACTCACAGTTACAAAAACTGAAGTTCAAGACGTCAAATTCGACAGTCTCGAACTGCCGGGACCCGTGGTGTTCAACGAAGACCAGGCGACCCTGAAGCCGGAGAGCGACGCCGTTCTCGAGTTGGTTTACAAGCATCTGAGGCCGCCGAGGATCACCAAACTCCGCATCGAAGGTCACATCGACACTGGCGGCGACGACGCGTTCGCGGCGCAGAAGCTCTGCCCAGGACGGGAGTCGGGAGGGCGACTCCGCAAAACCGGTCAAAACGGCGGTGTTGTTGTTGCGCGCCGAACGTTTTGCTGTGGCATGATAACGAGGCATGGATCCTCGCGACGTCCGCAGCTTCATGGCGCGCGATTGGTCAAGGATCGCCGAGGCCAAAGCTCGCTACTGGGCCGAGCGAAAGCGACAGCTGGGGCCGAGTGAGGGAGTTCGGATCTCCGATGAGCTGCGACGACAGGCGCTGGCCTTAAAGCCCGGCTGGCCCGACGCAGCCGAACGCGCCGCCGATCTCGAAGCGCACGCGCAATTGTCGCAACGGATGAGAGATGCCGGCGCAACCTTCGGCCGTTGAGCTGCTCGCCGCCCTCGCAAAGGCGCTGGGGAAACGTCGCTGGTACCTGTTCGATGCCCAAGCGGTGAACGTGCACGGCAGGCCGCGAATGACGGCCGATGTCGATGTTACCGTGGACGTTCGCCGTCGCGACTGCTCGACGTTGGTGGCTTGCTGGTGCCGGTGATTGCGGCGGCCGATCTCATCGTCACGAAGATCCTCGCCGGCCGCCCCAAAGATCTCGAAGATGCCGCCAGCGTGTTGCACGAAAGCGGTAACGACATCGCGCTCGAACGGATCGTGGCGAGCTCGGGCGGGGCGAGCGGATTGCCGAAACCAAAGCGCATTGCCAAGAAGCAACAGACGAAGAAACAACCGTGAGTGACACGAGCTCGGCGTGCCGCCATCCCCAACGAATCATAAGTTGGGCGCTCCCACCGGATAAGCCGGCGCGTGCACCACGCTTCTCAGCCCCTCGGGGACATCGAGGATGTTTACGTCGCGTATGTCGTCTAATTCCTACCGGCCTCCGCTGACCCCGCAGGAGCCAGGCCGGCGGATCTTGCACGCGCTACATTACCGTGGTAATCACTACCCATGAAGCTCGCCGAATCGCGCATCACCTCGCAGGGTCAGGTGTCGGTGCCATCCGAGGTTCGTCGAAGGCTCGGTCTCGCTCCGGGCTCGATGCTCATATGGGATGCTGAAGGTGACGCAATCGTGGTTCGGCGAGCACATCGTTACTCGTCGGAGGACCTGCATACCGCGCTTTTTCCCGATGGGCCGCCAGAGGTGCACACTCTCGATGAGCTCAAGGCCGGCATCAAAGAACGCATGAAGCGGCGCTATGCACGCGGTTGACACGGACGTCCTCGTACGGCTTCTCGCCCGGGATGATCCGAAGCAAGCGGCCGCGGCAGAGACCTTCGCCAGTTCGGGCGCCTGGGTATCGCTCCTTGTGTTGATGGAGGCCATGTGGGTACTTGAATCGGTGTACGACCGCAGCTCGGCGCAGATCGCAGTCGCGGTCGAGATGCTCTCCGCTCACGTGACCCTGAGCCTCCAAGATACCGACGTCGTTACCGAGGCACTCGCTCGATTCCGAGAAAGACCATCGCTCGGGTTCTCTGACTGCCTCATCCTCGAGGTCGCCCGCAAGGCAGGGCATCTGCCACTGGGCACGTTCGATCGCACACTCGCGAAGATGGACGGTACCGAACGTCTTTGAGCGTCCACGGCGTCCTCGAATCAACCAACGATCACCCTGCTCGCCCCCATGCCCCTTCCACCGCTCGTACGACAACACGCAGAGATGAAGCTCTCTGCCTTCTGCGAAGCGCGAGTCCCACCGGCGGTGCGGCACGCGATTCGACTCACCCATGAGGTGCGCGGAAACATCATTACACTGATCGAGGAGCGTCCCCACTTCCGCGAGAATCACCGAACCATGCAGAACCCGATCGCGCAATTCCGCTACAGTCCCACCTTTCACGCGTGGCGCCTTTTTTGGCGCGATCGCGATACCAAATGGCATCCGTACGTCGGGGCCGTTCCTAGCAAAACTCTCGTCCCCTTACTTGCGGAGGTCAACGCAGACCCCACCTGCATATTCTGGGGTTGAGCGATCGACCCGTGACTCTCAGACTGCTGGCCGGCGGAGTTGGCTTACGTTTAGCCGTTACCCAATACGGCTCCTCTGACAAGTTCGTCGGCGTAGAACCGTAAAGGGCGAGCACATGGATAGGCGATGTCAGCGGGCTGAATGCCGGTTACGCTTTTTTTGCGTCAGGATAGACGGCCTGGCGCACGCGCAAGCCATCCTGACGCCTCGCCGGTCTGTCGTTCCTGGTTCCTCACTTCGACGCCGCGGGCTAACGTTGCGTCGCTTTGAAGTACCCATCGATCTTTCTCGCGTTTGCGCTCCTTGGCTGCGGCAACATCGCTCCCGAGCCGGCCGGCGTCGAAGCCACCTACGGCGAAGCGGCGCTCACCGTGCTCACGCCCTATCCGTCGAATCGCTACACGGTGCCGGACCCGAGTACCGCGACCGGCCTTCGCGTCAAGCTCGCCCCAGGTGAGAGCATCGATTTGGTCGTCGAGCCGACGCTCGAGGCTACGGTCGAGGAGCTCAATCAGCACGACGGCTTTTCCACCACGGGTGGGCTCATTCTCAACTTCTCGGGACCGATCGACGTCACCGGCCTTGCGCCCCCGCCGGACGGCCGTGAGCCGCCACAGCCGCTGCGCGACGCCAAAAGCTACGCCAGCGTCGACTCGCCACTCGTGCTTATCGACGTCGATGCGAACTCTCCTGAATTTGGCAAGGCGCGCGGCTTGGTGCTGCGTTATTGGCAGCAGGCGGCGGACGACTTCTACATCCACGACGACTACTCTCTCGTCGCGCAGCCGGCCGAGCCACTTCGCCCACGTACGCGCTATCTGTTCGCGCTGACCGATGTCTTGCGTGCGGCCGATGGCGGCGCGGTGCACCGTTCGCCGCTGACGCAAACCCTGCTGACGGGCGGAGGCGCGGGGACGTATGAAAGCGAGGTCGCGGCGGGTCTGGCCGTGCTCGAATCGTTCGGGGTAAGCCGTGAGCGCGTGACGCTGGCAAGCGCGTTCACGACCATGACCGTGCACGAACCTATGCTGGCCGTGGTGGAGAAAATTCGCGCGGGTTCAGCCCCGACGTTGCTCGAGCCCTGGACCGTAAAGACCGCGATGACCGCGCCCGACAAACGGGTGCGCATGCGCGCGGTCTTCGATACGCCTGAGTATCGCGTTGCGGGTGATTTGCGCTGGAAACTCGATGACAAGGGTGTGCCGATTGAACAGGGGCGGATCGGCCTCGAGGTGTTTCTTACGGTCAGCGATGGCAGCGCAAAAAAACGCCGGCCGGTCGTGATCTTCCAGCATGGTCTCGGTGGCGACAAGGAGGGCGAATGGGGCACGGCGGAGCGGCTCGCCGAGCTGAACGCCGCGGTGTTCTCGATCGATTCGCCGCATCACGGCTCACGCGCCGGGGCGATGGCCAGCCCACTTGCCGCCACGTTCTCGTTCTTTGGCATCGACGCCGACACGCAGAGCTTCGTCATCGGTCGCGCGCGCGACAATTTTCGCCAGATGAGCGCCGATCAACTCGGCCTGGTGAGGCTTATCAACTCGCTGAAGGATACCGACCTGCTGCCCCTCGGCGCGCCCGACGGCGAGCCGGACTTCGATACATCGCACATCCTCTACATTGGTCACTCATTCGGCTCCGTGCAGGGTGCGACCCTCTTCGCGACGGCTCCCGAGGTTGGCGCGGCGGTGTGGAATGTCGGCGGCGACGTGCTGACGACACTTTTGCGAGACTCGAACACCTTTGCAATTCTGGTCAACAGCCTGCGACCAGCCGGCATCTCCGACGGCGAGGTTGCGCGTTTTTTCGCGCTGATTCAGGCGATTGTCGATCCGGGCGATCCCATCAATTACGCGCGCTATGGCACGCTCGAGGCGCTACCCGGGATCAAAGACTGGAAGCCACGCGACGTGCTCGTGCAAGAGGTAATCGATGATCGCATCGTGCCGAACTCCACAAGTGAGGCGCTCGCGCGCGCCGCACATCTTACGCTCGTAGACCCCGTTCGTCCGATAAGCGGCCTTGTCAGTGCGCCCGCACCACTAAGCGGGAACCTCAGCAGCGGAGCCACTGGCGCGATAAGCCAGTTCGATTTTGTCGAAGGCGGCAAAACGGCGGAGCATGGCGCGCTTATCTTTTCACCGCTGGCGATCGCCCAGTACCGCGGCTTTTTTCAGAGCTACCTGAAGGACGGCAGAGCCACCGTCCCGCCATCCTACCCGGACGGGCATCCGCTCCCACAACCCTGAGCGCGCTGCGCCTCGGCCGCACCTTGGCGCGCTCACGACGAGCGACAGCGCCACCGTCGATCCTAGCAACACACGAGCTAGAACACGTTTCATTAGGAGCCCCTCTTCAAAGGAGCCCCTCTTGAAGTATCGACGGCGGAGGCGCACAGGAATCGAACCTGCCCGAGACAGCCTAACTGCCCCACAACGGTTTTGAAAACCGCAGGCGGCACCAGCCAGCCAAGCGCCTCCAATCGCGAACGTTAGCACCACTGACCGCCGAATTACCGCGTCGTTTGCGGGCCGCGTCACGCGAGAGCGATCGCGCCCGCTCGACCGCAAACGCTCATCGCTCGAGCCGCGAGCGACTACCATTCGCCGCCATGGACCAAGCGACCCAAACCGAGCTCGAGGCTGCCACGTTCCGCCGCCTTATCGCGCACCTGCAAGAGCGCACCGACGTGCAAAACATCGAGCTTATGGAGCTTGCGGGCTTCTGTCGCAACTGCCTCTCGAAGTGGTACCGCGCCGCCGCCGAAGAACGAGACGTGGCCGTCACGGATCCCGAAGCACGCGCGCACGTTTACGGTATGCCTTACGAAGAATGGAAAGCGCAGCACCAGAAGTGAGCGACGCTGACGCCGGCCGATGACCGAGAGCGAGCTGCATCACGCGGTGACCTTGGGCGTCATCGCGAGCGCCGTGCCCACCTGGCTTGCGCTCCGCTACGTCAGCGCTCCGTATGGCCGGCACGTACGCGGAGGCTTTGGGCCATCGCTTCCAGCGCGCCTCGGCTGGGTGCTGATGGAGAGCCCGGCAAGCCTCGTGTGGCTCGCCATCTTCGCGCTCGGTACGCACGCACTCGAGCCCGCGCCGCTCATCCTGTGCGCACTCTGGCAGCTGCACTACGTGAACCGCGCGTTCCTCCTGCCGACGCGCATGAAGCCCGATGGCAAACGCATGCCGGTGCTGATCGCGGGGCTCGCAATCGCGTTCAACATCGTCAACGCCTACGTCAACGCTCGGCAGGTGAGCGAGCTTGGGCATTACGGCACGGCATGGCTCGTCTCCCCGCCCTTCCTTGGAGGCACGGCGCTCTTCCTCACAGGGCGCCATCTCAACGTGCGCGCCGACGAGGCACTGATCGCTTTACGCAACGAAGGTCGCGGCTACCAGATCCCGCGCGGGCCGTATTTTCGCTGGATCTCGTGCCCGAATTACGCCGCCGAGATCCTCGAGTGGTGCGGCTGGGCGCTCGCGACCTGGTCTTTCGCCGGGCTCTCCTTCGCGGTCTACACGTTGGCGAACCTCGCGCCGCGGGCACTCACACACCACGCTTGGTACCGCGCGAAGTTCCCCGACTACCCGCCCGAGCGACGCGCGCTCATCCCCGGGATCTGGTAGCCGCAACGTGCGTGAAGACCTACGCTCACCGAGGTGAAGCATGCGGTCATCGGCACGGCAGGGCACGTCGATCACGGGAAGACCACGCTCGTCTTCGCGCTGACGGGCGTCGCCACCGACCGGCTTCCCGAAGAGCAGCGACGTGGCATCACGATCGAGCTCGGGTTCGCGCCGTGGCGCATCGACGACGACCTGCTGATCAGCATCATCGACGCCCCGGGTCACCGTCGGCTCGTGCACAACATGATCGCGGGCGCGAGCGGGATCGACGTGGTCCTTTTGGTCGTCGCAGCCGATGAGGGAGTGATGCCGCAGACGCGTGAACACGTGGCGGCGTGCAAGCTGCTCGGCGTCGAGCGCGCGGTCGTCGCCGTGACAAAACTCGACCGAGCCGGCCCCGAACTCGCGCAGCTCGCCGGCGAAGAAGCCCGAGAATTGCTGATCGAACGCGGGATCGCCGCCGAGGTCGTCTGCTGTTCCGCAAAGACGGGTGAAGGCACCGACGAGCTCCGGCACGCCGTCATCGCGGCCGTCAGGCAGAGCCGCACTCGCCGCGAACGACGCCGCGCGCGACTCAGCATCGATCGCGTGTTCACCGTGCATGGCGCAGGCACGGTCGTCACCGGTACGCTGGTCGAGGGCACCCTCTCGGTAGGCTCGCCTGTCCGCGTACTCGGAGCCGAACGCGAGCTCGCCGCGACCGTGCGCGGGCTGCACGTCCATGGCGACGCCTGCGAGCGAGCGGAAGCCCCTACGCGACTCGCCATCAACCTCGGAGGCGTCGCGTTGCAAGACGTCACGCGCGGCATGGTCGTGACCGACGATGCCGCCGCCGTACCGACGCGCGTGCTCGATGTGTGGCTCGAGCCCATCGAGCCAATTGCTCGCGGTTCCGATGCGTCGATTTTCATCGGCACGGACCGCAGCACGGCGCGCATTCAACCGGTCGATGGTGACGCTCTCCTCAGCGGCGGACTTGCGCGGCTTCGCTTGACCGAGCCGCTCGTCGCGCTCGGCGGCGATCGCTTCGTGCTGCGCGGGCCCAACGTCGATGGCCCTGCCGGAGCCGTGTGCGGCGGGGGCGTCGTACTCGATGTGCATCCCCCGCGAACGGTGCGCGCCCACAAACGCGAGGCGCTGCTCGGCGCGTTGCACGACGGGGATGCGACCGCGGCGGTCCTGGCTCTCGCCTTGGAACGCGCGCCCGAGGCGATGCGAAAATCCGAGTTCGCGTCACGGTTTAGCATCGACACCGCAGCGATGGCCGAGGCCGCCTCGAGACTTGCGAAGACTGAACTCAAGAACGTCGGCGAGGGCGCATGGGTCGAGCGGGCATCGTTCGATGAACTCAAATCACGAGCTATTTTGCTGGTAAGAGAGCATCACGAAGCGTACCCGCTGCAGCCGGGGATGGAGCTACAGACCTTGCGCGCGGAGCTCACTCGGCGCGCCGATGACCTCGTCGCGTCCGCGACACTTGGTGAGCTTACGAGTGGCACGAGCCCGAAGCTCACCGCCACGGGCCCGGTCGTCCGCGTGACGGGCTACTCAGGCGCCGCGTCCGGAAGCGCTGCGGCCGCGACCCTCGCACGCGTAGCCGAGGTCGTGACGCGTGCCGGACTCGAGGGCATCGCCGAGAACGACCTCGCCGTAGAGAAGCTCGATCCAAAGCTCGCGCGCGCGGCCCTCGCCTCGCTCGAACGGAGTGGCGCAGTCGTCCACGCCGGAAAACTGTGGTTCGATGCGCCCTCGGTCAGCGCACTCGCCGCACGGATCCGCGAGCATTTGCGGACGACGGACACGCTCACGATCGCGGACTTTAAGACGCTGAGCGAGCTTACGCGCAAGCAGACGATCCCACTGCTCGAGCACTTCGACAAAGTCCGCCTGACGATTCGCTCCACGAACGGCTCCGATCGCCTGCGCGGTCCGCAAGCCTGAGGGGCGCCTCCCGGTGCGCGAGAGGTTGGCACCACGGGCACGTCACGCTACGCGTCATTTTCCTCATGTTCGTTGTTGGAGTCGATGGTTGTCGCGACGGCTGGGTCCTCGTCGCATTGGAAAATGGCGCGTTCGCGGGAGCATCCCAGGTGGCAAGCTTCGACGAGGTGCTCGCCGCGAGCGAAGCTGCCGATGCCATCGCGGTGGACGTCCCGATAACCCTCATCGAGCAAGGTGAGCGCACGTGCGACCGGCTGGTCGGTGAGTTCATCGGACAGCGTCGCTCGAGCGTTTTCGTCGCTCCGCCCCGCATGGCCCTGCAGAAAGCGACCTTCGAAGAGGCAACGGCGGAGTGCCGCAAGCTTGCGGGTTTCGGGATGAGCCGACAACTTTGGAACCTCAAGTCGAAGATCCTCGACGTCGAGCAAGCGTTGAGAGCGACGGCACCGGCGCGGCAGGGGCGTTTCGTACACCACGCTCAGGGCGCGGAGGATTCAACCGCGTTGCGACGCCACGCGCGGGTCGTGCCGCCATCAGGCGAGCACCTCGGCGCGTCGCTGTTGCCCGCCGGACGCGTGATCGAGGTGCACCCCGAGGCCTCGTTCCGCGAGCTCGCAGGGGCGCCACTCGGCTCGAACAAGAAGACCTATGACGGTTTGATGCGACGCATGCAGTTGCTCGAAGACGCAGGGATTTCGCTGCCAAAAAAGCTCGCGATAGGTCGCGTCTCGCTCGACGACGTGCTCGATGCCGCGGGGGCCGCGTGGACGGCGAATCGCTACGCCGAAGGCCGGGCGCGCAGTCTCCCCGATGCAACCGCGTGGCAACGCATCGGCAGCCGGATCGTCACCGTGTGGATCTGAGCGGTAAGCGGGCTCTTGCTCCAACACGAAGCCGGGGCGCCTCGGCGCATCTCTAAATTTACGCGGCGCAGACGCCGCCCGGGAGGAGCGAGACGGAGCTGCTCGGCGGTGCGGCGTCGGACTTGTGCTGCCGCTTGATCGCATACATTGCGGCGTCCGCCTTCTCGAAGAAGTCCTGAGGCGACGAGGCCTCATGACGCTCGGCGATGCCGGAGCTTAGGCGGATAGCGAGCGGGGCCGGCAAGACCGGTCCGTCCGGTGACGTCAAGAGGACCACCGAGAGCCGCTCGACAAGCGCCCGCGCGCCCTCCGCATTCGTGCCCGGCAGGATGACGGCAAACTCGTCCCCGCCGAGCCGACAGGCGACGTCGAAGCGTCGACACTCCGCGACCAAGTGGTGCGCGACAAACCGCAACGCCTCATCGCCCACGGCATGGCCCGCGAGGTCGTTGACCATCTTGAAGTCGTCGAGATCGAGCAGCAGCAAGGTCAGCGGCTCATCGAAACGATTCGAGCGGCTCCACTCCTGAGCCAGGCGCTCATCGAAATGGCGGCGGTTGTAGAGGCTCGTGAGATCATCGCGGTAGGCGAGCTGACGAAAAATTGACAAGCGGTCAACTTCGTGACGCAGGTCGCAGGCTGAGGCTTCGAGCGCCTCGATGTGGGCCCTGACGGCGTCGGGCAAGGATGCGCGCAATTCGAGCGAAATTGCCGGAATCATTGGGCGCGGGAGGGCGATGGCGCGTTCATTTCGGGTCGATTGGGTCATGGCTATGCTCGGGTTGGATAGCGTCAACTCGGACAACTGCAATGGCCGTACCAGCGCCGGGTAGAGGGCGATTGCGGGGCACAACTGAAACGAACGGCCAGCCCGAACTGTCCTTGAACGCTCGGACCGACTTGCGGCTCGGCCGCTTGCCCATTACGACGCCCGCATGGCCAATCCGGTTGCGATCTTCGACACCACGCTCGGCACCTTCAAGGCGGAGCTCTACCTCGACAAGATGCCCATCACGGTGGACAACTTCATCCGCATCGCGCGGCACGCCGACAAAGACGGCCGGAAGTTTTACGACGGGCTCCACTTCCACCGCGTCATCCGCAGCTTTATGATCCAGTTCGGCTGCGAGTACAGCATCGATCCGTCGAGCTCGCGCGCGGGCACCGGAAAGTCGCCGTTCGGTAACGTGCAGGATGAACACCCCGCTGCGCACCAGCTCTCGAACGAACCCGGCACGCTGTCGATGGCGAACTCGGGTGGTACGAACTCGGGCGGCGCGCAATTTTTCATCAACACCGTCCACAACGCCTACCTCGACTTCTTCTCGGCCGGCCGCTCGAAGCACCCCGTGTTCGGCAAGATCATCGAAGGCATGGACATCGTGCAGAAAATCGAGACCTGCCCGACCGCCTCGGGCGATCGCCCAGCCACTCCGATCCGCGTGAACAGCATCGTCATCGAAGGCGCCTGAGCATGCTGCCGACGGGACCGCACATCCCGGTTCGTCGGCTCGCGAGCGGCTCGCGCACGGTGGGTGAGCTCTTTCGCCGCCGTGCCGAGCTGTCGCGGCACAAGCCCGCTATCTACGAAAAGCAGAACGGACGCTGGCTCGCCACGAGTTGGGGCGCCTTCTACGACCACGCGCGCTCGGTCGCGGGTGGGCTCGCCCGGGCCGGCATCGAGCGAGGGGATCGCATCGCAATCCTGGGTCGCACGAGTGCGCCGTGGGCCACCCAAGACATGGGCGCGCAGCTCTTCGGGGCCGTGAGCCTCGGCATCTATCCCAATCAGCCGCCTGACGCGATCCGCTACATCCTCGAACACGCCGAGGTGAAGGTGATTTTCGTCGACGGCGAAGACGAGCTCCGTCGCGTACTCCTTGCGGCCGCGGGACTCGAACGCCTCGAGCGCATCGTGCCGTGGACTCAGGCGCTCTACGACACCAGCAAACATCGCGACGCCCGCGTCACCTCCCCAGCCGAATTCGCGGGCGAACCGTGGAGCCACGAGCAGGTCGCCGCAGCACAAGATGCGCTCCTCCCGTCCGATACGGCCATCTTGATCTACACCTCGGGAACGACCGGTCCGCCGAAGGGCGCGATGGTCGCGCACGCGAACGTTCTGGCGGTGCTAAGTGCGCAATCCGACGATCTTCAGCTCTTCGAAGACGATCTTTCACTGAATTTTCTACCGATGGCCCACGCGGCCGAGCGCGTCTTCGGGTTTTACGCGCGGATCTCCAGCGGCGTGACGACCGCGTATGCGTCGAGAATGGGGGCCGTCCTAAACGAACTCCTCGAGGTCCAACCCACGCTGTTTGGATCCGTGCCGCGGGTGTTCGAAAAGGCGTACGCGAAGCTCCAGGCCGAGCTTGAAAAAAAGCCGCTCGCCGTGCGTCGCGCGTTTGCGGCGGCGGTCGCGATCGGCAAACTTGCGCTACCCCACCTGCTCGCGAACAGGCCGCTTCCGGTCCACCTGCGGCTCCCATACGCGGCCGCGCACCGCGTCGTTTTCCGAAGGATCCGCGAGGCGTTCGGTGGACGGGTGCGCTGGTTCGTGACCGGCGCGGCACCGATTGCCCCCGAGATCCTCGAGCTCTTTTGGATGGCGGGCCTGCCGATTTTCGAGGCCTACGGGATGACCGAATCGACCGTCGTCACGCACATGAACTTGCCGGGGCGCACCAAGCTCGGAACCGTAGGCCGCGCCGCGAGTTGCCTCGATTGCCGCATCGCCGCCGACGGCGAGGTCCTCGTGCGGGGGCCATTCGTCTTCAAAGGCTACCTCGGCAACGAGCAAGCGACCCGCGAGACCGTGGTGGATGGCTGGCTTCATACCGGCGACGTCGGCACCATCGATGCGGACGGCTACCTGCGGATCACGGACCGCAAAAAGCACCTGATCATCACGGCAGGCGGTAAAAACCTGTCTCCCGCGAACATCGAAAACGCGATCAAGAACCAGAGTCCGCTCATAAGCCAGGTGCATGCCCACGGCGACCGGAGGCCTTACGTCTCGGCCCTGATCGCGCCGAGCCCAGTCGAAACCCTCGAGTTTGGCGTCAAGCTCGGCATCGTCACTCCCGCCGAGTTCAAGGAACGCGAGCGCGAGCTCCTCGACAACCCCGCCGGCAGAACCGTCGCGCTCGAGCAGGCCCTCGCACGGGTGGTCTTGCGGCCTGAGCTGGTCGCCCGAATGCGAGACGCCGTCCACGCGGGCAACCGAAACCTCGCCTCGGTCGAGCACGTAAGGCGATTCCTCATTCTGGATCGGGATTTCAGCCAAGAACGCGGTGAACTCACCCCGACCTTGAAGCTCAAACGGAAGGTGATCGAAACCGCGTACGCCGCCGCCTTCGACCGGCTCTACCGCGAAACTGGATTCGCCATCGACACCTGAACGGCAAGCAGGCCTGGCTGGACCGCGCCACGCAGGCCCCCACGATCGCGATTTTTGAAGAAATCTGGATTCAGGTGAGCCGTCCTTCTAAGGTCGCGCGTCTCTATAGCTCAAGGAGCTCGAAAGAATTATGAAGACCCTATTCGTTACGATGTTCGCAATGTTCAGTGCAGTTGCTTGCGGTCCGGCCACCCCGGCTGCTGAGGCCCCCGCGGCCGATGCCAAGCCGGCCGACACGGCTGCGGCAGTTGAGGCCCCCAAGGCCGACGCGCCTGCGGCCGATGCCAAGCCTGCCGACTCGGCCGCCCCGGCTGCCGAAGCCCCCCATCATTGAGCTGACTGTCAGCGTTCGCTGACGGACAGTTTCAATTGGAACGCGCAACCGCCTGAAGTCTTCGGACCTCGGGCGGTTGTGTTTTGTGGGCCGGCACGCCTCAGCCGGGAACCCTTCCGCAGCCGACCTCGTGGTAGAGCGCCGTGTTGTTTTTCTCGTGGCACTCCTCGGTGAGGGAGTCCGGATCCACGAGGACATGGACATCGACAACCTTGTCGCCGAGCAGCGCATTGCAGCCGACGATCATGCACTCCGCAGGCTGAAGGGCCACCGGGATCTGCGCGCGGCAGAGCTCGGGCCCATCGGGCATGCCTTCGTAAAAGGCGACCTCGGTTCCGGAGACCATCGGCAGGGTGCCTCGGTTGCAGACGCGGGCTTCGATGTACGCCTCGCCGCCGTTGCAATTGACGATGCCGACGTCCCCGCCGGCCGTCAGATCAGGGACGCCCAGGGCGACGAGGCCACCTTGCACGTTTTGGCGGAAATTGTTGAGCGTTTGGTCTTTCCAGTTCAGCTTGACCGCGTTGGTTTTCGGGATGGCGCCCGCGTCTCCGACGTGGGTCACGGCATAAGCGTGCTGGTTCCACACCGGACGTGACGCGGCCCAGTGGTCATTCTCGTCGCGGAGCACCACGATGCCGTGGTTTTTCTCGAACTTTGCGGCCGGGAAGAGCGGATCGGTGGCGGGGCAGTTGAGCGTGCCGGCATAGTCATTCACGGACGAAACGATCTCGGTGCGGTAGTCGCCATCGACGTCGACGACCACCGGGTTCTCGTAGGTCGTGCCGCTCGACCGGGCCGCGCTGTAGAGCACCTTGCCAGTGGCCCCTTCGTAGATACGGAGGAAGCACTCATCCGCGTACACCGCCTCGGCCGCGCCGTCGGCGTCGAAGTCGAAGACGCTCGAGCCGGTGACGTTCGAGGTCTGATCCTGCGAGGTCTGCGACCAGAGAATGCCGGAGGTCTTCGCCATGCCGCCGCAATTTTTCGGGTCGCCACCGAGCACGCAATCGAGGTCGAACACGGCGTACTTCGAGCCTCCGGCAGTGGCGAACTCGCGCCGCCCGTCACCGTCAAAATCGGCAACGGTCGGGGGCCCCGCGGTGCCGCCACCCGGCACGGCGAACGGGCCGAAGACGACGGTCCCCTCCAAGGTCTGAACGCGCGCCAATCCACTCGCAATCACAACGATTTCAGGGCGATCCTGATTCCCGAACGAGGCGAGCGGGTAGTTCCCGAGCTCGGCGACGGCCACCTGTCCTTGAGTCAGCGAGCCCGCTTTGAAGTACGACTCCGCAACCCAATCGCCGTTTTTCCACTCGTGGATCGCGTTACCCAAAACAAGCTCGACCACGCCATCCTCGTCGACATCGGCGATCACCGGAACGACGCCCTTGCTGTAGGCGGGGAAGCCGAGCTTGGCGGAGCGGATGCACCCGTCGTGGCCGTAGACCGTGCCGCCGTAGATGATCTCGGGCTTACCGTCGTCGTCGAGATCGTGAATCGATGGGCCGCTCCACTGGTCGGTCGAGCCCGTGGTGTCGGGGGTCGTCACGATGCCGTTCACGCACGTGCCCGAATGCCACCTGCGAGCGAACGTTTTGCTGACGGAATCGTAGGCGAACGCGAGCAGACCGCCGGCGTGAGCAGGAGCCACGATCTCCGCGCGCCCGTCACCGTCGAGATCACCCAGCGCGACTCCCGAAGGCGACATGGTCGCATCGCCGGCCGCGTTCATGGTGAACTGCTGGGAGCAGTCCTCGCCGCTTATCACTCGGAGCACGCCCGGCGAATGGTAGCTGTTGGCCGTCGGGAACGACGTGAAGACGATCGAAGGCGAGAGGGTCTTCGGATCGCCGTCGAAGTTGAAATCGACGACGACCGGTGTGCTCATCACCTGAAAGTGACCGGGCGCGGTGTCGCCCATCGGCGGCCCAGTCCAGCGGCATTGCACGCTCGGAAGAATCGCGTCGACGCTCGCCGCGAGCACGCACTTTTCATCGCGATCGTGTTCAGGAGGCAGACCGTAAGGGATGCATGCTCCGCCTTCGCAGTAGCTATCGAACCCGCAATCATCGGCCCCGGAGCACGTCCCCTGATCGACGGCGCACAGGGTCCCGAGCGCGCAGAATTGGCCCTCCGCGCAACATGTCGCCTGGCACGTCTGCGCCGTGGGGCAGTCGTTGCCGCCAAATCCGAAACCAGAACTCGACGACGCCATGCCGCCCGTCCCGCCAGCGTCGCATGGCGGATTCGCGCAGAGACTGAACGGTACCGTCTCTGATGATGTGCACGAAGACCACGCAATCGCCCCGATGACGAGCACGGCCGCGGGAAGCGAAACCAGCGGCGCTCGGCGCGCGAAAAAGGAAATCATCACAGAGAAGGGTACGCGAAGGCGGTCCTTTGGAGAAGCTTGCGCCGAGGCCGGCGGACGCGCAGCCGGTGCTCACACCGAGCTTCCTCGGCGATACGCACCCCACACGCCTGCAAGCGGGGGATATGCTCGCCACGATGCCCGGTAACTCCTCCATCGAACATGCCGCCAACGTGCTTGGCAATGCGTCCAAACTCGATTGGTCACAACCGCGGTCGCCGGACGCACAATCCTTCTCCGCATTGCGCCGCCTTTCTCACCCGCATGAGCTGATCAATACCTTGTACCAAAACACCCTCCGCCGGCTCGCGACGATGCTCCTCACGGCATGCGCGCTGCTCCACGCGCCAACGACCGCGCTGGCGATCTCGAACGGCGTCGCACCGAAACCGGAAGACACCCGCTACGACGCTGTCGCCGCGTTGAGCTTCGCGCACTGGCTTGGCCTCGATCCGGTGACCGGCGAGGTGAGCTCCACGTGCGGTGGCGCCGCGAATTGCCAGGAAAACAACTGGTTTTGCAACGCCACGCTCCTGTCGTCGACGACCATCGTGACGGCGAAACACTGCGTTGCCTCTCCTCCGCCACCGTATGCGGTGCGCTTCCGCCGGCACGCAAGCGGCACGCTCGGTACGCTCGATGGCGGCCCGAGTTCGTACCACCACGTGCGGGTTATGGAGTGGCACACCGTCCCCGGCAACATCGACATGATGTTCGGTACCCTCGCGAAGGCGGTCACGCACATTCAGCCAATCGGTCCCCTTACACTCGGCGTCGGCACACTCGCCGTTGGCACGCCGGTAGAGCACGCGGGATGGGGCAAGCAAGGGCCACTTTTCAACGAAGGCCCACTGACCGAGCTGCGTCTGTGCGCGACGTCACTCGCGAGCACGCCGACGATCAGCTTTGGCACCGTGTCACCCGGCGCCAATCCGCCCAATTGCTCCGTCAACATGCACGACTCGGGCAGCCCGATCCTGATCCAAGGACCCGGCGGCGCGCTGCGCACGCTTGGCGTCACGACGAGTGTGGGCGCGGGCATGACGTTCATCGGGCTGCCGGGTCCGCCGACGCTCCCACTTGTGCACACCCCTTTTGATGGGTACGACCTCGCGCTCCGGGTCGAGATGGCGGATCAGCTCCTCGGGCCGAAGGACACGGTGATGTTTGGCGTCGCCGCGGAAGACGTAGGGGCGTTACCGATACTGACGCCGATCGCCGTGGACGTGACCCTTGAGAACTCCGACGGTCTCACGGTGGCGCTCGGCACGGTCACGGTGACCCCGTCGCCGAACGAGGTGGCGCCGCAATTCGAATTCGCCCTGCCGTTTCTCCCCGCGAAAAACTTCGCCTCGTATCGGTTACGCGCGAACGGGAACCCGAACCAAACGCCCGCCGAGGCTCTCACGCACAACAACGTTGTCTACTCGACGACGTTCGCGTCCGTCACTTCGAACCCGGCGGATGCCGTCTCGCTCTGGTCGACGGGCTTGCCGGGCGCTGGCCACTTCGCAGCCGTCACGCGCGCAAGCGGTGCCATCGATCTTGCGGTGACAATGCAGCTCCTCGACCTGGCCGAGGTGCGCCTCGACGTCGTGATCGACCCCGAAAAACCTGCCGAATTTAAGTCTCCTTTGGGAACTCTCGTCGTCGCGAAGACCGCAACCGAGGTGGGCTTCAACGTCACGCTAACGAGCCCGACACTGACGAAGACGAAAGCCGCGCAAGCGGTCCCTCGACTCGGCGTGACCGGTCATCTCGCTGGTATTTACGCAGGCGAATCGAGTGACGCGGTCCCGTTAGTCGGCCTCGTCGGTGGAAATGGGACGTTCGCACTTCAACTGCGCGCGATGGGCATCCCGGCGGTCCTCCACGCGTATCCGGCGGAGAAGGGGACGTTCGCCTTCGATACGGATGCGAGCATCGTCGATGCAACCTGGGACGTCGCGGGCAACACGTTCAAGCTGACGCTCACCGGCGGCGCTGAGGCCCCGGCAGGGACGCTCTGGCTGATCGCGCCGAAGAGCGATCTCGATCACGACGGCGCGCCCGCTGACGCCGACTGCGCGCCGAATGAACCTGCAATTTTCCCGGGCGCCGTCGAACTCTGCAACGGCATCGACGACGACTGCGACGGCACCATCGACGCGGCGCCGTTACCGACGAAGTGCGGAGTCGGCGCGTGCGCGGCGACAGGCGAGCGGAGCTGCACCGCGGGCACCGAGACGGACTCGTGCGTCCCTGCAGCTCCCGCCGCGAGCGATGCCACGTGCGACGGCATCGACGACGACTGCGACGGCACCATCGACGAGGACGGCGCGTGTGGGCTGCCGAGCGACGACGCACGCAGTTTGGGCGAGAGTTCGTGCGCCATCGCGCGCGCAGCAGACGGTCAGCGATCAGGCAGCCTCCTGCCCATCGCGGCCGCACTGCTCGTGATGTGTCGGCGGCGACACCGAAGGGCGTGTTCGCGCGAAGACGCGGCGGCGGATTCGGTTCACACACGGTAACGCGCGCGGGGCGCGGCATCGGCGGCGGCGGCGTGCTAATGGCTTCCCATTCTCGCGCAACAAAAAGGGCCTCTTCGGCCCGGAGCTGCGCTCGCTACGAAGGAACTCCAGATGTTCGATAAACTCAAAGACGCCGTCGTTTCCACCGTCAACCGCGCCGCCTACGGCGCTCCGCCCGAAGGTGGACCTTCGGCACTCGCGAACATCGCGCTTCGGCGCCTCGACGGAAGCGCACTTCCGAGCGCCGAGCTCGAGGGCAAAGTCGTGCTGTTCGTAAACGTAGCGAGCCGTTGCGGACTCACTCCTCAGTACGCCGAGCTCGAGAAGCTCGCAACGAGCTACAAAGAGCGCGGATTTCTCGTCGTCGGTGCCCCGTGCAACCAGTTCCTCGGACAGGAACCCGGCACCCCGGAAGAGATCGCGACGTTCTGCAAGGCGACGTACGGCGTCGACTTTCCCATCCTCGAGAAGCAAGACGTGAACGGCGCTGAGCGCAGCCCGCTCTACCAGTGGCTCATCGGCAGCGCGGTCGGTGGCGGCAGTGACATCAGCTGGAACTTCGAGAAATTCCTCGTTGGACGAGACGGCGCCGTGCGAGCGCGCTTCGCTCCGAGGGTGGTGCCCGGCGCGCCCGAAGTGCTCACCGCAATCGAAGCCGCGCTCTGAGAGTAGAGCGGACACACTGGGGGGCCAACCGCCTCGACAAGCCGTACGCGCAATGCGCCGAGCTGAGCCGAACGGGACCGAGTAGCATGCGGTCGCTATGGCGCTCTCCGCTACCATGTACCACGTCGTGGTTGGCCTCTCGGACGTCGACCGCGGCGTGTACGAGACGCTCGATCTGCGGCTCGCGCAGCACCCTTCGGAGTCCCTTCGCTACTTGCTGACGCGAACCTTGGCGTACTGCTTGTCGTACGAAGAGGGCATCGCGTTCAGCAAAGGCGGGCTGTCCTCAGCCGAAGACCCACCGATCGCGGTGCACGATCCGACTGGCATCTTGCTCGCGTGGATCGACGTCGGCGCGCCTTCAGCCGAGCGCCTCCACAAAGCCTCAAAGGCGGCGCGGCGCGTTGCCGTGTGGAGCTCGACCGACCTTGCGCTGTTGCAGCGTGAAGCCGCCACGCGGGCGATTCACAAACTCGAGACGATCGAGCTCACGCTCCTCGATCCCAATTTCCTCGACCAGCTCGCGTCGAAGCTGAAACGCAACCTCGAGCTCGACATGGTCCGCACCGAAAACCAGCTCTACGTGACCGCTTCGGACGCGACCTTCGAGACCACGTTAACTTCGGCCACGTTCGCGTGAGCTTCGAACACGCCGCGCCCACAAACGCGAAAAGACCACCCGATTGGGTAGCCTTTTCCTCGGTGGTACACGCCACAAGAACGGTCGGGACGGCCAGATTCGAACTGGCGACCCCTTGACCCCCAGTCAAGTGCGCTAACCAGGCTGCGCTACGCCCCGTACCCCCACGGCCGGGCCCCCGAAGGGACGTCGGCGCGAGTCGGGGGACCCTAGCCCAAGCCTCGCACCTTTGGAAGCGCGATATCGCGGAGCGTGCTTGCCGCGACTTAGGCCGAAGGCGTACCCTTCGATGTTCGGTGGAGCCCACGTCACCGCAGCGGAGAACGAACGACTATGGCAGCGCAAGCCTCGACATCAAAGAGCCCCAATTCGAAAGCAGCAACCGACACTCTGAAGACGCGCGCGAAGCCGAAGACCGACGCGAAGTCGAAGACGCGCGCGAAGTCGAAGGCCGACGCGAAGCCGAAGGCCGACACGAAGCCGAAGACCGACGCGAAGTCGAAGGCCGACGCGAAGCCGAAGGCCGACGCGAAGCCGAAGGCCGACGCGAAGTCGAAGGCCGACGCGAAGTCGAAGACCGACGCGAAGCCGAAGGCCGCCACGAACGAAGTTGGCACACCGGTCGACAAGAAGGGCCGCATCGAGAAATCATTCTACGAGAAGCAACTCGAGAAGCTCCAAACCGAGCTCGTGAAACTCCAGACCTGGGTAAAGCACCGCGGCCTTCGCGTGCTCGTGATCTTCGAAGGGCGAGACGCCGCCGGCAAAGGTGGCGCCATCAAGACGATTTCGGCACCGCTGAACCCGCGCGGGTGCCGCGTCGTCGCACTCGGAACGCCGACCGAACGCGAGAAGTCCCAATGGTACTTCCAGCGCTACGTGACGCACTTGCCGGCGGCAGGTGAGATCGTTCTTTTTGATCGCAGCTGGTACAACCGCGCTGGGGTCGAGCACGTGATGGGGTTCTGCACGAAGCCCGAGTACGAGGAGTTTCTCGAGTCCTGCCCGGAGTTCGAACGGATGCTGGTACGCGCGGGCATCGTGCTCGTGAAGTACTGGTTTAGCGTGAGCGACGAGCACCAAGAGAGCCGCTTTCGGGATCGGGCGACTACGCCGAGCAAGCGCTGGAAAATCAGCCCGATGGACCTCGAAGCACGCGCACGCTGGGTGGATTTTTCCCGCGCGAAAGACGCGATGTTCGATCGCACCGACAAGAGCGACGCTCCCTGGTGGGTCGTCGAGGCTGACGACAAGCGGCGCGCGCGTCTAAACTGCATTCAGCACCTTCTCTCGCAGGTTTCCTACGAAGACGTGCTCCCGCGCGATCGGCTGACGTTTCCCCCGCGGCAAAAAGACAAAGGCTACAAGCGACCACCGCGTGAGAAGCAGCGCTTCGTCCCCGAGCGCTACTGAGCGCCCGTCATCGGGTTCCGACTCGGCGAGCGCGTCAGAGCCAGAGCCGCACGCGCCACGCGAGCCACGAGAGCACTCGTTCGAACAGTCCGTAACGTTCCAGCGAGTCGAACGAGATTCGTCGGCAGTGCACAAGATCGGCGATGAAGAGTCGCTCGGCGGCCGCGCCGAATTCGCGGTCGACGACGATCGCGTTGACTTCGAGGTTCATCGTCAAGGAGAGAGGGTCGAGGTTCGTCGAGCCAACGGTCGTCCAGCGCCCGTCGACAACGGCGGTCTTCGCGTGAAGCACATGCTCTCCGGACCACTCGTAGAGTTCAATGCCCGCGCCAAGCAGCGCCGGGTACAGCCCTCGCGCCGCGTAGAGCACGAGCTTTACGTCGGTGGTGCCAGCGAGAACCACCGCCACACGCACGCCGCGTGAGGCCGCGCCGATCAGCGTGCGCACCAGCTGTGGAGGCGGCAGAAAATACGCGTTCGTGACGAAGATGCGGTCTTTCGCGAGTGAGAACGCCTCTTCGTATGCGCGCCGGACAAGCTTGCGCCCACGAACGAGGCCATTGCCGACAATGCGGAGCGACGACGACTCCACGACCGCTGGCCTGCGAAAGCGCGACCTGTCGAACGCGGGCCCGCGGTTGCGACGCCACGTCTCCAAGAACAAAGTCTCGAGAGCACGCGCTCCGGGGCCCACGATGCCCAAGTGCGTGTCACGCCAGCCCGCTCCGCCGTCCGCGACGGACGCATAATCATCGCTGACGTTCATCCCACCGGTGAAGCCGACCGATCCGTCCACGACCAGCGATTTACGGTGATTTCGACGACGATGCCGCGCGAGCACCCGCGCGATAGAGCCGCTAAGACGCCACGGTCGGAACGCACTCACGTGCACGCCAGCTTCACGAAGGGAATTGAGCGCGGCACCGGAGACGTCACTTCCCCACGCGTCGAACATCAACAGCACGACCACCCCAGCGCGTGCCCGTGAACACAAGGCATCGAGGAAGCGATTGCCCGTCGCGTCATCACGAAGAATGTACGTCTCGAGGCAGATAGTCTCGGTCGCCGCAGCGATCGCGGCGAGCATCGCAGGGTAAGCCTGGTCGCCGTCCTTTAGCAGCTTGACGAGGTTCTCTCCAACGCGAACCTCGGCCCAGACGGCCGGAAATTCTGACTGCGAGGGTGGGACCATCGTTCGAACCGCGGCACAGTGTAGCGCGTAGGGCGCAGCGCGAGCGTCGCTCCGTAGGCGGGGGCTATCGCCTCGAGCCGAACGCGCTGCCGGGAACTCAGGCTTCAGTCGGGTCTCACGTAGGTCACCGTCTCCACCAAGGGTGGCAGCCCCTCCTCGGTGGGAAGAACGCTCGGCGCCTGCTCGGTTCGTGAAGACAACGCCGGGTCCGCGCGGACGCTCGTCACGCAGGTGTCCAGGTTGTCGCGCGCCCCTTCGAGTTCACCCACGACCACGAACCCGTTCGGCGGGCGGCTCGCGGGAATCTTTGCGACCATCCGGCGAATCAGGTCGTCGAGAACGTCCGGAATATCGGCAACACTCGATGCTAGAGGGACCTCGTCGAAGAGCACCTTCGCCAACACCACCTCGAGGCCTCGGCCCTCGAAACATCGGCGGCCCGTCACGCACTCGAAGAGCACGCAGCCGAGTGAGAAGACGTCGGCGCGCGCGTCGATCGCAGAGTCACCCCGCGCCTGCTCCGGCGCCATGTAACGCGGCGAGCCGAGCAGCGAGGTGCTGTCTTGGGCGGTATGCACGGTGCTCGACCAGACGAGCTTCGCGACGCCGAAGTCGAGCACCTTCACGCGGGCGACGTCGCCACCGACGAGGAACAAATTGTGGGGCTTGATGTCGCGATGGACAACGCCCTGTTCGTGGGCATACCCAAGTGCGCTCGCCACCTGAGTCCCGAGCACGATCGCCTCCTCGATGCTCAAGACGCCTTTCTTCAGATGCGCTGCGAGATCGCACCCCTCGAGCCATTCCATCGCGAACCACGGGTCGCCGTCGGGCGTGCTCCCACTCGCGACGTAGCCGACGATGCTCTCATGCGCGAGCGTTCGCATGAGCTCGACTTCTTGATGGAAGCGCACCGTGTACTCGGCGTTCGCTTGACGCATCGCCTTCAGTGCAACGACCTTCCCCGTCGCGCGATCGAGCGCCTGCCACACCTCGCCCATGCCGCCTCGTCCGGCCAGCGACTGGGCTTCGAAACGTCCGCCCACGAGCTGTCCGTTGTTCATCGCGCGGCTGCGGTACCACAGGAAAATTGCAGGGCAAACAAGGTAAATCGCCGCGCGATCACGCGGCGCGACGCAAGAGCGGCGTTGACCGCGAACGGAGTCACGGAGTCGAGAGCATCACCGGGTTCGAAACCGCGAACGGCTGCCGCCCGGGATGCAGTGGCGCAAGATCGCCTTCACCTTTCGCGTGGAAGACGACCCAATTGCGTGGCGCCGCGGGATCGAGGGTCACCGTGACCTGGTTGACGTAGCGATTGACGGGCCCCGCGCCGAGCGGCAGCAGCGGCTCCGTCGCGACGGTCACTCCGTTGACGATCGTCTCGAGCGTGTCGCCTTTGATGAAGCTTGCGCCCTGCACGGTGACGGTGAAGGTCGCCTTGCCACCAGCGGTGGCGACCGTCGAACCTGGGCCTTTCCCGCCCGGCCCGACGACGGTCATGAAGAGGCCGCCGCTTATCGTCGACGCGCCCGAACGCGCAGCGTCACGCACGCTCTCGGGGGTCAGCTTTTTCGGATCGTCGTGACCGAACGTGAAACACGTTCGCGGATACCCGACAGGCGCGGTGCGCACGTGATGGCTGTCCGAGCTACCGACTGCCCACACCTTCTTGCCGAGGTTCAAGAGCGAAAACCAATCGGCTACGGAGGCGGTGCGGTTCGTCTCGAAATCCGAATCGTTGAACACCTCGACGCCGTCGAAGTTGTCGCTCCACAAGTCATCCGAGCCTTTGCCCGTGACTCGGTCGTAGCGGGCCACGCTGAAATACGCCTGAAAGCCGCTGCCGCTCGGATGGTTGACGACGAGGAAGGGGTCCTCCGGCAACGCATGCACGGTGGCGAACACCTCGGTCGGCTTCATGCCGATCCATTCCACGGCGCCATTGTTCAACTGGTCGGGACGGGGCGTGAGCGGAATCACGCCGAAGTGGCCCCATGCGAACGTCGTCAGCTCTTCGGAGGCCATGCCGAAGGCCCAATTCTGCAAGCCAAGTTCCTTCACGACCGGCCCAAAATCGGCGACCCACTCGTGCTCGCTCGAGACCGGAATGTCGAGGCCATCGGCGACCGCGGACATCACCTTGAGCCGAATCGGATCGTTCGAATCTGCGGACAATTGCGAGTGAATGTGAAAATCCGCGCACATCACGCCGGTCGTATCGACGCTCTCGGCGAGCTTCGCATCGAGGTCCACGGTCTGCCCGGCCGCGACGGTCACGGTCGAGTCGAAGGGCTCGTATTCGAACCCGCGCGTGACGACGACGCGATGTTCACCGGGCGGCACAACGAGCGTCACCTCGCCATTGATCGCGAACTCCTGGTGGAGCCTCCCCTCCACCTCGTCTTGCACCCCGAACTCAGGCGGGGTCGCGGGCTCCGGCACCGTTGGAATGAGCTGCACGCGAACGGGCAAAGCCACACCATCGCCGTCACGCTTGGCGGTGACGTGGACGACACCGTGCGGGGCGAACGCGAGGTCGGCCTTGGCCACGTCGGCCCCCACGACGAAGCCCGCATGGGTCGGATAGCCGCGCTTTTGCGGGAGCACTTTTGCGGGCACGCCCGGCGGCGCATGCACGACATAGGCGCCTTCGACATCGGTGCGTGTGCGGCTCAGGTATGCGCCCTCGGCATCGAGCAGATGGACCCACGCGTCCGCCACGGGAGAACCTGCGCCGTCGGTCAATTTTCCCGCGACCGCCCGCCACGGGGCATCGCCGTCGACGCGGCGCACCGCTTCTCGCAGCCCGTCGTAATTGGGGCCGCCCGCGATGACCTCCACGCGATCGAGCAGCACGCGCGAGCACGCGTCCGCCGCATAGCCCGGTCCCCAAAAGAGGGAGAATCCGCTCTGTTCGACAGCGAACTCGAGATCGGCATCGACGTTGCGCCACGCAAAGTTGAAAGGTCCGCTGTCAAAGCCCGCCCACGCCGTCGCCACCTTCGCTTTGCCGTAGCCCACGCCCGGGGTGACGAGCTGCGAATTGGACCCGTGGAAGAATCCGAACAGCTCGTCGGAGTCCTTGCGCTCGAGACCGAAGTCGATGGGATCGACGGTGTCGTTGATGATGCCGAGTCGGATCGTGAGTTTGTCGGATCCAGGCTCGAGCACATAGTCGTACGTCGCGCTAAACCCATAGCGGCGCTGAAAAAGCGCGCCGAGCGCACCTTCGTCGAGGAAGGGGATCCGCGCGAGCTTGCCCGTCGCGCGAACCACCGCGGCCTTGCCATCGGAGCCGTCGGCCAAGACCGTGACGCTCGTCGGCGAGACGACCTCGAGCGACACGCCCATCAACGTCTCGCCATAACGCGACACCCCCATCGGGCGGCCGTCTGGCCCCACCTTATCGATGCCGAGGATGCCTCCGCCGAAGCGGGCATAACCTCCACTCGCGCGGGCCCCTTCGATCGTGACCGCCAGACGATCGTTCGCGAGCACGTAGTCACCGACGCGCACCTGCTCACGCCCGTGAGCCGGCACCGCAATATCGGCCTCCTTCGCAATCCGACCCGCGCGCGCCTGGTTCGCTGCCTTCGCACCGTACGGCTCCGCATGTCCGTTCGCGTCCCCCGGTTCGAACGTTTTCTCGAGCCCCGGACACACCTCGTCGATGGGCGTCGTCTCACCGTCCGGCGTGACACCACACGAACTCAGCGAGGCGGCGGCGAAAAAGGCAAACGTCGTAAACGCAAACGATGCAGCGAAGCCAAAGCGCATGCGTCAACATTACGCGAATCGGAGGCGAAAGTGCGCTCCTTGCTCCCCCGCTCGTAGCGTGGTGACGTTCGCCCATGCAGAGCTACGCACATGAGCGGGTACTCGTCACCGGTGGCGCGGGATTTCTCGGACGCCACGTCGTGAGCGAACTCAAACGCCGCGGCATCGCGGACGTCATCGTGGCTCGCTCGCGGGACTACGACCTCACGCACGAAGATGCCGTCCTGCGACTCTTCGATGAGGCCAAGCCCACAGTGGTGATGCACCTCGCGGCGAAAGTCGGCGGCATCGGCGCGAACCGCAAGCACCCCGGCTCGTTCTTTCGGGACAACATGGCGATGGGGCTGCACGTACTCGAAGCGGCGCGCCGGCATGCGCTGCGAAAGGTCGTCGTTGCGGGGACGATTTGCGCGTACCCAAAATTCGCGCCGATCCCGTTTCGCGAGGACGACCTCTGGAATGGGTACCCCGAGGAGACGAACGCGCCTTACGGCATCGCGAAGAAGGCCCTCCTCGTGATGGCGCAATCGTACCGCCAGGAGTTCGATTCGAACTTCGTCGTCGTCTTTCCGGTCAACCTCTACGGTCCTTGGGACAACTTCGATCTCGAAGATTCGCACGTCATCCCGGCGATGATTCGCAAGTTCGAGGAGGCGCGCATCGAGGGCAACGCCGAAGTCACCTTGTGGGGTGACGGCTCGCCAACGCGCGAGTTCCTCTACGTCACCGACGCGGCACGAGGGCTCGTCGACGCGCTCGAAACGTACGACGACCCCGATCCGGTCAACCTCGGCGCCGGCTTCGAGATCGCCATGAAGGACCTCGCGATGACGATTCAGCGCCTCGTCGGGCACGAAGGCACACTCCGCTGGGACACCTCGCGGCCGAACGGGCAGCCCCGCCGCATGCTCGACGTCTCCCGCGCGAAGGAGCGCTTCGGGTTCGTCGCGACCACGACGTTCGAGGACGGCCTACGCGAGACGATTCACTGGTGGCGCGAGCACAGACACGAGGTCCTCGCCCGCGAAGCGACCCGCGGCTGAGATGCACCACCGTTTGAATGAGCCGTCCGAAACTCCTTGCCGATGTTCGGCGCGCGCCTACGCTTCAGCCGGGTGCAGCGTCCTTTCCTCCTAACGTTGCTCTTGCCCTCGCTCGCGTGTGCGACTGGGCGAGGGCCGCAAGAACACCCATCGGGCGAATCGAATGCCCTGCCCGTCCGCGGCACCGCCGGCTCGTCGACCGCGTGCGCGCTCCCTCCACCCGCATCGCCAGAGCTTGAGCGCCGCACCGCGCGCAACGTCGAAGGCCACGAACTCGAGACGTGCAGCACCTCGCCGATGACCGGCGCCTACCGCGATGGGCGGTGCACGACAGGGCCGGACGATGTCGGCGTCCACGTCGTTTGTGCGCGAATCACCGCGGAGTTTCTCACCTACACGCGTGACCGAGGCAACGACCTCGTGACGGCGCGTGGCGGGTTCCCTGGTTTGCGCCCGGGTGACAAGTGGTGCCTATGCGCCGCGCGGTGGGCCGAAGCAGAGGCGGGCGGAGTCGCGCCGCCGGTGGACCTCGCGGCGACCGAGGCGGAGGCGCTCCGGTTCGTGTCTCGCGCCACGCTCGCGCAGCACGCGATTCCGTGAGGCGGAACTGTGAGAGAGGATGAGGCTGTCGCCTCCTGTAGGGGAGCTTGTGAGCGACTGCCCGCGCGGTGAATGAGTCAGGTGGTAGTGTGGGAAGCCAGCCGCTACAAACACCCTGTTCCACGCCGCGAAGAGTTGACTTCATCTCAAGCTCTCGGCGGATGCGCCCGAAGGACCTTTGTGACAGCTCTGAGCGCTGAGATTGTAAAGCTCGTCCGGCTGCGTCTGGTCGAGGATGTCGCGCAAAGACCGGGCGTTGCACAGATCCCCGTGATGGAGAACGAAGCGAGGATCGGGATGTTCGGGGTCGTGGAGTGCGTCGATTCGCGCCGTGAACCTTCTCAAGGGCGTCACCGGACTCAACGGGAAGAAGCTCGGCGTGAAGAACAAGCGCTTACTCGCGGGCTGGCTTGACGGAACTCTTCTGCGCGTTCTGGGCGTCATATCGTGACGTAATTTGATGCGATGGCCCTGGGTGAGCTTCAGACCGCTACTCCTCCGTTATGCAACTGGAACTTCAAGTCTTTCGGAGCGACCACAGCAATTCCTTGCGCGGGGACAAGCCAAGCGATACGATTTGTTTCGTCTGGCCACTGAGAAAAACATATGGATGAACTTTTTTCGGCGATTTTTTGGGAATACGCAGACGACATTATCCTGCTCGTTCTTTCGGTGTTAGGGATGTTGGCCGCGCTCGGCGTGCTTCTATTTCCGACTATTGTGGCGGCGATTGCATCACGTTACGTTCAGGGGCCGAGGCGCAAAATCCTTTTAGGGACAGCCGGAGTTGTTCTTCTTGTAATCGGTGGGCTTTATTACAAAGACTTACCAGTCAATTACATTCATAGTGCACCATGGCGGGACCATTCCTGCCTGGGGGCATCCAAAGGGGAACGCGACGAGATGACGCCGTTCGTTGCGCCCCGAGGTAGCTACCCTGTGGAAGCGGAGCGCGCAGCGTTCGATTCGCCAGTTTATAGTCACTGGAAAATTATTGCGGCTATCGACAACTCGCTTACGAAGCGAATGTATTGCTCCGACGAAACTAATAAATTAGTTTTCATTTACCAAGCAATTAAATTTCTTATGACAATGCCAGCGACGATCGCTGAATTCATTGTCAAGCGACTCTTGTGGTGGTTTTTGTGGGAGGGCATCGTTCTAGGGGCGTTTGCTTATGTTTCACCATTGTTGCCCGCTGCAGCTTTGCTCTTTTTTCGCGCCGCGCGGAGCCCATGATGTTCGTTGCCTCGCGCGGTCTTTGCCGATCTTGTTTCTTTCGGCTACGGCGTGTTTAAAAACATAAGATGACCACTCGGCGCTCGTGAGCTTTGAGCTTCCCCCCGTTTAGCTGACAGATCCCCTTATATTACTTGGAAATCGCGAAAGTTTGAATCCATGCTCGCCTTCTCCGTCAAAGGTCCATGAGCGAAAGCTTCCCATCACAAGACACCGTGAATCCCGAGCAACTCAGTGCGGCGCGAGCGCGCCGGCAAATGGCGAGGGTCGGCCTTAACCGAGCAAGCATCGAGCGTTTTCTCAAGCAATTCATTGAGGACGACCTCCACGCAAAGACGATCCTGTCACTCTCCCTCGGCACACTCGGCGTCCTTCACGCCGCGTGTGTGTGCATTCACAAGGATCCGGACAAGGTCGCCGAACGGCTCGAACCGATCGAACGCGAGGTCGTCGCGCCATGGATCGCCGAAGGCCGGCGCGATTGCTTCATCCAACGCAAGGGCAACAACCTGGCGATTTTACCGAATGCGCTGAACAAGGCGCACGCGGTCGCCCACGTGACGGCCCGCCTGCGCGCCGAGCATGGCGACATCCTCACCTTCGGCATGGGCGACAGCCGCTCCGACGCGCGCTTCATGGCCGCCTGCGACGACGCCATCGTGCCGCGCGGCACCCAGCTGGCCGGCCTGGCACTGGATGCGCTATGAATTTCTCAGGCAGCTACCGCGCCGGCGACGTGCATTTTCTCCTCAAGCCGCTTGCGCTGCATGACTTCGTGGACGTACCGGAAAAGGAATACCTGATCCAGTCCGGCCAACGCCACTACAGCGAAATGCTGTCGCCCGAATCGCTGCCGTCGGAGCGCTACCTCACGCAGTTTCGCCAGGCCTGCACGGCCAACCTCGAGCGCATGGCGGGCGACTGCCTGGCACTCGCCACGCTAATCGGACAACGCCGCAGCGGCGCGATCACATTGGTGTCGCTGGCGCGCGCAGGCACCCCGGTCGGCGTGGTGCTCAAGCACCTGATCGGCGTCGTGCTGCAGCGAGACGTTACCCACTATTCGGTCTCGATCCTCCGCGACCGCGGCATCGACCAGGTCGCGCTCGAATACATCCTAGCAGCCGGCCATGCGCCGGAGTCGATCGTGTTCGTCGACGGCTGGACCGGCAAGGGCGTGATCTCGCGCGAACTGGAAGCGGCGATCGCCGAATTCAACGTGCGCCGCGGCACCTGCATCGACGGCGGCCTGTACGTGCTGTCCGACCTGGCCGGCACCGCGGCCTGCGCCGCCTCGTGCGACGACTACCTGATCCCGTCGAGCATCCTGAACGCCACCGTCTCGGGACTGATCAGCCGGTCGATCCTGAACGAGGCGATCGGCCCCGGCGACTTCCACGGCTGCGTGTACTACCAGCAGTTCGAACTGCACGACCAGTCGCAGCGCTTTGCCGACGAACTGGTCGCGCAGGCGCTGGCGATGGCGCCGCTGCCGTGCGCTCTGGCGCCGATGGACAAAGAGCAGGCCGCCACCGTCTCTCGCGACTACATGCGCGCAGCGCTGGCGCAGCATGGCGTCAAGGACATCAACATGATCAAGCCAGGCATCGGCGAGGCGACCCGGGTACTTCTGCGGCGCACCCCGCGCCTGCTCATCCTGCGCGATGCCGGCGCGCCCGAAGTGGTGCACCTGGTCCTGCTGGCCGAGGAAAAAAATATCCTCGTGCAGGTCGATCCCGGCCTGCCCTACCACGCCGTATCGCTGATCAGGAATGCGGTCGATGGCTAAGTCTATGGGCGCTTCGCTGTGTATCCCCGCGAGCCACAAACACCTGATGTCGGTCGCCGACGGCGAGCGGAACGGACATGCCCGTTCCCTCATTTTCTGAACCGAGGATGCGGTCGCCGACGCCGACCTGAGCTGGGCCTTGTTCAACCTGTCGGTGGTGCCGGCCAACATGAAGCCCGAGGCCAGTGCCGAGCGCTTCGTGCGTGTGCGCAATCCCGAAGTGCTGGCGCGCATGCTGGCCGCGCCGGGCGTCGACAAGCTGAGCGGCTTCGTGCTGCTGTCACCGAGTTCCTCCGGGCGCACCCGCCTGCGTCAGGATAGTTGCCGCACCGACCGGATGACGGCCCTGGGGGCACAGGATTGAGGACGATGGAATACAGCGCGGCGTTTCGGAAGCGGATGGTCGAACGGATGATGGGCCCGAGGGCGATGAGCGCGATGACGCTATCGGCAGA
>CANJMI010000002.1 GCA_947475525.1 Polyangiaceae bacterium | reverse complement strand
CACTCTCCGACGAGTCGAATGAGGTTGCGCTCCGTTCCAGGCAACCAAGCCCGTTGGGTCAATCGGTGCGCCGCGACCGCGACGGCTTGGCCAGATGCTCCACAAGTTCGCCGTTTCACCATGGGCGCGAGGCGCTGTGCGGTCACGTCCAGTACCGGCTCGTTCGAGTCCGATTCGAGCCTCGCGACGAGGGCTAGGAACGTCGCGTCTCCGCTGTAACTTCGCAGGGAATGGACGGCGGCAAGGCGGAGGTCTTCATTTTCCGCGCGCGTGAAGGCGATGAGGTCCTGCTCGAAGCGAGGCAGCGTCGAGTTTCCAAGCGCCTCGAGGAGCGTCGAGGTCACGGCGTCGCTCGCGCGAGCACGAGCAAGCGCTTCGAGCAGGTGTTTTTCTGCAAGAGGATCGAGGTGCGCAAGCGAACCCAGCGCCAGCAACGCAGCGTTCGCGGGTCCTTCAGGCGAACGCTCGTGGGCAACACGTTCAAGTTCGTCAATCAGGCGGCGGGTAGGGGACGCTAGGTCGTGGGTCGCGGCCAGCGCGTTGACGCGATCGCTCTCGGTTCGTCCGGGATCGTTTGCAGCCTCGAGCAGAGCCGCTTGGGCCTCGGCGGTTCCCGCGATGCGAAGTGCGAGATAAATCGGCGGGCGGCGTTCCTGCGCGAGCTCACGGGTCGCGAGCCGCAAGCGCTCGACGATCGCGGGATTCGTCGCGCCCGCGTGACCGAAGGCGATCGCCTGGTCGCGGGCGGCGTCGGTGTCAGGCCCCGTCAGCACTTGCCAGTCTTGCGTAAGGTCCTGCTTCTCGAGCTCCGTGCTGTCGCTCTTTGACTGGACGAGGGCTTGCAGTGCAACCCATTCGCCATCGCCTTCGGACGGAACCGAAATTGACTCTGTGCTGGGAGCGAGCGTGAGGTCGAAGGCCACAGGCAGAGAAATGCCGGCCGCTTGGAAAGTCTCGTTGACATGCACCTCACCGAGCCAACCGTTGGCGCGCCGAAATTCGCTCTCTCCTGAAACGCGCACGTTCGGTCCGCCGGAGGAGAGGTAGCCGATACGCCGGCGTCGAACGCGACCATCCGAGAGCACTTCGTACGCAGCTGCGTATTCGCCCGACGCATCGACGTGGCGAGCACGCCAAGCCTCGCCCGGCTGTACCTCGACATCGACGAGGGCGCCGAAGGTCGCGGCAAATCGCCTCTCCGGCGCTGTCTTTGGACCCGGAACCCATAACGCCGAAACCCTGCAATTCGGTTCGAGGCGAAGGCCGACCCCAAGCTCACGCAACGCTTCGCCGGTCCCGGCACGTGTACCGTCCGAAAGCTGACGCAGGGCCCCTCGCCACTCGAGAGGTGCCATTGCCTTCAGGTGAAGGGAATATTCCGTGCCGCTGCGTTCCGAGACGGACAGTACAAGCTTACCCGTGAGCGCGGAGCCGATTGGAGCGCCGCATAGGGCGACGACGCTCGCCGATGCGGCGGGCGTTTCGTTGGTGTGCGGCGTTCGAGTTCGTACAAGCAACGCTGCCGCGCCGAGGGTGGTTAACCCAAGCGCGGCAGCGATTACAGGAGTGGGCTTCACTGCACGCAGAATTGAAAGGGCGGCTGGGTGAAGTCGAAAGGAACGTCGGTAGTGCCGTTGAACGACCACAGCGGGAATGTCTTGTCGTAAATAGTGACAAGAAAGAGCTTTGCCTTCACGTACGCGCTGATCGTGCCGCTCAACGTGTTGACAGTGAGCTTGCTCCCGCCGCTCAACTGAATATCGAGCGGCCCCGTTGCGGCGCTGCCCCATTCCACGCTGCCGCTGGTCGGCATCTGCGCCTTGAGCAGGTTGAGCTCGCCGCTCAGACCGGCGGAGATCGACGCAAGTGGGCCAAAGCCGACTGCGGCACCCGCAGAGGCCGTCAGACCAGCAGACGCCTGCGGGACGACGTTGAGAGTGACCTTGCCGTAGCTGGTCGCTTTGTCGAATGGCTTCGGCCCAGGGGCGTTCTTGTAGGTGAACTCACCAGAGGCAGAAATGCCGAGGTTTCCCTTGGCGCAGCCTTCAACGGTGGCGAAGATGGGGCCCACCGGGATCTGTGCCTTCGCGCACGTGCCCGCGAAGGACTTCATCCAGCTCGCGGCGGGCATTTTGCCTTTGAACTCTTGGTTGACGATGGTCTTGAACGCCACCTCAACGCGCGCCTTGCCCTTCGCCTTGCCGTCCTTGGTCGAGTCCGCCGTCAGCGACGCATCGACTAGGCGAACCGCAAACAGGTTGTTGAGCGCGACGACATCGACCATGAGTCCTGCGTCGCCATGAGTCCCCGAGGCATCACCATAATAAGAGGACCAGGCATCGGTCGAAACCTGCACAACACTGCCCGCCTGATTGGGCCAGCGTGGGAAGAGACCGTAGCCTCCATCAATGCAGGTGCCGACGGGTTTGATCTGCGAAGCCTGCGCGCCGCTCTTCTCGCCGATGGGTGGCTTTGGTTCCACGCGATTCGGAGCGATGTCGAAGCTCCTGCATTCCGTTGGATCGATCGTGCCACCCTTGAAGCGAACGCACGCGTTGACGGTCAGCATCGTCGACTTACTCCATGCCCCGTCGGTCAACTTCGACCGTGCAGGTTCGGGTAAGTAAAGCCGATGCTCGAAGTCTGCCGGTTTGCTCATCTCAAACTGGTTGAGTGACACGTTCGAACCCGGCGCGAGGTCTCCGGCCGCGACGTCGATTGGGTCACCGAGGCCGCCATCGCCCTTATTCTTGACGAAGTACTCGACGAGCAGAGAATTGCCGCCCGGTAAAGTCGCGGGACCGTCGAGTTTTGGGGGCAGACCGTACGCGACGATTCGCGAATTCACGGACGCGAAGGGTGAGACGATGTCACCTGCGGCGGGGGTCTTCGTCGGGACCGTCGCTACCTTCGAATACGGCGTGGTCTCGTCGAGGCGAATGTAGAACTCTCCAGCATGCGGGAAGTACACCGGAAGTTTCCACGCGCACCCTTTGCCTTGGCTCGAGCTGCACTCGTTGTTGGGTGCCTGCCCTGCGAGGTCGTTCACGTACAGGATCGGAGGCGCGGGATTATCCGTGCACACCGGATCGATCTGAAGCGCCAGATTGACCGAATACCAACCATCCTGCCCCGAGGGCGTGAAGGTCAGCTTGTCGACGAACTCACTGCCTGGCTTAAAGCAGCTGTCGTCCATCAGGACGTACTTGAAGTCGAACTCTTGAACGTCGGCCGTGAGCCCCTTCAGCATCACCGCTTCGAGCGGGCACATGTATTTGTCCAGCCCGTTGACGGGGTTCGTCAGCGACGGCGGGGGCACAATGCCGAACAGCAGCGGAACGCTGACGTTATCACCTGGCGCGACGCCGGCAGCGCTCGCTTTCACCTTGATGTGAACCGGGCTGTAGGTCCAGATCGTCTTCGGCGGGGTGATGTCGTCTAGGACTTCGATGCCGTGAATCGTGATCGCGCCGTGTTTGCCGACGTGATCGCAAGGTGCCGGCTCGGGGGCAGGCGGAACATAGCCGCCACCCCCTGCACCGCCGGTAGCTCCGGAGCCACCCGTACCGCTCATCGACTCACCGCCACCGGCCCCACCGGTGCCGGCCGCTGTCGACGCCGTCGTGGTGCCCGTCGCCGACGTCTCGTCGCTCGACGACCCACACGCCAAGAGCATGCTGCCTGCGGCGATCCCCATCACCGCGCCCAACAGTCGTGTTTTTGCTGTCATGAGTCTCCCAATCCTCTTTGAACGAATATTCCAAGCTCGCGGCGTATCGGTCCGCGGCTCATCAATCGGTGCACTGCTCAATCGGTGCACTGCCCGACGCACACGCAGTAACAACGCGTCAGCTCGGGCTGCTCGCCCGGGCACATTTCGCGGCATCGCTGTTCGGGTGTCTTCTCCGCGGCCTTCGGCTTCGGCGTTCCGCCTACGCGTCGCAGCGCAGACTCGACCTCGGGGTTCGCGCGCAGGTCGAGCGACTGCTCGTACAGCGCCTTGGCCGCGGTCGGGCTGCCGCTCCGCTCTTGGATGAGGCCGAGGTTGTAGAGGAGTGAAGGACGCGGGCTGTTCGCGGCACTATCTTGGGCCGTGATCTTCATGCCCGCTTCACACTCGGCCTTCGCGTAACCGAGCAGGTTCTGTCCGAGGTGCTGCCAGCAGCGATCGCTCCAGCCCCAGCCGTTTCGCGGATCGACGAAACCCCCGTCCTCGGGTGCGAGGATCGCCTTCGATGCGTCTCGCCCGTCGTTCGATGCGCTCGCGGGGAACGGTGATGCGGGCGCAGCATCCCCCCCGACCTTTGCAGTCGATACCGCGGTGGTGACGGCGACGGGGTTTGGGACAAAGCGGTCCTCGCCGCTCGGTGAGTCTTTGGAGCACGCCGCAGCGAGCGGAAGTGCACCGAGGTAGACGAGCGCACGCATAACACCTGGCAAAGACGCACCCGGCGCGACAGTGTTCAACCCCATCCCCTCACCCTCCTCCGCTCATGTCGAACATGTACGAGGCCCACAACTCGCCGTAGGGAGCGAGCTCGAACCCTTGCTCGAACTGCGTAGCCAATGGCGCGAGCAAGTACGCGCCGCTCTGCGCAACGATGCCGACGCTCGCCCCCAAGCGCCATCCTTCGGCGCGCGAGAAGCGGTATCCGTAGCCGACGCCGAGGTGTCCGAGTACCTCGGCGGTAAAGCTTCCCTTGTGCGCGTAAGGTGTGATGCCTAGGCCTACCTCAGGCACGAACGCGTGGTGGTCGCCGGACCAGAATCGTCCGCGTAGGATCAGGGGGATCTCGACGTTATGATTCGAGAATCCGTCGTCGCGATCGATAGTGTTGACCATCAACCCCGCCGTTGCCGCCAGCTCGAGCCAACAGAGGCCGAGGGGTTGCATCGAGGCACCGACGTTGACCCACGAGTTCGGTCCAAGCACGCCGAGTCGGGCGCCCAAGAGGTAAGGACACGCGGCATCGGCGAGCGGCGTGTAGGTCCTCTCCGTTGTTCGCTTCGAAGTGGATTTGCACTTCTGCGTGAGCGATTCGGTGCCTTTGGTAACCCACACCTCAACGCGTCGCGTCTTCGACCAAACGCGCGCTTCACAGAACTTGGGTAGGGTTCCGTTCTTGGGCGTCGAGCATGCCGTGAACTCATCGCGGTCCACGCCCACCTTTTCATCCGCATTCTGTCGGTAGTTGGGCTGGTGCTCGCCCTTTCCTTCGGCAGTGAGCCGGTCTTCGCCTACGCCATGATTGACGAGCCAAGCCATTACGCGGACGGCACGGCGCTGCGAGAGCTGAACGTTGTAGTCGTCGGAGGCTTGCGTGTCGGTGTGACCCTCGATGCGAACCTCGGTCTTTGGATTTTCGACCAGAAAGTCGCCGATGCCCGCGAGGGTTTCATGCGTTTTTTCGTCCTTCTTCAGGACATCCTTGTCGAGCTCGAAATAAATCGGAAACGCCCGGTAGGTGCTCGGCTTCGCGTCACAGTCGACCGTACGCTGCTCGGTGGTCTCCTCGGTGGTCTGGTACCGGAGCTGCCCCGTCGCGGGGTCAAAGACGATGCGAAAGTTCGATTCCTTCTTCTTCGATGCGTCATCGGACGCGCGAGCGAGCGACGGGAGCGTCAGGATGGCGAGGAATGCAACGCCTACGAGCACGAGCGGCCACCGCTGGGACGACTGCGTTTCGGAAGGGATGCGGTCGCTCATGGATTAGGCGGCTATTAGCGGACTCGGACGCGGCCCTTTAACTTGCCGATGGACAATCACCATCTCGCACGATGGGCGTCAACCGAAACGGAGGTCGAGCATTGTTTGGACCTGCATCCGTCCTTTGAATCACTTTTGTTTCGTAAAATGACAGATGAAAAAGTTTTGTCGCGTGAACGACAGGACGCGGCGCGCTCACGCTAGACCTTTATTTGGACACCATCTTATGGGATGGTTTGCACCTCGACGCCGAGCGCGCACCTTCCGCTGGATGGAGCGGACAGCCCCTCGCGAGCTCCTTCGCCGCGTCGGGCGGCGCGTCGCGGGCCTGCGCGCGCAGTGTGGCCTCACCCAAGAGGCGTTCGCGACCGCCCTCGGCATCGCGACCAAGAACCTGCAGCGCATCGAGAGCGGCCGCCAGAACCTCACCCTCGCGAGCCTTGACGCGATCGCGTCAAGGCTCGGTGTCGAAGCACAAGACCTCTTGAGCCAACCCATACCCGACGACGCGAGGCCACGCGTCGCTCGAACCGCATGGCTCGAAGGCCTCGCGGCCTGCGGCGTAGAGCTGCAAGACGAGCCCGGGCCCGGCACCCTTCCCGTGACACCACTTCAAGCCGCCGCCGAACACCTCGCACGCGCCGAAGCCGTACCGCCGCTTCTTTACGCGAAGCTGACGGGTCGCCCGTCGCGCACCGACAAGGGGACCTTCGTCGCCCGCGTACTCGGCGGCTCGATGGCGCCATGGATCCCGGACGGAGGCTGGTGCGTCTTTCGCGCGCCGGCGAGCCTGAACGTTTTGGGCGGCATCGCGCTTCTCTCGGTTCGTGAGTCAACCGACCAGACGCGCTACGTCGTTTGCCGCGTCGATCGCGCCGCCGGCAAGCGGGCACGGCTCCGAATCGAGCCCCTTGCGCCCGGGTTTGCGGAACGGGACGTCGCCCCCGCGGACGCGAGCGTACTCGCCGAGCTCGTCACGGTGCTCTCGACCGAGAGCTGAACGAGCTTCACGACGGTCGCCGGCGCCCCAACGTGGCCTTCGGAAAAGAGGGCACACCCGCCCTTGACAGCGCTCGCAGTCGCGCTACATTCAGAATGCGAATTCTGATTCGGTTTTAGAAAACGTCTCCGAGACCCCAGTCCGAACGCGCACCCTCCGCACGACGCCCACGCCATGACGACCTCGCGACAACTCGAATGGGTCCGCGCGCCGCAGCAAGCGCGCAGCCAGGAGACGCTCGAGCGCCTGCTCGATGCCGCGGAAGCCGTGCTCGCCGAAAAGAGCGTCGAGAGCGCGAGCGTAGCTGAAATCGCCAAACGTGCCGGCTCCTCCGTCGGCGCTTTCTACGCGCGTTTTCACGACAAGGAGGGGCTGCTGAACTACCTTTTCCAACGCTTCGACGAGCAAGCCGAAGCCACCGCCCGCGCGGCCCTCGAGCCTCCGCGATGGGAAGGCGTGCCGCTCCGTCAGGCGCTCGAGGCGATGCTCCGCTTCATGGTCAGCGTGCTCCACGAAAAACGCGGGCTGATCGCCGCGATGATCTCGCGCATGCCGTCGACTCCCGCGCTTGGACTGCTCGGGGAGCGGCTCCTCTCCCGCGTGAGCGCGCTCGTCGTCGAGTTGGTGCGGACGCGCGGGGCCACGGTGCGCCACCCGGACAGCGAACGGGCCGTGTACACCGCCGTCTGGCTCGTGTTCGGCGCGCTCGAGCTTCGCGCCGTCGCCTCGATGCACGCCACTCCGCGTCTCAGCGACCAAGAGGCTGCATCCGACCTCGCCGAGATGTGCGTTCGCTACCTTGGCATCGCCGACGCCACGCCGAAGGCAACCGCGGCCGCGAAACGCCCACCTACGCGACCACGCACGAAGACTCGTTCTGCCCCAACCGTCCGCCACCCTACGGAGATCCTATGAGCCTCGCTGGATTCGGTCCTTCGCAAATCCGTTACGACATGTTCGACCTCGTAAAAAGCGCGGAGGAGGCGCGCCGACTCGACAAGTGCGAGCGCATCTACCACCGCGGCCAGGACATGGCCTGGGACGGGCGCGAGATCCTGCCGATGCTGATCAAACAGCACGGTGGCATTCGGGTTTCACCCGAGAAGCGCGAGGCGCTCAAGAAGGTGTTCGCCATCATCCTCTGGGGTGAATTCGCGGCTTGGAAGGTCTCGGCGCAGCTCGCCGACAGACTCGTGCCGCTGGAGGCAAAAATGGCGGCGACGAGCCAAGCGTTCGACGAGGCGCGGCACTTCTACGTGATGCACGACTACCTCAAGGAGCTCGACTACACGATCGAGCCACTCGACCGCGCGCCCCAAGCGTTGCTCGACACCGTGCTCGAGACGGATAAACTTCCTCATAAGCTGCTCGGCATGCAGCTCTTGATCGAACCTATCGCCCTCACGGTGTTTCAGACCGTGCGCGAGAGCGGGATCGAGCCGGTTTTATGCGACTTGCTCCGCTACTACGAACGCGACGAAGCGCGCCATGTGGGCCTCGGTATGCAGTACTTGCCGAGCATGCTCCAGCGCATGACGAAGCGGGAAATTGCAGCGCTCTTCGCTTTCCAAGTGCGCTTGATGTCCTGGGCAATGGCCGAGCTCAAGGTGATGGAATCGGACCTCAAGGTGCTCGGCATCACGCCGCGTGTGATCGTCGCGCGCACCCGGAAAAAGCAGCTCGCGGCCACACACGAGGCACTCTCGGCGCTCGGTGTTGCGTGGCGGGACGAGCGCAACTACCCCGCCGCCACATTGAATGCCGTCACCGAGTTTATGTTTCCCGAAGAACACCTTCGGCACGATCCCAAAGGCCGCATCGGCTCGGCGTGGCGCCGCTTCTGGCACAAGGAAGAGCTCCACGACGCGAGCGAGTTCGACCAACACGAGCACGCGATCAAGACGCTCCAAGGCATTCAGTAAACACGCCGGCGCGTCAGTAACCGAACGCGTCCGCCGCCTCGGCATTGCGGCGCACGGAGGCCTTGCCTGCGCGCGTCGAAGGAGCGGCCGCGGCAGGTGCCGCATAGCCTCGGCCGCTTGGGCCGGCACTCGGAGGCTCCGCGAATACGGACGCCGCCGCGTCGAGCGCGAGCCGCTGCGATTCGAAGTCCTTTTGCACCGCAGCGCGCTTCGCGGCCGGTGCGGCGTGTTCAGCGTAATTGGAGCTCGCGGTCAGGTCGCGGCGCTTCTTCTCGATCAGTCGCAGCGCCCCGTCGGAGTCGCCGTCGGTGAAGCGTCGGTTGATCTCGAGCAGGGTATCGGCCGTCTGACTGCGCTGGAGCCGCGCCGCAACGAGTGGGTCGAGGGGGGAGGCTTCACCCGAGCGGAGCAAGAGCGACAAAGCTCCGCGGGACTCACTTTCGCGGGCCAACACGAGGTCGCGGTAGCGGATGCGCACATCGGCCACCGCTTGAGCACCGGACAGACCATGGGGAACGCGCACCTTGACCAGCACAGTCTTCGCGTCACTTGAAGCGAACGTCCCAAGCGGCACGCGCAAGGTGCGGCCGCGGCGATCGAACGCTCGATCGAACACTTCGACGAGCTCGACTCCAGGGGCCAGGTCGAGCGTCAACTCGGCACCCGTCGCCACCGTCTCGCGCAGCGCACGCTCTTCATCCTCGAAGATGCGGTAGAGCTCACTCGGGTTGTCGACGAACGAGTGCCGACCGTTCGAGCCGCGCGCAATCGCGCTCATCACTCGCTCATTGTAATCGACGTCGACTCCGACGGCGCGAATCGACACGCCGCTATCGCGAGCCCGCTCTGCGAGGGCCTGAAATTGCCGCGGGTCTTTCACCCCGACCGTGGGTTCACCGTCGCTCAAGAGGACGAGGCGCTTGACCATCGAATCGCGCCCCGCGAGCTGCTCGACCGCCATCTCGAGCCCGCACGAGATGCACGTCTCACCTTGCGCATGGATCGCCCCGAGCTTCGAGACGAGCTGACCGCGGTTCTCGCGCGTGACGACCGTAGCTGGGAAGACGAGGTGCGCGGTTTGGTCGTACGCAACGAGGCTGACGACGTCACCTTCGCGTAGCCGCTCGAGCATGCCGCGTGCAGCGGCGAGGGCATTGCTGATTCGTTTGCCGATCATCGATCCCGAGCGATCGAGCACAAGGGACAGCGCCAGCGGCGGCGCCTCGCTCGGGTGAAGTCCCTCGGCGGGATGAACATCGAGGTAGACGTACGTCTCCCCGCCCAGGTCCGCTGAAAGAGCGGCGTGCCCGAGCCGCCCTTCGACACGCAGCGTGCCGTCGTTCACGAACGTAGAGGACACCAGCGGCCGGTCGCCAACGAGCACCATGCCACCCTCACCTTGTGCCAAGACGGCCTCGCTGCCGACAGTCGGACGCGGATTGCGCTCATCCGCGTGGGTGAGCGAGCAGACGGTCGCGCTGCCGAGAATCAACAGAAAAGCAGTCTTCGAAGCGAGGTTTTGGAACTTCATGGTCTCTCCTAGACGTCATAACGCACGACGCCCCACCTCCCTTACGGTCGAGCGGTCGGGACGATCCGCGGGCGCCGTCGATTTCTCCGCGTTCGAGCCAATTGCGGGAGAACGTGACCCTTGAAGAAGACGGTCACCTCACACGAGCGAAGACGGCGCCATCGTCGCCATGTCGATGCGCACGAGGCGCCCATCGACAAGCTCGTGTACCGGAACGCCTAGCCGCTCGATCAGGGCGCGGTGGTTGGAGGCGAGCACGAGTGTGACGCCCGGATCGTCGCGATAGCTTGTGAGTATGTCCTGCACGACCTGGGCGTTCTCGTGATCGAGGCCGGCATCCGGATCATCGAAAAATGCGTAATTCGGCTCGATTGCCATCGCGCGGGCGAAGGCGACGCGCTTGGCGATACCGAACGAGAGGCGGCCCGGCAGAGCGTGGATCGGCGGGCCTTCGATGCCGACGGCTCCAAGGCAAAAACGGGCGCGATCCTCTATCACCGCGTCGGTGAGACCGAGCGTGTCGGCGTGATAGCGCAGCGGCAGTGCCACGTTGTTCAACGCCGAGAGATTGGCGACGAGACCGCCCTGCTGGAACACGAACGCGCGGCGCACCCCCGCACCGACGAGCTCATCCGGGTGGGCCGAGTCGGCCGAGATCCCGTTGATGTGCACCTCTCCTTCGTCGGGTCGGACGAGGCCGGCCGCGAGCTGCATGAGCGATGATTTTCCGACGCCGTTCGCGCCCGTGACGAGCAAGGTCCCGCCGCGCGGTACCGTCAGTGACTGCCGCAAGAGCACCGTCACATGGCCGCGACGGAAGGTCACCGCGCGTAGCGTGAGCCCCTCTGCCACGAGCGAAACGCTACTACATCTGCGCCGCAGGCGTGCCGACCAGCGAGTAGTAGAGCAGCGTGGCGGCGAAATTGAAGAGCACGCACCCGAGCACCGCTCGAATGACCGCCTTGCCAGTCATCAGTGGGACCTCGGTGATCGAGCCCTTCACTTGCATGCCGTAGTGGCAGCACGTAACGGCCACGAGCGCGCCGCAGCCGACACCCTTGCCAGCAAACAGAAAGAGATCCGGCATCACGAGGGTTTCGGCGAGCCCACTCCGAATCGCGGCAAGGTCAGGCGAACCGAACACCGCCGCGAGGGCGAATGCGCCGAGGAGCGCGAGGAGCCCAAAGTAGACCATCAACACGACGACGCTCGTCACCACCGCGACGAGTCGCGGCAACACGACGAACCGGCGCGAATCGATGCCCATCGACGAGAGACCCAATATCTCGAGCGAGGCTTGCATGTTGCCGATCTCCGTCGCGATGGCCGTTCCGGAACGGGAGGCGACGATGATGGCGGTGGCGAGCGGAGCGAACTCCCGCAAGACGACCGTAACGAGGAATTTGCCGACGATCTCACCGGGAAGGCCCGGAGCCGCGACCCGCATCTGCAACATCATCGTCGCGCCGAGCACGAGCGCGGTTGCGGTGACGAAAGGCAACCCCTGCGCCCCGGTAAAAAATATCTGCGCGAGCGTCACCTTGCGAACGGAGCGCGCCGCCGCTCGACCCGGGCTGAACGCCGAGGTCAGCGCGAACGCCATCAGCCCAATCGCACTTGCCCACACGTGCCACGTCTCGATGCCCTCATGGCCGAGACTCGCGAGCCATCCCCTCGCGGGCGGTCGCTCCTCGGGCGACGCGTTGTGAATCGAAGGGCCCACCGTGCCGAGGTTAGCGTTGCCGGGGCCGCGCCGTCAGCGGGGACGTTCGTCGCGCGGGCGGTTTCCGGTCCCGCCTTCGCGGCGCGCTTTCGCTTTTCGCGCGTTGGCCTTCTGCACGTGCATCGGAAGGGCGCCCTTCCCTTTTTCTGGGGGGACGAGCGCTCGGGGACCGCTGCCGATCAGATCCGCGCGTCCCGCACGCGTGAGTGCTGCGCGCGTCTCCTCGTGGTGCGCGGGATCCCAATAGAGAAGGAGCGCCTTTTGTAAGCGTTTGTCGCGCATGTCCTTCGCCGCGTAGACCGGCTGACCCGTGAACGGATCGAGCTCCGCGTAATACATCGACGTGGCCATCGCCATCGGCGTCGGGATGAAGTCCTGGACCTGCCGCGGACGCATGCCCCGCTCTTTCAGCCACAAGGCGAGGTTGACCATGTCTTTCAACGTCGAGCCCGGGTGCCCCGAGATGAAGTACGGAATCAAGTGTTGCTCGCGGCCGGACTCGCGGCTCGCGCACTGAAACTGCTCGACGAAACGCTCGTACGAGCTCACTGGCGGCTTCTTCATTTTGTCGAGCACACCGGGGTCGTTGTGCTCGGGCGCGACGGACAGTTGGCCTCCAGTGTGGTGCTTGGCAAGCTCGGTGATGAACTGCGGCGAACGCTCCGCAAGATCGTAACGAACACCGGATGCGATGTAGACGTGCTTTACCCCCTCCTCCTCGCGCGCACGTCGCATCAAGTGGATGAGCGGTTCGTGGTCGGTGACGAGATTCTCGCAAATCCCAGGATGGACGCAGGAGAGTCGGCGACACGCGCGCTCGATCTCGTCGGACTTGCACTTCATCTGGTACATGTTCGCGGTCGGACCACCGAGATCCGAGATCGTCCCGTGGAAGTCTCCCATGCGGCGGATCTGGCGGATTTCGCGCAGCACGCTGGCCTCGGAGCGCGACTGGATCACGCGGCCTTCGTGCTCGGTTATCGAACAGAAGGTGCAGCCGCCAAAGCAGCCACGCATCGTCACGACCGAGTGCTTCACCGTCTCGAAAGCCGGGATCCCCTCGTCGTAGGTCCAGTGCGCCGCCCGCATGAACGGGAGGTCGTAGAGCGAGTCCATGTCTTCAGTTTCGAGCGGAATCGCGGGTGGGTTGAACCAAACCGCCTCGGCGCCGTGCGCCTGAAGGATCGGGCGTGCGTTACCGGGGTTCGTTTCGTATTGGAAGGCACGCGACATCGCCGAGAACGCTTGTTTGCTTTGGCTGACTTGCTCGTAGCTCGGCAAGATCACCGCTTTGCCGTCCGTCGTATAACGCGAGGCTTCGATGCCCTCCCACTGGCCCTTGCGCATGACGAAAGCGGTCCCGCGCACGTCACGCAGCTCGTCGATGCGCTCGCCATCACGGAGGCGTCGCGCCACCTCCCAAACCGGTCGCTCACCCATGCCGAAGATCAGAAGGTCGGCCTTCGCGTCGAGCAGGATCGAGCGACGGACGCTGTCCGACCAGTAATCGTAGTGAGCAATGCGCCGCAGCGAGGCCTCGATGCCGCCAATGACGAGCGGTACGCCCGGGAAAGCCTGCCGACACAAGTTTGAGTAGACGATCGTCGCGCGGTTCGGGCGGGCGTTCGTTCGGCCTCCGGGCGAGTATTGGTCTTCGCCGCGGACCTTCTTTTGGGCCGTCAGCTTGTTCAGCATCGAGTCGAGGTTGCCGGCGGTGATCCCCACCATCAACCGGGGCCGACCAAGCCGCGCTATCGCGTCGGTGTTCGTCCAATCGGGCTGCGAGATCATCCCGACGCGGAACCCGCGTGCTTCGAGAAATCGGCCAATCAACGCGCCGCCAAACGCGGGGTGATCGACGTAGGCATCGCCGTTGACCAACAAGATGTCGAGCTCGTCCCAGCCGCGCGCGGCCATCTCCTCGCGCGTGGTGGGCAAAAAGCCGACGAGGTCACGCGCCTTCGCGTCGCGATTTTTGCGTAGCTGGGTCAGCACGCCGCGAGCATGCGCTGCGAATGATCGCGCACGCAACTGCGTAATCCGTCTTGGAGATCGTCGCGCACCTCGACGTCGCCGTACGGTCACCTCGGCGTCACAATCACGTGGTATCGCAAACGCATGTCGCAATTGGTGCTGATCGTCGAGGATGAACGCGATCTTCTCGCCACGCTCGAATACAACCTGAAACGCGAAGGCTACCGCACGCGTTGCGCGGCCTCGGGTCGTGACGCCATCGCAGCCGCACTCGGACCCGACACGCCCGACGTCGTGCTCCTCGACTTGATGCTTCCCGACATCCCGGGCACCGAGGTGTGCCGCACGCTGCGAGCGAACGAGCGAACCCGCAGCGTGCCTATCGTCATGCTGACCGCGAAGACCGACGAGGTCGACCGGGTCGTGGGCTTCGAGGTCGGCGCCGACGACTACGTTGCCAAGCCGTTCAGCATCCGTGAGCTTTTGCTGCGAATTCGCGCAATCCTGCGACGCGCAAAACCCGCACCGGAGAGCGGCAACGAGGGGGTCCACGACTTGGGTCAGCTCAAGCTGGACATCAGCGCGCACCGCACCTGGGTGGACGGTGAGGAGGTCGTCTTGACCGCCCTCGAGTTTCGCCTCTTGAAGACCCTGATCGAGCGCCGTGGCCGCGTGCAGTCCCGCGAGGTCCTGCTGACGGACGTGTGGGGTGTCTCGGCCGAGGTGACGACGCGGACCGTGGACACGCATGTCAAACGACTGCGTCAGAAGATCGGCTCGGCGGGCGCGTACATCGAGACGCTTCGCGGCGTCGGCTACCGCTTCGCGCAAGACGTCCCCGAAGAGAGGCCACGCGGAGCTGTCACGTCGTGAAGGTAAAACTCGGCTCGCGCGGGCAGATCTTCGTCGTGTCCCTGGCGATGTTCGGGGCCGTTGGACTCACGGGCGGGGTCACCCTCGACGCGTACGTGAGCCGGTCGCTGATGGGGCGCGGCGACCTTCCAAAGCCAGAGTTCGATGCCGCGCGGCATACGGTGCGCGTGGGCATGGGCATCGCGGGGGGGCTCGGCCTGCTGGTTGCTATCGCGATGAGCGCGCTGATGTCGGAGCTTCTGACGCGGCAGCTTCGCGCCCTCGTGAAGACGGCCCGTCGTGTGTCCAAGGGCAAAGAGGAGCGCATTTTCTTCGAGGCCGAAGGCGAGCTCGGCAAGCTCGCGGGCTCGTTCAATCGGATCACCGACGACCTCCACAAAACCGAGGAAAAGCTGGGTCGCGAGCGCGCTCGCCTGCACACGGTCCTCAGCGCCATGGACGAAGCGGTGCTCGCACTCGATGAGACGGGCCAGGTGCGCCTCGCGAACCCCGCCGCCCTCGCCGCACTCGGCCTCACCGAGCTGCCGAGCGTCCGCGCGCTGTCGCAAGTGACCGGGGTTCCCGCACTCGCGCGACTCGCCGAGCTGAGCCTCGCGGGAGAAGCGACCAGCGAGGAGCTCGACCTCCCATCGAAGCCGCCGCGTCGGTTCTTCGCACGGGCGACGCCGCTCGATCGCATCGGGGGCGCGGTCATCGTGATGCACGACGTGACGGAAGTACGCCGACTCGAGACGATGCGCCGCGATTTCGTCGCCAACGTATCGCATGAGCTCCGCACGCCCGTCAGCGTGATCGCAGCGAACGCCGAGACCTTGCTTGGAGGAGGTCTCGAGGACGCCGACAGCGCGACCGGATTCGTCGAAGCGATCCTCCGCAGCTCACAACGACTTGCGCGTTTGATAAGTGATTTGCTCGATCTTTCGCGCATCGAGGCGGGGCACTACTCGATCCACGTCGAGCCCATCCCCGTTGCCGAGGCGTTCACGGACGCCGTGGCCGAGGTCGCGGTACACGCATCCGAGCGCAACATCGCCATCGCCATCGAAGCCGACGATGACCTCTTCGCTACAGCCGACGGGGCTGCGCTCGAGCACGTTCTCTTGAACCTCCTCGACAACGCCGTGAAGTACACACCAAAAGCTGGACACGTCGTGATGAGAGCCGTCGCGCGAGAGCACACGGTGCGCCTCGAAGTCGAAGATGATGGCCCCGGCATCGCGCCAGAACATCACGAGCGGGTCTTCGAGCGATTCTACCGCGTCGATTCGGGTCGCTCGCGCGACATGGGCGGAACCGGGCTCGGCCTCGCCATCGTCAAGCACTTGTGCGAGCAGATGGGCGGGACCGTGGGTGTCGCGGCCGCGGCGTCGCGCGGCTCCGTGTTCTGGGTCGAGCTGCCCCGCCCCGCCATGCCGGTAACGTCTGCCTGAGACAGGCCCGCCCGAGCGTCGCTCAGCGGACGCGAACTTCGGGGCCGGCGGCGCTTTCCGTCGGCTTCACGGTGGTCTCGACGTAGCGCGGCGGCTCACCACGACCGGACTCGTCGACCCAATACGTCCAACGCTCGCGTACATCGAGGTGGATGAACCCGCTGTTTGGGTAGTAACCGACGCCGACGCCGTCGTGTGATTTGCAGTAATCACGTAGCGCTTCGAGGGGCACGCCTTCGACCGTAAAATCGAGCGCTTTGCCTAGCTTGTGACGCGAGTGCTCGGCCGTGCCTGCGGTGCGATAGCCGCTCACGACGTTCAGCGGAAGCCCCCCGAACGTGTCACTGACCCGCGCGAGGAACTTCAACAGGTCAGCATCGATCGTCGCGTCCTCCTCCGCGTAGAGCACGCGCTCCGCCTCACGACGCGCCTTCGGGGCGAGCTTGCCGGAGCGAGCCACGAGCCTCCCGTGGAACTCGCCCTTTTGGCTCTTGATGGTGACGATGCCGGTTTTTTTCGGCCGCGCGACGTACGGCTGCCAGCTTGCAACCTTCTGCGCCACGGCTCTCGACTTACGGGCATCGAGCGGCACCGGTCCGGCTTTGGCGAGCTCGGGTTTGGCGAGGTCGGCTTTCTTGCCGTGACTGGCGCGCGCGAGGGCGCCGTCGACGTCGCTGCGGGACGGGATGATGAGCTTCATGCCGGGCTGCAATTTGTCGCGTCGGGTGAGCTCGTTCGCGTTGCAGAGCGCGTCGATTGTGACGTGGTGGCGCTTCGCTATCGAGCCGAGCCGCTGGCCCTTCCTGACGGAGTGCCACGTCATGCCCGACGGCAGCTCGGCGGCCTTCGGAGATGGAGGCTTGCCGGCTCGCTTCGCCGCCGCGGGTCTCGACTTTGCCGGGGCGGACGTCGCCGGGGCGGACGTCGCCGCCGGCTTGACGACCGCAGCGGTGCCCTTCGCAGGAGCGGGCGTGCGCGTCACGTCGACGATGGCGCCCTGCCCTGCGGCCGACGGCGCTGGTGCTATCACCACGGCGGCTTGAGGCGGCAGTACAGCCGGCTCCTCCGCAGTCGCGACGTGCGCGGCCGCGAGCACGGCGGCAAAAGTCGCGAGAACGATGGGAAAACGCATCGAGCATCGGCCTATTGCCGGTACCGGCGCTCGTCAACGGGGGAGCCGCTTCCCGGCGCATGTCACCGGGCCTTGTGCTCCCCCCGTGGAGGGCTTCGATGCGCTCAGCGGAGGAGCCCGCCAAGCCATCGAATCGCCACGCTCACTTGAGTGTGATCGGCGTCTTCTTCGGGTTGAACGCGTTGTCGAGCTCGCCATCGACGACGCGCAGCGAATCGGTCTGCGAGGCCGCCGTGAGCAACGTCGAGTAGCTCGACCACGAGCCGTCGATCATCTTCGCGAGGAGCTTACCTACGGCGTTGCCGCTGTCCCACGCCGGGGCCTCGAGGCCGTTCGTGATGAGGTCGAGGTTCTGCGTACCGCCGGCCTTGAGCGGGATGTAGTCCTTCTCGTAGTAGTTGTACGAGACGCACCCATCGATGAAGAGCAACTGGTAGCTCGCGGGGAAATCCGCCGCAGAAAAGTTCGACGGATCGAGCGGGCCGTAGCCGATGTACGAATGCCCGTTGTACACGAAGACGTCGCTGTTCTTGATCGCGCGCTTGTGAGGAGCCTGGCTCGAGTCGGAGCCGAAATACGAGGCGACCTGAATCGTGAAGGGCTTCGCGGCGCCCGAGCCTAACGTGACCTTGACCGGTGCCGCGAGCGTAACCCAGTGTTGGACGAGCTTCGCGCCGACGGCTTGCTTCAACGCGGCACGGTCGGCGTACGTGAGACCCGCCGGGAGTTTCCCGTCGACCTCCCATGCGATCAGGTCCTGGAACGACGCGCTCGTCACGGTCTTGCCGTTGACCGAGAACGTGGAGAGATCTTCAGCAGGCTCGATGCTGGCAAGCTCAAACTTACGCACGTTCGATAGCTGGCGAAGCGTGTCCATCCATTCGGAGTAGCCCGAGTCGGTCGCGTCCTTCGCGCCGTGGTCGAGGAACCCGTTGACCAAACCGATGACGAGGGTGTCCTTCTTCACGCCACCCGAAAAAAGCCGGTCGTACTCGGGGTAGCTGAGGCCCTTGTTCGTTTTGTCGGCACCGAGCTTCACGGTCGTCGTGAGGTAGAGGCGCTGGGACTCTTCCTTCGAGATCTCGCTGGTGGGGTCGAGGAGCTTTGCATTGGCCGCATCGATAAGCTTTTGCTCGGCGGCCATCGCGGAGCGGCAGGTCGAGAGCGAGGGGTCGAAGACGTACCAAATCGACGAAGCGAAATCCTGGGCGTGCGAGTCATTCGACGTGCACTCCTTCAGAATGCGCGAAGTCTGGTTGCGGTAGTCGGGCGACATCACCGCAAGTCCAATGGCCGAGCGCTTGGCCATCGACACGGGGACGACGGCGTTGTCGGTGTAGCGGTACCGCACCTTCAGCATCGCGCTGCTGGGCGCACTCGGATTCGCGGTGTCGACAACGGTGACCTTCGTCTTCGTGAAGGTCTTGACGTCAACGGCCTTGAGTTCGCGATTGTTGACCCCGATCTCGGCGGTGCGAAGGGCACCGAACGCGGTCTGCGTCTGGGCCCGCACGGCGTTCAGGATCTCGCTGTCGCTGGCGCTCGCCGAGACGTAAACATAGCCATCGAAAGCGAGCGATCGGCTGCGCGCGGTCACGCTCGTGAGGTCGTCTTCGGCCGACATCTCGTCACCGGCGACGCAACCCATCGCGAGCGTTGAGAGCAATCCGAATCCGAAAACCAAAGTCGTGCGAAGGGTCATGATCAGCGTCTCTTGGCAGGAACAGTGCCACATGTAGGTAAGACCTAGCTGCGCGAAATGACATTCGTGACGGGTCAACATGGATCGTAGTTAGCTCATAGGGCGCGATCCAGGGGCAGGTGGCCTGCTGCGTGGTATCTTGGGCGGACCCCTCAATGATGCGCCTTCTTCGTGCCTCCACACTCGGTTCCGTGACGGCTCTCGCCTTCGCCTTTGGCTTCGGTTGCACCTCTGGCGACAACGGGTCGATCCCCGGAACGACGAACGGTTCGACCACGAGTAGCGGCGGCGCGAGCGCGTCGAGTAGCGGCTCCAGCAACGCGTCCACGAGCACGGCGAGCAGCACCTCGGCGGGCACTGGCGGCGACAGCGGCTGCATGGCCCCGAAACCGACTTCGTTTCCGTATGAGCCAGGCTGTTGCGGCTACCAAGTGGCGATTCCTACGGTCGCCGAATCGGGCTTCAACGACGGAAAAGGCACGGGCAAGCCGGACCACGTGCACGTCGGCCTCGCCGGTCCGAGCGAGTCGACCTTCGCCGTCAATTGGCGCACCGCAAACGACACGACGGCGACCGAGCTCCTCCTCGGTACCGACAAGGCGGCGGTGACGGCGGCCAACGCGGCGACCGCAACGGTGCAGCTCGTGGCTGGGCATCACTTCCTTTACGGTTCGGCGAGCGACGGCACCAACAAGACGCGGGCCCACGAGGCGCACGCGTGCGGTCTCAAACCTGCGACCGAGTACTTTTACAAGGTCGGCGGCGCCGGCGTCTGGAGCGAGGTGTACCCGCTGACGACAGCCCCCGCGCTCGGGTCGAGCGACGCCATCCGCTTCGCGGTGATCGGCGATAGCCGGAATGACCCGACGACGTTCGCGAAGATCGAAGAAGCGATCGCGGCGCAGGCGCCCGATCTCCAGGTGTTCACGGGCGATGCCGTCGCGACGGGCGCAGTCCAGACGCAGTGGAACGCCTGGTTCGAGGCGACCACCGGCAACTTCAAGGTGCAGTCACTCCTCGCAAGCGCGCCGTTCATGCCGGTAAACGGGAACCACGAGAGCCTGGCCATCAACTACGCCGCGCAGTTCATCATGCCGCAGGTCGTCGAGCCGGATGAGAAAGCCGAAGGTGAAGCGTACTACTCGTTCGATTACGGCAACGCGCATTTCATCGCACTCAATGACACGCCCACGAGCGGCGCGACGAGCGGCCCGCAGCTCGCGTGGCTCGAAGCCAACCTCCAGGCGGTCGACCACAAGAAGACGCCGTGGGTGTTCGCCATGCATCACCAGTCGACCTACTCCTGCGGCGGCTCGCATGGCTCGAACGTCAGCCTGCGCTCCGCCTGGCAGCCGCTCTTCGACAAGTACAAAGTGGACATCGTGTTCTCGGGGCACGACCACCTCTACGAGCGCTCGAAGCCTATCCGGGGCCTGTCGGGAACGACGGGCATCCTCGCGCAAGCGGGCCCGAAGGGAACGCCCGTAAAGGGCTCGGGTACGCTGTACCTCGTCAGCGGCGGGGCCGGCGCGCCGCTCTACACCGCGAAGGACAGCTGCACCCACACGTACGTCACGGAGTCGACGCGCAACTACGCCATCGTCGACATCACCGGCACGAAGATCCACGTCAAGACCTCACGCCTCGACGGCTCGGTGCTCGACGAGTTCGACTTCACGAAGTGATGTTGGGAAAACGAAGGCTCATCGCCATGGCGAGCGCCGTCGTTTGTGGCTCCGCGCTCGTGCTGCATGCCGCTACGAGCTTCGCATCGGAGCCCCTCGACGAAACGCTCGCGGCCGCATCCCGCGCCGAAGACCGAGCCGAGCCGAAAGTTGCGCTCGAGCTCTACCACCGGGCCGCAGCCGAACACGAAGGAGAGCGCCTCGTCCGACGTGCGAAGGCTCGCATCGATTGGCTCGAGGCACGCGCCGAAGGGGACCACGGTCCGCTCGCAGAATGGCTGCGTGTGCGCTCGCAAGGGACGGCCACACTGTCGGAAGAAGACCTCTCGGTATTTGCCGCGCGTGTGAGAGCCTTCCCGAGCGGCCTCGTACGGCGCGAGGCCACGCAATTCATCGCGGACGCTTGGCTCACTCACTTCGAGCGGCCAAGCGAAGCGCTCGACGCATACGAGAGGTGGTCGCGCGAGCCGGGCATCGACGACGCCGAGAGGCAGCTCTCCGCGGCAGGCGCGGCTCTGGCGCGAGGTCGACTTGGCAACGGGGAGGAGGCGCTCCGTGAACTGCACCGCAGCGGGCTCGACGGACGCGCCGAGGCACGCTTTCTGCGCGCGGAACGTATCGGCACGATCGGCAGCGCCGTCTCTCTCGCATGCCTCGCCGCGTACGCAGTCGCCCTCGCAAGCCTCCTTGTCAGAGTGCGTCGCCCGTTTCGCCGACGTGACGACTTGCTCGCGTATGGGCTCGTCGGCATCTTCACCCTCGGGCTGCCGATCGTGTTCGTCCACGGCTACGATCCACAGCTCGTTCACGCTTTCGCACCGACGATGGGTGCGGCCGCGCTCGTGGTGACGGTGACGTGGCTGGTCGCGCAGGCCACCGAGCCGTCACGCTTGCTCGCACGTCGTCTCAAGTGGGCAAGCGCGGCCGCGGTCGTCGCGGCGGTATTTCTCGCGACCACGCGTTCAGGCATGCTGACGGAGTTGCTGATGGCCGCCTGGGAACCACGATGATCGCGATGACGACGAGCCCCGCCACCGTGTTCGACCGCCCTCGCCCAATGCAGACCGGTGGAGGCGGCACCGTCATCGAATTGCTGATCGGGCTCGCGACCGGAGTGGCGGCCGTGCTCGCCGCGATGGCTTGGCAAAAGCGAAAACCCGCCGTCGGAGACGCGAGCCTCGACGAAGCGGACGAGGCTTCGAGTGACGCGGCCTCCAACACCGGGAACACCCCGACATCGGAACGGCCGTGAACATCGAGCGCTCGAAGGCGGATGAGCGGGCGAGCGCCGTTTCTCTCGCGGGGCTTACGTTCGCCGTCATCGCACCGCTTACCTACATTGCCCAACGCATGCTCGAGCGCGTGCGCGCCCCGGTTGTCAATCCGGGGCTTATCCTGATCTCGACGCACCTCGGGTACGTGTGGCGCTCGGCGGTCGCGGCCTGGTTCGGCGCCGCCTGCGCGGGGCTCGTGTACCTCGCGCTGCGGGACGAGAAAGCGAATGTGCGGCACGCAACGCGCCTGTCCGCAGGGCTCGTGGTGACAGGGCTCGGCCTCGCGTGGCTCGCGCTCCGTTATCCATGACCCGAGGTCAATCCGCCCGACTCCTCGCAACGGTGCCGCGCACTATCGCTCGATTCGGCGTAGAATTGCACATCACTATGCTTTCACTTTTCCGCCACACGTTCGCGCTCCCAGCCACCTTGTTCGCCGTCGGCTTCGGCGCCGCCGGATGCTCACCAGAAGGGAACGAAGGCCGTCCGACGATCGTGTTGTTCGGCGAAGGGGACCTCGCTTCGAACGTGAGCATCCACACCCTCGTCGGGACGACGGATGGCGGAGTGATCGCAAGTGGGCAGCACAGCCCGACGGACAACGTACCGGACGGTTTTCTCGCGCGGTTTGACGCGGAGCTAAATGAAGTCTGGGCGCGTTCGTTTTGGACGTCCGGTTGGTTGAAGTTCGCACGCGGCTCGGGTGAGGAGCTCTACGTCGCGGGCTCCCTCTCTCAAGACCAAGAGGTCATGGGCGCGAAGCTCACAGCATCGGCATTTCCCGCGAACTTCATCCTGAAGCTCGACGGTCAGGGAAAACTGCTCTGGCAGAAAGTCTACGACGAGGGGCGCGGCGCTTTCGTCACGGCCTTCACGGCCGACGACAAAGGCGTCATCCTCGGGGGCACCTACACGACCGGCTTCTCGATCGATGACGAGAATCTGGCTCCTGCGAGCCCAGGAGTCTCGCCCGTGTTTCTCGTGCAGGTGGACGCGGCCGGAAAGCTCACGAGCGCGACCTCGCACGGCGGAAGCTCTGCGACGATCCAAACCGCCGCCCGGAACCCCGATGGCAGCGTGGTCGTGGCCGGAACTTTCTACGGCACGCTGAGCTTCGGCGGCTCGCCGATGGCCGCATCGAGCACAGCGATCTATTTCGCGAAGCTCGACACGAGCGGCAAGGCCGAGTGGAGCCACCACTTCTACGGCTCCGGCACGATGCAGTTGACCCGCTGGGGAACGGGCCACGCGGTCTCGATGCAGGGCAACTGGATCGATCTTGGCATCGGGCGTTGGCTGAATGGCCAGGTGACCGCGCGCCTCGAGGGCGACGGCCACTTCACCTGGGCGCGCGAGCTTGGCCTTGGTTCCTATTCCGACAGCCTCCCGAGCGGCGGGGTGGTCACTGGGGGCGCAGCTTCCTATTACGTCACGGGCCGCACCGTCGCCGCTCCCACGGGGGAATCACAGTACGGCTCTTCGAGCTATGACCGCGACGTGGTGGCGCTAGACGACGCCGGCAACGTGGTGGCTCTCTTCCCGCTCGGCCATCTGGACAGCCCGTCCTACCCGCGAACCTTCAGCTTTACGGAGAGCGCGCCCTACGTCTACCTCGCAGCCACGGACGCAAGTTACAACATGAACAACGACACCCAGTCGTTTGCAACGAAGCTTCGCCGCCTGCAGGTCAACACCGCGCTCGACGAGTGATGCACCCGCCTATTTGAGCGTTGACGCGCGCTCGGCAATGGAAAATAGAGCCCATCTATGGCGCGTCGTGCGCCGACAAAAAGGTATTTCAATGAAACGCACGTTCTTCGCATCCATGTTGGTCCTCTCTGCCCTCACCGCGTGCAGCAAGAAGGAGGCCCCGAAGAACGCCGCCGGCAGCGCATCCGCACCCGGGACCACGGTCGCCAACGCGCCTGGCTCAGCGTCGGGCGCGCTCGCGCACTTGCCGGGGAAATGCGATGCCGTGATGCGCATCGATTTTGCCGCTGTCGTCGCGGTTCCGAGCATGAAAACGCACCTCATCCCTGCACTCGAAGAGATGAAGAAGGCGGAGCCGAAAGACGAAGCAGGCAGGCAGGCCAAAGCGTTCCTCGCCGACGCGGGCATCGATCCGGTGACCGACGTGAAGGAAGTCGCGGTCTGCTTCAATGAGCTGAAGGCCGGCGCGGGTGAGCCCAAGTTCACCTTGGTCGTCGGCGGCAATTTCAAGCCAGGATCGATCGTCCCGGCCATGGAAAAGAACGGCAAAGCCGAGCGATTCAAGATCGAGGAGCTTGAAGGCTCGAAGATCCTCGTCGACTCGGACGGTCACCTGTTCCTCGGCCAAGCGCCGGACGGTGCCGTCGTGCTCTCGCACTCGAAGGAGACACTCGCAGCGGCCTTCAAGACCTCCAATGCGGCGGCGACGTTCCAAGTTCCGACCGACGCGGCCGTCAGCTTCGTGATGCCGGCCGAGTTCATGAAGACGGCAATGGGCAACGAAGGCAGCCCGTTCGTCGCGCAGGCCAGCAAGGTTGGCCGCGGTGTGCTCGCGCTCGATCTCAAGAAGCCCGACGTGCAGCTCCGCATCGCGATGGGCGATGAGAAGTCGGCCACCGAGCTCGCCGGCGCGGTGAAGTTGATCCTCGGCCAAGCGCTGAAGGATGTCCCGCCGCCCGGTCACCCAATGGCGCCGATGTTCGCGATGCTTCAAGCCGCGAAAATCGACAGCAAAGGCAGCGACGCGGTCGTCGAGATCGCGATCTCGACGGAAAAACTCGACGAATTGTCAAAAATGCTGGTCGAGGCGATCAAAGGCGGCGGCCCGGCCGCGAGCGAGCCACCGGTCCCGTGAATCGGCGACGCGCGAGGCCAATCGTCAGCAACACCAGCGCGAACGAGACCTCGCCGCCGGCATCCGAGCGGGCCACCCGACAACCACAACTGCCGCTCGGCGGGTCCGACTCCGGGCCCGTACGAAGCCAGAGGTGGCTCGTCACCGTGTGAGGTACGCCGTCCGTCCATACCTCGGCACGGACGCGCGTCTCGCCCTCGATCGGCGGGGTGACCGTGACCTCGGCCACGAACGGATCGCCCGTTATGTGCACGGTCACGAGGTCTTGGCCGTCCTTGACGAAGGTGACGTCGCTGCCATCGCCCCGCGTCACACGCGCCGTCAGGTGCACGCGCGCACCCGAGACGGAGTCGCCTGCTCGCGCCTCCTTTGAGTCGAGCTCGACCATCGGATCGTCGGGGCCATGGAGCTTCACGACCGTGCGGCCTTCGCGAATGCCGGCGAGGATCGCTTTCGCGCTGAGCTCGGACGCGAACACCATGGTCGTGGGGTTGCCGATCGGGCTCGCGAAAGCGCCCGTCCCTTGCCCGCCTTCGTGGTCGTCGCTGCCGCCGATCGCCGCGAGGTGCCTCCCACCCGCGCAGAGGTCGTCCCAGAACGCGATCGCTTTCGGCGTGAACACCGAGCCGGCCGCCTTCCAACCGCCGGTGGCGATCTCGACCGCGTCCATAGCTTCGCTTGGCAGCGCCTGGTCCCACGCGCAGCCGATGCACACCGTGCCGAGGTCAAGCTTCGGGTGGTTGATCGCGAAGAGCGCACCTTGCTTGTGAATTTGCTGCACCGCAGCGTCGATCGTAATGCCGGGCTGACCTATCTTGTGGTCGACCCACGTCGTCGCGCCGAGGGCGTTGCCGTGCCCGTGGTAGGTCGTGAATTCGACGCCGGGCATCAAGAGCAGCTTTGGATGAGCCGCCTGCGCATGCACGAGGTAGTCGTCTTGGGTGATCGTGTTGTGGTCCGAAACCTCCACGACATCGAGTCCGCGCCCCTCGGCAAACGTCGCGAGCGCGTCGATGTCGGGTTTCGCGTCCGTGCTCTCTCTCGAGTGCACGTGAAAATCTGCGGCGTACCAGCGCGCTTCGGAGGAGAGCGGCAGCGCCGGCACATAGGGCGTGCGCTCGGTTTGGGGCGCAAGGGTCGGCGTCGTGCGGAGCGTCACCTCGATGCGGTACTTGCCGGGAAGGTCGAGCAGCTTCGCTTTGCCCACGACGACCTTCCAGGTCCCCGCGACGATCGTACCTGGGACGTAAGCGCGTGAAGCCGCAAGCGCGTTGATGAGCACCGCTTCGGAGGACCCGCCGCCCCAACCGCGATAGCCCTTCGGATCGTCGAGGCCGAAGTCGAGGATGTTCGCCTCCGAGAGATCGTCGTGATGGAGCTCGAGTTCTTGCACGCCGGCGGGCACCTCGAACGGCACGAAGAAGTGCTCGAGGCCATTGTCTGGAACGGCGCCTTCGATCACTCGCGTCTCGTCCGCGACAGCCGGATTGCTAACGAAAACGCTGGCACACAGGAGCGGAGGCAAAAGCCCGCGCGACCAATCAGGCAACGGAGACCTCGTGCGTCACGAGCACGTCGGCGATTGCCGCAGCCACCGTCCCGTAGAGTGGGCAGCGCCGCTGGAAACCAAGCACGAGCGATGCTGCCACCTCCAAAGTGACACCGCTCAGCACGAAGTGGAGGCGTACCGAATTGAAGAGCGTGAGATCCGTTCGCGGCTGCGCGCTTCGGTCGAGGGTCGCACGGATCGTCCCGGTCACAGGTCCAACAGGCGCATCGAGGTCGCGGGCGATCACTTCGATGAGCTCGACGCCGCACGTGAGGACGGAAGCGAGAAAGAGCTCGGGCGGCGTCAGTGCCTCACCCGCGCAGCCGTTCTGCACGGGACCATCGACGACAAAATGGTGGTTGCGCGCGCTGCAGAGCACGCGACCGAAGATGCCGGTGGAGCGTGCCGTGAGCTCGAACTCGCGCACGGTGGAGGGGGTGGCGTTCGACATGGCCGGGGATTATCGCTCGGGGTAGTGGCTGATGGCGACGCGGTTTCCCTCCGGATCGCGAAAATAGCTCGTGAAGGCTGTGCGGCTCTCGATCGGGAACGCCAGCGCCTCGAGGCGCGCTTCGAACGGGGCCCGCTCGGCCACCTCGACGGTGAACGCGAGTAGAAAAGGCCCCGCGCCAAGTTCACACGTGCGCGCGGGGTCCGTCGTTCGCTCGACCATCAAAATCGAGCCACCCAGGTCGAGCCAAACCGAGCGGAGGACGCCCTCGTCGTCGAGATGCCTCGCGATCTCGGGAAGCGCGAACATATCAGCATAAAATGCTGCAATCCGTGAAACATCGCGCGCGCCAACGGCAAGGTGATGAAGGGCATGCGGCATGGGAACTTCGAGACCTTTGACGAGCATCCTCCACGAGCCCGAGCGCCGTTGCAAGACTCGGAGCAGAGGGGTAAGTTGCGCCCGACTTCGAAGCACGGAGTGAGATCGCCATGGCGTCGACCGAGAAGCGAAAAGACGACCAGGAGCCGCTCGATACCGACGAGCTACGCGAGGCCTGGCCTGCATTGTCCGAAGACGAGCAGCTCGAGGGCTTTCTCCGGTTGCCCCGCGAAGACGCCGAAGACCTCTTCACGAGCCTCGGTCCGCACGAACAGGGTCAGCTGCTCGGTGCGATCCCATCGGGCCAGCGCCGCATCTGGATGCGCGCCCTCGCACCGGACGATGCCGCCGACCTCCTTCAGGAACTCGAAGACCCACTTCGAGACGACCTGCTCATGCTCCTCGACGAGCCGACGCGCCGCGAAGTTCGCGCCCTCATGGCCTACGCCGAGGATGACGCCGGCGGCCTGATGAGCCCGCGCTTCGCCCGGGTGCGCCCGGACATGCTGGTAGACGAGGCGATCCGATACCTTCAGAAACAAGCCCGCGGTCGCCTCGAGGCAATCTACTACGCCTACGTGCTCGACTCCGAGCAGCGGCTCCTCGGCGTCTGTTCCTTCCGCGAACTCTTCGCAGCGGCTCCCGATCGCCTCGTACGTGACGTGATGCAGTCCGAGCCTGTGACGGTTCGGGAGGAGATGGACCAAGAGGCGGTCGCCCACCTGATGAAGCGCCACGGCTTCCTCGCCTTGCCGGTTGTCGGCGCCGACGGTCAGATGAAGGGCATCGTCACACTCGATGACATCGTCGACGTCGTCGACGAAGAGGCCACCGAAGACGTTCAAAAATTCGGCGGCATGGAAGCCCTCGAAGCGCCGTACATGCACACGAGCTTCGGCGCGATGATCCGCAAGCGTGCGGGCTGGCTCGCCATCCTCTTCGTCGGCGAAATGTTCACCGCGACGGCGATGGCTCAGTACGAACACGACATCGCGAAGGCGGTCGTCCTCGCAGTGTTCGTTCCACTGATCATATCGAGCGGCGGCAATTCCGGCTCGCAAGCCTCGACGCTGATCATCCGAGCGATGGCCCTCGGTGAAGTCAAACTCCGCGACTGGTGGCGCATCGTGCAGCGTGAGCTTGCGGCCGGGCTGACCTTAGGCGTCGTGCTCGCGGTCGTCGGTGCAACGCGCATCGTCATATGGGAATCGGTGTTCCACACGTATGGCGCGCACTATCGGCTGCTCGCGATCACCATCGCGCTCAGTCTCGTGGGCGTTGTGACCGTGGGCACCTTCTGCGGTTCGATGCTCCCGCTGCTGCTGAAGCGACTCGGCCTCGATCCCGCGAGCGCCTCGGCGCCGTTCGTCGCCACGCTCGTCGACGTGTCGGGGCTGCTCATCTACTTCACGGTCGCGAAGCTCGTCATGGGTGGCACGCTGCTCTGACGCTCCCGCCCAAGCCTCTCCGTTTGACGAAGGGCGAGGGCGAGCTCACCGAGTAGGTAGACGGGTCACTGAATTTCGAGCAGCTCAACGTCGAACACGAGCTCGCCGGTCGGCGCGCCAGGACGCTGAGGCTTGTCACCGTAGGCGAGGTCGGCGGGGATCCAGAAGCGGACCTTGTCACCCGCAACCATCAGCTGAACGCCTTCGGTCCAGCCCTTGATGACGCGATTCAACGGAAAACTCGTGGGTTTTCCGCGCGTGACGGAGCTGTCGAACATTTTCCCGTCCTTCGACCAGCCCGAGTAGTGAACGCTGACCTTGTCGGTCGCCTTCGGGTGGACCGTGCCTTTGCCTTTCGTGAGGTAGCGGTACGCAAGGCCGCTCTTGGTCTTCTTCGCAGTGGCCGGGGGCTTCGCAAGGTCGGTTGGAACCGCCGGCGGCTCAGCCCCCTTTTGGATTTCGAGCAGCTCGACATCGAACGTCAAGTCGCCGGCGGGCGTTCCCATGCGCGCCGTCTCGCCGTACGCAAGCACGCCTGGGATCCAGAAGCGGCGCGACTCACCCGCGACCATCAGCTGCAACCCCTCGGTCCAGCCTTTGATCACTTCGTCAACGCGGAACTCCGTCGGCGCGCCACGCACAACCGAGCTATCGAACATCTTGCCGTCTTTCGTCCAGCCTGTGTAGTGGACCTTGACCGTATCGGCTGCGCGCGGGTGCTCCTTGCCCGTGCCGGCCTTCAGAACTTTCGTCGCCAGACCGCTCTTTTCCTTCAACGCGTCGGCGGGCGCCGCGGCCACATCGGAGGGCGGAGGGAGGTCACCTGGCCTGACTGGCTGCGCCATCGCCGTCGCGGAGCCGCCGCCTGCCGGGGTGGCCGTTGCGCTCACGGTCGACTTACCGATCACCGTCACGGTCTCTTTCTGTGGCGCCTGCTCGCCGCTCTTGCACGCGACCGTACCCGTCAATGCGAGAGCCAAGGAAAACGCGATTGGATGCTGCTTCATTGTGGCGCGGATGATGGACCAATGACGCCGCTCGCGCACGCGAAAATGGCTGCGACGATCGGGGTCGCCGTGCTCCTGCGGCTCACGTCCCGGACCCGCCCGTCCAGGTGAGCAGCGTCACGAGGAGATTGTTCGCCATGTGCAGCGCGATCGGGGCCGCCAAGCCACCGCTTCGGAGCCGTGCCCAACCAAACGCGTAGCCGAGAACACCGGGCAGCACGGCCGCCAACCCGTGACTCGGCACGTGAAACAGTGCGAAAACAATGGAGCTTATGAAGAGCGCAACCCGCGCATCCATGCTCTGCGCGAGACCGGGCAAGAGGACCCCGCGAAAGAGCACCTCTTCCGCGACGGGAGCGATGCCCACGGCGGCAAGGAGCACGAGGGCCCGACCGGCGACCCCGTGCTGGCCCGCGAGAATCACTTCGATGCCAGCGTCATTGATCCCGTGCAACTCGGGCACGAGTGACCAAAGCGAAAAGACGAGCAACGCGACCCGCGCCAGGCCTGAGAGCATCACCAGCGCGCCGAGTGCCGTCGTGCGCTCCGCGCCAAGGACCGGTCCAACAACGACGCGGAGCTCCGGCCGCGCGAGCCACATCGCCATACCGCCGAGCGCGAGCATCACGAATCCTTGCGCGAGCACGCCGAGCAAACCGACACCGACAGACCAGCCACCGAGGGACACGCAGGCGGCATGCCCCGCGGCGAGCCCGGTCATAGGGGCGAGGCCGAGCGGCAGCAGTACGAGGCCCCAGCGAGCCGCGCGATGAGGCTCGCGCCACTTCGAGCGAAGCCACACTGCGGCCACGCACGCGCACCCGACGAGCACCGGCAGAAGCGTCATCACGAGCTCGTCACGCCAGAACTCCCCGCAGTCGAAACCCAAGAGCGGCTCGAAAGGCGAGGTCGGCTCGAGCTCGACCCGAGGCTGGCCGAGCGGGGCGGCGTGACCGTCGAGCTTCGCGATGAGGAGCAGCGACGCTATCAGCGTGTCGAGCACGGCAAGCAGCGTGAACCTTCGTGCCCGGGTGACGCGCTCTTGGAGTTCACCTTCTTGCGGCGACCTGGTCGCTCGGTGCGCACGGAGGGCGAGCCACCAGGTGACGGGCACCAAAAACACCGGCACGAGCACGACCAGCTCCGAGTGGAAGCTCCGTTCGGGCGTGCGAGGCGGGTCCATCGGTGTAGTTCGCTCATCGTAGCGCCCGCGCGCTCGGGAGACTCGGCCTTGCGTAGTCGCGCGCGAAGTTGGCCCGTCATCGACTTGGCCCACCAATGTAGGCAAATGTAAGCTCCGATCATGACGCGCCCGTTGCTCGCCTTCACCTCGCTCTTGCTCGTCGCCTGCGCAAGTCCGCTGCGGACCAGTTCACTGACGGAGGAATTGACCGCAGGGAAAGCCCTCGCGATCGCATTGCCTAGCCCGGAGACGACCTCCCCGATGACGCTCCCCGGCGACTACGCGGTCTACCGCCTAACCGGAAGCTACCGGCCCGAAGGAGTGACGATCACACAGCGGGTCAGAAGCCGCCAGCACGGGCTCCTGGTGCTCGACATGTCGATCGAGGATGCCCAAGGGACCGAGCAACTGCGACTGCGCATCGACGACGGCGCGCGGCGTGGCGAGGTCCTCAGCGTCGGGCGTCTGCGCGAAGGCAAACTCGAGCCTTATGGCGTCGTCGCTTACGAGGCGCGCATGACCGACCTCGTTCCGGCGGCGGAGGTGAACGAAGGCGAGATCGCGCGAACGGGTGAGATCGTCACGGTCGGCACGAGCCCGGTTTTTTGCGTGCGCACCGACTACCGCGTGCGGATGGGCACGCAGCGCGGGACGATGTCGACCCTTGGAGTGAGCGGCTTCCCCGGTGAAAACCTCGGCGGGAAGATCGTCACCGACGACGGCTCGGTGATCTACCACGCCCAGCTCGTCGAGCTCGGCAACCAGCAACCGAACACGATGCCGAGCGGCCGCGCCCTCGCCGCGTCACCCAGCGATCTCTACGAAGAGATCGACGAATAAACGAGACCGCCCCAAGGCGTCAGCCGTTATCGAGCTCGCGCCAAGCGACCTGAACGCCGAAGCTCGAGAGATGCGCGGCTTCTTCTTCGAGCGACGCGAGCGTAAGCGGCCGCTCCACAAGCCAGCCCTCTGGAAAGACCAGTCGCAGGCGCTCGCGATCTTTCAGCCGGAGAACGAAGCGCGGCAAATCGGCGTCGCGGCTTCGATTCAGCTGAACCGCCAACCGAAAGAGGACGGCGAGCATGAGCACATCGTCGCGGCGGAGCGGGTCGAGAGACTCGAGCGCCTCGCGATGCACCTTCCGTCGTGAGTTGAGGATCAGCGCCGCGAGGATCTGTTGCTCACCACGCGAGAAGCCCGCCATGTAGGCGTGCTGCACGAGATAGGAGCCATGTTTGTGATGCCCCGTGTGGTTTATCGCGAGGCCGATCTCGAAGAGGCGGGATGCCCAATGAAGCTGCTGCTCCGCGTGGTCGGGGTCGTGCGGCGTCCAGTCCACGCAGGCCTGCCGGAACAACGAAAGCGCGGTTCGCTCGACGCGTTCGGCATGATCGGTGTCGACGTGATAGCGCTCCTGGAACCAGCGAATCGTGCGTTCGCGGACGTCTTCGTGGTGAATGCGGCCGAGGAGATCGTAGAGCGCTCCTTCACGCAGCGCACCCGCCGACGTCACCATGTCGGTTATGCCGAGGTCCTGGAAGAGCGCGAGGAGGATCGCCACACCACCCGCGATCACCGAGCGGCGATCCTCGGTGAGGCCGGGTAGCGACAACGCGGCGATGTTGCCCGCCGCCACCATGGCCCGACGCAACCGCCGAAGGCCCTTCAGGCTAATTTGCTCGCGTAGCTCACTCCAGCCGTTGGCCTGAAGGATCGCCGCGATGCTGTGAATCGTCCCCGAACAGCCGAGCACCTGATGCCAGCCGAGTTTTTTGTAGCCCCGCGCGATCGGCTGGACTTCGAGCTCGGCCGCGACCTCGGCACGCTCGAACGCGGTCTCGTCGAGGCGACCCTCCGGGAAGAAGCGCGCCGTGTAGCTGACGCAGCCCATGTAGAGGCTGTCCGCATCGACGATCTCGAAGCCGTCGCCAAGAACGCATTCGGTGCTACCGCCACCGATGTCGATGACCAAGCGACGCCCATCGATCTTGGGATTCGTCTGAGCGACGCCGAGATAAATGAGACGAGCCTCCTCGCGCCCCGAGATAACCTCGATCGGATGGCCGAGCGCTTCCTCGGCTCGCTCGAGAAAGACGCTGCTGTTGCGCGCCTGTCGCAACGTATTGGTGCCAACCGCGCGTACACACGACCGCGGCATTTCGTTCACGCGTTGACCGAAGCGACGCAGGCAATCGAGGGCACGCTCGGTGGCCTCGGGCGTGATGTGCCGCGCCCCGTCGAGGCCCGCCGCGAAGTTTACGCGCTCCCGCAGCCGATCGACGACGTGGAATTCACCGCCCTTCAGTCGGGTCACAATCAGGTGAAAGCTGTGTGAACCAAGATCGACGGCCGCGAGCGTCTCGGGCTCGTCACCGACGCTGCTCACGCGCCCTCCGTCCTCGGTCTGCGTTGTCGCCACCGGCGCAACATATGCCAGGCATGACGGCGCTGTCTTCACCCCTCGCGCGGCTTGTCACATTCCGCCACGGCGACTCCGCCACGCGCCGCTCAATCCTCTGCGCTGCCGGAACCCGCGCCGAGCAAATACAGGATGGCCATGCGAATCGCGACGCCACGCGTGACTTGCTCGAGGATGACCGACCGGCCGCCGTCGGCCACCGTCGGATCCAGCTCGACCCCGCGGTTGATCGGCCCCGGGTGCATCACAATCGCGTCGGCCTTGGCGTACGCGAGGGTGCGCGGCGAGAGACCAAACTGGCGGGCGTATTCGCGGTTCGACGGGAAGCGGGCCGGCCCATCACCCATGCGTTCCCGTTGGATGCGGAGCATCATGACGACGTCCGCGCCCTCGAGTGCCGATTCGAGTCGATGGTGCACGCTCACCTGAGAGTGGCGCTCACCCGCGACGGCTGCGATGCCGTGCGGCAACATGGTGAAAGGCGCGCAGAGGCGGAGGCGCGCACCAAGGGTCGTGAGCCCGTGAAGGTTCGAGCGCGCGACCCGCGAGTGCTCGATGTCGCCAACGATTGCGACCTCGAGCCCGTCGATGCGCCCTTTGTGATGACGGATCGTCGACGCGTCGAGGAGGCCCTGGGTCGGGTGCTCGTGCGTCCCGTCGCCGGCATTCACGATGGCCGCATCGATGTGGCGCGCGACAAGCTCAGCCGCGCCCGACGCGTGATGTCGAAGAACGACGACGTCGGGGCGCATGGCCGCAAGGTTGCGCGCCGTGTCGAGCAGCGACTCACCTTTGCTCGTCGACGAGCCCGAGCCCGAAATGTTCACCGCGTCCGCGGACAAGCGTTTTGCGGCAATCTCGAAGCTTGTGCGCGTGCGTGTCGAGGCCTCGAGGAACAGGTTGATCACCGTGCGACCGCGCAGCGTCGGCACCTTTTTGATCGGTCGCTCGCTCAGCTCTAGAAATGTTTCTGCAAGATCGAGAACTTGCGTGAGCGAGGCCGCGGAGAGGCCCTCCAAGCCGAGCAGATGACGGTGGGGAAAAGTTCGCGAGCCGTGGGTCATCCGAGGCCTCTTTTGCGAAGAATCACTCGGTCCACGCCGTCGCGCTCTTCAAGCAGGACTTTCACCTGTTCGTCGCGCGCCGTCTCGACGCGCAGCCCGACGAAGTCCGCTTGGATCGGCAATTCGCGATGACCGCGGTCCACCAGAGCGGCGAGCTCGACCGCCCGTGGTCGGCCGAAGTCCACGAGCGCATCGAGCGCCGCACGCACGGTTCGCCCCGTGTAGAGAACGTCGTCGACGAGGACGACGATTTTTCCAGGCAACGAGAACGGCAAGTCCGTCGAGCCCACTTCCGGACGCGGCAAACCTTCGAACACGTCATCGCGGTAGAGCGCGATGTCGATCGCGCCGAGCGGCACGGTCACACCACCCGCGCGCATCGCCCGCTGAAGGCGCACGGCTAGGTCGAGTCCACCCGTACGAATCCCGACGAGGGCAATCGCGTCAAGGCTCCCGTTGCGTTGACTTATCGCGCGGACGATAGCGTCGAGGGCGTCGGCAATTGCGGACGCATTCATCAGCTCGCGAGGCTCGATCGACGCGGGATTGACGGACATCGCTCGGCGACGGGTAGCCGGACCCAACGGCGCCGTCAACGTAGGCGGCCAGCCAAGCGATGCCGGTCGGCTGCGGCAACCGACTATGATGCGACGATGGCTACGGTGACGCGCACTCACGTCGAGCTCGTGCGGCTGTCCACCCCACTTCTACCGAGGCTCGTACCCGCAGCCACCTTTGATGCGTTCGGGTGGTGCGAGAGCGATTGGCTCGACTGGCGACGCGACGAAGACTTTGAGGTCGCGTCCGCAACGACGGCCCAAAACCCCGCGGGCATGGCGTTCGTCTTCGTCGCCGACTGCGCGTACCTGCCGCGTGAACTTGCGCGCTTGCACGTCGGTGCGCTCGCAACGCCCGACGAGTGGGCCCTCGCGCCCTACGGGATAGACGACGCGACGGACGAGCTTTACCAGCACCGCGACCGGCCGCGCGACGTGTTGTGTCTCGCTGCAAAAAACCTCGACGCCCTCGTGTGGGGCCTCCACGACTGGTGCCACTTTCACAACCACGGGCCGTTCGACTCGCCGGCGTGGACGGAGGTGCAATGCGACGCGAGCGCGCTCGTGTGGCTATGGCAGAATCGAGCGCTGATCGGCCTCGAGCCCGCCGAGTGGGAGGGGCGACGCGAGCAACTCCTCGCCGTCGCACGCTGCCGATTCATTCGGGAAGGCCTCGTGCTCGATGAGGCGCTCTACTCGGCCGAGCGCCTGCGCGCGCTATTCTAGGTAGGTGTACGAAGCGAGCCCATCGCGGTAGCGCTGCATCAGCTGCCGCGACTCATCGAGGGTCATCTTGCCGCCGCGCACCGCCGTCTCGACGTTCGCACGGACGCGCTTTATCAGCTCCTCCGGCGAGTAATCGACATAGCGAAGCACGTCGGTGACGGTGTCCCCTGCGACGACCTCGTCGACCTCGTAATAACCCTGCCCGGATATCACCACATGAACCATGTTCGTGTTGCCGAACAGGTTGTGCATGTCGCCCAAGATCTCCTGGTAGGCGCCCGTCAGCATGATGCCGATGTAATAAGGATCATCGTTCAACGGATGAAGCTCGAGCGTCGCCTTCACGTCACGCTGGTCGATGAACTTATCGATCGCTCCATCCGAGTCGCACGTGATGTCCGCGAGGATCCCGCGGCGGGTCGGTGGCTCGTTCAAGCGGTGGATGGGGATGATCGGGAAGAGCTGGTCGACCGCCCACGAGTCGGGCAGTGACTGGAACATCGAGAAATTGCAAAAGTACGTATCACTCAGCATTTTCTCGAGCGGCTGAAGATCTTCGGGCATGTTGGAGAGCGTGGATGCGACCTGCGCGATTCGGTTGCAGGTGCACCAAAAAAGCTTCTCGGCTCGCGCGCGCTCCTCGAGCGAGAGGTGCCCGAGGTTGAAGAGCTGGAGCGACTGGTCTTTGTACTCGAGCGCATCGTGGTAGCACTCGCGCACGTTTTTTCGGCTGACGGTCGAGAACACTTCCCAGAGTTTGCCGATGAGTTCGTGCTCGTCGTCACCGGGTTTCTCGGGCGTGTCCGACCCCGCCGACGCCGACACGCCGATGACGTTGATGATCAGCACGGAATGATGAGCGACGACCGCGCGCCCCGACTCGGTCACGAGGTTCGGATGCGGCAGATCGTAGGCGTCGCAGGCCTCTTGAATCGCCGAGACGACGTCGTTGGCGTACTCCTGCACGGTGTAGTTCATCGACGAATCGAAGTTCGTCTGCGACCCGTCGTAGTCGACCGCGAGACCGCCGCCGCAATCGAACATGTCGAGTTGTTTGCACCCGAGGCGCACGAGCTCGGAGAACATCCGCGACGTCTCCTGCAGCGCACCCTTGATCGCGCGAATCGACGTGATCTGCGAGCCCGCGTGAAAGTGCAGGAGGCGCACGCAGTCGAGCATGTCCCAGCTCCTGAGTTTGTCGACGGCGTCGAGGATCTGGGCGGCCGAGAGACCGAATTTTGCGTGGTCCCCGCCCGACTCGCTCCATTTGCCGGCGCCGCGCGCCGAGAGCCGCATGCGAATGCCAATCGACGGGCGAACGCCAAGCCGATCGGAGACGCGCTTGATGACCTCGAGCTCGCTCGGCTTCTCGACGACGATGACGACCGTGCGATCGAGCTTCGAGGTGAGCAGAGCCGCCTCGATGTAGGCGTCATCCTTGTAACCGTTGCAGATGATCAGCGCCTCGGGATCGTCGAGCATCGCCATGACCGCCAAGAGCTCGGGCTTGCTGCCCGCCTCGAGGCCGTAGTGAAACCGGCGACCGAAGCGCATGATCTCTTCGACGACCTTGCGACTCTGGTTGACCTTGATGGGATAGACGCCCCGGTACTGCCCGCGGTAGCCGTACTCTTGGATCGCCCGATGAAATGCCTCGTTCAAGAGGACGATTCGCGACTCGAGGAGGTCACTGAAACGAATCAGGAGCGGCGCCTCGATTCCGCGTCGGGTCAAGTCGTCGACGAGCAGCTTCAGGTCGATCGACCCGCGCTCATGGGAGACGGTGACGTTACCCGCCTCGTTCACCGAAAAGTAATCACGACCCCATTGCTCGACGTCGTACGTCTCGATGGCGTCCTTGATGGTCCAACGGTGCAATGGATCGACTGCAGGATTCACGGTGACGCTCCTCGACATGGGTTGATCCGCACGTATTAACGTAGCGTGGCGCGGTCGCAAGCTCGATCGACGACCGCTCGGGAAAAGTCACTTTGACGCTGCGTTGACGGGGTAGAGTCGGCGCGATGGCGGGGGGCATGGAGCTGCGGAAGTGGTCGAAACGCAGCGCGCAGAACGCCCTGGAGCTCGTGCGCCTTGGTCGGCTTTCGCCCGCCGAGAGCGTGCCCTTCGAGGTTGTCGATCAGAGCCATCACTGCCGCCTGCGCCGGTACCCGTTCGAAGGCCTCGCGTCCTCATCGCCGTTGCTCTTGATCCCTCCGCTGATGCTGACGGCCGAGATCTACGACGTGTCAACCGACACGAGCGCCGTTCGGACGCTGACCGCCGCCGGGATCGATACGTGGGTGATCGATTTCGGTGCGCCCGAACGCGAGCTTGGGGGAATGGGGCGCACTCTCGACGACCACGTGCGTGCCGTCGCGTGGGCGATCGAGCGCATCGTCAGCATCACCGGACGCGAGGTTCACGTCGCGGGGTATTCGCAAGGGGGCATGTTCGCGTATCAGGCAGCCGCGTATTGCGGCGGCGTCGGAGTGGCCTCGGTCATCACCTTCGGAAGTCCGGTCGACATCCATAAAAACATCCCAGCGATGGAGAGCGACGTGGCTGCCCGCTTCATCCGAGCGGTGAGTCCTGTCATCGAACTCACGTTGAACAGTGTCGACGGGCTCCCCGGAAAATTGAACAGCTTCGCGTTCAAGATTTTGTCACCGCAGAAGGAGTTCCAGCAGCTGATTGACTTCGTCCTGAAGCTCCACGACAGGCCCGCGCTTGCGCGCCGTGAGAGTCGGCGGCGCTTCCTCGGTGGAGAAGGTTTTGTCGCGTGGCCCGGTCCCGCGTTGCGCCGTTTCTTTGACGATTTCGTGGTCCATAACCGGCTCGTTGCCGGAGGCATCGTGATCGATGGACGCACGGTAACGCTCGCCGACATCCGCGCGCCGATCCTCGCGTTCGTCGGTCAGCGCGACGAGTTCGCACGACCGGCTGCGGTTCGAGCCATTCGCGAGGCCGCCCCATCCGCCGAGGTTCACGAAATCCCCCTTCGCGCGGGACATTTTGGCCTCGTCGTCGGCTCCGTTGCGAACGGCGTAACCTGGCCTTCGGTCGTAGCGTGGATCCGCTGGCGCGACGGCACAGCTCCCGTGCCCGAGGCCCTCGCCACGCCGTCGTCCGAGGGCCCGAGCGACGAGCCCGAGGCGTCGGTCGAGCCGGAGTTCGACTACGATCTCCTCACCGCGCAGGCGACCGATGCCCTCAAACGCGTCTGGTCACGCACCGCCGACCTCGTGCGCGATGCGGGGCAAACCTTCGACCACTTGCGCTTCCAGGTCCCGCGCTTGCGGCGGCTCGAGCACATGACGGGCGGAACGCGCATCAGTGCGAGTGGTGTCCTCGCGGAACAAGCCGCCGCCATCGGCGAACGCACGTTTTTTCTTTGGCACAATCGCGCGTTTTCTTACGCCGAGGCGAACACCCGCGTGGAGAACGTGGCGCGCGGCCTCCTCGCGTGTGGCATTCGGCAAGGGGAGCGCGTCGCCGTTTTGATGGCCAGCCGACCGAGCTATTTGTCGGCGGTGACCGCACTCAATCGCGTCGGCGCGGTCGCGGTGCTGCTCGCGCCGGAGCTCTCGGATGCCGACGTAAGCTCGGCGTTGGAGGAGCTATCGGTCGCCGCTGTGATGTGCGACCCGGAGCATGCGGGGCGTGCCGCCGACGTCGCCGGAGACCGCACGCGCCTCGTGCTCGGCGGGTTCGGGACGCACACGGCGCGCGATTACGGAGTGGCGATCGACATGGAGGCCATCGACCCGGCGACCGTCGCACTTCCCGCGTGGTACCGCGCGAACGCGAGCACGGCGCGCACCATCGCGATGGTGCTCGTGCAACCAGGAAAGACGGGGGTGCGCACCTCGCGCATCAGCAATGGTCGCTGGGCTTTCTCGGCCTTTGGATTTGCCGCCTCCGCCACCTTGCGCCCGAGCGACACCGTGTATTGCCCGCTGCCTCTCCATCATCCGACGGGCTTGCTCGTAGCGGTTGGCGGGGCACTCGTCGGAGGCTCGCGGTTGGCGCTGGCGCGGAGCTTCGAGCCGAAGGAATTTTGGAACGAGGCGCGGCGTTATGGCGCGACCGTCGTCACTTACGCCGGCGACATGGCGCGCGAGTTGTGCGAGCAGCCCGTCGTTCGGGGAGAGCGCAACCATCCCGTGCGTGTTTTTGCTGGGAGCGGGATGCGACCGGATGCCTGGCGGCGCTTGCAAGAACGCTTCGGCGTGGCCGTGGTGGAGCTCTACGCGTCGACGGAGCGAAACCTGGTTCTCGCCAACGCCTCGGGAGCGAAAGTGGGCTCGGTCGGTCGTGTGCTGCCGGGCTCGAGCGAAGTCGCACTGGTCGAGCTCGAACTCAGCCAACGCCGAGTCGGCCTTCCGGAGAAGCCCTGGCGCCGAGCTCACGACCGGCCCGGCCTGGCGCTCGTGCGGGTCGGTGCGCACGTCGGCGGCGAGCGCGTTCACGCGGGAGTGTTCGAGCCGGGGGACCGTTGGTACCTGACGGACGACGTCCTGAGACGCGACGTCGACGGCGACTATTGGTTCATCGACAAACTCGACAATTTGCTGGCAACCGATGGTGGCATGGTCGCGATGCCACGGATCGAAGACGCCCTCTACCGCGCGCCCGGTGTGCGTCGTGCCGTCGGCTATACGATGAGCATCGATGGCGTCGAAGGACCCGTCGCGGCCATCCGCGCGCCGAGCCTCGACATCCCGCGCCTCTCCGAGGTGTTGCAGCGCGAGCTTCTCCCGCACGAGCGACCGCGGCTCGTGTTCGTCGTCGCGGCGATCCCGCTGAACACCGGCTTTCGCCCAATGAAAGGCAGGCTCCGCGCAGGCGGAATGGCTCCTGCGGGTCTCGAGCGAATCCTTCGGTATAACGCGGGGACCGAGACGTACACCTGAGCGCTGCGGCGACCGCGGTGGAGCTCCGTGCCCGAGCAATGCTATGCACGGCAATATGGTCCATCGCCTGCTGCGATTCCTCGCACTCGCCGCAGCTCTCTCCGGTTGCGGCCCGGCTCACGTCGGCACCGTGGCACCCAAGGACGCCGCGTTCACGGTGGGCTGCGCGACTGGCTGCGGTAAGGATGGGCGCGCGCCATCCCTCACCATCAACGTGAATTTCGGCGGCACTTACGCACGCCAATTCTCGATCTGCAACGAACAGCGCCCCGCCCTCATCGCACGCCTGATGGTTGTGCAAGACCTCGGCTGCTCCGGGCTCGAGGTACCGAGCGCCACGATTGGCGGCCTCGCGATCGGGACGACTACGTCGGAGCTTAACGGCAAAGTGGCCGCGACCCTCGACGCCGGTGAAGGGTTCGTCGCCTTCCAATGCGAAGGATGGTTGCCCGAGTTGCTCGAGAAGCTCGAACGGACGACCTGTTCTCTGTCTACGAGGTAGAACCCATGCGAATCGCAACGTTCAACGTCAACTCGGTCAACGCGCGGCTCGCGTACGTGCTCGCATGGCTCGATGCGCGCAAACCCAACGCCGTGTGTTTTCAAGAGCTCAAACTGACGACCGAAGACTTCCCCTACGACGCGTTTCGTGACGCCGGTTATCATGCCGTCGTTCACGGGCAAAAGAGCTGGAACGGGGTTGCCGTGCTGACCCGCGAACCCGCCGAGGTCGTCCAGGTCGGCTTGCCTGGAGCCGAGCACGCGGGCTCACGGCTCGTGACGGCGCGCGTCGGAGACTGGACGATCGCGAGCGTCTACGTCCCCAACGGGAAAACGCTCGTGCATCCCGATTTCGAGCTCAAACTTGAGTTTCTCGCGAAGCTGCGCGACCACGTCGAAGCGACGGTCGACCCAAGCCTGCCCTACGTGCTGGGCGGCGACTTCAATGTCGTGCACTCGGACATGGACTCCTGCGATCCCGATGGCATGCGGGACGCGATGTTCCACACGGAGCGGGAGCGATCGGCCATGGACGCGCTGCTCGGCGCAGGGCTCACCGACCTGCAACGAGCCCTCGAACCCGACGGAAAGAACTTCAGCTGGTGGGACTACCGCGGCGGCTCATTCCACAAAAACGAAGGACTCCGCATCGACCTCGTGCTCGGCTCGGCGAGTGCGCGAGCGCGCGTAACGAAAGTTTGGATCGACCGCGAATGGCGCAAAAAGAAGGACGAACGAACCCCGTCCGATCATGCACCGGTCGTCGCGGACTTCGACTGACCGAGCGAATCGCGAGCGACGCAGAAGCTCCGGGCAACGAGCCACGACATCGATCGGTCGAGCCGTGCAGCCTCGCGCTTGATCTCCTCCATCATCGCGACGGGAAGCGCGAGCATGTGCTTTACCTTGTCCGTGTCCGCGTAACGCTCGTCGAAAATCGTCTCGGCGCGCCACGGGGTCGAGGCGTCGAGCCCCAAGACTTCGGGCGTGGCGTCGGCCCACATCTCTTGGAGCACCCACGCGACCGGCTGCCCGTGAGTCTCGGCGAGCGCTTGAAGTTCAGCGAGCATCGAGCTCGGGTACCAAAGAGCCTGGTCCACCATGTCCCCCATAAGGGCGGACCCTAGGAGCGACGTAGAGAATGCGTCAAGCGCTCGCGCGCGGCGAGGGCGAGGCGTGCCGTGCCCCCGCCCGAGGCGTGCCCTAACCCTTCACTGAAAGCCAAGGCGACGTATGCTCACGCGATGCGCTCGGTATTCGCGTTCAGCCTTTTCGTGCTCGCCTGCTCGCCCGCGCCACGCGTCCCTGAGGCGCCGCAGGTCGCGCCTTCGGTGCAGAACCTTCCGGCCGTAGCGCCGGTCCCTCTGCCGACGCCGACTGCCCCCGCAGCGGCCGTAGCCGCGGCCGCGGCGGAGACGTGGCACCGATGTGGGGCGCTCGAGTGCCTTCAGTTCACTCGCTCCGCAGACGCGATCCGCTACGTGCTCGACACGACGCGCCCGCGTTTCCTCGCGATTGGTGAGTCGCACGCATCGATTGGCACCGAAGGCATCGCGTCCTCGGCCGCGCACCTGCGCACGGAATGGCTGAAGGCGCTCGCCGGGCGGGCGAGCGATCTGGTGATCGAGCTGCCCCTGCCGCCGCAGGGTTGCGACGACGCAAAACGGGCGGTCGTCGAAAAGGTAGAGAAGCCCGTCACGCAGAACCAGCGTGGCGATAACAAAAACGAGTACCTCGAGCTCGGCCACGAAGCGCGACGACTCACCCTCCAACCGTGGGCACTCGAGCCGACGTGCGCCGACCTGCGTGCCGTCTCGGACGCGGGTCCAGGGAGCATCGTGGCGATGCTGGAGCTCATCGCGCGCCTAACGAAAGCGAGGCTGACCGAGCTCGACGCGCGGCGCCCCGCGGGAACTATCCTCGTAGCCTTTGGCGGCGCGCTTCACAACGACGTCGCCCCAGCTCCCGATCGCGCATCGTGGAGCTTCGGTCCCGCACTCCTCCTTGCGAGCCACGATCGCTACGTCGAGGTGGACGCGTTCGTACCCGAGCACATCAAGGACACCGAGAGCTGGCGGCGCATGCCGTTTTACGCACATTACGACCCGAAAGCGCACCCGGCTGAGACGACGCTGCTGCGACTTGGGCCAAGCTCGTTCGTGGTGATTTTTCCGCGAACGACGCCTTGAGAGGCGAGAGTTTTCCCTCGGCGCGCGAGCGTGCGATCATCGCGCCTACGATGAAGCTGAGCCGCCTCCTCCTCGCACTTGCCGCCACGACGACCGCACTCGCCACGGGATGCGGTGACCCGTGCGAGGAGCTGCTGGCAGTCTGCGCAAACTGCCCTGACGCGAGCTACCGCACGTTCTGTGAAGCTATCGCCGCGAAGCAAAACCATGCGGTTTGCAGCGCGGATGTCGCGGTTTTTCGGCCGCAATGCCCCGCGCCCCCGACAAGCTCGAGCAGCACCGCGAGCGCCAGCAGCACGGGTCTGGGCACAGGCGGCGCCGGGGGAAACTGACCGCGAGTCTCAGGGCTTGACGGGTACGACGGCCTTCGTCGGCTCGAGGGCCTTCGCCGGTTCGACGGCCTTCGCGGGTTCGACGGCCTTCGTGGGTTCGACGGCCTTCGTGGGTTCGACGGCCTTTGCGGGTACGACGGCCTTCGCCGGTTCGACGGCCTTCGCCGGTTCGACGGCCTTCGCCGGTTCGACGGCCTTCGTCGGTTCGACGGCCTTCGCCGGTTCGACGGCCTTCGCGGCGGAAGCGTCCTTTGCGGCCTCGCGCGCCACAAGCTTGGCCTTCGCCTTCGCCTTGTCGCGCTTCAGGATAACGAACTGAACGCGGCGATTCTTCGCACGCGCCTCGTCGGTTTTCTCGTTGACGAGCGGCGTACCCTGACCGTAGCCCTTCGCGACGAGCCGCTCCTTGGCGATGCCTTTGGAGATCATCGCCTCGAGCACCGCCGCGGCACGCGCTTGCGAAAGCGTGCGATTGCCGCCGCGCGAGCCGGTATCGTCGGTATGCCCTTGCACCTCGATGATCTCGACGTCGTCGTTGTCTCGCATAATGGCGACGACCCCGGCGATGATCTCATCGCTCGATGGAAGCAACGTGGCCAGACCCACCTGGAACTCGATCGTTTCGTTTATCAGAATCTCTTTCGCGGAGAGCACCGCGATCGGGCAGCCGTTCTTCGCGGGGTTCACGGAGCGAGAGCCCGCCACGGTCGGGCAAGCGTCATCCTTGTCGGCCACCGTGTCGCCGTCGCCATCGGGGCAACCGTCGGGCAGATTCCCCGGGTCCTTCGGGCACTGATCGACCGCGTCTTTGACGCCATCGCCATCCGTGTCGGGGCAGCCGTCCGGCGCGGTGCCTACCTGGGTCGGGCATGCATCCGCGGAGTCGAGGAAGCCGTCCTTATCCTGGTCGGGTGGCGGAGGCGGCGGGCAGCCGTTTTTCTTCGGATCGGCATCGGGCACACCGGGTACGGCCACGCACGCATCGACAACGTCGACGATGCCATCGCCATCTTGATCGACCGGAGCTACGAAAGGCTGGTTTGCAGAGGGGCCGACGTATTGCCAGCCATTCAACTTGCTGAAGTGCCAATCCTCATGGGTGCCGCAAACCGCGAGCACGGCATCGTGCCCTTTTTGGCTAAAGAGCTTGATCTCTTTCGGATCGCATCCACTGCGGAACGCCGCCAGGCCGTACGCCTTAACGCCCGAGATGCAACCCGTCGCAGCTAGCCCGAGCGCGAGCGCGCCGAGCACGGACCACTTTGCAATCGCCTTCATGAGGCCCGAGGGGTTACACCCACTCGACAGGCGCGTCTAGCTCGGGGGGGCTCCAAAGATCGAGAGAAAACGCGCGCGGTTCAGATGCCGGACGCCGCTCCCCGCGAATGGGCCATCGCGTCGACCGCTGTCTCGCGCTCTTCGGGGGTGGCCTCGGCCTGGCGCCGTTTGGCCGCCGCCATGCCAGCCTTCGCGAGCGCCATCGGATCGGCGAGCGAGTGGCTCGCGGAGAACTTCCGCGGATCGAGCACGCACTGCGCGCCCGTACGAGAAGCAACGTCGACGAGGATCGGGGCGAGCATGTTCGCCTGCAGGAGCTTCGTCTGCGGGTGAGCCGCGACGATCACGAGGCACGCAAGGTCGGTCGTGTCGAGGCCGACTCCGTTGGCGAGCACCGCGACGGACGGATCGGGATAATTTTCGAAGGACGTCCCGTCCATCACCGGAAATGCGAGCGCCGGCGTGCGGAACGACTGCAAGTAGCCGACGAGCTTTCCACCGCTGCGCTCGAGGAGGACGAATTTCGTCTCGGCCGGAAATCCAACCAAGCCATTCGGGAAGTGAATCACCGAGTCCTCTGCCACCTCAATCGTGCCGAACTTGGTTCCTTCAATCCGAATCATCGTTGTCCTCACTCCCTTCATCTGAGCCGTCGTCCGCATCGCCCACCGAGTCGTCTAGGAGCTCGATTTCGATGAACGCTGAAGCCGCGGCGACGTTCGCCTCGACAACTTCGTCGTGTACCTCGCCGCGCAAGACCGGGATCCCCTTCGGGGCCTGGATTGCGAGACGAACAACTTTTTTAGTAGCCGAAGCCACGGTGACTTCGATGTTGGAACCGATGACGATTCGCTCACCGACTCGCCTACGAATGATGAGCATCGCCGTGGCTCCCGAAGGCCAGTTGCGCCCCCGTGATGGGTTTCTCTACGAAAAGCTGAATGCACATTGCGGTCCATCATCTTAGAACTTGTCGACGATAGTGGCCATATTCAGGACTTGTCGCGTCACGTTGATGCTCCGTTCGTACGCCGCTTGGGCCAGCGTCATCTGGGTCGCGAGCTCGGCGATATCACCCTGTTTTTCCTCGACCTGGAGCCCTTCGGCGTGGACGAGTGCGGTCGCGGCGAAGCCCGACGACGAATCGAGCCGGTTTATCCCAACGCCCGCGTCGGTGCGCACGAGCGTCAGTTGCTGATGGACGGCCTCGAGGGGCGTGAGCGAGGTACGAATCGCGGCGAGATTTCCGGCCGAGAGGTCGAGTTGGAGCTGCGCGAGGAGCGCGAACGGGTCGGTGCCGCCTTTCACGCTGAAGGCGAATTTGCCATCGACATTCGAGGGCGTGTATTGGCCATCGGCGTATTCGACGTTCAGCGGAAGGTCGTCGCCGACGAAGGTTCCGCTGGCGTCGACGGGCGGCGTGGTGGTCTGAGTGCCAGCGAAAATGTAACCGCGCTGGCCCTTCGTGTTCGCCACCGCGACGAGTTGTTGACGGAGCGCCGCCACTTCCTTGGCGGCCGCGTCGCGTTCGGGCTGCGCATTGGTCGGATCCGCAAACTGCACCGCCAGCTCGCGAGCACGTACGAGGAGGTCCCCCGCGGAAGCGAGCGCCCCTTCGGCGAGTCGCAAATCGCTCGCCGAACGGTCGAGCGTTTCTTGGCGCGACGAAAGGCGCCCGATGAGGTCGGAGCGTCGAACGATCGATGCGTAGACGGCAGGAGAATCGGAAGGCTTCGTGATTTTCTGACCAGACGCGATCTGGGTGCTGAGTTCGAGCATGCGCTCGGCCCCCTCTTGGAGCGCGCGCGAAGTGTGCAAAAACCGCATGTTTTCGGTGACACGCATGATGGACCTTAAACCTTCTCGATCAGCTCTTGAAGGAGCTGGTCTGCGACTTGGAGCACGCGCGTCGACGCTTGAAACGCGCGCTGGTACTTGGTCAGGTTGATCATCTCTTCATCGAGAGAGACGCCCGCGGCTTCTTCGCGTCGCTGGTGCGCTTGCGAGACGGTGGTCGCACGCAACCGGAGTTCTCCCTTGGCCGCGTTGACCTTGCCGCCCGTGAACGCGGCAAGTTGTCCTGCACGCTCCGCTGGCGTGCCCGTCCCGCCGAGCGCGAACTGTTGAATGGCCGCGAGGGAAAGTGCCGTTTCGTTGCCGCCCGGCGGAGGGCTCAGCGCCGACGCCGCCGCGAGGAGGCGCCTGTCGCCTTCGAAGACGGAATTGAATAGGAGTCCGATTGCCGTCCCGGGAGGCGCGGGCACAGGACCCAATCCCCCAACGAAGAGGTCGGGCGGCGCGTTGCCATCGAGGTCCACGCCAGCCGCGTGCCGAGTGTTCGCCTCGAGCGCGAAGTCGAACGCCAGGTTGTCGAGGTTTTCCGCCAGATCGATCATGTCGACGTCGCGCGCTTCGCGAATGCCCGCGAGCCGCCCGCCCGAGAGGTTCTTCGTGATGTCGCGTGGCGTGCCCCCTGGCAACGTGGCGTCAAACCTCAGCACGGTCCGCGGGTCGGTCGGAGAGGCCGGATCGTAAGAGGCCTGACTCACCGAAATGGTGCGAACGACGCCGCTATCGAGGAGCGCGACACCACTCGACAAGAGCGCGACCGCACCACTCGCCTGCGGCACGACCGTCACCGAAATACGCTCGGAGACCTCGCGGATCAGCCGGTCACGCTCATCCAAGATCTCAGCCTTTCCGCTGGTGCTCTGCGACGTCGCGATGGCCTTGTTGTTGAGAACGTTGATCTTCTCGAGGCGCAGGTTGACCTCATCGACCACATTCTGGGCGTCGGCGAAGAGGTTCGTACGCAACGATTCGAGCGAGCTCGACATCGTGTTGAAGGCCTGCACGAGGCCTTGCGATTTTGCGACGATGTCGCGTCGCAGCGCGAGGTCATCCGGCTTCTGCGCGAGGGCCTCCCAGGACTGAAAAAACTCACCGAACTTGTCGTCGAGCCCGAAGCCGTCGCCCGGCTGCAGCACACCTTCCGCACGTTCGAGGGCGCGCGAACGCGAGTCGGCCGCGCCCCAGTTGCCGTTTTCAGCGAGCAACGCGCGCTCGGAAAACTGGTCAAACACGCGCGCGACACCCGACACCGTAACGCCACCCGCCGTGCTCGCATTGAGAGAGCGGTTCTCGAGCATCGCGATGCGCCGCGAATAACCGGGAGTGTTCGCGCCGGTGATATTTTCACCCGTCACGGCGATGGCCGTCGAGGTGGCGACGAGGCCGCTCTGGGCGATGGTCAGGACGTTGAGAAGGTTCGACATCGGGCTCGTCGAAACCTCAAGCAAGCCCCGGGCCAGACTCTACGCAGCTCGCGATCAGGCGTCGGGCTCGCACGCGAAGGTGTCCGCAAGCGCGGCGATACGCGAGGCTACGCGTCGAGCGAAACGCGACGGCCAGTGACCGCAACAACGGCTACGCCCGCGGCATCGTAGGTCGACGCGCGGGTGGACGTCAGCGCATGAACGAGATCGCGCGAGGTGTTGCGTGCGTGCAAAAGCAGGACGCCGTTCTCGCGAAGGCTGGGGACGAGCGCACGGAAGCGCCGTCGGGCCTCCTCCGCGGATGCCCAGTCTCCGCCACGAAGCACCTCGAGGAGCGACAGCTTTTCGTCTGCGATGGCAACGACGCGCGCGGCGTCGATCGAACGGATGGCGAGCCGCTCTTTTTCGAGCAACGCTTCAAGCCTGTCGAGCACATCGAGCAACCCCACGTCAGTCTCCAGTCACGATACGCGCAGCGATGGCGCGTGCATCGACACGGAAGTTACCGGCACCGAGAGCCGAGCGAAGCCGCTCGATCTTGGAAAGATCGATCGCATTGTCGGTCGCGAGCTGGCGGGCTTGCTTCGATACGTCAACGCGCGTCTGCGCGTCGTCACGCTTGCCGCCGCCGTCGATCTTGCCTTCGGCCTTCTTGCCTTCGACGCCCTTGCCGACGCCGTCGAGACCGGCGCCCTCGACATTGACAGGGCTTTTGTAAACGGAGCTTGGGATGCGCATGACGACCTCGGAGCTCAACTTCCGCGTGGGGATGATTGGAAAGACAAGCTGTTGGCGGCCTTTGGGGGGCCGAAGAACGTTGTGGACTGACTCATGCCATGGTTGCTCAAACTGGCCAACTCTCTAGCAGACGAACTCAAGAGCACGGCTTATGCCACCGCAATCGACGCCCGCGTTACGGGCTGGGGAGCTTCTTAGGAAGTACCGACGAAAGGTGGCTGTGGCGAATCGAATTCTCGATCGCCTTGGCGAGTCCGAGGCCGCCGCTCTGGGTGACGCCCTTCGCGAGCGCCTCGAGCGCCATGCCGCCGTAGCCGGATTCACCCATTTTTCCCGTAACTTTCGCGCCTTTCAGCAGTTGGCGCACGAAGATGGCTTCGAACTGCTCAGCCGCCTCCTTGAGCTTCCCGACCTCGCTGCCCGTCAGGGCCTTTGCGCCGTGGACCCCCGGTTTCGGCGGCTGGACGCTGAGGTGGGGAAGCGCCGGCTCGCGGGGCGCCAACGAAACGATTGTCCCAGCCATTGGATTGACACCTTCCATCACTCGACCTCCAAGTCCGCTTCGAGGGCGCCTGCGGCCTTCAAGGACTGCAGCACGCTGATAAGTTCACGCGCGGAGAGCCCGAGGGCACCGAGCGCTTGAGCGATGTCGCCGAGCGAAGCCGCGCCGCTGATGAAAGTCGCGTTGCTGCGGGCCTCTTGCACCTCGACCGTGCTGTCCGCCACAACGACCGTGCGCCCGCCTGTAGCGGCCGCCACGGGAGCCGCGGGGTTGCGAATCCCAGCCGCGCCACCGCCAGCCACGACCACCGCAGGAGCCTGCGGCTGCGAGACGAGCGGCTGCTCTTTGACGACGATGGTGAGGTTTCCGTGGACGATAGCGACAGGTGCAAGGCGAACGTCGCCACCCGCGACGATGGTCTGCATGCGCTCGCTGACGACGACGCGGGCGCCGCGCTGAGGCTTCACTTCGATCTCTTCGAGCTGCGCTATCATGTCGACCGCGCGCCCCGCGAACTCGGCAGGCAGCGTGACGACGACGCTACCGCCATCGTTCGGGATGGCGCTGCCTTCACCGAACACGTCATCGACGGCCTTCGCGATGCGTGAGGCGAGCGAAAAACTAGGACGTTTCAGCGAGAGGCCGAGCTTGCCATCGTTGACGAAAACAGCCGGGATGTCGCGCTCGACCAGCGCGCCCTCGGGGATCCGGCCCGCCGTGACGCTGCCGGTGGACACCGAGCTTCCGCTCTTTCCCTTCGCAGCAAAACCACCGACGACCATGCTCCCCTGCGCCACGGCGTAGTTGCGTCGGTCGGCGCCCTTCAAGACCGTCTGCAGCAGCACACCCCCCTCGAGGGAGCGCGCGTTGCCGATCGAAGACACCGTCACGTCGAGACGTGTACCGGGCTTCGAGAACGCGGGGATCGTCGAGGTGACCATGACCGCTGCGATGTTTCGGAGGCGCAATTGCTTGGTGTCGATCTGCACACCCAAACGGCGCAACATCGCGAGCGTCGACTGCAACGCAATCGGCGCCGTGATGTCGTCGCCCGTGCCGCCAAGACCGGCGACGACGCCGTAGCCGATGAGCTGGTTGTCGCGCGCCCCAGCCACCGCCACGAGGTCCCGCAGCTTCTCGGCGTGGGCCTCACCCGGAAAAAGCACGAGCGCGCTCGCGAGCACGACAATGAACCCGCGAAAGCGACCGGCGAGCGAATTGGAGGCGTGATGCATGGTCGTGACTCGACTTCGGATCAGAAAGGAGTGACCTCGTCGATACCGCGCGAAAGCCAGCCTTTACGCTGTTGATCTGCGATATCTCCGCGACCAGTGAACTCGATTTGCGCGTCCGCTACGCGCGTCGATGCAACGGTGTTGTCGGGACCGATGTCGGCGGGGCGGACGAGGCCAGAGACGTAGAGATGGTACTCTTCGTTGTTGATCTGCATGACCTTGGTGCCCTCGACGTAGAGGTCCCCGTTGGGCATGTCGCGCGCGACGCGCACCGCGATGCTGCCGGAGAGCTGACCACGACGTTTCGTGTCGCCTTGGCCGCTGAAGTCGCTCTCCGAGAGGAACGACAAGAGCTGCTTCGGATCGATGTTCGGGTGGGCTGCGGTGATCGCGGGCACAAGTCCGAGGGCCGCATCGACACCCAAGTTGAGTTTGTTTTTACGCTGCAAGTCCGTGCTCGATTCGCCCGATGCGTCGGCGTCTTCGGTCAGCCGAATCACCACGACGTCGCCGACGCGAACGGCTCGCGTGTCTTCGAGCAACCCGCCGACACCGTCGCTGAAAAGCGAGCCCTCGGAGGGGCGCTTCGAAGGGTCAACCTGGGCGTACTTGCCGCCGACGTAATTACGCTCGCGCGGGTTAAATGGCTGAATATGGCGAGGGCCACAGCCACCGACGGCGAGTAGAAGTGCAAGCGCCAGGGTGTTCGACCTCATGGCGACGAGCCCTCCAGAACGGCGCGGTCGCGCGCAACGAGACGAGCCCGAACGAGCTTGCCGCTCGGACGCAACGTCACCGGAAAGGTATCGCCCACATCCGCGTTGTCGCCGGCTGTCGCCCGCGTGGAGACCTCGACGAGTCCGCTCTTCACGATCAGCATCACAACCTCTCCTTTGCTGAGATCGGGCATCGCTCCGCTCTGGGAGATCTCGAATACCGCGGGGACCGCAACCCGCGCGACGCGCATGCCGTCGGCCTCGAAGACAAGCACCACCGTGGCCGGCCATTCCCCGGGACGACGTGGCGGCTTCGGCACGCTCGCCGTGACGGTTTCCCAACCGCTCACGACCTTCACTCCTGGCGGTAATTGCAGCGATTTAAGCCGAATTCCGCGACGCAGACCCGTCGCCTCGATGGCCTCGGTCGCGAGCGCGCGCAACCGGTCGGCCGTGAGCCCTTCGAGCTTGCGGCTCACGCGGACGGCCTCGGGGAGCCCCTCGACGCCTTGGATCGACTGGCTCTCCAGGAGCGCCGTGAGCTCCTCTCGCGTGACAAGGCGCACGACGCCCGGGGCGGGTGCGGGACCGAGGTCGGTCTCGCTGAGCTCACCTGTGCCGGCGACGATATCTCCGAGCTTGAGACGAGAGGTCGCAACCTCGACGCGCCGGACGGCATCGTTCGGGCGTTCGCGCGCGGCGAGCTCGGACGGTGCCCACGCGAGCGCGAGGACGAGGGGAAGGAAGCGGGCTCGCATGATCACTTGAGGCTCGAGGCCTTCCTCAGCATTTCGTCTGCGGTCGTGATGACCTTCGAGTTCATCTCGTAGGCTCGCTGGACGCGAATCATGTCGATCATCTCGGTGACGACCTCGACGTTCGAGCCCTCGATCGCGTTCTGGAGAATCGAGCCGCGCCCATCCGTCGCCGGGAGGCCCGTCTGCGGGTCGCCGCTCGATGCGGTGGATTCGTACATGTTGTGGCCGACCGGCTTGAGACCGTTCGGGTTCGCAAACATCACAAGCTGGAGCTGCCCAAGCTCGACGGGGGCGGGCTGTCCCTGTTGAGTCACGCTGATCTTGCCGTCGGCACCGATGATGATGTCGGTCGCGTCGAGCGGCACGTTGATAGGTGGCTCGATCGGCATGCCGCTCGTGTTCGTGAGCCGCCCCTGAGAATCGAGCTTCATCTGGCCAGCTCGGGTGTACGCAACCGAGCCGTCCGGCTTTGTCACCGACATGAAGCCTTTGCCCTCGATGGCGACGTCGAGCGGGTTGCCGGTCTGCTCGATCGTCCCTTGCGAAAAGTAACGGGGGGTCGCGACGACGCGGCTACCAAGGCCGATCTGCACACCGGTCGGCCCCATGCCACCGTCCGCGAGGCGTCCGGGCGTCCGCACCTGCTGGTAGATGAGGTCCTCGAACTCGGCATCCTGGCGCTTGAAGCCAGCGGTGTTCGCGTTCGCGAGGTTGTTGGAAATAGCGTCCAGCCGGGTCTCTTGAGCGACCATGCCGGTAGCGGCGACATAAAGAGATCGGAACATGGTTTCGAATGCTCTCGCAACATCCGAGCCAGCGCAGTGCTGGAACGTAACGAACGCGTTTTACCGCGTATTCTCGACGGTTTACGGGTGGCTGAAGCCCGCGTGCGGAAGCGACCTACCCGCGCGGTGCCTCGAAGGACGCACGCCGCAGCGTCGGGCCGCATTGAATGGCGGCAACGGTGTCGTCAGGTTGGCAGGTCCGCCGTCATCCGGCTGACGACACTTACGCGCCGCCCGCGCCGCCGAGACCACCCGCACCACCGACGCCCGTTGCGCCACCGGCACCACCCGCGCCACCGGCACCACCCGCGCCGCCAACACCACCGGCACCACCGGCACCACCGGCACCACCGGCACCACCGGCACCACCGGCACCGCCTGCGCCGCCAACACCACCGGCACCACCGGCACCACCGGCACCGCCGGCACCGCCAACACCACCGGCACCACCGGCACCGCCGGCACCGCCAACACCGCCGGCACCCCCGCTGCCCTCGAGCTCGCACCGCCCATCGACACAGGTGAAGCCACTCCGGCAATCCGAGAGGCGGAGGCACGCATCGGCCGGCACGCAACTCGGCGCGACGAGCGCGGTCGCCGAGCCAGCGACGACGATGGCGGCGAACACCGCAACATAGGCCTGCGACCGCGAGGGCGTAAGCCGTGAGACGAACTCGTTAAAAGAGGCCAAAGCGCGCTCCTACGGAGATCATCCCTTGCCAGATCACCGTGTCGGTCGGGAGATCGCCACCGAGAAAGTACACGTTCACCAGGGGATTCACGTTGAGTTCGAGATCTTTGGAGAGTTCCCGCCGGTACGCGTAGCCGAACGTTCCACCGATCATGTAGTTGGGCGCGAGGATGGTGGTGACGCCGGCGTGCAGCACCATGCTCTCGCGAACTCGCAACAAATAGCGCAAGTCCGCACCGAAAGCCGCGCGCGGCTCGAGCTCGACGAGCGCACCTATCCCGAGCCAATGGCGCGGCGACTCGTCGATGTAGCCCTCGGCGCCGAGCCGCAACATCGTGCGCGTGCGCCGAATGCCGGAGGCGTAGCCGCTACCGCCACCTTCAATGCCGAAGATGACGTCCGCCGCACCGGCCGCGTGGAGTTGCTGGGCCTCCGCGGGAGCCGTGAAGGCCGCGAATGCGATCACCGCGAGGCAACTTGCAAATCGATGCATGGGGAGGGGGCAACGCTCGGGCGTCCGCCAAGGAGCCAACGAGGCAGCCCGCCAGCCAACGAGCAGAGCGCCGTCAGTGGCGAGACGCCTCAGCCTTTGCAGGTTTCGTGCCCGCTTGCTCGTCGGCTTTCTCGTCCGCGCGCTTCGCCCCGGCCTGACGCGCCGCCTCTTCCGCAGTTTTCGCGGTGCCCTTGGCGGCTTCTTCGGCGGCCTCGCTGTCCTCGTAGACCGGGTCCAGACCAATCACGATGTCGACGCGGCGATTTTTCGCGCGACCGGCCTCGGTGTCGTTCGTGGCCAGAGGCTGGTGCTCCCCAAGACCGGAAGCCGCGAGGCGCTCCGGCGCAACCCCCGCCTTGCCCATCAGCATGAGCACGACCGCGGTCGCGCGGGCGCTCGACAAGTGCCAGTTCGAAGGGAAGCGCGTCGTGTGGATCGGTCGGTTATCCGCGTGCCCCTCAACCTTCACGAGCACTGGTTTTTCCTTCAGTTCCCGGCCCAACGCCTCGAGGAGAGGAAGCGCGCGCGGGTCGATTTCGTCGGCGCCGCTGCGAAACAAGATGTCGATGTCGAGCCGCAAAACAAGCTCGCTGCGTCGCCGCAAGATCCGGAAACCCACTGGGGCGCTGTCGGGCTTCTCGGCCCCCGTCTTCGTCCCTTTGTCGCCGTCGCCACCGTTGCCGTCGCCCGGTCCATCGTCACCCGATTCGCGGTTGCCCGACTGCTGCTTACCGGCGCTGGCTTCCTCGGCGTCCGCGTGTCCGCCGCCGCCCGCTTCGCCGTCTTTCTCACCACCGCGGCCGCGATTTTTTTCCCCTTCGCCTTCACCCCCGCCGCCCTTGGGCTTGCCTTTACCTGCGCCTTCTTGGTCGGCCTTACCGTTGCCGATGGCGATGCTGAGCTTCGCGTCTTTGGCGCCTGCGGCAAACGCGGCCATGGCAGCCTCGGCGCTCGCTCCGTCCGGCGCCGAGTCGATGATCGACTTGAGCGCCTGCATCTGGATTTCGATCTCGCCGAGCTTCGTCTTCTGATTGCTGATGTGCTTAACGCCCGATTTCTGCATCATCGAAAACGGGGAGTTCGTGCCGTCGAAGACACCCATGGAGCCCTGCAAGACGTGAACGCCCATCGCCTCGACGAACGACTCCGCGTAACGGCCGACTTTGTTCGAGTCGCTCTGCGACGTCGAGAACATGACGACGAAGAACGCGAAGAGCAGCGTGATGAAGTCCGCGTAGCTCACCAACCAGCGCTCGTGGTTGACGTGATCGGGATGCTTGTGTTTCTTCGCCATGAACGGGAGCGTCCGCGCGGCTCAGCGAGCAGAGAGCCTCTAGGGAATCAAACATAGAAACCCCCTGCAGAACAACGGCAGACTCACGCAAATCTTGAGAAAATCGCGAGAAAACGCCCTCTGTCAGGGGTCGAAAGCGGCTCGGTCAGCCGCCTTCCGCGGCGTCGGCCTTGGGGCGCTCGTTCTCCTTCAAGAAACTGTTCAACCGGTCGCGCACAAGCTTCGGGTTCGTGCCTTCTTGAATCGCGAGCACGCCTTGGAGCATCATTTCCTGCACGTGCGACGACTCCTTCGCGCGGAGCTTCACGCGGCCACCTAAGGGCATCATGATCATGTTCGCGAACGCAACGCCGTAAATCGTCGCGATAAACGCAGTCGCGATCCCGGCCCCCACCGCCTCGATGTCGGAGAGGTTCTTCATCACGCCGATGAGCCCGAGCACCGCGCCAATGATGCCTACGGTCGGGGCGTAGCCGCCCGCGGCCTCGAAGGCTTTGGCTACGTTCTCGGCTGTCTCCTCCTCCTGGTGCATCGAGATTTCCATCGTGTCGCGAATGGTGTTCGAGTCAGCGCCGTCGATCGCCATCATGAGCGCGCGAGAGAGGAACGGGTGAGACACGTTCGGGGCGAGCTTTTCCAGGCCGAGGATGCCTTCGCGGCGGGCGCGCGTCGCGAGATCCACGATCTCATCGATGAGCTTGCCGTGGTCCACGTGCGGGTTCTTGAGGAGCCTTCCCATCCACGTCCCCATGCCCTTGAGCACGTCAGGTGGAAACTGAACGAAAACCGCGCCGATGGTGCCGCCGATCACGATGATCGCGGCGGGACCACCGACAAGGTCGGACACGAGGCCGTGCTCCAGGTTGTTACCAAGGAGCACGGCACCGATGCCGAACAGCAGCCCGAAAACAAGACCAAGATCCATCAGTCAGGACTCCTCTTCCGTGTCCTTCATCAGGACGGCGAAGGCCGGTGGACGCTCGCCGTCACCGCGACCGAGCGGGCATACGCCGGGGCCGAGCGAATGAACACGGCGGCGGAGCGCGACGTAACTGTCGATGACCTCGTCGAGCGACTCGCGCACGATGATGGTCTCTCCGCTGAGCATGCGGAGCGTCGTGTCGGGCGAAACGTCGACAACAACGATGTGATCGGGGTTTATCGCCACCGTATGGCGATTGAGGCGGGTCAGTTTGAGCACGTTGGCCTTCCGAGGGTAGAGCGGTCCGCACCGCTTTGGCAATTTTAGGACCGAAGTTCCCTGAGCGACCTCGCGGCACCCAGCCGAGCGGAATGCGGCTGGCACGCCACGTGCTGAGGTCCTCTTCCTATGAGCTCCATCCTCGGCGGGGTAAGCCCGCTCCACCAGGCGCTCGATTACCACCTCGCACGCCACAACCTCCTGACCACGAACCTCTCGCAAGTCGATACACCGGGCTTCAAAGCGCAGGACCTCGTCCGCGAAGCCAACGAATTTGGGGGCGCCCTTCAAGTCGAGATGGAGGCCCGCGCTCCGGGGCACTTCGGTAGCGCCGGCGGCAATGCGCGCTGGCACGTCGCACGCGACGTCTTTTCCCCCGTCGGGGCCGATGGCAACAGCGTCAGCCTCGATCGCGAAGCGGTCAAAGTCGCTTCGAACAACCTCCGGTACGACGCCATCACCTCGATGGTGAAAACCGAGCTCGACAACCTTGATTGGGCCGTCCGAGACGGGAAGTGACCATGAGCGGAGTAGGAGCATTACCAGGCATTTTCACGGCGTTGGAAGTCGCGGGGTCGGGCCTGTCGGCCGAGCGCGCGCGCATGAACGTCATCGCGTCGAACCTCGCGAACGCGCATACGACTCGAGGGGCCGACGGGCAGCCTTACCGCCGCCTCGACCCGGTGTTTCAAGCCCGCTCGGTGAGCCCGGGCTCGTTCGATCCGGTCCTCCGGGCCATCGAAACAGTCGAAATGACACGCGTCCAGCCGGACCAGACCCCCGGGCAGCTCGTCTATGACCCGCAGCACCCCGACGCCGACCCCTCCGGTTACGTCCAGATGCCGAACGTCAATGTCGTGACGGAAATGGTCAACATGATGACTGCGTCTCGGGCCTACGAGGCGGGCGTCACCTCGATTGAATCGATAAAGCAGATGGCCGCTTCGGCCCTTCGAATCGCACGGTGAACCATGGCAGCCATTGGAAGCTTTTACGGAATCCCTGAAGTCCGCATGCGCGGCGCGAACCTGCCGCTCGAAGGCGGGACACTCGGTCGCGGCGCGAGCCAGGGCATGCAGGCGGGGGACCTCCAGTGGGCCGAAAAATCCGGCCGCCCTGGGAACGTTGGTGACAGCAATTTTGGGGATTTGCTCTCCGCTGGCATCGAAAAGACCAACGAGCTCGGGCACGTGGCCGAAGCCCAAGCCCAAGCCTTCGCCCGCGGCTCTTTCGACGACCTCCACGGCACGATGATCTCTGCCAAGGAAGCCGAGATTTCGCTCCGTATGGTCGGCACGGTCCGCACCAAGCTCCTCGACGCCTTCCACGAATTGTGGCGAATCAATGTCTGAAACACGAACCGACTCCACCAAAGTACCCGACGACGCGCCGCTCCTTCCCGCTCGCGCTCGCGAAGTGCTCGATCAGATCAAGAGCGTCTGGAACCGCCTTCCGTTTCCGGCCCGACTCTTTCTCATCACTTCGGCAGCGACGGCGTTGGTCGTCGCCACGTACTTCACCACGGCCCCGATGTTCCGCGAGTACGCGGTGCTCTACGGCAAGCTCGAAGGCGAAGACGCTGGAGCGATCGTCGAGAAATTGAAGGCACAGAAGATCCCCTTTGAGCTGACGGGCGACGGCACGACCATCAAGATCCCGAAAGACAAGGTCCACGAGGTCCGCCTGCAGCTCGCGGCTGAAGGCATTCCGAAAGGTGGACACGTCGGCTTCGAGAGCTTCGACAACATGCGTCTCGGGGCGACGGAGTTCGAGCAGCAGGTCGTCTACCGCCGCGCGATGGAAGGCGAGCTTGCACGAACGATCGGCACGGTTCGCTCCGTCCAGAGCGCGCGGGTGCATCTCGTGCTGCCGAAAGCCTCGGTGTTCGCGCAGAAGAAAGAAGCGGCAACGGCCTCCGTGGTCGTGAAGTTGCGGGGGGCGCGCATGGAGGATGAAGAGGTCTCGAGCATCGTGAGCCTCGTCTCTTCCGCGGTCCAAGGCCTTGACCCCGATCGCGTAACGCTGGTGACAACCGACGGTCGAATGCTCCATCGCCCCCGACCGGTCCTCGCCGACGGTGAAGCGGGCGGGACGAGTGCCGCGGAGCAGGATCTCCTCGCGCAGCGCCACGGGGTAGAGGCCCTGCTCGAGGAGCGCACGCGAACGATGCTGGAGCGCGTCCTCGGAACGGGACACGTCGACGTGCGGGTAACCGCGGAGCTCGACCGCGCGAAAGTCGAGACGACGACCGATAAGTACGACCACAGCCGCTCGTCGATGCGAAGCGAACAACAGCTCGTCGAGCAATCGGCCACCGGTGCGCCCACGGACAACACCGTCGCCGGCGTCCCTGGCGCCGAAGGCACGCTTCCCGGCGCGGAAACGGCCGTCGGAGTGGGCCCCGAAGGCGGCACCGGCGGCACCGTGCGCCGTCAATCGACCCGCAACTTCGAGATCGATCGTGTTCAAGAACGGCGCGTCAGCGTGACCCAGAACGTGAAGCGACTCGCGGTCGCCGTGGTGATCGACGGCATCGAGGACGTCACCGCAGCGGGGCTCGTGGTGCCCCGACCTCAGCCCGAACTCGACAAGCTGAGCCAACTCGTCCGCAGCGCCGTTGGCTTTGACGAAGATCGCGGCGATGTCGTCACCGTCGAGTCGGTGCCGTTCTACATCGAGAAGCTCCCCGAGCCCGAGGCCGAGCCGACCTTCTTGCCGCTACCCGCACCCCTGAAAGAAAAGTACGGAAAATACCTACCTCTCGCGCAGGTCGTGGCAGCCACACTCTTTGGCGGCATCGTGCTCTTGCTGCTCCGACGGTCCTATCGAAAGCACAGCAAACTTGCAGGCGACGAGCGATTGAAAGAACTCGCCGCTCAGGAACGCATCGCCAAGCTCCAACTCGAAGCCACCAAGCTCGCCGAGCCGCCGCAGACTCAAGAACCCATCGATTTCCGTGTCGAGGCTCTCCGCCGCGCCACCGTCGACCCAGCGAGCGCGGCCCTTGTGCTCCGACACTGGCTCTCGGGTTACGAGCTGCCCCAAGTACCGAAGGACGCCGCTGCCTGACGCGCAACGCGCGGCCTACCTGCACGAAGGCCTTCCCCGCACGCGCGCCGGCGGGGTATGGCTTTTGCTAGCCCTTGCAGCGTCCACGGCGTGACGCGCACCGGACGATCGGGACAAGACCATGGCGACAGCGAACCTCACCGATCCTCAAAAGGCGGTTCTGTTTCTTCTGTCCCTCGACGAAGAGGTGGCCGCGCCGATCGTTAACGAGCTCGATCCCATCGAGCTGCGAAAACTGCGCGAGATCGCGACCTCGATGCACGAGGTCAGCAGCGGCGCACTCGACGAGACGTACAAAGAATTCGTCAGTCGCAGCGGCATCGCCGTCGCGGTGCCTAAAGGCGGCCTGACGTACCTGCGGCGGCTGACCCGTGGCGGCCTCCAAGGCTCGACCGAGACGCCCACCGAGCTCGAGAACGACGGGCCAATTCCGAAACTCGAAGCCGCGCCGCCCGAAGCCGTCGCCGCTCTCCTCACCGACGAGACGGATCAGCTGATCGCGGCGGTGCTCGCACGCCTCGACCCGATCCGGGCGGCAGCGATCTTGGAAGCGCTACCACCGGAGCGCGAGGCGGCGATCCTCATGCGAATGACGAAGATGACCGACCTGCCGATTCAGGTCTTGGACGACGTCGCGGCCGCACTCGCCGCCGAATTGCCGCAGGCCTCGAACGAGGCGTCGCTCACACTCGACGGCATCAAGCGCGCGGCAGACATCTTGAACTCGGGCGGTCGCCAAATGTCGGCGACGGTCCTCGAACAAATCGAAGAAAAGCAACCTGAGCTCGCGCGCGACATGCGCCTCGCAATGTTCACCTTCGTCGACCTCGCCCGCCTCGACGCAAAATCGATGCGTACGCTGCTCCGCGAGGTGCCCACCGAACGATTGACGATCGCGCTGAAGGGTGCGCCGCCAGAAGTCATCAACGCGATCTTCCTCGGCCTGTCGGAACGCGCCTCCGCACTCATCCGCGACGATCTCGAAGTGCTCGGTAAAGTTCGCAAGTCCGAAGTCGAAAGTGCACGACAGGAAGTCGTCCAAGTTGCGCTGCGTCTCGAGGCCGATGGCGTGCTCGATCTCGGACGCGGAGGCGACGAGTGAACCATGCGCCGTAGCGGTGACGCACCGGACACGCAGCCCGTGCCTTGGGCTGGAGGCTCCGGAGAGCGCGTCGCGCGGCCGCGCTGGCTCGATTCCGCGTCAGCCGCAATTACAGAGAATCCCTTCGATTCGACGCCACCACCGGGCAGCAGCGTGATGCCGCCCTCGAATGGCGATCGACCGATCGGAGAGCGCTCCGCCGCACTCGAGCGATCCTTGCACGCCGCCATGGCCGGAGCCGCGCTCGAGCCCATGGTGGACGCGCCGACCTTCACTGCGCCGACCCGGGACTACGAGGGCGAGCTCGCGAGCATGGCGGCCGAGCTTGCCGCGGTGCAACAGCAGCTCGCCGCGATGGCCTCCTCGGCGGACCGCGTGCACAAGCGCCTGCTCGAGAGCTGCGAAGCGGACGTCGTCGAGCTCGCGGCAACGCTCGCCGAAAAGGTCGTCGGCCGGGAGCTCAAGACCGATGCCGGACGCATCGCGAGCTGGGCGAAGCAGGCGCTCGCGGCGCTCGCGGACCAGAGCGAGCTGACCGTCATCGTGTCACCGGACGTGTTCGCGGCCGTGCCGCCAGAGGCCTGGCGCGATGCCGAAGGTCGCGTGTTCGTGCCGCGTGTCGACGCGAAGCTCGCCGCGGGCTCGTGCGACATTCAGAGCAAGGTGAGCCGCATCGACGGCAGCGCCACGGCGCGGATCCGAGCGGTTGTCGAGTCGCTTGGGGTCACCGAAGAGCGCTAAAACCATGACGGTGAGCGCCATCGATCTGTCGCCGTACATCGAGCGCGCCCACGCCGCCGAGCCCATGGCCGCGGAGGGCCAAGTCCACGAGGTCGTCGGGCTCCTTGTCGAGGTCGTCGGGCTCAGCGCGGCGACGGGTGACCGGCTCGAAATCAACCTGCCCGACCGGCGACTCGCGCTCGAAGTCCTTGGTTTTCGGCAGGGTCGGCTCCTCGCAGCTCCACTCGGACCGACTGCGGGGGTGCATCACGGAATGGGCGTCACTCGCAAAGCGCGGGGCGCGAAAGTCGACGTCGGCGAGGCCTTGCTCGGCCGGGTACTCGACGCCTTCGGCCAACCCCTCGACGGCCGGCCCGCGCCCGTGTGTACGAGCCGCGTACCGATGCGGCGCGAGCCTCCGCAGCCTTTCACGCGTCGTCCAATCCACGAGCAAGTCGAGACGCGGGTGCGCGTGCTCGATGGGCTGCTGCCCATTGGCCGCGGTCAGCGCCTCGGACTTTTTGCGGGGACGGGCGTCGGCAAGAGCACGTTGCTCGCCATGATGGCGCGGCGCGCGCGCGCGGACGTCGTGGTAGTCGGCTTGATCGGCGAGCGAGGTCGCGAAGTCGGTGAATTCGTCCGCAACGCGCTCGGGCCTAAAGGGCTGAGCCACGCGGTCGTCATCGTGGCGACGAGCGATGCGCCTCCGCTCGTGCGTGCGCAAGGTGCGCTGCGGGCGACAGCGGTCGCCGAATACTTCCGCGACCAAGGAAAACACGTCCTTTTGATGATGGACTCGGTCACGCGCTACGCGATGGCGCTGCGCGAAGCCACGCTCGCGGCGGGCGAGCCACCGGTGACGAAGGGCTACACACCGAGCGTATTCGCGTCGATCCCCGCGCTCTTCGAGCGGGCGGGAAACTGCGAGCACGAAGGCAGCATCACGGGGATTTACACCGTGCTCGTCGAGGGCGACGACATGAACGACCCCATCGCCGACACGGTGCGCGGCACGCTCGACGGACACATCGTGCTCTCGCGCGAGCTTGCCCAGCGGGGCGTCTTCCCGGCGGTCGACGTGCTCGCCAGCGTCACGCGTGTGTTCAACGAGATCACAACGCCGGACCACCGGACGTACGCAAACCGCGTGCGCGAGCTCCTCGGCGCGTACCGTGAGGCCTCCGACCTCTTGAAAATCGGCGCCTACGTCCGCGGCAGCGATGCGCGTGTCGATGCGGCCGTCGCTGCGGTGCCGCGCATCGAGGCGCTCCTCCGCCAAGGCCTCGATGAGACGAGCAGCCTGCAGCTCGTCTTGAAGCAGCTCGAGGACATTTGGAAGGATTCGCTTCGCTAAAATCGCCTTTATGAGCGAGCCCTACGCGGAGCGCACGTACGATGTCGAATCGACAGAAACTCAAGCGAATCGGGCGCCTCATCGAGCTACGCGGGCGCGAACGGGACCGAGCGCACGGGGAACTCGCCACCGCGCAGCGCGCGACGGAAGTCGCCACGTTGGCCGTGGCGGCAGCCGATAGGCGTTGGAACGACGAGGCCGCGAGTGACGAGGCCGCGGCCCCCAATTCTGTCCACGAATTCGGCCTGCGGCGCATGCACCTGCTTTCCCTGCGTCGCGAAGTCGACCTCGCGAAAGAGCGCCGGGAGGTCGCGTTGAACGCCGAGCGCCTCAAGCTCGAAGCGGCGACGCACGCCCAGCGCGAGCTGCGCAAGATGGAGATCTGGCGCGAGTCGGAGACGGAGCGTCAACGGGTCGAGAGCGAACTTGCCGACCAACACGTCACCGACGAGATGGCGGCACGCATCGTGCAAAGCCTGACTCCGAATCGCTAACCTGTCGCGCAGTTGCGGCAGTGTCGTCGACAAGGAAGTCGGCGAAGGAGTCGGGATTATGACGATCGGTGTCACGCGGACGGGGCAAAACCCACAAGCGACTGCATCCAACTCGGTCGCGAGTGACGCTCGCGAAGCCCTCGCAGGGGCACGAGCCGCGAGTGGTGCGAAGTTCCATCAATTGCTGGCGAGCGCGGGCACCACGCGCGACCTGCCGCGCGCCGCGACGACGCCATTGGCGAAGGCGCCGACGCGCCGCGAGCTCCCTCCACAACGGCGCGAGCGTCTCGACGACGTCGTGAGCCGATCGACGAAGAGCCCGATGGCCGAGCACTCGGACACGCCGCGAGCGCGAGTCGACGAGGCTGGGAGTGAAAAGGCCCCGCAGAGGAAGCCGGACGCTCAGTCCCGTGATGGGCGCGACGCCGTCGATGAGCGCACCCAAGTAGCCGACGCGCGACCCGCCGAGGGTGACGCGAAAACCGCAACGCGAACCGACAACGTCGGCGACGAACCGCGCGACGAAGCAACCGAGCAGGCCCCCGACGAATCGGCCCTCGCGACGGCGCACGCGGCCCAGGCGGCACTCCTCAACACGACGACGAGCTCGCCTGCACTCAAAGAGGTGACGCTCGCGGCGATACCCCTGGGCGCCGCGGCACACGCGAAGGGTCCCGAGGCTGACGTGCACGCGAAGGGTCCCGAGGCTGACGTGCACGCGAAGGGTCCCGAGGCTGACGTGCACGCGAAGGGTCCCGAGGCTGACGTGCACGCGAAGGGTCCCGAGGCTGACGTGCATGCGAAGGGTGCTCTCGGCGGCGGTAAACACGTCGCGAGCCGAGAGGCCGAACGTGAGCCGGAGCCCACTCAAAGCATCGAAGCTCGGCTCGAGTCTGCGCGCCTACAGGACGCCGTAAGGCCGAGCGAAAACAAGGAAGGCGCGTCACAATTCGCGGTAAAACGCGCTACGGACGCATCGGCGGCGCCTGGTACAAAGACGAACACGGTGGCAGGAGCGAACACCGAAACCTCGACAGTTGCCGGAGCACGCGCGGCCTCAGCGACGACTGGCGCGGCGAACACGAACGCGAAGGCCACCTCGACCTCGGCTGGGGCGGCCGCACCGAACGTGGCCGGCGTTGGCCGGACCACCACGACGCGCACCGGCGTCGCGAACACCCGCGTCGAGCATGGAGAGACGCCAGAACGACAGCTCGAGCAGTTGATGCGTGGCCGACGTCAAGAGGCCGCCACGTCCGCGGTCAACCAAATGACGCTGCGACAGGGCGCCGAGGGCACCGTCGACCTCGGCGAGCTCGGGACGGTCAGCGTCTCCGCGCGAACGGTGATGGGCGAAGTCGACATCGAGGTCCGCGCCGAGCACGGGGACACGGTGTCGATGCTCCAGAGCACGAGCGCCATCCTCGAGGCGGAACTCCGGAAAGAATCGATCGACGTGCGGCAGCTCGGGATCGACAAGGAAGAGCGCGACCCGAGGCATCCGCAGCGCGAAAACCGAGGCGATCATGCGACGGACGAGGAAGCGAAGCGCGACAACCGCAAGCGCCAGAGCGACGTCGAGTCGGACTTCGAGAGTTCGGTACAGTTTGTGCTGTAACGGCTCCGTCCGAAGAGAATCAACCACGCGACGAGGAGACGACGACCATGGCCCTGGAAGGAATTCAGAATAGCGGCATCGCCAACATGCTGCAGAAGCCCGGCGAAAAAGCTGGCGCGGGCAATGGCTCGGTCGACAAAGACGGCTTCTTGAAGCTCTTGATAGCGCAGCTGAAAGCCCAGGATCCGCTGTCGCCCGCGGATAGCACCCAGTTCGTAGCGCAGCTCGCGACCTTTTCGCAGCTCGAGCAATCGATCGCTCAGACCAAGGGGCTCGACACGCTTTCAATGCAGCTCACCGGCATCGCCTCCAACGAAGCCGTGAGCCTGATCGGCAAAGACGTGACCGTTCACGGCAAGTACATCAACTTCGACGGCGCGAACCCAACGGGCTTCAACGCGAACCTCACGGGCGATGCCGCCTCAACCACGGTCACCATCGTCGACGGCTCCGGCGCCCGCGTTCGCACGATCGAACTCGGCGCCCAGTCAAAAGGTACCGTCCCCGTCCCGTGGGACGGCCGAAACGACAACGGCAAGCTCGTTGCCCCAGGAAATTACACGGTACAGGTCGAGGCGACCGATGCCGCGGGTAAACCCGTCGACGTGACGAACGACGTGCACGGCCGCGTCGTCGGCGTGTCTTTCGAGAAGGGCTACCCGGAAGTGATCCTCGATTCGGGCGCCCGCGCCCCGATCTCCGACTTGGTCGCCGTCAAGGTCGGGGCCGATCGCGAAAACGCGGCTCTCAACTCGCTCGGCTTGAGCGGCGTGAGCGCCATGCTCCAGGGCCTCGCGGCCCAGTCGATGTTACCGAAACTCTGATCGCAGGCACGAAGCCTGATCCCACCCGCTTGGAGGAACCATGAGCGTCACGAAGACCATGAACACCGCTGTCGCCGGTTTGCGCGCGCAGCAAGAAGCGCTTGGCGTCGCCGGTGACAACATTGCGAACACCAACACCGTCGGCTTCAAGCAGTCCCGAGCGCTCTTCGAGGACATCCTCGGAAACTTCAACGGACAGCGTTCATCGGGGGCAGGCTCCGGCGCTCGAATGGTGCGGGCCCAGCAAATATTCAGCCAGGGCGCACTGCGCAACACGGGCATCCCGAACGACCTCGCGATAAGCGGGGACGGGTTCTTCGTGTACGCAGGTTCGGTCGACGGCCTCGAAGGAAACTTTTACTCGCGCGACGGGAGCTTCGTCATCAACGCGGAAGGTCTCCTCGTCAGCAACGCGGGGCTGAAACTTCAGGGCTTCACGCAGCCCATCGGAAGCTCGTTCGGCGGAACGGTCGGTGACATCCGAATCAAGACGCTGACCCTGCCGCCACTGGAGACCACCAAGGTGAGCATCTCCGCGAACCTCGACGCAAATTCTCCCGCGTTCGATCCGGCCGGCGGCGCGAACGCCTTCGACCCCGCGGATCCAAGCAACACCTCCAATTTCTCCACTTCGCTCACGATCTTCGATTCGCAAGGAAACCCGCGTGCGCTTGACACGTATTTCGTGCGCGTCAACGACGGAGCGACTCCGCCCAACCTGACGAACAATTGGGAAGTGCACGTGCTGGACGGCAACACAGACGTCACGACGGGCGCCCCCGCGAACCCTCCCATCGTCACCTTCGACTCGTCGGGCAAGCTCGTCAGCGCAGACCCTGTGACGATCTCGATTCCCAGCTGGGACACCAACAATCCGGGCGCGCCCGGAAATCCTCTCGTTACGTTCAGCCTCGGGGACGCGATCGGAGCCGGTGGAACAGGCGTCACCGGCCTGACCCAATACGGTCAGCGCAGCGCCATCTCTGCCCAAAGCCAAAACGGGTACGCCCCCGCCGACCTGACGTCGCTGGACGTCGCGGCCGACGGGACGATCTTCGGCGTCTATTCGAACAGCCAGCGGTTGGCGATTGCATCCGTTGCGGTCGCGCGCTTCGGCTCGAACGACGGTCTTGGCCGTGCCGGGCACAATTTGTTCTCGGAAACATCCGACTCGGGCCAGGTGAGCTTGGGGGCGGCGTCGAGCGGCGGCCGCGGGGCGATCGTCGCCGGCGCAGTCGAGCTCAGCAACGTGGACATCGGCGCGCAGTTCGTCGATATGATTAGCTTCCAGCGAGCATTCTCGGCGAATGCAAAAACCATCACGACCGCTGACGAGCTCCTAGTAGAGACGGTCAATCTGAAGCGATAAGCAACGTCGCGCGATCACGCGCACGGAGATTCCATGGCGGACGAAGACAAAAAAGAAAGCCAAGTGCCGGCGGCCGAAGGTGCGCCAGCTCCAGGGGGAGGCGCCGGACTTGTCGGAAAACTCCTGGGGATCGTGCTGCCGACCGTGTTCGCAGGAGCAGCGGCGTTCGCGGGGGCGAAGTTCGGGGGTGGACACGCGGCCCCCGCCCACGAGGACACCCCGAAAGCCCACGACGAGAAGAAGGTCCCCGGCCTCACGATCGAGCTCAAGGCCTTCATCATCAACGTCCAAGACGAAAAGACCGGCGAGAACAAGCCGCTCAAGATGTCGATTGCCATCGAGCTCGAGAAGCTCGCGAAGAAAGAGGAGTTCGAGCCTTTCATCCCACGCATCCGCGACACCGTGTTCTCGTACGTTCGACAAGTGAGCTACCAGGAGGTCATGAAGCCGCGCACCAAAGACCGCATGACCGAAGACCTTCTCGGGCTCATCCACAAGCTCGGCGCCGAATCCGCGACCCGCGTTCTCGTTCAAGAAATGGTGACTCAGTAAGCAACGGCTTGGGTGGGGGCACTCGACGCGGCGCCCCCAAACGGGGGTCGATCAATGGCGATGGCATTCGACGAAGACGAACCCGATCTCGGCGCAGCACCCGGCTTGATGCGGGCGATGCGCAACGAGACCTTGATCTCGGTGACCTCCGAGGGCGGCAGCGCGCTCGCCGAGGAGGCCATGCGTCGCGCGGCGCCTTCGCTCGCCGCAGGCGTGAGACGGGGCGTGCCTTTCTTGGGGCGCAGGCGGGCGACGGCAACGGCGGGTGAACCTTCCACCGTTCGCGGCAGCGAGTTTGGTCGAGAGCTCGAGGAGCCCTCCTATATCTGCCCGCTCGCAGTCGAGCCGGGTGGCTCGCGCGCGATGTTGGCGCTCGACGCGAATGCGATCGCCTTCATGCTCGAAGGCATGCTCGGTGGTGACGGCACCGACACGCCGAAGCTCCCCAAAAAAGGGCTCTCCGCGCCGCAGCGCGCGTTCATTGACCGCATCCTCGGCTCGATTGTCCTGGGGCTTTCGGGCGCACTCGCGAAATCGATCGGCCTTTCTCTCACGAAGCTCCCGCAGCTCGTCAACGAGCGCAGCGCGGACGGGGTGCTCGTTCAGCTCCCGATCGATTTTCGCGACGTCGCACCGAAGACCGAAACCAAAAAAGAGTTCACCCTCGACGACTTTGACGCGCCGAGCCTGCGCGGGGGGGCGAACAGCACCCCCGGAGAAAGCCCGGCTGCTTCCTTCGGCACGATCCTCCTCGCCGTCAGCAAGTCGGCGCTGAACGCGGCGCGGGCCGCAACCCAGAGCAAAAAGATCGAGCGGGTCGATTGGCGGATTGCCGCCACCATGCGGGAGGTCCGGGTCAACGTCGTGGCTGAACTCGGTCGGCTGAAGCTGAAGCTCGGTGACCTCGCGAAGCTCCGCGTCGGCGATACGCTGCGGCTCGACGTGCAAGTCAATGGCGAGATCGACGTGCGCGTTGAGAATCAGGCGCTCTTCAAGGGTCGCCCAACGACGCTCGGGTCCCAGCTCGCCATCGAGATCATCGAATGCAGGCAACCCGAGGTTCGCCACGAGCCAGACCCCCCACCAAAGCTCGCCTCCGAACCGCCAGGACCACGAGGTGCCGCGTCGCCGCTGCGCCGCTAACCGCTGCGCCGCTGCACCGCTAACCGCTGCACCGCTAACTTAAGAGGGAGCTAGCCCCGCGCGCTCCGACAGAAGCCGAGTCCCGAGAGGAACTCGCACTTCATGAAGTGCCCAAGGAAGCGATTCCGGGTGGGGCATGATGCTTGCTTTGGTGTGAAGCATCATGGCGGACGAATCCTCTGTTGCTCCCCCGGACAACCCGTTTGCGCCTCGCGCTGGCGGGATCGGCGCATTCGCGCTTTTGAAAGACGTCGAAGTCGAGCTCACGCTCGAGATCGGCCGGAAGCGGATGAAGATCGACGAGATCTTACGTCTTTCTACGGGCGCGACGCTCGAGCTTAGCAAGGCGGCCGGCGAACCAATCGACATCTACGTCAACGGCCAGTTGCTTGGCCGCGGCGAGGCCGTCGTTGTCGGCGACCGCTACGGCGTCCGCATCACCGAGCTTCTTTCGCCGGAGGGCAACCCATGAACCGCCTCAGTGTCAGCGCCTTGGCGCTCATCGCCACCTCATTGACCTTGCCGGCATTCGGCGCGGAGCCGCAGCGTTCGAACGGTCGAGCGCCACAAGGCGAGCGGCCGAGCAGCGCGGCCAAAGACTCGGGACGCAGTGCCGAGCGCGGCGCAACGCGAGGGAGTTACTCCGACGCGTCGCCCGACGAGAAGCCAGGCTCCGACGAGCCTACGCCCTCGCGCGAATCCGATTCGCTTCTGCCGAACGACCACAAGGAGACGCCCCGTGAAACGGAGCGACCTCTCGTGATCCGACGCACGCCCGAGAAGCCCCTCGAGCTCTCCGCGCAGACGCCCTCGGACAGCATTTGGATCAAGCTCGGCGTGTGTGGACTCATCGTGGCCGGCGGCGCCTACCTGTTCCGCAAGCGCGGGCTCTTCAAAGCCCCGGTCCGCACCCACACGATGACCATCGTCGCGCGCACCGCGATCGGCGTTCGTAGTGAGCTTTTGCTCGTGGAGGTCGACGGCCAGAAATTGCTGCTCGGCGTGACACCCGGCTCGATATCCCGCCTCGCGGTCATGCCCGGGAACGGCGACGCCCCGGCGCTTTTGGAAGAGACCCTCGACCCCGTCGCGCGCGCCGACCAGGAGCCGGGCTTCGGCGTCGCGCTCGACACCGCCCGCGTCAAGCTCGAGGAGTTCGCCGCCCGCGTGAAGAGCCGCGCACCGGAAGCTCCCCCTGCCCGCGCGCAGAGCCGTACATCGCACAACGAAGCGCCGACGAGCGCCGCCGCCGAAGAGGCGGAATACGAACGCGAGGTCGCACGCCGTGAAGCCGCACGTGCCCGCGCACGTCAGTCGCACGTGGAGCGTGAGCTCAAAGAGCTGCGTGCCTCACGACCCGAGACGCGCTCGCGCCCTGACCTCGGCGAGCAAGCCCAGAGCCTGCTGCGCCTGCGTGAAGCGCGAGGTCGGTAATGGGCGGCACACCGGGCACACAGGACATCGTCGAGCTGGCCAACAAGGGCTTGACCGGCCCGCTCAAGATCCTCGCACTTCTCACGATCCTCTCGCTCTTGCCAGCGATCGTGCTGTCGATGACCTCCTTCACGAGGTCGATCATCGTCCTGTCCTTCGTGCGTACCGGCATCGGCGCACAACAGACGCCTCCGACCCAGGTCATCGTCGGAATTGCGCTCTTCTTGACGATGTTCACGATGGCCCCGGTCACCGAACGGATTGTCGAAGACGCCTACAAGCCCTACACGGCAGGGCAACTCACCGAGACGGAGGCACTGAATAAAGCCGTCGTCCCGATTCGCGGCTTCATGCTTCGACAAACCCGCGAAGCGGATCTCGCCCTCTTCTACAACGCGGCTCGAATGGACTTTCCGAAGACCGAGGATGAGGTCCCGATGCGTGTCGCGATCCCCGCGTTCGTCATCAGCGAGCTTACGACATCGTTCCAGATGGGCGTGCTGGTCCTCCTGCCCTTCCTGCTCGTCGACATCGCGGTCGCGTCGACCTTGATGAGCATGGGCATGATGATGGTCCCACCAACAAGCATCAGTTTACCCCTTAAATTGCTGCTTTTCGTCGTCGTCGATGGTTGGCACTTGCTCACCGAATCGCTTCTTCGGAGCTTCGCATGAGCATCGACGAAGCCCTCGCGCTGATGACCGAGCTGATCAAGACGACGATCTTCGTCGGCGGCCCGATCCTCGGCGCCGCGCTCGTCGGTGGTGTGCTGATCGGCATCGTGCAAACCGCGACTCAAATCAGCGAAGCCAGCATCGCCTTCGTGGTGAAAGCGGGCTGCGTGCTGCTCGTGGTGCTGCTCGGCGGCAACATGCTCGCCTCGCGCACCGTGCAGTACACGCGCGACACGTTCTCTCGCATCTCCCAAGTTGTCCGCTGAGACACTCCGATGGTTGCCACCGGCATTCTCGAATACACGATCGCCGTCGCCCTGGTCTTCTGCCGGGTCAGCGGGTTCCTCGTGATCTCGCCTTTCCCGGGCGCGTGGGTCCCTAAAGAAGCGCGCGCAACGCTGGCTCTCGCCCTTGGACTGACCATCGGCGTGCTCCTCGGACCACCCCGCGCGCAGCTCACCTTCGGACTCGACCTCGTGCTTGTCGCGGCGCGGGAAGCGACCGTTGGGCTGATGATCGGCGGGGCCTTTCGTCTCGTGATCATCGCGGCTGAATTCATGGCGTCCCTCGTCAGCCAAGCTTCGTGGCTCTCGGCGCCGAGCTCAATGAACCCCGATTTCGGCGGGCAGACTCAAGCCACCGCGCAGATTGCGATCCTGTTGGCGCTGCTCCTGGCGCTCGCGACGGGCACGCACCGAACCGTGCTCGCCTACCTCATCGAGTCCTTTCGAATCCTGCCCGTCGGCTCCGAGATGAATCTCGGCGCGGCCATCCCCTCGTTCCTCGCGCTGGTCGGACGGTCGTTCGACGTAGGGATGAGCCTCGCGCTGCCCGTGCTCGGCGTGTCACTCGCCGTCCAGGCGGCCCTGGCGCTCGTGTCGCGCGTCGCCCCAAATTTGCAGATCTTCAGCATCGGGTTCGCCGTGCTCGTGGCGAGTGGCCTCATCACGTTCATGGCCTCGCTACCGTCGATGGCCGAAGGGATGATCGGCTACTTCCAGGTGCTTCCCGGGTTCCTCGATGACCTCCTCATGCGGCTCTCCGAGGCCTGATGTCAGAGGACGGCCACAAACCACACCCAGCCACGCCCAAGCGTCGAGAGGACGCTCGGCAAAAAGGCACCTTCGCCCGCGCACGCGACACGACGGCGATCGCGGTGCTCGTGGCGGTCCTGGCTGCAATGACCGCCTACGCTGACGAGCAGTCGCAGACGATTCACGAACTATTTCGGCGCTGCCACGGCGATCTCACGGCCATTGGACGGGGTGATGGCGACGTCGTCGCAGCGGCACTCCCCGCGGCCCTCTGGACGTTGGCCGTACCGCCTGCCCTCGCGGCTGCCCTCGCGGGAGGCCTCGCCGGCGCATGGCAAGCCGGCTTTCGATTCTACCCAGGGATGATCGGTCTGAAGTTCGAGAAGCTCAATCCGCTTCCGCATATTCAGAAAATGCTGAATTTGAAGCACGCCATAGGCGAGCTCATCATCTCGATCTTGCGCGTCGGCATCGTCGGTTGGGTCTGTTACCGGCAGCTCATACAAGACGTGCCGGCCCTCCTCGGCATGACCGGCGCTCCGGTCGGCCCATCCCTGACGCTGATTGTCCAACTGCTCACGCGCCTCGCGATGAAATCCATCGCTGTCCTCGTCGTCCTCGCGGTCGCCGACTTTGCTTACAACCGCTACTCGCTCGAGAAATCGATGCGAATGAGCGACCAAGAAGTCAAAGACGAGATGCGGCAGTACGACCAGAACCCGAAGGTCAAAGCGAAAATTCGCGAAAAAATGGCGCAAGCGGCGCGCAAGCGGGTGCTCGCTGCCGTCGCCAGCGCAGACGCCATCGTCACGAACCCGACGCACATCGCCGTCGCCCTGCGCTACTCGGACAAGGACTTCGCGCCCGTCGTCGTCGCCAAAGGCCACGATGAGTTCGCCCTCAAAATTCGCGCCGAAGCGCGAAAGCACGGGATCCCGATCCTCGAGAACCGGCGGCTCGCCCGCGCACTCGACGCCGAGGTTGAAATCGGGTGGCCGGTCCCGGGTCAACATTACGTCGCGGTCGCCAAAGTTTTGGCGTTCGTCTACTCCCTCCGCGGCGCGAAGCGTCGGCGGACCCAGAAAAAAGGCGGGAAAACGCGGGCGAAGCCGCCCATGACGCCTGCGCGAGCCTAAGTTTCACCGCGCCTCCGAGCTGGCACGGGGCATGAATACGTAGGCCACTAGGCATGGATAGCGTGAACAATCCCCCCGTTCGGATTCGGGACATCGGCGTCCCACTTGGCATCATCGGCATCGTCTTGATGATGGTGATGCCGGTGCCGCCGATCCTCTTGGACGTGCTGCTCACGTTCTCGGTTGCGCTCTCGATCATCATCTTCCTCACCGCGTTGTTTATCCAAGACGCGCTCGAATTCAGCGCGTTCCCAACGATCGTCCTCGTCGCAACGCTGCTTCGCCTCAGCCTAAACGTCGCGAGCACGCGCCTGATCCTCCTCCACGGCGACGAAGGTTCGAACGTCGCGGGGCAAATGATCGAGGCCTTCGGTCACTTCGTCGTTGGCGGCCAAATCGTGGTTGGCCTCGTGGTGTTCCTCATCCTCGTGGTCATCAACTTCGTCGTCATCACCAAGGGCGCCGGCCGCATCGCGGAGGTCGCGGCCCGCTTCACTCTCGACGCCATGCCCGGCAAGCAGATGGCGGTCGACGCCGACCTCTCGGCGGGCAACCTCACCAACGAGCAGGCGCGAAAACGCCGCAAGGCGCTCGAGCAGGAGGCGGACTTCTACGGCGCGATGGACGGTGCGAGCAAGTTCGTCCAAGGCGACGCGGTCGCGGGCCTGCTGATCACGGGCATCAACTTGGTAGGCGGCCTTATCATCGGCGTCGCCCGCGGGATGGAGCTTTCAAAAGCGGCCGAGACGTTCTCCGTCCTCAGCGTCGGTGACGCGCTTGTATCGCAAATCCCCGCGCTTTTGATCTCTTCCGCGGCCGGTATCGTCGTCACGCGCAGCGCCGCAGGCGAGCAAATCGCCGACACGTTTATCACCCAACTCTTGGCGCGCCCACGCGCGGTCGCCCTGACCGCCGGCATCGTCGCGGCTCTCGGGCTCGTGCCCGGCATGCCGACCCTGCCGCTACTCGGGTTCGCTGGGATGCTGGCATACATCGCCAGGCGCCCCCCAAGCGCCACGACAACGAGCGACTCGGACAGCGCGACCGCGAGCGGAACGAGCGGCAGCGCCAGCGTTGGCTCCGATGGGGGCCCCGGTGTTCCGAAGCCAGGCTCCGCCGAGGACGTCGACAAGGCGCTCGGCCTCGATGTTCTCACCCTCGAACTCGGCTACGAGCTCGTGCATCTGGTCGACGTCGCCGCGGGTGGCACGCTGCTCGATCGCGTCGGCTCGCTGCGGCGCGAGATCGCCCGCGAGCTCGGCATCGTCGTCCCGTCCGCTCACATCTGCGACAACCTCGAGCTGCAGCCCGGCCAATACCGCATCCTCTTCTCGGGGAGCCCGATCGCCCAAGGGAGCTGCATGAACGGTCGGCTTCTCGCCATCGATCCGACCGGAAACGCCCCGCCGCTCGAAGGCGACGCGACCACCGAACCCACCTTCGGTATGCCAGCACGCTGGATTTTGCCGCGTGATCGCGACATGGCCGAGGCGCTTGGGTACACCGTCGTCGATCACGCGACGGTCATGGCGACACACTTCGGCGAGCTCATTCGCAACAACGCTCACCGCCTGATCGGCCGCCAAGAGGTTCAGCACCTCATCGATTTGCTCGCGAAGAAATACCCCAAGCTCGTCGACGACGTCGTCCCGACTTTGCTCACGTTGGGTGACGTCTTGCGCGTCCTTCGGAACCTCCTTCGCGAGCGCGTCAGCGTGCGCGATCTTCGTACGATCATGGAAGCTTTGGCCGATCTCTCGGAGCAGACGAAAGATTCCGAGCAGCTGACGGAGCTCGTGCGTGAGCGCCTTGCCACTCAGATTACGGCGACCGTCAAGGGAAGTGACGGCTCCGTCGCTGCGTTGGCGCTCGACCCGCGACTCGAGGACGCCTTGCGGACATCGCTTCGCGAAATCGCGCAGGGGATCGGCGGGGCGCTGGACCCCAAGCTTCTGAACGACATCGCGCAGCAAGCCGAGGCCGCACTTCTGAAATTCGCAGCATTATCCGTGGCCCCCATCGTCATCGCGCCGCCGGATCTCCGCCGCTACGTTCGCGCGATCTTCGAACACAAGGTCCCGCAGTACGCGGTCGTCTCCTTCCGTGAGGTCGAACCCGCGGTTCCGCTGCGCGTAGTTGAGTCGCTCGGGCGTGGCGCGGTCCATGCATTAGGACAGGCAGCATGACGATGAACCGAACCTTCCGTGGGCGCACATTAAGCGAAGCTCGGGATGCCGCCGAAGCCGTCTTCGGGCCGGACGTGGTGGTGCTGGAGCGTCGAAAAGTGAAGCAAAAGGGCTTGTCCGGAGTGTTGGGGGCAAGCGAATTCGAAATCGACGTAGGCCAAAGCCTGACCGCACCGATGCTCGAAGACGCTCGCTTGACGGCGCCTGTGGCGCGCGGTTACGCAAAGTCGGCCCCAGCAGCAAGGGAGCCGGTGGCGTCGTTGCAATTCGCTCGTGCCGTCTACGAAGAAGGCGAAGAAGCCGTCGAGGCCGGGCCCCAGCGCGCCTCCATCGCCGACATCGCGAGGCTCGAGAACGAAGTTCGCGCGGTCCGCGCGATGCTCTACCGGATGTCGAGTTCACCTGACAAAGTGCAGAGTCAGCTCCTCGGGATCCGCCGCGCAGTCGACGAGATGGCGCCACGAACCCTCGCGCCTGAGCGCATCGAGCGCATCATCGAAGAGAGCGGATTGACGGGCCCACCCGCGCGGGCTCTCTCGCAGCGACTGCGGCGTCACGAAGGTGATACCGACAGCCTCGTCGAGGCCTACCGCGACGCCCTCGCAGACCTTATCAAGGTTCGGCCCTGGCCCCTCGCAACCGATGAAAAGCGCATGATCGCGCTGGTCGGACCGCCTGGCGTCGGCAAGACGACCACGGCTGCCAAGCTCGCCGCGTCCGCGATAGCGAATCACGGAGCCACCGTCACGTTCGTCGGGTGCGACACCTATCGCGTCGGTGCAGTCGAGCAGCTCCAGAGCTACGCCGAACTCCTCGGGTGCGACTGCATCATCGTCAAAAACCAGCGCGACCTGCATCGCGCAATCCGAAAATCGGAGAGCGACATCGTCATCGTCGACACCGCTGGGCGCGGCCCGGAGGGTGAGCAGGCGGTGGAAATCGGCGTCGGCGACCCACGACGGAACGGCGGCAAAGCCACGGGTTGGGAGCATCGCACGCGGCACGTCCTGCTGTGCCTCGACGCGGCCCTCAGGTACACCGACGCAACGTCCGTGTGTACCCGCTACGCGGCGTGCTCACCGACAGCCATCGCGATAACCAAACTCGACCTGACGAGCGCGCCCGGTGGCCTCATACACGGCTCGAGGAGCGCCGAGCTCCCCGTCAGCGTGCTCTGCAATGGCCAGCGAGTCCCCGAAGATCTGGCCCCTGCAACCGCCGGGCGAATCCTCGATTACCTGGCACCGCGCCAACGCTACGCGAACTGAGCGAGCGCCCCCAGTCACTCCATGTTTGCGTTCCCAACCCAAGATCCGCTCTGATGGCCGTTGTTCAAGTCAAAATGAACGCTCCGAAGCGAACCCTCACGCGCGAGGATTATGAGCGGTTTCTGCCGCTCGTAAGGCGCATTGCAATGCGTCTTGCTCGGCGGGTGCCGAGCCACATCAGTATCGGGGACCTGATCTCGAGCGGCTGGGTCGGTCTCGTCGAGGCGTTCTCGCGCAGCGATCCGGCGATGCCCAACGAAGAATTCGAAGCCTACGCCTCGCACCGCGTGCGCGGCTCGATGCTCGATTATTTGCGGGGACTCGATCCCGCGACGCGACAGGCTCGCAACGCCTCGCGACGCGTCACACGCACCATCACGGATCTTACGCGTGACCTCGGTAGGCCGCCCGAAGAAGAAGAGATCGCCGACGCACTCGGCCTCGATCTCGATGGGTACCGCACGCTGCTGACCCAAATGTCGAGCGCCGGTATGAGCCGCCTCGAGCTCGTCGACCTCGACCAGATCGACGCCGCCTCCGACAAGAATGACGGCCCGGACGAGCTCGCCGAGCAACGGCTGCTCGCGGAACACGTGGCCGGCGCGATCGAGCGCTTGCCCCTGCGTTTGCAGCAGGTCCTCGCGCTTTACTACCAGGAAGACTGCACCCTGCGCGAAATCGGCGCCGTGCTTCAAGTGAGCGAATCTCGCGTCTGCCAGCTGCATACCGAAGCGATGCACCGGCTGCGCGCGGACATTGGCAAGGAGTAGGACGATGGCGGACGGCATTTACGCGGCACTGAGTGGAGCGGTTGCGCACTACACCTCGCTCGAGGCTACCGCGCAGAACCTCGCAAACATCGACACCACGGGTTACCGCTCGGTGACTCCGGTGTTTCATGAAGTGCTCTCACGACAGCAAGGCCCGAACCCAACCGTTCGCTTCACGGCGGTACGACGCACGGCCATCGACACGACGCCCGGCGCTCTTCGTGAGACCGGCAACGCGCTCGATATCGCACTCGGCCAAAACTCGTTTCTAGCCGTGCAGACCGGAGCCGGTGAACGCTACACGCGAGCGGGCTCACTGAAGATCGCGCCCGATGGAACGCTGACCACGCAGCGCGGGCAGCCCGTCCTCGGAGACTCACGCAAGCCGGTCGTCGTCAACACGCTCGCGGGTGCCGAGATCAATCCTCAAGGCGAAGTGACGAGCGGCGGTCAGTCGATGGGTTTTCTGCGCGTCGTGAGCTTCACGCGGCCGGAGCAGATGTCTTATGAGGGGCAAGGGATCCTCCAGGCGCAGGCGGAAGCCGGTACCCCGACACCGAGCAAAGAGACGCTCGAAGTGGGCAAGCTCGAGGAGAGCAACGCGTCGACCATCCGCGCGATGACCGACCTGATGACTGCGAGCCGCATGTTCGAGGCGATGGAACAGGCGATCGGGACGTTTAGTCAAATCGATCGACGCGTCCTAAGCTCGGTGCCGAAGTTCGGCTGAGCCGCAACCGCGGTACTAGACTTCCAGCTCGATTTCGCGACGCCACTCGTCCGGCTCGTCGTTGCCAGGGCGCGTCTTGCCGAGCTCGGCTTGGCGCAAAAGTCGCCCTATCTGCGGGCCCATCAGATCGAGTTCGGTCGACATGAAGTGCTCGCCACCGAACACACGGACAGTCTCCGTCTGACGCTCGAGCATGCGAGCATCCTGCGCGAAGATGCGAAGCGCGAGCGGCTCGAGCACCAGCTTAACGAGCCAGACAGGGAGCCTCGTTCGGAATCGAATCACTGCAAAAAGACGCGTTTTCGTGTCTTCGACCGGCGTCGCGAACGCCGACACGAGGATGTGATTTTCAGCTCCAATGCGGTATTCGACCTCGGCGACCGACGGCAGAATGAACCTATCGTAGTGAGTGACCACGCCACCCGAAGGTGAGAGCAAACGGCCGACGAGTCCTTCAGGTCGCGGCTCACCGATGTATTCGGTCTGCACGCGATCCCCGGCGCGCGTCACGACTGCCCGAATGCGATGAGTCTTGCCCGCGCCGCGAAAAAGGCCGCGGTGCAGAAACGCGGTATGAGGCACGTCGAGCGCGTTCTCCACGGTCGCGTGAAGGGTGCCGTGCGCTTCGACCATGCGCGTGACGGACGCGTAACCCGGGCCAAGGTCGGCGAGTGGGAAGGGCTCGTGAGTCGGCTCGACGTTGGGCGTGGCGTAGATCCACACGAGGCCAGCCTGCTCGCGTGTCGCAAAGCTCGCGACGAGCGGACGCTCCGGGTGCGGTGCACACAGGCTCGGGATCCGTGCGGCGCGGCCTGCCTCGTCGAAGCGCCAACCGTGATACGGGCACTCGATGGTGCCGGCCTCGCAGCGGCCGAGTGAGAGCGGCGCGTTCCGATGCGCGCAACGGTCCTGCAAGGCTGCGGGTCGATTCTCCCGGTCGCGGAACAACACGAGCGGCATGCCGTAGAGCATCCGGGCGAGCGGCTTTCCGGAAAGCTCCCGCGAGGTCGCGAGCACGTACCAGGCGTCGGTGAGACGGGCGACCGAGAGGCGACCGGCAACAGGCAACGGCTCGACTAAAGGCAGAGCGCGACGCGGCGATTCGGCGGATTCCATAAGCGGCCGGGCCGAGCCTACACCGAACGTCGGGGCGTTGGATTCGTGACGCGAGTTTCACGGGGTGGGACGGGTGTTTCGCGCCGCTCTCGCCTATGCTCGTCCGCGCTATGCGTACCCATTCGATCATCGGCGCGCTGTGTTTGTTGGGCTGGGTCGGCTGCGCCGAGGAGGCCAGAGACGACGAGCCCGCGGGGTCCTTCGTTGCCCCATTCAGCGTGGGCGCCGAGGGTCCGCTCGTGCTCTGGCAAGTCCGCCTCGAAGGGCCATGCGCCGCCGACGTTTGGCTCGAGGCCGGCCCCGGGGAACGCGCCCTCCGCTCGCGGACTCGACTCGACGCGCTGGCGCGAGAGCATAGGCAACTGCGACCCGTAGTCGAGAGCCACGGCACGATCATCGGTGAGCTTACCCGCGTCGCGAACGGCTTCCTCGTACTCACGAGCGAAGAGCACGCAGCCCGTCTCGGTCGAGTCCCGGGTGTCGTCGAAGTGGCTCGCGCGCCGCTCCACCGACCAACCCTTGCGAGCGCCGTACCGGTGATCGGAGCGCCCACGGCGTGGACCGGCGTGAACGGTGTTCACGGCGAAGGAATCCGCATCGGCATCATCGACTCGGGGATCGATTACGTGCACGCCGATTTTGGCGGCAGCGGCGAGAAGGCCGACTACGACGCGAACGACGGAGCGCTGATCGAGGCTGGCACTTTCCCGACGGCGCGCGTCGTCGGCGGATGGGATTTTGTCGGCGACGCGTACGACGCGAGCGATGCCGCGAAGAACACTCCCGCGCCAGATGCCGATCCGCTCGACTGCAAGATGGCCAATGGCGGCGCCTACGCGGGCGGCCACGGAACGCACGTCGCGGGGATCGCCGCCGGCAACGGCGTGACGAATGCGGGCCTCGCCTACGACGGCACGTACGACGCCACACTTACCCTCGGGTCTTTCGCTGTCGCTCCCGGCGTCGCACCGCGCGCCCTGCTCGTCGCCCTGCGTGTCTTCGGCTGCGGCGGCTCCACCGGGGTTGTACCGCTCGCGCTCGAACGCGCGGCCGATCCGAATCTCGACGGTGACTTCAGCGATCGCCTCGACGTCGTGAACATGTCGCTCGGCAGCTCGTATGGACTCGGAGCCGGCCTCGAGATCAAGGCGGTGCAAACTCTCTTCAAGCTTGGCACCCTCCTCGTGGTCGCGGCCGGCAACGACGGTGACACTTTTTTCAACGCGGGAGCCCCCGGAACGCTGCGCGACGTGATGACCGTAGCCGCGACCGAAGACCGTCCTTGGGTTCCCCTCCACGTTGAGTCGCCGGCGAGCGTTGCGGGAACCTACCCCGCGGCCGAAGGACCGATCTCGACGCCGCTTTGGTCGGTCGGAACGATTTCGGGGATGCTCGCGCGACCGAACCCGGCAAACGGGTGCGCGCCTTTCAGCAATCTGCAAGACGTCGTCGGGCGCGTGGCTTTGATCGACCGCGGCAACTGTCCCTTCATCACGAAGCTCGGCTACGCGCGCGAAGCCGGAGCGCTCGCGGTCGTGGTCGTCGACGACCAAATCTCCGCGGAGCCGTTCATCATGGGAGGCGAAGGTTCCGTCGATCTACCGGCCGTCTTGATTCGCCGCGAAGACGGCAAGGCGCTTGAGGCGGAGCTCGACGTGGGCGTTCAGGTACGTCTCGTCGGTTCTGAACGCTACCGCGGGCCCGGAGCCGAACCGATTGCCGGCTTCAGCTCGCGCGGCCCGTCGATCGACAACCTGGCGTTGAAGCCGGACGTGAGCACCCCGGGGAGCGATATCCTTTCGGCAAAAGTCGGAAGCGGCACCGAGGGAGTCGTCATGCAAGGCACATCGATGGCATGCCCGATGGCCGCGGGCGCGGCGGCGCTCACGCGACAGGCGCATCCCGACCTCGGCCCTGGAGACATCAAGGCGCGACTCGTCAACACCGCCGTGCCGCAGCGCGCATCGAACGGCGAACCCTTCGCACTGACGCGCCAAGGTGCGGGCCGGCTCGCCGTCGACGCCGCGGTAACGAGCAAAGTCACCGTGAAGGTCGACGGGAACTCGGGTGACACCGCGATTTCGTTCGGGGCCCTCGTCGCGGCCGCGCCCATGACCTCGAGCGCGAGCGCCACCGTCGAGAATCGCGGGGCGACGCCGCTTGTGTTCGCGCTTTCGACCGAGGCCATCGACGCACTACCTGGAGTGGACGTTACGGTTACGCCGTCTTCGCTGACGCTCGCCGCCGGCAACTCGGCCACCTTCGAGGTAACGCTCGCGTTCGATCCTGTAGCACTCGGGGCTCCTGCGCCCGACGCGCTCACGCCCACCACGCAGTTCGATTTTACGCGGCACTATCTCAATGAAGCGATGGGCCACGTGCGCCTGGACGCGGCCGAGACGACCCTGCGACTGCCCTACTATGCGGTGCTGCGCGCAGCCGCCGAGCGACACGCGGGCGACGCCATTACGTGCGACCCGAACCAACGGAGCGGCGATTTCGTTTTCGCGGTGGACGGTCCTTCGGCCCACCCGGCGCCGGTGACAGGAGCGTTCGAGCTCGGCACGCTCGACGACAAAAACCCCACTTCTGCGGGGAATTCAGCGGTTGCGGCGACGGATCTACGCGCCGTCGGGATCGCGAGTAATTTCGGGACCAAAGGTGCGATCGACGAGACGACGGTGTTTTTCGCGGTCGCCGTTTCCGGGCCGTGGGCGACGCCCGCGCCAGGACAGTTCGCTCCTATTGGCATCCACATCAATAGCGACGACGACAACGCGTTCGAGTGGACCGTGCAGGTGGCCCCCTTCACCAAAGAGAGCCCGTATGCAGACGTTCTCGTCGTGGTCGTAACGAACGCGAAAGGTGAAGCGGTCGGCGAGCGACGTTTCGTGAACATCGTTCCACGAGACGAGGCGGACACGGCCCCATTCGTCAATCAGGTGCTCGTTCTGCCTGTTTTCGCGCGGGACATCGGCGTGACGGCGGAGAAGACGACCTTTCGCTACTCCGCCTTCGCCGACAGGCTCGAGACGCCGTTCTTCGACGACACGACGAGCGCGGTCGAGTACGACGTCGCGCGCCCCAAGCTCGACAGTGCCGTCCTCGCCCCGAAAGCGGGACGCCCGCTATTTTTCGCTGGTGAGCCTATCCGCGTACGCGTCGACGGTGACGCGCTCGGGGACGGCCCGATGCCAAGCGTTTTGCTGACCCACCACAACAACGTGCTTGGAGCGACGTGGGAGGTCGTGCCGCTCGATACGGCAAAGCGCGAAGAGCTCACCCTGACGGTCGATACGCGTCCGAGCGCAGGCCGGCGCGTCGTGCGCAAAGTGACGCTGTCCAACTTGGGTTCAAGCTCGATCCCGGGCGTCGACCTCACGGGCTCGTTCACCGATGGGGAATTCATCCTCGCCGCGCCGTCGCAAGGGACCTGCGTCGCGGGGACGATCTCTTGCGCCATCGGGGACCTCGGCCCCGGCAAAGCGGCCACGGTGACCCTCGAATTCGACGCCGACGGCGACCTGCCGCTCGAGCTTCAAACCACGACCAAGAGCGGCTGTGTGACCAAGACGAGCCGCACGATCGAGCGCGTCCCTTTGGCAGAGTCTTCACGACTCGGGGTCTCCGGTGGCTGCGCGTGCGAGGCCGGCGGAAGGCGCGACCAGGGGCCTGTCGCGTGGCTTGTCGCGGCGCTCGGCACAGCCTTCGTGGCGCGAGGCCGTCGCAGGCGCTAAACCAAATAAGCAGGCACAGCCCACACGACCGGCGAACGGCGTGAACGTGCTTATGTTCCACGTTGCCCGCGTGCGCTCCAAAGCTACGCCGGGAACACGCGCTCCTACTCGGGCGCCAAGGAGTCCTCATGCGACGCAGTTCAGAAGCCTTCCAGCGAACCATCGAACGCAAACGCAAACAAGACGAGGCGCGCCGCCTTCGCGACGCCGTACCGAGCTTGCTAGGACTCGAGCTCGACGTGCGTGAAGTGCGTGGCAACTTGCCGGGCCACGAAGTGCATCACAAACGGGTGATCATCGTTGACCGGGCCCCGGCACTGTTCGAGTTCGCGTGCTCAGACCGGGGGTGCGAGGAGGGTGGGCACGACGTCACGGAGGTCGTCTTGCAGGAGCTCGCACGCGGAACCTTGGTTTTTTCGGGAGTTCACCGTTGCGGAGGGCACGCCCGCGAAGGCAACTGCGACTACGAGCTGCGATTCGAGGCGCAGGCGAGCTACCGCGCCGCCACACAAACTACCCCGCACTGACACGGACCGCGAAGCCCGCTCGACACGAGGCGAGGCGGCTACTTGCAGGCGACGAAGCCGCAGTTGGTGCAGCTGCACGCGTCGTTCTTGGTAAGCGACGCAAAGCCGGCCGGATCAAAGTAGGTAAAATCGCAGGTGGCTGTGCACGCGTTGCCGCCGCAGGACATCGTCGCGCCTTTGCATGCCGTCCGGTTAACCGCGCCTTTGCACGCGAGGTTGCAGTTGCCGTTCTTGCAGAGGACCACCGCGAGCGCGCACGATTCGCTCTCGCCGCCACCGCCGCAGTCGACGTTGCAGGCGTAGTTGCTCGGGCAAACGACCGTCGCCGACTTGCAGCTCGCCTTCTTCGTGCAACCGACGCGGCAATTCCAGCCCGCAGGACAGGTCAACGTCGCGCCGAGGCATTGCGAATCGTTTTTGCTGCAGTCGATGTTGCAGGTATTCGTGCCTAAGTTGCAGCCGCCGGTGCATTCAGCCGGGCACACGCCACCGGGCGCAGCGAGCGCCGCACCGCACGCGGCGCAGCTCGATTGGCCAGAGCAAATCGGGGTCGCACCGAGGCACTCCGCATCCGGATCGCTGCCGAGCAGGACGCTTCCGCAGGTCCCGTTCGCGAGGCCGGTCTTCAGCGCGGAGCAGGCGCTGCACGTGCCCGGGCAGTCACTATTGCAACACGTTCCATCTCGGCAAAATCCAGCGGCGCATTGATTGTCCGTCATGCAAGTGTTGCCTTGCGGCTTCTTCGCGACGCAGGCCTTCGCCTCGCAATAACTCGCTCCGAAGCAATCGGTGTCCGCGGCGCAGGTCGTCTTGCACGCGGCTTGCCCGCACGCGTAGCCGCCGCAGCTCGTGATCGCACCGCTCCCGCAGGTGCCGCCGCCGTCGCACGTCGCCGGCTTGGTCTCGAACGCCGTCGGGCCGTCGCAGCTCCCGGCCTTGCACACCGTGCCTTGCGTGTAGAGCTTGCATGCGGGCTGCGGGGCGCCGTCGCACCCGCCGGTCTTCGCGCAGCTCGCCGGACCTTGGTCTGGGCACTCGCTATCGGGATCGGTATCGAGCAAAACCGGCACGCAGGCTCCGTCGAGGTCGCCGGTTTTCGTCGATTGACACGAGCTGCATTTGCCGTCACACGCGGTCTCGCAGCACGTGCCATCTTGGGCCGGACAGAATCCACTCAGGCATTGCCCCGCGAGCCCGCAACCCTGACCAAGCTTGAGCTTGCAGCCGCCCCCACCATCGCACGCCTTGCCAAACTCGCACTGCGCGAACGGGTCCGCACCCTTCGCGATGAAGCCGCATTGCCCGTTCGTTCCGCCGGTGTCCGCGGCCGCACACGAGCGGCATCCACCCTCGCACGCGACGTTGCAGCAAACGCCCTGAGCGCAGTGTCCGCTCGCGCAATCGACGTCGCCGCTGCACCCTTTACCGAGCTCACAACGCGCGCCGCATGTCGCCTTGTCGCCGCCGCAATCGACGTCGGTCTCCAGGCCGTTCTTGTTGAGATCGTCGCACACGAGTTTCCCGCCGCATCCGTCGGTCGCCTGGCCACAGGTCAAACCGAGCGACACGCAACTCTTCGAGGTGCAGTTGTCACAGGAGCCATCCGGGAGGCACTGTCCGCCGTTGCACTCGACGTCGACGAGGCACTGGACGCAGGAGCCTTTGCCGTCGCACTTTTTCCCGCCGGTCGCCGTCTGGCAAGCCACTCCGACGACCTCAGGAGTGTGCACGGGCTTGCCGCCTACGCATGCGTCTTGGGTGCACGGCTGCGCGTCGAAGGGCACGTCGGCGTCGAGAGCGGACTCGATGCTGGCGCCGTTCCCATCGCACAGGATCACCAGGCAATCACCGACGTTCTGTTTGCTCTCGGCAGCGGGCTGATTGGCCGCAACGTTACCGATTGCGCACGCGTGAGCGGTGCACACGGGCAAAACGCAAATGCCCTCGGGGGCTGTGCAGTCCGCGCCGGCATTGCACGTCACACACGCTCCCGAGCCATCGCAGACTTTGCCACCGTTGCTCGTACACGGGGTCCCTTGGAACGACGGAAGCTGCTCGGCGGCACCCTCGACGCACGTTGACTTCGTGCACGCGTTGCCATCCTCGGCGGGCGGATCGTCGGCGGCGAGCTCAGCGATGAGGCCGAGCCCCGTGCACGCCTTCGCGCGACAGTCGCCCACCGTTTGATCTTGAGCGGGCAGGTTCGCCCCTTCAGGCTTGAGTGTCAGCGCGCAGGTGCCTGCCGAACACGACCGAACGCGGCACGCGTTATCGACGCCGGCGCAATCGTCGGCCGTCGCGCAACCGGTGCAGCTGCCACTTCCGTCGCAGGTCATCGCCACCGCATTGCCGCACACGTCCCCCATCGCCTTCGCGGGATTGGTGGCGATACCCAACGCGCAGACGTCGTCGGTGCAATCGTTTCCATCATCGGGAACGTCGGCGTCGTCGGGGTCCGTCTTGACGAGGCCCGCTCCATCGCACGTGCGTTGCTGGCAGTCGCCGGGCGTTTGCACACCGACCAACGTTCCCTTGGCGGTGAAGCCAGCGTCGCAGGTTCCGGCAACGCAGCGAGGCTTCGCGCACGCGGTCAGCGCGCCACAATCGATGTCGGCAAGGCACCCGACGCACGCACCCGCGTCGTTGCATTTGCCGTAATCGTCCGGGCCGCACGTGAGGCCGAAGGGGCGCGGCTTCGCGAAGGGCACGCCGTTGATGCACAGGTCCTCGGTGCAGTCGGAGCCATCGTCGAAAACGTCGGAGTCCTCGACTCGCGGCGTGGTCATCCCGGAGCCGTTGCAAACCAGGACCTGACAGTCCCCAGGTTTTTGCGCGGTCGCAGCGGCGTTGCTGCCGGCCGGCAGCCCAACGGTCCCGCAGAGCTCACCTACGCACAGCGGAATCTCACAAGGATTCAAAGGCGGCGGGCAATCACTCGCCTGCTTGCACGAAACGGGGAGCTCGGTTCCACCGGCACCGCCCGCGCCGCCCGCGCCGCCCGCGCCGAAGGTCATACCGCTTATGCCGCTCACGAATTGGCAAGCGGTTGCGCCAAGGGTCACCACCAAAGCGGTCGCGATCGCGAACGAACTCCAAGCGGCTCTCTCTGCCATTAAGACTTCGAGACTAGCAAGGGATCCGACCGGCGAGCCCGCAATTCGCAGGGCCTCGTTACGGGATCAGAACGAACGGCCGATTGAAAACAGCGGCGAGAGCGCGATGGTTCGGCCATGGGCGCGTTCGTCCGGCAACGGTGTTCCGCTCGCGACGCACGCGAGACTCCCCGCGGTGCAGGTCGGGTCGTAGGCGATTGCGACCGAGCGTCCGTCGAGCGGCGGACCTTGCAGCAACAATCCGAGGGCCGCGACCGCGAGGCCAAGGTCCCAGTCGCCGACCCGCATCGTCGCACCCACGTCACCTTCGAGGAGGAGCACGCCGGCGGTGGAGACGGGATCCGAATCGACGACCGTCGCGGCAATACGCTCGCTTCCTGACACAACCGCAACATCGGCTACGTCGCGGCCGCTCGACATCGCCGCACCCACCATCGCGTGCGCCGAGAGTGCAAACCGTGCCCCGAGCGCGCGTTGGTACCCGACACCGAAGGCGCCGAATGGGCCGTGGACGACGAGGTGGTCGGTGAGGTCATACGCCAAGGTCGGATGCTCCGTCGTCGGAGCGCTCGAAGGCAAGGTTCGCGAGAATGTCGAAGCTGCGCGGAGGTAGCCGCCCATCAGCGCAAGCGAGACGCCCGCGGGGAAGCGATACCCTCCGCGGAGCCCAGCGATGAGGCCGTGCGCGAGCGCCGAGCTTGGGCAGGACGAGCAATTTACCTCGGCGTCACTCGCCAACCGCGGAGCAAGCAGATAGCCACCGACCGCCTCGAAGAACGGGTGACCGGGTGCCGAGCGCGGCCATCGGGGATGCCCCGGATCGACGATGAGTCGCAATCGAACCGGCGCCGTCGCCGCGGCGGACGACTCGACGGCAACCGCAAGCGCGTGGTACCCGGACTCGCTCGACGACACGCGGTGCACGCCGAGGGGAAGGCGACCGCGCCAACGTCCAACGGCGACATCGACCCCGTCAACGGCGAGCGACGCCGAAGCCGGCTCCGCGTCGACCGCGAGCTCGGCACCCAGCGCCGACGCTTCGACCGCGACGATCGCCTTCTGCCCTTGAACGACGACGACCTCCTTCGGCGCCGTGCCGAGGTCCTCTTTCTGCGTCCAGACGACGTGGCGACCAGGTCCGAGGGTGCCTTCCCATGGCGTCGTACCGACGACGGTCCCGTCAACGAAGAGGCGCGTGGCGGAGACGCTATCCTCGATGCGCAAGAGGCCCGCATTCGCGAGCGGCTCTAAGTGCACCTCGACCTTCGTTTCGGCATTCACGATGACGTCGGTGCGGGTTTCGCGGGTGATGTAACCATCCTTGATCACGCGGACGACCCGCGTTCCCGGCAGCACGCGGATCGGCACGACCAGCGGCAACGTCGCGCGAGCGCGGCCGTCGACAACCACCTGCGCGCCCGCAACATCGGCGGCGATCCACACGTTGCCGACGCGCGTTCGAAGCGTTGTCATCGCGCGCGTCAGCGTCTCGGTCTCGCCCGGCTGAAGCCCTTGATTGAACTCCGTCAGGAGCTGCTCGTAGAGCTCGAGCGCTTCATCGTAGCGGCCGAGGCGATCGAGACAGATCGCGACATTCGAGGTATTTTGCAGGGAAGGGTACGCGCCGCGCGATTGCAAAAACAGTTGGAGCGCGCGCTCCATGTCCCCCGCCTCGAACAGCACCACGCCACGGCGGAACAATTCCTTCGCGCGGTCCATCGCCGGATCCGCGGCCGTGGGCGACGCCGTGGGCACAGGCGGCGCGGCCTGTGCGCTCGTCGCGACCAGCGTCAGCGCGAGCAGCACGACTCGACTCAATCGCGATGCGGCGCGGGAGTTGGGACTCGAAGCGGGAGCGCGGCGCATCACCATGTCGGCTTGAATTGAATGCCCGAACCGCCGGCCTTCGGCGCCGCCGTCGCGGCAGGCTTAGCGGAGTCGGGCGCAGTTGGGCGCAATTGGGGCTTGACCGTCGGCGACAACGTCGCGAGCGACTTACCGGCTGCGTAGGGCGGCGCTTGCGCGGCCGAGCTTGACGGAGCGGGCGCCGCGAGGGCCGGTGACGACGACGGCGCCTCGGGAGCATGCGCCCCAGCCGTAGGCGTCGCAAGCACGGGCACGGTCGCCGATGCGGACACCTCGGAGGCGCCCTTGGGCCGCAACACGAACCAAGCTGCCGCCATGCCGATCGCAACAAAAGCCGCAGCGGCGACGATGCGCACGACACTCGCCGCCTGCGAGCGAGAAGACGCCAGAGACGGCGCGGTGAGGGCAGCGAGACTCGCGCCGCCGGACGGTGAGCGGATGCCCGACTGAGAACCCGCGCCATCGCGCCCAGGCATTCGATGGCTTTGCGACACGTTCGGAACGTCACTTCGGCGTTCGCTCGTACTCGCCCCCACGAGGTCACCCGGCACAAGGGTGTCGGTTCCCCCCATGAAGGGCTCGAGGGCCTCGGCGAACGCGGCAACGGTCGGCCAGCGCAGCTCACGATCGCGCAGGAGACCGCGTTCGACAAGTTCGGCGAGCGCCGGATCGACCCACGGGGCGACCTGGGCGAGCGGCGGCACAGACTCGGTGCAGATGGCGAGCAGCAGCTGCGCGAGGGTCTCGCACCGCGCCCATGGTCGCGTGCCGCTCAGCGCTTCATACAACGAAATAGCGAGGCCCCACACGTCGGCGCGGGTATCGGCGTCCTTCGCTTGCATCGCTTGCTCGGGGGCTGTGTATTGGGGTGTTCCGAGAAGCGCGCCGCTCGATTTCGTAAGCGAAAGGCCGTGCTCCGTACTGTCGCTCAGGGTGTTCTTCGCGAGGCCGAAATCGCAAATTTTCGCGATCAGCGTGCCCTCGCTTCGGGCCAGCATGATGTTCGCGGGCTTGAGATCACGATGGATGATGCCGAGGGCATGCGCAGCCGCCACCCCGCGGCATGCCTGGACGAAGATGCGCACCGCCACGCTCGCCTCGAGGGCACCGAGCTCCCGCAACCACGACGCGAGGTCGCGACCGTCGAGCAGCTCCATCACGAAATACGGATGGCCGGCGCGCTTGTCGACATCGGCGACGAGCGTGCTCACCACGTTGACGTGACGGATGCGCGCGGCGAGCGCTGCCTCACGCCGAAAGCGATCTTCGACGAGGGTGCCTTCGCCATCGCCTTGCACGAGGATGACCTTGACCGCGCACGGCGTGCCGTCGCTCGTGGCCGACTCGTAGACCGCGCCCATGCCGCCGCGGCCGAGCAGCCGCTTCAACCGGAAGCTCCCGCCGACAACACCGCCGACGAGCCGCTCCGCCGCGCTCCGTTCGCTCGTTCGATCCTCGGAGATGACAACTTGACGCGTCGGACCGTCTTCGCTGCGCCGCGCCATCGCAATGCTCGGCACCTCGCCACGCAAGAGAGCGCGCACGTCGGCCTGCATCGTCCGCGCGTCCAGATAGCGGTCGTTCGGATCGAACGCGAGCGCATGGTCGACAACCGCGCACACCTGCTCCGGAACCGTCGGAGCAATCGTGTCGAGGAGCGGCGCGGAGGTCGACGCGACGAGCTTGAGTGTCTCGACGAGGTCGCGACCGCGGTGCACGGCGCGTCCGGCGAGAGCGCGAAACATCGTCGCGCCAACGGAAAAGACGTCACTGCACGCCGCCGCGCGACCGTTCAATTGCTCGGGCGCCATGAAGCCGAGCGTACCGAGCGTCGAGCCGGGAGCGGTCTGCAAGGAGCGTTGGTCCGCCGTCGCCTTGGCGATCCCAAAATCGAGCAATTTTACTGGGCCCTCGGCGGTAAGGAAGATGTTCGCGGGCTTCACGTCGCGGTGGATGATTCCCGCGGCGTGCGCGGCGACGAGCACATCCAGCACCTCATCGGCGATGCGCAAGAGCTCATCCAAAGGGAGCGGCGTGCCGCGCGCGAGGCGTTCGGAGAGCGTGCATCCCGTGAGCAGGTCCATCACGAGGAAAGGCAATCCCTCATCGGTGACGTCGCATTCCTGAATGCGCACCGAACCGGGGTGATTCAGCCGATTCGCGGCGCGCGCCTCGTAGGTGAGGCGCTTGACAATGTCCACATCGTCGGCGATTTCAGCGTGGAGAAGCTTGAGGGCCACGACGCGACCGTCGGCGTGCCGCGCGCGGTACACGGTCGCCACGCCACCCGAGCCGAGCACACCCGTCAGCGTCCACGTGCCAAGGATCGTCGTGCCGACACGCTCTTCCGCACGGCGTAGCACCGGACTCGCGGGAGGGGCTCCTTCAGCAGACACATCGTCGAGGTTAACACTTCATCCCGCCGCGCCGGCAGTCTTGTGGTGTCATTGGGCCATCATGGTGCGATCGAATCTCCGCCGAGTCGGCTGCGTCACCGTGTTCGCGGCAATCGCGAGTTGTGCAGGCGCGCCACGCGACGAAGGAGCCGGGGGCGGAGCGAGCTTGGCCGCGGAGCTTGGGCCTCCGATGTCGCTCCCCGGGGGGAGCGTGCAGTTCCTCGACGGCGCGCTCCCCGTAACCGTCGAGCTCGATCCCTCGCTACCCGAGGCATCCCAGCTTGGGGCGCCGGGAAACCAACGTCGCGTGAGGCTCGCTGCGAACGACGAGGGATACCTCGCCGTCTGGGAAGACGATCGGGATGGGGTCCCGAACATCTACGGCGCGCGCATCACCCCGACGTTCCCGACCTCGGTTGCGGAACCGAGTTTCCTCATTGCGGCGGGGCCGGCATTCGGGCCGGAGGTCACCTTCGATGGAACGCAGTTCCTCGTCGCGTGGTCGACCGGTGCCGAGGTCCAGATGGCGAGGGTGAAGAGTGACGGCAGCGCCGCCGACGCGGTCGGCTTAGCGACCTTGGTCGTGCCCGCCACGTCCGCCCGCGTCTCCGCCATCGCGGGGGCTGACCCTCACCTCGTCGTCGTCACGGCGACCGACACGGCAAGCCCCAAGGTCACCTCGCTCCACGCTCACCTCCTCATCGCGAATCAATTCACAGTCATCGATCTCGGCGGCGCGTACATGCCCGACGGCGGAAGCCCGGGCCTTGCGTTTTGCGACGGTGTGTACAAGCTCGCCATACCTCCGAGCGGGTCGGGTTCAGGGTTGCAGTTTCCAATGTTGCAGCCGGACACAGGCGCTCTCGACTTCTGGTCCTCCGCACTTGTGTCCTCAACGCCTGGGGAGGGTAGTCGCCCGACGAGCGCGAGCATTGCGTGCAACCCGAAGAAGACGCTCGTCGCCTGGCGAGAGACGAACAAACCCACGATCCGCGCGAGGTTGATTGACTCCTCCGACCCCTCCAACTTTTACGAGAAGGAGCTCAGTTCTGGATCCACACCCGCCAGCGGGCCACGGACCAGCCGCTTCAGAGACGGCTTCATCCTCGCGTGGACCGAGGTCCTCCTCGACGAGACGAGTAGCGTTCGGGTGCTCACGGCCGATGTCGATGGCCTAGGCTTCTACGCGCCGAGCGTGAGTCTCAATGAGCGGCTCGGCGTCGATGTGGCGGGCCTGACTAAGTTTTCGCCATCGCCAGAGGAGCCGGCAGCGATTGCGGCATACGAACCGTCGATCGCGTCGGCGTCGGACGACGATGTGTCCATTCTCGGGCAGGATTTCAAACTCAAGGGGACCCTCGGTGAGTTCACGGTATCAAACCAGCCGAACGAGCAACGGCAAGTCGTCGTCGCTCCGACGAAGGGTGGAGCCATCACCGCGTGGACGGACATCCGTGGGGCCACCAAGACGAACCAAGTCACCTTCGTCGCAGTCAACGAGAGCGGCGAGCCTACGACGATTGCCCTGCCCGTCGTCGATCCGCTGCTGAGTAACCTTGCGACAACCTCGCACGACCCCGCCATCGCGAGCGCAGACGGCTCGTGGCTCCTCGCCTGGGCCCAAGACGGGACCGCATTCGTCAACGGGCTCGCTTTTTTGATCCGCGGCATCGACGCCTTCGGCGAGAGCCGCGGCTGGATCGAGAGCAACTCGGACTACACGTACCGGAAGCCCGCGGTCGCGGTCACCGGAGACCACTTCACCATCGCGTACGAACGCGGAAAACTCATCTGCCCAACGACCTGCACCTTCGTATCGACGGACCTTCAAGTCGCATACGTCCCACTTGCACCGGAAAGCAGCATGGCGTCGAAGCCCGTGTCCGTGGCGGGCACTGGCGCGACCGCGAACCCCACGGTCGCCGGAACGGTCGGCAACGATGCCTTGGTCGTGTGGGAGCACAGCGGCGATCTCTACGGCCTGCGGATCGCGGAGAGCGCCGTAGAACTCAACGCACCGCTTATGCCGATCGCCGCGTTGCCTGGCATCCAACAGCACCCGTCACTCGCCTTCCGAAAAGACGCGGGCGAAGGCCTCCTCGTGTGGCAGGACGTTGGCAAGGCGGGCAATCGCATCCTCGCCATGCGCCTCGATGCGGAAGCGAAACCGCTCGGCTCGAGCGTACTCGTCAGTCAATCGCTCGCGTCCGACCGACCGAAAGTGATCGTCGATGGAACCAAATATTGGGTGACGTGGGAAGGCTCGACCGCCGGCGGGCCTACGCAAGTCTACGCCGCCGCCGTGCGCTTCGACGGGAGCTTGGCGGACGACGTGCCGCTCGTGGTGTCGCAACCCCTCTTCGACATGGCGGCTGCCGACTCGGACGAGCAGGGGCTCACCGCCAGTGCGCCCTCGGTCGCCCTCCTGCCGTCCGGGGGCCTTCTCGTCGTGAGCGAGCAGGTCGTGCCGAAACTCGGCGTGCGACGCGCTGTTGCAACGAAACTCGCCAATGAAGTCGCCGCGGGCAACTCGTGCTCTGCGGCGGCCGAATGCGAGTCGCGTCATTGCGTCGATGCCGTGTGTTGCGCGACGGCATGTGTAGGGCAGTGCCAGCGCTGCGATGGCCGTGCCTCGAGCGCGAGCGCGACCCCCGAAGAGGAGCCAGGCACGTGCCGCCCGGTGTCGAGCGGGGGCGACGATGCCTGCGCCGACACCGAGACCTGCGCTGTCGACGGCACGTGCAAACTCGCAGACGGACAAGACTGCGAGGTCACCGGCGACTGTGCCAGCGGCTTCTGCGTGAACGCACTTACGAGCGACGAAAAAACTCACGGAATTTGCTGTGATTCTGAGTGCGCCGGCGCATGCGATTCGTGCTCGGGGCCGACAACCTTCGGACGCTGCGCGACCACCGAATGCGGCAAGTTCGCGTGCTTGATTGATATCCAATCCGGCCTCGCGAAGTCGTGTCTCGCTTCCTGCAAGGACTCGTCCGAGTGCGTACGCGGTGCACAGTGCGTGCTCGGCGATTGCGTGACCCCGCCCACCATCGAACCGATGGACGTCGGCTGCAGGGTCGTTGCCCGCGGAGGCCCTCGCCCCTCAGGCGTGGCTCCGCTCTTGGCCACAATCGCGCTCGGTCTCGCCAGGTTCCGCCGGCGTGCGCGTGCGTCCCTGCGCCTCGCCGCTCGCGCCGTCCTAGGCTAGCTCCGCGCATTGCCGCGGACGGCGTCTTGGAGCGCCCGAACTACTGGAGGGTCCAGTGGCCAAGACCGCAGAACTGATGATTGGGCGCGAGCCCGTAGGTGCCCATTTTCCCCGAGTCGCAGGCGCAAATGTTGCCGTAATCACTATTGTTGCCGAAATCATAGCCGTACGCGAAGTTGAAGTTGCTGCTGCCGCTGTTGCCATCCTCCGGGTACCACGAGCCCGTATTGCCGAAGAAGCAGTCGTAATCTTGGTGGGTGCAGTTGAAGCCCGTGACCGACTCGCAGACGGCCTTCGCCTGGCACGAATGGTCGCCCTTCTGGCAATCGGCGATCACGTCGGCGTGACCTTCAACGAGCACGACGAGCCCCTTCGGTTTGCAGACCCCAGCCACGCAATGGTCCGTCGCGCCGCACGCATTGCCGCACGCGCCACAGTGCTGATCGCTCGTCGTCGTGCTCACCTCACAACCGGTGTCCGACTTCTTGTCGCAGTTGCCGAAGCCCGCCAAGCAGGTGAGGATCGCGCAGCTCGAGCTTGCGCAAGCGGCGGTCGCGTTCGCGAGGTTGCAGCTCGTGCTGCACGCGCCACAGTGCGCGACCGTGTCGAGGGTCGTCTCGCAACCGTCCACGGGGCTGCCGTTGCAATCACCGTGTCCAGCCGTGCACTGAAAGCCGCAGGTCCCTTCGGCGCAGTAGCCAACAGCAAAGGCGCCCGTGAAGCACCCGAGTCCGCATCCGCTGCAATTTTTAGGATCGAAAGCGGTGTTCGTGCACTTCTCGCCGCACTTCGTGCTTCCCTCACCGCAGGCGACGCCGCAGGTCCCCATCGAGCACAGCTCGCCCGCGGAGCACGCCTTCCCGCACGCGCCGCAGTTCGCCGGGTCGAAGTCCGGATCGATGCATTGGGGTTTTCCACCGACGTCGCACTTCGTCGTGCCGGAGCCGCATACGACCGCGCACTTGCCGCCGCTGCACACTTCACCGTCGGCGCACGCCACATCGCAGCCGCCGCAGTTCTGTGGATCGAGCGCAACCGGGCTGCACGCGCCTCCGCACAGCAGCTCTCCGCCAGGGCAGGCGTCCGACGAACCCGACGAGGTTGACGTCTTCGGTGATGTCGCCGCGGACGTCGACCGCAAATCGAGCACGCGGTCATCCTGTTTGCAGGCAACCACGCACAGAGACCCGACCAACAGAGCCCCTGCAAGCGTGCGAACATTCAATGAAGCCACAGCGCACCTCTTAAATCCCGTGAGAGTTGAACCCACCCCAGATCGTTTCGAGGCTACGGCATCGCGGCACCCGCTGCCTAGAAACTCTTGCGCATTTGAGGCGCGGAGTTTGGGCGCGGAGCCCGCTCTACCTTTGGCGAGAGTCGCCGCAACGCTCGAGCCCTTCGGCGCGGGTTATTCAGTCTTTTTTCGCGGAAGCGTAGGCAAGCACGCGCAAACCCGGCAGGAGATCCTTCGAGTCATCGAGGTCGATCAGGACTTCGAGGATCTTGGTGTCAATGCGCTCAATCGGGTCGTCACTGCGGACGTTCTTGCGGCCCATTCGATGGCCGATTTCGCCGACTTTTCCGTTGAAGCGTCGGCCCGGAAAAGCGTCGGCCGTCACGAATGCCGGAGAGCCGGTGGTGACGCGCCCCACGTCGCGCTCGTCGAGATCCATGCGCACGCGGAGCTTGGTCGTGTCCCCGAGAACGAACAAAGGCTCGACCCCGGTCGGTTGGTAATACTCGCCGATTCGGAACTTCACTTGCAAAACGACGCCGCCGCTCGGCGCCTTCACGAGGAGACGCTCGAAACGAACGAGCGCTTCTTCGCGCTGGGCCGTCGCGGTCACAACCTTCGCCCTCGCGAGCGCCACGTCCTCCGAGCGCGAACCGCGGTGAACGAGCGCCGCACGCGCCGCCGCCGCTTTTGAAGCCTCGAGGTCAGCCGCAGCCAAGAGCCTCGCGCGATCGACTTCATCGCCTGTGGCCGCGCCGGAAGCACCGAGCGGCTCGAGTCTTGCGAGCACGCGTTGGGACAAGTCTGCCCGCGCCTTCGATGCGCCGGCCTCGCGCTCCGCCGCGTCGATCTCCTCGGGACGCGACCCCGCGGTAACCTTGGCGAGCTCCGCCTGCGCCTGCCCAAGCCCGGCCTCCGCCGACACAAGGGCCGCTTTCTCGGGCTCGCGCCCAAGCTCGAGCATCACCTTGCCGGCCTCGACGCGCTCGCCTTCTTGCACAAACACTGCCGCAACCACACCCGGCACCGCCGCCGCGACCTTCGTCTCTTTGCCGTAGGGCTCGACCACTCCGTTGCCCGCAAGCAAGTCGCCTTCGGGTGACTCGACTTTCGGATCGCCACCGGGGCGCTGCGGCAAAATGAGCCGCTCGGCCTTTACGAGGTCGCCTTTGCGCGGCACCGTTGCTGGGCCCGCCGTGACCGCTCGGTAGATCGAGCTTGCAGCGAACACGAAGCCCACTGCGAGGACTCCGTAAGTTGCGACCTTAACGAGCTTCTGCTTCGCGTCACTCATGCCGATTCTCCCGTGATCCGTCCGTCTTCGATGTGCACCACGCGATCGGCGAGGTGAAAAATGCGGTTGTCATGCGTGACCACAACGACCGAATGACCGCGTTCTTTCGCCAGCGCCCGCAGCATCTCGGTGACGAGCAGCCCCGCTTGCGCATCGAGGCTGGCGGTCGGCTCGTCGGCGAGAATGATCGGCGGACCGCCGGCCAAAGCCCGAGCCACCGAGACGCGCTGACGCTGGCCGCCCGACAGCTCACCGGGTTTGTGGTGCGTGCGATCGCCCATGCCGACGCGATCGAGCAACGCCTCTGCCTCTTTCAGCGCCGCGCGCGCCGAGTAGCCGCGAAGCTCGAGTTGAAGCGCGATGTTCTGCGCGGCCGTCAGGCTTGCGATGAGGTTGTGCCCCTGGAAGATGAAGCCGAGGTACGAGACGCGAAGTGCAGGGAGTTCACTCTCCTTGCGGCCCGAGACACGGGTGCCGAAGAGATTGACGTCGCCGCTCGTGGCCGCGAGCACGCAGCCGATGATCGAGAGGAGGGTCGTCTTGCCGCTGCCGCTCGGACCCTCGAGAAACACGAATTCCCCCTTTTTTACCTTGAAGTCGACATCCTTCAAGACTTGCGTCGCAGCTTCTCCCGCGCCGTAGGTCTTCACCACGTGGGTGGCATCGATAGCGAGGCTCATGCGGGCCTCCTCAACGGAACACCATCGCGGGCTCGAGCCGATGCAAGCGGAAGAGCGCGAGCGAAGAGGCGATGACGCAGAGCACGGTCATCACGACGAAGGTGCCGGCGAACGTCTGCGGCAAGAGGACGAGCGCGAGGCGCGGAGTACGAATGGCGTTCGCGAGGTTCGACACGAGGGCGAGCCCGATCGTCGAGCCGACGATGGCGTACGCGACGGACTGGACGAAGAGCAGTTTCGCCAAATCGGCGGTCGTGGCACCGAGCGCCTTGAGCGTGCCGAACTCGCGGAGGTTGTCGACGACTGCCGAGAACATCGACAATGAGACGATGACGAAGCCGACGATCAAGCCGAACAAGGTCGAGGTGCCGAAGGTGATGCCAATTGGCGTCGATTTCAGCAAATACCAGTAAATGTTGGTCATGTACTCATCGCGCGTCATCACCTTCACGTCGGTACCGAGGGTCGCTTGGAGGTCCGTCGCGATGCGCTTCGGATCGACGCCGGGGCGAACCTTGACCATGACGAAGTTGTTGCGGTCGCGCGGGGTCTTCAGGAGCTCGCGTGCGAGATCGTAGCCGGCGAAGGCGAAGCTCGGACCGAACGGAATGAGCCCGTAGGTGAAGCCGCCGACCTGAATTTTGTGGCCGCTTACTTCGCGCAAACTGCCGAGGTTCAGCCCCCCGAGCTTCTCGCGATCCGCGTCCTCGAAGATCATCGTGTCGGGGCGAGCGAGGGCGGCTGCGCTTCCAGCCACGATGTTCCATGGGCCGCCACCGCGGATAGGCAGGTGGACACCGATAAGCGTCACCGGCTCAGCGCCACCAACGGGAGTCGCTACCGTAGCCGCGCCTAGGATCAAGGGCTCCGCCCACTCGACGCCCTCCGTGACGCGCGCTCGCATGAGAGCGAAATCACCGAGCTGCTTGCCCGCTTGGAACTGGTTGGTACCAGGCGGAGCGATCCACACGTCGGCTCCCGAGTTGCGGAGAAAGAGAACGTTCTTGGACAAGAGCCCCATGAACGTCGCGAGCTGTTGGTTCGCGAGCAGCACCGCGAAGATGACGCCGACGAGCGTGCCGAGCATCTTCAGCTTGTCGTGCAGCATCATCTTGATGCCCGTACGTGCCATCGCGCGCCAGCGCACACGGAGCGAAGCCCGCGAAGGAAGTGGCGCCGCGACCACGGCGGACGGAATCGCGACCCCCGCGGTGACGTCCGCCGAAGAACGAGAGCTTGACCCGATCCCGGCCCTCGTCATCGGGAGGCGCCCTTCGTCTTCGCGCGCAAAAGCTCGCGTCCGTACGCGAGATCGGCCTCGGCTTGAATGCGACCGGCCGTCGCGGCGAAGGCGTCGCGCTCGGCCTGAACGACCTCGAGCACGGTCGCATTGCCCGCGGCGAGGCGATCGCGCCAGAGGGCAACACCATTCTGAGCGGCATCTTCCTCGGCGGCCGCCGAGCGGGCCCGTACCACCTCGACGTCCACCCGATCGGCCGCCTCGCTGACGAGGTCTTGCTGGAGTTGCCGCGCGCGCTCGGCTCGCAACTTCGCGAGCGCTGCAGCCGAGTCACTCGCCCGCGCCTGCGCGAGCGTCGTGTAGTCAAGCGACCAGCTCGCGGCGACCTGAAAGTTGAAGAGCGTGTTGCGACCTGCGAAACCGGTGGCGTTCGTGATGCGCTCGTTCGCTTGCGCACTCAGCGTTGGTAAGAACGCGGCCTGCGCTGCCGAGCGGCTCCTCTCGGCAACCTGCACGTCGGCCTCGGCGGCCCTTACGGCCGGTGCCGCCAAGGCGAGCGCGTTGAGCTCGGCGCGCGCAAGCTCGACGGGCTTTGCGGGTTCGAGCACGGGCACACCCACCGTCGGTTCAAGGCCGCTCACGGTGCGGAGCGCTCGCGTAGCCGCACGCACCTGATTGTCCGCTTCGGCCACGACTTTTTTCTGCCGTTCGACTTCGGCGCGCGCTCGCAGCACATCGGTATCGAGGGCACGCTCGGCTGCGCGACGTCGGACGAGCACCTCAAGATTTTGCCCGGCGGCGACCTCCGCCTTCTGTGCCGCGACGCGAAGCCACGTCGCCCCCACGAGCGAGTAGTAATGGCGAGAGATCTCGGCATCGCCATCGTTCTCGGTCGCCTCGGCGCGCAGCTTTGCAGCGTTTTCAGCCGAATGCGACGCCGAGAGACGCATCCACCCGCCCACGTCGATCACGGGAACGCGTAGCGAGATGTTCGCTTCGAGTTGGTTGAGCGGAGTGATGACCGCGGTCACCGGTTGCCCCGTCGCGTCGGGGCGCGTCACATTGACCTCGTACTGGTTGCGCGTGTACGCGGCGCTCGCGGACGCCGTCGGCAAGAGGCGGCCAAGCGCGACACTCGCCTCGTGCCCGCGCTGCACGACGACCAGCGCCGCCTCTCGCTCATCAAAATTTGCGGACCGCGCGGCACGCCGGAAATCCTCGAGGGGCTGAAGCGCCAGCGCCTCCGTCGAGAGGACGACCGTAGCCAAGCCAAACGCGAGGATTGTTCCGATTCTTGAGTGATGACTCATCTTACGTCCGCCATTCGCCATCTCGGTTCCGCGCCTCGGTCGGGTCGGCTTCGCTGTGTGCGGGGCGCCTACCCGCGTCAAGCCTTCCGAAGGCAAGGTGTCGGCGGGCTAGTAGCCCGAGCGGGCTACCTTTTCAAGGAGCGCGCGGCGGCGCGAAGCGCGTCGATGTCGATCGCGGCCATGGTGCACTCTTGATCGAGTTTCGGACGTGCAACGGGTGCGGTGGGCGTCACGCTCGCGCGAAAGTCGCCAGGCACGCGCTCGGCTGAAGGTGGCGCGTCCACGAACAGCGCAGACGACGGGACGGTCTCGGGGGGGCCCGCGGATTCGGCGCGCCATGCCGACGGTGCCACCGGCTCTCCTCGAAGGGCCGCAAACGCCGCGGCAGCAGCCGACGCGGACGCCGGAGAGTTCGACCGCGCGAACGGCGTCGGCCCGTTCGACGAGTCGATCGCGAGGAGTGGCAGCGTGGCGGAAGGCCCCCCCTGGACGCGGCTCGCCTCGAGGGCGCAGAGCTCCACATAGCGGTGCGGTCGCGCCATGGCTCCAGCCGCGATCTCCTCGTTGATGCGACGCGACCACTCCTCGTCAATGGCGTCCCAGCGGTCCGCGATGCCCGCGGCGTGCAGCATCGCGCCACGATGCGCGGCCCCGCCAACACGCATGCGCGCGGCAAACGAGGCCCACGCTTCGAAGTCGTCCTCGAGAGCACCGGCGGATCGGGACATGGGCCAAGTCTAACATGACGTGCGGACCCTGTACGCTGCACACCGACCGCGCTCCGCAGCCGCAAGGCTCGCTTCCGCGTTCGTAAGGACTGCCCGATGAAGGTATGCTCCTTCGGCCCATGACCGTCGAGGACGACGACTTCGAGCCGCCGACAATGCGACCAGCGCACGGACGCGCGCCCTTGCATGAATCGGCACGCCTCGAACAATGGGTGCGCGAACGGCTGCGCACCCAGGCGCTCGCCGTGGCCTCACCAGCGACGCCGGAGACTCGTGCCCCACGCACGCTCTCCGGAAGCGAACTCGCGGGCCACTGGGGCGTCCAGGCCTCGGGATCGCTGCCCTTCAAGTCGGCACGTAGTCCGTCAACCGAACCGGGCGCAACCCAACGTGAGCAGCTCGAGCGCTGGCTGCGTGCGGAGCTCCGCGAGCAAGCCACGGCGGCCCCCTATGTCACTTGGTCCCAGCCTGCGCCGATGCGTCTCACGGCAGAGGTGAGCGCGCCTGTGCCGGTACCGCAGCCACTTGCTTTGAAGGTGCACGGCTTCGAGCCACTCGCGCTTGGCGAGTACGCCGCGATCAAGGTCGCGAACTGGAATGGGCGCGAATCGCTGGACATTGTGCTCGAGCGGCACGGCATCGACGAGATCCGCTGGCGCGAGAACGAGGCGTGGCTGCGCGATGCGCTAGCGGCAAGCGCACGCGAACGAGACGCTGGCCTCGCGCTGGGTGTCGCGGCCGCAATCCGCGCGGCAAGACTCGCCGCGAAGCCGGTGGCCGAGGCTACCGAACCGGAGCTCGAAAGCTACGCGAAGTTACGCGCGGCGCTCGAGCGCGCGGGCGAAGACGGTGAGGACGAGGTGCTGCTCGTCGAAGGGATCCCGCGGCACGAGTGGGACGAGCTCCGCGTCGATTGGTCCGAGAGATTGCGGAGCGATCCAGACCTCGCTCGGAAGGTTCGCAAAGCCGTCGGACGCGCGCGCCGCACGCTCGAAGCCTCGCTCCTCGCAGCCGAGTCGCCGTGACCGAACACCGTTAACGCCACGCACCGATCGTCACATGCCCTTCCGCGTGTCGCGCAAGGACACTCGCCTTTGCCCGCGCGAGCTCCGCGCGCTGCGAGAGCGCGAACGTGTGCAACATCATCGGGCGCTCACCGAGCGACACGGCCAACTCCAGCGCGCAGGCCTGACGCACGTGGTGAGGAACGTCGTCCGCCTCGAGCTCCTGCACCGCCGCGAGCGGCGACCAAAGTTTACCCCACCTGTAGCGGCGCTCGACGTCGAGTTCGTCGGCAAACTCGCGCCACCACGCGAACCACGCTGCCGCATCTGCCCTCGCGCTGTAGCGATCCGTCTCGTTTACCAAGAGCGGCGCGCCCGTGATGCGAATCAGCGCCTCCGCGACCTCGGTACGCTGCGACGGCCCAAGCAAGAGGCGCGGCTCCTCGGACGTCAGGCAGTCGAAGAGCAGCTCGGCGAGTGCGAAGTGACCGTGGAGGCCGAGTGCGAGTGCCTCACCCGGGTTGCCGCGAAAGACGTGCCCTAAGACGCGAAAGTCTTCTTCTCTGCCAGCCGTCCCAAGCAACATCATCAAGCGGAGTCGGACCTCGCTCGGCAAGCCCCCCGGCTCTTCGGCTTCGTCGCCGAGTCGCTCGCTCGCATACGCAACTCCGCGGGCATGACCGAGCAGCGTCATGGCTTCGGCCGCCGCGGCCTTGACGAGGTCACTCGTCTCCTCAATGAGGCGGCCCGCCAAAAGCTCGAGCGCGACGTCCCGTTCTGCGACGAGCCCAAGGCCGCGCAGTGCGCGAGCCCGAATGGTGTCATCGACGTGTTCGACGAGCGTCACGAAAGTGGCAAAATCGCCCGTTTTTCTCGCATAAAGCGCATCGAGTGCCACCCGCACCATGTCGCTGTCCGAGTCGTGGCAGAGCTGCAGCAGCGCGCCGTCGACAGCCGGGTTCGCCGAGAGCGACAGCGCCTGCGTCTGAGCGCGGTGCGTGTAACGAGGCGATTGCTTGAGGGCGAGAATGGCGGCGCGCGGCGTGTCTTCACCGGCGAGCGAGCCCAGCACGAAGGTGCGCGCATAGCAGCGTCCTGGATCGGCGGTCACCGCGTCGCGGCCATACGTGAGAGCCTGCTCTACGACATCGAGCCCCAGATGACGGGCTCCTTTCGCCGACGCGGAGAAGAACGGCGTACCGAGCGACACGAGGGCATCGAGGGACGCACCCATCCGCCGCTCGAAGCGCTCCATCGCCGCCCAATCGAAGCGCTCGGTCGGTTCGAGTCGTCGGAGATTCGCTACCGCCCCGATGTCCTCGAGGCAATCGCGCGCCATTCGACGCAACTGAGCGAGCTCGCCGTCGAGTCCTCCCGCCCGCGCGGGATCGCCACTCGGCCCGTCCAAGATCAGCTCGAGCCGCTTGTCGGGATCGACCTCGAGCTCCGGCTCGTCCGCGAGGGCATCGCGTTGGCCTTCGTCGGCGGCCGCGAGCAACGAGGCAAGCAGCTCCTCGTCATCCGGGTCGGGTGCCCGCTCATCGTCCTCGAACGTGCGCGGGACGAAATCTTCGGGGATCGCTTTGTCGATGTGGGTTGCCGCAGGCGCGCGCGGGAGCGTGAACAGCCTTGGTACGCCAACGCTTGCACCGAAAGGGTTCTCCGCGTCGGCGTCCGCGCTCACGATACCCCGGCGATCGGCGTGCAGCCGACTCGATTGCCCGGCGACGAGCGCGTCGATGGCCGCACTCCGGGCACGCTCGATCGAGCGCTCGACCGAGAGCAGGCGACGCGACAACCGCTCCCCGTCGCCAACGTCGGCCGCGTCCACGGTCTCGATGCATGCCGCGAGCCGCTGACGCGCGACCTCATGGCAGTCGAGGTGGTCCGCATCATCGAGCGCGCTCCGCTCAAGGACGTCGAGCGCGGCCCGGGCGCTCTCTAGCCCTTCGAGCAGCGCCCGTCTGTCGAAGCGCCCGCCGAGCCGACCGAGCTGCAAGAGCACGTCGTCTACCACGTCGCGCGCAACACGAGCGGCTCGCACCGCGGGTGCGACCGCCGCGTCATTCGTCGTCATCTCAACCATCACGGGCCTCCAACACAAGCACGCCGCGCTCGCCGCCATCCGCATGCAGCGCGACGAGAGCCTTCGAGGCCACCGCGCAACCGAGCTCTGCGAGCTTCAACATCACCACCGAAAAGAGCGGCCCGCTCGCGGCGCCGACCTCACCGGTGTCCCACACCCAGGTCGTTCGTTCGACTCCGTGGAGCAAGCGCAGCGACACCTTTTCCCACTCGGCTTGACGATGGTCCTCGCTGTTCTCATCGGTGATCACCCAAGGGACAGGGCCCGTCAGCGCGAGCGCCCGCGAAACGAGACCGGTCATCGCTTCGCCAATGTTTGGAAGATCCTCGCTCCGAGCGCCCGGCTCATCGGCAACCTCGGCCGCGAGCACACGCCCGTACGAACGCCCATTAGGTCTACCCCCACGAGCCAACACGAGGAAGGCCGCCGCTTCGCTCGGGATGAAGCCGTCCTCGGCGTCCAGCCCGTGCAAACGGAATTGCCCATCGAGCCAGCGGAGCACACCCGCGTGGTAGTAGCTGTCGACGCCTCCGACGACGACCGCCGGAGCGCCACCGTCGAGCACTTGTTTTGCGTAGAGCACCGCGCCGGCGAGTCCGGCGTGACCGCGTCGCATGACCCTCGAACGAACGCGGTCGATGACGATGCCGGTGCGCTCACCGAGAGCGTCGGTGAACGCATCACCGTAGCGCACGTCGTCATCCGGGCGGCCCGGCTCCGACAGGCACACGACGACCGGAAGTCCCTCGCTCCCCACCGAGAGACCCGCGTCTTCGACGGCTTCCGACAGCGCGGGAGCGGCGAGCCCGAGCAGGCGCCCGAACCCGGCCAGGTGCTCGCCGAGACCGCCCGTGAGGCCGATGCCAATCTCATGACCATGCCGGTTTTTCTGGGCGATACCGCGCGATTCGAATTTGCGGGCACGCACGAACGCGGCCACCTGCAAGCTCGAGAGGCCGACAGGTCCACGAGCGCCCAACCCAATAACGTCGGCTATCATGCATTCCTCACGGTTCGGTGAGCCCCGGCGCCCGCGCGCTCGATGACCGCATCCCACGCACGCACTTCGAGGCCCCATTCGTCCTCATCCATGCCGTGCGCCGCGAGCAACTCGGCTCGCTCGGGCGGGCGCTCGGCGAGATCGGCGCGAAGTCGCTCGGCCACACGTTGCTCGAGCACCGGCAACGGTGTGCGGTGGAAATTTTTGGCGCGCGCAAGGTCGAGGGCCACGTCCCGACCCGCCACCCGCGGCACGGCGGCCGAGTCCGGCACTTCCGCGCGTGCGTAGTGCGCCCGCGACAGCTCGCCGTAGATCGTCTCGAGCTCGGGCGCGCGTCCGCGCTCGGCAAACGTCACGATCAGGCTGGAAATTGGGGACGCAAAGAGATCCTCGGGCACTTGCCCGCGCCAGGTCAGCGTCAGCGTCGCCGCGTCACAGTCGAGCACGAGGGTGTCGCACATCATCTCGACGTTGAACCGACCGTGCCTTCCTTCCGCGACGACGAGCGGCACATGCTCCGGCAGGGCGAAGCTTCGAGAACCACCGCCCGGCCGCAAATTGTGCGTCTCGAGCACGTCGCCGCATTCGAGAAACGCCGTCACGAGGTGAGCTGCAGCGTACTGAACGCCCTCGTCCAACTGCGGCGCTGTGCGAGCGAGGTCCGACCACGAGTCGTACGCGCCTTCACCAAACTGAGAGAGAAGATCGCCCCACGCGCGCTGGTCGAGCACGAGAGGCTCCGCGACCCGCACTGGAACACGTTCTACGCGAGGCGGTGCCAGCGCTTTGCAGCGAGCGATCACTTCGTCCAGGACGGCCTGGCGCTCCTGCGGAGAGAGATCATCGAGCTCCGCGTCGGCCGACTCCGCGTAGACCGGGCGCGCGCGGACCGCTCCGACCGGCGGCATCGGGGACACGCCATCCGCCGCTCTCAGGTACTCCCCGGCGAGGGGCATGCACTCTGTCGCCGAAGGCCCGACGACCGCGAACGCGAGCTCGAGCTTGCCCGGGATCCGCACGGCCGCGTCGAGCAGCGGTAACGCGCGGTCGGCGTAGGCCGAACCGGTGAGGAGCACGTCAGCCCCGAGCTTCCCGAGGACGAGATCATCCGGACAGGCGAGCTCCATCGAAAGCGCCCCACGCCGAGTGCTCGCTTCTCCGCGCCCGAAAGGTCGCTGCTGCTCGGAAAGCGTCAATCCATCGCCAACGTCGTAGGTCGCTTTGACCACGACGGTCGTGCGCTCCGCTCGCTCGTTCCACGGGACGAGGCCGACCGCGAGCGGGCGGACGCGCGCGCCCCACACCCGAGCGGCATTGGTTTGCGCAACGATGGGAGGGGCAAAACGCATGACGATAAGACGCGGTCAGGAAGCCAGGATGATCGGCTCGTAGTACCACTCGCCGGTCTGGTTATACATTAGGCGAAAGCCAGGTATCTGGCCCGCGCAGGCTTCGATTTCCCACCAGCGATCGGGGAAAATGACGACCCTGTAGAACGCCATCGCCCGAAAAGCAGGCTTCAGCACGATGAGGGAGCCCTTGGCCTTCGGCGGCTCGAACGAGCACTTCACTTCACTCGGCATGGACACGGTCGCCTGAACGACATCGACACCGGCGCCGCCGACCACCAAACCGATGGTCGGCGTGAAGGCTATTTTCACTTCACCTTTGCAGGTGAACTCGTCGTGCTCTTTCTTCACGACGGCAACGCTCAGGCCGCCGGACAGGGACACCGAGCAAAAGAGGTCGACCCGGAAAATCCGAAAGCGCCGGAGCATGTCGGCGAGGAACGGGATGTAAAACGTCGCGAGCTGCAGCAGCGAGAAGTAGGCTTTCCAGCTGAGTCCAACCACGGTGCCGCAGGCCAAGGCTACGGTCCACTTCTGACCCATCGTCGCGGTCGTGTAGTGCCGCCACCCGCGTGCACTCGGTTTATCTTCGGTCCGCTCATAACTGAGCTCGAACTCGAGCGAGAAATCCTTCATCAGCTCGTACGTGAGGGGGACTCCCGCGATCGCCGATATCTTGTGGAGGATGCCGAACGTCTGCTCCATCGTCTTGAGCGACGTGACCAATCCGTCGAGCGTTTTCTGGGCCGCCTGGTATTTCGCTAGAGCCGACTCGGCGTCGGCGAAGCTCTTCTTCGCTTTGTCGAACGCTTTGTCAGCCTTCTTGTTTTCCCGTGCACTGCCGCGCTGCGCCGCTCCACCCTTATCGCCGATCGCGTCGGCCTTCTCGAGGTGCCCAATCGCCTTCGCGACCTGCGCATCGGCGCGCTGATCTGCCGCGGCACGGTCCTGTCCGGCCTTGTCGCGAGCATTCTGTTCATTTTGCTGCTGTTGCTTGTTCTCGTCGGCTTTCTTTTGGTCCGCCGCCGCGTCGATCGGCTTCTTCTTTTTCCCGAGACTCTCGGGCATGTCCCAGGTGAACTTGAACTTGACCTTCTGGTTCGGAAACACACGCAGCAAGGCGTCGAGGGCACCGCCGCATGAGCTCGCCGTGACTTTGATCTCGGGCGGCTTCGCCCACCACCACGCGTAGAACATCATCGCGCGCGGATCGCCTTCGAACTTGCTCCCGAACACCGTGCCACGCGGCGCCCCGCGGATAGGCTCGTCGGCCCCCTTCGCGGCGTTGCCGGGATCAGGCACCTTCGTCAGGCCTTGGACTTTGGTCCCGTCGAACTTCTCACCCCCCGCGTACTTTGCCACCGGGGCCGCGGTGCTTCCGCCGTAGTCTTGGCGCCCAAGGCCTTCGGTGTTGGCACCGCCCTCGGAGCGCACGTCGCCATCGTTCGTCGCAAACTTCCCCAGCGCCATGCCGGCAAACCCGGCCATGTCCCCCTCGAGCACAGCCGCAAGCGCGGCCGCGTTCGCCCACGATTCGACGACGAGCATCGCGGGCACGACGAGCGTATCGACACCGACGGGCTCGAGTGGCTCGGACTGCGTCTGGTAAAGCGGAAACTTCGAACCAAGGGCGCTCCACTTCGAGTGCGGCGCCATCTCGCACTTCGGGTTCAGCACGGCTGGCGTCTTCGTGATGTCGGCCCGGTAAGCGGTGAACGTCACCGTGTCGCTGTCCCACAGCTCGAGCAGGTTGGGATGGCCGGTCTTGTCCTTGCCCGGGTAGCCGAGAAACGCCTTGCCGTTCGTTCCCTTCCAGCCCGTGAGCTTGCACTTCTTCTTCGCGCGTTCCTCGACGCTCTCGGCGGATGGAGGGTCGGTACCCTTCTCGACGACACCGGCGGAGTTGGCCGCATTCTGTTCCGTAGGGTCGCCAACGCGCGCGGCGGGCATGTTTTCGATGAAGAGGTTCGGCGAGCCGGTGGTCACCTTCGCTTCCGCCTTCGTCGTGCCGCTCTTGGTACCTAGGATTCCGCCACTCGCGGACGGGGTCCACAAGGTCCCCTGCATCGCGATCACGTTCCCTTCGATCAGGGTCTTGGTGGATGAACCGGCACCGATGTTGCCCGCGACGGCCGCATTTTCATAGGTGCCATTCAGGCAAGCGTCACCGCCGCCGAACGCCCTCTGCTGGCCGCCCTGGTGAGCGATCTCGTTTTTTTGGTTGGTCGCTGGCACTTGTTTTTTCCGCTCAGGCGAACACGCGCCAGCGGCCTCCATGTTGAATCATCAGCAAATCGCTTCGCAGACGCCGATTGGGATCGCGCGTGCAGGCAGCCTCTAGAACGTAGCGGTCGTCGTGACGCGTCACGTGCGCCACGCGTCCACCGCAGCGCGGCTCGAAATGGACCTTCGACAGATCGAGGGGCCCGTCGGGGCGCAGGTCGTACGGAAAGAGCTCGTCGCGCCATTGCTGCATCTTGGCGCCGGCACGCAGACGGGCTTCACCGGGATAGGCTCGCTCGTCGCAATCGAAACGCAGCGAGAGCTCGGCTAGAAAGCCTTCACTGTCGCCTTCCGCAAGACGGCGGTGCAGGTCCACGACGACCTGCCGCTGCTCGGGCAGCCCGTTGCAGTCGAACTCGGCTGCCGGCGCCTCGAAGAACCTCGGGAGCGGCAACGGGTCTGCGATCGTGAACGTCTCGCGGTGAAAGAGGGGCAAGCGGCGGAAGCGCTCGGGCGCGTCTTCGAAGATCTTCGGGTAGCGAACGTCACTCAAGAGCGTCCGGTCGAGAGCCGTACCCTCGGGCGCATCGAGGTTGTTCACGGTGTAGAGCTCGAACGCAAACGCGTCGGGGGTCTGCTCGTAGCCAGGCTGCTTCGACGTCCGCAAAAGCTCGACCGTGATTTCGTTCTCACCTTGTCGCAGCAAGTGATTCACAGGCCCGCTCCGCGATTCCGGACCCATGAATGGGGACCGATAAACCGGCACGTCGTTCAGGTACACGCGTGCCCACGATCGATGCTGCAGGTAAACAAAATGGCTGATGATCGGAAGCATGGGTCGTCTCAGATTTGGCTCGAGTTGCCGGCCGCGTGGTCGCCCTGTCCGGTAATAGCGATCGTGACGTCGCCCGTCGTGCGAATCGTGATCAGGCCACCCGAGAGGAGGACCGTGGACTCGTTGCAGCCGCCGTCGGTGACGACGAGGGTGATGTCCGCCGAAGCGCTCCACGACGCGTCCCGCGAATGCTGCTCGTGCTTTTCCGCCCCGGTCAGCGCGAGGATCTGTCCCGCCTTTGCCTCGAAGGACGCGCCTACCTTGGTCGTGCGCTTGGTGAAGCAGCGGAGCTGCAGCTCGCTCTTCGTCTCGACTGCGTGATTGCCGGTGATTTTCTCAGTCCGGTCGCGCGTCGTCTGCTCCACCTTGGAGCCCTTCGCCTTCTGCGTGAGTCCGCCGCCGATCGTGAGCGTCATCTCGCCGCCGATCTGGGTCGTGTGCTTTTCGCGGTATTCCTCGGTGAACTTCCCCGTGATCTCTTCCTTCAAATTCTCCGCGGCGTAGTTCACGTCGGCGAACACCTTTTGCTCGTGGTCGACGCCGATCGTGAGCTTGTGATCCTTCGCGACCGCGCTCGAGTCGCCTTTGCCGATTTTCTTCGAGCGGTTGTTGGTCACGTCCCACGTTTGCTTGGCGCCGACGGAGCGGGCTTCGTTCTCCCCGATCTTCCAGGTCGAGTCTCCGCCAATCGAAATCGTCTCATCGTTGCCGACCATCGAGGTATTCGTATTGCCGACCGACTGCGTCTGATCGTTGCCGACGACGAGGTTCATGTCCTTCGGAGCACGCATGAAAATCTGCTCGAGACCGGCGGCGTCTTCGAAGCGCATCTCGTTGCCGGTGCGACGGTTGGGACTGGCGAGCGACGTGAGGCTCGAGCGGTCTTTTGCGTAAGGAAGTTTCTCGCGGAAGACGTCATCACCATTGAACACGCGACCGAGGACGATCGGCCTATCCGGATCGCCTTCGAGAAAGTGAACGAGCACTTCCCAATCCTTGCGTGGGATCGCCGACGAACCGCCGGTGTTGTCTTGCAGGACGGGGATCCAGTGCGAGCAGTCATCATCGTAGGGGCGCAGGCGATCCCAGTGAAAATGCACCTTCACGCGACCGAAGTGGTCACACTGAATGTCCTCGCCGTTGGTGCAGACGATGCCCGTCAGCGGGTTCATGATCCGTGGAACGAAGGTGGTGCGCGCCGGGCGGAAGGTGATGTCACCCGCGTCCGCCTCGAACGCGACCTCGAAGCCTTGCGTGTCGCGCTGCCAATCGTGAACCACGCGGCGCACCACGAGCTCACCCGGCTCGGTTCCAAGAGGAGCCTCGGTCAACACGAACCTCGAGCCTGGGACGAACGCTCCCGCGGTCGTGCGCCCTATCACGGCCGCCGCGGTTCGATCGAGCGCCTCGGCGTGGAGCTTCGCCTTGCGTTTACCCTCGCCCGAGTCTTCGTATTCGCCAGGAAAATCGTACCATTCTGGACCGAACTCGACGGCGGTCTTGTGAGAGACGTCCATGTCGAGACTAGGGTGCTCGGTATTCCAATCGCGGAGCGTCACCTTGCCCGGCGTGACGGCCGCCCGCGTCCCGAGCGCTTGCACGGCGTCGTCGTTGAGGTTCAACCCTGCCGCATCACGGAACGGGAGTTCGAGCCCGGTCGTTCCGTAGGCGCTCGAATGGTCGCCCAGGACCAGCACATCCTCGGCGGTGAAAAAGTAGAAGATCCCCTCGTCTTCGAGGAGGCGGCTCACGTAGTTGAAGTCACTCTCGCGCCACTGCACCGAATACGGACGCTGTGCGTAGCTCTCTTGAAGCCGCGTCTCGACGGTGACGCCGAGCCCACCGGCCACTTCCTTCGCTATTTCGGGGACCGTAAGGTTGCGGTGGATCCGAACGTCGCGGCGGTGCTTCAAGAGCGCGAAGGCCGGCTCCAAGACGACGGTGACCTCGGGGTGCCCCGTAATCGACGCAGAGAGCTCCGCCTCCGTGATCACGCCCTCGATGCGCCGGATGACATTGCCGCCGCGCTCGAGCGATAGGGTCGCCACGCGCTTGATGACGATGTCCGGATCGAAGTCGGCCGGCAACCCGAGCATCGTCTGCGGATCGAGCACGAACGCGAGCTCGAAGCGCCACGGGAGAGACAGCGCCTCAACGCCGGTGACGCGCCGCACCTGAAAGCCGAATCCGGCAACCTCGAGCTGATAGACGAGAGGGTCTTGCATGAGTGGCCTCAGGAGTTGCGATCGATGCGTTGCGTGATGGTGACGAGGCTTCCCGAGTCGTCGAGTTTGTACGCGGTCGCGCGAATGGTGACGCCCTGCTGGTTTATCTCGATGCTGCTCGCGCCGACTTTGAGGATGATTTCCTCCTTCGCCTGAACGTGGAGATGCTTCGTCGAGGCCGTGAGCCCGCCTTGCACGGTCCAGACGGAGGTCTTGTCCGCGCCGTCCATGAAGTGTTGGTCGGCCTGTAACAACATGTGCGCGCCGATGTCCTCGTGGAGCGTGTCGTTGACCTCGATCGAGTACGTTTGCTTGCACGTCTCGGTCTTCCCGGCGCCGACGGTCTTCTTCGAGTCGAGCGTGACCACCTCGGACATCACGCCATCGAGCGTCTGCTTGACGTCAGCCGAGACCGTGACCTCCGCCTTCGCGGCAGACACTTTGATAAGGCCCTCTTTGGCCGTCTCCGTCGCGTTGCCGGTCACCGTAAGCTCGCGCTTCTTCTTGACGACGTAGGTGATGTTCGATCCGATTTCGAGCTTCCGCGACCCCGTGATGTCGTCCTTCTCGTTGCCCCCCACGGTTTTGGAGCGGTCGCTGACGACCTCGAGCTCTTCGTCTTTTCCGATGGTGACCGATTGGTCGTTCTTCACGTCATCGACGACCGAGGTACCGATCGACACCTGCTGATCTTGCCCTATCGTGCGGGTCTGATCGTGTCCGACACCGCTGCCGAAATTGTTCTTCGCGAGGTAGTTCATGTCGCGGCTTGCGTTGATGAAGAACTCCTGGATCCCCTGCAAATCCTCGAAGCGCAGCTCGTTCGCGCCGCCGCCGCCAGGGGTCGTCGCCGTGCGAAACACCGTGCGGGTTTGGTTGTCGGGGAGTGCGTACGTCGGCGGATGGGCGGCGTCGTGCACGCGCGAGAGAATGCTCGGGGAGTCGACGTTGCCTTCCTCCATCATGGCCATCACGTTCCAGCCGGCACGCGGGTAGGACATCGACATCGATACCCCGCGCTGGGCGACGCGCATCCATTTGCCGGCCTTGTCATCCCACGCGCCTTCGCGGTCCCAGTGGAGCTGCACGCGCACGCGACCACGATCGTCGGTGTGGATCTCTTCGCCCGGCGGACCGACGACGCGCCCACTTTGAATGCCGGCTTGCTGGCTTATCGACGTCACCTCCTCGGGTCGAAAGGCGACCTTCTCGCGGATCGCCTCGAAGTGGCAGCGGTAACCCCCACCCGTGCCGGCGAACGCGCGCCGCTGCTTTGCCTCGTAGACGACCTCGGTTACGAAGTAGCGGCCGTCGTAAAGCGGATGGTTCACGAGCTCGGCTATCCGACCTGGCTCGAGGCGGATACTCGACGCGTTGCCGCTGACACCGGCGCGGTGAGACAGCGCAATTTCGAGCCGTTTTTTCGCCTGGTCGCGGCAGACCTCCGGGCTCTCCGGACCGCCGCCTGGCGCGTCGTAGATCTCGTGGAAGCCTTTACCTTCGGTCGCGGTGACTTTGACCGCGGGGTTCCATGGATCGAACGACGCGACGGTGAAGCGCGTCGGCTTCGCGTGCGCTTCGCTTGCTAATTCGTGGATGAACTCGCCCGTACCGAGCATGCCGGTCTCGAGCGCAAACTCAATCGGCGCGCCTCCGGTGAGCGCAGGCGCATGCACCGAATCGTCCGAGAAAACGAGCACGCTGTCGTCACCTTCGTGATCGAACCAGTAGTAGATGCCCTCTTCCTCGAGGAGCCTCGAGATGAACGTCCAGTCTTCCTCGCGGTACTGCGCGGTGTAGATGTGGCTGCGGTAATTCTTCGTCAGGTCCCAGCGATAAGGGTGCTTGGTCGGGAGCTTCTCGAGCACGCGGTCGATGATCTGCGGAAACGAGAGGTCGCTGAAGACGCGGCTATCACGCGACAAGCTGAGCGGAAACATGTTGGGCCGAACAACGAGGCGAAGCTCGGCCGTGCCTTCGTCGCGCACGAGCCGCTGCGCTTCCGTCAGCATGCCCTGGATCGAGCGGCGCAAACCAAAACTGTCATGGAGCACGAGCTCGCACGAACGTCCGAGAAGGTCCTTCGGCGCCATGCCGAAAGCCACGTCCGCGCAGAGCACATCGAAGCGGAAGAGCGCGCTTACCTTCTCGCTGCCGTCGAGGGTCAGCACCTCGTAGGGCACGCCGTCGATGGTCAGGGCAACGTGCTCGTCTAAGAGGCTCGCGGCAAGCGCGGCGATGTCGGCGGAGCTCGCTTGTTCGGTTGGTTTCATTGGCGGAGGTCTTTCCTGGCGGCGTCGCGCTCTTCGGGTTCTCGGCGCATCACTTCTTGGTCAGAATGTCGGGGCTGCCGCTGAACTTCACCTTGCCGTTCGGAGCATCGATCAGCATTTTCCCGAGGGTCGACAGCTGTCCTGGCTCGAGCTTCAGACTCGTTGTGCCCGACTTGAGTTCGAGAGATGTCTTCGCCTCGAGGAGGATTTTGTCGCCGTTGATCGCAATCTTCTCGCCGCTCTGAAACTTGGCGCCGCCGACGATGTCGACCGTCGTCTCCTTCGCGGAGTAGCCCATGTTTTTCGTCACGTGGCGGATGGCGCTGCCCGTCACGTTGAGGTCGAACTTGCCGCCGACGCGCACGCCGATGCCGCCATTTTCCACCTCGATCGTCTTCGCCCCGGTGACCGTCTCGGTCAGCGTGTCCTGCACGAGCACCTCGAGGTTGCCGGTTCCTTTGACCTCCCACTCGCGGACCTTCCGCTCGAAGCTCTTCGCGATCTGGCGGGTGATAGAGCCACTCTTTTCGGCCGCGTCCACCTTGCGGTTGCCCGTCACCTTCTCGGTATCGTCGCCGCCGATCGTGTAGGAATAGACCTCGGTAACCTTAATCGTCTCGTCGCCGCCTACGGTCTTTTCGCGATCCGCCTCGACGCCGAGCCTGCCGTCACCGCCGATGTTGCACTTGAAGGTGCCTTTGATCGACACCGTCTGATCGTTGCCGACCGTCGCCGCGTAGTTGGTCCCCACGGACTTGGTTTCGTTGCCGGTGATGGTCTCGGTGCGGTCGTTGTCGACGGCGGTCGCGTGGTCCTTCTCGGCGTGCCATTCCATCTTCATGAGGCCCGCAACGTCGTCCAGCCGGAGTTCGTTGAAGCCGCCGCTCGAGCTTGGGTAGCTCGGTGATTTCATCGTGTGACGCGTTTTGTTCGCGGGCTGCGTGTACTCGGGTGTCATGTGGCCGTTGATGTTGCGCGCGATGCCGATCGGCCGATCGGGATCTCCATTGATGTAGGCGACGCTCTGCTCCCACCCAACACGCGCGAGTCCCATGCCCGTCGCGGTTTCTTGCAGATTGCGGACCCAGCGCGAGTCCGCGTCGCTGCCATTCGCGTCGCGGTCCCAATGGAACTGCGCGCGGAAGCGGCCGTGAGTGTCGGTGTGGATCTCCTCGCCAGCGGGGCCGCGCACCATCGCGGTGTGCACGCCCGCGATGTGCGGCTCGGGCGTGACGAGCGGCGGGCGGAACGGGACGTCCTTCGGGATGGCGTGGAAGCGGTTCTCGTAGGTGATGCCCTCGTCGGTCGAACCGTCGATCGTCTGCTGGAACTTGCCGTTCTTGTAGTCGTGCACGACGCCGACGAGCAGGTAGTCCCCGGCAAACCGGGTGCTCGCGAGCGGACCGAAGGTGAACGCGCGCGCGGGCGCAAAGGTGTGAGCGTTGCCCGCGCCCTTCACGTGGGTCGCCTCGACACGGTACGACTCGAGCCTGCGCTGCGCCAAGATCGGCCCTTGATCGGAGCGACGGAAACCGACCGGGTAATCGTAGATTTCGAGCTCGGCGTCCTCCTTCGCGGACGCGCTCGCGAGCAGGTTCGCCTTCGGCTTCTTCCAGTTAAAATCGCTGACCGTCGCGGCTCCACTCGTCACCTTGCGGCCTTTTTTTATCTCGCGGATGCCGACACGGGTCCACTGCATCGCCCCGCCGACCTCGACGAGATCGAACACGCTCTCACCCGGCACGTCGCTCGCGCCAACCGACCTGTCGGCGAGCACCATCGTGCCGTCATCCTCGAACGAGTAGTAAATTCCCTCGAACTCGAGCAGCCGATGGACAAAATCGAGGTTCGTCTCGTGGTACTGAACGCAGTACTTTCGGACCTCGGGCTCACGCATGAGCTCGAAGCGGTGCGCTATCGCGTGCTCGGAGAGGAGCTGCGCGACGATCTGCTTCGCCGAGAGGCCGACGAATTTGCGCGAGTTCTTGGTGAAGCGCAGCAGCCAGAGCGCCGGAAAGAGCTGCAAGACGTAGCGGAGCGAGCCGTCGACGATGCGGATGAAATCCACGTGACCTACCCGCAAGGTCCAGCGCCGCTCCGAGAAACCGAACGGGGCGACGACGAGCGTCGCGTCCTTCTCGAGCACCTCGTCGAGTTGAAGCGGAACCGCGCTCGCGATCTCGAGCCGGGCTGACGTCGGCGTCGAGATTCGCTCGTCAATCCGCGCCGCAACGACGCTGAGGGGTTCGGGTGTCTCGAGGATGAGTCGCAGCTCGGCGTCGACCGTCATGGGCGCGTTTCCTTCTCGTGGCGATGCTGATCGATTCGGCCTCTGAGGCCGGGATAGAACCCTGCCGGCAGCTCGGTGCCGTTGGTCACGCGGATCGTGCCGAGGCGCTCGGTCTTTTTCGGGAGCGGTACGGCGATCCGCCAAGAGAGCTCGACCGTGCGGCGCTCGGTGTCGGTGAGGTCGATGAGGTACGTATCGAGGTGAGTCGGCCAAGGCGTCTCGACGCCATCGAGGGTCACGTCGAAGCGCGGAGCGTAGAGCGGCAAGCGGTAGCGCCACGCGCCTTCGGGCACGGCGCCGACCACCTCGACGGCCTCGTTGCCGAAGAGCGGAAGCTCGCTCCACAAGTCGGGATGGGCGTCGGAGGTGAAGCGCCGGTCGAAGTCACTGGGGGCCACCGGGTAGCGGTGACGATAATAGCGATCGTCGGTCGTGCCATAGAGCGCGCGGCGGCGTGGCCATTGCGGAGCTATCGCGCCGAAGCCGGCGGGCTGCGAGCCTTCGAGCGACTCGATGCGCGGGGCCTCGGTGCCAACCAATGAGCCTTCCGGCCCGTAGCCGCGGCCGACCGGATTGAGGGGGTGGACGCGATGGCGCAGCTCGGCGTGTGAATCGGTTCCTCCCTCGGCGAGCTCGTAGACGAGCGGCACCGGCTCCACGATCGGCTCCGCGGGACCGGGAACCACCCCGAGCAATTTCTTCATGAACACGCGGTTACCGAAGGCGCGTACGGCCTTGTGCAAGGTTCGGTTACCGGCCTCGATGCGAAATCGCACATCGACCTCGGTCGGCGGCGCCGTGCCGTTCGTTCGCGGGGGCGGGTGAGCCGCACCGAGCAAAATGACGTCCGTTCCGAGTTTGGCCGTCGCCCGGTCACTCGGAAACCGAACGCTACTAGCGGCGCCGCGGGTCCACGAGGTCTCCGTACGGATCGGCCGTTGTTCGAGCGCGACCTCGGCCTGACCGTAAGGGCTGACTTCCCAGGTGAGACGCGCAACGACGACCGCACACGAGCGGCCTTCCGGATCGTCCTGAACGAAGCACTGCGCGTGGGCAAGCGCATGGTTCTCGAGCACGCGTTCGGGTCGGAAGGTCATCGTGCGCGACCTGCGGGGTCGGAAGCTCGAGCCGGCAACATGGCGACGAGGGTAGCGGGTCTTGGAGCAGAGCTGGCTACAAATTCACTGTATGCGGGGGATGTCAGGGTGCCCACACGTAGCGCTCAAAGCCGCCGCCGCGCTACCGCGGAGCGCCACGCGTGCGCTTGCCGCGTGGTTCGCTTACACTGCGAAACACGATGAACCATCGAACCTTACTCGGTGTGGTGCTGCCGCTGACTGCAGCGTTAGCGCTCGCGTGCTCCGAATCGCAGCGTCAGAGCCTGACGCCTACGGGCCCATCGACGGGCAGCGGCTCTGCCGTGTCGTCCTCCTCGACAACCGGTGGTCAGACCGGTGGAGGCCTCGGCGGCGCGCCCGGAACGGGTGGCTTCAATGCTGGCGGCGCAGGTGGGCAGCTTCTCGCGACTTCGAGTGTGAGCGGCACGGGCGGCGCGGGCGGCATGGCGACCGGGGTCGCACTCGGTTGGCTCGTGACGGACTTCAGCGCGCTCGACGTGAACCCGAACTCACCTCGCTACAACCAGGCGGTCTCTCCGAAGGACTACGCGACGCAGGTTTCGGGTTGGTATTTCGGACACTCCACTTGAGGCTATTGCAGTGGCCAGTTTGGTCACCTCGACACCCTCCAAAAAGACCTCACGGCAGCGGGCACCAAAGTGCCGATCCAGATCCTCGGTGTGAATGAGATCGGCTATGAGTCGGGCAACGCCGCCGTCACGATGGGCAGGGTTTTGCCTTGGATCCAAGCGACGGCGATGGCGAACGTCTGGCAAGACTGGAAGCCTGGCTACCGCGACGTCGTGCTCCTCGACGGCGCGAGCAAGGTCATCGGCATCTACAACCTGACGACGCACGACCTCAGCGTGCCGATGAACTACGCCGAGCTCAAAGCGATGTTCATAAACGCGGCGAACACCAACTGACGGTTCGCGCTCACGCTCGGTTATCGCCCCAGAAGGTCCCCGGCACGGCCATACTCTCGTGGAGGCGGTGCCGGGCCTCGGACGCGTGGACAAGCTGACGGGCGAACCAGTCCCGAACGTCGACACGGCGACCGCCCGACCAAAGTCCGAGCTCCAGCGCGGCGAGGCGACGAGCGACGAGCGGCACGCCTTCGGAAGTGAGTTCTTGAAAAGGCGCCTCCGGTGTAAAGGGCACCCCGAAACGGTAGCGCCGTGAAGGCTCGAACCGGGGTGCGTTTTCCTGCCACCAGTCGGCCCAGTCAGTAAAATCGGTGACGGGTTCATAGCGGTCGGGCGGCGAGCCGTCTTCCTGCGACCGCACGGGACCACCGACGATGCGAACGAGTGCGCGTGCAGCGGCGCGACGCATGCGCGGCCCCGCGACACCGCCGCCCACCGACAGGGTCTCGAGCAGCGGGCCGACGTTCCCGAGATGACCGTGCCAACCGAGGGCGGTCGAGGTGTCGATGCCGTGGGCATGGAGACGAACGAGGAGGCCTGGGTCGTCGGCGGTCCCCGCGATGGCCAAGAGCTCGAGGGCTCTACGGTGAATCGGCGGCGCGAGGGTGGAGCTTTCCACAAGCTCTTCGCCGAGAAGGTCTCTCAGCGTCGGCAGGCCACGCTGCGAGCCGAGCAACGCGAGCGCCTCGGCAAAGGCGACCAGCACCTCCTCACTCGACTCCGTCGCCAGAGCCCTCTCGAGTAGCGAACAGGCGGCGTCCCGCTCGGGAACGGTCGCAAGGCAATCCGCTGCCGCGACGCGCACGAGCTCGGACGGATGCTCGAGCACCGCAACGAGGCCTGCAAACTCACCGGAAGCGCGCGCGGTGAGCACCTCGAGCGCGACAACCGAGAGCGCGGCGTCGTCGCTTCCCGCAAGCCGCCGCATCGCGGGATCGATCGCAGGACTCGAGCCCAGGATGAAGGCGCGGCTCTGCGCCTCGTGGGCGTACCGGAGCGATTGGTTCAAGCCAAGGACCGCCGCGCGCACGGCATCGTCGCCGGCGATGCAACCGAGAACGAAGGCTCGCGCCAGACGAGCTCGACCCGCGACGCCTCCGGCAAGAAGAGCATCGTATCGAGGTGCGTCTCGAGTAGGCGCGTCTCGCCATGGACGCACGCCTCGAACAAGGGGGCGTAAAGTGGGAGCTTGAAACGCCACGCGCCGCTCGGCGTCATGCCAAGAAGTTCGCACGGCTCGGTACCATCGAGGGGCGTTTCGCTCCACAACTCAGGATGGGCGACCGACTCGTGGCGGGGGTCGAAGTCCACGGGGGAGAGCGGCATGCGGTCGCGGCGCCACGCCTCATCGTAACGGCCCGCACGCTCGAGGCGTGGACTCCACGACGAGGCGATCGGACCGAAGCCCGCAGGCGAAGCCCCCGTGAGGTTCTCGAGCTGGTGCGCGGATTGGCCGAGGAGCGACAGTGGCTCGCGTGCGACGCCGCGTCCCGACGGATTCTTCGTATCGACGAGCGGACGACCGGGCTCGCTTTCATCGACGCCGCCTTCGGCGAGCTCGTACTCGATGGGCGTAATGCCGACCCTTTGGGCGGCACCAGGACGGATGCCGAGAACGCCCTACGTGTAGTGCCGTGGCCCGTAAACACGAAGGGCCTTGCGAAGCGCGCCGCGCGTGGACTCGACCCACACGCTGACGTCGTGGTGGTCCGCATCGGTGCCCGCCGGCGGATGCGCACTCCCGACGACGAGCACATCCGTCCCGGGCTTCTCGACGACGAGATCGCTCGGTAGCTGGACGCTGCTCCACGGGATCACGCGGGTCGGCACACTGGCGAGACGCAGCGGCGGCTGCGGGATGGTGAGCGCCGCGTCGCCAAGCGGGGAGACCTGCCAGGAGAGCTTCGCGATGGCGACCGCAACCTCATAACCGTGGCGATCGCGCATCGGGAAGACGCCGACCGTGAGCGCCGTAAGGTTGTCGAGAATGCGAGTGAGATTCATGGTGCCCCCCCAAGCGTCGCTTCAGTTGAGGCGCAGCATGCGACCCACAATCCGAAAAAGACCGCGCGATATCGCGCTCACCCGCGTACCGACTCGAGCCGGTCGAGGGAAATGATGCCGTCGATGCCACCGTCTCCAGAGCCGCTTACACACTATAAAAGTTACGCCCGCTGCTGGTGCAGGGAGGAGCGAAAAGCGGCGTTGGTGCGCATGGTGCACATAATGCACATAATGCAAAAGCCCGTCACATCGTGACGGGATGCAGCAATTGGTGCAGGCGGTCGTTCATGATCAGGCCCGCCGGGTCCTTGGAGAATTCGGGCTTGAGGCGGTTGAGGAAGTACATCCTCAGCGGCGCTTTGTTCTTCACCTCGATGACGCCGCGGTCGGTGTAGTCAAAGTACTCGCGCGTGCGGCCATACACATCCTCGGACACATTGACGCGCCCGGGTTCTCCGGCAGATTCCACGCGTGCGGCCGTGTTAACCGCGTCGCCCCAGATATCAAAGGTAAAGCGGCTGTGGCCTACCACGCCCGCAATCACGCCACCGGTATGCAGGCCCACGCGCAGATCAAAAAAAGGCAGGCGCAGGCGTTCCCGCTCGGCACGGATCAGAGCACTCACCCGCAGCATCTCCAGCGCCGCCAGGCAGGCGTGCACCGTGTGCTGGGTGTCCGAACTGGGCACACCCGCCACGGCCACATAGGCGTCGCCAATGGTCTTAAGTTTTTCGACCTGGTGCCTTTGCATGGCCTCATCGAAGCCACCGAAGTAGCGCTCCAACATGCCAATCAGCATGCGCGGCTCGGTCCGCTCGGTAAGCGAGGTGAAGCCCACGACGTCGGCAAAGAGGATGGTGGCCGAGGGATAGAACCTCGGCTCGACATGGCCGTTCTCCCGCAGCTCGAGGGCAATGCGCTCGGGCAGCACGCGGTTGAGCAAATCGTCGACCTGCGTCTTCTCTTTGGCCAGCGCCCGGTGGGCCTCATCAAGTGACTTCATTGCCTCGTCGAGCTCGATGATGCGCCGGCGGTGCTCGAGCAGGCCGACGAGTTGCTGCGCCAGGCGCCGCAGCGACTCTTTTTGCTCGATGTTCAGGTCCCTGGGCACAAAGTCCATCACGCAGATGGTTCCCAGCGCATAGCCCTCGGGGGTAATCAGTGGCATCGCGCAGTAAAAGCGCATGTGCGGCGCGCCCACCACGAAGGGGAAGTTCTGGTAGCGCGGGTCTTCCAGCAAGTTGGGGGAGATCACCAGTTCTGAGCCGCACACCGTCACCGAGCAAAAGGCGAGCTCGCGGGGGCATCCGGTGAAGTCTGCGGCCAGCCCGTACTTGGCCTTGAACCAGAAACGGTCACCCTGGATGAACGATACATAAGAGACTTCGCAGCCGCAAATCTGGGCCGCGAGTTCACCGATCTCCTTGAAGGCGATTTCCGGCGGCGTGTCCATGATGCGGTAGGCGCTCACCGCTAGGTTACGCTCCTCCTCGTTTGCGGGTACCGGGTATGGCAGGACCATGTTCTCTTCCTTTAACCGTTTACAGTAACGTGTAGTGTTAAGCCACTGTCCAGCAGGTGCCCACCTGACCCGCGCGAAGTTGACGCTAATCCCGCGTCACCCGCAGCCGCTCTTCCGGCGAGGTGAAGCCCGCCTCTACCCAAGCTGGCCCGCCGCCCACAGCGAACCTGTCGGCACTTGCACCCATGCCCTCTGTGCCAACGTGCCACCTGCCCTGGCGACTTGCCGCTCTTCACCAACCGCACCGCATCCGCCATATACACCGGTGGGAAGTAACCGTCGCGCTCGACGACCCCTCGTCTGCCTCTTCATGGAACACTCCTCTCGCATCTCCATGCCATCCGAGGTGTTCGCTAAACAAGGGCGAAGCTCGCTCGATCATCCGAAGGTCGTCACATGCAGTGTTTGCCCGTATATCTCCGGTCGACGTCGACCGAAGCGACTCGACCCCGGACGAACCTAATCGTGTATACGCGCGCCCAATCGCTGCACCCGCCCGGTTCCGCCTCGACGGTCCAGGTCTCGCCTGCGATCTTCGGCTCGCCCACGCCGACGAGTTCCGTGAGCGCCGCGCGCAATTCGCGCGGGTTAAGGCCGACCGCGCTTTCGGGCCAGGGCACCGTCTCCCTTTCTTTCTCGACGTTCGCGCCGCCTAGCGGCATCGGAGGCGCGGCCGGGATGGTTGAGGGCATCGGTTCCTTCTTCTCCTCGACATTCGCGCGCGGCGCAACCGCGGGTGGAGCCGGGGTGGGCGACGGTTTGATTGATGTCGATGCGCTGTTGGATGCGCAGGCCGTCATTGCCATCACCGCCGCACATATCAGCTGAAAGCCTGCCACGACGCCATCGTAGCAGCGACGCGAAGTTAGCGGCCACGCACCTGTGAAGTGCGTGGTGCAATGGCGCAAATACAGTAGGCGGTGGCCGTTCAGTTCGTCTCAAGCGCAATCGCAGTCGCCGCGTGGCACAGGCGAGGTCCTATCGCTGGTCATGCGACTGCAGCCGCGAACGAAGCGTAGATATCTCCAGGGAGCGGGTGTTCGAGCCGCCAGGTGATGCCCATAGGTCGCTCGGATTCGTGGGAGATGTACCGCGCGGGGCCGAGAAACCAAAACGCGCGCTCGTCGTTGTTGAGACGCGCGAACAGCAGGATCGATGTCCCCATGCTGGCGTGCGTCTGATACCGCCGGCCCGTGTCGCTATCTGCCCGCGTCACGGCTTGGCTTTCCCAGTGGATGAGCTCGCGGCTCATCGCATAATCGCGGTAACGCGTCGTCGGTGAAAAGCCGCCGCGCGTCTTGTCGAGCGTGAACGCCAACAGATCAGCACGAGCATCAGGCGCCCAATAGACGCCAGTTTGCCAGGGAGCGACCTTCGCAGCTTGCCCGATGCCGAACGCTGCGAGGATCTCAAGGCGGGTGTAGCGAGCGTGGATCTGCAACGGCACTTCCGGACGAGCATCCAGGGGTCGATGCATGTGCTGGATGCCCTTACCGAGCTCGCCGAATAGCTCTACGAGCTCCGAACGCACCTGCGGGTGCTGCCACAGGAGCTCGCAAGCAGCCGCGAGAGACACGGACTTGTCCAGCGCGCGGTCAGCCACGGACGCCACCAGCATTCTCACGTAGCGGCGACCGCGCTCGTCGAGGCTCGGCAAGTCCGGAGGTCCCTCGGCCGACAGGAACTGGCGATAGAACGCGAGCCGCTCGGCATCATCAACGTGCAAAACGCGCCCGCATGCACGGCGGAGCTCGGTTTCCTTCGGGCCGGATGCCAGCGTAGACGCGAAAGCCGCCTCGCGGAGCTCGCTCCAGCTCTTCGCGCCCGAATAGATGTCCTCGAGATCGAGGCCGGTTTCCGCGAGATAAGCGAACATGGTGGCGTCGCGGCCCTGTCGCAAGAGGGCCCGCAACTCGTCGACCTTTGCGGTCCAATTCGAAGGCGTCGCGCTCTTGAGGTTGTCGAGCACGATCCCGGCTGCGACGGCGTCGAGCTCCATGTGGCAACCCGCCGGCAGAAACGGAAAGCCCCCCTTGATCTGAGTCTCAACATCTCGGCGAGTGCCGCCGAGAAGCGCGCGAAACCGCCGGTCAAAGCGAAACTCCTTGCGATGATGACCGACGAAGTCGAGCACGGTGCATATTCGCTTGCCGTAGATTTCGGCTTTCCGCAGCCCTCGACCGAGCTGCTGCAGGAAAAGCGTCGGGCTGTCGGTGGGCCTTAGCAGCAGGAGCGTGTCCACGAGCGGCACGTCGATACCTTCGTTGAATAGATCGACCGAGAAGACGACGCGCAGGCGCCCATCGCGCAAATCGGCGAGTGCGGCTCGACGCTCCTCGGCGGCACTGTCACCCCAGACCGCCGTCGCCGCGATCCCAGCTTCGCTGAAGATTCTGGCCATGTAGCGAGCGTGCTCGACGCTGACGCAGAAACCGAGCGCCCGCATGGCACCGATATCGTCCACGCGACGCCGTACCTGCGTGACCACCTGACGCGCCCAAGCGTCGTTCGCGGTGTAGAGGTTCGACAGACCCTCCATGTCGTAGCCGCGACCCCGGCGCCACGGGATCTCCCGCAGGTCGAGGCCATCGTGAATGCCGAAGTAACAAAAAGGCGATAGGTGGCGCTGGTCGATGGCATCCCAAAGACGCAACTCGGCCGCGATTCGGTCCTCGAACCAACCCAGCACCGGAAGACCGTCACTACGCTCGGGTGTCGCGGTGAGACCGAGAAGCTCGCGCGGCTGCAGGTGCTGCAGGAGGCCCCAATACGACTTCGTCTCGGGGTGGTGCGCGGCGTGGTGAAATTCGTCGACGATCACGACGTCAAAATGGTCCGGGTCGAGGTTGACGAAACCGGTGGCGTGAAGGCTCTGGATCGACGCGAAGACGTGCTCGTATTTTGTGGGGCGCTCGCCCCGCACCCAAAGCTCACCGAACGCCGGATCGCGAAGCGCGTGCCGAAAGGTGGCGCGACTCTTCTCCAAAATTTCCTCACGATGCGCAACGAACAGGAGCCGGTGTCTCGGCAGCACCGCACGCAGACGCACGTAGTCAACGGCGGCCATCACCGTCTTGCCGGTGCCGGTGGCAGCGACCAGCAAGTTGCGATGGTGACCTTGCGCTCGCGAGATGGCGATCTGCTCGAGAAGGCGTTCCTGAAAAGCCTCGAGTCGGAGCTCGATCGGACTCAAGAGCAGCTGCGATTCCTTTGCCTCCGAGAACCTCGTGTTGGCGGCGAACTGCTCCGCCTCAAACGGGACGAAGTCTCCGCTATTCCAGTAAGCCTCGAAGACGGCCTCGATCTTGTCGATGACGTCAGGATTGCGCGCGCCGGACACGCGAACGTTCCACTCGAGGCCGTCCACTTGAGCCGAGTGAGTTAGATTCGACGAACCAACGTAGGCAGTCTTGAATCCGGACGTTCGGTGGAAGAGCCAGGCCTTCGCGTGGAGGCGCGTCGTCGTGATGTCATACGAAACGCAGACCTCCGCGCCGAGCTCGCGCAACAATTCGAGCGCGCGGCCTTCCGTCGAGCCCGTGTACGTCGTCGTGAGCACACGGACCTTGCGACCTTTGTCACAATGCCGTCGGAGCGCGCCGATGAAAGGAGCGAGCCCACTACGACGAATGAACGCCATCACGACGTCGATGCGATCGGCGGAGTCGATCTCGGCCAACAGCTGACTGCCGACCCGCGGCTCGCCAGGCGCGTTGGTGAGCAACGTTGTGTCGAGGAGCGGGATGAGCGGCATCGCGATCGTCTCGGCGTCGCCGCTGGGGAGGCGGCCAGCGATCGAGCGGAGCACGCCACCGGGCGCTCTTGGTCGGTCACCGGAGCACTCGGCATCGGGCAGTCGTCGCTCGACGCAGTCGAGAATTTCGCGGGCCAAAGCGATCCCATCTTCGACGCGCCGCTTCTCGGTGATGCCGCCGATGGCTTGGCGAACGATCCGACCGAGATGCAACGCGATGCGGTCACCGGCCTCGGCGGCCTGCAAATCGCCGACGACCGACTCGAAGCGTCGGTCGAGTCGTTCTAGTTTTTCAGCAAGCGCCTCAGTGATGAGCTGTTCGTAAAGTCCGCGCATGGGTTGTCTTTGAGTGAAGCTCGGCTGGGCCCCAGCCGGCGAGCGCCAGCTTTAGGTCGCAAGGGTCCGCGGCCACAAACTCTTGCGCCGAAGGCTTGGCGCTCAGCCAGAGACGCGCCGAGGACGGCAGCAGCAGGTAGGTTGCACGGGCGACCCCAAGTACCTGGGCCGAGCCCTGGTCCCAGCTCGCTTTATGCGCAATCGCCTCGAGATCGCTGGCGTGCGACGCAAGCCGAGCCATCCAAGAACGGACGTGTGGCGCCGCCACGAGGTGGTCCTTCTTGCCGTTGTTGCAGCTTTTATCGGCGACCACGAGGTTCTCGATGGCGTTGAGTGGCACCCTCGCCCACGGAATGAAGTGATCGACCTGCGGTTCCTTGAGAGGGCCGGCACAATAGAAACAGCGACCATTTTGCAACTCGCGCAGCTCGTCGAGCACGGGCGTCAGCGCGATGCGGTCGACTCCAAACAGGAAGTCCTCGAGCGCTGCATCCTTGATCCGATCGCCATTCATTCTGGCCACGTCCGCCGCCCAACGTCGCTGCAAGAGCGGGCGCAAGAGCCCGGCTAACCGAACGAGATGATCGCTCGCGTCGCCAACGAAGCGAATCGCGTTCTAGAATCCGTGGAGGTCGAGGAACTCCTTTCGCCGGATGCTCGGGTCCCAGCCGATCTGGTAGATGAAGGGGTCGTCGAGTGCGCCGAACTGTTGAACTCGCGGGAGCGGCATCTCGACGAGCTTCCATTCAACCTCGCGGAGCAAGTTTGCGTAAGCGGCGGGCGCAACCTGGCGGGCCCGCGACAATGAAGCCGATGGGTCGCGCACCTGCTTGCTGCGAAACGCGACGATCAGGGTAAGGACCTCCGCCCGGCCAACGCTGCTCTGGCTCAGCACGCGCTCGTCGCCGTCGAAACCAACCGTGTGCGGCCAATAGAGGCGCAGTACCTTCTCCGCGAGCTGGACGGTCGTGACCGAATCGGGGGCGCGCCCGTTCGTCGTCACGCCTTCGAGGCAGAGATCGATCAAGCCGAGCATGACCGCATATTTGTAGGTCGTGGTGAAACGGCCCTCACCGAGCATGGCGAGCACCTTCTCCGCGAAAGCGATCGCGCCGTGCTCGGCACTCACAGTGCCTTTTCGACGTTCGCCGTGGTTGAACGGCTTCATGGTCCGAGGTTAACAGCGACCATGGAGGAGTGCCCAGGAGTCTGTACGGGCGCAAAGGAAACTCGAACCAAGCATCTCCTGCCTGGCCAACCCTGGCGTCCTCCAATCCGAGCAAAATGGCTCAGTTTGGACCACCTACCGGATTCCGTACCCGCCCCCTGGAGCCGTTTTTACAGCTTCGAAAGACCGATGGCCCCCGCGGGGGATCCCGTAGAGCGAACTGACGACCGAGCCGCCCACGACGTAGCGGATCCCGAGGGCATCGAAGACCCGCGCACGATCAGATCCCGTTCGATCCAGCGCGAGGCGACACGGAGCGCCTGTTCGCGCGTGTCCGCGTTCGGATGACGCCGACGGACATTCAGCGCCGAAGGTCGACTACCCCACCGGCGGCGCGCTTGCTGGCGCCCGCGGTGGGGGACTTCCACGGCGACCAGAAGCCTGACCTCGCTGTCGCGAACCAGTCCAACAACACGGTGAGGGTGCTGCTCAACGAGCGCACATAAAACACCGTGCTCTCGCGCTCCGGCGGGGGCGGCCCCGAATGCATCGCGGAGCCGTTCTTGATGCGATAGCCCGTGCGTGCGTCCCTGGCGTGGGAGTAGTCTCGGCCGCATGAGTGTACGTCTGCGCGCCACCGGAGCGCTCGCCTTTCTCGCTGGCGTATTTGGCCTTGCTGGAGCGTGCTCGGCATCGAGCGCTACCGCGAAGTCGAGTGGCGGCTCGGGGAGCGACACGGGCGCGGGCGGCGGCCTCAGCGGCGGTGCAGGCGGAGCATCGGCGTGCGATGGACCAACGATTTGCCTAGGAGATGCGATCCACGAGTGTGTCGGCGGGAGCCCCGGAGGGAAGGTGAAGGACTGCGATACCGCCGCGGGCCAAGTCTGCAACGAAGGCGCGTGCAAGGACGCGTGCGCGGTCGCGGAGAGCGCGCCATCGAACCTCGGATGCGAGTTCTGGGCGGTCGATCTACCGAATGAACACGGCTTCACTTCAGCGGCCAACGAGCCCTGGGGGATCGCGCTCTCCAACGCGAGCGAGTCGAGCGCGAAGGTGACCATCGAGAGGAACGACGCGCCTTTCGGGATGCCCGCGCAAATCTCCCTCGTCACGGAGGTCGTGCTCGGGCCAGGGCAGCTCCTCTCGCTCAACCTGCCTCAAGCCGAAGTCAACGGTCTCGATCCGTCCAAGCAACCGCCGCCCGAGCCGCCCGGCACCTGGCTCTCGGCAAACGCATTTCGGATTCGCTCGACTGCGCCGATCGTCGCCTACCAATTCAACGTCTTCACCAACAGCTACTCCAACGACGCCTCGCTGCTGCTACCGACGAACGGGCTCGGCAAACTCTACCGTGTGATCGGCTACCCGACCGCGAATCCGATCGCGCCTATTCCACTGCCGGGGGTGCCCGATCGCTCCCACGTCACCATCGTCGCCGTGGCGGCCGACACCAAAGTCACCGTGACGCCAAGCACGACGACCGTCGGCGACGGCAAGAACCTCAAGGCGATGAAGGCCGGCGAATCGGTCACGGTCACACTCGCCGCATTCGAGATTCTAAACATCGCATCCGACGGGATCCCAGGCGATCTCACGGGCACCGTCGTCTCCTCGGACAAACCGGTTGCGGTGTTCACGAGCCTCGAGCGGGGCATCGGTCCAGCCTTGACCGATCCGCCGAAGCCGCCGAACTTCAACGATTCCAACTGCTGCACCGACCACCTCGAAGAGCAACTCTTCCCCGTCACCTCGCTGGGCAAACGTTTCGTGCTGACGCGAAGTCCGGTGCGTTCGACGGGCGGCTACAAAGAACCGGACGAGCTGCGTTTTCTCGGCGTAGCGGAGAACGCCACGGTGAAGACCACCCTGCCACCGCCCTTCGACAACTTCACGTTGAGCCCGGGCGAGTCGAAGGCCGTTGCCGCGTTCGACGACGTCGTGGTCGAAGCGAGCGCGCCCATCACGATCGCGCAAATCCAAGTGAGCGCTGGTTACACGACGTCGTACATCGGAGATCCGTCGCTGACGATCTTCCCGCCGATCGAACAATACCGGGACACCTACCTGTTTCTTATCCCGGCATCGTGGACGAAGAACTACTACGTGCTCGGCGCACCGACAGGCGGGACCTACTCCGTCGACGGAAAACCCCTCGCGGACTGCATCGTCACGGCGGCCGGCGCGCTCGGCGGCATCGAGTACGAATCGCTCGTTTGCCCCGTGAGCGAAGGCGTGCACCGCGTCCACGGCAGCCAGCCTTTCGGCCTCACGGTCTATGGCTACGGCTCGGTTGGCTCGTACGCTTACTCAGGCGGCGCGGACGTGGAGCCCATCTACGTGCCGCCGCCGATCAACTGAGCCCGCGCGAGTTCGTGTAGAATCATCCCCGCGTGACGGACAATCAAGTAGGCCTCGTCAAGGCGCTCGGGTTCGTGGCCTGGGCCGACCAGAAAATCACCCCCGAGGAGCGCGCTGTGCTCGAGACGGTGATGAGCGCGCTTGCGATCCCCGAAGAGCGCCGACGTGAGCTCTGCGAGTCGCTGCGCCGAGCTCCCGCCAGCATCACGGAGATTGCAGCCGAGTTCGACGATGACGTCGAGCGTCGCTTCGCGGTGGCCCAAGCGGTGATGCTCGCGGGCGTCGATGGCGAGGTGACCGAGGAAGAACGCGCGAAGATCGCCGAGCTTGCGAGCGCCTTTGGCATCGACCAAGACGAGCTCGAGTTCATCTACGAAGCGGTGGACGCCACGGTCGACGCGTTCCCAGCCGTGTTCACGGGCTGAGCGTTGTGCGCGTGAGTTGATGGAGCGATGTTCGATTCTCATCTGACCTTGTCGAAGCTCGAGCGCGTGTGGCATTGGGTGCGCTGGCGCAGCGTCGTTGTCGGCCTCGTGTGGCTCGTCGCGTTCATCGCGTTCTCGTGCGGCGCGGGCACGGGTGAACGCCCGGGGATCCCCAACGCGGAGTGGACGGTGCGCGCGTACTACGCGGTCGGGCTTTTCGTACTGGGCGGACTCGATCTCGGCCTGCCCGTTGGCGGACCGCCGTTCGCACGACACGCCCTCTGGGTCACGTACGTGCTCGCGCCGACGCTGACCGCGGGTGCCCTGATCGACGGCATCTTGCGCGTGGTGAATCCACGGCGCTGGGTGCTGCGGCGACTCAAGAATCACTTCGTCATCGCAGGCTGCGGCAAGCTCACGATGCAGTACCTCTCGCGGCTCCGACAAGTGCACCCGTCGCGGCCGGTCGTGATCGTCGATGTCCGCAGCGACAGCCCGATGATCAAGGAAGCACGTGAGGTTCACGGAGCGTACGTGCTCACCGGCGACATCGTCACGCCCGGCCTGCTCCAACTTTTGCAGCTCGAAACGGCCGAGCGCGTGCTGCTTCTCACGGATGACGACCTCGCCAACCTCGACGCGGCAACACGCATTCTCGCGATGGCGCCGAACCTCGCCGGGCGCATCGTCGTGCACCTCGCGGACATGAAGCTCGAGCACGTCGTCGGCAAGACTGCGCTCGCTAGGGGCTGCATTATTTTCAATACGCACAAGCTCGCCGCCAAGCGTCTCGTCGAGACGGTGATCATCCCTCACTTCAACACGACGGGTCCGAAAGACACCGTGGTCATCGCGGGCTTCGGTCGCTTCGGGCAGACCGTGCTCGACGAGCTGCAGCGCCGTGCGGCAGGCGACTTTCAACGCGTCGTGATGGTGGATCTCGAGTGCGCGCGAAAATCCCGCGGGTTTGGCGAGCGGATAGGCTACCTGCCGGGGTACGCCCACAAAACGCTGGAAGGCGACCTCCGCGATCCCGAGGTGTGGAGCACCCTCGCCGCCACGATCGATGCGCGGGAGGAGCGGCCCGTGTTCGTGCTCTGTTGCGACGACGATCGCGTGAACCTGAACACGGCGGTGTGGCTCGCGAGCAAGTACACGGAAGCCCTCGTCGTCGCGCGGCACTTCAAGTCGTCGAGTTTCATCGCGGAGGTCTCGACGGAGGCCCGCTTCGTGCCCTGCTGCGAAGCCGAAGTGCTGGTCGAATCGATCCCGATGTCGTGGCTCGCCCCGTGACCGCGCGCTCCGTTAGCGGGGTGAACAGCCGTTAGCGGGGTGAACGGTGTTCACGGCAGCGGCTCATCGCCCGCCAGAGCGGCATCCATCCGCGAACGCATCAAGCCATCCGCCATCCGCGCGAGCTTCGGGTGATGCGGCTGAAGCGAACGCGCCACCGACAACTCGGCCTCCGCCGCGTCGAACGCGCGCATGGTCGTGTACGCGTAGACGAGATTCGCGTGCGCGCGGAACGAGCCTGGATCGAGGCGAGCGGCCTCGCGGTAAGCCGCGACCGCCAGGAGTGGGCGGTCGAGACCGAGCTCGGCATTGCCGATGGCGATCTTCGTCCCGACGTTGGCGAGGCGCACGTCCGAGGCATGCAACTCGACGAGCGCCTGCGTGCTGTCACCCTCGGCGAGGAATGCGAGACCCGACACGAGTGCAGCCTCGCCATCCGTGGGATCGATGCGACGCGCACGAGCAAGCCACATTTGGTGCGCCTCCGTATCCGTCTCCACACGCTCGGCGAGGTGGATGCAACGCTGGGACGCGTACCGGCGAACGACCGCCGGCAAAAAAAGCGCCGAGGCGCCGACGAGCAGCCAGGGAATGGCGCGACGCGGAACGGAGCCGATGCCGCCCGAATCGCAGGCTTCATCGGCTCGGCAAGCGGACACCGTGAGCGCCACGCATACCGTCACCGCGGGGAGCACGAGGGCATCATCCCCGAGCGCGGCGATCGCAACGACCAGCAGCGTTGCCGCCTCGGCCGGACGTCCTCGCGTTCGCGCGGCTGAGCCCCATGCACACGCGAGAGCGAGCCCCATGCCGAGCACGCCACCGACCACGAGCAGGCCCAGCCAGTCGCCGTGGGGGGTCACCGCATGGAGAAACAGTCGCGCCGCAGCCACCGGCGTTTCACCTGCGAGCACGCCCGACTGCGCCTCGAGGTAAGCGAACGGAAACGCGCCCAAACCTCCCCCGAGAGGCGCCGCATCGAGCGCCGCTCGCAGACCCACCTGCGCGAGATGGACGCGCCCTGCCCCGGCGCGGACGAGGTCGCCCCGAAGTGCCGCCGCGCCCAGGCCGACGAACAACGGAATCGATAAAATCCGCCATTTTCCCTGGGAAAACACCATCGCAGCCACGCCGAGCGCAAGCCACGCGGTGCGCGACTGACTGACTACGAGCGCGAACCCGGCGCACGCGGCGAGCGCCATCACGAGCGCGCGCTGCACTCCTCGGGTAAGGCCGGCCGAGCGCGCGGCACGCCATCGCAGAGCCGCCGTGTCGAGGGCGAGCGGCAAGCACACCGCGACCACGAGGCCGAGCGCGTTCGGGTTGCCATGGCCCCCGTCGACCGCGCGATGACCGAGATGCTGTGCGACCGCGATGGCCCCGGTGAGAGCGAGCGTCACCACCGCGAACGTGCACGCCATGTCGCGTCGCTGCACGGCCGTTTGGGGTGAAGCCGCTTGGAGAAGGAGAGGCAGCGTGAGCCACGGCGTGAGGGCAACGGGCTCCGGATGCGCCGACCACAGCAGCGACGCTGCGAGCCAACCCGCGAGCGCCGTGAAACGAATGAGGAGGTCATCGACGCTGCCGGCTCGGAGAGCCAGAACCGCACCGACGAGCGCCACAGCGAAAACGGCGCCGCCCTTCGCGAGCGCCTGCGGAGTGAGCGGATCGAAGGTTGCGGCTGCCAGCGCGAGTGCGAGCGCGAGCGGCAACCCTCGGCGCATCACGTCCCGCGCTCGTCGAGCAGCGCACGCAACCGGTCACGAACGTCCTCGCGGCCCTCACGAGCGAGCGCCCGACGCATCGCCCAAGTCACCCGCGGATCACGGTTTTTCGCGAGATAGCGCGCAGCAAGCTCGCGCTCGAAACTCGAAGTCGACGCGAGCGCATCGAGAAAACGGAAAAACCCAGCCTCCGGTTCCCACGTCAGCCGCACGGCAGCCGCGGCGATCGCAAGGTTCGTGTCTGCGCCTCGCGTACGCTCTTCGAGGAGTGGATTGAGGCCCGCGCGAAAGGTCGGCTCGACGACGAGCCCAAGCGCGCGACTTACCTCGGGCAGAGACTCCGCGGCGACGTCGTCCAGCTCCATCGCGAGTCGCCCCGCGGCGGGGCCGTGACCGAGTCGCCCCGCGGCTACGAGGGCCACGATCCGAGCCGAACGCAATTCGGTGCCGGTGCGCCGGTCCAAGAGCTCGACCGCGCTCGTGTCCCCGAGGCCGCCGAGAAGCTTCATCGCCTCCGTCGCTTCGTAGGCGTCGGGGCTCCCCCAGCTCTCGCGCAGTGAGCTCATCGCAAGCGAAGTCGCACCCGCCGGGCGCAGCGTCGCCACGAGCGGCGTCATACGGTGATCGCCCCGAGCCCATGCGAAAAGGACCCGGCCGGTGTCCGCATCGCGAGGCGTCTTCGTCAGGATCGGACCTACCTCGGACATGTCGCACAGGTGCGCGAACGCGCAATTGACGAGGTAATCTCGCACGCGCGCATCACCCGCCTGGCCGAGCGCCACGGCCGCGCGCCGAATGGCCGGACGCTGCTTTTGCGGATCGAGGCCTCGGAAGAGACGGTCGTGCAGGAGGTCCGTGCGTCCACCGGGCGAGAGCGCATGAACCGCATAGATTGCCGCTTCGCGGAGCGAGAGGTTGGCGTCATTCGTGAGTGGCTCGAGCGCGGCGAGCGCCGCATCGCGCGTCGCTCCGTCGAGTGCGAGTTTTCCAATGGCGGCAACCGCGCTCGTCCGCACGAAATCGCTCGCATCGGAGAGCGCCTTTCGCAAAAGCGGGAGGCCCTCCTCGTGAGTCACGTCGCCGAGAACGAAGGCGGAATTCAATCGAATTACAGCTTGTTTGTGCTCGATGGTCTTCGCGATCTCGGCATAGAACGCGTTCTTGTCGAGGCGCTCGAGTGCGAACGCGAGGTTGTTCAGCATGCGCGACTCGCGGACGTCCGGCAGGCGCGCCAAGAGCGCCTTCGTGGCCGTCTTGTCGCCGATCCGACCGAGGGCGTAGATCGCCTTGTTCGCGATCTCGGGGTTCGCGCTCTCCATCAATGGAATCAACGCCGCGGTGAGCTTGGTTGCGCGCAGCTCCGAAGCCGCGAACGTCGCCGACAAGACAAGCTGCTGGTCATCGCTCGCGAGCGACTTTGCCACGTCGCCGATCAACGTGTTGCGGTCCATCAGGTGACGGTGCAACCACAGCGCGTCAAACGCCGCCGCGCGCAAGTCACCGCCGCCGTCACCGGCGCGATTCTGCAGCTCCTTGCGAAGGAGCGCCACGACGCGCTTGTCGCTTATCGAACCGAGCGCGCGAACGATCTCGCTGCGAACCGCGAGATCCTCGTCTTTGCGCTCGAAGAGCCGAATCAGCGGAGCCACGCTGGATTTGTCCGGCATCGCGCCGAGGGCCTTCACGACGCGGAGGCGCACCGTGGCGTCCCAGTCTTCGAGGGCGGCCTGCAACGTGGGGAGCGCCCGCTTGTCACCGAGCGCTTGCAAAACGATGGCGCAGCGCGCGCGGGCATCGGCTTCCACGTTGTCCGCGAGGCAGCGCTCGAGCGCCGCCGTGGAGCGCTTCCCGAGGTTCACGAGCTCCGGGCTCGAAGGCATGTCGCGGAAAGGCACGTTGATGAGAACAGCCGGATCGCGCGGCACCGCGTTGAGGAGCCGCCTCCGCGCACGCATCGTTTCATTCGCGCCGTCGTCTTGCGCGAACCCTGCCGCCACACGCGTCGCCTGCACCCCCGCAACCGCTGCGGGCAGCAGCGCCGCAAGGAACACGAACGTCGACCCGACACGCGGCACCGAAGTGCACCGACCCAAAAACCATTCACGCATGCGGTTCACTCAACACCTCCACGGTGGGCTTCAACACTTCGAACGAGCTTCTCGAGTTTCGCTATCAAGTCCGCTTCGGTGCGCAGGCTAGAGAGGTACCGGATGACCACGCGCCTCGCCGAACACTTTCCCTTTTTTTCGTCCCACGCGACACGTTCGACGGCCGTGTCTTTGTAGAGTGCGAGGTCGAAGGTCTCATCGCAATTCGCCGCCGGCTCGAGGTCGAGCACCACGTGGAGTTCGGCGCGCGCGAGACTCGCGGCAGCAGGCTTGTCGTGACTCGCGTCGACAGGTGCGCCCGTCGCACCCGTTGCGCAACCGCAACTCGCAGCGAGCAAAGCGACACAGAAAAGGTTGGCTTCGGGTCTCATAGGCGGCGTTTTCGATAACACGGAGCGGAGAGCTTGGCCCAGTGGAAGGCGCGTCAAATTCAGGTTCTTCCTAGGGACACGTCGACAATTCCGCTCCCCGCCGTCCTATTCCGGAAACGCGCGCGATCACGCAGAGCCGACGAAGACCTCGAGGGCGCGCGGGACCACGTCGATGCGAAGCGGCAGGAGCCCGAGCGGCTCGCCGTCCACGTCGAGGGGGAAATCAGCGCGCACGTGCTCGTTCTCGATATCGACCTCGAGCGACTCGCAGGGAAAGATTTCGGTCTTCGGCAAGTCGACGTGTTTTCCGCGATAAATCGAGAGCGACGACAAGAAGAATTGCACCTTCGGAGCGTCGCCGAGCGAGACGACATGGAACACCCCGTCGTCGGGCTCGGCCATCGGAGCGACCTCCATGCCGCCGCCGAAGTACCGCCCGTTGCACACGGCCAGGGTGCGGGTAGCGAGCTGCACCTCGCGGGTCGTCCCCTGGTAGGTCACCTTGCACCGCAACATGCCGACTTCGCTCTTCGCGAGGGCACGCAAGGTCGCATTGAAGTACGCCACGGTGCCGCCGAGCGGCCGATTCGACCGGGTGATGTAGCGGTCGACGAGGCCGCCTAGGCCTACGCTCAGGATGTTGATGAAGTACGCGCGTCGCTCGGAGCCGTCGTGTCCACGAAAACCGAACCGACCAACGTCGACGGCGCGGGTCCTTCCTTCGGCGATCACCTGACAGTAACGATCGAGGCGGTGCTCGAGACCAAGCGTACGCCGAAAATCCCCGCCGGTGCCTTGACCGACGATGCCGAGCTTCGGGATCGTAACGCCGCGGTCACGCGCCCGCATCAAGCCGTCGGCCACTTCGTGGATTGTACCGTCGCCCCCGATCGCAACGACCACGTCGCGCCCTTCCTCAGCCGCGGCCTCGGCAAGCTCGCCTGCGTGCCCGCCGTGGGTAGTGGCCACGACGTCGACCTCACCCAGGTAACGTGCGAGGACGCGCGTGAGCTCGGTGGCGCGCTCGCCGGTCTTTCCGCCCTGCGAGGTGGGGTTGAGGATGGCGAGTGGTCGCATGAACGTCAGGACGGCCAGACGACGCCGCGTTGCCGCAAGTCGGCAACGGTATCGGCGAGCGTCTCGTTGGGATCACGGGCAACCCAACCGAGGTCTCGTTCGGCCTTCGATGAGCTGCAATACCAATAAAATTGCGCCATCTCCGCGCTCACCTTGTCGAGTGGGCTCGCGGCTCCGATGAGCTTTGCGGCGCGGCCGAGCAAGTCGGCGCTCACACTCGCGAGGGTCGCGCTCGTCCGCGGGAGACGGACCTGCGGGCCCTTCACTCCACTGATTCGCTCGAGGCGCCCGAAGAACGAGCCGAGGCTCATGTTCGCGGCATTGATCAGGTAGCGCTCACCCGGGAGCCCACGCAGCATCGCGAGAATCATCGCCGTGGCAGCGTCGCGCGCGTCGACGAAGGCGATACCGCCGCCCGGCGCGAACGGGATCTTCTGCTCGAGGAATTTGCGAACATCCTCGGTCGACGAACCGTAGACGTCACCGGGGCCGAGCAAGAGGGATGGGTTGACGCTGATGACGGCGAATTCAGGCCCGCTGCGCTCGAGCGCGACCTGCTCCGCGTAGAGCTTGCTGCGGTAGTACGGCCATCTTGCGATGAGGTCGATCGGCGTGGGTGAACCCTCGTCGCGGATGTCGTTCGCGTCGCTCGAGATCGCGACGGTTCCGCTCGTGCTCGCGTAAACGACACGCCGTACGCCAGCTTCTTTCAGCGCATCGAGCGCGACCTTCGTCCCTTCGACATGGACGCGGAACATCGGCTCCGCGTCGCCGACCTCGCGGGACACTTTGCCGGCGCAGTGGAAGGCTCCGTCACAACCGGCCGCAGCCACTCGGACCGAGGGGCCATCCATCACGTCACCGAGTGCGAGCGTCGCGCCAAGTGAAGCGAGTACGGAGTCGTGCTTGCGGCACAAGGCCACGACCTCGTCGCCCCGTGCGAGAAGCGCGGCCACGAGATGCCGACCGAGAAACCCGGTCGCGCCGGTCACGAACCATTTCATGGCAGATCGAACGCCTCTTTGAAGGTACCGAGAAGCGAGACATCGTTCGACTTCACAAGACCGCTCATCACCTCAACAGGCGATGGCATGTAACCGTCCTCGACGATGCGAGTGAAGATCTCCTGCGTGGTTTTCAGCACGCAATCCGCTGAGCCGCCGGCAGGCTTGCCATTGAGTACCGTGCAGCGATTGGGCTCGACGACGACGCTCCACTTGCATTCGTTGTCGGCGCCGAGGGTGAAGTAGAAGGACACCGGTTTGTCGACCTTCCCCGGAACGAAGCGTCCTTCGAGCCGTCGGAACAATAGGACGAGGGGGTGCTCGCGCTTTTCACCGAGGGCAGAATCGAGGGTCGCGTGCCGGCCGAGTTCGAGAGCGCCACCGTCGCGTAGTGCGATCACCGCCGCACGTGCGAGCTTCGCGACCGCCCTGCACGCCGCGGCAAACTTCATCCCGTGCGTGAGGCGCTCGAGCTCCGCTATCTCGAGCGGCGGGCCGATGCGGGCGGTGATCTCACGACGTGTCGGGAGTTTGCCTCCCTTCGGCCACGATTCGTAGGTGCCACCGAGGTGGACCGGCAGGATGTCGGTCCGGTTCGAGAGCGCGAGGTGGCCAAGCGTCGGTTTAAACTCGTGAATCGAACCGTCGATTGTGCGCGTGCCTTCGGGAAAGAGCAGCACGTTATGGCCCAAGCGAATCGTGTCGCCCGCTTCGCGAAGGGCCTGGCGGATGTTGGTCTTGCGGTCGAAGGCCTGGAGGTTGGTCAGCTGCTCGAAGTAGGTGCGACGCAGCGTCCCATCGAAAAAATAATCCTGCGCCGCGAGGGCGACCATTCCCTGGCCGTAGTTGCCAAGCGCGTACTTCACGAACCCCATGTCGAGATGACTCGCGTGGTTCGAGATGACGATCGTATTCCGGTTGTGCGGAATGAACGCGCGACCGAAAACCTCGGGTTTCATCAGACGATCATAGAAGCCCGTCTGCGCGCGACTGAGCAGCGATTTTACAGTCGAGGCAAGCGGAGCCGGAACATCGAGGCTCTTGAACTCGGGTTCGTCATCGACGACGAAGGCGCTCCGCGCAGGTCGAGCCGCGGCGCAGAGTTCGGCGAGCTCGGACACGGTCTCCACGCGGTTCAATTGGTCTTGCGGTAGCGGCCGTCCGAGACGCGCCTCGAGCGCGACAGCGAGTTCCATCGCGAGCAGCGAGTCGAGGCCGAGATCCGCCGCGAGCGAGAGTTCGGGCCGGACGTCCGCGACCTGACGGTTCGTTATCGCCGCGAGCGCCTGCTGCACCAGCGCGAGCGAACCTGTAACCGTCACGCCCGTGGCCACCGCGGGCGTCGTGGCCGCCGTCATACGCTCGAGGATCGCTTTGACTTCGCTCCGCTTGACCTTGCGTGTCGCGGTCTTCGGAAGGTCCGCGTCATAAAGGTGAATCACGGACGGCTGGCAATGTTTTGGCAGCTCAGCTACCGCCTTCTTGAGGGAGAGGAGCGCGCGAGAATGCGCGTCTTGCCGCACGCGATCCTTTTCGCGCAACGGGGCCGCGAGGCACGCCACGACCTCCGTGTCGCCGCGCTTCAAGCCGACGATCGACAGCTCGAGAACGCCATCGACTTGGCCGAGCCACTCCTCCACGTCGTCCGGGTAGACGTTTTCACCCGAGGCTCCGACGATCACGTCCTTGGAGCGCCCAACGAGGACGAGCTGGCCCTTCTTGTCGAACTTGCCGAGGTCGCCCGTGTGCAACCAACCGTCGGCATCGAGCACGCCGCGCGAGGCTTCCTCGTTTCCGAAGTAGCCAAGCATGACGTTGTCGCCGCTCCCCCAAACCTCGCCGACTCCGTCTTTATCGGGGCTGGCGATGCGAATCGTCACACCGGGAATCGCCTTGCCGACGTGTCCGGCTCGCGAGCGTGGCGAGGCCTTCGCGAACGTGAGCACGGGCGCGGCCTCGGTAAGACCGTAGCCTTCGGACAAGTGCAGCCCGAGACCGGCGAACGTTTTGGCGGTGCTCTTGGGGAGCGCGCTGCCTCCGCTGATGAGGTACTTGATGCGGCCGCCGAGTTTATGGTGCACCGGCGCGAAGAAGAGCTTTCCGGCATCGACACCCAGGTTTTTACCTAGCAGACGATTGAGTTCGAGGGCCCAGTCGAACGCCATTCCGGCGACCTTTCCGCGCTCCTTTGCCTGACTCACGATGCGGCGCTCGAGCATCTGCCAAAGTGCCGGCACACCAACCATCGCGCTGATGCGCGCCTTCGAGAGGCCCTCACCCAGGCGTTCCGAGTTGACCTCGCCGATGTAGGTGATGCACGAGCCGCTCGACATGGGCAGCAGCAAGCCACACGAAAATTCGAACGTGTGGTGGAGCGGCAGCACGCTGAGCAAGCCATCACTCGGGTTGAGTTGGAAGAGCGGCGTCAGCGATGCGAGGAGCGACGTGAAGTTCTCGTGCGTCAGCATCACGCCCTTTGGGTCGCCCGTCGTACCGCTCGTATAAATGATGCTCGCGATGTCCGTTGCAAGGACGTCGACCGCCGGAGGGATGAGCCGCGCGTCGTTCTTCGTGACCGAGTCGAGATCGAGCACGATGAGCTCGGGAAGACTCTGCCGCGCGTTGAGGCCACCGGCCGCATCGACCTCCTCGCCCCACAGCGCGATGCGCGCGCCGGACGCCTGTACGATGTTGGCAATTTGCTTGGACGAGAGCTTCGGATCGATGGGAACGGCGACCGCACCCGCGCGCAGAATGCCGAAGTAAGCGATGGGCCATGCCGGTCGGTTCTCGCCCGTGAGCACCACACGATCGCCGGGCTTCACGCCGCTCTCGGCGAGGCGCGCAGCAACCGAGGCGGACGCTTCACGCCACTCGATGAACGTGATGCGTGAGAGTCCGTCGTCCTCGAGCATGCGCAGCGCCACAGCGTGGTCGTGCCGCTCGGCCATCTCGTCGAGCAACGCGACGAGCGTCTCGTGACGGCGCAGCGGCTTCACTTCGCGCTTCAGGCGTTCCACGAACTGCGGGCCGGCCCAGCGCTCGATCGCCGGGATGTGAACCTCGTACATCCATTTGCGCCAGTCGATCGCCTCGGGGTACCAAGAAAAAAGCGCGCGATCGTCTTCGGGCATGCGAGCGAGCGCGGAACGCGTGTTGGCGCAGTTGAAGATCCACTCGCACTCGACCGTGAAGGGCAGGAAGAGATCCATGATCTCACCGATCTTGTCTTCGGTCTTAGCCGCGTTCCGAAGCGCCTTGGCCGCGGGCTTGAAGAGCGCCGCGAGCGGCCCGAGCGAAAGCGCATCGAACACCTTTGCGACGCCGCGTTCGGCCTTCGCGATCGCGTGGGCCCCGTGTGCGCGGTACTCTTTCTTGTTGAGGCTGACGGGCTCGACGCGCGCGAGGATCGCGTTGATCATCCGGTTGCCGCTGTCGCCGCCGTCCTGGAGCTTCTTGCGCTTGTAGAGCCCGATGAGCTCCATGTAGCGCGACATTCTGCAGGGGTTTACGTCGGCGCAGCCAAATTGATAAACCGGCTTATGCGTACCGTCGATGAGCTCGGCGAGGGCCGCGATCATGCCGCTGCAGACGAAGTCGACGGGGATGATGTCGAGGTTGACGCTCTCGTCGGCGGGGAATTGGCTCTGGCCCTTCAGCGCCATGTAGATGAACGGAGCCGACGTGTTGATGCCCTCGTTCCAACCCGGAAACGGGTAGTCGCACGAAGACTCGACGACGGCCGGGCGCACGATGGTGAAGGGAACGCCACTGGCCGCGAGCACCTGCTCGCCGATGCTCTTGGTGTAGGTGTAGATGTTCGGCCAACCCCAGTAGAGCGCACGCTCTTGGCCGGCCTCGATCAGCCGATCACGGATGAACTTGCGCTTAACCTTGGACAGCTCGTCGGCGAGCACCGCGCCGCGGCAAGGCTCGCCGCGTGTCTCCAGGTTGTTCTTCGCTTCATCGAGGAAGGTGCTCTGACGAAACGAGTCCTCGCAGCGATGACGCACGTGCTCGATGACGTTGAGGGACTCGCGGATCTCGTTTTGCGCATTCCAGTGGGTGCGATCGAGCTTGCGGTCGACGGGGACGCCCTCGGGCAACGCGATGAAGCGCTCGCCGGGTGCGTTCTCTGCGCGAGGAAACGGGACGTCCCGCGGATCGACTTCATCGATGAGACCGGTGCGGTAGCCGGCGACGTAGCAGGTCGACGTGTGCATGACCGGCGCAGAGAGAGCGCGCGCGAGGTCGATCAAGTGGTTTACGCCGAAGGCGTTCGCCTGCAGGGCTTCATCGAGCGGCGGGTTGAAGTCGACGACACCGGCGACATTGACGATCGCTGCGATTTTTCCGGCATTTTCGGAGATGAACGCGTCATCGAAACCGAGGCGCGGCAACGTCACATCGCCGGGCATCGGCGTAATTTTCGCGCGCAGGAAGGCCTCGAAGGCAGCCCCCGGATACGCTTCGCGAATCGGGTCGAACGTCGGAGACGGAACGATGTCTGCCCAGAATCGAGCTTCGGGCGACTGGTCGCGCTTCGGCCGAACCATCAAGTAGATGTGCCCGACGTCGGGGAAACGCGAGAGCAACATCGAGACCCACACCTTGCCGAGAAAACCGGTGCCGCCGACGACCACGAGCTTCCTGCCGGCGAAGAGCTGCGTCGGGTGGAGAGGCGACGAGGCGACGTCGATCGGGCTAAGCTGGGTGCCGAACGGGCGGGTGATGATCAAAGGTACGGTCTCGGCCATGGCGGGAAAACGTTCGCGTGCGTAACATGGCTCGTCATGGACAACCAGAGCGCCCGAGCGCGTAGAACTCTACGCACTCGCTCGTGACGCGACCCCACCGCGCTCCGCCTAGAAGCTGAGTCCGGCCGCAACTCGAAGGCCGGCAATGCCCGCTGGGGTCGCCTGATTGCCGGAACCGAGCGGGCCGCCAAGCGGCAGGATCCCCGAGAGTCGCCCTTGGAAGCGGAGGTTGCCGCTCGCCCCAAATGGCACGCTCGTCGCGACGCCGGGCTCGACGACGAGCTGAGCGCCGGAGGCTTCGATGCTGCCAAACGTACTCGTCGGCGAAGCGTATACGAACCACGCCTTGAGGCTTGGCGTAACGAGACCGTCCAACATCGCGAAGCCGGCGCTGCCGCCGAGCAGCCAGTTGACCGCGACATCTTTGACATCGCCCTGCACGTTCTGCGCGGACGGATCGATCGAGGGATCTTTGCCACCGGTGAGCGCCATGATCTCGAGCTTCGTGCGGCCCTCGAGCACGAGAGTGCCCGCCGCGACGCCCGAGCCCATCGGTCGCTGGTAGATCGCTCCAACGCTCGGCACGATGGCGAAGCGATGCGGCTCGAAGAGGGCTTTGTCCTCCCAACCGCGCATCGCGGACGCGGACTGATTCACATTCCAGCGCGCGAGTTCCACGCGCGAGTCGGGGTCGGCGAACATGTCGCCCATCGCCGTCGGCAGCACGAGCGCGAGGCCGACCGGCACGACGGTCGACGGCGTCAGCTTGAAGAACGGCCGAAGGGAGACCTCGAGGTTTCCCGTGGCAATTTGCTTGAAGCTATCGGGATCGCGCGAGCCCACGAGCAGCGCTTGGCGCGGGCCATTCGTGGCCGAACTCGACACCCCGAAACGAATGCCGAACTCCCACTTGTCCCACGCGCGGTAAGTCGTGCCGAGAACGAACGAAGCGCCAGGTGCGACCTCAGTCGGGCCACCGACTTGGATTGGAACGATGATCGAGCCACCCGGGGCGATCACCACGTCCACCCAGGAATTTCCTGGGCGCCCGAGATTTGCAGGGGTCGCATCGACGATCCGCCGCTCCTCTTGGTCGTCCTCGAGCTCCTTCAGCTTGCCGGTCTTGCCGTGCGGCTTGAAGTTGCCGTCACCCTCTTTGCCACCGACGCCCCAACCGCCGAGCTTTTCCTCATCTTCTTTTTTGGGTGCTCCGGCTGTGTCGGCGTCGCCACCTTCAGCGGGCTTGGCGGCGTCTCCTTCGCCCTCAGATGGCGACACCCCCTCGTCCTGCGCGTAGACCGCGCTGCTGATGGAAAGAGAAACGCCGATGGTGAGGGCACCGACGAGCCAGGGGGCGAGGACAGAGGAGCGCATGGCCTTATTCCGGCGGTGAACCTAGTACAAGCCGCGGCGGCATAGAAGTAGAGTATCGCGCAACACGCCGCGTGCCCTGATGACCGTCCCTCCGAACGACCTCCCCGATATCCCTGGGTTCGAGCTTCAGCGGCGACTCGGCGCTGGCGGCATGGCGGAGGTGTTCCTGGCGAAGAAGCGGGGCGCCGAAGGCACCTTCAAGCAGCTTGTGCTGAAGCGAATCCTCCCAGAACACGGCAAATCAAGGCGTTTTCGGCTGATGTTCGTCGAGGAGGCGCAGCTCGCAACGCGCCTGAACCACCCGAATATCGTGCAGGTGTACGACTTCGCGCATCACGGCGACGACCTGCTCCTCGCGATGGAATACGTCGAAGGGATCGATCTCGCGAAGCTGATGCGCGCGGCACACCACCTCGAACGGCCGGTACCGCCGTGGATCGCGGCCCACATCATCGCCGAAGTCGCAAAGGGCCTTCATTACGCCCACGAGCGCAAAGACGAAGGCGGGTTTCCGCTCGCGATCGTGCACCGTGACGTGTCACCGCAGAACGTCCTCGTCTCGTTCGGCGGGATCGTGAAAGTGGCCGACTTCGGCATCGCCAGCGCGAACCTGTTCCGCGAAGAGCACGGCGCGTTGAAGGGCAAGACGGCCTACATGTCCCCCGAGCAGGCGCGCGGCGAGAAAGCCGACCGGCGGAGCGATCTCTACTCCCTCGGGGTGGTCCTCTACGAGCTGGTGTGCGGCCGCTCACCCTACGGCGGGTTGAAAGATGAAGCGTTGAGCGAAGCGGTGCGCCTCGGGTCCATCAAAGCCCCTAGCAGCGTCGATGCGAGCATCCACCCCGAGCTCGAGGGAATCATTCTTCACGCGCTCGCGCGATCGGCCGCCGACCGGTTCCAAACGGCCCGCGAGATGGCGGCGGCAATTGCCCGCCTCCTGCTCGAACAGCGCCAGCTCATCGACACGACGACGATCGAGGACACCGTGGCCGAGCTCGTAGGGGCAAGCGGCGCGTTGCTCGAGCAACGTGATGTCCAGCCTCGCACGATGGCGGCCGTGCGTCGCGCGCGCACGCTCGAGGGAGACTCGTCATCCGGGCTTGGCACCGCTGGAAATTCGCAGCGAATCGTGCGCGAGGTTCGCCATGTCGCCGTCGTGAAATTGCGAATCGGCGGTTTCGGCTCGCTCGCCGAATTCGCCGGCGTGGCCGCGCAAACAAGAGAGATTGCCGCGATCCGCGCCACCCTCGACGACATCGCTTACAAGCGTGGAGCCGTGTGGTCCTGGGAAGACGACGCCACGGCGATCGCGATCGTCGGCCTCATGGCGGATCCCTCGCGGGCTGCCGACGATACGACCCTCTTGGCGGCCGACGTGCACGAATTTTTGGCGAGCCGCTCGGACGATCTCGGCATCGATTTTCAAGCCTCCATCGCCATCGTGCGCGGCATCGCGACCGGCGAGCGTGACGCCCTCGGGCATCTCGTCGAGCACTCCCTCCAAGCGCCAGCCAGTTACCTCGCCGACGCACTCGCAGCGCACACCCCATTCGGGGCCACCTGGGTCGCTGGAGGCGTCTACCGTCTCGTTCGTCAGGGATTTCATTGGGAAGACGGACCTTCCATCCCACTCGAAAACGCCACCCGCTTTGACGTCCCAGACTGCATGCGCGTCTACGTGATGATGCGTCCTCTGACGGCGGAAGAGCGCAGTGCAGAGTTCGCGCTCGCCCCGAATGATCTCGTGGGGCGTGATGCGGAGCGGGCCGATCTCCATGCCGCTTTCCATCGCGCGACTCACCAGTCGGACGGCACCATGGCGCCGCCGCCCGAACTCTTCGACCGCCCGGGCGCTCGCTCGCACAGCGCCGGCGACGTGCTCGCACACGTCGTCGTAGGCGAGATGGGCATCGGAAAAACGGCCCTCGTGCGAGCGTTCACGGCGGAGCTCGGCGAGAGCGCGCAGCCCATCCTGGTCGAATGCTCCCCCGTGCGAATCGATCTGCCATACGCGGTCGTTGCCGACCTGATTCGGCAAGCGACGGGCACGGACTCCGACACGTCGCTCACGGACGCGGCAGCCACGATTCGTAACGTGTTGCGAGTGAAACCAGGCCGCGGCGAACGGGTCGTCGAGCGCCTCGCCGAGCTCGTGACCGGAGCCGACACGGCGCTGAAAGACGAAGAAGCCGCCTCGCAATTCCACGAGCTGACTATTCGGAGCACGAAGCTCCTCATCGGCGCGCTCGCCGAGACCGCGCCTGTGGTGATCGTGTTCGACGGACTCCAGTGGGCGGACCGAATGAGCCTCGAGGTCCTCGAGCGCGTGCTGCGTCGCCCCGAGAAGTCGCCAGTGCTGATGCTACTTGTCACCCGCCCCGACGAGCGCATCGAGCCGTACCTCGAAGGCATGATGCGCAGCGAATTGCGCGGACTCTCGCCCGACGAGCAGGTGCGCCTCGTCCAGTCTCGCCTTGGGGTGCGGCGAGGCGTAAGCGACGTGTGCCGTGAACTCGTGCCCCGCGTTGGGGGCAATCCGTACTTCCTGCTCGAGATGGTCGACGCCCTCCTCGAACGTGGCGCGCTCGAGCTCCTCGACACGAACGCTGACGGCGAAGGTGAGCTCATCCGCAATGATGCGCGCTTCGAAGAACAGGCCGACCTCCTCCCATCGACCGTCGAGCAACTCGTCGGCGATCGGCTGAACGAGCTACCGAACGAGGAACGCGCCATCGTCGATTGGCTCGCGGTTGCGGGTGGACCGTTGTCTGGCGCCGAGATCGTCACGTTGGCGCGCCTCCCGAGCGACGAGCCGCTCGCCCGCCTCTGCGCCCGCGGCCTGTGCGATCGGCGAGGCGCGAACCTCGATTTTCGGCACCCGCTGGCGCGCGACGTCGCCTACCACGGACTGGACGACGTGCATCGGGTCCGCATGCACCGACAGCTCGGCGAACACCTCGTCGGCACGCCACTCGCGCAGGGGTTGTCCGCGGCGATCGTCGCGCAGCATTTCGAAAACGGAGCAGCGCCCGTCATGGCGGGAGAGCTCTACTTCGAGGCGGCGCAGGCGGCCCGCGGTGCGTCGCAGACCCAGCTCGCGTTGCGCTATTTCGAACGCGCCGCGGCGCTCCTGCCTACCGGGGATTCACGCCTCATTCCAACCCAAAACGGGCTCGTTCGCATCTTCCGGCAGCTCGGTCAGTCGGCTCCTCGGCTACGGCATCTCGGCGAGCTGCGCCGCCTCGCGTTCGAATCACGCTCGGCCCGCTGGATTGCGGTGCTGCTCGTGCGGTGCGCGGAGCTTGAGCTCGACGAAGGCACCATGGCGCGCGGTCTGCCCCTCGCTCAACGGGCCGAAGACGTTGCCGCACTGGCTCGCGACCCCGACTTGCGCGTCGAAGCTTCGATCGTGTTGTGCCAACTCTTGCGCGACATCGGTGACTTCAATGGAGCGCTCGAGGCGTGTGAGCGTGCCCTCGAGGTTGCCAACACTCTCCACGTGACGCCTGGCGCGCGCGGCGCGGTGCTGGTGGCCAAAGGGGTCCTCCTCCGACGGGCCGGCCGCCTCCACGCCGCTGTGGAAGCGCATGCCGAAGCGATCGCCATTTTTGCACTCTTGAGCGCCCGCCGGAGTGAAGCTCGCGCACGCAACGCGCTCGGCTTTGCACTTTTTGTCCTCGGTCGCTACGAGGATTCAATTGCGATGTGCCTCCAATCGTTGAGCCTCGACTTGATGGTCGGCGGGCGCTTCCAGGTCGCAAAGACGCTCGCCAACATCGGACTCGCTTACGCGCGCCTCGGCCACACGGAACAGGGTCTCGTTTATTTGTCGCGCGCCCGAGAAGCGCACGAGCGATACGACGATCTCGACGGTTGGGTCGACACCTTGCTCGTCTACGCGAGCGTGCTCATCGAAGAAGGCAAGATCGACGAAGCGCGGCAGAGCGTGCTCGATGCTTCCGCAATCCTCGCCGTATCGGAGAACGTCTACGATCGCATCCACTGCCTGGTCGTTAAAGCGCTGCTCGCGCGCGCATCAGGCGACCCCGCTGGAGCGGCAACACACGCCGCCGATGCCCGACGGCAGGCCGAGGACCAGGCGCTCGTGAGCTACCACGTCTACGCGACAGCCATCGAAGCGGTAGCACGCGTCGACCTCGGCAATGGGCAAGCCGGCGTGCTTCTCGCGACGACCGCCTTAGGAGCGGTCGAAGCGATGGAAGGCTCGGAGTACGGCATCGAAATCCGCTCGCTGTGTTGCGAGGCCGTGATCAAAGCGGTGGGCTTCGACAGAAGCGCGACGGCCTCGACGCTGAACACCAGCGTGTGTCGGCGGGCCTCCAACCAAGTAGACAAGGTCTTGAGCTACGTCCGCGACCCGCAGCTACGAGAACGCTTCATGATGCGACCGCCCATCCGCTCGATCGTCGAGAACGCCATGCTCTTCATCTCGTCAGAGCCGTCCGACAGGCTGGGCTTCGACCTCGCGCGCTGATGCCACGAGCCTCAGGAGCGCGCGTGCGTGCGTGGCCGTAGTACGCAGTACGCAGCGGAAGGGTCACTTCGGCGAGCGCTTCGGCTCGTTCACGGGCAACGAGGAGCAGTACTCGAAGGCGCGTTTCACCCAACCTTTTAACTGGCGCCGGTTCGCGAGCATCGCCGTAGGAACGCGCACGAACTCCAGCATCGGGCGCCCCTTCATCGGTTCGAAAATCGACGCGCCTTCGACACCGAGGAGCGTGCGGCGTTGCGCTTCGGGGAGCCGTACGATCCACTGATCCTGGTGGACGCTCGTGAACATGTTGCCGTTGACGTAGCCGCACGGATTACCGAAAAGCTTCCGCTGCTCGACGCGCTCATCACGCGGCAACACGGCGTCGAAAGTCGCGAGCAAAGGCAGGGGCGTACGCTTTGTGTTCATGCGGAACCTCTCGCGCGTCCGCGAGAAGCACGAGCCTACACGGTCAGCACGAGCCGCGTCACCTCAGGCGGTGCGCCGAGGCGCGCGGGTGGCCCGGCGGTACCGAAGCCTCGATTCACGTAGAGTTGCGCGGGCCCAACTTCGTAGCGACCCGCCACCCAGCCATGCGGCAGCACGAAGCCTGCTGGGCGGACACCGAGGTTGAATTGCCCGCCGTGTGTGTGGCCACTCAATTGCAAATCGACGCGTGACGCCGACTCCTCGAAGTACTCCGGTTGGTGGGCGAGAAGAACGCACGGTGCGTCGTCAACGCCGTTCGACAAGGCGGCATCGAGGTCAGGTCCCCGGCCCAACCGACGGCGCCTCGCCCAGAGGTCATCGACTCCGGCGACGACGATGCGCTGCTCGCCCACCCGCACACTCTGGTTCAAAAGCACCGTCCCACCACCACGGCGAACCGCCGCGAGAACGGCATCGACGCCAGCGTAATGATCGTGATTGCCCGGAACGGCCAGCACCGGCGCAACCTCCGAGAGCATCCGCACGAGTCGACCGAGTTGATCGGCGTAAGCGATTTGGTGATCGATCATGTCACCCGTGATCGCGATTACGTCCGGCCTTGCGCGCTTCACGAGCTCGACCGCCCGGGCCATCTCCCAATCGCCGACGAACAGGCCAAGGTGGAGATCGGAGAGCTGCGCTATCGTGAAGCCATCGAGTTGCCGCGGAAGGCGCGCGAGGCGGATGGGCACTTCTTCGACAACGTAATCGTGGCGACCGCTGAGCGCGCCATACGTCGCGCTGCCGCCACCGATCGCAAGAGCCGCCGTTGCGGACGCGCGAGAGAGCAAGTCACGCCGCGACAGGGCGAACGGGAGCGGGAGCAGGTTGACGCGCGCGGCCTCGGGCGACGACGCATCCTCAATGGGAGCGCTCGTGGGCGAGGTGGACGTCTTGCCCCACTTTCCGGCGCGGAGCACGCGATCGCCGAGCGCGACGAGGAGCCCCACAGCGAGCAGGAAGAGGCCGGCTATCAGCACGCCAATCTCGACAACCCACCCAAGTCCCGACACGAGACGCGCCCAGAAAGCGCTTGGCAAAAAGCGTCCCGCGAAGATCCCCGCGAGACCCAACGCAAAAAACGCGGCGAGTGCGCGACGGCCGAAGGTCGCCAGCATGAAGGCCGCCGAAACACGCCGATGAACGAGCGCGTTGAACCCACCGAGGACGGCTACGAGGACGATCACGACGAGGGCGAAGCGGATGCTTTGAGACACGGGGGCACGCGTAGCTTAGCGCTGCCGTGACCGCGGCACCAATGCGAGCAAAAGAGTCGCATCGCAGCCCGTCACCAGCGGTGAGTACGGCACGCGCAGCTCACGCGCCGTTGGCGATGCGCACGACCGCGTCGACGCTGCGCTCGAGGCCGAGTGACGTTGTGTTCACGGTGTGATGCGCGCGCTCATAGAGGGCACGTCGAGCTCGCAGCAGCGCCTGCAGTTCTTGCATGGCGCTCGTGCGGTTCGCCATTGGCCGAACGTCTCCCTGTGCGACGACGCGATTCCAGTGGTCATCCGCGCTGGCTTTGAGGAACACGGTCACGGCCGCTCCACGGAGGCGCTCGAACGCCTGGTGGTGCGTGACGAGGCTGCCACCTGTGGCTATCACCGCAGGTCGAGGCTTGGAGAGAAGCTCCTCGACGACCGCGAGCTCCAAGCGACGGTAGTACTCGGGACCATGCAGCGAAAAAATCGCCTCGAGCGACATCCCTGCTCGCTCCACGATCTGCCCGTCGAGCTCGACGAATGGAAGGCCGAGTTGTGCTGCCGAGCGCTTCCCGATGGTCGATTTTCCGGCACCCCGCAGGCCAAGCAACGCGACCATCCGCCCCACGGGTCGCGCGCGCGCCTCCAAGGTTTTTTCGCACGCCAAAAATAGCGCGGAGGCCTCGGTGCCGAGCGACGCGCCGACTTGTACAAGTCTCTCAACCGAGATATTTCCCTCGCCTTTTTCGAGCAGCGACAGAAAACGGAGGCTAACCGTGGAGCGCTCCGACAGCTCACGGAGGGTCAAGCCACGCGCTTCGCGAAGGCGGCGAATCTCAGCGCCAAGATGCCGAAGGAGGTCGCTCACAGGAAGCAATATACTGCATGCGCACCGTCGCCTCAAGCATTATAATGCTTGCCTGACGTGCAGCGTTCCGGTACCTTTCGCGGAGATGGAAAGCGCGACGCCCCAGGCTCAGGAGCCCGTTCGTTTCAGCACGCACCCAAGCCGGTACCGGCACTGGAAGCTTTCATTCGACGGCCCCGTGGCCCGGCTCGTCATGGCGGTCGACGAGCGTCACCCGCTGCGGGACGGCTACATCCTCAAGCTGAACAGCTACGATCTCGGTGTCGACATCGAGCTCGCGGACGCCGTGCAACGCGTGCGGTTCGAGCACCCCGAAGTACGCTGCGTCATCGTATCGAGCGGCACGGACAACTGCTTTTGCGCAGGCGCGAACATCTACATGCTCGGCGCCTCCACCCACGCCTTCAAAGTGAATTTTTGCAAATTCACCAACGAGACGCGCATCTACCTCGAAGAGGCTTCGACCAAGAGCGGCCAGAGGTACGTCGCCGCGCTGAACGGCGTCGCTTCGGGCGGTGGCTACGAGCTCGCCCTCGCGTGCGAGGAGATCTACCTGCAGGATGACGGATCGAGCGCCGTGTCCTTCCCCGAGACGCCGCTCCTCGCTGTGCTGCCGGGCACAGGCGGTCTCACTCGGCTGGTCGACAAGCGCAAGGTGCGCCGTGATCTCGCCGACGTATTCTCGACACTTGCGGAAGGCGTACGCGGCAAGCGCGCGACGGACTGGGGGCTCGTCGATGGGGTGTTCGCGAAGAGCAAGTTCGACGCTGAAGTGAAGAAGCGAGCCGACGCGGTCGTGGCCGCTGCGGTCCCGAACGAAGGTGGCGCGGCGTTCGAACTCGCCGCGATCGAACCCGCGCGCCGTGAAGAAGGCGGCAAGCTCATCAGCCACTACCGCTACGTCGAAGTCACCATCGACACGCATGCCCGCTCCGCGACGCTGCTGATGCGCGCCCCCGAAGGCGAGGCCCCCACGTCGAGCGAGGAGCTCCGCATTCAGGGCAGTGACACCTGGCACCTTCGCGCATTCCGTGAACTCGATGACGCCCTCCTCGACCTGCGGTTCAACCACCCGACCGTAGGACTCCTGCTTTTGCAAACGCAGGGCGACGCGGCCAAAGTGCACGCGCACGACAACGCGCTGCTCGCGATGCAGCGGGACTGGCTCGCGCGCGAGATCCTCCTCAACACGGCACGCGTCCTGCGCCGCCTCGATCTCACGGCACGCAGCCTCTTCGCGACGATCGAACCCGGCTCGTGCTTCGTCGGCTCCTTGTTTGAGCTGGCGATCGCCGCCGACCGCTCGTACATGCTGGCGAGCGACGACGACACCGGCCCGACGATCGGCCTCGGCCCCATCAACTTCGGTCCGTGTCCAATGTCGAACGGCCTGACGCGCCTCGCGACGCGCTTCCTTGCGAAGCCCGCCCACGTCGAGGCCCTGGCACACGAGACTGCACCCCTCGACCACGCCGCGGCCATGAAGCTTGGCCTCGTCACCTACGCGCCCGACGACATCGACTGGAAGGACGACGTGCGCATCGCCATCGAAGAGCGCGCGAGCCTTTCGCCCGACGCCCTAACAGGCATGGAAGCGAACCTTCGCTTCGCGGGGCCCGAGACGATGGAGACAAAGATCTTCGCCCGCCTCTCGGCCTGGCAGAACTGGATCTTCCAGCGCCCGAATGCCGTCGGCGAACGTGGCGCGCTCACGATGTACGGGCGCCCAGAGCGACCCGAGTTCGACTGGCGCCGCACCTGAGCACCCGCAACGCAACGCAACACGGAGATAGAAGACGATGAGCCATATCACCTCAGAAAAGATCCCGAACAACGTCGACCTCTCCGGCGACCGTAAGCTGCAGCGCGCGCTCGAAGAGTGGCAGCCGCGCTTCATCGAGTGGTGGAAAGAGATGGGACCGGAGGGCTTCCAGGAGGACCAGGTCTACCTCCGAACCGCGATCAGCGTCGAAGCCGATGGCTGGGCCCACTTCGATTACGTGAAGATGCCGGATTACCGCTGGGGCATTTTTCTCGCCGCGCCAGCGAACGAGCGCACGATCGGCTTCGGTGACAACCTCGGCAAGCCGGTCTGGGACACCGTGCCAGGCGAACACCGCAACGCCCTCCGCCGCCTGATCGTGACCCAAGGCGACACCGAGCCCGCGAGCGTCGAGCAGCAGCGGCTGCTCGGCCAAACATGTCCAAGCCTTTACGATCTGCGCAACCTCTTCCAGGTCAACGTCGAGGAGGGCCGGCACCTCTGGGCAATGGTCTACTTGCTGCACAGCTACTTCGGGCGCGACGGCCGCGACGAGGCGGAAGGTCTCCTCGAGCGTCGCAGCGGAAACGAAGACAAGCCGCGCATTCTCGGCGCGTTCAACGAGCCGTGTCGCCATTGGCTCTCGTTCTTCATGTTCACGTATTTCACCGACCGCGACGGTAAATACCAGCTGCTCGCACTCGCCGAGAGCGGCTTCGACCCGCTCGCACGAACGACGCGCTTCATGCTGACCGAAGAGGCGCACCACATGTTCGTCGGTGAGACGGGCGTAGGTCGGATCGTCGAACGCACCATCGAGCTTATCAAGCTCAACGCGAACGGCGATGCGCGGGCCGAAGGCGGAATCGATCTCGCGACCATTCAGAAGTACGTGAACCTCTGGTACTCGGTCTCGCTGGATCTTTTTGGGAGCGAGATCTCCTCGAACGCAGCGAGCTACTTCGCCTCGGGCCTAAAAGCGCGGGCCAAAGAGGCCCGTTACGACGACCACCTCGCACTTGAAGGCGTCGTGACGTTCGAAGTACCAAAGGCGGACAAGAGCGGCTTCGAGACGCGCGAGGTCGCACTTCGGAACGCGATGAATGAGGTCCTTCGAGGGGAGTACGTCGAGGACTCACAGCGCGGCATGGACAAGTGGAACAAGCAGCTCGCCGAGGCCGGACTCCCCTTTCGTTTGACGCTGCCGAGCACGCGCTTCCATCGCGCGAGCGGCATCTACGCTGGCCTTCACTTCGACACGGAGGGGCGCATCCTCTCGGACGCGGAGTGGAATGCGGGCAAGGACCAGTGGCTCCCTACGGAAGCCGACGAGACCTTCGTGACGAGCCTGATGCAAAAGCCCATCTACGAGACGGGCAAGATGGCGCATTGGATCGCGCCGCCCGCGCGCGGAATCAAGGGGCGGCCGATCGACTTCGAGTACGTCAAGCGCCAGGACGTCTGAAACGTATTTTCTCGAGGGCGAACATCTTTGCGCCGGGACTACCGCTTGCGCGAAGTCCGATTGCGCGCGCCGACGTTCGGAAGGACGATAGCCGGCATGATGCGATCCTTCGGTACGGTGGCCCTGCTCGCCTTGACCTCGTGTGGCGGTAAGGCTGTGATCGACGCACCGCTCGGCGCGGGTGGTGCGTCCGCATCCGTCGTGACGACCACGACCGATGGCCCAAGCACCAACACGGGGAACCCAAGCGGAGGCGCGCCGGACTGCCGTCAGACAAGCTGCATGGCCGGCTTGGTGTGCCACATTCCCACCGGCGTGTGCATCACCGCCTGCGACACGGCCCAGCCGAACTGCGGCAGCGACGCGTGCGACCCCTGCGCGACGCCCAGCTGTCCGACCTGCAAAGACTGCGTCGCGGGCTGCCTGCCGTCGAAGGCGACCCTTTGTCTCGACCACGCCGACTGCCCCGCAACGGACTATTGCGTCTACAGTAAAAATCTCTGCGAGCAACGCTGCGGCACCGGCGACCCCGCCGACGTGTGCATGACCGGCGTGTGCCTGCAGTGCATCACGTCCTCGTGCTTCGGCTGCGACGACTGCCTGTCGACGTGCAGTAAACCCAGCTCGAACGGGTGAGCCGGAAACGCCCCCCGGCGCCGAATTACTTTTTCTTCAACGTGTCGCGCGGTGGCTCGAGAATAACGACATTGTCGGGATTCCGACCGCGCTGATCGTCGTTCCCGTCGGGACGCGCATTGTCTTTGTCGGCGTCCTTTTTCTTCCCGTCCTCGGGCTCTTTCTTTTTGCCGCGCTCGGGGGGTGCGCCGTGCTCTTCCTGGAGCTTCTGCCTCAGCTTGTCGAGGATGAACTCCTCGTGAAATGACGGCATCTGGGGCATCTGAATCGCCACCTGAACCGTGCCATTCGTTTCCGACTCCACGAGCTGGATCGCCGCGCGATTCTTGCGTGCCCCGCTGTCGGCGGTCACGTATTCAAAGAGCACGTAGCCCCAATCGGCGTTCACTTCGGTAACCTGAAACCCGAGGTCCACCTTCACCATGCGCAAGGCCGAACCGAAGGTCTGTCGGTAGCTGTACACCGAGTCCATCTGCGCTTTCGCCGAGGCCGTAGCGGGCAATGCCACGAAGGCTGCGACGAACACGGCATGGCTGGCGAGCTTCCGTAACATGGCTCGTTGGCTATCCTCGTGCGCTGTCGCGGGCCAAGTTCGAAGCGAACGCGAAAGCCGGGGCGCAAGAGTGGCGCGTCAATCCTTCACGGTGCCTTCCAGGATGTTGCGCGGGCCCTCGATCAAGAGAAACTCGGCCTCCTCGCGGCCCATCACCGCGTAGAGCTCTTTTATCGCGCGACCCACCTCGCGGGCATCACTCGCACGGTGCGCGTCGCTGCACGCCGCATAGTAAAACCCGGCCTCGAGCATCTCAAATGCCGCTTTCTTCGGAGCGCGACCGTACTTGCCGACGAGCGCGCCCACATCCAGGAGGAGCAAGGCTCCGCCATCGAGTAGCGGCTCGAGTAGAGCCTTGTCCTTCCAAACCGGCCGGTAACGTTCGGGGTGAGCGAGCACCGGCCGAATGCGTTTGACCCGTAGATCGAACAGACGCTCTCGGTACCGAAGCGGAAAGTGGTCCGTTGGGAACTCGATCAAGGCGGCCGTGCGTGCGGGCTCGTAGGGCAATCCAAGACCTTTGGTGAGGCGGTCGAAGACGACGTCGTCCAAGTGATGTTCGCTCCCGAGCGAAACATCCGGCAATCCCGGATGGCGTCGCACCTCGATCAGCATTTTTTGAAATGCTCGCTCGAGCTCACCGCGCTCGTTGTCGAACATCCCCGTACGCATGTGCGGTGTCGCCACGACCTTGGCAAAACCGATGTCGCCGAGCGCCCGCAAAATGGCGAGGCCTTCCGCCACGTCCGGCGCGCCGTCGTCGATGCCGGGAATCCAGTGGCTATGCAGGTCGATGTACCCGCTCACCTGGCAATCATAGCCCTCCGCGAGGGCCCAAGCGTGTGCTAAACGAATTCCGTGGCCGAAGATCTGCGCCGCCTGCTGGACACGCGCCGCGTGCTTTTGTGCGCGGGTTGCGGGGGAGTAGGCAAGACCACGACGTGCGCGGCGCTGGGCCTCGCTGCAGCACGTCGCGGCCGACGAGTGCTCTGCCTCACGATCGATCCGGCCAGGCGATTAGCCGAAAGTCTCGGGCTCGAGTCGGTCAGCGGAGAAGCGCAGCAGGTCTCCCAAGAAGTCTTTGCGCGCGCAGGCATCGAGGTCACGGGCAGCTTGACCATGATGATGCTCGACACAAAATCGACTTTCGACTCGCTGATCGCGTCGCTCGCGGCAACGCCCGAGAAGCGCGACCGCATCATGAACAACGTTCTGTACAAGTACATCTCGACGAAACTCGCGGGGACGCAGGAATACATGGCGATGGAGAAGCTCTACGCCGTGAAGGATGACCCGAACTACGATCTCATCTTGCTCGACACGCCCCCGACGTCACACGCGCTCGACTTCTTCGACGCGCCGGAGCGACTCGTTGGCGCCATCGACAGCCCAGCCGTCCGCTGGTTCCTCGAGGCGTTCCAGCAGTCGGGCCACCTCTCGTTCAACCTCCTGCAGCGCACGGCTGCCTCGATCATGCGGGGCATTGGCCGCATCACCGGCGCCGGCTTCCTCGAACAAGTCGCAACCTTCATGGGCGAGATCAACGAGCTCTTCGGCGGCTGGAAGCAGCGAGCCGAACGCGTGTCGAGCGCGCTGCGTGGCGGAGACGTCGGCTACATCCTCGTGACGACGCCCGATCCGATGTCGCTTCGCGAGGTGGCTTTCTTCGCCGATCGGCTCCGACAGCAAGGCGTCCTTCCTTCCGCGTTCGTCGTGAACCGCGTTCACCACAAGACGGATTGGGACCCGAATGAAAGCGACGTGAGCGCCGCTCTCTCCGCGAACCAACTTGAGCTCGGAGCCGGCGGGGCCGCGCGCATCGTCGCCGCCGCTCGCGACGAGCAGCAGCTCGCCGACCTCGACTCGGTGCACCTCTCCGCCCTCGACGATCGGAGCGGGCATGGCGTCACCGTCGTGAAGGTGCCGGACTTCCCGCGCGACATCCACGACGTATCAAGGCTCGCCTGGGTCGCCGACGTTCTCGTGTAACGCACTCGAAGGGCCACAAGGCGTCGGGGCTTTCCGAGCCCAATCGCGAGCGCTACTTCTTTGGCTTCTTCCCGCGGTAGTAGACGCGCAGGGGTACCCCGTCGAACGCGAAATGCTTTCGAATCGCGTTGGAGACGTAGCGTTGGTAGCTGAAGTGGATGTTGTCCGGGTGGTTCGTGCTGATGGAGAACGTCGGCGGAGCCACACTGGCTTGGGTGATGTAGTAGAAGCGCGGCGCGCGACCGCCAGAAGTGGGCGGCGGATGGGTCATAAGCACGGTGTCGAAGAAGCGGTTGAGCTCGCCCGTCTTCACGCGTTTTCGGAAAGACTCGGCCACGTGATCGACGACCTTGAGCAGCCGGTCAACGCCGCGACCGGTCTTCGCACTCAGCGTCGTCAGCTCTGCCCATGAGGCGAACGCGAGTACGTCCCGAGCACGCTCCTCGGCCGTCTTTTGTTCCTCGCGATCGAGCAGATCGGTCTTGTTCAAGCCGATCACGATCGCGCGACCCCGATCCACCGCGAGCCCTAAAATCTTCGCGTCCTGTTCGGCGACGCCTTCGGCCGCATCGAACAAGAGAACGACGATCTCGGCACGATCGATCGCGCGGATGGCGCGCATCACGCTTATAGCCTCGACCGTATCGTCGCCCTTAATCACCTTGGATTTTCGGCGCAGTCCCGCCGTATCGACGAACTTGTACCGTCGCCCACCGCGTTCAACGATGGTGTCGATCGTGTCGCGCGTCGTACCGGGTCGGCTATCGACGAGCAGGCGCTCTTCGCCGAGCAACCGATTGATGAGCGATGACTTTCCTGCGTTCGGCTTCCCGATGACGGCGATGGAAAGCGGCCGGTTTTCATCTTCTATCTCCGGCTCCACCTCTTCGGGCGGCAGCGCGTCCGTAATCGCGCGTTCGAGATCGTCGAAGCCACGCCCGTGCAAGGCGCTCACCGGGATGAGATGCTCCATCCCGAGGCGGTAGAGTTCGGTCGAGAGGGCGTCCTCCCGTCCTGTGTCGGCTTTGTTTGCGAGATAAATGACGGGCTTGCTCGAGCGACGCAGCAGCCTGACCTCCTCGCTGTCCACGGACGACGGTGGAGCCGTCGCATCGAGCACGCACAAGATCACATCGGCTTCCTCGATAGCCGCCTTGAGCTGCCGAATGATGCCAGCCTTCATGTCGTCATCGCCGCCCGGATCGAATCCGCCGGTATCGACGAGGGTGTAGTCTCGGCCGTAGGAGCTCGCGTCTGCGTAGTGGCGATCGCGCGTGACGCCAGGCTGATCGTGCACGATCGCGAGTGGCCTGCCGATGATGCGATTGAACAGCGTGCTCTTGCCGACGTTGGGCCGGCCGATAACAGCAACGATGGGTTTGGTCATGGCGACTCCGTGCGCGCCAGCAAGCCGAAGTCAGCCAACGCATCCGGGCGTTCGCGCCAGTCTGCTGTCACGCGAATCCACAGCGCGAGGTGCACGCGGCCACCGATCAGCTCTTCGATGCGCTCGCGCGCCTCGGTGCCCATGCGTTTCAACATGGCGCCCTTCTCACCTATCAAGATGCGTTTCTGCCCTTCACGCTCAACGTGAATCGTCGCGCTGATCCGCGTGACCTCCTTCTCGGTCGAAGGCTCGGCGTACTCGTCGATGGTCACCGCAACGGCATGGGGCACCTCTTGCGCTGTCGCGCGGAGGATGGCCTCGCGCACGTATTCAGCCGCGAAATGGCGCATCGGACGATCCGTCAGCGTGTCCTCATCGTGGCGCGCGGGGCCCTCCGGCAAGAGCTTCGCAACTTCATCGAGCACGGAGCCAATGCCGTCTTCCGCAAGCGCCGACACAGGGACGACCGCGGCGAACTGCCGCGCGGCGGAGAGGGCCGCGAGGAGCGGAAGCATCTGCCCCTTGTCGCGGATGACGTCGATCTTGTTCACCACCAGCACGACCGGCTTGTCCGTGGGCAGTTGCTCGATCAGCGCCAGGTCACCGGGGTGAGGCCTCACGTCGCCTTTAACGTGCGGAGGCAACGCGACGACGAAAAGCACGACATCCGCATCGCGCAGTGCATCACGCGCGGAGCGGTTCATCTCGCGTCCGAGCTTCGAGTCGGCCTTGTGGAGCCCTGGCGTGTCGAGAAAACCGATTTCGGCGCCACCGTGACGCACGATGCCGAGGAGCGGCATGCGTGTCGTCTGCGGGCGTCGCGACACCGCCGCCAGCCGCAACTCGAGCGCCGCGTTGAGCAACGTCGACTTGCCGACGTTGCTGCGACCGACGATCGCAACGGTGCCCGCGCGCACCACGGCCTGGTGGGCCTGTTTGCGGCTCGGCTTACTCGGCATTCCGCGGGGTTACCATGGCGGCCTCCGCCGATCCACTCCAGCGACTCAGGCCCGGGGCGGCACGGCCACCGCGCGGAGCCACTGCTTGACGCGGGCACCGGCGACATCCGGCCATCCGAGAACGTCGAAATGGCGCAAGAGCTGGGGCGTATGATCGCCGCTTTGGAGCGTGTCGCGAAATGCGCGGCGCGCGGCGTCCAGCTCACGCACGACATCGAGCCAGCGTCCTTCGCTTGCCCCTAGCCAAGCGAGCGTCAAGTGCCGGTGCTGCTTCGGCTCCGCCTCGACGAGGGCTATCGCTTCGCAGCGAATGAGGGCGTCGCGCGCGGCAGTCGTATCGTTCCGGAAGAGCCCAATTTGCGCGAGCAGCAGCAAGGACTCGACCTTGCCCCAAGGGTCGTTCAACTTCCCGTAGACGCTGCCGGCGGCGCGCGCGTGGACCTCGGCTGTGTTCGGGTGCCCACCGTCTAGCGCGTTCATCGCGAGCAATCGCTCACAACCCGCCTCGCCTCGCGGGTTCTCGATCAATCGGAACGCCTTCAACGTCGAGGAGGCGCGCTCGTGGGCGCGCGAAAACTGACCTTCACGGTGGTCGGCGTGAGCGAGCGCGAGGTCGCACTGCGCGACACCGAGCCGGTAACCAATTCGCTCGAGCTCGGCATGCGCGGTCATCAAGAGTTCACGTGCACGGGCCGGAGATCCCCCCGACTGCTCGATGAATCCCTGAAGGATGAAGCACTGCGAGCGACCCAGCATGTCGCCTACCTGAAGAAATTTTTCAGCCGCTTGGTGCAGCATCTCGAGGCCGCTCGCGTGGTCACCGAGCAAGTAGTCGATCTCTCCAATCAGGACTTCACACTGTGCCTGGCCGGCGAAGTGGTCGTGCTTCTTGAAGTGCGCATGAGCGCGGGTGACGAGGCGTCTACCTTGCGCCGACGCCCCGAGATCCGACGCGATGTGACCAAGGAGACGGAGGCACTGCGCTTCGTTGACCTCATCGCCGTAATCTCTAAACGTGCGACGAGCGATCTCGGATTCACGGCGCGCCTCGTCGAGTGCACCCGAGTGGCGACATGCCTCGGCACGCCACCGGAGCTGGTGGGCGAGGTTCACGCCCGTGAGTTTATCGTCCAGCAGGGACAAGTCACGGAGCGTGGCGCTCGCGTCGCGCACCTGGCTCCATGAGCCCGCGACGTAGCCGTGCAAGAGCGTCGCGGCTTGCTCGAGCTGTCCCGCCCGCTCGAGGTTCGTGACGCGGTGCCGCACGATGCGACCACTCGAAGCCGCAGGGTGCAGCGACAAGGCGTTGGAGGCGATCAAGAACACGCGCCGCGCGTCGGGCTGTTCGAGGAGCTGCTGCAGCAAATATTCCTGCAGCAAGGCGTGCGGCCACTGCAATTGCTCGGTACCCGACATCAAAAGGAGCTGCGCGCGCTTCATCGCACTCAAGGCCCGCGTAGCGTCGAGCCCGAGATCCGTCAGGAGCGCGCGGAGCACGTCCCGCCGAATGTCGCCACCGAGAGCCGAAGCCGCGAACGCCGCAGGTCGCAAGTCCGGTGGCAACGCGCCGAGGCGCTCCTCCCACAATTCCGCCGTCGTCTGCGCCGTACGATTCAGCGCGTCCTCACTCGCATCGTAGGCGCCATCCGGTCGCTGGGTGAGTGCGCCGCTCATCGCCCACGAATGCACGAGCTGCAGTGCAAAGAGCGGATTGCCCTTTGCGCGCTTTGCCGCAACCGATAGCGCCGTTGGACTGAGCGGCAACGTGTCACGCAGCAACACTTCCGTCTCGCGCACGTCGAGCGGCTCGATTTCCATGCGCATTCCGCCGAACTCCTCGAGCAAGAGCTCGATGCGCGCCCTCGCCGTGGGATCGTTCGCGACATCCTCATTGCGCATGGTGGCGACGAACATGATCGACACGTGCTTCAAGTCCCGCTTGATGCGCGCGAGTCGAGCGAACGTGTCGGCCGGCGCGCGGTGCAAGTCGTCGAGCCAGTAAAGCATCGGCTTACCGGCAGCCGTCTTCTCGAGGGTCTTTCGAATCACGAGCCACTTCAGCTCCGGCCGGTCGAGGACGAACCGCTTCTTTGTAGGACCGAGCACCTCGGCCTCTTCCTTCACACGGCAGAGCCAAGCCGCGGCACCCGCAACCCAAGTGAGTTCCTCGTCGTCGGTCGCCGCGACCCGCCAGAGGTTCATCAAAACCTTCTCAACCGTGGCGCGCTTCGCCTTCTCCAGTCGGTAGTGTTGCACGAGTGCACCGACGACTCCGTCCAGCGGCGCGGCGATCTTCCGGTATTTCGCTCGCAACGGGCGCATCAACGCTTGCTCGTGGACCTCTTGGCAGAGCCACTCCGCGAGCCGGCTCTTGCCGACCCCGGCCGTGCCGGACAGGAGAACGAAGCGGTGCTGCGGCTCCGCGCTCTCGCTCATCTCGCGCGCAAGCTCGAGCAGCTCACGACGCTCTTCCAACCGCGCGACCATCGGACTCGGCCGAATGCCCAAGAGCCCGGGCGTGGACACCGTGGGAGCGCCGCTTTCCTCGGAGCTTCCTTCGCCGGTGACGCCAACATCGCTTATCAAACTCTGTCCGCTCCCGGCCATCTCGGGGCGAACGGTGCCCGCCACCGGAGGCATCGTCACCGAGACACCCATCGGCCGGAACTCGGCCCACGCGCGCCGCGCATCAGCCGCAAATTCGTAACGGTTCCATGGCCACTTTTCCATGATCCGATGGATGAAACCCTCGACACCGGCAGGCACACCGGGGGCGAGTTTCACCGGCGGTGATGGTGAATTTTTGTGGTGCTCGAGCAGCTCTTCGTTCGTTCCGTCGAACGGCTCCTCGCCCGTGAGGAGCGTGTGAATGAGGCAGCCAAGCGGGTACAAATCGGTCGCTGGACCAATGTGCGGCGTCGCCATTCGGATCTGCTCGGGAGCCATCCAGCCGGGAGTTCCTGCCCCATAGCGAACGGTCGGGGCCACCTCGCGCGAGCCGTCGAGTCTGTGATCGACGAGATCACGGGTGAGCCACGCGAGGCCGAGATCGAGCAAAAATGCACGGCATCGGTCGTCGCCTTGCGAGCGGTCGAGCAAAATGTTCGACGGCTTCAGGTCACCGTGAATCACCCCTCGCGAGTGCGCATGCGCAAGACCGGCGAGAACCTGATCGACCGTGCTCCAGATGACCGGCCACGGGATGGCGCCCTCGGTCTTCGCCCGGTAGATCCATTCATGGAGCGAGCGTCCAGGAACGACATCCATCACGATGTACGGCGCGCCGTCGGAGAGAAGTCCGTAGTCGCGCGCCCGTACGATCGTCGGGTGCGACAGGCCAGCGAGCGCTCGCGCCTCCTCGAAGAAGAACCACGCGTCATCCTGGCGTGCCTTGCGTCGCGCCTTCGTGTCCACGCCCCCAGCGCCGCTACCTTCGCCGTCCTCGGCATTGCGAGGCATCAGCTTCAACGCGACGCGTTCATCGAGCGCAAGATCGCGGCAGAGGTACACGAACCCCATTCCGCCGCGACCGAGCTCGCGCCGGACCTGATAGCGGCCGGCTAAAAGAGAGCCGACGGCCAAGCCTGAGGGTTTCGCCGAAACCATGAAACGGACCCGCAGACTATCAACGTGTGCGCGAGGTGGAAGCCCCACCCGAAAGAAAATTAGTGCTAGGTTGGGGGCGCATGTCGTCACGGCTCAAGCTGCTTGCATTTGCAGGGGCACGTGACGTAGTGGGGGCCCACGAGGTCGATTGGCCGCTCGCCGAACCGTGCACAGTGGCGGAGCTATTCGATGCGATATGCCAGCGTTTTACTGGACTATCTGCCCATCGCTCGAGCCTCCGGATCGCCGTCAACGGGACCTACGCATCGGGTGACGCGCTCGTGCGTCCGGGCGATGAAGTGGCCCTGATCCCGCCAGTTGCCGGAGGATAAAGTCATGACCGCGGGCGTTTTCACCTTCGAGGCACAGGGTGCCGATTTAAAACTTTTGCCGCTGGCGGCACGACGAGCACTCGACGTCAGCGGTTGGAAGTTGTCGCTTGCGGGGTGGACCTCGCTCTCTCAATTCGACCGTCATGCACTCGTCGCCTACGGGACAGCGGAGCGCATCGACACGTCGGCCGTCGAGGCACTCGTGCGACTAGCGACGCCATCGGCAACCCCGATCGACGCGTCGATCGAAGGCGCACTCGAGGAATGCGACGACCGAGCGGCGCGGCTCCTGCATCCGTACCGTGTGCTCGCGAGCGCGTGGCCGGGCCTCTCACGGCTGTCGCGTTTTGCACTTCGCCACCTCGCAAAACGTGGCGACGCCGAGAGGCTGGCGGTCGCATTCGACGAGGTCGTCGGGCGGGCGCTGCAGCTCACGCACCTCGACTCCAAAGGTGAAGCGCGCATGGTCGACGTCGGCGAGAAGGGCGTCACCAAGCGGCGAGCGGTCGCGCGCGCTCGAGTGAAAATGCTGCCAAAAACCGCGCTCCTCATCGTTGAGCACGGCGGTCCCAAAGGCGATGTCCTCGCGAGCGCTCGCATCGCGGGCATCATGGCTTCCAAGCGTACGAGCGATCTCATTCCCCTCTGCCACCCGATCGCGCTCTCGCACGTCGCGCTCGAACTCACCGTGGATCCAGAAGCGGGAGTCGTGACAATTCTCGCCACAACCGAAACATGGGATCGAACGGGCGTGGAAATGGAAGCGATGGTCGCAGTGAGCGTCGCAGCCCTCACGGTCTACGACATGCTGAAAGGGGCGCAGCGCGACATCGCGATCGAAGACGTCGTGTTGCTCGAAAAAGAGGGAGGGCGCTCGGGACACTACGTGCGCACTGAAACCCTCGGCCACAGCGCAGCGCCGACCCCGCGCGAGGAGCACGAGCAAAACGAGGGCGAAGGTTGAGCCTGACCGCGATTCGCGCGACGCCACTGTCGCTCGACGAAGTCGTTCAGTCGGTCTCGGAGGATACGGCCGGCGCGGTCGTGACGTTCCTCGGCGTGGTACGCAACCACAGCGAAGGCCTCCCGGTAACCATGCTCGAGTACCACGTGTACCCAAGGATGGCGGAGACGGAGCTCGCGGCGATCGCGGCCGAGTTGGAGGCGCAGTTCGTAGGCGTGCGGGTCGCGTGCGTTCACCGCGTCGGCACTCTCGCCGTCGGTGAAGCCGCGGTCGTATGCGCGGTCAGCGCAGCCCATCGCGACCAAGCGTTCGACGCCTGCCGTGAGCTTATCGTCCGCGTGAAGGCGCGTGTGCCTATCTGGAAGCGCGAACACGGCACGGAGGGGCCTCACTGGGTCGGCTGGGCGGACGCGCGAACGGCACCCATTTTGGGCGCGTGAGCGAACGCACAAGCGACGCCTTATCCGCGGAGCAGTTCGACCGCGCGGAGAAAATTTCCGGAGAGAATCTTTTGAATCCGCTCCGCCTTCCAGCCGCGATCGAGCATGCGTTGAACGAGAACGGGCTGCTCCAGGCACGTCGCGATGTCCGGCGGTGCGACGATTGCGCCGTCCCAATCGCTACCGAGCGAAGCGTGGTCTTCGCCGACCGTGCGAATGATGTGCTCGAGATGCGCTATCACGGCGTTCGCGCTCCGCCCCGCTGAGCCTTTGCCAAGGAAGCTCGCCTGGTACATGACGCCGATGGTACCGCCCGTCTCAGCGATGGCGCGGAGCTGCTCGTCGTCGAGGTTCCGCCAGTGCGGGTAGACGCCCGAGACGCCGGTGTGGGTAACGATGAGTGGCAAGCTCGGGTCATGGACCGCAACGGCGTCGAAGAACCCCTCGCGGTTGATGTGAGCGAGATCGACGAAGATCCGCTTCTCATCGAGGCGACGCACGTAATCGCGCCCGAAGTCCGAGAGCCCGCCCCCGGTCCACTTGAGCGGCGAGCTCGTCACACCGATCCGCGAGGACGTGAGGTGCACGAGCGTGATGCGGAGGATGACGTCGTCGGGGATGAGGTCGAGCGAGTCGAGGCTCTCATCGAGGGCGTTGCCGCCTTGTATCCCTAGGAATGCCCCATGCTTGCCTTGGGCGCGGGCAGCCCGGTATTCGCGCGCATTGCGAACGACCGCGAAGTGCTCCGAGGCCGCGGCGAAGAGTTCGCGAAGACGACCTACATTGCGCACGAACGCCTTCGCGCGTCCGCGTGCGGTGCGCACTGGATTCGTCGTGATGATCCACGTCGCGCCAGTGAGGCCGGCCTCGAGCACGCGAGGAAAATCACACTGGCTGAGGAAGCGCGCGCCGAGCACACCGCGCCCATGCCGCTTCGCGAGGTCGTAGCCGAAAATCCGATGCCAGATGAACGAGTCGAGGTGAAGGTCGATGACGTCGGAGGTTGCATGCAACTCGGCCGCCTCGCGTGAGACCCCAAGCGCCTTTACCCAGAGGTCGGGGTCGCGACGGCCATCGGAAAACTCGAGCATGACGGCGAGAGCCTATCCGCTATGGATTGCAACGTCACCCGAGCGTCAGCCGTCGAGCCACTCTTGAATGCTGCGGACTCGGGGCAACGCGTCGGGGGAGGCATCATCCACGGCCTCGAGGTACTCGATCCCCGCGAGAGCCGCGCTTAGCGTTGTGAAATAGGGCACGGCGAGCTGCAGCGCGTGACGGCGAATCGAGTAGCTGTCGCGCACCGAACGGGCGCCTCGCGTCGTGTTGACCACGAGCTGAACGCTGCGAGCCTTGATTAAGTCGACCGCGTGTGGCGACGACTCACCGACCTTGTTGATACGTTCTGCCGGAATGCGCGCTCGCTCGAGAGCCTCAGCCGTGCCGCTCGTCGCGACCAGAGTGAACCCGAGCGCACGCAAGCGCCGCGCGATGACGCACGCCACCGGCTTATCCTTGTCATGGACGCTGATGAACGCGCGCCCGGAACGCGGTAGCCGCACGCCCGCGCCGCTGAGCGCCTTGCCGTACGCCCGCGCGAAGGTCTTCGCGATGCCCATGACCTCACCGGTCGAGCGCATCTCTGGCCCGAGCTGCGTATCGACGCCCGGCAGCTTGAGGAACGGAAAGACGGACTCCTTCACGGCGACATGAGTCGGCACCACGTAGTCCGTGACCCCCTGCGCCTCCAGCGACACGCCCGCCATTACTTTTGCTGCGATTTTCGCCAAAGGGCGACCCGTAGCCTTCGATACGAACGGCACGGTACGCGCGGCACGCGGGTTCACCTCGAGCACGTAGACATCGTTGCCCTTCACGGCGAACTGCACGTTCATGAGGCCCACGACACCGAGCTCGAGCGCGAGCTGGCGCGTCTGTTCTTCAATCGACGCGGTGATCGCCGCCGAGAGAGAATGGGGCGGCAAGACGCAAGCCGAGTCACCCGAGTGGATGCCCGCCTCCTCGATGTGCTGCATCACGCCGCCGATGACGACGTGCTTACCGTCGCACACCGCGTCGACGTCCACTTCGACGGCGTCGTTGATGTACTTGTCGACCAAGATGCGATGGCTCCCCGCCTCGCGCGCCGCCTCAACCGCGACGTGAACGTAAGCCTCGAGTTCCCGGTCGTCATCGCAGATCATCATCGCGCGACCGCCGAGCACATACGAAGGGCGAACCAGCACGGGGTAGCGAATCTCCGCCGCGATCGCGCGAGCCTCCTCGGCAGAAGAAGCGATGCCGCCCCACGGCCGGCGCAAATTCAGTTTTCCGAGCAAATCATCGAAGCGTTGGCGATCTTCCGCGCGGTCGATAGCGTCCGCGCTCGTGCCGAGTAGTTTGATGCCAGCCTTCTCGAGCGAGACCGCGAGCTTCAGTGGAGTCTGGCCGCCGTACTGGACGATGACGCCGAGCAGCTCACCCGCCTTCTGTTCCTCGCGGCAGATCGCGAGCACGTCCTCGTAGCGCAGGGGTTCAAAGTAAAGTCTGTCGGACGTGTCGTAATCCGTCGACACGGTCTCGGGGTTGCAGTTGACCATGATGGTCTCGATGCCCAGTTCGCGAAGCGCAATCGAGGCATGCACGCAGCAATAGTCGAACTCGATGCCCTGCCCGATGCGGTTCGGGCCACCACCGAGGATGATGACTTTCTTACGACAGCTCGCCGGGATCTCGGCGCCTCCGCGGCCGTCGTACGTCGAGTACATGTACGGCGTCGTGGCTTCGAACTCAGCCGCGCAACTGTCGACATTGTAGAACGTCGGGAAGAGACCGTGACGCTCGCGCGCAGAGGCTACCTCGGCTTCGGTGCCCCCCATCAGACGCGCTATCCGCGAGTCCGCTAGGCCCATGCGCTTCGAGGCTCGAAGCGAATCGGCTTCGAGCGCGGCTGCCCCGAGCGTGGCGATGCGGCGCTCTTCGACGACGATGCGTTCGATCTGTCCAAGGAACCATGGGTCGATGGAAGTGAGTTCATTCAGCTCGGCCACCGTGACGCCCATCCGCAGCGCGTCGGCGACGAAGAAGAGGCGATCACCAAGTGGCACAGGGACGAGCTTGCGCAGCATTCCTCCCAACTCGGCCTGGCCCGGCGGCGGGCGATCGGTTGGCGCCAACGGCTCACTCGGAGCATCCATTAACATGTCGCGCGTCGCGTTCGGATCGTGCGCGAGCTTGCGATAATCAACGCGACCGATGAGCGAGCCGAGACCATCGTGACCCGTTTCGAGTGATCGGGCGGCCTTCTCGAGCGCCTCCACGAAAGTGCGGCCCATGCTCATCGCTTCGCCGACACTCTTCATCTGCGTGCCGAGGCGAACGTCCGCGCCGGGGAATTTCTCGAACGAGAAACGCGGCCATTTCACCACGACATAATCGATTGTCGGCTCGAAGGCGGCGCTCGTCCCCGTGATGTCGTTCTTGAGCTCGTCGAGCGTGTAGCCGACCGAAAGCTTCGCGCTTATCTTCGCAATCGGGTAGCCCGTGGCCTTCGATGCGAGCGCGCTCGACCGCGAGACACGCGGATTCATCTCGATGACGACGATGCGGCCATCCGCCGGATTCACGGCGAACTGCACGTTCGCGCCGCCCGTCTCGACACCGATCTCGGTGACGACCATGCGCGCGGCGTCACGGAGGCGCTGGTATTCGCGGTCGGTCAACGTGAGCGCCGGGGCCACGGTCACCGAGTCACCGGTGTGCACGCCCATGGGATCGATGTTCTCAATCGAACAGACGACGATGAAGTTGTCCGCGCAGTCGCGCATGACCTCGAGCTCGAATTCCTTCCAACCGAGCAGGCTCTCTTCCACCAAAATTCGGCTGCGTGGCGACTGACTGAGCGCCCAACTTACGACGCGCTCGAGGTCTTCCGGCCGCTCCGCAATGCCACCGCCCATGCCACCGAGCGTGAACGATGCGCGGACAATTGCTGGGTATCCCGTACCGGGTTGGCCACGGGTTCCTTCGACGATCGCGCGGGCCTCATCGGTTGAATGCGCATAACCGCCGCGCGGAGTTTCCAGACCGATCTTGAGCATCGCTTCGCGGAATTGGCGGCGACTCTCCGCCTTTGCGATCGACGCGGGCTTCGCTCCGATAAGCTCGATCCCGAGTTCCTCGAGCGTGCCGTCTTCGTGGAGCGCGAGCGCGAGGTTGAGTGCAGTCTGGCCGCCAAGCGTCGGTAGGAGCGCGTCGGGCTTCTCGCGCTCGAGGATCGCCCGCAAGGTCCTCGGTTCGAGCGGCTCGATGTACGTGCGCTCGGCCAGCCCCGGATCGGTCATGATCGTGGCCGGGTTGGAGTTGATGAGCACGATCTCGTAGCCTTCGGCACGGAGCGCCTTCGCTCCTTGAGTCCCCGAATAGTCGAATTCGCAGGCCTGGCCGATGACGATTGGGCCGGAGCCGATCACCGCGATTCGCTTGAGATCTTCCCGACGTGGCATCGAGGCCGAATTAGCACTGGCAGTGTCGGCTGTCAGCTTCCAGCTACAGCCCCGGCAAGACGGTCTGGTCGAGCGCCGCTTTAAGATAGTTGCGTGCGAGCAAGGTGTACGGTCCGTCAGGGCGCGCGTCGAGGTGCCGGCGCAGCGCCTCGGCCGCGAGGTGAAATTGCCCGGTGCCGTAAAGGACGACGGCGCGTGCGAGGTCGGTCGGGTAAGACGGATCGAGCGCCCCGAGCCGGTCGATGGTTTTCATCCGCTGCGGCGCGACGAGCCGGTCGACCGACGTGCGATCGGTAACGCCGCGACCGCGCGGGTCGTTGTTGATGAACGGATAGGCGAGCAAAAACCGAAGCCGCACGCGCTCCTCTTCGAGCGTCGGTGCGAGCTCCTCACTGTCCGCGCCAACCACGGTATTCCAGCGTTTTTTGAAGAGGACGCGCAGTTCACGTTCACCGAGCAGGAGCTCTCTGCTAGCCGGCTGGCACCAATGACTGCGGACGACGGCGTCGATAAAATCGCCCGAGAGCGCGCGCAGCTCCTCGGTAATCACGCCGGTCGCCTGCCAGCCGCGTAACTCCACGAGAAAGCTCCGCATCTGGTAGGCACGGAGCTGCCGGACTTGCTCGCCAAACTGGCCAAGCCTCGCGGCCGCATCGACGACCCGTTCGCGAGCGTGCGCGAAGTCATCCTCCTCCGCGAGTGCGGCCGCCTCGTTGTAGTTACGGAGTTCACGCCCGAGCGCGCGCACATCGACGTCGAGCTCGCCGCGAGCCGCAAGGAGTGCGAGCGCGTCGTCTTCTGCCATCACGCGGTTGATCGCGGCCACGTCGATTCGCGACTCGGGAAATCCGCCCGGCTCCACCGCACGGGGAGTCGCGAGCACGATCGCACTCCCGGCAAGGAGCACGATGAGCAAACCCGCTTGCCAACCGCGCAGATGGCGCCGCATCCCCTTCGCTGTGGACTTCGCAGACACGGGGCCAGATGCTACCATCTTACTCGATGGCAGCCGTGACGAACCGAGAGCGACGAACGCATGTCCGCAAGCGGGTTAACCTAGAGGCGACCATTCAAGTGACGGGCGGCTCGGTGATGGTCGGCAACCTGCGCGACATGAGCCTCAGCGGCGCCTTCATCGTAGGTGTGGAGGCGCCCGCCTTCGGCACCGTGCTCTCAATCCAGATAACGATCGATGGCCAGTCCCTGACGCTCGCGGCGATCGTTCGCTGGGCGAAGCCCGCAGGGATCGGCGTGCAGTTCGGCTCGCTCGGCGCGAGAGAGACCTACCTGATTACCGAAACGCTCGCCTCGGCGGACGAGGTTCCGGATTCGCGCCGGCCCGAGACCGACTGACTCGGCACGCCGCGTTCGCGATCAGCGTGGGGCAAACTCGACGCGCACCGTGGGGTTCGGCCCCGCTCCTTCGACGACCCGACCAAGAAGTGACGAGGCGCAGCGCTGCTGGAGGTCCGCGCGCAGTGGCGGGTCAAAGCGGACGGTCGAGACGCGATGTTCCGCGTCGAGACCGAGGCGAACGTCGGTGGATGCGGTTACACGCAGCGATAAATCGCCCTCACGCGCCTCACTTGCGACACACGCAGTGAGCTCACGCTGGACGGCAGCCAGACTGATCGGTCCGTGCGCAGGTTCCGCGAGGACTTCGACGATCCCGGAGCTAGCGAGCGGCGGCGGGAGTTCGGAGACGACGGCATCCGCGGGCTCCGCACCCGCCGTCGGCCTCGAACCATCGAAGGATCGCGCCACCAGGCTCGGTGCCGGAGCACCGAAAGGCCCCGGAGAAAAGGCGCGCGCGGTGTTTTCCGGAAGCGCGCCAAAAACGGGAGAAGACTCGCGGTTCAATTCGAGTAACCGACCATCACGGCTCGAGAACGCAGCCGAGCCGGGCCCTTTGACGATGGCGTCGCCCGCCCCACCCGGCTTGCCCGCGCGCCCGATGGAAACGGCGCCCTCGTCGACGGTCAGGATGACGCGGTCGCCGTCAATCGCCACCGAAAATGTCGTGCCATGCACCGCGATGCGCGCACCACCGGCCTCCACGACGAACGACTCGACGGGAGCGCCGAGCACGCGACGGGAAACCGCGCGAGCGGTCACGGCTCCACGTTCCAGAACGATGGTCGGCGCGCCACCTTCACGGGTCATCACGACACTCGTGCCAGGCGCGAGATCCCATTGCGCCACGCCCGGCCAAACGAAACGTCGCCCCACCTCTCCCACGTCCACACGCGATCCGGATGCGATTGCCGATGCGAGAATCATCCCCGGCCCCGCCATCGGCACACTCGCAAGCTCGAGCGCCGCGGAGGATGGGACGGAGCCGGCACGTTGCCCCGTGATCAGCATCACCAGCGCGGCAGCAACAGCCGCGAATCCGAGGGCCGATTTCATTCCGCTCGGGTTGGCGCGAACGGTGTGAGGCGCGGAACGCAGCTCCGCATCGATACTCGCAAGCGTCCGTCGCTCGAGCCCCTCCCAGTCAACGGCGGGCGGTAGTGAGCTGCGCACCTCGTCGATCACGAGCCGCATCGCGCGCACCTCGGGACCTGAAAAATCACCCATCATCGCGGGGCTCTCCCTGTGCTGTGGGCGAGAAGCTCACCCGATGGTGGAGGGAGGTTTCCCTCGTCCTCCGAAACGCGCACAGCATCGCTCGTGCTGCTGGGACTTGGCTGCCCAATCTCAAGCTCGCCAACCAAGGCGGCGAGAACGGGCTCATCGCGCATCCGTTCGCCGAGTTCCTTCCGCGCGTAAAAGAGGCGCGTCCGCACGGTCAAAACCGGGCAGCGCATCACGGTCGCGATCTCCGCTGGCGACATGCCCTCGATTTCGTGGAGCACGAACACCTCGCGCTTCTTGTCACTCAGCGTGTCGAGCAAACGATGAAATGCGGCGACGCGTTGCTGCCGGCCAAGCTCCTTATCGGGAGCCCAACTCGAGTCCGGCGCTTCTCCGCCGGCATCCTCAGCAGCGAAGACAGGGCGGCTCTTCGCGCGGCGTTTGTGCATCAAGACGACGTTGACGGCGACGCGGTGCAGCCACGTGGAGAACTTCGCGTGTCCTCGAAACTCCCCGAGGCTGCGGTGAACCTGGAGAAACACCTCTTGGACGACGTCCTCGAGGTCGGGCGAACGTCCGATCATTCGGTAAACGAGGGCCGTAACGAGCGAAGCGTGCCGTCGAAAAAGCTCGGAAAAAGCTGCCTTTTCTCCGCGCTGGGCTCGCGTCACCAGCTGTTCGACGTCATCGGCCACGGTCACCACATCTGCCACGTTAGCCGCACGCGGCGCGACGGGTCGAGGGTTGCCGCCATCGGTGTTGCCACGGTCCCACACGAGTCGAAGCGCTCCTCGCCCCGGACGCGTCGAGAGAACCCCACCGATTGGGAGATCACGGCTTGGAGAGGGCGACGCCACAGCCACATTGGTGCGGGACCCTCCCCTCGCATTCAGAGCACATCAATTACGCGTGCGGCGCCCGCCGAAAGCGAATAAATCCGACCCGACCAGCATGCACACGGCTGCCACTGCGAAAAACACCATGCCTCCTTGCTCGCGCAAACGCGCCGATCGGGCCAAGTTCAATTGGCCGATTGGAAGGAAAACGTGGCGACTCGCCCTACACCCGCCGACACGCGAAAGCCCGACGACGATTCGCCGTCCGGCGGCGGGTCAGAGGACCGGGGCGGGACTCACTCAGCGGCTTTGCGGGGCGCCTCGAACAAGTCGCCGAGCGCCACCACGGCCAGCTTGCGCTGCTCGAGGATGTGGTTCACCGCGCGAAGCAAACGCTGCTTCGTGGGACCCGAGATCGTGATTCCCGCGAATTCCCGGTTGATGGTCGCCGCTGAGATCGCTTTGCCCGTGCGGGGCTTCGGCGAACCCGCCACCCTCTTCACGTCCTTTTTGCGGGCCTGACGCTGAGCGAGCTTCACCGCGCGGTCTTCCGGACGGAGCTTCTCGAGCTCAATGGAGGCCGCAACGAGGCGGCGGTTGTCGATCTTCTTGGTGGTCAGGAACGTTTCGAACTTGGTGGCCATGGAGTCCTCCGCGGGAAAAGGGGTGCGTACATAGCACAGCCTGACGGCAGTTGGGAACAGCCTGACGAAGGGAGGGGCTTGACGCGGCCCTCGCCAACACCGACGATGCGCCTCCAGTATGGCGTCCCTTTCGCAGCGACTCAACGAGGCCGTCGTGGCCGTTCGTGCGGTATCCAACCACGTGCCCAGCGTCGGCCTGGTGCTCGGCTCCGGCCTCGGCGCCTTTGGCGATGGTCTCAGCGGGTTGATCAAAGTGCCGTTCGCCGAAATCCCGCACATGCCGTCCCCCAGCGTCTCGGGGCACGCGGGGAATCTATGCTTCGGCCACGTCTCCGGCGTGTCCGTGGCCTGCCTTCAAGGCCGCAGCCATACCTACGAAGGGCACGACATGGACACCGTGGTCTTCGGGGTGCGCCTGCTCGCGAAGCTCGGTTGCACCATCGTTCTCCTAACGAACGCCGCCGGCGGCATTCGCCCGTCTTTCAAGCCGGGAACGCTGATGTTGATCGACGACCACATCAACCTCACGGGGAAAAACCCGCTCGTCGGTGCCAATGAAGCGGACCTCGGCCCGCGCTTTCCCGACATGACGCGTGCGTACGATCGCGAGTTGGGCCAACTTGCGCACGAGGCCGCCTCCGAAGCCGGCGTCCCACTCGAACACGGCGTCTACGCCGCGATGCTGGGTCCGTCCTACGAGACGCCCGCAGAGATTCAAATGCTTCGCACGTTCGGCGTCGATGCCGTTGGCATGAGCACCGCCCCCGAGGTGATCGCGCTGCGCCACGCTGGCGTGCGCGCCGCGGCAATTTCTTGCATCACGAACCTGGCCGCGGGGATCTCCGGATCGCTGCTTGATCACAGCGAAGTCGAAGAAACGGCGCGCGAGGCGAGGGCCGGATTCACAGCCCTCCTCTCCGCCTGGATTCGGCGGATGGCCTGAGCCGAATTGGCCACATGACCGCCCGAGAGCTGTCCCTACGGCGCCCCCAAAGCGGAGCCGTACGAGGAATTCATTGACAAGCCTCTGCCGCAAAACTAAGACAACCACCCCTTTTCTGGACCTCCCCTCCCATGAATCCGCACCGCAGAACGTTTTCCGCCAAGCCCGCAGAGTCGCAAGACCAGCGAGGTTGGTGGGTGGTTGACGCCACCGATCAGCCCCTCGGCCGTCTGGCCACCCTCATCGCCGACAAGCTTCGAGGCAAAGACAAGCCGATCTTCACGCCGCACGTCGACACCGGTGACTTCGTCATCGTCGTCAACGCGACCAAAGTGAAGCTCACCGGCCGCAAGCTTGAGCAAAAGAAGTATTACACGCACTCGGGCTACCCGGGCGGCATCAAGACCCTCGGTTACGACTTCCTAGTCGCAAACGAGCCTGAGTTGCCGATCCGCAAGGCGGTCTGGGGGATGATCCCTAAAGGGCCGCTCGGCCGCACGATCATCAAAAAGCTCAAGGTCTACGGCGGACCGAGCCACGAGCATAGCGCTCAGCAACCGAAAGTTCTCGAGGTCAAGTGAATCATGGCTGAAGCACAATCGGAAAAATTGTACGCCACGGGACGCCGCAAGACGGCCGTCGCTCGCGTTTACATCAAGCCCGGTTCCGGCAAGTTCGTGGTCAACGACCATTCAGCCGAGACCTACTTCGAGCGGGAGACTTCGCGCATGGTGATGCGCCAGTCGCTTGAGGTGCTTGAGTTCGGCGAGAAGTTCGACATCACGGCGCGCGTGACGGGCGGAGGCCATTCGGCGCAAGCTGAGGCTATTCGCCACGGCGTGGCTCGTGCACTCGCGGCGACGAGCCAAGACCTTCGCACGACGCTGAAGCGGGCCGGCTTCCTCACGCGCGACTCGCGCAAGAAGGAGCGCAAAAAGTACGGTCAGCCGGGCGCTCGCAAGAAGTTCCAGTACTCGAAGCGCTGATTCGAGCGAACCATCTTCGAAGCCGAAACGCCGTGTCATCGCAAGGATGGCGCGGCGTTTTTGCGTTTGTTGTTCTACGGATTCGCTCGTCGGCGAACGCCTCGTCGCACGGGCGCTATCGGCCCTTGGACCGACGCCTCATCGCCAGCCCCCCCAACGGCTCCACACTCGGCAGCTCGAGTCGCGAATCAGGGACAGACGCCGACACTCGGGGGCGCGCCTGGCGACGGCTTGGCCGCTAGCTTCCACGAGCCCGAGCCGCTCTCGCTGGTCTCATCGTGCCCGGTGAGTCCGTTGCCGCCGGTCGTCTTCTCGGCGTCCTCACTCGTTCGGCAGCGATGCATCGACTTGCCACTCGACGGGGCGCTCGTCGTGACTTGCTGGGCCGCTGGCGTGTCCGGCTTGTAGCCGGCTACAGCGCTCTTATCGACCTTGTCGCTGCTCGAACCGTAGGCGACGTAGTCGACGTCCTGGACCGTCGAGGTGACCCCGTTCCAATAGAAGAGCATCAGCACTTCTCCCGTATTGGTCAGGCTCGCTTGTGAACCGATCGTGCCGAGCATCGTCGGCGCGTTCGCGTCGGGCGTTGAAAAGTCGTAGGTCGGAAAAGCGCCAAATGCGGTCTTGAACTCAGTGGCTGAATGCAGCGAAATCGTCGCAAACGCTCCGGCTGCCAACGATTGACCGGCCGGAAAGCGCGCCACGAAGTCGTTCGAGTTGGGGACCTTCATCGTCGTGACCTCGTGGTAGGTCGCGTAGTCGGCGATCCAATAGTTGGTGAGATCGATCGGGGCCGCGGTCGGATTGTAAATCTCGATGAACTCGGTCGGATCCGTTGTGACAACGAATTCACTGAGGAGCAGGTGCCCGGCAGGGGACTGGCAGGTGCTGGAGCACGCGTCGAACGGGTCTTTGTTGGCGTCGTCGCAAGCCTCTCCGCCATTGATGACGCCATCTCCACAGCCGGGGGGCTGGCAGATCGAGCCTACGCAGACGCCGCTCTCGCAATCCTCACCGCTCGCGCAGCCTTGGCCTTCGACGCAGTTGGTAAGGCAGCTGCCGCCACAATCGACCGCGGTCTCGTCGCCATTTTGCGCGGTATCCGAACAGGACGAAGGCATGCAGGTGCCCGCGCACACACCGCTCTTGCAATCGGCGTGAGCGAGGCAGTCGAGACCGTCATTGCACGGTGGGCAGCTCGAGCCGCCACAGTCGACGTCGGTCTCGGAGGCGCCCTTCGCTGCGTCATCGCATGCGCAGCCGCCGCTCGGACACGGATCGCCTCCGCATCCGCCGGTCATGCACGTTCCCGTGCTGCTCATCGTCGCCGTGACCCCGCTCGACACGCTGACCGTCGGGCCGGTCGTCACCGCGCTGCTCGCCGCGCCACCTACGCCTTGAGGGCCCGTGCCTCCCACGAGATCCGGGGTGTACACCGCACACGCAGCGGGTCCGAAGACCGCCGCAGCCGCAACGAAGCGAAAGCTCACAGGAGGGATCCTAGCACTGGAAGGCCGGGCGCGGCAGATGGGAGGCGACAAGAAAAGACGGGACCTCGCGCCGGTTTTTCCTCGCCCGCGCTTTTTTTCACGTGAACAATTCGACCTCGAATGAACGACCGCAATGCAATCTACGTGAACGGCGCCTGGGTGCGCACCGAAGGCCCGGAGTCGATTGAGGTCCTGCACTCGGCGACCGAAGAAGTGATTGGGCGGACGCCTGCGGGCACGGCGAGCGACGTCGAGCGGGCAGCCCACGCCGCGCGACACGCCTTCGATGGCTGGAGCCGAACTCCGGTTGACGAGCGCGCGGCATTTCTGGACGCCGCCGCCGCCGCGATTCGCACGCGCACGGACGAGATCGCACGCGTCATCGCCGCCGAAGTAGGCATGCCATTCACGCTCGCGAAGCCCGTTCAAGTCGAGATGCCCGCGGCCGTGATGGCCGATTACGCAAAGCTCGTCCGAGAGCGGGCTTTCGAGGAGCCCTTCGGTACGTCGCTCATCGTCAGCGAAGCCGCAGGAGTCGTTGGGGCAATCACGCCATGGAATTATCCACTGCATCAGGTGGTCGCGAAGGTCGCTCCGGCGCTCGCGGCAGGCTGCACCGTTGTCCTGAAGCCAAGTGAGCTTGCCCCACTGTCAGCGTTCATATTGGCCGATATTTTCCACGAACTTGGCTTACCGCCGGGCGTGCTCAATCTCGTCAGCGGGTATGGGATGCCCGTAGGCGAAGCGCTCGCGAGCCATCCCGAAATCGAAGTGCTCTCGTTCACGGGGTCGACGCGCGCTGGACGCCGCGTAGCGGAGCTCGCCGCGCAGACCGTCAAGCGAACATCCCTCGAACTCGGCGGAAAATCGGCGTCACTCGTGCTCGACGACGCTGACCTCGTGACGGCCGTAAAACGGAGTGTCTCGAATGCGTTCTTCAACGGAGGGCAGACGTGCTCGGCTTGGACGCGCCTGCTCGTCCCCCGTGCGCGTTACGAGGAGGCTGTCGCCACTGCGAAACAAGCGGCAGAGCGCTTCACCGTGGGCGATCCGTTCGATCCGAAAACGAAGCTCGGCCCCCTCGTCTCGAAGGTTCAACAAGAGCGCGTACGCGCCTACATTCGGAAAGGCGTCGAAGAGGGTGCGCGCCTCGTCACGGGCGACGCGGAACAACCCACCGGGCTCTCACGCGGCTTCTACGTGAAGCCAACGGTGTTCGCGAACGTCACCAATTCGATGACGATCGCGCGCGAAGAAATTTTCGGGCCGGTCCTCTGCGTGATGGCATTCGAGGACGAAGAAGACGGCATCCGCATCGCCAACGACTCGAGCTATGGGCTCGGTGGCGGGGTCTGGTCCGGGGACGTGGAGCGCGCGAAACGTGTCGCTCGCCGCATTCGAGCCGGTCAGGTCGATATCAATGGAGGCGCGTTCAACCCGATGGCTCCATTCGGTGGTTTCAAGCAATCGGGGCACGGTCGCGAATTCGGCAAGTGGGGCCTCGATGAGTATTTGGCTGTAAAATCACTGCAACTGTGATTCCGAGGGGCCGCCCCGGCGCCCCGTGCTAGAGGTCTTGTGCGCGTCGCGGATCGACACGCGTCCCGACGATGTACCAATCGGTCGTTCGAATTTTCGCACACACGCAGGCACCGGACTACCGGTGTCCTTGGCAGGCCGAGCCGCCGGAGCACAGCACGGGCTCGGGCGTCATCATCGGCAAAGGGAAGATCCTGACCGGTGCTCACGTGGTTGCGAACGCGACCTTCCTCCAGGTTCAGAAGGTCTCCGACCCCGACAAGATGATCGCCGAAGTCGAGGCCATCAACCACGACTGCGACCTTGCGCTGCTCACCGTGCGTGATCCGCGCTTCATGCAAGGCGTGAAGCCGGAGAGACTCGGCCCATTGCCGCGACTTCGCGACGCCGTCAGCGTCGTCGGTTACCCGATCGGCGGAGAGGAAATCAGCATCACCGAGGGGGTCGTCTCGCGCATCGAGGTGCAACGCTACAGCCACTCGCAGCGGAATTTACTCGCCGTAACCGTGGATGCCGCGATCAATGAGGGCAACAGCGGTGGACCGGTCTTCAAGGATGGGCGCGTCGCGGGGATCGCGTTCCAGAGCCTGGTCGACGCCGAGAACATCGGCGAGATGGTGCCTTCGAATTTGATTCGACGCTTCATCGAGGGGACGGCCTCGGGAAAACCTCCAACCGTCCCCGGCCTCGGCCTCGTGATGCAGCGCCTCGAGAGCCCACTCCTGCGCAAGCGTGTGGGCCTCGGACCGAAACAGAGCGGCCTGCTCGTCGTCGGAGTCGAGTGGGGCAGCTCGTGCTTTGGACACATTGAGGTCGGGGACGCGATCCTCTCGATCGACGGGCATCGCGTCGCGAACAACGGCACGGTTCAGTACGAAGGGCGTTTCCGCACCGGGTCGGAGGTGCTCCTCGGCGATCACTTCGTCGGCGACATCATCGCACTTCGCGTGCTGCGCGGTGGCCAGGTGCGCGAACTCAAGCTCGAGCTGAAGCCCTACGTCTCGCTCATCCCGCGAAGCCAGTACGACATGGCACCCCGCTACTTCGTTTACGCCGGCATCGTCTTTCAGCCGCTGTCGCTCGACTATCTGCGCACCTGGCCCGACTGGTGGGAGAAGGCACCGTCGGAACTCTTGCACCATTATCACGGCGGCATGCGCACCAAGCAGCGCGAAGAGGTGGTCGTGCTCACGCAGGTGCTCGCCGATCCTATCAGTGTCGGTTTCGAGGGGCTCGACAACACGACCATCGCGCGCGTCTCGACCGGAGCTTCCCGGACGCCGGGGCGCGGCATCGTTCCGCGCAACATGAAACACTTCGTCGAACTTCTAGAGCACGCGAAAAGCGTGATCGAGATCCAGGTGTCTGACGGCTCGGTGCTCGCGCTCGATCCGGCGGAAGCGCGCGAAGCGAACCTACGAATTCTCGAGCGGTACCACATCCGCCACGACCGCTCCCGCGACCTCGCAGACTGAATCCCGCCGTGAACAAAGAGCGCCGCGGCCATTTGTTGAGCGCACACGCGGGGCCCGAATCCCGCGGACTCTGGATGCTCGTCGGAGCAGCCGTTTGGTTCAGCATCATGAGCGCGCTCGTCAAGCTCGCCGGACGTGAGCTGCCGATGGGCATGGCGATGTTCGCGCGCTCGCTCGTGACTCTCGTCTTTTCGTACGCGGTCGTGCAACGGCAAGGGCGCTCGTTCCAAAGCGCCGAGAAAAAGCTCCTCGTCCTGCGTGGGCTCTTCGGACTCGGCGGGATCGTGTGTTTCTTTTACGCGGTCCTCTCCTTGCCGATCGCGGAAGCGACGGTGATCCAATTCATGAACCCCCTGCTGACGACACTGCTGGCGTTCGTGGTGCTGAAGGAGCGACCTGGTGGCTCGGTCGGGCTCGCGCTCGCGCTCGGACTTTCGGGAACGCTGCTCGTCGCGCGGCCGGCAGCGCTGTTCGGTGAGCACGTCGCGCTCTCCCAGCAAGGCGTGCTCGCGGGAATCGGCGGCGCGGTCTTCAGCTCGTGCGCTTACGTGACGATTCGCAGGGTGACGCGCACCAATCACCCGGACCTCGTCGCGTTCTATTTCCCGCTGGTCGCGACCCCTGCAACCTTCGTGTTCGCGCTGGCGACGTGGACGTGGCCGACTCCTCGGGGCTGGGTGCTCCTTTTCGCGATCGGCTGCGTGACGCACATGGGGCAGCTGTGGATGACGCGTGGCCTCGCGCTCGTGCCGGCTGGTCGGGGCACGGCCGTCGGCTACTTGCAGATCGCATTCGCCTCGCTGTGGGGCCTCTGCTTCTTCGGTGAGCGCCCGAGCGCGTGGACCGCAGCGGGGGCGAGTCTCGTCATTCTCGCGGCCGTGGTCGTCGTCCGCACGGTACCCAAGGCTAACGTGGCGGAGCGCGCAAAGTAGCTTTTCGGCCCAGCTCCCCAGCCCAGCTCCCCAGGCTCGATCAGAGCCCGAGAGCGGCGTGGACAGCGAGCGTCGCGGAGGACTGATTGAGCGTGTAGAAGTGAAGGCCCGGTACGCCATGGTCCAGCAACTGCTGCGCTTGGACCGTGGTCCAATACACACCCGCGGCGACGACCGCCGCCGGATCGCGCTCGACGATCGCGAGGCGACGTGAAAGTTCCTGCGGGATCCGGGCGCCGCACATTTTCGTGAAGCGATGCGTCTGCGAGACGTTGGTGACCGGCATGAGGCCCGGGATGATCGGCACCTCGATGCCAGCGGAGCGCGCCCGCCGCACGAACGGCAGAAAGTCCTGGTTATCGAAGAAAAGCTGAGAGATGAGAAATTCAGCGCCCGCCGCAACCTTGGTCACGAGGTTCGCCAAATCGGCATCGAGACCGGCCGCCTCCGGGTGCCCCTCGGGGTAACACGCGGCGCCGACGCAGAACGGGTAGCCTTCTTCCCGTATGAACGCGACAAGCTCACTCGCGTGTGCAAAGCCGCCATCGTGCGCGGCGAAAGTCGTCTCGCCTTTGGGCGGATCACCACGCAGGGCCAGGACGTTCTCGATGCCCGCATGCGCGAGCTTTTCGAGGGTGACCGCTAAGTCCTTTTTGGAAGCACCAACGCAAGTGAGGTGCGCCATCGTCTCGATCCCAAGGTCGTGCTTGATGCGCCCAACGAGCTCGAGAGTGCGCTCGCGGGTCGAGCCGCCGGCGCCGTAGGTCACCGAGACGAACGACGGGCGACACGGCTTCAATGCCTCAACGGAGTGATAGAGCTTCTCGACGCCGTCATCCGTCTTCGGCGGGAAAAACTCGAAGGACACGACGGGGCGACCGCCACCAAGCATGGCCTTGATGCGCATCGCTCGGAGGTTAGTCCTACCTCGCGCGGACGCAACGGAATGCGGCGCGGGGCGCGTCGCAGGCTCAGCCGCCGACGACGGAAAGGAGCTCCCGTACGATACGCAGGACGGCCCGGCGCTTGAGGCTCGGGAGGACCGCGATGCGCTGCGCAACGACTTCCACGGAGCGTGGTAGTGCGGGATGTTCCCACGTCTCGCTGGGGCGGGCGCCGAAGAGCGCGTCGACGCGAGTCTCGAGGGCTCGAGTCGCCACGCGCTCCAACGTCGAGAGCGGCACGTCGCGGAGGCCACGTTCGATCTCGGAGACGTATTTGCCCGTAAATCCAGCCCGCTCCGCGACCTCTTCCTGCGTCAAACCGGCCACCTCGCGGAGCGTGCGCAGGCGGTTGCCGACCTGCTGCAGGAGCGCCGTGGCGGTGACGACCATGTGGTGACTTTTGTCCGCGCCACCGCGCAGACGACACCCACGCTTGGCGATAGCGTTGACATTACTACCACGATACGTGGTAGTCGTTGATCGTCGTCTAGCTCGACGCGCCGAGAGGTTGGCGACTGGGGGGGCGGCTCTGACACAACGTCGAAGGAGATCATCGAACATGAAGAAGACATCGAACATAAAGAAGATTACGAAGCTCGCGATCGGCTTATCGTTCCTCGGCCTCAGCGCCGCGCTGATGGGCGCCGCCGAGCCGCCGCGCCCGGAGCCGGCTAAGGCGAGCACGGCCGCACACGCGACAAAACCGCAGGACAACGCAGTGGAGTTGGATGCGAGTCAGTGTTGGTTCCGCTGCGACGATTGCAAACGCCGCTGCTCGAACAAGAGCGGCGACGACAAGCAGAATTGCGAGGAGAACTGCTACGACGCCAACACGACGTGTTGCGAAGCGAACGGCAAGAAGGGCAACTACAAAATGTGCGGTTGCAACTGAAAGAAGAACGGGCTTCTCGGCCGTGGCGCGCTTGCACGCCGCGGCCGGGGTCCAAAGAGGACCGCATGTTTTACAGCAAAATCACCTCTCGTTACGAGCGCTCTGTTGGCGGACTACTCGCGCTCGCGATAACTCTCGCGAGCAACTCCGGCTGCACGCCGAAAGAGACCTTCCAGCCTGGCTCACTGGTCCCGAAACCAGGCGTCAATCATAAGCTCGAAGTGCGCCTCGTGCCCGTAGTGAAGGACACGGAAGTCGACGGCGACGATCTGCTTGTGCGCCTTCGACCGAGGCGAGAGTGTCGCCTCTTGGGGCCGACGGTGCGGCGCTCCACGATCGAACGCGAAGCGAACACCGATGTGGTCATTTACGCCAGCCTTGCGGGGCTCGCGAGTGCCCTGATCGGAGTTGGCTCTCTCGCGAGCACGTGCAGCAATACGCTCGACGACGGGAAAACCAAAGTCCCATGCACCCCATCGGAAGAGAGCGACCAACGCAAGACGGACACCAACGTGGGCGCCGTATTCCTAACTCTCGGGGCGGCCTTGGGGGGGCTTGCGCTCGGCACGGGTCTTCGAGGTATCGACACGACGCACGAGGAAGAGGACGAAGCCTCGCAAACTCCATGGGCCCCGTGCACAGACGACCAAGGCGGTCCCGGCGGCAAGCCGATGCCGAACCAAGCCGTGGTGGTGAAGGATGGGGACAACCGGGAGGTCAACGTCGTGACCGACGATCGGGGCTTGCTACGCCTCAGCGGTCAGAAGATGGAGTGGTCGGAGCACGCACTTATTAAGGGCGAGGCGGAGATCATTCTCGACGGTCAAACCGCGACAGTGTCGCTTGAGCAACTCCGTTCCCGCGGGGGCGCACTCCGACGTCAGCGAGCCGAGGAAGAGCAGGAGCGCGCGGCCGCGGCGGCAAGAACGGCAGAAAAAAGCGAGAAGGAGCTACAAAAAAACGAGTGCATAGATCGGTGCGCGAAAGGCTTCCTGAACAAGGCCATCGCAGAGGGACGCGGCAACGAAAGGCTCGACCCTGAAGCGCTACTCAACATGTGCCGCAATCAGTGCTCCCACTGACGCAAGGCTGTAATGATGCATAAGTCGACGCCTTCGTCGGTGCTCACCCTGCTGGCAGCTCTTGCGTTGGGCGGCTGCGCTTCGGCGCGCATCAATGATCGAGGGCCGAAGTCAGTGCACGCCCCCCTCACCCACGGCTGGATTGCGGTCAGCGATGAATGCGTTGCGTTTGCAGGCTCCGACGAGAGCGATCTCACCGTCTGGTGGTCGGGGGCTTGTGAACATGGCCGCATCTCGGGGGACGGGCGCCTCAAAGTGCTACGGGACGGCCGACTCTTGCGCACTTTCGAAGGGCAGTTTCGCGACGGCAAGCTCTCGGGGGAAGGCAAGGCGACGCAGGGCACGTTGACGGCGAGCGGCACCTTCGTCGATGGCCTCCTCGAAGGACGCGGCCGCCTCGACGACGGTTCGACCCTCATTGAGGGCACCTTTGTTCATCAGAAGCTGAACGGACGCGGCCTCATCAAGAAGGGCGACATGACGTTCGAGGGCACTTTCGTCGACGGCGAGCTCTCGGGAAAGGGGCGCCAGACGCAGCCGGACGGCACGGTCCTCGAGGGACGCTACGCGAACGGAAACCTCATCGGCCCTGCAAAGGTGACACGCCCCGATGGCAGCACGATGGAGGTCGCGTTCCTCGACGGCAAGATGGACGGTCCGGCACACATGGTCGCGGCCGATGGCAACGTCTCCGACTTCACGTTCAATCGCGGAACGGTCGAGGGCGTGATGACAATCCGCTCGCCAGAGAACATCCTCACCGAGGTCACCTTCGCGCACCGCAAACTGCACGGGCTCGCGCGGACGACCGGCCCCACAGGACTCGTGATCGAGGGCACCTTTCGGGACGGCAAACCTCCAACTTCGGGGCGTGTTCGCAATCCCGGAGGTCAGGAACAAGTCGTACACGACGATCCTGTCGAGTTGCGGCAATTCTCGGCGTGGGTGAAAGCTGTGATGCAGCTCGGTGGCTTGTCGGAGTCGATGAGCAACTGACGCCGCAATAAGGCGCGTCCCCGCGCACCCCTCAACCGACGACGGCGCTTGAGGCGACCTCCTCGCGTTGGCCGTCATCCTCGCCGCTTTCCCCGTCCTCCTCCTCCCGCGGCACGAACAGCCGCCCGATCTCGAGCTCCACCGCGTCGAACGGAGCGATCCGCGCCACATCCTCCTCATCGTAGACGCCGATCTCAATCCATGTACCGTCACAAAGCGCGAGCGCCTCCAGCGTCCGCTCCATCGGGTCGATCACCCAGTAGTGCGGCACGCCGTGCTCGGCGTAGAGCCGTCGCTTCGTCACGCGATCGTGGTTCGTATTTGACGGCGACACGATTTCACAAGCCCAGTCAGGCCTCAGCTCTACGGGTCGCTCCGGCAAACGCGGCGAGCGCTCCCGGCGCCAGCCGACAAGGTCGGGACGCAGGACGTTCTCACCCAAGCGAACATCGTAATCGCAGAGAATCCACCAGCCGTTCGGACAGTCCGCGTGGCTCCGAACAAGCGCACGTACGAAGTCACCCAACTCGCCTTGCACATACTGATGCGCACCGCTCGGCGACGGCAGCGTCACGGCGTCGCTCGGCGCATCGAGCATCATGATTTTCCCATCGATGAACTCGGCTCGCACCTTCTCGTCAAGCGCGAGCCATTCTTCGTACGGCGTCCGCGGCGGCTTCATCCCCATGCGTCGAGAATAGCGCCTCGACGCGCCTCGTGTCGTCCCTTCGTGGTGGCTCACACCACCTGATCGTCACTAGCAGGGCGATCGTTTCACGGATTCGACAGCGCGCCGCTTCAAGCGACTGAGCGTTCGACAACGCGCGCTCTGGATGGACCGCTCGGACTAAGGCGAGACGGTCTCGCCGTGAGGCGTTGCAACACAACCCTCCTCCTCCATCTCTTCCCGCGGCACGAAAAGCCGCCCAATCTCGAGCTCCACCGCGTCGAACGGAGCGATCCGCGCCACATCGTCCTCGTCGTAGACGCCGATCTCAACCCACGCGCCGTCACGCAGCGCGAGCGCATCCAGCGTGCGCGCGATCGGGTCGACCACCCAGTAATGCGGTACGCCGTGCTCGGCGTAGAGGCGTCGCTTCGTCACGCGATCGTGGTTCGTGTTCGACGGCGACACGACCTCGCACACCCAGTCGGGCGTGAGTTCCACCGGGCGTTCCGGCAAGCGCGGCGAGCGTTCGCGTCGCCAGCCGACGAGGTCGGGACGGAGGATCTGCTCCCCGAAACAAACGTCGTAGTCAGGCAGAATCCACCAGTCTCCTGGACCACCGCGACCGTGGCGCGTGCAGAACGGAATGACGATGAACTCCGCGAGCGCGTTCAGGACGTACTGATGCGGCCCGCTCGGCGACGGCAGCGTGACGATCCGTCCATCGATGAACTCGGCCCGCACCTTCTCGTCGAGCGCGAGCCACTCCTCGTAGGACGTCTCCGGCGTCTTCGTCCCCATGCCTCGAGGATAGCGCCTCGACGCGCCCGGCGTCACTTCATGGTTGGTCACACCAAGTACTCGTCACGAGAGGGATGAGCGTTTCAGGGAATCGACACGCACCGTTTTACGCAGCGGGGCAACTCGGTTCTTCGCCAAACCGGGCACGGAATCGACCGCTTGAACTACGGGGAGACAAATGCTTCGCCCCGATGCTGCTCCTCGGCTGCGCCCTCCCCCACCCCCTCCTCCGGGGGCGCGAAACTCCGCCCCACCTCGAGCTCCACCGCGTCGAACGGAGCGATGCGCGCCACATCGTCCTCGTCGTAGACGCCGATCTCAACCCATGCGCCATCACACAGCGCCAACGCATCCAGCGTCCGCGCGATCGGGTCGACCACCCAGTAATATGTAATGTTGTGTGTTGTATACAGTGGCCGCTTCGTCACGCGATCGTGGCTCGTGTTCGACCGCGACACGACTTCACAAACCCAGTCGGGACGGAGCGCGGCCGGTCGAACGGGCGGCTTAGGCGAGCTCTCCCGGCGCCAACCGACGAGGTCAGGACGAAGGATCGTGTGCTTTTCGAACTGAACGTCGAAGTCGCAAAGGCTCCACCAGGCGCCAGGCCCTCCTCGTCCGTGGTCATCCTGGAAGCGGGCGCCGATGACGCCACCCAACACGCGCGCGACCGTTTAGTGTTCCGCGCTAGGCGACGGCAGGATCACCACCCGCCCCTCAATCCCTTCGGCGCGGGTCTTCTCGTCGAGCGCGAGCAACTTGTCGTACGTCGCGCGTGCCGTCGTCTTCCCCATGCGACGAGGATAGCGCCTCGACGCGCCCGGCGGCACTTCGTGGTTGCTCACACCAAGCAATCGTCACGAGCAGCAACATCGTTTCAGAGCGGCGACGCTAGGCGCCCGCACGTGTTCCCTTGGGCGACGCATTCCTCCAAGTTGACCCGCCTCTTTCGTGCTGGCATGGAAGCGGCGCGGGGCGACCTCGTCTATCCCGTCCATGGAGGTTTTCGTCATGAGCACCCGCAACACCACCCGCCGCTCTCTCATCCCTGCCCTCGCGTTCGGCTGCCTCGGCGCGCTCGCAACGTGGCTCCCAGCGACAACGGCAGATGGGGCTCAGAACGTCCATTTCCTCATCGTGATGGACAACGGCGTCGGCAGCGCAGCGCAGGCTCAGCCCTACGTCGACAAATTGATGGAGGGCGCAAAGGCCGCGAACGGCTGGGCCGCCGTCGAGGGAAAATATGCGACCCGGCGCAAGGCCGCGAAGGAGTACATCAAGGAAAAGAGCCCGCAGTACGGCATCTTTTCGCTCAGCGCGTTTCTCGGTATGCGCAAGGACAACGGGCTCGAGGTTCTCGGGGTAGCCGAGGTCGACTCGGCAGGTGGACGCAAGTTCCACCTCGTCTCCAAGACCGCGAGCGACCTTGGAGGATGCAAGTCACAGAAGCTTGCGAGCAATCACTTCGGCAACAAGAAGTTCATCGAGCGGGTCGTATCGGGCGGCGCATTCACGCTGAAGGACTTCGAACTCGTGAAGACAAAGCGTCCCGTGCAAACACTGAAGGCCGTAGTCAAAGACGAAGCCGTCTGCGCGCTCGTAGACAACGCTCAACTCGCAGAGCTGACGAAGGTCGAAGGCGGCGCCGCGGTCAAGACCGTGTGGAGTTCGGCGGACCTCCCGCCGATGGCCGTCGTGGCGTTCTCTGGTACGCCAGCCCCGGAACGTGCGAAGTTCAAAGCGAGCCTCGGCTCGCTATGTTCGGGCGAAGGAAAGAGTGCTTGCGACAAGGTCGGCATCAAAGCGATCAGGGCGGCAGACGAGAGCGCCTTCGCGTCGGTCGTGCAAAACTACGGAAACTGACGTCGGCAGTCGGACTCGCGCTCGCCCTCGTAGCCTGCTTCGATGTCATTCATCTGCGACCCGAGCTTCGAGCGCCAGCGGCCAAGCGTGACGCGCTCGGATTGACGAACGCACTCGAGCTCCTGATCGACGAAGGCCGAGCAACTCTCGACGATCGGCGGGCCGCCTACGACGCTATTTGCGCTTGGAAAGGCGACTCTGCCGAGTACGCGTTTGCGCGCGCCTCGCTCGCCGGTCGACTCGCCCAACTGACGGGCATTACGGCGATCGCGCTGGTTCGAGACATGGAGTCGTGGGGGCGCCTCAGCCTGAAGCTGGACCCGAAATGGCACGAGGGCGCCGCCCGCCGCATGCTCGGCACGATGTACGTGCTCGCGCCGGGCAGCCTCGTTCAGCACGGCAACTCCGAAGACGGCATCGAGCTACTGGAGCAGCAAGCCGCCGAATACCCGAGCAATCCTGCGAATCGGATTCGGCTCGCGGAGGGTTACATCACTCTGAACGATCCCGACCCGGCGAGCGCGCATCTCTGCTTCGTCCTGCAGCACGAGAAAGAACTGCGACCCACGGACGCGACCCTCTTGCAGGTGTTACTCGAACAAGTCGGCGGTCGCGCGAAGCTCGACTGCGACTGAGCCGCTATTCGGGAAGCTGAAAATAGTGACGCGCCTTCTCGGCGCTCGGGCCCGTGCCGTTCATCACGATGCGAATGAGATCATTCCACATCGTCGTCACGTAGTCATATCGGTCGTTCGGATCGATCGCGAGCGCGCGCTTTATCCATGGGTCGATCTCCGGCGGCAACTCGGCCCGAACCGTCGACAAGAGGGGGCGCTCACCCATCGTCGAGGCCATCAGGATGTCGACCATCGACTCACCCACGAACGGCGCCACGCCTGCGAAAGCGCGGAAGACCACGCCCGCGAAGGAGTAGACGTCGATGCGATGATCGAACGGCTGCGCACGCCAGACTTCGGGAGCGATGTAGCTCGGTGAACCCGCGACCATGCCCGCTTGCGTCAGCTGCATCGAGCCCTGGATCTTCGCGAGACCGAAATCCATGAGGCGCGTCCCACCGCCCGCCTCCGGGTGAAGCAAGATGATGTTGGCCGGCTTGATGTCACGATGGATGATGCCGCGCTCGTGCGCCGCGTGGAGCGCCCGCGCGACGGGGTCGAGCGCCTCGAGGACGCAAAACGAACTCATGCGATCGCCAAAGCGCTCGAGTTCCCGTAGGTGCTCCGCCAGCGTCTCGCCGACGAGCAGCTCCATCGCCATGTAGACGTAGCCGTTCTCCTCGTCGGTCCCGAATCCAAACACCCGCACGACGCTCGAACCCCACAGAGCCTGCAGGGACTGAGCTTCGCGCCACAGTCGCACGGTGTATTGCGGGTCTTCGGCGATCGACTGGCTCAGGATTTTTAGGGCGACGTCGAGCCCCTGCTCGAGGTCAGCGGCACGAAATACCAAGCCGTGACCGCCCCGACCGATCTCGCACTCGAGTCGGTAGCGCTTGTCGATCACATCTCCTGGTTTCGGATCACCGACGGACACAGAACATCGCTCCTGCTCGAAACTCTAATGGAAACCCGAACCGAGCGCGAATATCCCGCATCGTCGCGCTCATTGCGCGGCCGCGCCGTGCTCGCCGTCCGCAGAATCGCGACCGTAACGCGAGCGCCGGGCCAGCGCCGGGATGACCACGAACGTGGCTACAGCGGCGACGAGCATCGCCGCGCCAGTCAGTCCTCCTACCGTCTTTAGAGGCCGCGCCTCCCCGAGAGTCAGCACGAAAAATCCCGCGCTCACCATGATGGCATTGCAGAAGCTCGCGACGCCCGAGTGACGCGCCGCCCGCGTAGCCGCAAGCTCGAGCGTCTCGCCGGGGGCGGCACGAAAGCCCGCGAGAAAGTGCACCCCGTAATCGACCCCGGCACCGATGATCAAGCTCGCGAGCATCGACGTGCCCACTTCGAGATGAAGCCCGAGGATGTTCATGGAACCGTAGATCACGAGCAGCGTCAGGACGGTCGGTGCAATCCCGAGGAGCCCTGCGGCGACGGAGCGATAAAGCACGCTCATGATCACGAGGACGAGCGCGAGGGAGAGCGCGAGGCTCTTCCACTGGTTCGCGAAAACGCTGGTCGAGAGGCCGCGGTTCAGCACGGGCGTCCCGCTCACGCTGTAGCCAATGGTGCCGTCGGCGCTGCCGTCATGCGCCGAAACGATGGCCGTCGTGTTGTCGAGATCGCGCAGCGCCTCGCCGACCCGTCCGACGAGCCGTTCACCGGTGTCGCCATCGGGGACCGCGACGCCGAGGGCAGCGAGCACCACCCTTGCGCGGGCGCCCACGAGAGCGGGGCGCCAGGCTTGATCGACCGCGCCGCGGATTGCGTCCGCCGTGTCCTCGATCTCGTCGGAGTTGGGGTCTTCGTCCATTGCACGGGCGATGGCCGCGATGAGCTCCCCTTCATCGGGGCTCGGACCGAGCGCCACCACGGACTTCGCGACGGCGCCGGCGTCGGCCGCGAGTTCGTCGTCCTCCACCTTCGCAAGTAGCCTCGCGAGCCGCTCCTCGACCGCAACCGGATCGGCTTTGGGGACGGGCTTCGCGAGTGCAGCAGGAAAGGCCTCGCGCGAAGGAACGGCGAGCTCGAAGGCACGGAGCATCGCGCGGATCTCGGCTGCGATGACGTCTCGAATTCGGTCGTGGCGAGCCTTGTCATCGCCTGCGGAGAGCACGGCCGGTGGGCCGAGGAAGCGATAGGAGACGATGGCCTGATCGGCGACGAAACGCTCGATTTGCGCGAGCAATGTGCCGACGGCGACGTGATCATCCGTGTCGATTTTGACGAGGATGACGGCGTGACGCCGCTCCGCGCCCTGACCATCGAGTTCCTCGGCCACGAGCTGCTTGACTGAGGGTCGACCAGCGAGAAATCGGTAGAGGGGCAAGACCTGTTCGGTGGTGGCCGGGATACGACGTTCGCCAACCATCGCGTCCGCCGACAGTGCGAGCACCTGACCGATGTGGGTCACCGAGCTTACGTGCGGCAAGAGGGCAATCTCGTCGGCGACGCGCTGAACCTCGCGGAGGACGTTCGCGTCGTTCATGTTGCCGTCGACAGCCACCTGGATGAACTGCGAGCCACCGAAGCGGTCGCGCAAGAACCGCTCAGCTTGATCGGGCGGGCTGTTTTTTCCGAAGAAGGCCGAGGCTTCCATGCGCGCATCGACCCGCATCGTCAGCACGCCGGAGACAAGCGCGACCGCCGCAATCACCGCGATGACGACCCGACGCTTCGTCACCATCCTCGCTGCGAATGAGCCGAGCGCGTTCTGGAAGCGTCCACCGCCCACGGCTGGGGCACGGGCACCGGTCAGCGCGAGCACCGCGGGCACGAACGTGAGCGAGAGCGTCAGCGCGATGAGGATTCCAATACCCGCGAAGAGCCCGAACTCGCGCAGGGGACCTATGTCCATCGCGCAAAAAGAGAACAAGCCCGCCGCAGTGATGAGACCCGCGCCGAGCACGGGAGGCCCGACCTCGCGAAGAGTCTCGACGACCGCTTCATTCGCCTCGAGCGTCGCCCGCTTACCAAAATAGTGCACGACAACGTGAGTGACGTAGGCGCTCCCGAGCGCGAAGAGGATGACCGGCAGCGAACCGAGAACCACATTCGCGGGAGTGCGCGTCGCACCCATCAAGCCTTGCGCGATCACGATGCCGATGCCGGCTGACGCGATCGTGAGCAGCACGCCGATGGCATTGCGAAACACGAGCAGCACGATGATTAGCTTCACGAGGATCGCCCATGGCGTGAGCTTCCGCATGTCGGCTTGCGTGACGTCGTAGATGTAGGTCGACACGAAGGGGGCGCCGCCCCAGTACTTCGGCACGTCGGGGAACACTTCTTCGACCCGTTTTTTCACCGTCGCCGAGAGCTCGCGCGGGCTCGTTCCGTGCTTGCCGAAGTTGTAGAGGAGGACCGACCGTCCGTCTTTCGAGATGAGGTTTCCGACGACGTGCTCGCGGCTCATCACCTTGTCGCGCAGCGCACCCTTCGCGGCGTCGCCCGTCGGCAAGTCGCCAACGAGGTAGTCGACGCGAGCGCCGCCCTTCTCGAGTGTAAAGTCCTCGACGTTCGCGAGACTCAACGCGTACGCGATCGGCGGCTCCTCATTCAGCGTCTTGGTCAGCGTTCGGAGCTTGCCGAGAAACGCAGGGTCGAGCGCATCGGGAACTTCGATCCCCACGAGCGCGACGTCTAGGCCGCCAAATCGCTCGTTTATCTCGCGAAATTTTGCAATGTCGCGATTCCCGCGGGGCAAAAACTTGAGGACGTCATCGTCCTGGTCAACGCGCGTCGCCTGCCAACCGGCAAGCAACGTGACCACGACGGTGACAATCACGACCGACCAGGCGACGGACTTGCGAATCAAGTGTCGCGCGAGTGATTCCATCATCAGGGATTCTCCAGTGAGAGCGCGTCGAGAGCCGTTGCCAGTCGCTCGACGCCGCGCAGCACGTCCCCGATGGGCACGCCCGTGAAACAGAGTCGAACCGAAGTTGCGTGGGCCGCTCCGAACGCGTCGCCCGGGGCGATCAACACGCCGTGGTCGACCGCAAGCTCGAGCGCACGTTGAACCGTATGACCTGAAAGACGCGGAGCGAGATCGACGAAAACAAAGCTTCCGCCGCGCGGCAGGTGATGCCGGAGCCCATGCCGCAACAAGGCGGCCGAGGTCTTGTCGCGCGCGTCACGGTAGAGGTCACGCGCCTCAGCCACGAAGGCCTCGCCGGTAAGGATCGCCGCATGTGCGACGCGCTGCATCGGCACCGGTACGTTGTAGATGGTGTGATTCGACATGCGGCGCGTCGCGTCGATCACCCGGGAGGGGCCCGTGACATAGCCGATGCGGGCACCCGCTAGCGCGTGGCTCTTCGAGAGCGAGTGCCCGGTTACCGTGCGAGCGGCCATCCCTGGGAGGTTCGCAAACGGCTCGTGGTGACCGTCGTAAACGAAGTCGGCGTAGACCTCATCGGAGAACACCCAGAGATTGAATTCCAACGCGAAAGCAGCCACCGCCTCGAGGTCGGCGAGCGAGAAGACGTAGCCGTCTGGATTGCTCGGCGTGCTGAAGTAGACCGCGCGAGTTCGGGGGGTAACCGCGCCATGAAGCGCCCGCCCAATGTCGAGTCGAGGGGCCGCAAACAAGCCTTGGGTGAGCGGCACTTCGACCGGCACTGCGGCCGCCGTCGAAAAGACGCCGGTGATGAGCGGCCAATGCGGCGTCACGACGAGGACTTCATCGCCCGGGTCGAGCACGGAACGCGCGGCGCAGAAGAGCGCATGCGTACAGCCCGCTCCGACGTGCACCTCGGCCGGGCCTTGCACCGATGCGTGGCCCTTCGCGGCCAAGCGAGAGGCGAGCGCAGAACGAAGCTCGAGCAACCCGGGCACGGCTCCATACGTGGACAGCGCGCGGGGCTCCGACGCCGCGGCAAGCGCCGCCGACGGAGGCGCGAGATACGTGTCGCCGATCTGCAGCGGGATGAGCTCTCCTCCCGCGAGGCGGTAGGCATCCATCCGCGACTGAAGAGCAGCAAAAACGCTGATCCTTACGGCGCTAGCAGCCCCGGAGAGGCTCGGCTCGGTCAGTACCATGAACGTTGTTCACGCTACCATGCAACGAGGTCAAACCTCGCAGAAGTCGCACGTCACAGGCCGAGCCACGGGCCCGCTTCAAGGACCGCGCTGCCGCGGCGCAACTCGAAGTGGAGCAACGGCGGCTTCGATCCGCGGCGATTGACCCAACCGATACGTGCGCGCTCGGACAGCGCATCGCCGATCTTGACGTCGAGCCGCTGCAGATTGCCGTAGGTCGAGAAGTAGTGGTCTCCGTGATCGATGACGACGGTGATGCCGCGATCGGTCTCACCTGCGAAGGCGACGGTGCCGGGATACACCGCGCGCACAGCGGTGTCGCGGCTCGCACGGAGCTGCAGTGCGGTGGTGGACTTGTCCTTCTGAGTCACGGTGGCTCGTCCGGCGAGAGGAAACGAGAGGCGGCCGCGCATCTGGGCGAACTTCGAGTTCGGGTCGGCCGCGAGTGGCCCGGTGTCGGCGCCGTAGACGGCCGTCTGAGGCGGCTCGGTGGAGTTACCGAAAGCGCGTTGGAATGCGTCCCGGCGGTCGTCGGCTTCCTGCATGACGTGCTGCGCCTGCTTCATGGCCTCCCGTTGAACGAGCATCGGGGCCCGCTCGGTTCGCACCGTTCGCAACTCCTTGCGGGCGCTCGATTGCCGGTCGCGAAGATCGGTGTCGATGGCGAGGTCGCGCGCGAGGGCGGCGCGAAGACGCTCCACCTTCGTCGCGTGATCAACGAGCCCGTCGAAGCCCCCGCCGACCGGAAGCATGCCGATTCGAACGAGTCGGTAATACTGACGACCGCGCGCGATGACCCGTTTTTCGATGAGGTCGAGCCGTGGGCCAACCTCTGCGAGCTCGCGTTCGAGCGCCCGTTCGCGGTGCTCGAGGCGCGTGACAATCGTGTCGAAATCGGCCGACGAAGCAGACTCGGTCTCTCGCGCGGCGCTCGACTCGGCCGGAGTCGGCGCTTGGGCGGGCGGTGAACTCGGCACGTAGGCGCCCGCCGACCCCGCAACGAGCAGGGCAACACACAGGCCCACGACGCTCCGCTTCGCGGCGGTGCGCCCCTCATCTGGGTAGCGCAGCGTCGGCATCTCAGATCCGAACCACCTTGCGGAGACTGAGCCACGCCGTCGTGCCACCGAGCAGCCCGCCGACGGAGACCATCAGCATCATGGTCGGCCACGGCAAGAAGGACGGATGCACGCCGAACAGCGTCGCGAGTTCGCGATCGAAGCGCCCGCTGACGATGCTGTAGAGCACGCCGAGCAGCAAAATTGCACCCGCGGCGCCGCTCGCGCCTTGGAGCGCGCCTTCGACGATGAACGGGCGACAGACGAACTGGGAAGTCGCGCCCACGAGTCGGAGCACCTCCACTTCGAGCCTTCGGCGCTCGAGCAAAAGTCGCATGGTCGAAGCGACGACGCTGACGACCGCAGCGAACACGACGAAAGCGAGAAAGAGACTCGCGGTCACGCCTCCACGCAGAAGCGAGGAGAGGCGCTCGGTCCAACGCTGATAGGTCTCGACGGTCTCCACGCTCGGCAGAGCACGGAGCTTGAGCGCCATGACACCCAGGCCTGCATCGTCCACGGAGTCGTCGAAGGCAAGCTCGACCGAAGTCGGGAAGGCATCGACTGGAAGGGCGGCCAGTTGGTCATCGCCGCCGGATTGAACGATCTCGTTGCGCGCATCTTCGCGACTAACGAAGCGCGCCCTCTTCACGCCATGCGTCGACTCGAGCGCCTTGACGAGGGCTTGGATGTCCTCCTTGGAGGCATCGTCGCGGAGGTAGACCGTGGCTCGACCGGCGCGGGACCAGCGGTCACGGACGGCGGCGAGATTCGTCACGACAAGCAGCGCCGACGCCAGGCAAACGAACGCCACGGCCAGCGAAAACACAGACATTACCTGAAGCCGCCAGTTGCTGCGGCCCGCACGCCATGTGCCAAGGAATCGGTAGGTTGGTCCGGTGTCGCTCATGTGGAATTCCTACACGGCCACGCGGATGCCGCTCGTCCCATCGTCGTTCCAGTCGAGCGAACCGAGACCCGACTTCGCGTCGGAGGCCTTACCTTCGTCGAGGACGACCACGCGCCGCGCGCGCACGTCGAGCAACGTGCGGTCGTGGGTAGCGAACAAAACCGTGGTGCCGGATTCATGAATGTCCTCGAAGAGCCCGAGGATGTCGACGGCGAGGAGCGGGTCGAGATTACCGGTCGGTTCGTCCGCCAAGACGAGTGCCGGCTCGGCCACGATCGCTCGCGCTATCGCAACGCGTTGTTGCTCACCCCCCGAAAGGGCAGAGGTTCTGATCCCGCCTTTGCCGACGAGGCCAACACGCTCGAGCACCGCGCCTACCCGAGCGCGAATGATGCGAGTCGGGAGTCCGAGCACCTCGAGCGCGATGGCGACATTCTCGAAGGCCGACCAATCAGGAACGAGCTTGAAGTCTTGGAAAACGATGCCGATGTTGCGCCGCAACGCGGGGATCGACTCGGGCGTGAGGCGGGAGATGTCACGTCCCATGAAGCGGATGGTGCCGTCGTCGGGGAGCTCCGCGCGGTAGAGCATTCGCAACATCGTGCTCTTCCCGGAACCCGACGGCCCGGTGATGAAAACGAACTCGCCGCGCTCGATGGTGAGCGACAACGAGCGAAGAACGGGCTGGTCCGCCCGGTACGATTTGCACACGTCCTCGATGACGAGGATCGGTTTGTCGGCTGCGGTGGGGTCGAATCTTCGGGCCTTACGGCCGTCAGACGGGCTTCCATTGCCCTTGAGGGTACTCACCGATCGCATCGCACTACGACGTAACAAGCGAGGTCCCACAGGGGAAACTTTTCGGCTGCGGAATCCGCCCACTTCCCCGCGCGGAGATTTGGTAGTCTCCTCTTCGAAAGTCATGGTCGACCCGAAGGAACTCGCTCTCAAGGCCCGCAATACGCTCTCGCAAGCATTGGAAGCACTTCAGACGGGCGACAACGTCCCCGAGAAGCTCCTCGACATTGCGGCGCCAATCGCCAAGACGATGGGCGTTCTGCACCGCGTCGAGAAACAAGGGACCGGCAGCGCCCAGGAAATCGATGCTGCCCTCGAAGCGGTGCGCGGGGTCCTCGATTCGCTGCAGGAGGTTGGCCAAGACCACCCGTCGGTCGATGCCGCGATGGAGGCTGTCGCGAGCTCACTCAGCAAGATGTTCGCGCTCTCGAAGGCCCTGAAGGCAGCAGAAGCTGCGGGGTCGACCGCGCCGAGGCCTCAGACGCGAGTCGAGGCAAAACCGGAAGCGAAACCGGAAGCGAAACCGGTCGCAAAGGCCGAAGAAGCACCAAAATCGGCGCGCAAGGCTGCGCAGCCCGCGCAGACAATCTCGGCGACCGAACGCAGCGAACCGAGCTTCGGCATCGCGGTGTCGAGTGCGGTCAGCGCGCCGGAGCCGAAGCCGAGTGCGCACCTCAAAGCGGAGCCCGTCGAGGCCGCACCAAAGTCGACGCGACGCAGCGGGAAGACGAGCGACGTCGCCGCAGTTCCCGTCGCGCTATCGAAAGAGAAGGAGGCCGTGGCAGGGTCAGCCGGCGCGCCGGTACTCGCCGATGGCACGAAGCGAATCGACGTCGAGCTCGGCGCCCACTCCGGCTCGAATTTCTACAAGGGCCTGAGCGGCAATGACGTGATCGAGCACGGCGGTCTTTTCGTGGCGACGTACCAAATTCCGAAAGTCGGCCAGGCGATCGGACTGCGCGTGCATCTGCCCGGGGACCTCGAGTTCGAGGCGGACGGCGTCGTGCAGTGGACACGCGACACCCGCAGCGGCGAGAGCGAACCTGGTTTCGGCACTCGCGTGACGCGGATCTCCCCTGAAGGCCGTCAGCTCGTGTACCGCTACGTCCGCAATCGCGAGCCGATTTTTTACGACGACCTCTGATCGACGGCGTGCCGGTCGTGCGTCGCAGCTCCGTTCGCTTTCTGGTCGGTTTGATCGGGGCGACGCTCGCGGTGGATGCGCACGCAGAAAACGATCCGAAGCTTGACCGTTGGACCCTCGAGACCCGCCACTTTCACATCACGTACGACACCGCTCTCGAGCCCATTGCGGTGCGTATCGCCCGACTCGGCGAAGCCATTCACGAGCGGCTTGGCGGTCCGCTCGGCCATAGCCCCGACGACGTCACCGAGATCCTGCTGACGGATTACACCGACTCGGCCAACGGTTCCGCGATCGCGGTCCCCTACAACCAAATCCAACTCTTCGTCACAGCCCCGGGCGATCTCTCGCCGCTCGCGGATTACGATGACTGGTACCTCGGCCTGCTGACGCACGAGTACACGCACATCCTGCACACCGACAACATCTCGGGCGTGCCCTCGGTGCTGAACGCCCTCCTCGGAAAACGCCTCGCCCCGAATCAGGCGCAGCCCCGCTGGCTCCTCGAGGGACTCGCGGTGCTTGCCGAAAGCGACCACTCGACGGGCGGGCGCATTCGCTCCTCGCTCTTCAGCGCCTACCTTCGGGCGGACGTCCTCGAGGGGAAGTTCGCCGGCATCGACACGATCTCAAACGACGCTCAGCGTTGGCCGCAAGGCAACCTCTGGTACCTCTACGGCTCGAGTTTCCTCCACTGGATAGCCGAGGTCTACGGCCGCGATGTGCTTCGTGCAGTCGCGACGGACTACGGCTCGACACTCGTTCCGCTGGGCATCAACCGCGCGATTCGGAGGCAAACGGGGCGCACTTACGAAGAGCTCTACGAGGGGTGGAAGGCCCATCTCGAGCGCACGGTCGCCGACGAGATGCGAAAGGTGGAGCGCCGCGGCTTACGCGAAGGCGTGCGCGTCACGTTCTCGGGACGCGAGACGTCGTATCCAGCGTTCATGCCGAAGGCGGCCCGACCCAACGATGCGGAGGGCTACCGGCTGGCCTATTTCCGAAATGACCTCAACGCACGCCCAGGCATCTACGGGCTCGATCTCGGCTCGGGCCCGGAGGAGAACTCACCTGAGCTCCTCGCGCGGACCAACAATGAGTCGTCGTTTTCGTTCGCGCCTAACGGCGACCTCGTGTTCTCGAGCGTGGTGCCGTTTCGCAACATTTACTCAAGGAGCGAGCTCTTTCGGTTGCCTGCGAATAGCCGCGCGACCGACGGACGCGAGGCCTGGCGCAAAACCCTGACCGAAGGTCTCCGCGCCACGGCACCGAGCGTCAGCCCCGATGGGCTCCATGTCGCCTTCACGGTAAACGGCAAGGGTACGACCACGCTGCGGGTCGCGGACCTCGAGCCCGACGGACGCCTCGGACAGACGCGCACCGTCGCCGCGCCGAGCGCTCCATTCGACCAGGTCTACACCCCCGCGTATTCTCCAGACGGGGGCCGCATCGCGTTCAGCCGCTGGACGAAAGGCGGCTTTCGCGACATCGCGATCGTCGACGTCGCGACCGGGAAAGTCACCGCGGTCACGCGTGATCGGGCGATCGACACGAACCCGACATGGTCCGCCGACGGCACGCGGCTCTACTTCGCGTCGGACCGCTCGGGGATTCTCAACATTCACGAATACCGCATCGACGACGCCAAACTTTGGCAGGTGACGAACGTAAAAACGCTCGCGACGATGCCAACCGTCAGCGCCGATGGTCGTCTCCTCGCTTACGTCGGCTACACCGCGGCGGGATTCGATCTGTTCGTGATGCCGCTCGATCCGAATCGGTATCTCGAAGCGACACGCGCGCCGACCGAGAGGCCTGAGCCTTTCACAGAGCCGGCTAGCGTGCCTTTCACCCGACGCCGCTATCAGCCGCTTCAGACGCTCCGACCGCGGAGCTATTCGTTCGATTACGGACAAGGAAACTTCGGGGCAAACTCCCTCGGATTCTCGGTTGGGGGCGCCGACATCGCTGGGCATCACGCGTTCAGCGCACGGCTCGTTGCGGACTTCGGAGCGCCCGTGCCCCAGGCCACGCTCGCCTACGACTACACGCGCATGCCGTTCGACGTCGGCCTACAAATCGGCAACCGCGTCACGCCGCGCAGCGGCTACCAAATCGGTGGAACGTCGCCGCCGTATGTGGAGAGCAGTTACAACTTCCGTTCGTCCCTCAACTACCGCCGGCCCGGCGAGTTCGCGACCCAATCGTTCGGCGTCTCTTACACAGCCTCGGTTGTGGACTCTGACCTCCCCGTCGCAGGTCTTCCGCTCGATCCACTCGCGGACGTCACGGTGCGCCCACGCCGCGGCTTTCTCGGCACGGTGCACGTCGGCTATGGAGTTGGCCGCGTCGAAGGCGGACTCGACACCCCTGGGCCTGCGCGCGGCTTCGCACTCTCCGTCGGCGTCGACGCATCCGACCAAGCGACAGGCAGCTCGGAGAGCCTCTACGAAGCGAACTACAGCGCGGCCGCGTACGTTCCGCTCCCGTGGGGCAAGAACCACGTCCTCGCCCTGCGCAGCGCGGGGGGGATGTCCACCGGGAGCTTCTCGCGACGAGGGACCTACTACGTCGGAGGCTACAATCTCACGGACAACACCGTGCTCGACACGATAACCGCCGGGACTTACAGCGGCGCGTTCGTTTTGCGCGGCTATCCTTCAAGCGCGTACAGCGGCTCCACCTACACGCTTCAGACCGCTGAATTCCGGTTCCCGTTGGCGGTGCCCGATCGCGGATTGTCTTCGCTGCCACTCTATTTGCGCCGCATCGATGGCAACGTTTACGTCGATTTCGGCGGGGCTTTCGACACCTTCGATTTCCGTTCGGTCGACTTTTTCTCGAAAGGCGCGCTTATCGGAAGCCCGCAACTTCACACCGGAATCGGCGGCGAGCTCTGGTTCGGTTCCACGATCGCGTACCTCCTCAACGTCAACATGCGCCTTGGTTACGCGTTCGGCTTCAGCCAAGAACGGATCCCAGGTGGTCAGCTCTACTTCCTGGCGGCGAGCGCCTTTTGACGCGCACGCCGCTTCGCTGAATTGTTGGCCCTTCGGAAGTGACTTCGGTACGCCCGCCGGATGCGAAGGGTCCTCGCCGTTGCGCTCGCCATAGCCGCACAAGGTTGTATCGCGCTACCGCCTACGTCCGCCGAACGGCTGAACCAGGCTGCCTTTGAGCTGAACTCGGCCACGCGGTTCGGCCGCATGGACGTGGCATCGGACAGCGTGGCGACGGAAGCCCGGGCCGACTTCGGCAAACGGCACCGCCGCTGGGGACGAGACATTCGCATCGTCGACATCGAAGTGGAGGGGGTCGATATGAGCTCGACCGAGACCGCGCAGGTCGACCTCATGGTGAACTGGCATCGCATCGACGATCCGACGATTCAATCGACGTCGGTCGCCCAGCGTTGGGTCCAATCGATCTCGGATTGGCGACTCGCCGAAGAGACGATCGTTAGCGGCTCGAAGGGTCTTTTTCCAACGAAATCCAAGGAGAAAGACGCCCCCGCGGCGAAACGCTCCGAGCTCGTGGGTAGCGTCGACCTGCCCTGAGCTACGGGCTCAGGTGCTGGAAGACCGGGTGGCCGCGTCGTCCAGCGCAACTTCGCGGGGCTCGACCTCGAGGCGGTACCGCGAGTTCATCGTCTCGATGTAAAATACTTCACCCGGGGCGAGCTTCAACACGCGCCGCACCGGCGTGGTCACGTACTCGTGGAGGCCGTCGGAAAATTCGATCACGATGACGGAGCCCTTCCGCGGAGCTCTGACCAGACGCCCGGTTACGGAGCGGCCGCCTCGACCGAGCTTCCTCAGTACAACCTGCACGGGCTAACGCTAGCACGATCGCCTTAGGCGGGCAGCGGAGGATCGCGATCGCCAACGGACACGATGCCGATCGGGGGCTTGTCGCCACCCAACCTACGGCGTATGGGCCGCGTCTGAGGCACCGCTGATGAACCCTCGTGACCCAGCACTCGACGGCGAGCTCGACGCCCCGCGCTCGACCCAATCCCTCCCCTCCCAGGCTCACGGCCCCGGCGGTCGCATCGAAGTCGTCTGCGGCTCGATGTTCAGCGGTAAAACCGAAGAACTCATCCGTCGCGTCAAGCGCGCACTCTACGGTCGCCAAAAGGTGCAAGCGTTCAAGCCCCGCATCGACGACCGCTACGACCCTACGCAGATCGTGAGTCACGGCGCGATCGCGATCGAAGCCGTGCCCGTCGCGAACAGCGAGAGCCTGATGCGGCGAGTCGAAGACGGCACGCAAGTCGTGGCCATTGACGAGGCGCAGTTCTTCGACCGCGGCATCGTCGAGGTTTGCAATGAGCTCGCAAACCAGGGTCGGCGTGTGATCCTCGCGGGCCTCGACCAAGACTACCTCGGACGACCCTTCCCGCCGATGCCGGACTTGATGGCGATCGCCGAGGAAGTGACCAAAGTTCGAGCGGTATGCACCGTGTGCGGCGGAGCGGCGAGCCGTTCACAGCGCATCATTCACGAGGGGTCGACGGTACTCGTCGGCGGCTCGGATTGTTACGAAGCGCGCTGTCGAACCTGCTTTCGCCCGCGCGAGGTACGTGCCGGCGAAAGCTGACTTGGCCGGCAGAAGCACCGCTCTCCGGCGCATGCCAATGGAGACGCTCAGTCGCCGTCCCCGTCGTCCTCGGGCGTGGGCTTCGCCCGAGGAGCATCGGCGCTTGCCGCGTCGCCCCCGCCGCCACTGCCAGCCGGCACGTCGGTTGGTTTCGGTCTCATGCGGATCCCGGGCGGCGGCCGTACCGCCGGGTAGCCCTTGTCCGCGAAATAAACACGCAAGGCGTCGGCCGCGACGTTGGTCGCCTTCACGCGCCACGCGCCACGGTTGACGACGAGCACCGAGATCGCGACCTCGGGCTGACGCGCCGGCGCGAAGCCGACCCACCAGGTGTAGAGGGTGTCGGTCTTCTTCTCGGTCAGCGTACCCGTTTTACCGGCGATGCGGATGTCCGGCAAATAGGGGCGACCCGACCGATCGTGAAACGACTGGAAGCTTGTGCCATTGCGGACGGTCTGCTCCATCATCCGCGCCACGGCCCAGGCCGTCCGCTCGTCGAGGGCACGCTTGAGCACTTGGCGTTCCTTCGGGCGTTCGTAAATCGTCTGGTTGTCCTCGTCGATCACCCGCTCGACGATCCGTTGACGAATCATCTGCCCACCGTTCGCGATGGTGAGGGCAAGGTTGACCGCCTGAAATGGCGAGAGCGTGGTGTGCCAGAATCCGGCCGCCATGCGCGCGTACTCGAGCTCGTCTTCAGGGACGTCGATGGTGCTCGGCGCGACCGCAACGTCGAAGGGAATGTCCTGGGCATAACCCATCCGCACGGCTGCCGCCCGCAGCTTGCCGCGCTCGAGGTGCCGCAGCGCAAGCCTCGCGAACACGGCGTTGATGCTGCGCCCGAGGGCCATCCCCACGGTCGCGCACCACTTGTCACGTTCGTCGCTCGGCTCGAGATCGCGAAGCGTCAGGCTGTGCTCGCCGCCGCCGTAGCAATACTTCTCGTTCAGCGGGACGCCTTGCTCGACCAGCGCGGCCCCCGTGACGATCTTGAAGACACTCGCCGAAGGCGCAGTCGACTCGACGACGACGTCGCGTCGATGCCCTGGGCTTACGCTCGACCACGCGAGCACGCGACCGCTCGCCACATCCGTCATCACAATTGCACCCGAGTGCATTTCTCCGCGCCGCAAGAGCGTCTCGGCCGCTTCTTGAAGAATCGGATCCACCGTCAACTCTGCGTTCCGTTTTCCGTGAGCCGGGGCAGTGGCAACATCACGCCGGGTGTCGATGCTGGTGAGATCGACGTCGGTGAGCGCAGGCGGATCGACCGGGACGCCCTTGCCATCCAGGCCTTTCTTCGGGCTCGAAACGACGAGCTTCGCTCGACTCAGCAAAGATGTGAGGTTTTCGTCGTGTTTGCGCACGAACGGAAGCGTTGCTGCCACGAGCGCAGCCGCTGCGAAGAGGGCGAACCCTTGGCGCATCTCAGGCGGGGGTAACAAACGCAGCAACCGGGGGCCAAGTTTCGCAGGCGCACTGCGTCATTCGGTGGCTTCGATGGGAGACCGCTTTGCCAAACGAGAGCACAGCGGGGCCTTCGGCGAGCCTCAAAAAACCGGGTGTTCGAGCGTTAGCCACACTCTCGCTTCCTTGAATATTCGCACGAGTTCGCCATCGATGTGCCCGTCGCGGACCTCCATCGCGAGGATGTCGAGCGCCCGGTCGAGCGGCACCGCCCGCTTGTAAGGACGGTCGGACGCGGTAAGCGCGTCAAAGATGTCGCTGACGGACATGATCTTCGCCTGGAGCGGAATTGCGACCCCGTGCAAACCGTGCGGATAGCCTGTGCCGTTGAGACGCTCGTGGTGGGCGACGGCGATGCTCGGGACGTTTCGGAGCTTCCTCCCCCAAGGAATCGTCGCGAGAAACCCATGAGTGTGGAGGACATGGCTCCGGACTTCACTTAGCTCGTCAGCCGTGAGTGACCCGCGCGTGACCGAGAGGGAGGCGAGCTCGTCGGCCGTCAAGAGGGGTTGCTCCTCGCCGCGGTAGTCTCGGTAGCGGCCCCGCGCGACCTCCTCGACAGCGGCGAAATCTCCACCGTGCAGCAGCATCGGTTCGTTGCATCGACAGACCGCTTCGAGCGAGTTGACAAGCGCGCTCTTGCGGAACGCGTACTGCTCCTCGAGGAGCGAGAAGGCCTCGGGCGGGGCGTTGGCCTGGATGAGCTCGAGCTTGCGGCTCAATCGGTCGACATCGAGCGTGCGCTCGGCGAGGGAGAACCGTGAACGAATCAGCTCGAGCTGTTGGGGGTAGAGCTTCTTCGCCTTGAGAAGCACATCCTCACGCACGCCGATTTTTCCGAAGTCGTGCAGGAGCGACGCGTATTCGAGTTCGAGGATGTCGTCGGAGGACCAAACAATGCTGCGAAACTCGCTCGAGTCACAACGCTCGAGCGCCCTCGCAAGACCGACCGACATGGTGGCGACGCGAATCGAGTGGCCACTCGTTGTCGGATCGCGTTGTTCGATCGCCGCGACACTCGCCCGCACGAAGCCTTCGAGCATGCGCTCGTTCTCGCCCGCTAGAACGGCGTTTTCGAGAGCGACACCGGCGAACGACGCGAGCGTCGTGAGAAGGTCCTCGGTGCGCGAGTCGAACGCGATCACCTGCGTTGACTCGGCCCCAAACTCGGCGAGTTTGGTCGAGGAGACGAGCTTACGGTTGATCAGCTGCAAGACGCCGAGGACCTCGCCGGCGCGCGACAAGAGCGGCGCGCAGAGCATCGATTGGGTCCGATAACCAATCGCGCGATCGAAGGTGGCGTCGAAGCCGTAGGGCGCGTCGGCAGGCAAGTCGTACACGTCGGCGATGTTGAGCAACGTGCGCTTGAGGGCAACGTAGCCGGACATCGAGCGCTCGCTCACCGGGATGCGGAACTCACGAGAGTCGAAGCTTACCGAGTCGTTTTGCGTATGGGAAAAACGCAGCATTCGCTCAGTGATTTCCGGCGAATCGCCCTCAACCACGTAAATGCTTCCGGCGTCAGCGCCCGTCACGTAGCGACACTTCTCGAGGATCAGCGCAAGAAGGCGCTCGATCTTTCTCTCGGTCGTCAGGGCCTGAGCTATCTCGACGATTTTGCCAATTTCCGCGCGGTAACGGTCGAGCGATTCTCCGCGGTGCTCGGACCGTTGCCGGGAAGCGAGCAACTCGAACGCGCCGGCGAGTGCCACGAACACTTGGTCGGCCGAGGCCTCGAGCGGGAGCGTCGCGACGAGCCCCTGCGAGAGCGCTTCATCGATACCCCGCCGCGGCAGCTCGCCGAGAACGATGAGCGCCACCCGCCCCGCGGCGTAGTCGCTCGCAAATGGCGCGAGCGCGCCGCGAGAGCCATCCCAACCCGCCGCCGGGAAGAGATGAACCTGGTTTCCACCTTCGTCACGCACCGCAAGGATAAGCGGATGGGGTCGGGTGATGAAGCGACCGGCGAGGCGCACGTCGGCCCGCATCGTCTCGAGCCTCCCGCGGAAGGGGTCATTCCACGGCGGTGGCGCGCCCTCCCCGATCGCTTCTCCCGGCGTCATTGGTCGGCCCCTGACGGGCGCCCAACGACACCGCGAGTCGAATCACGCAGCCCCTCACTTGCGCGTCGACGTGCGTCCGCTTCGACCTTGCGTCGCTCGCGCTCGAGCTCGATCGTTTCGTCGCGCTCCTCATACGCTTGAACGATCCGCTGCACGAGCGGATGCCGCACGACATCGACTTTGGTGAACTCGCAGAACGCGATGCCTTCGATGCCGTGCAAGAGCGAGCGCGCCTCGGCTAATCCGCTTTTCTGCCCCGATGGAAGGTCGACCTGCGTGACGTCGCCGGTGACCACGCAGTGCGCGTTGTAACCGAGTCGCGTCAGAAACATTCGCATCTGCTCGCTCGTGGAGTTTTGCGCCTCGTCGAGAATGACGAAACAATCGTTCAAGGTACGGCCGCGCATGAACGCGAGCGGGGCAACCTCGATTTGGCCGCGCTTCAAAAATCCGTCGGTCTTGTCGGCGTCCACCATGTCGTCGAGCGCATCGTAGAGGGGGCGTAAGTAGGGATTCACCTTCTCCTCGAGATCACCGGGGAGGAAGCCGAGTCGCTCACCGGCCTCGACGGCGGGGCGCGTGAGGATGATGCGACGCACGGTCTTCGACAGCAGCGCCGTCACGGCGAGCGCCATGGCGAGGTAAGTCTTGCCCGTACCGGCAGGCCCGATCCCGAACGTGAGATCGTGGGTGCGCATCGCGTGCACGTAGCTTTTCTGGGCAAGTCCGCGCGCCTTGATCGGCCGGCCGCGCGCGGTCAAGAGCACGACCTCCGAATAGATATCCCGGAGATGCAACGCGTCGTCGTGGCTCAACGCATGGAGGGCGCGGATGTGATCTTGCCCTTCGAGCTTGACGCCTTCAGCGGCGAGCTGGCCCATCTGTATGAAAAAGCGCTCCGCCAACGCGACGCGCGTGGGCTCTCCGCCAATGCGAAGGACGTTGCCTCGCGAACCGAGGTCGATGCCCAAGTGCTTTTGAAGGGCGCGCAAATTCACGTTGCCGGGGCCGACGAACGAGAAGAGCGCTTTGGCGTCGCTCCATTCGACTTCAGCAGTGGCGTTGAGGACCGGGTCAGACATCGGGGTATCGGCAGGTGCGTGGATGGCCGCTTCCTTTCTTGACCGGAGGGAGGCTGGGTGCGAGCGTTCGCGCCGGCTCCCCCCCGGTGTGGTGGTGGAACCTATGATACTTCCCCGGAGACCGATCGTCATGAAGAGCTATGCATCGGGCCTCACCGCAGTCGGGCTCCTGCTCCTCGGAAGCACGGCGGCCGCGGACGATGCCCCGCCGGTAATCGCCGTCCCGCCGGTCATCGCCGCCCCGCCGGTAATCGATGCCCCGCCGGTAATCGCCGCCCCGCCGGTAATCGCCGTCCCGGCCGTGACCCCACCGCCGGCCGTCTTCGCCTCGCTGCGCGACGAGCCCTCGGCCCCGGCCCTTGCGGGAGTCGACAACGGCGGCGCGTTCCTTCGCGACGTGCGCGACGTCGTCCGTATCTACCCTTCGGCTCGCGTCACGCTCGACGGGCACCTGTTTCCCGGAGCACCGACGCTCGCGACCAACGGCGACAGCCTCGGCGCAAGCGTACTTGTGCGGCGAGTCGGCTTCGAAGTCAGCGGCGACATCGGCTCGAGGCTCGCGTTCACGGTCGGGGTCGAGCTCGGCGGCAGCCGCATCGGCACGACGGTATTCACGGGCGCGGACACGAGCCGACGCGCGATGCCCTCGGCGAACGACGGCCGAGTGCGGCCCGCTGACGCGCACGTAAGCTACCTGTTTCGACGCTGGCTGAATTTCACGGCGGGCCAGCAATTGCTGCCATTTTCTATGTCGAACCGCACGCCCGACTCCGTCGGCGAGCTACCGGAGAGGCCGCTCGGGATCCGGGCCTTCGCCGCGCCGTGGCACCGCGATGTCGGGCTCACCGTGTGGGGCGAGGCCGCCCCGAAGGAGTACCTTCACTACGAGCTCGGCGTGTTCAGCGGCGACGGCTACGAGCACCCCTTCGCGGACGCACTCCCCGAATTTGCGGGGCGCATTCACTCGCGCCCGTTCGCCGGACTCGGGGCCGACTTCATCCTGTCAAAGGCGCAATTCGGCGTATCGGCCCGCATCGGCTCGCGCGACCCCAAACGCGTCGGGTACGACTACCCTACGGTCGCATCGGGGCAAGGCTGGGTACTGTGGCAGCCGGGCTACGTCGACAGCCTCGGTCGCGTTACGCACGTGTTGCCTTCGGGACTGCAACGCGCGATCGGCGGCGAGGTGCGGTTGCCGTTCCAGTTGCCTGGGGGACGGGCGCTCGAACTCCAAAGCGAGCTTTATTACGTCGAGAACGACACGCGCGAGGCGGTGGCAGGTTACGTCTCGACGAACACCGAGCGCTTCGGCCGCACGCAGGGCCTCGGCTGGTATGCACAGCTGTCGCTCTGGTGTTGCGGCGACGCCCACGCGAACGGAGCGGTCGGCGTAGTCAAGCCGCGCCAACGCGCACTCGGCCAACCCACTCGGATCCCACGCGGCCTCGAGCTCCTCGCGCTCGCCTCGGGCATCGACGCGAACTACGACGGCGCAGGGCGAGAAGGCTCGACCCCCGACGCGAAGACTCCGCGCTCCAACGTGAAAGTTTTTCAGCTCGGCGGCGGCGCGCAGTACTGGTTCGGCAGCAATTTCCGAGGCGGCGCGTTTTATTCGGCCTACGTCGCGCCTGACAGCGGAACGGCAAAGAACCTCGTGAGCTTGCCCGGCGACGTCCCGGACGAAAGCGGTAAAGCGAACGGCACATCGGTCTTGCACGAGGTGACCTTGCGCCTCGCCGCCGGTTTTTGAGCCGCGCCGGACCCTCCTCGCCGAGCGGGCCGAACGTGGTAGAACGACCTGCATGAAGCGTGACGTGAGCAAGGCCCTCTTCGAGCGTGCGCAGCGCGTGATCGTCGCAGGTGTGAACAGCCCGGTGCGTGCGTTTCGCGCGGTCGGCGGCGATCCGCCATTCATCGCGCGTGCAAAAGGCTCGCGGCTCTTCGACGCGGACGGCAACGAGTTCATCGACTACATCGGTAGCTGGGGGCCCGCCATTCTCGGGCACGCGCATCCTGACGTGGTTCTCGCGATTCAGAACGCGCTGATGAATGGCCTCAGCTTCGGAGCGCCCACCGCACTCGAAGTCGAGTTCGCGGAGCGCATCGTGTCGATGGTCCCGAGCATCGAGCTCTTGCGTTGCGTGTCGAGCGGCACCGAAGCGACGATGAGTGCCATTCGCGTTGCCCGCGGCTTCACCGGCCGCGACGTGCTGATCAAGTTCGAGGGCTGTTACCACGGGCACGCGGACCACCTGCTCGTGAAGGCCGGAAGCGGCGCGGCGACGTTTGGCGAGCCCGACTCGGCAGGCGTCCCGGCTGCCATCGCGCGCCTCACGCTGACGCTGCCTTACAACGACATCGCGGCCCTCGAGCGCGCCTTCGCCGAATCCGGCCACACCATCGCCGCGGTGATCGTCGAGCCGGTCGTCGGCAACATGGGCTGCGTCCCGCCGGTGCCAGGTTTTCTCCAGGCCATCATCGACCTTTGCAAAAAGTACGGCGCAATCTCGATCTTCGACGAGGTGATGACCGGCTTTCGGGTGAGCCGGGGCGGCGCACAAAGCCTCTACGGGCTGCATCCCGACCTGACCGCGCTCGGCAAAATTGCGGGAGGCGGCATGCCCCTCGCCGTCTATGGCGGACGCCGCGACATCATGAGCAAGGTCGCGCCACTCGGGCCGGTCTACCAAGCGGGTACGCTCAGCGGGAACCCTTCTGCCGTCACCGCCGGCATGGCCACGCTCGCGCGTCTCGACGACGCGCTCTACACCAAGCTCGAGGCTCTCGGTGCGCGGCTGGAGGCCGGCCTCAACGACGCGGCAAGCAAGGCGGGCGTCGAGCTGTGTGTTCAGCGCGTGGGCTCCATGCTCACGCCGTTCTTCACGCGAGGACCGGTGCAAAACTGGGACGACGCGTCGAAACAAGACAAAGAACGTTTCGTGCGGTTTCATCGCGGGCTCCTCGAGCGCGGCATCTACTGGCCGCCGTCGCAGTACGAGGCCGCGTTCATCAGTGCCGCCCACACCGAAGAAGACATCGATCGCACGATCGCCGCCGCCGCCGCGTCACTGGTCTAGCGGCTATCGAGGAGTTACCTAGGGGCTACCTAGGGGCTACAAAAGCAGTAGAGCCGCAGGGTTTCCCCAACGGCTCGTAGCGCAACACTCAACGTCCAACGAGACGTCGAGCTCTCGCGAGAATCAGGTGACGGGCGCTTCCCAATCGTCGGCAGCAGTGATGCCGCCTTCCATCCAGGTCCAGGTGATCTTCTGGTAGCAGAACGAGACGTGCTCGCGCTCCTTGAAGTCGAGGTTCTCGCGGACGCGGTTGTTCAGCATCTCAGCGCGAATGCTGGCGATGGTCGCGTTCTCGAGCTCGACCGTATAGAACTGCTGCTCTTGGCCCGTCACCGACGCCTGCCAAAAACGCAGCTCGAACTTCGAGATCTGCTCGTTGTTGACGAGCACGTTCATGAGGAGGGGCGTCGACTTGTCGAGCTCCTTCGTCACGCTGAGCGGCTTGTGCTGGCGCTTGCCAGTCGGGAGGCCGCTCGCTGCATCACGGGGGGAGACCACCTCGTGATTGAACGCGATGACGGCGATAGAATCTTCACGACCGCCCTGGGTTACCGAGCCTTTGATCTCGCCCTGGGTTTTGCCGGTCAGCTTGAGGTACGCGTTGAGAGCCATGATTCGTTTCCTTTTTCCCTACGACATCGGCGTGACGGTACTCCGTCTACAGACCAATCCGCGCGGGCCACCGCGCCGGTGTATCGGGACATTCAACTAGGTTTCGCCTCGCCCATGCCGACAATCGCCGGCTACATTTCACGAGGTGAAGGCACTATAGAGATTCAAAACGCGTCGTCAAGGAGATCTGCATCATGTTTTCAATGAAATAGCTGATCCGCCGCGCAACCATGGATCAACGAAAATCCATCCACCGACCCGCGATCACGTCTTCGCCAAGAGGACCACGAGCACCCCCGCGATGGCCGCGCCCGCACCGAGCATTCGCCGCGTGGACAGCGCTTCGCCCAGGAAAATGCGGGCAAGGACGATCGTGAACACGGTCGTCATCTGATTGAGCACCGAGGCCCGCGAGGCGGTCGTCCACTTGAACCCCGCGAGCCAGAACAGCATCGACAGGTAGGCCGAGAGCACCGCCGCCGGCACGAGCGTTCGCCAAGTCGGGCTCGGCTTGAGCACCGCGAGGGCGCCGCGCTGCGAAGGGAGAAATCCTATCCACAGCAACTGCGCAGCCGCGCCAGCGACCAGTCGAATCAGGGTCACTTCGACGAGATCCGAGCGCTCGACGATCGGCTTCGATAAGACGACTCCCAATCCCATCACCACGATCCCGGTGATCCCGATGGCCGCGCCCACGACGACGTCGCGGGTGCTCCGATTGCCGGCCGGTTTCTCGAGAACCGAGGCGAGCACGCCACCAACGACGAGCACGCCACCGAAAATGAACGCAGGCGACACGTGCTCACCGAGCGCGAGCACGCTGACGGCAACCATCGTCGGCGCGTACGCACAATCGACGACCGCGAGAAGGCTCGCCCCGAGCCGCTGGAGCGCGATGAAGATGAGGGTATCCGCCACGGCGATGCCGAGCACACCGCTGACGATGAGCCGTAGCCAATCGGCCTGGGAGCGCTGCAGATCGAGGCCTTTGCCAAGCGCGAGCATCGTGACGACGAGCAGCACGACCGCCACCACGTTCTTGAAGAGGTTCATCCCGAGCGGCGAGACGTTGTCGGTCCGCTTGAATAGGATGAGGCTCGTCGACCAGCACATCGCCGCACCGAGCGCACAAGCCTCACCGATCATGGGGCGAACGCTTCACACGAACGAGGGCCGTCGTCGAGCCGCGAGATCGGCATCGCCCGCGAGCACGCGCAGAGCGGAGAGCGGAGAGCAGAGAGCAGAGAGCACGAGCGCGTCAGCGGAATCGGCGCAGCGACGACCAAGGAAATGGGACCGACCAGAACGGCGTGTCCACCGCGTCGCCATCGAGCGAAAACCACGGTGAAAAACTGGGGTTACGCGATGCGAGCACATGGAAGTCCTGCGCCGGCATGTAGCCTTGGCCGAGCAGCGCGATCCTGCGGCCGTTCGCGTCTTGCGCGATGTCGAGGATCAGAATCGCGTGCCCAGGCCCCCCGGGGAGAACGAAAAAATCGCCCGGCGAGGCGTCCTCCTTCGCGAGGGTTCGAGCTTCGCGAGCGAGCGACAAGGTGCTCGCGTACGTGAAGACGACGTCGAGGTAGGAACGGTACGCGGTACGGTCCGAGCGCGCCTTTGCGCGACGTTCCCAACTCACGCGATTGCCGATGACGACGGGGCGGTCCCCTGCGGCGTAACGAGCGAACGAAGCGAGGTCACCGCTCACGAAGTGATACGCGGCCTTGGGTCCCTCCGCGCGCGACCAGAGCCACTCGGCATGCCAGCGGATCACCGAGTCGGCACATTGCTGCAGGTCGCGCGCTCCGACGTCGAGGTCGGCTACGCGGAAGAGTCGGGGGTCGTCGCCATCGAGGAGCTTCGCGCCGTCGTAGGCGAACACGGGCGTCACGGAAGGACGCATCGGCATCGCCCGCAAGAACGCGCCGAACGATCCACTTGGGAGTTCGACGCGGGTGAAGCCGGGAGGCGGGGAGGCGACCTCGGAGAGAGGATGCAGCATCGCGGCCGAGGGAACAGCGACCGAAGCAACAGCCGACGACGAACGCGGAGCCGGAGAGGGCTCGGCGCGGCCTTCGCATGCCCCGAGGACGAACGAGAGAAAGAGAGCGCCTCCTAGAACGAACGCGAGCCGTGGTGTCGTCATCGAAACCGAGCGTTGCACCCGTCTGCAGAGAGCAGAGAGCAGAGAGCACGAGCGCGTCACGCGGGAGAACTCACTCGACGTCTTTGCAGCACCGGAAGCCGAGGTGGTAGTTCGCGTGATTCCGCCCCTCGTTGTCGTGCCAGCTCGGTGCGCGCCAACGGCAATCGTCGATGTGCGCTTCGTACTTCGCGAAGATGAACCAGCTGCCCTTCATCTCGGGAACGCCGAAGCCACCCTGCGCGCCTAGGTCATTGGCCTGGAGCGGGAGCGACATGTGCTCGGCCACATTGCCGTGCTGATCGTAGACGCCGAAGGGGCTCTTGCACTCCGGGAACGAACCGGCCGGGTACGTGTTCGAGCCACATTTGTTCCACCCGCTCGACTCACACGATTTCGACTTCGCGCTGGCCGCGCCGCACTTCGCGTGGTCTTTCTCGGTGCCGTATGCCCAGCGAACGTCGCGCTTGCTGTTGTGGCTCCCGCGCATTCCATCGCGATCGAGCCGGAACGCGTACTCTTGTTCGGCGGAGAGAAGTGCGCCCGCGCAGCCACCCTCCCACTCGTGGGAGTCGCACAGGCGCTTGCCGACGGCCTTGCACATCTCCTGAGCGTGCGCCGTCGTCACCCAGGTCACCGGGTACTCGCACGGAATGCCTGGGAACTCGTACCGATCGATGCAGACCGTGGCCCGCTCCTCGGTGGCGGCAGCGGGGTCGTAGAGCGGCACCATGAACGGCGAGCGGCACTTCGGCTTCTTCTCGTCGTGGACATCGGCTTCGCGACGTTTCGCGACGCACTCGGTGCGCGTCATCGGGTGCTTGACGACGGCGGGGTTGCCTTGACCGGCGTGCTTGGATTTGCCGAAAATCGTCTCGAGCGCAGCGACTTGTCCGTCATCGAGCAAGAGCACGGCGCGCATGCGACGGAACATCGCCGCGCGCTGGTCAGCGAGCGAGTCGGGCATCAACTCAGCCTCGGGAAGCTCCTCGCTTTCGAACGCAACAGCCGCAACGGGTAGCGCCGGGCTCGCGGTCGCAGCGGGGGTGGCCGGGGTGTCCGCATTCGCTGCGGGTGGTGGGGCTGCGGACGCTGCATCCGCTGGCGACGCCGAGGTCATTGGCGGGGGCGCGTTCGCGACGGTCTCCTCGCGGGGCTCCTGGCCACACGCGATAAAAAGTGAGCCGAGCCCGAGAAGGCCAACCCCTACCAAACGACGTCGCATCGATACCGAAGACATTTGCAGCTTCTCCCGGATCCGCGCCTCGCGTGCGGTCCATGACTGCCTGTTAATGGACGCGTCAAGCGTTGGCCCAATTTGTCGCACAAACACCCACATGTGCCACCAGCCTCGTCTTCGCGTTTCCTGGTGGATCACGGGCTGAGACGCCAAGGCCGCCTAACCGCGCCCCGGGGCGACCTTCAGCCGACGGTGCGTGACGCGGTCAGTTCGGCGCGAATGTCCTCGAGCGCGAGCTCGATGTGTTCGCGGTGGGTGCGGAAAGACAACACGCAAAAGCGAATGAAGAAGCCTTCGCGGAGGGTGGTCCCGGTGAGCAGCACGCGTTGCCGCTGGTTTATCGCCGACAAAAGGCGGCGATTCGCAATGTCGAGCGCCTCGCCGGTGACGCCAGTCGGCCGAAACCGCCAGGCGAAAAGCGAGAGCGCCGGAGGGTCACCCACTTCGATCCCGGGCTCGCGAGAGAGCGCTTCAAAAGCGTACGCCGCGAGGTCGAGCTTCTCATCGAGTGCCGCGCGAAAAGTCGCGGCGCCGTGCATTTTCAAAGGCAGCCACACGCGCAGGCCTCGGTTGTCGCGGCTCAACTCGGGCCCCATGTCGCAGAAGTCGATCACCTCCTCGTCGGTCTCCTTCGCGGGCAAGTACGCGGCTCGGACGGCATGCGCCCGCTCGAGCGCGAATCGGTCCCGCACGAGTACGCAGCCCGTCCCGTAGGGCAAAAACAACCCCTTGTGCGGATCGAGCACGACGGAATCGGCAAGCTCGATGCCCGCGAGGAGGCGTTTGCCCCGCTCGGTCAACGCGAAGAATCCGCCATAGGCCGCGTCGACGTGGAACCACAGGCCCTCGCGGCGGGCCAACGCGGCAAGGGCGCCAAGATCATCGATGGCCCCGGTGTTGACGGTGCCCGCGCTGCCAACCACGCAGAAGGGGGTGAGGCCTGCCTCGCGGTCGACGGCGATCGCCTGTTCGAGCGTGTCGAGCCGGATGCGACGGCGTTCATCCGTCGGCAGAACGCGCACGCGCTCGCGCAAAAACCCAGCGATAACAGCCGATTTCGTCACCGCGTGGTGAACTTCCTCGGACACGTAGAGGACGCCGCGCTGAAACTCCGGCGGCAGGCGTTCATGGCGCGCGGTGACGAGCGCGGTAAGCGTCCCGAGGGAGCCGCCCGTCGTCAGCAGCCCACCCGACCCAGCCGGGAGGTCGAGCATCGCGGCGAACCAATCGAGGACATTCTTCTCGAGCTGCACGAGCCCGGGCGCGGCTTGCCACATGCCCACGTAGCGGTTCGTCGCGTCCGCGATCAGATCGGCGACCGCGGCATGAAAGAGACCACCGCCAGGCACGTAGGCGAGGTAGCCCGGAGAAGCCGTGTTCAAGCTCGCGGGGATCACGCGGCCGAACACCAAGCGGAGGAGCCGCTCGTAGGGCGTGCCCACCTCGGGCAACGGCTCCTTCAGCATGCGAGCGAGCTTTTTACCGCCCGCTACGGCGTGCATCGGCTGCGTCGGCAACGTCTCGATGTGGCGAACGATGCGATCCATCGCGAGCTCGACCATCGCCCGCATCGTGGATGAAGGGAGCTCGAGCGGCATAGGCCCGGCGACCTTCGGGAGCTTTCGACGGCCCATGCGTGGCGGCCGTCTACTGGAAAATCTGGCCGCAGAGCGGATTGCCGGGGCAGCACACGTTCACGCCGCCCGCGACCTGATCGGAGTGGACGCACAAGTACGAGCCTTGCGAGGGGTAGTAGTAGGTCCAGAAAAAACACATCTCCTGCGTCGCGGACTCGCCGAACGTCACCGCCTTGTCGCTCGTGTTGTTCCACTCGCAGGTAAACTGAAAGCCTCCGCCCTCGGGCACCGTGAAAGGCGGGTCGTGGTAGACCGTGGCGGGCTCACTCCATTGCCAATCCGCGACGTCGTAGACGGGCGTACCCGCCGCGTCCTTGTCGGTCGCCGTCGCCACGTTGACGTTCGTGCCGAAGTGATGCGTGTGCCCCGTAACGCCAAAATAATTCACGTCGGCGAGCGCGGCAGGCACCGGCATGAAGGATGGCCCGAGGGTCGCTTTCGACTTCGGCGCGACCTCGATGTCAGGGTTGCCGACGAAGAGAAAGTCGGCCGCAGCCGTCACGTCCGCCGCTGGCATTGCGTAAAATGTCGCGGTAGCCGAGGCCTCGCGCGGGGCTTGCGTCGTGTTGATGTAGTGCATCTCGAGGCGAATCATCTGCCCGGCTTCAAAATCGAAGCTGATGCCCTTCGGAAGCGCGAGCGTGTCGTCGTGCTTTTGCGAGATCATCAGCGGCGTACCGCTCTCGGGTTTCAAGAGATCCGCGAAGGGCTGGCACTTGAACGCGGTCGGCTGCTCAACGGTGTCGGCGACGCGGTACACGATGAGGTGATGCGAGGGGTCGGACAAGACGTTGTGGATGTTGCCGATGTGAACGGCCGTCTCGTTGGTCAGGCGTTTGACGACGCAGCGAGTGCTCTCTTCTCCGGGCTCGATCGTCAGCGGGTCGAACGTCACGCTGAAGGCCTCCCCCATCGTGTTGCTCGAACCGGACGACGGCCCCGTGCTCGTCGACGTGCTCGCCGCGCTGTTGCCGCCGGCGCCCGCGGACGACGTCGCAGGGGTGCCGCCGCACGCTCCCGCGACAACCGAAAGAATCAAACCCGAGACAAGCCGCAATCGCATGGTGCCTTCGTACCTTTCCGTGTGCCGATTCTATGTCGAGACTCGTCTTTCGGCCATGCTCCGTGTCGCCTTGGCCCGCACCACGTTCTACATCGATGCAGCGGGGAAGATCGCGTTCATCGATTCGGACGTTCACCCCTCGAGCCATGGCAAAGACGTCGCACGGAAACTCGCCGAGCTTGGGGCAACCAAGGCGCACTGACCGACGGCGGGCTTCACGCGGCTGGTCGGTAGGCTAGGCCTCGGCTAGCTTGAGCCTCCGCATGACCGAACTGCTCACCACCTCCGCTCGCGACCTTGGCGCCAGGATCCAGCGCCGCGAGGTCTCGTCCGTCGAAGTCGTCGACGCGCACATCCGCCAGATCGAGCGAGTCAACCCGGTGTTGAACGCCGTCGTTCGGGCACGCTTCGAGGAAGCGCGGATCGAAGCGCGGGCGGCCGATGAGAAGCTCAAACGCAACGAGCAGGTAGGGCCGCTCCACGGCGTGCCGTGCACCATCAAGGAATGTTTCGCCTTGACCGGCATGCCGAACACCTCGGGACTCCTCTCGCGCAAAGGCTGGCTTGCGACGGAGGATGCCGCCGCCGTGTCAAAGCTGCGTGCGGCGGGGGCGATCCCGCTCGGCGTGACGAACGTATCGGAGCTGTGCATGTGGCTCGAGTCGAACAACCGAGTCTACGGGCGGACCAACAACCCTTACGATCCCGCGCGCACCGTAGGCGGCAGCTCGGGCGGGGAAGGCGCGATCATCGCCGCCGGGGGGTCGCCGTTCGGGCTTGGCTCCGACGTCGGCGGCTCGATTCGAATGCCTGCGTTCTTCAACGGCATCTTCGGCCACAAGCCGACGGGTGGCTGGATCGACAACCGCGGGCAATTCCCGATGACGACGGGCGATGCCCTCCGCTACTTGACCTCGGGCCCGCTCTGCCGACGCGCGACCGATCTCGCTCCGATTTTGCGGGTACTCGGCCCCGAGCGCGAGCTCGCCGCGCCCGAAGAGGTCGACCTCCGCGGCCTCGAGGTGGTCAGCGTCACCACCGGCCTTACGCGTCTGAGCGACGACTTGCGGGAGACCCAAGCGAAGGCCGAGCGCGCACTTTCGGACCGCGGCGCGCGCGTGAGGCACGAAGATATCCCACTCTTGAAACGCGCCATCGAGATTTGGGCGGCGATGATGGACGCCACAGGAGGCCCATCCTTTAGCGAGTTCTTGGGGGGCGGAAAGCCTATCTCCGCCGTGATGCAACTGCTGCTTTTGGCGCTCGGCCGCTCGCCGCACACCCTCCCCGCGATCGGCCTTGCCGTCGTAGAAAAGCTCCCCAAGCTGATGCCCAAACGCAACGCGGCTTTGCGCTCCCTCGGGGCCGAGCTGAAAGCCGACCTGCTCGCGCGCATTGGAAGCGGAGTGATGCTCTATCCGTCCTACTCGATGCCGGCACCCCGCCATCATCAGCCGCTGCTCCCGCCGACTCATTGGGGCTACACGGCGATTTTCAACGTGATGGAGACGCCGGTGACGCAAGTACCGATGGGCTTGAACGCCGCGGGACTTCCCCTTGGCCTTCAGGTGATCGGCAGCCACCACAACGATCACGTACCCCTTGGCGTCGCGCTCGCGCTCGAAGAGGCGTTTGGCGGTTGGGTTCCGGCCCCGCGCTGGACGTAACGGCTCGCGCGCGCCGACGAGCGAACGAAAATCGCGGGAGCTCGCCTAGCAACTGGCCGCACGGGCGACGGTGAGGTAAGTCGCGCCGCATGTGGAATCGCATCGGTCGCTGGATCGCCCCTGCGCTGATGGCGCTAGGCTCCATCGGTGGGCTGGCATTCGCGTGGAGCTCCACGCTCGACTACAGCCGACATCTCGATCGCCAGGTGCACGATCTGCGCTGCGGATTCGTCCCCGGCCTCGCCGCTGCACCGGGCGCCGACGAAGGCTGCCGAGCGGCGATCTACAGCCCGTACGCCGCGCTCATGCGCGACAAGATCTGGGGCGGCGTACCGATCTCGCTGTTCGCGGTGGGAGCCTTCGCGTTCTTCGCGGCCTTCGCGGTCTACCTGCTCTTGGCAGGTCGCGGCGCATCCAAATACGCTGTTAAAACAGCCGGTTTTCTAGCGATCGCCCCGTTCATCGTGTCGCTCGTGATGGCCTACCTCTCGGCGACACGGCTCGGCATGTTCTGCAAGACGTGCATGGGCATCTACTTCTCGTCGACCGCGCTCTTCGTCGGCGGGCTCCTCGGCCTGCTGGCGCTTTCACGGGAGACTTCGAGCCTCCAGGCCGACGCCGATGCGGGCCCGAGCTCGGCACCGGCACCGAGAGCATTCGGCGCGCTCGGACTCGTCCCCGGCTGGCTCGCCCTGCTCGCGTGCGCGGCCCTGCTACCGCCAGTCGCCTACGCGAAGGGTGCGCCAAACCACGATGAGAAAATCTCGTCGTGCGGGAAGCTCTCCAAGCCGCTCACCGAAAAGAGCGAAGCTGGCATGAAGCTTTCGCTGACCCGAACGGTGGCCGCCGGCAGCCGCACGCCCGTCACGCTGATGGTCGACCCGCTGTGCCCGAGCTGCCGCGCGCTGCATCGTCGCCTCGATACCGAAGGCTACCTGGAGCAGATGGACACGACGATCGTGCTCTTCCCGCTCGATTCGAGCTGCAATTGGATGGTCGAGCGGGACGTCCATCCCGGCGCCTGCCAAGTCGCGAAGGCGATGCTCTGTGCCGAGCCAAAGAACCAGGCCGTCCAGGTTCTCGAGTGGGCCTACGACCAGCAAGAGCTGCTCATTTCGACAGCAAAAATGCAGGGTGCGAAGGCGATCGACGGCTACATCGAAGGGAGCTTTCCCGGTCTTGCCGCGTGCATGAAGGAAAAGGCGACCACGAAGAAGCTCGACGAGATGCTGCGCTTCGCGGTCGACAACCGCCTGCCCGTCTCGACTCCCCAGCTCTTCCTCGGCGACGTGCACATGTGCGATGAGGACACCGACATGGGCCTCGTCTACTCCCTCCGCAAGCTCGCTCCGCAGCTCAAGGCTCGTACGTTCTGAGAGGTCATCATGGCGAAAAGTGGTCCCATAGTCGTCGCGTTCCTTGCCGGGCTCGGCCTCCTTACAGGCGCGACGCTGAGTGTGCGCGGCGAAGTTCGCCGGGCGAATGAACGACTGGTGTCCGGCGCGAACGAAGCGAAGCCCGAGGCCAAGATCGCGACCGCCGACGACGCCGAGCTCTCGTACTGCACGCCGGAGTTCAAGCAAGTCCTCGCGCGTGTGATCCACGCCTGCGGCCTCAGCGGGGCGGAAGGCCGCCGAGGCTGCCAGCCGACCGACGTAAAGACGCTCGCGTCGATAAGCGACGATGAGTTCAACAAGCTCTTTACGCCGCTCAAAGATCGCGCGGCCGTCATCCTGTTCAACGACGGTCAAGACACGCTCGATGACGACGCCAAGAAGGCGCTCGACGAACGCTGGGCGGAACGCAAGGGGGCGCGCTACTTCTTCGTGGTCGCCCGCGCGTCGAAGACCGGGCCCGTCGACTACAACCGAGCGCTTTCGCACAAGCGAGCCAACTCGGTGATGTTCTACCTTGCCGACAAATACAAGGATCCCGAGCTCGACAAGAAGGTCGGCCTCCTGTGGCTCGGCAAGGAGTTCGCGCAGCTCGACCAGGAGTACTGCAAGTGGAACGTCACCCGCCCCGAGAAGTGCGAGGCGGAAGCAATCAACCGCAGCGCCTTCGTCTCGTGGGTGGATTGCCGTCTATGAGGATGGGCTGCGGCGTCGCCGTTCTGGGCGCACTTGCGGCTTCGGCCTGCGACGCAGAGCAGAATCGTACCGGTACCGTGCGCGACCGAAATGAGTCGATCGTCTCGAGCGCGACGCCGTCCTCGAACAAGCCCACTCCGAGCGCGACCGCAGCGGCGGCGAAGAAGGCCCCGCGCGCCCTCTGCACACAGAAGCCGCGGGGACGAACTCCCGACACGCGAATCGAGACCGCCGCGGCCCCCTCCGCCTACCCGCCGCCAAACCCGATCCCGTTCGGCGCCGGTAAATGGATCTGGGTAAACCTTTGGGCGGCGTGGTGCGGCCCCTGCAAAGAGGAGATGCCGCGCCTTCTCAAGTGGCAGACGGAGCTACGGAACTCCGGCGTTTTGCTCGATTTCGCGTTCGTATCGATGGACGACGACGAACGGCAAATGCGCCGCTTCCTCGCGAGCCAACCCGAAGGCGGCGTGCGCGCGACCTACTGGCTAAAGGAGGAATCGCGCCAGAAATGGCTCGGCGCGTTTGGAATTTCCGAGTCCGCGACGTTGCCCGTTCACGCGCTCGTCTCACCGAAAGGGGAGGTCGCGTGCATCATCGACGGGGCGCTCGACGAGGAGGACTTCGCGCGCATCAGCGCCGTATTGAAGGGCGGCTAGACCAAACGCGCGGCGCGTGGAACTAGCGGAGCTCGGTCCGATTCGTTAGCGTGGTGCCCATGACGTCGCGTGTGCTCGGCCTCGGATTCGCGTCGTTGCTCGTCGCCTGCTCGGCGACGAAAACGAACACCTTCGCAAAGGGGAGCTCATCGTCCTCGGACGGCGGAGGTGAGGCGTCTACCTCCACGAGCACGGGTCTCGACGTGTCGGTCGGCACCCTGAGCGGTGGCGGATTCTCGCCTTCATCGACGACGAGTACGGGCTCTGGCAGCGAAGAATGCAGCGAGGCGGCAAAGCTCGTCTACGTCGTCGGCACCAACAACGAGCTTTCCAGTTTTTCGCCCACGACCAAGCAATTTAAGCCGATTGGCATCATCAATTGTGCAGGCCAAGGGGCCACGGGCCAGCCCTTCTCGATGGCGGTCGACCGGGCGGGGACCGCATGGGTGCTGTTCGACGACGGGCCGATCTTCGCGGTCGATACGGCGGACGCGAGCTGCAAGAAGTCGGGGTACATCCCGAGCCAGAATTTCGACTTCAACCTCTTCGGGATGGGCTTCGCGAGCGACGACGCGATGGGCACAGCCGAGACGCTCTACGTGGCAAGCTACACGGGCTACGGCATCGGCAAGATCGCGCTGCCCTCGATGCAGCTATCGCCGATCGGGCCTTACAAAAACGGTGGAGGCTCGGGTGAGCTCACTGGGACGGGCGATGGGCGGCTCTTCGGATTCTTCGTTACCACGCCGGTGACGGTCTCCGAGATCGACAAGAAAACGGGCGCCATCCTGTCGAACGCACCGCAGCCGACGGTCGACATTGGCGGCGGCTGGGCGTTCGCATTCTGGGGCGGCGACTTCTGGCTTTTCACGGCACCGAACGGCCTAACCTCTCAGGTCGACCGCTACTCGCCGAGCACGAAGCTCACGACCACCGTCGCGCAAGTCAACTTCAAGATCGTCGGTGCCGGCGTCTCGACCTGCGCTCCCGTCGAGCAGCCCCAATAACGAAAAGCCGCGCGTGAATGACCACGCACGGCTTTCATTAGGTCCGCGAGGTGCGGACTTGATCACTCTGGTTGCGGCAGCGACTCTTCGGTGAGGAGCTTGACGATCGACTCGATGCCGCGCTGTGCGCCCTGCTTGCTCGCGTACATCTGGCTGAGGCCGATGACCTTGCCGTTGTTCGCGAGGAGCACGAAGTACTGGCGGCCGTCGACGGCCTCGCGGAGCTCGAAGTTCGACTCGGACTGGCCGTTCGAATCGACCGACGCGATGCCTGCATCGGCGGACGACTTCTTCGCGTAGCCCTGCGACTGAAGGACGATCTCGCCGTTCTTCGCGCGAAGGTGGAAGTAGAACTTTCCGTCGAGACCCTTGAACGACGCGAAGGCCGGCTTCTCCGTCGGCGCGTTCGCGAGGTCGACCGAGGCCTTGACGACGGTGACGACCGCGTTGATCGCCTTCACCGCGTTGCTCTTCGTGACGTAGAGCTCGCTCGTGCCGATGATCTCGCCGTTGCCGCCGAGGAGGTCGAAGTAGTACTGGCCGTTCTTCGCCTGGCGAAGGTCGTAGTTGTTCGCATCAACGCCGTTCTTCTGGCAGGCCTTCACGCCCGCTTCGGCGCCTTGGCGCTTCGCGTAGCCCTCGGAGACGAGGACCTTCGCGCCGTTCTTGGCGAGGAGGTGGAAGTAGTGCTGGCCGTCCTGGCCGACGAAGAGCTCGAACCGGCCGGCGGACTTCGCACCAACCTCTTGCTCTTCCGACTGAATGGAGTCGGAGCTGTCGACGGCGCAGCCGGTGAGGGCGGCCGGAGAAACGGCAAGAACGAGGGTGATGAATGAGCGGGCGACAAGATTTGTAAGCGTCATGGTGGTGTCCTCAGTGATTCGAGCTTGGGCGCTGAATCGGGTTGGTTCGCTTGGCCTTTAAGCACTTGTCGTGCCATGCGATTCAAGGTCTCAACATGCCTGAATCATTGAGGCGAAATTCGAGAAGACAGCTCAGTCGACACTTATGTTGCATCGCTGCAACTTTTGAAACGGCGCGCGACATCCGCTCGGACGAGGACCTCAATCGCGCAGCGTCCGGTTCGCGTGTAGAATAACGAGGTGTGTTGGAGACCCGCGTTGCTGCTCTTCGCTGCGGGATGCCACGCCCAGGCCCCTGTCGAGCGGGGCAGCCTGGCCGTGGTGGCTGTCCCACCGGCTTCGACGGCCGAGGGGCCTAACCGCGCGACCAGGCCCGTCGCAGCCGAGCCGCTGAACGCGTTCTCGAGCGCGCATGCGGGGGCCACGCTGCTTGAGGTGCGCCGCATGGATACGAAGGCCGGAGGCGAACAGGCTGACCTCTCGCTTTTCGTTCGGCTGGCTCGACCCGACCTCGGTCTCGACGAGCCCGACAACTTCGAGGGCCGGAGGCTGACGGTCGATTTGCCGCTGCCGCTTCAGCCGAAGCTTTTCTACCTGAGTGCCCCGGATGACACCCAAGCGGAGCGCGGATCGATGTGTGATCGACCACGCTTCCCGCACGAGTGTGGGCTCGGACAGCTCCGCGCAGAAGACGCCGGGCGGAGCGAGCTGTCCTTACTCTTGAAGCTCACGTTCGAGGACGGGCGCTACGAGGCTCTGCCAATCACGGTGCCTGTGCCCGCCGCGCTCCCCCTGCCCGAGTGGCTCGCACCAACGACATTGCCGGCTCAGGGCAGCGGCCTCGCTTTCGCATTTCGGGACCTCGATGCCGATGCCTACACCATCGGCGTGCACGCCTGCGACCACTACGCGAATGACGGCATCAACCCGTGCCTCGACTCGACGCACGTTACCCTTACGCGGACGCCCACGGGATTCGACGTCACGCCGGGGACGACCCACCACCGCGTCGACGTCGCCCCAAGAGGCCACGAAATCCATGTACGCGTCGACGTCCCGCTGCAGTTCGCCGAGAGCATCAGCTACGAGATCGTCGCGACCAAGTACGGTCGCATGCGAGGCGTGAAGACTCGGACGCAATCCACAGCATCGCGAAGCTTTCAACGCTGACGAGAACGCGCTTGGTCACCCTCTCCTGCCCCGTCCGCGGATGCACGCGCGCCCTTGAACGGCTCGAGCGCACGCTGCGTTGCGAGGTCGGTCATAGCCACGACCTCACGCGGCGCGGCTACGTCAACCTCCTGCAGCCCCAAGACAAAAAATCGCTCGATCCCGGGGACCGCCGAGAGGCCGTCGAAGCGCGGCGTCGCACCGCCGAAGCCGGTCGCACCCGTGAGCTCATCACGGCACTCGGTGACGTGCTCGCGCCTTGGTTCTCGAGCGGCGGCGCCTTGCTCGACGTGGGAGCCGGCGATGGCTTCATCCTCGATGCGCTCGCGTCGCGCCTCGGCGCAGAGGGCATAGGCGTCGACCTCTCGCGCGAGGCTATCGATCTCGCCGCGCGGAGCTACCCGAAGCTCGGCTGGGTGATCGCGAACGGAGACCGCCGCTTGCCCTTCATGGATGGATCGTTCCGCGCACTCGTCACGGTAACGGGACCCAAGAACGCGGCGGAATACTGGCGCTTGCTCGAGCCGAACGGAGTGTTGATCGTGGCGGTCTCCGGGCCAGACGACCAAGCCGAACTACGTGAACTCGTGCTCGGAGCGGCGCACGTCGCCGACCGCAGTGGACGCATGCTCGAGCTCTTCGGCGAACAGTTCGACTGGGTCGAGACGCGAGAAGCACGGCAGGTCGAGGTCCTCGACAAGGCCGCGCTGCGGGACCTGCTCGATGGGGCGTACCGCGGGGTGCGCCACGGTGCGCGGCAACGCTTCGACGCCGTTGATACGATGCCCGTGACGCTCAGTCACTCCCTCGTGGTCTTCAAGCCTCGCAAGCTCACGGCCCCGGCGACACCGAAGCTTTCGCGGTGAATCGAATCTTCGCCTTCGCTCGCTCCGGGCGGATCGCCTCCGAAAAATCGGTCCCGCCGTCCGCCGAGAAAGCTTCGAGTTCGGCCTTCGCTTGCGCAAGCTTGGGGTGATTTGCTCGCTCGTAGCACCTGACCCGTTCGGTCAGCACGTCCTCGAGCCACGGAAAGAATGGCCCGAACTCACCTACGGCGTCGACGCACTCGGTGCCCTCGAGTCGAAGGGCGACGCCGAGGGCTGTGCGAAGACGCGCGCTGCGGTGAAGGCTCAACGCGAACTCATCTTTAAGCGATGCATAGACGCGCCCCGCGAGCGAAGACTCTCGTACGGCAGCCTCACCGGCGAGCCCGATCGCGCGGCCCATGAGGTCGGAGTTCGGCCACGGCTCGTGGCGGTAGGCGGCAAACGCACGCTCGAGCAAGGTTACGCTGTCGGCGTAGCGCTGCTGCGCGAAACGGAGTCGCGCCTCGATGACGTCGGCTTCAAGCGGCAGGAGCGGGCGTAAAACGGCGAGCAACGGCTCGGCCTTTTCGGCGAGGCCAAGGGCGGCGTACGCATCGGCAAGTAGAACACGTTCTACAGCGGAAATAGCCTCGTTCGGTTGCGCCTCCCATTCCCGCACGACCGACGCAAAATCGCCCGCCGACCATGCGCTGTGGGCACGAAACCTGTGAGCCATCTCGGAGGACATCTCGACGAACAGCGGCGGGACCGAAGTCTCTTCGCTGGCGAGGCCCAGGGACACGAGGGCGTCGTAGACCAGGAGCCAATTGACGGCGTCATGACTGGCCTCGGTCAAAAGAGGCCGCTCCTCGCCACGCGTCCGCGCCGTCAGCATCACGTTCTCGATCGAAAAATCCTGGGGGCGACCGAGCGCCCTCGCCACCGAGAACTCGAGCGCATTGCGGTCGTCGGTGTTAACGCCTGCCGCCCCAACGGCTGCCGCGAGGGCGCGCGCCAAACCCGGCTGGGCCACGTGACGAGCCAGGACCTCTTCGGCGGACTGCGCCTTCCACGCCGAGAGCAACGCCTCGCGGTAGGGACTGCGCTGGATTCGCTCACGCAGCCTCGGCACGTCGAGCGCCGAAGGCTTTCGCCGATTGATGAGCACCAAGTCGTTCACGCGGGTGCGCCACGTCTCGATGGCCGGGAACGACGAAGCGAGCGTGGCGTAGACGCTGCGGACACTGCGCGCGTCGATCTCGTACGCCTGGAGCCATTGGACGAACACGCCTTCGGGCTCGAGCCGGGCTTCGACGGCTTGGTAGAATTCCTTCGTGAAAAGGCTCGCGATCCCCGCACGGTAAGGGTTCGACGGCTCGGAAAAGATAAGGTCGTACCGCTCCCGCGACGTCAGTAAAATCTCACGGGCATCGGCGACGATCACGTGGACCTTCGGGTTGTCGAGGACGTTGCGATTCACGGCCGAACACACGCGCGCGACTTCGAGGATCGCAGGCTCGAGCTCCACCACGTCGACACGCTCGATCTCGGGCAACGCCGCAAGCCAACCCGCCGTGCTGCCCGTCCCGAGCCCGATGACGAGCGCACGCCGCACGGTGCCCTCGTGTAGAAGCGAGCCAAGCAAGCCGCCCATGATCTGGGTTCCGGCGTCGAGCGTGGCCGCGCCGTCGCTCTTGCCGTTGACGATGAACGCCGTGTCGTGGACCGTGTGGAGCGCGATGGAGCTCTCGCGACCGTCGGCCTCCCATGACGTGAACGCATTGCGGGCGCGCCACTCGGCCTCCATGCTGTTGCGAGTCGCGCGCTGCATCAGGCTATCGAAGCGACCGACACCGATAGGCGAGTGCCGCCAGAACGCCGTGGGGCCGACCGACCCGTGCAGCATCGCGATGGCGAGAGCGACGAGGCCGAGCGGGACGTAGACCTGACGCGCGTCATCGGTTCGTATCGCGAGCGTCGCGGCCACCATCACGACGAGCACCCACACCGTGAGCTTCCACGCCCCGAGCGCCCCGAGCATCGGCAGCAGGAAGAAGCCGCCCGCGAGCGAACCCGCGATGGAGCCAAGCGTGTTGAAGGCATAGGCGAGACCGACGTGCCGACCGAGCCCGCGCTCGCCGCGACCCAGGAGCGCGATGAGGAGCGGAAACTGGTACCCGGAGACGATCGCCGCGGGAAAAACCACGATCGCCGTGATAAGCGCCCATGCCCCAGCGTGCCCCACGAGGCCAATGCTCCCCATCGGGCGCAGCACGATCGTGAGCCACGCGATGCGGTCACCGAGCGCATACGGCAGGGTCATCGCGAGGGCTTCGAGGCCGCACGTAAACGCGAACGCGGTCAACGTCACGGGGCGGTCTACGGCGCGCCACGTGTAGGCGATGCCGCCGACGCCGATGCCGAGGAGCGCGACGGCGAGGATCAACCCGAAGGTGTACGACGAACCGCCGAGCAGCGGAGAGAGCATCCGGTACCAGACGAGCTCCATCAGCAGGAACACGAAGCCAGAGCCCGCGGCCGCGAAGAGCACGAAGCGACGTGGCGCAAGCGAGCTTGCAGCGAGAGCTTTCGCGTCGACTGAGGGAGCGTCGGGCGACTCGGACAACACGGCGGAATCCGGAGCCGCAGAGCCCTCCGCGAACTTGCGCGCGAGCACGCGGGCGAGGATCGCCACGAGCACATTGACGAGGCTGCCGAGCCACAACGTGAGGCGGGTGCCGAAGATCTCCAGCAGAAAGAAGCTCGACGCGAGTGCACCAAGCACCGCCCCAAGGGTATTGGCACCGTAGAGCAGCGCCGTCGCGCGACGACCGCGGTCTTCGCCATCGGTGGCCGCCCTCGCAGCCGCGGGAAGTGTTCCGCCCATGAGGAGGGTCGGCGGCAAGAGCACGAGCGCGCTGAGAAGGAGCCGGGCAAGGGTGCCGCCGGCCGTGCCGAGAGCGAGAGTTCCTCCGGTCGCTAAGTAAACTTTTCGCGCGACCCACAAGAGGCCCGGCGTCATGGCCGTGGTCAGCGCAATGCCAAGCTCGAGCTTCGCGTACACGACGAGCGGCTCGCGAGAGGCTTCAACGCGATCACCGAGCACGTAGGCGCCGAGACCGAGGCCCCCCATGAACACCGCCAAGACCGCCGCCGATGCGGGGGTGGACGCGCCAAAAACGAGGCGCAGCTCACGGAGCCACGCCACTTGGTAGATAAGCGCGCACATGCCCGAGACGAAGAGCAGACCCGCGATGGTCGTGGCTTTGCGGTTCACGCGCGCGACCATAGCCCGGTGTCGTGAACCCGGGAAAAAGCCGGCGTCACTCGGAGCGGTGCGGAGCCCGCGTCAATGCTCGGCGATCGTGAGATTTTGCAGCAAATCGTCGAGCTTTACGACAAGCTGGGTGCGCTTACTGTCAAGTCGCACGAGCTCGCGACCGAGGCGGTCGCCTTCCTTCGTCCAGTCGTCGAGACGCACCTGGAGATCACGCCGCATGACCGCGGCCTCCGGACTCTTGTCCTTTTCGAGGGCGAGCAGGTTCGAGCGTGTCTTGTCGCCGCGCTGATCGAGGTCCGCTTGCTGCCGACGAAAACCCGCAATCTCGGTGTCGATACGACCAATCTCGCGACGAGCGTCAACGACGGGCTGAAGTTTGGCGCGCTCTTGCACGCTCAGTGAACCGACAGCGAGGAAGCGCTCGAACAAGAGCGGCACGTTGGCGTCGAGGATCTGGAGGGTCGTCTGGACAGGCTGTTGCTCGATGAGCTCGAGCGTCTGCGTCGTCGCGCCGACCGGCACCTTTACCGGAACGAGGAACGCATCGGGCAGGTCTTCGGTCCCTTCCGGTCGGTCTTTCAACACGTACCCAGCACCGAGACGCGGGTGACGCACGAGTACGGTGAAGCCGTCCTTCATCGTCTGCGCGGTCACCTTCCACACCGTCTTCAGCCGTGAGTAGCGCTCGACGTGAAGCACGCCGTTCACAATCTTCACGAGCTTGAGCTCTTCGGGCACCGAGCCCGTCTCTTGCGTGACCATCAGGCCGGGCTCGACCGCGAACGGGATCGTGACGCTGCTGTTCGCGCCAACGGTCTCGCTGATGCCTTCACCGACGAAGCTGCCACCTGAAAAAATCGCGATAGGCCCAGGCTCGAGCACGAAGGGGGTCGAGTTCTTGAAGCGCACCACGCGGTAGGGGTTCGACTCGTAGCCTTGGCCCGCGCCACCCGGCTTAAAGAGGAAGGTTTCTTCGCCTTTTACCGCATCGTTGATGATCGCAACCATGGTCGACGTGCCGTCGGGCACCGTGACGCGATTCGAGAGCTCGAACCGAGTAAGGCCGCTCGCTGACGCCGCCTTGGTGCGCGCCACCGTGCTTTGTCGAAGGTTCTCGAACGTGAACGTGGGTGCAGCCTCCGCGGGCGCACCGTCCTCGCTGTCGAGCGCGTAACCCCGAGCGGCCATGCTCGGTGGGGGGGCGGCCATTCTCGCCTTGTTGGATGCTTTTGCCCCACCCCGCGAAGCGCCGGAGCGTCCATATCCGGAGGCGGCGCTCTCGGGGTAGTCCCGAGCCTCCGCCGGTGAGGGCGCTACCGAAGGTGCCGACATCGATTGGGGCTCGTCTTCGGCGCCGTAGCTCGATTCGCCCATCGCGACCGCCGCACGCCGCGAATGGACGCGCGCTGAAACGTCTTCGCGTGCGACCCGACGCGGCGTGTGGAGATCGTACCGGAACGCGAGCGGCTCGCCCGCAGTGAGCGACATCGAGACCTCGTTCCAGTCTTCACCGCTGACGTTGTCGACGACAGCCCATGCTTGGAGGAGAGCTTCGCCTTTGCCTTTCTCGGGCAGGACGACGCGGTAGCTCGGTTTCCACATCGGAGCCTCGACCACGTAGCTCACGACCAGATCGTGGCTCGACACCTCTCCCCCTAGGCGAACGCCGACCTCCACCTGCTGGAACATGCCTTCGCCGGCGGAGGCATCGAGCCGACGATGGAACTGCATCGCCAGATCGCCGTCCTCGAGGGTCACCGTGCGGACCTTCGAGAGTCGCACGACGGTCAGCTCTTTCTCACGGATCAGCGTCACTTTGTGATCCTGACCGAGTACCGCGGGTGCCGCGTGATTGGCTCCGGCGCGCTCGGCGGTTGGATCGGGCTCCTGGTTCGTCTCTTCGACCATCACGACGCGGCCCGAGAACTCGCCCTGGGTCGTGCCGAGGTTCACCTGGACGCCACGGAGGGAGTCGAGCACCTGGGCGAGGCTGCCGTTTCCTGGCTGGAGGGTGGCCAACGCCGCCGACGCCCAAGTCTGCGGATCGAGCGGCATCGAGACGCTGAGCGCGCGCCCCGAGTTGCGGTCGACGATCGTCAGGCTCTTCAGCATGTCGTTGATTTGATCCTTTCGGACCTTGATGCTGAGGTGGTTGCCGTCGACTTTGCCGCGGCGCTCGAAGTACCCGATGCCGTTGCGGTAAAGCACCACGCGATCGAGCGAAAGTGGGCTCGATGCCGACGGGAAGCGCGCGCGGTTCTCCTTTGCGCAGCCAGCGAGCGAAAGCGTAGCGAGGACGAGAGTTGCGGCGAAACGGGTTCTCATAGGATTCCTCAGGCAGCGTGCGAACGAATTGGCGCGAATCCTACGCCGGTCGTGGCCTTCGACACACGGCTTATTCGTGCTTGGGTAGACCCGCGAGGTCGGGGCCCACTATCGGCAATCAGCCGAGCGCGCTCCGCTGTCCGCACCAGCGAATCCAATGATCCGCGAGGACGAGGGCCAGCATGGCTTCGGCGATAGGAACGAAGCGCGGCAAGACGCACGGATCGTGGCGCCCCATCGTCGTGACCGTCGTCGCCGCACCACTCGCCGTCACGGAGCGCTGCTCTCGCGGCAGGCTGCTCGGCGGTTTGACGGCCGCGCGCAGGAAGATGGGCATGCCAGAGGAGATGCCTCCGAGCATGCCGCCGTGATGGTTCGTCTCGGTCGTTATCGTGGGGCCGGGGACGAACGGATCATTGTGCTCGCTGCCGCGCATCGTGGCTCCCTCGAAGCCGGCGCCGTACTCGACGCCAACCACCGCGGGGATGCTGAAGAGCGCCTTGCCGAAGTCGGCTTTGAGCTTGTCGAAGACCGGCTCGCCCAGACCGGCCGGTACGTTACGCGCCACGAACGCGGCTACGCCACCGAGCGAATCCCGCTCGCGGCGCGCCTCCTCGATCGAGGCAACCATCGCCGGATAAACGTCGACGTCGGGGCAGCGCACGTGGTTCGGCGACCCGTCAGGCAGCTCTTCGATCTCACGAGCGGAGACGCGATCCGCGTCGACACACGCGCGAATCACTCCGACTTGGCTCACCCATCCGAGCACCTCGCCGCCAAAAGCCGCGCGGATCAATTTCTTCGCGACCGCCCCCGCCGCCACGCGTGCAACCGTCTCCCGTGCACTCGCCCGTCCTCCGCCTCGGTGATCGCGAAGGCCGTATTTCGCCTCGTAAGTATGATCCGCATGGCCGGGTCGGTAGGCGTCGCGCAGAGCGTCGTAGTCGGTGCTGCGAGCGTCCGCGTTGACGACGAGGATGGCGAGGCTCGTGCCCGTGGTGCGCCCCTCGAAGACACCGGAAAGGATCTCGGGCCGGTCCTCCTCCGAGCGCGTGCTCACGAGCGGATTATGGCCCGGGCGGCGTCGGGCGAGCTCGGCCGCGACATCCCCTTCGTCGAGCGCGAGCCCCGGCGGACACCCATCGATGATGACGAGGTTGCCGCGACCGTGGGACTCGCCCGCCGTGGTGATGCGAAAGGCTTCGCCGAAGCTGTTTCCTGCCACGCGAGAATCTTAGCGCGGCCAGGTGCCCGAGCGCGTCACTTCTCGTCGACGATATCCTTGTCGAGTTTGTCGACGTTCATCTCGAGATTGTCGTCGTCGATCGCCTTGTCGGCGTCGTCTTCGAAGTCGGCCGCGACCGGAACGTCCGCGGTGTCGACGTCCACGTCGCCCGTTTTCGTCGCCGCAGTGGCGGTGCTCGACGGGGTCGCAGGTGCAGCCGAAACTACGGCCGACGGTGCAGGTGCCGCCGAACCCGGAGCCGGAGGCGCAGTGGGGTTTTCGTCGCACGCGGCGGCGAAGGCGAGAATGAAAACTACGAAGGAGCGGTTCATCACTTTTCTCCTTTCAGGACGTCCATGCGGCGCGTGTGACGTGCATCTTCGCGCGTCTGCAACTTCGCGATGCGCTCGCTCAGCTCAGGTTTTTCGTCAACTTCCGCCAGGTGCTGGGCCCGCGCGAGGTAAGCTGTGCGTCGTGCGTGCAGAGTGAGTTCCTCGCGAACCTTCGGACGCTTCGGCAACTCTCCAAGCTTCTCGATAAGCTCGCGACGCGACGCTCGGCGGCGTTCGATCACCGTGGACCGGCGAGCGGCCCAACGCTCCACAGCGTCGCGGTGCACATCACGCTGGTGCGCCCGGATCTTGGCCAGCTCCTCTTTATCCTTGTCGGAAAGGGGGGCTTTTTTCGACTTTTCGGCGAGCTCATGCTGCCGCTTGTGACGAGCCTCGACAGCCTGCTTGGTCTCTTTGACGGCTTCCTTCGTCGCCTCGCGCGCTTCTTTGCGCTCCTCGCGGGCGTCTGGGGCTCCATGACGGGTGGCCTCGCGGGCCTCCTTGCGCTCTTCGCGAGCGTCGCGTCGCGCAGCGCCGGCTTCGGCGGCTTCCTTGCGCGGATTTCCGGCGAGCAATTCGGAGCCGTAGCTCACGATCCCTAAGGCGATAGCCACGACCAATGCGTTGGCAGAGCTTCTCATCATCGACTCCTTAATTTGCGCGTTCGCCCGCTTTGGTAGTGCGAGCACCGACAGTGGTCAAGTCGAAGACGGTCTCGCCGCAGCACGCGCGAAGACACCGCGTTAGAAATACATTCCGCGTATTTCGCCTACTAGAATCTTCACGCTCTGCGTGCGCGTCTTACCGTCAGGCCCGAGGCACGAGACATCGTGCACCCCGGGCTCCACCTCGATGTCGATGTGCCAATCGAACCCGAGCTGGACACCATCGAGGAGCCAGCGACACGCGGTCGGCGCCGCGGCACCGATCGCACCTTTGCCGGGAGCCAAGGTCGCCGGAACAATCGTGCCCGGCGGCGCGGCGGTGGACGCGGCGACGGACGCAGCAGGTGCGGAGGTTGCGGCGGTTGCACTCGGCTCGCCCGAGGCGTTCGCACCGGCGACCGGCTCCGCCGAGGGCTCCGCGGCAGCGGAAGCCGACGGCATCGGGGCAACCGGAACGACCGATTCCGCCGTCGCGATCGCAGTCGTGGTGACCGTAGGCTCAGGCATGGACGTGGGGCGCGTGCTCTCCAGCTTCGCCGAGGGCGGAGCCTTCGAGACGGCGACCGGCGGAGGTTCAGCGACACGCCCCATCGCGAGGACGGCGAAAATCGCGGTCCCTGCAGCAGCGCCGATCACAAACACGCGGACGCGCGCTCGTTGTTTCGTGTCGCGACGCACAGCTTCGGTGCGACGGGCCGCGGTCGCCGGATGCGGCTCCGTCACGGAATCGGACGGCGGCGAGGGTTCCACTTTGATCGACGCAACCGCGGCGGACGACGTTGCCGCCGCGACGGGCGACGGCACGGTTTTGGCGACGAGGTCAGGTTCCTCCTTAACCGGTGGAGGTGGCGAAGGTGGGGGTGCCGACGAGCGTGCGAGCGGCGGCGGCGGTGGCGGAGGTGGAGGCGGTGCCGACGAGCGTGCGAGCGGCGGCGGCGGTGGCGGAGGTGGGGGCGGTGGCAACGACGGTGGCGGGGGTGCCGGTACTTCCGGCGGCGGTGCGGCCGGTACGGGAGGCATGCCGGCCGCGGGAATCGGGCGAGACAGCGCGCGCGATGTTTTCGACGCGCCGACCATCGTGGCCGTCATGCTGGGGATCTTATCGCCAAAACTCGGAAGGCCCGGCGCCCGCAGTGCCGACCGTGGCATGCCCGAGAGCGTCGACGAGTTCATGGTCGAAGCCGGTGCCTCGCTCCACCCTTCCTCGGCCTCGGCGAGCAATTCGTCGACCGTCGCTGGCGGGAAGGCCGAGGAGCGAAGGGTCGAGCGCGGCGAGAAGGATGCCGGCGCAACCGAAGGCGGCGACACGGAGGGCCGCATGCTCGATGGAGGCGCGTCGCTCCACCCGTCGTCGGTCTCGGCGAGCAGCTCGTCGACCGTCGCAGGAGGTATCGTCGAAAGCGCGCGGATGCCAGAGGTTGGTCCGAAGGACTTGGGACTCGCGGGCTCGGGTCGGACGCTCGGTTTTGCCTCCGCTTCTGAGAAGGGACGAACCGTCGGCGGGGGCGCCTCGGCGCGGACGGGCGCTGACGCGGCCGACGCTTCTGGCGTGGCGTTAATCGGGAGTTCCAACGGCATGCCCGCCGCGAGTTCGGACGAGTGCAGGGCGACCGGAGGCGAGCTCACCGGAGGCGGGGAGGTACTGGCCGGCGCCTTTTTGGACGACCGACCTTTGCGCGGGGAACCGGAGCGCTTCGCCATCGAACCGGGGAGTATACCACCCGACACGCTCGAGGCGAGTCGAGCCATACGCTCAGGTGTCTATAGAACCCGGACACCGGTCGAGGTGTACGATGGCGTCTATGCCCACGTGCAAGAAGTGCGGAGAGGACGCTGACGAGCTCGTCACGTTGAAAGTCGCCAAAAAGACCGTAAAACTCTGCGAAGCCTGCGCCGACCTCGTGCGTGAAGAAGGCGAGATCGCGGAGATGAGCGAAGCTGTCGTTCAGCAGATGATGGGCTTCACGGGCCGTCGCTGACCGCCGCACAAACGACGAAAGCCTCGGGAATTCCCGAGGCTTTCATCGAATCGGCGTTTAAAACGCGCCTAGCGGCAAGCGCCCGGAACGCCCACCGCGCCGAGGAGCCCACGAACCGCACCGAGCGCCTGCGCGCCCTGAGGGTTCGACCTCGCCGAATTGCAGGCACCGAACGCGGCAGCGTATGCGCCCTGGTACATGAGCGGCGCGCTCGCCATGTTTTGCTTGATCGCTGCGCAACAAGCCGCGATTCCGCTCGAGTCACCGCCAACGGCGGCGCCCTTCGCCGAACGCAGCGTGTTGAGCACGGACTTGTTGTCCGTGCCGTCGTCCCACGAACCGACCGCGACGACGTTCATGTCCTTGCCGCTGGTGGCCACGAAGAGCGCCTTGGCGGCCTTGCCGGCGCGTTTGCACGTGGCGTCCGCAGCCTCGGCCGACAGCTTGTCCTTGCCAAGGCTGATGGTCTCCGACGTTCCCCAGCTGCACTCGGTGAGGCCGAGCGCCTTCGCTGCGGCGTCACGCAGACTCGAGCCCGAAGCGCCGTCCGGATACTTGCCCGCGGCGAGCCCATGGCTGCCGTCGGCGAGCGCCGCCGAAGAGAAATCGCCGCTCTTCGCGGTCCAATCCCTCGGATGGACGAACGTGAGCTTGCTCGCTGAAAGGGAGGAGCCCGCCCAGCCCGCGTCGGGCTCCTTGCCGTCGAGCTCCGCCTTGGCGAGACCCGAACCCGCAGCCGACGGCGGCGCGTCCGGCACGACCTGCGCCACGGCGGTCGCGCTCGCCGTGGCCACGACGGTCGGCACGGTGGTGGCAACTGTGGACGCCTTCTTCGGCGCCTCCGACTCATCCTTCTCTTTGCAGGCGGCGGTGAGAGCGATGAGCGACAAGGCAACGAGCGCGCGCTTCGAAAGAATGTGGTTCACGGTGGGTCCTCGGTCGATTCGTTTCTGCGAACGGCGACGCGGGGAGCCGCCCCGACATCGCGCTCACCGCGTGTACCTAGGCCACGAAAACGCGGCAATGCATCTTTTCGGCTCACTTCGGCCGCGCCCTCCTCGCACGTACCCCGCGAACGCCGCGGGTCATTCGTCCCAGCGGCGACGCGGGGAGATGCCGAGAACCGTGAGCGGCTCACTCGACTGCTCGAACGTGACGACGTCACCGAGAACCGCACGCGCCACTTGATCCGGCCCATCAAAAAACAGGCGCATTTCCCGTGATTTGCTGCGAATCGTGATCGGCGCGCCCGGCTTCGCGATGACCCGCGTGAGCCGGCAGCGTTTGCCCCGCGGGTCGTACGGCTCGCGCACAACCATCTGCAGGTTCGAGGACGTAAGCGGCAAGACTTTGCCCCCGGCGGAGCGCTGCGCGGCCGTCGAACCTGCGGCGGGGCCGATCCACACGCCACTCGATTTGTGCTCTTCAACGATGCCGCGATACTCAACGAGATAGCGCGCCGTTGCGGCAGGCGACTGATGGCAAAAGAGCGCGTCGTTCAGGACCCGCGCCGTGACGACACGTCCATTCAGCCGCACCTGCATGCGGGTGAGAACGGCCCCTTTGAGCCGCCCATTGAGCGCAGCCCCGAGCGCAGCGGTCGCCGTCTCGCCGTTCGCGCCGCAGAAAAACCCGACCGAGTACGTCGGCGCGCTGTTGATCGCGAGCATTGGGGCGCCGCACACGCTGTGCGACGCACGCAGCATCGTGCCGTCTCCCCCGACAGTGACCACGAGATCGAACTCTCGATCGTCGAAGCGCGCGGTTCGAATTCGTACGATATCGACCCCGGCGTCGGCGAGGGCGGCCTTCACCGTCTCGACCGTGGCGACATGCTCTTCGTGAGCGGGGCGGATATTCGCGACGGTCGGATCGTGGCGCGCCAAGAGCCCACGCATCCGCGGGGTGCTGGCCTTCTGATGAAGGTCCCAGGCCGTTCGCTTGATCACCAAGGCGACGCGCATCGTTCTCCCTTCCCGTGTTTCACTGAGCCAAGAGCTCCGCAAAGCGACGGAGGGCGATCTCCGTCTTGCCGTCTTCAATCACCCCAGCTCGAACGAGCGCGAGGGCCTCGTCGAGGTCGATCCCCGCGACGAGCGCGTCCGCTTCGAGCACGCTGCCGTCTTCACTTGGCGTCACCTGGCGCGACGTGTCGACTTCGACCGAAAAGAAATGGTGTCGCTCGCCGATCACACCCGCCGATGGAAAGTTCGCGGGGCCGAGGGGCTGCATCGCTTCAGGGTCGACCGCGATCCCGATTTCCTCCTCGAGCTCACGCGCCGCGCTCCGCTTCAGGCCTGCGGCGCCAAGGCGACACTCGTCGGGTTCAACGAGGCCGGCCGGTAGCTCCCACAGTGACCCGAGCGTCGGCGCCTCTGGAAGCGGACGGCAATCGAGCGGTCGCAGCAAGGTCGGCGGGCGAATCGCCGAACGCAGGAACACGAAGCGCCGCCCCCCTTCGAGGTAGTGCGCCACGACGACCACCGCGTCGAGCTGAACCCGATGAACGCTATCGTAGACAAATGGCGGGCTTTCGCTGCCATCCGCGCGCTTGATGCGAAGACGGTGGCGCGAGAGCCGTAGAAAACCACCGCTCGCGACCGGTGAAAGGTCCTCGACTACCTGCAGCTCAACGATGGGGAGCGGAGGAAGCGGCATGGGGACGGAACGCTAACACACGGTGGAGCGAAGCTGTCACGCACGTCACGGCGTGCCGACGAGCTTCGCGACGAACAGGTCCTTTTGGGCGGTCACCCAGTTTCCAAAGCCGAGATCGAGCGACTGCTCGAACGTGCCGCCGACCACGACTTCATTGGCGGCGTTGCGTGCGATGACGAGCCCTTCGTCGGTCCCTGGACCACCCCAACGGCCGGCCCACACGGGCTTGCCGCTCGCGTCGAGCTTGGCGACGAAGACGTCGCTCTTGCCCTTCGAGGTCAGGGTCATTGGGCCGACGGCCACGGTGCCGTTGATGTAGCCAAAGACGACAGGCTCGCCCTCGCTGGTGACGACGAGGTCGTAGGCGCGCTGCTTGGTCGCGTCACCGAAGGCCGCGCTCCAAAGAAACTTGCCATCACTGCCGGCGATCTTCGCGACGAAGATGTCGTCATCGCCCGCCGAGGTGATCACCTGATCGAGCAACATCGAGGCGCCAAAGTAGCCGGTCACGAGCGCGTCACCGTTTTTATCAAATGCGACCCCACGCGTTTCCTGAAAATTCGCTCCACCCATGTTTTTGCTCCACAGGTGATTGCCGTTCTTGTCGAACTTCGCGGTGAAGGCGTTGCCGTCGTTCGTGTTGAAGGCGCCGCCGCCGAAATCAATGCTCCCCAAATAAGAGCCGACGATCGCGATGCCGTTCGCGGCATCCGTAGCCACAGCCCACGCGTACTGATCGAGCGTCGCGCCGAACGCCTTGGCAAAGATTGGGTTGCCGTCTTTATCGAGCTTGGCGAGGAAGGTGTCGAACGACGCATCCGAAGCTTGAATCGAGACGCCAACACCGTTCCCACCCACCATTCCAAAGTCGAGCTTCCCTTTGAAATAGCCCGTAAGAACGATGTTGCCAGCGCCGTCCACGACGACGTCAGTCGCGAACTGATCGGACGTGTCGCCGACGGTCTTGCTCCACAGCGCCTTGCCCTCTTTGTCGAGCTTCGCGACGAACACGGTATTGGACTTGTTCGGCGCGGTAAGCTTGCCGAGGTTGCCTATCGTCAGGGAATCGTCGTAGCGGCCGACGATCACGAGGTTGTCCATCGCATCGACGACCATGCCCGTAACGGCGGGCGAGCCTAGGCTAGCGAATTGCTGACTCCAGACGTGTTTGCCGTCCTTGTCGAGCTTCGCCAGATAGATGTCGCTCTTCGCGGCCGGCCCTTTCGGGACGTTGTCGATCGTGATCAGACCGGCAAACGTTCCCGCGAAGATCACGTTGCCAACGGAGTCCGTGGCGATGGCCGAGGCCTCTTCGACGGCGTTCGCGTCCTTCGAATAATCACCCCATGCAGGCGCGACTCCTGGCGCCCCGGGCGGCTCGCCACCCGCACCACCGGTGCCGGGCATTCCGCCTGTACCCGGCATTCCGCCCGCTCCGCCGACTCCGGGCATTCCCCCTGTGCCGCCGGCACCACCTGCGGACACGGTTGCCGCGCCGCCTGCGCCGCCTCCGCCGCCCGCGCCGCCTGCAGACGAGGTCGCCGCGCCGCCCGCACCGCCTGCGCCCGAGGTCGTCGTCGTCGCGGCCTCTGAAGACGAAGCCGTGGTGGTGAGTTTTTTGCTGGCGCTATCGTCACCGCCGCATGCAGCCACCACGATGTGGAAGGCAGGCAAAACGAGAACGAGCGCGAATCCAAGCGGGTTTCGGAAATTCATGAAGAAGGCTCCTGCCGCGACGAGGCGCAGCATTCACCCTCACTCTAACCTCCGGTGAGCCAGAATCGCGGGCGAAATCGCACGCCCCCGCGAGAGGCGAGGGCGCGTGAACTCACCGCGACATCACTCCGCGGCCTGGCTCTCAGGCTTGGCTGACGGCTCGTGACCGAGGGTTCGCAGGAGGCGCTCACCGGTCGTCGTGATCTCGTCGTGCAGGAACCGGCAGCGGGGCTCGCAGCGATCGAGCCAACGCTCGAGGAGCTCGCGGCGCTCGGGGTGGGCTTGCGCCTGCTCGAGCAACGATTCGGCGATGACCTCGTCGGTGAGGAGGCGCGCGAGGCGCTCGGCGTGGAGCATCGCGTACGCGAAGTCACGCTTCGGATTCCAGTTCTTCAAGAAGGCATCCGGCCACTCACCAAGGGGGCGTCCGCTGAGCGAGCGCACCTTGTCGGTCGCGGTCTTCGTTATCAGGTGGTTTTGTGCGGTCAGCGAAATCAGGTGGATTTTTGCTACGCGGCGCTCGAGAGCATCGGAGCTGGAGATCGATCGCCAGCGCGCCTGGGCGATGCGCTTCACGAAGGCCTGAGGGTTCTTCATGATCGCGCCGAGCGTGTCTTTCATCGACATCAGCGCCTGAATTTGGCTCGTGCCTTCGTAGATCGGCATCACGAGTGCATCGCGCAGGAGCTTCTCCGCGCCGTACTCGGTCGTGTAACCGTTACCGCCGTGGATCTGGAGGCAGCGGCGCGCGTGCTCGACGGCACGCTCCGCGGCGAAGTACTTCAAGAGTGGGGTTATGCGACGGGCGATGCGCGACATGCGCTTGATTTCGCGCTGGAGACCGGCCTTCTCGAGGGCGTCCATCTGGGGTTCGCTCTCGATGCGCAGGCTGAATTTACGCGAGAGCTCCTCGAACACGGCGGCGCGCATGGCGATCGCGCGGATGCCTTGAATGTCGGTCCGCATCTCGTCGAGGTAATCCGCGATCAATTCGTGGCGGTCGATCGTCTTGCCCATGCTCGGACGCTCGGCGGCGTACGCTTTCGCGAGGCGGTAGGCCGCTTCGCACAGCCCGAGCGACTCGAACCCAACGCCGAGCCGCGCGCCGTTCATCAGCGTGAGCATGTATTTGAAGCCTTCACCGCGTTTGCCGATGAGCTGTGCGGGCGCGCGGTCGAACGCGAGCGATGCGGTGACCGAGCCGTGGTGGCCAAGCTTCTCTTCGACGCGCGTGAGGGCGACGTGCCGCGCTCGGTTGCCGTCGGCGTCCTCTTCGTAGGTCGGCACGAGGAACATGGACAAACCCTTGAGGCCCGCGAGAGGGTCATCGCTCGCCTGGACTTTCTCGGTTCGGGCGATGACGAAGTGGTACTTGCCATGCCCCGACGTGATGAAGATTTTCTCGCCGGTGACGAACCAGTTGCCGTTCTCGTCTTCGACGCCGACGGCCTTCAGGCGCGCCATGTCGCTGCCGGCATCGGGCTCGGTGATGTCCATGCAGCCCCACGCGTTTCCGAGCCGAATTTCCTCGATTTCCTTCGAAAAACGCGTCGAGGAGATGCTGCCATTTTCGGTCGTTGTCGTGCCCTCCGTCAGCGAGAACATCAGCATCGCCATCGCCATGCCGCCGTGAAAGCCGAAGTGCGCCAGCACGGAGACATCCGCGCGAGCGAAGAGCTCAGTGTTGATGAGGTAGCTCAGCATCGGGGCGTTCATGCCGCCGAGCTCGCGGGGCAAACACATGCCGTGAAGCTCGAGACCGCGGATCGTCTCGAACAGCTCGTTGAACTCGGGGGCGGACACGGCTTCGCCATTCTCGAGGCGTGTGCCGAAGTGGTCGATCGCCTTGGCGCGAGGAGCGACCTCAACGGCGACGAACTCGCCGACCATCTCAGCCACGCCACGGTAAAACTCGACCGAGTCAGCCGTGTTGGCGAAGCCGCCTTCGAGCGTGAATCCGCGCTCCGTTGCCGATGCGACCGCCGCCCAGTCGATGCCGCGTTCGAAATAGAATTTTAGGTCTTCGTTGTCGGTGAAAAAATTCTGGCTCATGGGGTTCCTCGGTCTCGGAAGAGGCTCGTTCGGGTGATTCGGATGAGCTCGCGCACGTGACGCTCATCGGGGGTGCCGAGCGCGTGGCTCGCCGGCAACAAGGCGTGGTCGAGCGTCGAAGCCGTCGCCATACCGCTCACGACCATGTGGACGATCTGAAGGACGTACGCTTCGGGATCGACGTTGGGGTCGACTTCTCCGCTCTTCTGGCCTTCGCGGATGTACTCGGTGACCAAGCCAACCCATGGGGCGACAAAGGTCTGAAGGCGCACTTTCATGTCCTCGCGGCGGTCGAGGCTCTCGCGAAGGAGCAAGCGCGCACGATTCGGATCCTCGGCAAAGAAACGAATGACCTCGCCGATCACACTTCCGAATCGAGGTGCGCCCGTGCGCGCAGCTGCGAGTAGCAGGCGCGGCAGGCCTTCATTCCAGATGCTGAGCAGGTGGTCGAGCACACCGAGGCGCAGGAGCTCTTTCGACTCGAAGTGATAGAGGAGCGACGCTTTGCGAATGCCGACGACCTCGGCGATGTCCTGGAGCGAGGTCCCGTCGAAGCCGCGGGCCGCGAACAGACGAAGGGCCACCGCAATGATGTGCGTACGCGCGTCGGTCGTGACGCTCGGCGTTCCGCCGGTGGCTTGGGAGGCTCGGTCTACCATCTGACAGGCATCACCCTATCAGACGGTCTCACAACTGTCTACCGATCGGTAGACATGTCAGGCGGCGGCGAAGGAGTCCGCCGCAGATTGGTAACGATCGAGGATCGCAAGGTTGCCCTCGAGGGTGTCGCATTGGAACAGCTCGAGCCGCAAGGCGCTCGCGCCGGTGAGGCCTTTGATGAACCCACCGAGGTGACGACGCGTCGAGCTGACGCGCCCGCGAAGTGCCCACCGCTCGTGCAGCAGTCGACGACAGAGATCGAAACGCTCCTCCAGGGTCGGCGGCGCGAGCTCCTCACCGCGATCCAACATGGCGCGGGCTTCGCGGAAAATCCAAGGGTGCTCAATCGCGCGTCGGCCGACCATCACGCCGGTGCAGCCCGTCTCCGCGAGGGCTCGCTGGGCCGCTTCACCGCTGTCGATGTCGCCATTGACGATCACGGGCATCGACACGACCTCGCGAACGCGCTTGGCCCAGGACCAATCCGCCGCGCCCGAGTGCCCCATGTTCGCCGTGCGACAGTGAACGGTGATCGCCCGAACGCCGACATCTTCGAGGCGACGAGCCAGATCGACGATGGGCATTTCCGTCTCGGCACCAAAGCCGATGCGAGTCTTCACGGTCACCGGAAGCGCGACGCGCTCGACGACCATCTTCGCCATCTCGACCATCGCCGTCGGGTTTTTCAGCCATCCCGCGCCCGCCCCACGACGGGCGATCTTCGGCACCCAGCAGCCGCAGTTGATGTCGAGAAAGGACGGGCCAGCGGCTTCGGCTACCTCGGCGGCTTCCGCGAGCCGCTCGGGATCCGAGCCATAAATTTGGATGACCGTCGGCTGATCGTCGGGCTCGATCAGGATCTTGTGATGGGCCTTGCGACAACCGCGCAACAAGCCTTCGACGTTGACGAACTCGGTGACGCACAAGTCTGCGCCAACCGAACGGCAGAGCCGACGGTAAATGGCGTCGCTGACATCCTCCATCGGCGCGAGGATGACAGGACGGTTCGCGAACAGCGCTTCGAATGACGCCGGCATTTTTCGGGGAGTATCGCGTTCCACGGGACGAGTCACGGGCCTTCGATGGCGCCGCTCTTTTCCCGCGAGGCCAGCCCGACCTCGATGCGCTCGGCATGCCGCCGGTTCGCCTTGGTCACGCGGAAGCAATAACCCTGAAAGGTCACCGCGTCGCCGAGCACCGGAACGCGCCGAAGTTGCTCGGAGACGAACCCCCCGACGGTGACGACATCCACCTTCTCGTCGATCCCGAGGGTGCGCAGCAGCTTGCGCATCTCGGCGTGGGCGCGGCACACGTGCACGCCATCCGGGCGCACGACGATCGCCTCGTCCGCAAAATCCGTCTCGTCTTCGATCTCGCCAACGATCTCTTCGAGCACATCCTCGAGGGTGACGACGCCGAGCGTTCCGCCGTACTCATCGACGACAATCGCGAGATGCTTGCGCTCTTCCTGGAAGGTGCGCAGCGCGAGATCGAGCGATTTACCTTCGGGAACGATCACGAGCGGCAACTTGATGCGGTCCCACTCGACGACCCCGCCGGTGGTGAAGAGGAGATCCTTCGCGAGAACGACGCCATCGATGTCGTCGAGCTCTCCGGTGTGGGTGAAGGGAAAGCGGCTGTGCCCACTCTCGCGAATGACGGCGAGGTTCTCCGCGAACGTGCGAACCGCGGACAGAAACGCGACGCCACGGCGGGGAACCATCACGTCGCGCACGGTAAGCTCGCGGAGGCTCGCTATCCCCTCGATGAACCCCGCAACCCGGTCGCCGACGTCGCCTTCGCGACTGCCGAGCGCGGCGAGCAAGCGAATCTCCTCGATGGACGTAACGGGTTGACGGCGGTGACCGATGAACAGTCGCGCGATGAAGCTCGTGAAACGGAGCGGCCAGTGCAGCACGAACGTGAAGCCGCGCAGAATCAACGTGACCGGAATCGCGAGCCTGTCGGCGAAAGCCACGCCGAGGGTCTTGGGGATGATCTCAGTGATAAGCAGCACGGCGAGCGTGAAGCCGACCGAAAAGAGCGCGAGCGAACCGGCCCAAAGAGATTGGAACGCCGTGCCCGCGAAGGTCGCACCGATCGTGTGGGCGAACGTGTTGAGGATGAGGATCGCCGCGATGGGCTTCTCGATGTCGTTGCGCTTCCAGTGAGCGAGGATGCGACCAGCCGCGCTGCCGCTCTTCGACATTTTCTCAACCTGACTTCGGCTGACGCTCAGAATCACGGACTCGGAGACCGAGCAAATTCCGGAGACGAGGAGCGCCATGCCGATCGACACGACGAGAACGACGATCGCCGTCGCGCGCGCGGCGGGGTCGAGCAGCGGCGGATCGCCTCCACCTCCGCCGGGCATGGTGCTCGCTTGCAGCGTGGTAACGGACGACCCAGGTAACGGCGCTGGAACGCCGGAACTAGGAGGCTCCGCGGACTCGTGACCCTCAGCCGTCGAGCCCGCCGTAGCGGACGAGGAGGGCTGAGACTTGCTCGGCAGCGACATTTCCGCCGGACAGTATCACGCCGACCCGCCGCGCGTCGGATGGCAATTGCCGACCAAGGGCAACCGCCACCCCCGCTGCGCCCGAAGGCTCGACGAGCGTCTTGGCCTCGAGGAGCAGGCGGACGAGCGCCCGGCCGATAGCCTCGTCGTCGACGCGAAACGCACGCGTCACCGACCTTTGGGCAATCGCGAAATTGAGCTCCCCCACACGAAGCGGTCGCAACCCATCGGCAAGCGAAGGCGCCGGTTCGACCCGGACGCGGTGGCCAGCCGCGAGGCTCTTGGCGAGCGCATCGCAACCGACGGGTTCTGCCGAAAATACCCGCGCGCCATAGGCCTCCGCGACGAGACAGCTGCCTGCGAGGAGCCCTCCGCCGCCCACCGGAACGATGATCGAATCGAGCGGGGCGCCGCCCCCTTCAAGGACTTGTTCGAAAAGCTCGAGCGAGGCCGTTCCCTGTCCCGCCACGACATGCGCGTCGTCGAAGGGCGGCACGATGACGCCGCCCATACGCGCGGCAAGTTCCTCCGCGGCCGCGAGCCTGTCCTCGGAGGTCGTTCCCGCGAACGTGATGGCAGCGCCGAGGGCTCGAACGCCCGCAACCTTGACCTTGGGAGCATCGACCGGCATCGCGACGTAAGCCGGAACGCCGTATTCGCGAGCCGCGAGCGCGAGTGCCTGCGCGTGATTGCCCGAGCTGTACGTGATGACGCCGCGCGCCCGGACCTCGGGGGCCAAACGGCCGACCGCGTGCATCGCGCCGCGCGCCTTGAAGGCACCGCTGCGCTGCATGTTCTCGGCTTTGAGGAACAGCTTCACGCCCGCGAGTTCATCGAGCGCCGGGCAGGTGAGGACGGGGGTCCGCAGCACGCGGCCGACGATCCTTCGCGCAGCTTCGCGCACATCGGCGACGTCGAGCTTCATGGTATAGGACCGATGGCGACGAGGGGAGAGGTTCGATGGCAAAACGAATCGGAGTGTTGCTCGCAGGCTCGGATTCCCTGGATGGATCCGAAATTCAAGAAGCGGCCCTGACGCTGTATTTCCTCGACAAGGCCGGCGCGGAGATCGTCTGCATGGCGCCGAACATACCCCACTTGCACGTCGTCGATCATGTGGCCGGCGGGCCGGTGACCGAGACCCGAAACGTGCTCGTCGAGTCGGCGCGCATCGCTCGTGGCCAGGCCGAGGTCGGAGCCGGCGTCGAGAAGCGGGTGATTCCGCCGTTGAAGGCGAACCGATGACGCTCGCGTGGTTGCCCAAAGGGGCATTTGGAATCTTAAAGGAGATCCTGCGCCATCTCTTGCGACGTCCCGTCGTCGGTATCGCCGCGGTGGCGCGAAGCTCCGACGGGCGGATCCTTTTGGTACGGCGCGGCGACACCGGGACATGGGCGCTTCCGGGCGGAACGCTCGAGTGGGGTGAAGAGCTCCGCGATGCGCTTCCCAGGGAAATTGCGGAAGAAACTGGAGCCACGGTGCTTGGAATCGGTGAAGTGACGGGCATCTATTCGCGTCCCGACCGGGACCCCCGCTTCCACGCGGTCACGATCTGCGTGCGGGCGGAGGTGGCTGAGCCGCTTCTTGGCCCGAAGAACCGGCTCGAGATTCGCGAGGCCCGATTCTTCGAACCAGACGCGCTGCCAGAGCAATTCGCGATGGGAATGCGCGACATGCTGGACCATGCCCTCGGTGCCGAGACGCGCGTGGTGCTGGAGTAGCGGCGTGACGCACGGTATACGGCGACACATGAGACTTGCGGTGGCGCTCCTCGCGGCCGCGCTCACGACCGGATGCAAAGGGCCGTCTCCCGAAAGCACCAGCGCGGGCGGCTCGGCGTCGTCCATCGCGAGTGCGACGGCGACCGCGACGGCGACCGCGACGGCGAGCAGCGGCGCGACCGCGAGCGCCTCCGCACCAAGCGTGACCGTCGCGCCACCGCTCGACGCGGAGGCGACCCAAAAGCTCGCCGAGACCACGCAGGCCTGCGCCGCGGCGCGCCAAGCGGCATTGGCCGAAGGCGCATTGCCAGGTGCGGCCACATTCGAGAGTCAGCGGCTCTATTTCTCGCGTGTGCGCGGTCGAGCGCTCTTGTGGAGGCGCGTTCCAGGCTCGCTCGCGACGGCGCTGTCCGAGCCGATCTCCAAGCTCGGCAAGAAGCAAAAAGTGCTCGATGCCGTGCGAATGGTCGAGAAAAAGCTGAAAGATCCAGCAGCGCGCCGTGAGGCTTTCCTCCGTGAAGGCTACCTGTTCGCGGACGATGTCGAGCTCGCACTCGCACTGGTCGAGCAGCTGAATCTCTCCGAACTCTTCGCCGAGCCGACGCTATTTCTTCAACGCGGCGTCGAGGTCTACGAGCTCGAGCGTCACGCAAAGTCGCGCTGGTTCCCCGAGCGCTACCTCTACAAAGACGGCCCCTACGTGGGCATGGCCGGAGAGTTGCTCCTCGGCGATCGCGTCGCGACGACGAAAGACGAACTCAGCCTCGGCTCCTCGCTCGCAATCGATCTGCGCGACCTCACCGAACAAGCGTCGTTTGATCGCATCAAACCCATTCACTTGTCCGAGAAACATCTCGTCGCCGAGCTGCGCTACGGACCCAACGTGTGGGTCCCCGCGCTTGTGGAGCTCGATGGAGCGAAAGCGAAGGTCGCCTGCGAAGAGCTGACGGCCGAGCTCGAGCAAAAACGCCGCACGTTCGTCGAAGGCCGCACGCTACTCATGACCGCGATGAACCGCGTTCGGGGCGTCGTGCGGGCGATGGTCAAAGAGGAGCTGCCGTTCGACGCGGCGCCCGACCAAGGAAATGGCGCACTCAAGCGCGACTGGAAGAAAGCCTATCTCCAAGGCAAGACGCGCTTCACGAGCGGCGGGCGTGAGTATCCGGTCTACACACTGGAGGGTCAGCCGAAGCCGCCGCAGGTGTGCATCGATTTTCTCACCGACGTTTGGGAGCGCGCGTCCGGGACCTGGTACGACCCCGCGCAGGTCGAGGATCCCTACGGCGCGCACCCGGTGGTCACGCCTCGCCCGAAGGCGAACGAGAGCGGCATCAACTTCGATAGGATGAAGATCAAGAACCGTCGCAGCGTCGCGAAATTCGAGCGATTCACGTTGAAGAACGAAGAGCTCTTCGACGTCTGGCAGGTACCGAAGAAAGAACGTTTCAAGTTCGAGGAGCGCAAACAATTCTTCGAGTACCTACGCGACAAGGCTGACCTCATCCGCATCGGCGACATGCTGATCATCCACGGCTTCAAGGCGGGGGGACGGCCGCACTACCACAGCCTGCTCGTCACCGAGACCGACCCAATTACCGGCGTCGTGTCGCTTGTCGGATCGAACGCGGTCAAGCCTCGCGAACAGACGCTCGAAGGCATCATGCACATCTCGCCAGAGCGCACGATTCGCACGCGGATCCGGGTGAAGGAGCCCTGGCTCGAGCTTGTGAAAAACGCGGCCGACAAGCCGCTTTAGCGTCACTACGAAGCGAACATCCGACCCGAGCGAACAGGCAGCGAACAGACAAAGCCGGCCGCGTGGCGCGCGGTCACTCGACTTCGAAACTGAAGGCGACGGGCGCTTTCACCGGGATGCATTCCGCCTCATCGCAGACGCCGAACTTCAACGTCCCGGTGACGGTCTTGACGCCCTTACTCGTGGCCGTGAGCGAGACCGGCACCTGGCTGCGCTTGGCAGTAAAGGCCGCACCCGTGAACTTGTCCGACGCGAACGAGACGCCTTCGGGGGCCGCATCCGGTTTGAACGACGTCGGGTATTTTTCGTTGCAGTGGTAGGTGCCCGAAGCGGTGAAGACCGCACTCAGCGAGAGCGCGTTGCCGGCTTTCACTTTCTTCGGACCGGAGAGGTACGCCGCATACTGCGCGCCGGTCTTTTTGACACCGTCGACCGGAGGCGCCGAGGGCTCGGTGCTCGGGGCCGCGGAGGCAATCGCCGCGACCGTCGCACCCACGCTTGGCGATGCGGTCGCCGCACCGGATGGCGGGGCGCCGTCGTGATTGGCGCTGCGGTCGGCTTGCGCGCTCGCGGATGGACCGTCGCTTGCGGTCGAGCTTGCAGGCGTAGGCGTGCCCGCCTCATCGGGTGACGCGGCCGCGGATGCGACGACGGCAGTGCCGCTCGAAACCGCGACCTCTGCGACCGCCTTGGGCGTCTCCTTCGAGCAGGCCACGAGCGCCGACACCGCGAGACACGCCCACACGCCTATACGATTCCAGCAGCCACACTTCATGGTTCGATTCTCCGCAAAACTCCGCGATCCACCGCGATACCGATTCGACGACGCAGCGTGCTGCATCGCTCCGACGTCAAGAAGAGCACAAGCTCTCCCATCATGCGCTCGACGTCACCCACCCCGTCGAGCCGAAGGACCGATTCGGCCGCGCCAAGGTCGTTCGCGAGCAAGAGGCCGGCCGACGCCGCCGTGATTTCAGCCGACGCGATCCAGCGCGCGAGGTTCATGCGTCCCCCCTGTTCGACGAAGCGGCTGAAGATCTCGCCGAGCCGCGCGAGCGCCGTGTCGTTCAAGAGCGGGCGAATCGTACCGACGAGTGGCTCGACGCGGGATTTGAGCTCCGGCGTGAGGGGCATCTCGGCGTGTCCGAGCAGCAGCGCCGCCACGACCCAATCCTCGAGGCGGCGGGCCGAGAGTTCGGGCTGCGCGAGGAGCAATTCTTTGCGATACCAAGCGAGATGCTGTCCGGAGAGAAAAGCGAGCTCGCGAGGCGTGCGCCCCTTCAAGGCACGCGCGCCGATGCGCGAAGCAGGCTTGGGCGTGAGGACGATATCCGCCGAGCGATCGAGTTCGCGGCACACGCACACCGTAGGCAAGCGGACGCCGAGAATCGCCGAGGCCCATGCGAGCGAGCGCACCGCAGGCTCGGTGGAGCTGCGCGGATCGACCTCGAGGCTCGGCTCGATTGCATCGCCATGCAAGCTTGCACGGAGGGCCGTCACGTGTCCCAACAAGACGGCCGGCGCGATCGCTCCAAGCGCATCACCGATCGTACGGTCTTGCTCGGGGTGGCGCACAAACTCCGTCCACTCGTCTTCGTCGATCGCGCGGCTCGGGCGGACGAGAGACGCCACTGCGTAGGTTGTGTATGTGGCGCGCTCCTGATCGTTCGCCTCGCCGAGGTAGACGAGTGCATGCGCGATACAGAAGCGCCGATCGAGGTCGTCGGCGCGCTGAAATGCACGGAAAAGCGCGCGAAGGATATCGGCGTCGCGGGGGCTGCGCTTGAGCAAGCGGTGCAGCTCGGCCGGATCGTTGCGGGGGGCGGCTGCGCGGCTGACGAGAGGCGCGAGAATCGGGAGGAGCGGCGGCTCCGCGGTCGGCAACGTGTCGCTTGAAGCGGGCGGCGTGGTCCCCGGCGGTGGCGCAGCGATTGAGCGACGGGAGCGATGGCGACCGCCGGTGGTGGCGGGAGCGTCGATGCGCGGGCGGCTCGCACGTGGCCGGCTGGCGGAACTGAGTTCGGCCGCACGCGCGCTTGCCTGTGCGGCATCGGCGGCCGAGTCGGCAAGCTTGGCGCGGAGCTCATCGACAAGACGCGAGAGACGGTCGTTCTCTTGAGCGAGGCGCTCGGCGTCGGTCACGAGGCGCGCGTGGTCCGACTCGAGCGAGTCTATCCGTGTCTCGAACTCAAGACTCCTTAGCTCATCGTAACTGTCGCGAGAGGCGGCGGCGACGTGTCCCATCAAGGGCGCGATGCTCTTTCGCGAGCGCCGGGCGTCGGGCGTCTCGTGTCGCTCTTCCTCATCGATTTGTTGCTCGACGACCGCGATCCGATGCCGCGCGGTGTGGGCCCCCAAGAGCGCTTGCTCGATCGGGCGGGCGCGCTCCTCGGAGAGGCCGAGAAGTTCGGCGGCCGTGCGGAGCTGGCGGCGCTTCTCGGCAGTGATCAGGCCGTCCCAAATCACCTCCGCGAAAATTGCCGCATACTTCGCGTCCTGGTCCGAGACCTCGACGCTGCTTGGTGTTGCGCGCGAGACGAATTCGAGCGCGTCGTGCGTAAACGTCTCGTCCGGCATAACTTGGTCGACGTACCCCTCAACGGCACACACACATCCGTGGCGCCGATGCGCTAGGGTACCAACAATCGGCCCTGTGGCGGAATGGCAGACGCAGTGGACTTAAAATCCACGAACCCTCGCGGGTTGTCCCGGTTCAATCCCGGGCGGGGTCACCGAAGTGGTTGGTGGGCCGAACGGGCCCCCAACGCCACGCGGACTCAGCGGACTCAGCCGACTCAGCGCTTGACGCGCTCGAGATACTTCGAGTCGCGGGTGTCCACGCGGATCCACTCGCCTTGATTGATGAAGAGCGGGACCTGCACGACGGCGCCGGTCGAGAGCGTGGCGGGCTTGCTCGCGCCGCCCGAGGTGTCACCCTTGATGCCAGGCTCACTCGAGGTGATCTGCAGCTCGACGTGGGCCGGAAGCTCGATCGCGATGGGGCGCTCTTTCAGAATCGTCAGCTCGACGCTCATGCCGTCCGCAAGGAACAGGCTCTGATCACCGACGACCGTGGCCGGAACGTATTGCTGGTCGCCGGAAGCCGGATCCATGAAAACGAAGTTCTCGCCGTCTTGGTAGATGTACGTCATCTGACGCATCTCCACGTCGGCGATCTCGAGGCCTTCACCGCTCTTCCAGGTCTTTTCGACCGAGTGGCCCGTCTCCAAATTGCGGAGCCGACAGCGGGTGAACGCCTGACCCTTGCCGGGCTTGACGAACTGGAAATCAACGACGATGTAGGGCAGGCCGTCGACGATGATCTTGAGGTTTTTGCGGATGTCGCTCGTGTCCATGGCGCGGCGGCGCATGTACCACGACTGTTGTGCGATTTGTATGGCAAGCTTCGCTCCGTGGAGGACTTCGACGAGGAACTGCGCGACATCAAGCGCGAGATCATCGAATCGCGCGGCCTCATCATCAAGACGAATAATTTAACCAACGCGCTCGCTGCCGACCTGAAAAGCATAGGGAAAAGACAGCAAAGCTTCGAGCGGCGCGCGTTTTGGAACAGCGCCGCGGCGAACCTTCTCTTCGTGGTCGTCGTGCTCGGAGTCGTCAAAATCGCCTGGGATTTTCGTGCCGATTCGGTCGAGCGCGAGGTCACGCGGTCACAATCGGAAACCAAACATCTGCGCGAGGAGCTCGACGCGCAGCAACAGTTCGAAGACGCGCGGGCCAAAGCCGAATCCGCAGCGGGTTCGTTCTACGAGCTCGTGCGGACGGGGAAGAAAAAGGAGCTTATCGAGGCCTTCGAGTCCGTGAGCAAAGAGAAGCTCTCCCGCGCGGAGCGAGCCTATTTCAGCGACGAAGTGAAGCGGGCGAAGAGCCAACTCTCGGTGACGGCCTACCACGCGGGCATCGAGCAGTTGCGCGGCGGGCACTGGCAAGAGGCGGTCGCGGCCCTCGAAGATTCCTTGAAGCAGGACGACACCGGCACGCACGCCCCCGCGGGCCGGCTCTACCTGGCGCAGGCTTACCGACGACTCAATCGGCAGCGCGATGCGATCCCGAGCCTGGTCAAGTTGGCCGAGACCTCGGCGGACCCCGAAGTTCTCGATGATGCTGCTTTTTTGTTGGCGGAATGCCTGCTCGACATCCATGCGTGGAACGACGCGAAGACGGCCCTGCGGAGCTTCATCCGGCGTTACCCGCAGAGCCCTTTCCTGAACGACGCGCGCATGGCGCTCGCGGACGTCGAGGCCAAACACTGAGGCCGCGTTGGGGGGACGCCGGCAGGCGCCCGCAGGCGAATGTCCGTGATATAGGGAAGCCGAGCGAGGCATGACGAACCCGGACCGTGCAGCGCTACTTGTCCGCGAGCTTCTTCAGACGCCTCGAGACGAGCTCGTCCGGTTTCCGCAGCGGATGGGGCTTCGGACCCAACCGACGCAAGAGGAACTGGAATGCGCCCACGAAGTGCTCGTCGCGCTCGTGACGGCACTCGAATCCGATGGCGGGCCAGCCTGGCAGCGAATGCGCGACGCCTGGGTCGGCCTGCGCCAGCGCGTGACGTCGGTGGCCGCGCCACTGCCGGGACCACTCGAGCCGGCGCCCCCCGCCTGGCTCGGAAGCCTGCCTCCGAAGCCCTCCCTCGGTGACGCCGCGCCGGGGACGCAAGCTCACAATGAGGCGGAACAACAGCGCGCGCGCTTCGTGCCGCAAGCGCCGCCGACCTTCGCAGCGGTAGCCGCTTTTTCAGAGCCGGCTTTGCCGATGTCGCTCTCGCAGACGCCGGCGACCCCGCCGATCTCTCCGCTCCACGCGCTGCTCGCAGGCAACGCATCGCCCGCGGGTGGCGCGACGCCCGCCTTACCGTGGACGCAAAACCCAAGCGGGACATCGCCAGCGGCTCCCGTGGTCTACGGCGAATCGTACGCCGTGAGTCCGCGTCCCGCGGGCGCGCCGGGCTACCCACCAACACCAACCCAAGGAAGCGCGCAGGCCGCGACGCCCCCGGGAGCGCCGCCCCATCGTTCGCCGCCTCCGCCCCCGGTCCGCACGACGCCCGCTGCGGCGCCCGACCTCTCGCTCTGGACCGCATCGCGCTACGCCGCACTCTGCGCCGCGTGTTCGGTGGAACCAAGCCGCGCCCTGGAGACGCAACGCGAGTACGGAATCACCGACGAGCCGATGCGCCGGCAGCTCGACGACTACTTCGTCGACCGGTTCGATCGCGATCCCGTCGAGCAAGAGCTGTGGGAGCGACTCGTTGTGCAATTCCGTGAGCGCCTGCGGCCGCGCTGAAGCAACGACGGTGAGCCAAGGCTGCTTGTGCTTGGCGCAAGCGACTTCACGCCATCGGCAACTCGAACCCCACCCGCGCGCCGCGTGGCAGGGCCGGCTCGGCGAACACGCGACCACCGTGGGCCTCCGCGATGCGTTTGACGAGCGCGAGTCCGAGGCCGAGCGTGCCCTTCGTCGCGCCCTCCGATTTTTGGGCGAACGGCTCGAAGAGCGCGGAGGCATCACCGACGGGCAAGCCGGGGCCGCGATCTTCGGCCATCAAGCGCACGACGCCGTCCTTCGCCTCCACGATAAAAACGTCGAGCCCCCCGCCGTGCTCCTGCGCATTTCTCAGTAAATTAGCTAGCGCGCGGAGAAGAAGGCCTTCGTCACCGGCGAGCGGCAGAGGCCCCGTCGTCCGCAGCAACGCGGGCGAGATGCCGGCGCGGATGAGGGACATACGTGCAACGTCGGACGCGTCGAGCGGGGCGCGTTGCAAAACATGAAAGTCGAGCCGCGAGTTTGCGAGCAAGTCGCCGACGAGCGCATCGATCTCGATGACTTCGCGCTCGAGCTCATCGAAGGTCGTCGGACGCGGCACCCCGTCACGACCCATCTCCACGAGCAGACGCATCCGTGCGAGCGGCGTTCGGAGCTCGTGCGACACGGCCGCAAGGAGCTCTTTCTGCGCGCGAAGCTGCGCCTCCAATCGCTCGGCCATCTCGTCAAAGGCGCGGTGCATGACGACGAATTCGTCATCGATCGCGGGGCCGCACCTGCGGAGGGCCGTGCGCGCCGAGAGGTTCCCCGACCCGAGCTCGCCGGCCACCCGTGCCAGCTCGAACGCAGGCCGCGACAGGCGCCGTGCGATCATGCCTGACGCCACCCACACGACCGCAAGCAGCGGAACGAGCGCGAGGGCGAGGGTCGGGCCATCGCACGTTGCCCTGCGCGAGACCGAGCCAACGAGCACCGCGGTCGCGAAGATCGCCGTGCCAAACCAGCGAAAGATGCGCCGCTTCAAAGGCGGACGACGACGCTGGCGCATCACCCGCGCTCCTTCGTGAGCACGTAGCCGACCCCCCGCACCGTCTTTATCAAGACGGGCGCGCGCGAGTCGTCCCCTAGCTTTTGACGCAAGTGAGAAACGTGCACATCGACGGTGCGCTCACTGACGGTCACGTCGTCGCGCCCCGCGGCCGCGAGCAATCCCTCCCGCGCAACGACGCGGCCCGCACGTTTTGCGAGCGTGACGAGGATATCGAACTCGACGCCGGTGAGCTCGATCGGATGGCCCGCCATCGTGACGACCCGTCCGCCAACGTCGATGGAGAGCTCGCCGACAAGGAGCGCATCGCTCGCCGAAGCGGGCTGCGCGCGGCGGATGAGAGCTCGCAGCCGGGCGAGCAACTCCCGCGGGCTGAATGGCTTCGAGACGTAGTCGTCGGCGCCAAGCTCGAGGCCCACGACGCGATCGGTCTCGTCGCCTTTCGCCGTCAGCATGAGAATCGGGATGCGCGACGTGGCCCTGATGCGACGGCACACCTCGATGCCGTCGAGACCCGGCATCATCACGTCGAGAAGCACCGCGTCGAATGTCCCCGACTCGAGCGCAGCGAGGCCTGTTCGACCGTCGGCTGCGCCCGTGACGAGAAATCCATTCTGCGACAGGTATGTCGAGAGCAGCTCGTGGAGCCGAGTGTCGTCGTCTACCAGCAGCACGCGGTGAGTCATCGTCGCGATCCCAATCCTATCAGCCTTGGACCGCCCGCGGGCACGCCCGATGGCCGCACCGCGCGTGGACCACTTCCGCGCCGAAGCCTCCGATCATCCCTAAAACCAAGAGAATCCTTACAATACGTCGTTTCATGGGCGTGCTCCTTTCAACGGCACGTGCGGCCAACAATTGCAAACCCGAGAGGGCCAAGGTCGACGAACTCGGCGAGGCGCTCGCGCTGCCCGGGTTCGAGCGTCGCATGGACCTTCGCGACCAAGGTCGCAAACGCAGGCCGCAACTTCCCAAGCACCTCATCGTGCCGCGCAAACATCGGTCCGAGCGCTCCTTCGTCGAACGTGGCCGCCTTCAGCAGCGTCCCCAATTCATCGCGGCTCGCGTTCACTTCGGCGCGATGCTTCGCGGCCTCGGCACGAAAGTCATCGGTCGCCGAACGCGCCGCCTTCCACTGCTGGCGCGAGAGATTCAGGCTCGCGAGGAAGCCAAACATTCCGCCCCCGCGACCGAACGTTCCTGACCCGGGCCGACCGCACCTATCCACGCGAGAAGAGTCGCCGAGGGACCCGCATCGCGACGCCGAGACTCCGCAACTGCCACGACGACGCGTCGCCACGAGCCCAACCAAACACGCCGAACCAATTAGAAAACCAAGCATCTCTTTGTCCTTCTCAGCGCGATAGCCGCGCCGTCTGAGAAGAATGTGGAGCTGCCCTGTGAAGAACGTTCGGGGTTAATTGTGAAGAAGTGTGAGGATCACGGGGGCGCTCATGGTTTCGGTACGTGAAGCGCGACATAGGTATATGCGTGCCACCACGCGCCACTCGGCACACCGGGCGAGGCGCCTACGCCGACAAAGGCCAGGCCGTCACCGTCCATGAGCGTCCCGCCGTTCACTGCGCCGTTCGAGAGCGCCACAGCGAAGACGACGTCCGCGTTGCCGCTCGAGGAGGAGACCGCGATGCGGGCTTTGGGCGGATCGATTAAATCCGCGAGCGCCATCGCGGCGTAAGGCGGACTCGGAACGATAGCCCCGAGCGTCCAGTTCGTTGCCACGCTGTCGAGCATCGCTCCATCGATGCCCGGCGCGACACCGATGCTCGCCGGCGACGACATCCCGACCACCGCGTGAACGAACTGCATGCGCAGCGCGCCCACCGCACCCAAGCCGGAGAGGTATCCCGCGACGAGGCCAGCTGTCGGCTTGTTTGCCGCGTACGCCATCCCGCACACGGCGCTCTCTTGCGGCGCGGTATGCGTCTCCCCACCGACGCACCCGTCCGCGACGAGCACGAGATGGCGCGGTTCATCGAATGCGCTGGCCGGCACGATGGCGAGCGACCGCACGAGGACGCCTGGCGCTGACTCGAGGGCGGCGCACGTCTTTGCACCGATGGCCGCGGCGGTTCCGATGACCGCCTTTACTTCGATGTCGTGACCTTTCAAGCCGAGCGCCTCGAGGTCGACTTTCGCCGCGTGCGCGAACGGCACGCCGGCGGCCGAGGGCCAGGGCAACTCGCCCATCGCGCCGGTGGGATGGCGCAAAAAGCAGAAGCTTGCGGCGTCGGCGTCCACGACCCCGTTGACGAACGTGAGCCCCGTCACAACGTCGGGCTCAACCGGCCCTGTGCCGCCCGCGCCGCTGCCGCTCGAAGCCGCCGTGGTCGCGACCGTGGCTCCACCCGAGCCCGTCACCGCACTCGAGGAGACCGTCGCATCGGGCTTCTTTTCGAGGGCACGATGGTCGGACGAACACGCGACGCTCCCCGCGACCGAGATCCCGAACACGGCGCAAAACAACACGCGAACGTGGGTCATCGCGCCCCGAGTCCGCTCGGGAGACGACCGAGCAAAAACCGGATGAGCGCCTCGGTTTTTGGCACGAGCGTCGCTAGCTCGAACTGCTCGTCTACGGTGTGAAAACCTTTGCCGCGCGGCCCCAGTCCGTCGATCGACGCGATGCCGATTGCGGCCGTCGTCGCCGCATCCGAGCCTCCCCCGACGAGCGCCGCTTCAGCCGAGCCGAGACCCACCGCGCGCGCGCACTCGGCGTACTCCCGGTAGAGCGCCACGTTCGCGTCGGACCGTTCGAGCGGCGGACGCGCGAGGCCACCGATAAGCTCGACCCGCGCACCAGGCACGCTGTCGCCGGCCTTCGCCGCGACCTCGCGAAGCCGGTCGATGGCCGCCTCGCCGTCGGCGCGTGCAATGAAGCGCAAGTCGAGGAGGGCCTCCGCGCAATCGGGGACGGTGTTGCGCCCTTGACCGCCCGAAATCGTTCCGGTGTTGATCGTGATGCCGCGCGCGTAGTCCGTGAGCCCCTGCGCCGCTTCGATCGCGCGGGCGAGCGCCCAAATCGCGTTGACGCCGTCCGCGTGGTTGTTGCCCGAATGCGCGGCTCGACCGTAGGCGACGAGCCGGATGCTCCCGGTTCCTTTGCGCTGCGTGATGATGGCGTCCTTCGCGCGGCCCGACTCGAACGTGAGCGCACACGCCGCACCCGCAAGCTCACGCGTGATGACCCCCGCTCCCTCGGGGGAGCCGACCTCCTCATCGGAGACGAGCACGATGCGCACGGGCAGCTCGGCCAAAAGTCCTTCGGCCGCAAGCGCCCGCAGCGCCGTCAGCACGACCACGATGCCACCCTTCATGTCGAGCACGCCAGGGCCACGCACGAGGCCACCGTCGAGGCGAAACCCCTCGAAGGTGCCGGGGGGAAACACCGTATCGAAGTGCCCGACGAGGGCGACGCACCCCTCCGATAAGCGAGCCTTGTCATTGGCGATCACGAGATGCGGCGCGTAGAGGTCACTCGGCTCCATGCGCACGTTAAGGCCATGGATCGCAGCAAATTCACTCGCAAGAAGCTCAGCGACGCGCGTCCCTCCCGCGCGATTACCGGTGTGGGAGTTGAGGGTCACGATGCGCTCGAGCTCGGCCAACATCGCGTCCTCTTGACCGCGGCAGCGCGCGAGGGCGGCCGCATGCTTCGCGTCGGACATGCGCTCACCATGACAGAGCGGCGGGCCGATTGCATCCGCGCTACCAACCTCGTAGTCAGAAGCCAAAGAGGAGGCTCGAGATGAAGCGGTTCAAGGCAGCGGTGATCGGTGGCAGTGGCTACGGCGCGAACGAGCTGATTCGCCGACTTCTCTTGCACCCGGACGTCGAGCTTACGCGGGTTTCATCGATCGATCACGTCGGTGAGTTGCTCTCTGCCGCGCACCCGAACCTCGAAGGTCGCACCGAGCTCCGGTTCGAGAACATCGCCCCCGAGCAAGCCGCCGCGGGAATGGACGTCGTCCTGCTCGCGCTACCGCACAAGGTGGCCGCGTCGTTCGTCGCGCGACTCGCCGCAACCGACGTGCCGCGGATCATCGACCTCTCGGGCGACTTTCGGCTGAAGGATGCCGCCGCTTACGCACACTTCTACGGCCAAACACACCCCTGCCCCGAGCTCTTCGCCCAAGCGGTGTACGGCCTACCCGAGCTGAACCGCGAGCGCATCGCGAAGGCGCGCATCATCGCATCACCAGGGTGCTTCGCGACCGCGACCGAGCTTGGCCTCTTGCCGCTCGCGCGCGCGGGCCTCCTCCGCGGGGACGTACGCACGCTCGCTATCACAGGCTCGAGTGGCAGCGGCGCCGCCGCAGCAGCCGGCACGCATCATCCCGTGCGCGCGCAAAACTTGAAGACCTACAAGCCGCTCAGCCATCAACACGTACCCGAGATCGTAGAGACGCTCGCCTCCGCCGGCGCGAACGACGTGCGCTTCGATTTCGTCCCGGTGTCGGCCCCGCTTACACGCGGCATTTTCGTCTCGAGCTTCGTCACCCTCCCCGCGTCGACCGACGAGACCACCATCGCTGCCGCGTACGAAGCCGCCTACGCGAACGAGCCCTTCGTGCGCGTCCCTCGCGGGCGTCTGCCGGAGGTCGTGGCCGTCAGCGGTTCACACTACGTCGAGGTCGGCTTCACGCTCGGACCTGCACTCGGCGACGTGCGCACGCTGGTGGCGTTCAGCGCGATCGATAACCTCATCAAGGGCGGAGCGGGCCAAGCCATTCAATCGATGAACATCGCCCTCGGCCTCGACGAAACCACGACACTGCAAGATCCCGGGGGCTACCCGTGATCGTCGTTAAGCTCGGGGGCAACGCCATTGAAGGCGCAGGCCTCCACGCGGTCGCACGAGATGTCGCGAGAATCGCGGCCGGCGGCACGCGCGTGGTCGTGGTGCACGGAGGCGGGCCGCAGACCAGCGCCCTTCAAGAGAAGCTCGGCCAAACGCCCGTGAAAATCGCAGGACGGCGCGTCACCGACGCCGCTGCGCTCGACGCGCTCAAGATGGTGGTCGGCGGCAAACTCAACATCGACACGTGCGCCGCGCTGCTCGCGGCCGGCGCGCATCCGGTGGGCCTTCACGGCGCGTCGTCGCTCGTCGTCGCGGCCACACGTCGCCCGCCTACGGTCTTGCGGGGCGGGCCTGCCGAGCCGGTCTGTCTCGGCCTCGTCGGCGACGTCGTCGGCGTAAACCGCGAGCTTATCGAGCTGCTGAACGGCGCGGGGCACATCCCGGTGATCGCGTGCATCGGTGCCTCCAAGGACGGCGAGATCTTCAACATCAACGCGGACGTCGTCGCCAATGAAGTGGCGATCGCGCTCGGCGCCGAGGCCCTCGTCCTCGTCAGCGACATACCGGGCCTCTTGCGCGACGTGCGCGATCCATCGAGCCGCATCACCCGGATCGGCGAGACCGAGGCCATGCAGCTGATCGACGACGGGGTGATCACCGCAGGCATGATCCCGAAAGTAGAGGAGGCGTTCGCGGCGGTGCGTGCCGGGGTCGGGCGCGTGCACATCGTCGGGTGCATCGGCGAAGGCGACCTCAGCCGCGAGCTCGCCTCGCCCGGCAGCGTTGGAACCGCGTTCACGTGATAATTACCGAACATAACGTCACGTCAGCTCTTGCCAGCGATTCGCACGCTCTTGGGGAAACGAGCTATAACGCTCGCCCTACGCGAGAGAGACTTCGATGAGCATCCCCGACCCGATCGTCGACGAGCCCGGCACGGCCACCACGACTTCTGACGACGACGCCAATGGCGTCGCAGCCACAACCACCGACGCCGCAGCCACCGACGCCGCAGCGCGCGAGGAGGTCGCCGAGGAGGCCGCCGAGGAGGTCGCCGAGGAGGCCGCCGAGGCCGACCACGAAGACGTTCCCGCTGCAAAATGGTGGGAAGATTTTCGCGACTTCTACATGACGTTCGATCGTCGCACGCTCGGCCTCACGCGCATCCTGCTCGGTTTTTTTCTGATCTTCGATCTCTTCCGGCGCACGAGCGACTGGTGGAAGATGTACTCGAACGAAGGCGTCTTGCCGACGCACTTCAACTTGTGGCGCCCGCAGTCGGGCGGCTGGTCGATCTTCAACGCGTTTGCCACGCGCCCGGAGGTCTGGGTCATTTGGGCGCTGGGCCTCGCGGTCTACGTGTGCCTGCTCCTCGGCTACAAGACGAAGACGATGCAGGTCCTCGCCGCCATTTACGTGGCGAGCATCAACGGTCGGGTCCTGCTCATCGAAAACGGCGGCTACGTCGTTCACAATCTGCTTCTTCTGTGGACGGCGTTTCTACCCCTCGGTGATCGCTTCAGCGTCGATGCGTTGCTCGAGTCGATGCGCCGCCAACGTGAACGCGGCGCCGTCGATCTGAACGATCGCGCGACGGCCACTGCCCCATGGCGGATGGCCCCCTACGTCTCGTTCGTGGGCTTCATCCTGATCCTCCAGCTCGCGGCGATCTACGCGTTCAACGTCATCCACAAGACCGGTCCGGCGTGGCACGACGGCACCGCCGTCCATTACGTCCTTTACGTCGATCGCATGGCGACCCCGCTTATCGGGGCTGTACGCACGCACTTTCCTCAATTCGTGCTCATCTTCTTCACGAAGGTAACGATGGGCTTCGAGGCGGGTCTCCCGCTTGCGCTCCTGTCGCCACTCGCTCGCGTATGGGCGAAGCGTATCGCGCTGGTTTCGATCAACGCGCTTCATCTCGGCTTCGCGACAACCTTCGTGCTCGGTCCGTTCGCATGGGCTCTGTGCGTCTTCTCCACGCTGCTGCTGAGCACCGAGGACTGGGACCTCGCCTACCGCACGATGCGTCGGGGGCACCGGGCGCGCACGGTCCGCTACGATCCCAGAGATGCCGCCGCTTTCGCCTGGTGCCGCTGGTTGCGGCGATTTGACAACTTCGAGCTGCTCACCTTTGAAGCCGACGAGAGTGCTCGCGGTCTCGAGGTGACGACACCGAACGGCACGAAGAGCACCGGCACCCGAGCGATGTTCGACATCCTCGCCGCACTGCCCGCGGGGCCGGCCTTCGCGTGGCTCGCGCCGGTCGCCATGTTGAAGCTCAGTCTACTCAAGCGGCTCTATGACTTCGGCGAGGTCAACGCTTCGGCGAGGGCGGGCGCAAACCTCGGCGGCCGCGCGCCTCGTGAAGGCGAAGCGCCCGTCGGCTACCAACCGGAGCCGCGCGATGACGCAGGGTTCGCCACAGTCGACGGTCGCTTCATGTCGGACTGGTTCGCTCGCTACAACGGCGGGCGCGTGCTCGGACGATTGCGCATGTGGGGCGCGGGTGCTGCGCTGCTCGTGGTCGGGCTCTTTCTCCACGTGTACGGGACGGCGATGCTTCGAAAATTCGACGTCAACGTCGGGAGCATCGTCTTCGGTGGCGAGCACAGTACGTGGACGCGCGAGAAATCGTTGATATGGATGGGTGGGATCTTCGCAACCATCGGTGCATACAACCTGGCGAAGCCCTTCGTGGTTCTGAACCTGACGACGCCATCGACCCCGCTCCGCAAGTGGTTCCGTGTCAGCGCGGGGTTTCGCGAAGTCTTCGCTGTCGTGATGTTTTGCGGGGCAATCAATCAAGCGCTCGTCGAGCTCTGGGTCGCGCGTCCGCTAGGCGCACCGCAGCCGGCGGAGATGCGCACGCTGTCGCACAAGCTCCGCTACCTCCAAGGCTGGTTCATGTTTTCTCCAAACCCAGTGATGGACGACGGCACCATCGTCACCGATTGCGTGACCGTCGACGGGCGCCGCATCGACCCTTTCTCGACGGATACCTTCCGTGTTCCGGCGCCGCTGCCGCCGAACATGGATCTGCTCCACGCGAAGAGCTTTGGGTACAACCAAATCTGGAGCGACTTCTACAACCGCATGCACCTGGCGCAGAACAGCTCCTTCCGTCAGCCGATGAAGGACTACATCTTTCGCCTGCCCGAGCGGACCGGAAACCCGAACGACTCGTGCGTCAAAGGCGCCGTCTACTGGGTGCACGACATGAACCCGCGGTGGCGGCAACGCGTCTCGTTCGGCTACAACCGCGATGATCTGTTCCAGTTCACGAATCCGAGCATCGACATTCAAAAACGTTACCAAGAGTGGCTCGACGCACACGACGGCAAGGACCCGCCCGAAGCTCCACTGCCGGTGCCGCTGCCGCCGAAGGAGAAGCCCGCGAGCTGACCTTCGACGACCGGCCCACGGTTCACGGCAGCTGGAGCTTCACGATGAGGACGTTGCCCGAGTTGACCGCGGAGACGAGCGAGCCTGTGGCGAACTGGGCGCTCGTATTGCACACCATCGACATGGCCGCGTCGGCGTCGAACCCGACGTAGTTGCCGACGCTGTCGTAACTGACGGCGCCGTCCTCGCACGTTACGCCGCCACCGAAGTCGGCGCAGCTGTTCTCCTGAAACGTGTGAGCCGCCTGAATGAGGCCGTTCGCGTCGACCGCGAGGCCCGCAGGCGAGACAAAGACACCTGGCACCGTGCCGTGCTGCCAGAGGAGCGACCCTGAGGCTCCAACTGACACGAGGTTCGTGGTCTGACCACCACCCATAGAAAACGCAGAGGCAAACTGCGCGACGATGGCGTCATTGCCCGCGACCGCCGGGCGCACCGCACCGCTCACGCGCTCGCCGAACTCGCGGTGCCACATTGCCCCGCCGTGAGAGTTCACCTTCGCCATGAAGCCCACGGTGTACGGGAAGCTCCCGGTGTGAAGGCGCCCGGTCACGACCGCCGCGCCGCTCGCGTCGACGACGACGCAGTCGACCCGCACGTCCTGGCCTGGGAGCGGGATATGGGCGTTCCAGATCGTCTCGCCCGCGGCGTGGCAGAGACCGTCCTCGGCGCACGTGCCTTTGGAGCATGCGGTGCCCGGAGCGAGGAGGGAGTGGACGGAGCTGTCGGCGGCGCAGGTGTCGAGCGTGCACTCGTTGTCGTCCGAGCTGTCGTCGAGATCGGCCATCATGATGGTCGTGCCTTGGACGCCGCAAACCTTCGCGCGACAGTCACCGCGCAACTGGAACTTAGCTGGGACAAGCGAGCCTTCGGCCACCGGCGAGCTCGCGCAGACGCCGGCGTTGCAGACCGCGACGTTGCAGGGATCGTTGAAGGCCAGGCAATCCGAGTCGGCTTGGCAGCTCGGGTCCGAGCCGGTCTCGCCATCGCTGGGAGGCTTCGCGTTGGGGTCGCTGAGGACGTTGCCCGGGTCGGTCTTAGAGGAGCCGTCGTTCGCCGGAGGATTCGCGATGGGGAAGAGGCCCGCGCCGTCTACGGGGCTCGCGATTGCGACGACATCGGGGCTAGCCGCGGCAGAAGCAGGGCTTGAGGCCGAAGTGTCTTCAGCAGCGCAGGCTGCCACGGCGAGAACGGTCGTGAGTAGAATCGCGGGGCTTGTCGTCGTCATGCGCTATCTGATGCAGCGCACGCAGTGAGCGTTCACTTTGTTGCAACTTTATTTTGCTTTGGCGCAACAGATAGCAATTTCAACGACTTACGGCGCCACAAGAATTGCAAAATTGCAACTCCTGTGCGGCTCAGGCCCCTTCGCGAAGGGGGCTCGGCTCAGCCTTCGAAGACCTCGTCGGTGATGTGCAGACACGAGTCGATGATCGCAAAGGCCTCGCCGAGCTGCTCCGCGGTGATCGAGAGGGGCGGGTTGCAGAACAGCGTGTTCCAGTGGTTCGACGTAAAGAGGCCCTTCGAGAGGAGCTCCTTGACGAGCTTCAGGATCGCCGGGTGCGTCTGGTTGTAGCCGCCGAGCCGGTCGCCCGCGGCGTTCTTCTGGAATTCGAGGGCGCCGAAGAGGCCCGTCGCGCGGAACGAGCCGACGCTCTTGTGTTTGGCCTTGAGCTCCGCCATGCGGAGTCGCATCACGTCTTGCATCTTGGCGGCGTTTTCGACGAGCTTCTCCTCGCGCAAGACTTCGATCGCAGCAACGGCCGCGGCGATCCCCATCGGGTGGGCGCTGTAAGTGAGGCCGGTCCAGAACACGTTCTTGTCGAAGTGCGCAGCGATCGCATCGGAGAGGCCGAGGGCACCGAGCGGCAACGAGGCCGAGGTGAGGCCTTTCGCCATCGAGATCATGTCCGGAAGAATGCCGCCGTGCTCGTGCGCGAACATTTTTCCGGTGCGCCCGAAGCCCGCCATCACCTCGTCGCAAACGAGCAAGATCCCATGCGTGTCGAGCAGCGCGCGAAGGCCCTGCAAGTAACCCTCCGGCGGTGGCAAAATGCCGTTCGTCCCGATCACCGGCTCGATGAACATCGCGGCGATGTTGTGGCCGCCTTCGTAGTCGATGACTTCGGCGAGGTACTCGAGGTTGTTGCGAGTCCGCTCGGCGTCGGTCGCGCCAAATGAATAACGGTAAGGGATTGGATCCATCACGCGGATGAAGCCGGGTGCGCCAGGCTCGGTCGCCCAGCGGCGCGGGTCGCCGGTGAGCTGCATCGCCCCGTGGGTAGCGCCATGGTACGAGCGGTACCGACTCAAGATCTTCTGGCGTCCGGTAAAGAGACGAGCCGCTTTGATCGCGCCTTCGTTCGCTTCCGCGCCGCCGTTGGTGAAGAAGAACTTGTTGATGTTCGGCGGCGTGATCTCAGCGAGGATTTGGCCGAGGCGCGCGCGCGGTTCGGTGGCGAAGCCCGGGTAGACGAACAGCAGCTTGTCTGCCTGCGCCTTGATGGCGGCGACAACCTTCGGGTGGTTGTGCCCGATGTTGTTGCACATCAGCTGCGAGTTGAAATCGAGGTACCGATTCCCCTCGGTGTCCCAGAAGTAGATGCCCGCGGCGCGATCGATCGCGAGAGGAGCAACGCCCCCCTGAGCCGACCACGAAAAGATGGTGTGCTGCTTACAGAGATCGACAATTTCCTGGGTATTCACCAGGCGTTTTGTACCATCCCAAATGCGAGCGGGCTAGAGGTCCTCGCCTCGAACGCGCTGCAACCATCCACTCCATGAGCCCCACCTCGGACGAGCGACCACTCGAAGCCCGCATCGATGCCCGACTTCACGCGCAAATCGTGAGCCGGCGCCCCCTGTTGCTCGACGACGGAGCGGACGAAGCCTGCGACCGCCTCGCGTTCGTGCGCGCGGCCTCGGGCATGGCGTGGATCGGAGAGCGGCTCGCCATCGTTCAGGATGACGTCGCATTTTTGGCGATCATCGAGGGCGAACGCGTGCGCGCCGTGCCCCTGCCCCGCGGACCAGGGGGGCGACGCCGCTTCGAGACGGCACTCGGCAACAAGCTCGACAAGTACGACTTCGAGTCGTGCTTCGCAGTCGAGGGCGCTGACGGGCCGCGACTCTTCGCCTTCGGTTCGGGCCCGAATGTGAACCGGAGACATGTCGCGATCCTCGATGCCGACCGAGGTGTTGCACGACTCGTATTGGCGGAGAGGCTCTATGAGAACCTCCGCGCCGCGTGCGGACTGCCCGAGCACTTGCTCAACATCGAAGGCGCACTCGTTCGCGGCGAGGAAGCGTGCTTCTTGCAGCGCGGCAACCGCTGGCACCCGAGTGCCATCGTCAGCGTCCCGCTAGGCGCGCTCAACACGTGGCTCGAGGATGGCGCCGAGGGGCCCGCGCCGTCGGTGAGCGGCATCGTGCGACACGACCTCGGCCGAACGAACGGGGTGGCTTACGGCTTCACCGACGGGACGACCCTGGCCGACGGACGGATCGTATTTCTCGCCGCGGCGGAAGACACCGACGATCCAATCGCTGACGGCGTCGTGCTCGGGATGCGTATCGGGGTTGTGGCCGGGGCTGCCGCGCACATGTGCGAACTTTTGGACGAGAGCGGCCGCCCAGCCACCATCAAAGCCGAAGGTCTCGCGGTCGACCGTGTGTCGCCTGCGCGGCTATGGCTCGTCACGGACGCGGACGACGCGACCCTGCCGGCGGAGCTCATCGAAGTCTGCTGGGGTGGCTTCGACGCTCTCGAAGGCGTCACTCACCGCGCGTAAATGCGGGCCAGCTCGGCCTCATGCCAGCGTCGCGCAGGTTGACCCTCCTCGGCACCGGCGTAGGCCCCAAGCTTGAGCAAGTGTGCGAAGAATCCGGGCGCCGGGATAGGCTCGCGCGTACGGCTCACGACGAGCGCGGCGCGGATCGGCGCATGAGCAAGGACATCGCGGGTCGCCAGTAACTCGAGGGCGAGCATCACTTTGCGTAAATGATGGGGCGGAGGCACCGCGAGCGCCTGGGCAAGAGCGAGGTAGGTCGTCGTTTCGCGGCGCAAAGCGAGCCCCCGAAGGGCGTCGTCAATCGCGTCCACCAAGCCGGGCGGCACAAGAACCTCGGGCTCGCGATTCTCCTCGCGGCTCATTGCGATGACCCCGTCGCGTTCGCAAGGAGACCGAGAGCATGAGCGGCCCGCATCGTGACGATGCGAAGGTGTCCGTCGCGCAGCGAATGGCGCTCACGAACGAGCTCGTCGAGCGGCACGAATCGCAACGCACGTTCAGGATTCTCATCAACGTCGCGAACCTCGACCGCGAGAGGGTAGACGACCTCGGGGGTAAGCCCCGGCGACGGATGGTAACGCCCACCGAGCTCCCACACCGACGCAGCCTCGACGCCGTACTCACCGAGCAGCCGTTCACAGGCGAAGCGGCGCGAGCGCTCGATGCCCCAAACCTCGCGAGGCAGGCGCCACGCTGGCGAGACGAGGAGCTCGCTGTTGCCAAGGGCACCTTGCGCCGCGGGGAGGTCGGCGTCGTCAACACCGCATAGCACCCGACCATCCGAGCCGCGCGCGAGCACCGCGACCGCTACGGTGTTGAAGCTGTGGCCACTCGGTAGGACGAGCTCGAGCGCGCGGCGATGAAGCTCGTTGCGAGCGGCATCTCGCTCGACGAACTGGGCGCACGCGACCTCGAGAAATCCGCTCGACTCCTCGCGTGATGCAGCGCGAAAGGCCCGCCGGTGAGGACGCGCGAGGACGGCCGCAAGGACCAAAGGGTCGATGCCGCGTGGCGTGTGCGAGAGGGCCAGCGCGTCACCGATCCAATCGCCCGGATCGATGCCGAGGCGCAGCAAAAGATCGTACGTGTTGAGCTCGAGTCGTGCGTCGGGGAGACCGCCAACCTGTGCCGCGCGCAAGAGTTGCCGCGCTTCAATCGCTCGCAATTCGCCGGACGTACTGAAACCCGAAGCCGGCCCAAGGCGGAACTGCGTCGAGACGGGTGTCACCTCGACGAGCATCGACTCGACGGCTTCTTGAATGCCACCCGGCGAGGGGTAGTACGTGCTGCCCGACTCGAAGCCGAGTAGCGCCTCCGCTCCGATGTCGGGAAACCCAGCGAGCAGCTCTTCCACGGTCTGCCCGATCGGGCGATCGTGCTGCTGGACATTCAACGGTTCGGTCACGTAGGTCGCCGGTAACGCACCGTCGATAGGTTCGGTACCGCGGCGTGCGCAACCGAGAATCGGCCGCGGGTAGCCGCGCCGCGCGAGGACGTAAGCCGACCCGCCGCGCCGGAACCAGGGCAGGACATCGACCGTCGTGTAGGGGCGGCATGCGAGATCGTGCACGACGCCGGTCGTGACGTTTCGCCAATGGGTGAGCCTCAAGTAACCGAGCGGCGCATGCACGGGGCCTTCTTCGAGAGCGACGCCTTCACCCGCGCGTACCTTCTGGCCGACGACGACGACGTTGGTCGCCGGAAAATCGAGCGCCTCGCCCGACAGACTCCAAAGCTGAACTTTTCCTTGGAATCGGTTCGCCACGATCCACGGATTCCGGAGCGGCGTTGACGCAAGCACGCGCAGACCGAGTCGCGCGCACGTCGCCTCGAACTCGGCTTGCGTCGCGTAGCAGTACTCCTCTTGCGCCTCGAGTTCCCAACTGTCCCGGTAGTCTTTGCGCAGAACGAACTCGACCGCATGCACGTGCGCGACCTCGTAGCGCCGAAACCCCGGAGTTTGCGGTGGCCCAAGCGAACCGTCGACGAGGCCGTAAGCAAAGCCCCGCTCGCCCTCGGGTAAGAGGCTGCGAAATTCCCGCGCGAATCGTTCGAAGAGCGCGGCAGTCGAACACCCCGCGAGGTCATCGGCATCGCTCGACCCGTCGTTCATCGGCAGATCGAGCCACACGCGACCCGGACCGGGATCGAGAAAATCGCGCACAACGAGGATGCCCCCATCCGCGAGCTGTTGCACCTGGACCCCCATGGCCCGCGCCGCCGCCGCGCGGTCATAGCCATTGAAAGACGTGACGTGATGCAACACCGATGAGTCGACGACAGCCTCGATGCTGCCCGCCTCGAAGCAAGGTTTCGCGATGTCACCGGTGATGAACCGCAGGTTTGGCAACACAAGCTCGCTGGTTGCGCGCTCGACCATCACCGGGTTGACGTCGACGCCAACGACCTGCAACTCCGGGTAGAGGAGCGCGAGCGCATGGCTGCCAGTCCCGGAGCCCATGCCCATATCGGCGAGCTCGCCTTCGCAGAGCAAGTGCGCCGCGGTCAAGGCCACCTTTTGACGCATCGATGCGTCCATTTGACGAAGGTAGCGGTCGTAGGCATGGCCGTCGCCACGGTCCTGACTGTCATAGCGGTCTCTCATCGGCACGCGAAATACCATCCGAACAGCGAGGCGTAGTAAAGGCTGAAGATGCTTCGAGAAACGTTGTTCACGGCCGCGCTCATCGGCACTCTCGCGGCACCAGGGAGCGCGCTTGCCCATCCGAACGCCAGCGGCCACGCGGAGGCCGCCAACAAAGACGACGATGACGGCGACGATGACGGCGAGTCGAACGAAGCTCCGGTGAGCAGCGCGGCCGCGGCCCCCGCTACAGCCGCTCCCACAGCCGCGGCGCCTGTCGCGAACGCGAACGTGAACCCGGACGCGGTTGAAGACGAGGACGAGGACGCGGACGCGGAGGGCTCGGAACCTCCGAAGCTGAAGATCGAGTGGAACGGCCGCATCCAGGCCGACCTGCGCTTCCGCCCGTGGGATGTCGGGATCACGCCCTGGTACGACGGCCGCGGCTTTCGCGCCGGTGTCGAGCGAAACCAGAATCTTCTCTCGGGCTCGATGAACGCATCCTTCGGGCGCGTGAAGATGAAGGCCGACGTGAACCTCTACCTCTACGGGTACACGCGCGACGTCTACGAATTTGCGGACCTCACGCGGCGCGAGAAGATCGATCCGTATCGCCTCGACGTGCAAAACCTCTACCTCGAAGTCGAGGACCTTTTCGTCAAGCACTTCGACCTGCGAGTCGGCCAGCAGCTCGTGGACTGGGGAGTCGGCGACCAATTCAATCCGACGAACAATCTGAATGCGGACGACATCGAAGATGTCCTCCTGTTCGGCAAGCAGCAGGGAAACTTCATGGTGAAGGGGACCTATTGGCTGAACGACGACTGGTTCCACGAGGCCGTGCTCGTGCCGGTGTTCAAGCCAGCGGTGCTGCCGCGCTCGGCGGCGCTCGGTCTATCGCGCGTCGATCGCATTCCGGTGATCGACGACTCGCTGCGCTGGAAGCTCATCACGGCCAATGCGGTCCTCTTGGACAATCCGCTCGGTAGCCGCAACCCGACCGTGGTGAACAACGCGATACCCGACCTTCCGGACATGGCGTTCGACAACATGCAGTTCGGCTATCGCTTCGCGGGCACGGTCCTCAATCAAGACGTCTCGCTGAGCTACTACCGAGGGCGCTTCGACTTCCCGACGCCTTACAAAAACGTCGTCTCACAGGATCCCGTTCGGCGCTGCAATCCGAACGACGCGAGCGACTGCATCGACAGCACGCTGCAAACCGACGTTCACCTCATGTACCCGAAGATGCACGTGTACGGCTTCAACATGACCGGAGAGGTCGGGCTGCTGAAGCAGCTGAGCGAGAAGCTTTTTCACTCGGTCGGCTACCGGCTCGAAGCGGCGCTGATCGTCCCTCAAGCGACACCGTTCACCGTATCGAACGGGGCCTTCTCGTTCGCGGGGCTCGACACGCAACCGGGAGAGTTCGACTACGACGGCGATGGGAAACCCGGCGGAAAGCTACCTCTCGTGACCGAATCGCGCCCGTTCGCGAAATGGACGGTGGGTCTCGACTACACGTTCAACGAGTACGTCTACGCGAACGCGCAATGGGTCCACGGCATGGTGGACGAGTTCGGCGCCGGACAGTACGTGCTCGGCGCCTCATCGGTCGATGGCAAGCTCGTCAGCCAATTGCAATGCGTCGCCGGACAATTTCAGGACGGATGTGCGGCAACGTTCGCCCACGAATACCAACGTGCACGCATCGGTGATTTTCTCGTCGCGGGAATCGACTTCAAGGCGATGCAGCAAAAGCTGCTGATCCGCATGTTCACCGTGATTGCCCTGAACGGCATCCACGAGACCTATTACGACGCGACCGCGGGTGCGCGCGTCGAGAAGAACCATTCGCCATTCTCGAACAATGGCTACAGCGCCGTGCTCTACCCGAGCGCCACGTACAACTTCGGCGGCGGCCTCGAGCTCGGGGCGGGGGTGCTGGCGCAGGTCGGCAAGGCGTGGACGAAATTCGGCGATCCTGCAGCGGGCGGGACGATGGTCTGGACGCGAGCGACCTTTGCGTTCTGAGCGCGGCCCTGCTGTAGCCAAAAACCGACGGGAGCCAGGCGCCGCGGCCTCAGTCCTCGTGAGGCTCGCTCGCCGCGATGAGTGAGGTGATCGCATCGCGGGCTTTTTGTAACGCGACGCGATCGGCATTCCACCGCTCGCGCGCTCGCTGAAGGCCGGCCTGCGCGGTCTGGAGGTCCCCTCGAAGCTTCGTCAGCTGTGCCTCGAAGGCCTCTCGCTCGGCGCGACGCTGACCCTCGGCCGCCGCGAGATCGGCAACGCGCCGCTCTTCGGTTCGAGCGAGCTTTTCATCATGCTCGGCGGCGGCACGACGAACGATCGCATCGACCTCCCCGACCCGGTCACGCTGCTCGGCAAGTTGCCGCTCGAGCTCGAGGGCGCGCGCCCCCTGTGTGTCTGTCGAGCGGGCGCATTCGTCACGTTCCGATCGCAGCTGCGCGAGCTCGGTTAGGTGAGCTTCCGTTGCAGCGGCGAACAACGCGGCGTGTTCCGCATCGAGCGACGCGATGCGGGCAGTGAGATCCTCCCGTTCACGACGAGCATTGCCGTCGGCGAGCTGAGCCGCGGCGCGATCCGCCTCGAAGGCGTCGCACCTGCGAAGGGCGTCATCGACCTCGTCGCGGGCACGGCGCACGTCGAGCTCGAGCTCCGTGGTGCGCGTCGCTAGCTGCGTGCGGTGCCGCTCGGCCACTTCGAGTCGTCCCGTTACCTCCTCGGCACGGAGCGTCTGACCCGCGGCATCAAGGCGCGCGATGCGGACATGATCCTGCAGCGAGGCCAGTTGCTCAGCGCGCTGGGTCGCGTCACGAAGGAGGCCATCCTGATGCTCCATTCGCAACCGCCCAAGAGCGCTTGCATGCTCGGCATCGCGCTCCGCGAAGGCGGCCGCGTGACGCTCCTCGGCTCGTGCAAGCTCGACCTGACCGTGCGCCATCGCCGCCGCTTCCCGTTCGCTCGCGACCCGCGACGTCTCCGCTTCCGCGCCCACGCGTCGTGCCTCGACCTCGCCGCGACCAGTTTCCGCGGCCGCTTCGGCGTCCGCGAGACGCGCCCTAAATTCCGCCGTGTCCACCGCGTGTTGCCGCTCGGCCGCGGCAAGCTCCTTGCGCAGGCTCTCCTCAATCTGGCGCGCGGCTTCGAGCTGTTCGGTCTTGCCTTGGGTAAGCTCTCGCTCGTGCGCCTCGCGTTGGTGGCGCAGCTCGCCGGTACGCGCTTGGAGCTGATCGGTGAGGCTCGTGGCAATTTCCTTGAGGTCGTCGGTGGTGCGTTCAGCGAGTGATTTATCAGCCAAAGCGGCATCGAGACGCGCGATGGTCTCGGCGGTCTGCCGCTCGAGTGAGAAGCTCCTTTGACGCGCGATACCAAGTTCGCGCGTGAGGGTGGCGTGCTGGGCGCGAGAATCGAGGAGCTCCCGCTGGCGCGCCGAGGTCTCTTCTCGCAGGTCGAGGAGCGAGTGCTCTCGCTTCTGCAGCTCGTCGCGCAGGCCCGCAAGCTCCCGCGACGCTGCAACGACGGCCGTGTCGCGCGTCTCGGCGAGCTCGCGGCGGACCTCCGCCAACTCGGTACGTAGGCGACCAAGCTCGGTGAGCTGAGGCCGCATGCGCTGGAGCTCTTGATGCGCCTCAACGAGCGATTTCCGTAGCTGAAGAACCGCAGCCTGGTTGGCCGGGTCGGCCGGTGCCGCGGGCGCAACCGACAGCGACGCGGGTGCGCTCTGGGGGATAGGCGCGGCCGCGCGAGGTGAAGACCCAAGTGCCGCGATCAGCTCAAGCGCGTCGGGAGGCTCGAACGTAGGCTCGTCAAAAACGATGCTCACTTCGTCGTCTACGAACGCGGCAGGCTCAGGCTCCAACGGCGCTCGCGCCTTCGACGGGAGTTCGAGAACGAGCTGCGCGGAAGGTGGAGCCGAGCGAATGCCGAGACCTTCGGCAAGCATCCCGGGTGAGGGCCCCGCCGTGGTTGCCTCCTCTTCGTCGCCTTCGCCGAGTCCGTACAACAAGAAGCCGGCCGACGCGTCGGACGGTTGAGCCTCGGACGAGACGGGCGCGCGTTCGTCGGACGGGACGCGCGCCGTTCCGAGCGGGTAGCGTGCGGCGGGGGGACCTTGCGGCACGAGCGGCACGAGCGCGCGAATACGCTCGATGAGCTCCGAGGTCGCGATCGGCTTGTGCACGTAGTCATCCGCGCGCGACTTCAGCTTGCGGTGTTGCTCGAACGTCTCGGGAGCTTGATCCGCCGACATCAGAATCACGGGCACGTTGCAGAGCGCCGGATCTTTCTTCAGCTTGTTGCAGATCGAAAAGCCGTTGAGCGGCCGCAAATCGGCCGAAATCAGGGCAAGATCCGGTGGAGATTGCGCCGCCGCCATCAGGCCAGTCGCGCCTTCTTTGAAGACTTGCACCGTGCATCCGAGCATCGACAGCTCGGTGCGAAGCTCGACGGCAAATGCGTGATCGGACTCGAAAATCAGGACTTTCGTCATCGGAAACCGAAGGAGGCGGAGTCTACACCTTGCGGAGAGCCGTCGGGAGTTCGCGAAAGGGTCGCGAGGCGCTCTTTGGCGTGGCGGGCCAGCACCGCACGGGCGCGCACCGCCTCGGGCAACTCGCCTACGGCCGGGAGAGAAGTCGCCACACCTTCGAGCGCGCGCGTGGACTCGGTGCTCTCGAGTCGCGCCAGGTCATCGACCAAGAGCAACTGCACGTCGATGAATGCCGGCACGGGCTCGGCGAGGGCGGTGGCAAGTTGCTTCCACAGCGGCTCGACCGGGTGTCCGAGTGCAGGCGAAATCACGCTGGCGCTCACGTCGCAGCGGTCGACCTCGGCCCCGAGCGACCAACGAGCCGAAACGAAGCCTCGCGAATCGAGCTGCGCCACGGCTCCGCCTCGTTCGCAGACGACGAAGCCCCCCAATGCGGCCCGGCCAGCGAGCAGCTCCCGCTCCGTACGGTGCACCCACAGGGTCCTTGCATCGTGCACGTCGAGCCCAACCACGAAGGGCCCAGCTACGTAAGCGAGCCCATCGACCCTCCCCTTCACCGGCATCGCGAGCAACTGCGCACGGGGCAGGTCATCGCCATCCGGCGCGGTCATCCAGCGCGGGCGTGCCGGAAGCGATCGCTCGGGCAACCGAATGCGCGTTCCGCCACCGGACCGCGCTGCGACGACGCTCGGGTCGAAGCGGATCACCTCCTCGTCACCGACGTACAGTTCGTCACCCGCAAGAAACGCGCGCGTGAGTGGCACCCTCGCTATCACCCGCGCCGCCTCTGCGCCCGCGACCAGGTCGAACACGATCACCGCTCGGCCGGCGACGGGCAAGAACGCGAACTCGTCGAGAATCACCGGGGCGCCGATCGGCGCATCCTCGACGATTTGGCGAACCACGGTCCCATTGCGTGAAATCGCGAGGACCTGAGTGCTGCGGCCGCTAAGACGCTCAATCGAGACGAGGGTCGTCCTCCCATCGTCGGACGCGCCCCTCAACCGACCGAGGGCGGGCAAAGTCCACAAGCGCTCTCCCGAGGTGGCGTCCACGCCGAGTAGCGCATCAGCACCGAGAACCACGGCCACACGGCCCGCGAGGATCGGTTGCCCTTCGACAGGATACAGAACACGCCACGGACGCGAACCTAACGCCCCGCCGACGAGCGCACGACCTTCGATCGCACCGACCGCTAGGGCCGGAAACTCGGCTGCGGAGGGCATGCGCCAACCCGCAACAAAGGCGCCGAGGTCGCAGCCGGTCTCGTCGTCCCACGCACGTTCGAACGGATGGCCACGGGTCTGCCCGCCGCCGCAGCCGAGTGCTGCAAGAGCGGCCAAGCCGACCCAACGGAAGGACAACCTCCAAAAACGGATGGCTCGACTCACAGAGGTTCGGAAACCGTATGTCGAAGGCTGGCGCGTTGGAAACCGGGCGACTAAGATTCTTCCTTGCGAGCGGCCGGCTACGTCACCCAAATTGCCGCTCAAACGAAGGAGAGAAATCGTGGCTTACATCGTTGGCGATCCGTGCGTGAAGTGCAAGTACACCGACTGCGTTGAGGTGTGCCCCGTGGACTGTTTCTACGAGGGCCGGAACACGCTCGTGATCCATCCAGAGGAGTGCATCGACTGTGGCGCGTGCGAGCCGGTTTGTCCGACGACCGCGATCTTCGAAGAAGAAGAACTTCCCAAGAAATGGGCGGCCTACATCGACATCAACTACGTGTTCAGCGGCTCGAAGCCTGCGGCCGACGCGGACACGACGGGCTGGCCGAAGCATCTGATCGACGCCATCAAGGATGACGCTTTCAAAGCGTGGCCGATGATCAACACCAAGCGCGATGCGCTCCCGAACGCCGACGATCTTCAGGACGAAGAGGGGAAGCTGAAAGAGTTCGACGTCGCCCCGTACACGGGCTGAGCGACCTGCGGCGCGGTGCTTTTTGGCTCTTCGACTGACGCCTCATCGCGTGCGCGACCGGCCCTGCTCTCAAGGGATTCGCGGACGTTCGAGCTTCGCCGGGGTCGCCGCGAGGGAGCGAAGGAACGCGAGCAGGTCGTCGCGCTCGCCTTTCGTCAACTTGGCTTGCTTGAAGGCCCCGTCGACCTTCGCCCCCGGGGGGCCGCCGCCTAGCATGTAGTCGACCGCCTCCTCGAGCGTCGCCGCGCTGCCGTCATGGAAGTACGGTGCGTTCGTCGAGACCGAACGCATCGTTGGCGTCTTGAAACGACCGTTGTCCGCCTCGTCTTTGGTAATAGCTCCGCGACCGAGGTCCGGCTGCGGCGCGGTCGAGCCAATACCAACGGCGTGAAACGACAAGTCGGTGAAGAGCGGCGGCGCGTGGCACGAAGCGCAGCCAACTTTGCGAAAAACTTCCCAGCCGCGGGCCGCGGACTCACTGATGGCTTTCTTGTCGCCGTGTTCGAATTTGTCGAACGGCGCGTCACCCGACCGGAGGGTCCGCACGAACGACGCGAGCGCCTTCACGATGCGCTCGGTCGAGACCTCATCCGAGCCGAACGCGGCCTTGAACATCGCCTTGTAAGCGGCAACCTTCGCGACCTCCTTCACGCGCTCATCGAGCGTCTCGGCCACACCCATCTGGCCCTTCCACGCAGCCACGATCTGGGCTTCAAGCGAAGGCGCTCGTCCGTCCCAGTACCAGTGAGTCTGGTAGCCCACGTTGAAGAGCGTCGGCGTGTGTCGCTTGTTGACGCTGCCATCAGCCTTGGTCGATAGGACCGTCGCGTCAGCCCAGCCCTTGTCTTCGTAGTGGCAGCCCTCGCACGAGAATTTGCCGTCTTTTCCTAGGCGTTTGTCGAAAAATAGGACCTTGCCCAGCGCGATCGCCTCGACGGTCGGAGCGTTGCTGGCCGGCACGTTCATCGGCGGGAGAGGGTCGATGGTCGGGAGCACTTTTGGGTCCGCGACGACGCTCGGCGGCGGGGACGAAGGTACGGCGGCGGACGAGGTTGTCGCGCTCGCGGTAGCCGTCGCGCTCGCGGTAACCGCTGAGGACGGGGCTCCGGTCGAGACCGGCATGGCGCTCGGTGCCGCGGGCGGCGCCGGGTCGTTGCAGGCGGCACCAATCGTGGCCGCGGCCACCATTCCGAACAAGGTAGAGGTACGCATCGCCACGGACTTTGGTGCCGCGCGAGCCGAAGGTCAAGGCAGGCTATTCGACCATGTCGATGGTGATACCCGAGGACGTTCGCATGCGGTGCAAACCGGGGTTCGCATTGGAGACGGGCGAAGGCGTCGCCGCATTCGGTACCGCTCCGACGATGATCGGTCGATCCGGATCGCCACCGATAAAGCCCACGGCCACTTCAGCCCCCGGCTTCAGCGGAAAGTGCGTCCCGTACCCTGCTCCGGCGTGATTCTGCAGCATCCGAACAGGGCGGGACGTGGGCCTGTCACCAGGGTGGTTCGTGTCGAAGAGGAAGCGTACGAGGTAACGACCTTCCGCATCGAGGTTGGCGTAGCGACCTTCCGGAACGCCATGGCCTGGATCGACGATGCCGGTCACGATCCCAGCGATGCGCGGCTTGGGCGTCGTGCGTGCAGGTCGGAACGTACGATCGGCGGGGATTGCTCGGAAGGTGTTCTCGTACGAAGGGCCGCCGGCGTCGAAGCCGCCGACAACTTGCGTCGCGACGTGCTCGACCTCGGTTATGCAAAGGTCGATCGCGCCGAGCTCGGGGTGGCCTTCGACTCGCACGCGGAGGCCTGCGCCGAGGGTTGGGGCGGTGGACTTGCCAACGAATACGCGCTCACCTGCACGCCGCTCTTCGGCACGGGCACGCGCCATCGCAGTCGCCTCCGCGGGGGTCTTGTGATGGGTTCCGTACTCGATGCAACCGCCCGCAAATCCGTCAGGCAACGAATGCTCCCCGGTGAGATCGACGTGCGGCGTGCGGTAGTTGTAATCGTGGACCGAGTAAAATCCAGGAACGAGCCGCTGCTCGACGCGAAGCGAGTAGAGGTCGACCCCTTCGCCGCGCGGCCGATACTGGAGCGCCTCGCCCTCGATCCGCCCGAACGACTCTGCATCGTCCACGAAGACGAGCTGCGCACCCGTTTCACCATGCTCGAAGAAAAAGCTGATGCCGAGGTGTTCCGCGAGGCGCGAAACGAACGCGAGGTCGCTCTCCTGGTACTGGGCCGTGAAGTCGCGCGCGGCGTAGTCGCCTCGAAGGCGGAACGCCGTGGCTTGATCGAGGCCGATCGCGTCGAGCTTCTGCGCGATCACCGCAGGCACGCTGAGGTCGAGGAAGGTCTCGGACGCCTCGACCATCGCCAGCGCATGCGCCCGCGGCGCGATTCGGAGCGAGTACGTGCGGTAACCGGCCTGGCTCTCGAGCGCGTCCGAGAACCCGACGACCATGCCGTGAAGCCGCCGAACGACGTCCGAACCGGCGACGTTGTCCAGCACGATGGTCACGCCGGTACCGAGAAAATCCTCGGCTTTTGGCCCCGATTCGTCGACAACGACGACCTCGACTTCGTACTCGAACAACCGCGAGATGGCTTCGCGGCCGACAAACCGCCGCACGCGCACCGCCTCGCAGGAGACCGCGTCCGATTCGAGCGAGATTGGCAGCTTGTCATTTTCCACGATGCCCCATGATTACCACCAAGCCCGCCGCATTGCGAGGCGAGCGAGGCACGGCTTTCCCCCCCCCGAAAGCACGCTCCGCGAAAGCACGCTTCCAGAAAGCACGCTTCCAGGAAGCACGCTTCCAGAAAGCACGCTTCCAGAAAGCACGGCGGGGGTCAGAAGGAACCGTGCAGGACAGCGCCGCCGATCGTCGGGGAGAGGCCTACCGATAACTGCGGCTCGGCGGGCGTCATCGCGGCCGCCTCTCCGTCGTCCGGCGCGAGAACGAACCAGAGGGTCACGCCCGTCGCGACGGCTGCCCCACCGACACCAAGGAGAACGCGGCTCGCGGTCGTGTACATGCGGCCGAGCTCCTCGGTGGGTGTGTAGTCGGGATCGCAGCCCGAATCACCGTTCGCGCAGGTCAGGCGAATGTTCGCGATCGTCTGCTCTCGCAGAAAATAGGTCACGCCCGCACCAACGAGGAGCGCCGCGCCGGCTCCAGCCGTGAGGTAGGCGGGCAGACGCGACGGAGCCTCGGGCTTCGGCGACGCCCATGCGTTGGGCGTCCGAGGGGCGACCTCGACGGCGACAGGATCATCGACCTGGAACTCGACGGTCTGGCTCGCGCCTTCATCGAAGGTGATTTTCTGTCTATCGATCACCGTGCCCGCGCGAGCGACCTCGACCACGTGCATGCCGGGATCGACCGGGATCTCTTGGTCGAGAAGCGCGGTAGACAGCTTCTTCCCATCGAGAAGTACAATCGACGTACGAAGCGTGCCTTCAACGTGGACGCGCAGTTTCGCCACCCGATCACGCACCGCTTCAATGCGGGGCGGCGTGTTCTCCGCAACGTCTCGCGCCTTGTCGCCGAACGCCCGCGCTTCTTGAAGCGCGAGCTGGTAGCCATTCATCGCGTCGACGAATTTTCCAACGTGTTCACTACAAAACGCGATGTGGTAGCGGACCTGAGGGGTCATTCGAACCTGGCCCACCCGCACGAATTTTTCGAGTGCGCCCGCCCAGTCCTTCGACTTTTCGAGTTCGAGTCCGCCCGTCCACAGGTCGCGTGCGGCGGCGAGCGCCTCGGCTCCTGGCTGCTCCACGGCCGACGCCACGATGGGCTCGGTGGCCGCGGCGCTCCCGCCAAAAGAAGCCACGCACGCCATGGCTGCGCACATCGCTTTTCGAGTCGAAGAGCTGCCGAACATCGAAGGCGCAGCTTACCACAAGCGTGGAGCCGAGCCGCGTCAGCTCGACACGATCGAGTCCGGTCGCCCGGGAGCGCGCATCAAGAGCCACAAGAAAAGAGGGCCACCCACGAGCGCGGTCACCGCGCCTACAGGCAACTTCGTGTCGAACCAGCCAAAAGCGAGGCGCGACGCGAGGTCGCACAGGACGAGCATCGTCGCACCGACGACGCAGCCTAGCGGCAAGAGCCGCCGATGGTCCGGTCCTACCCTTCGTCGAAGCGCATGCGGCACGACCAGCCCGATGAAGCCGATGAGGCCCGTCATGCTGACGATCGCCCCTACCGCAAGCGAGGTCGCGAGAAGGACGCGACGCTCGAGACGTGGGACGTCCACACCGAGGGAGGCGGCCGTCTCGTCGCCGAGAGCCAGCAAATTCAGGGATGGCGCATCCGCAATGAGGACGGCGAGGCCAACACCGACGTAGACGCAGGTCACGGCGAGCGCGGTCGGCGTCGGCAGCTCGACGAAGCCGACAAGCCACCGAAGCATATCCTTCGCGCGGGACGGCGGCACGAGCACCTTGCCGACCGTGATCAGCGCCGCGGCGATCGAGTTCACCATCACACCGGCGAGGAGCATCGTCGCACCGGATGCGCCGCGGGCCGCGGGCCGCGCGATGGCGTACACGAGCGCGGTCGCCGCAAGACCACCCGCGAACGCCGCAAGGGGGGTGAGCGCCGCGCCAAGGATGGTCGTGACACCGAGGCCGAGAGCAATGACCGTGGTCGCGCCGACAGCCGCGCCGCCCGACACGCCGAGCACGTAAGGCTCCGCGAGGGGGTTGCGCAGAAGCGCCTGGAACGCGACGCCCGCTCCCGCGAGTCCGGCCCCCGACACGGCCGCGAGGATCGCCGTCGGCAAGCGGACTTCGAACAAAATTGCGCGCGCGTGCCCCCGCCCGGCGAGCGCATCGGCCAACGCCACGCCATCGCTCCCGAACAGTACCGCGAGCACGACGGCGACCACGAGCGCGCCGGCGGCGAGCCCGAAAGCCTTCATTGGTTGCGCTCGTAGATGAGCCGGAGCCCGGTCAACGTCAGGCTGTCGTCGACCTCTTCGATCGACTCCGTCTCGGGGGCGATAAGCCGCGCGAGTCCGCCCGTTGCGAGGACGCGGCACGGGTAGTCCAGCTCCGCTTTCAGCCGGCGGCAGAGCCCATCGACGAGGCCCGCATAACCGAAGACGAGACCGGACTGCATCGAGCCTTCGGCGTTGCGGCCAACGACCTTCGCAGGTCGAGCGATCTCGACGCGCTGCAACCGCGATGCGCGGGAAAACAGGGCATCGGCGCTAATTTGCACACCGGGCGCGATGACCCCTCCAAGGTAGTCGCCTTGCGGCGTCACGCAGTCGAAAGTGGTGGCGGTGCCGAAGTCGACGACGATCACGCCGGCCTTCGCCCAAGCGTACGCGGCCACGGCGTTGACGACGCGATCGGCGCCGACCTCGCGGGGATTTTCGTAGAGCACGCGGATCCCCGTCTTGATGCCAGGCCCGACGACGAGCGGCTCGCAGCCGAAGCCGCTTTCGATCACCTGGACGATGACGTCCGTCAGCGGCGGGACGACGCTCGCGAGCACCGCGCCGTTGATTTGCTCGGGGTTCACGCCGCGATACGCGAACATCTGCCGAACGAGGACGACATACTCGTCGACGGTACGTGAGCGGTTCGACTCGGTACGCACGTGGTGGACGAGGCGGTCGCCATCGAACACGCCGTAGCTGATGTTGGTGTTGCCTACATCGACGGTGAGGAGCATCGGGGTCCCTTCGGGGTCGCGCCCCCACAACGGGTGGCGCGCCAAGCCGAACCCATACTGCCCAAGCGGCAGCGTGACAACCGCGGGGTTTGCGCCCCGCTCGAGCACAACGGCGCAACGGCACAACGCAACGGCACAACGCAACGGCTCCGCGGTCGGCGGCGGCGCGTGACCCGCGTGCCCTCTACTTCACCTTGCTCGCGCAGCCGAAGAACACTTCGACATCGACCTTCGTCGCCGCGGTGACATCCACGCAGGATTGACCGAGAAGGACGACGTTGCCCTGCTCGTCGTAGTCCCAGCACCCGTCGAGGGCGCAGGTGTCGTTCTTGTCGGCGCGCCTTAACACCGTATGTTTCACGCTCTCCAGCGAAACCACGACATTGACGGCATTCAAGTCGATCTCCTCACCCGGGGGCGCCTTCGGTAATGGGTACACGCAACCCAATGCCGCGCCGCGGATCTTTGCGATGGCCGTAGCCAACGCGTCGGCGTCGAAGCCACCGCCCGAAAGATCGAGATGGCAAGGCTTGACGGGCGCGACGCCGTTCTTCGCGAAGGTCGTTCCTTTTTCGCAGTCCGCAGGCACGGTGTCCGGCGAGCCTGCGACCGCGTAGGTGCTGAGCGCGAGCTTCATGCTGTAGGGCGCCGTGGCGTAAGGCCCTTGGTTTTGTCCGGTGCTATCGGAACCTGGAACGCCGACGATGAACGTGAGGATCGGCTTCTGTGCGTCGGCGCGGGCACCGGCGATCAGCACGTTGACGGTGTCGGGGAACTCCCAATCGAGGCACTGCCCATCCGAATAGGCCGCGCGCCCGGAGAGCGAGGTGCAGCTGAAGCCACCATCGGTAATCAGGACCGCGATGCGCTTCTCGATCGCCGTCGCCTTCAGCGCCGCATACGCCCCAACGAGCGATTCGTAAATTGGCGAGGCATCTGACGGGTCAGCCGTCTCCGGCGAGTGCCCGACGAGGTACTCGTAAACGTTGTGCCGCACGCCCATCGACGCGCTCGACTTGTCCTTGCCGGCAGGCGCGATGGGTACCTGGGGCAAGGTCGGGTAGCCGCATGCGACGCCCATCGGGAGCAGGCCCAGGCAGGTCGGACCATAGCCCGGACACAGGCAGTCCGGCGCGCCGGTGTAGCCGCTCGGGAAGGTCGACATGCCGAGCGACATCGAGTCGAAAACGTCTTTGTCGATCGCCTGCACGAGGGCGAGTTGGGCTGTGCCCCACTTGTTCAGCTGGCTCATGCTGGCGCTGCGGTCGAGCACGACCAACATCGCCGCCGGTGCGAGATCCGCCGACGCGCTGAATTTCGCGCAGCCATCGAACCCGCCAGCCCCCGTTGCCGTTCCAACGTCAAGGGTGCCAGTAACCGAGCTCGCGCCCCCGCCACTCGTCACGCCGGCGCTACCCGAGCTTTTCTTCGCGTTGCCCGCCGCACAGCCCGCGTACGCCGTCGCAAGCGAGATGGCCAACGCGCCCAAGTTCGTCGTACGCCGCATCGTTATCGTGCTCCCCTGAAGGCCGAGCGTAGCAACGGGGACGCGGGCGCGGGAGAAAAGAACGTTGCGGGGGCTGGCGTCCGGGGCGCACCGGCCGCAGGATAGGTGGTCTGCATGCGTAGACCGGTTCTCGTGCTGCTCCTCGCCCTCGCCACCGCCCTCGGCGGGTGCAAACGCCGTGATGATGGCGCCGACCCTTCGGGCGCGGCCACCTTGCCACCCCTCGTGTTGAAAGACGACACGACGGAAGTCTTGCTCACGTGGATCGATGCGCGCGGTGACACACACACCGCCGTGCGGATCGCGGAAGTGCCCGTCGAGGGGCGCAACCCCGTGCGCGTCGTGGTGAAAGACGCAGGCCATGGCTTGCTGTTTTACGTCGCGGATCTGACACTGAAGAAAGGAGACTCGAGTTACGACGTCCGCACGATGTCGCGCGCCGAATGGGAGGCGTTGCTCGAGACGCGTCGCGGGGCACTCGCTCATAACCGCGGGACGCCGGAGCCAAACTCGAAACCGCCTGCTCCCCCGAGCGACGACGCGAACGAGAACGAGAACGAAGCCGGAGGGCCCGGACCGAGTCGGAAGCCTGCGGGCAAGAGCGCCACGTACGCGATCGTGTACGGCGCGGCATGGTGCGGTCCCTGCCACCAAGCGAAGGACTACCTCGTGCGTCGCGGCGTCGCCGTCACGTTTTACGACATCGAAAAAGAGCCGAAGCGCGAAGTCGAAATGCGGAAAAAGCTGCGTGATGCAGGCCGTCGCGGTGGCAACATTCCCGTCATCGACGTCGGAGGCCAGTTGTTCGTCGGCTACAATCCGCGGTCGCTCGACAAAGCCCTGGCAGACGCAAAGCCCGCCGCCGGCACGCCGATCTAGGCCTCGCGCCGCACGGAGAGCCGGACCCACGCGGCACGGTGTCGCGGAGGACAATTCGATGTATACCGACGCCACGATGATCGAGGTCAGAATGCCGCAGCTTGGCGAGTCCGTCGCCGAGGGAACCGTCACCCAATGGCACGTGAAGGTCGGAGACGTCGTTCGACGCGAGCAGCCGCTTCTCGAGGTCGCCACCGACAAGGCCGACAGCGTCGTGCCCTGCCCAGCCAACGGCACGATAACGTCGATCGTCGCCAAGGAAGGCGACATCATCGCGACGGGCGGAGCGCTCTGCACGATCGAACCGGGGGCAGCCACAGCCGCTCCGTCGCCTGGCCCATCGACGGCCGCATCCGCGCCGACTCCGTCCGCTGCCGTTGCCGCTGCACCGCCGGCCAGTCCGACCCTGAGCACGCCGTCGACACGCAAACTTGCGCGGGACGAAGGCGTCGACATCAGCGGCGTTCTCGGCACGGGCGACCACGGAAAGGTGACGCGCGACGACATCCTTCGAGCGGCGGCACCCACGATCCCGATCGCACCGCCGAGCATCCCGGGCTCGCCGCCAGGCCTCATCAAACCGGAATACGACATCCCCGTCGTTGCTACGCGCGCCCTCGGCAGCGCGGCGGCCGACCTCGCCAACATCATGGAAATGCCCATCCCTGGGGTGGGTTTCCGTTCTTACAAGTTGCCGGCGTACGTCCCAGCCCCAGGAGATGAGGTCGTGCCGTTCAACCGGCGCCGGCGGATCACCGCGGACCACATGGTCTACTCGCAACACGTGTCGCCGCACGTCGTCGCGGTGAGCGAGATCGACATGAACAAAGTGTCGAAGCTGCGCGATGCGCACAAAGCCGCCTTCGAGAAAGATCGCATTCCGCTGACCTTCCTCACGTTCGTCATCGCCGCGACCATCAAGGCCCTGCGCGAGTTTCCGGTCTTGAACGCACGCGTTCTCGACGACAGCTACGTCAAGCTCCGCGAGATCAACCTCGGCATCGCGGTCGACACCCCCGGAGGCCTCCTCGTCGCGAGCGTCAAAAATGCCGACCAGCTCTCGATGCGCGGCTTGTCTCGCAACGTCGACGACCTGGCGAAACGCGCGCGTGACGGAAAAATCACCGCCGACGATCTGCGTGGAACGAGTTTCACCATCTCGAACCCCGGCCGCAAAGGCAACCTCTTCGGAGGTGCGATCATCTCACAACCGAACGTGGCTATTCTGCGCATCGGGGAGATAAAGAAGCGCGCGGTCGTCGTGACCGAGGACGGCGAAGACCGCATCGCAATCCACCCGATGATGTTCGCGGCGCTCAGCTACGATCATCGCATCGTCGATGGAGTCGAAGCGAACGCGTTCCTCTGGCGCATCAGTGATGTCTTGAACCGCGGGGAGATCGAGATCGGATGACCAGCACGGCGAACAGAGAGCCATCCCTCAGCGAAACCGATGCCGAAATTCACGGCATCATCAAGGCCGAGGAGCGCCGCCAGTTCGAGAGCGTTCGCATGATCGCGAGCGAGAATTACGTATCGCGCGCGGTGCTCGAGGCGACGGCCTCCGTGCTGACGAACAAGTACTCCGAGGGCTACGCGGGCAAGCGTTACTACCAGGGTCAAGTCAACTGCGACGCCGTCGAAGTGCTCGCGTGCTCGCGGATCCAGAAGCTCTTCGGCGCCGAGCACGTCAACGTGCAGCCCTATTCAGGCAGCCCCGCGAACCTCGCGGTGTACCTCGCGTTCTGCAAGCCGGGCGACACCGTCATGGGCCTCGGCCTCCCGGCGGGCGGCCATCTCACTCACGGCTGGAACGTCTCGATCACGGGAAAATATTTCAAGAGCGTGCCCTACGGCGTGCGTCCCGACACCCACCGCATCGACATGGACGAGGTGCGGAAGCTTGCACTCGAGCACCGCCCGCGGTTGCTGTTCTGCGGCGGCACCGCGTACGCGCGCACCTGGGATTTTCCTGCGTTTCGTGCGATCGCGGATGAAATCGGGGCGATCCTGGTCGCCGACATCGCGCACGTATCAGGGCTCGTTGCGGCGGGCGTTCATCCCTCGCCAGTCGGCATCGCTGACGTCGTGACCTCGACGACGCACAAGACGCTCCGCGGTCCGCGCGGCGGCATGATCCTCTGCAAAGCGACCCACGCCAAAGACATCGATCGCGCGGTATTTCCAGGCCTCCAAGGTGGACCGCACAACCACACGACGGCCGCGCTCGCCGTCGCCGCGAAAGAGGCCTCGACACCGGCGTTCAAAGAGTACGCGGCAAACATCGTCGTCAACGCGAAGGCGCTCGGCGATGCGCTCCTCGAACGCGGGTTCGCGCTTATCACCGGGGGCACGGACAACCACCTCCTCCTCGTTGATATGACCCCGAAAGGCGTTGCCGGAAAGCCCTACGCCCAGGCACTCGAGCGCGCGGGCATCGTGTGCAATTACAACTCGATCCCCTTCGATCCGCGGAAGCCCTTCGATCCCTCCGGCATTCGCCTCGGCACGCCGGCTATCACCTCCCGTGCGATGGGCGTAACCGAGATGCACGCGATCGCGGGCTTCATGGAGCGCGTCGTCACGAACATCGCGAACGAGAGCGAGCTCGACCGTATTCGCGGTGATGTGCGCGAGCTGTGCTCGGCGTTCCCGGCCCCCGGCATCCTGCTCTGAGGGACAAACGAAAAAAGGCCCGATTTCTCGGGCCCCAAGGTTACGGGCTACGCGTTCACTTCGAGTAGACGCGGCCAGCGGCGATGCCCTGCCCGCTCACGGCCGTGAAGACCGCCTTCACGGTCGCGCCGAACGGAAACGGCCACTTGAAGCAGCTACCACGAGCGCCAAGCTTTGCGGTCGCGCCGGCCGATTTGTCCTCCGCGAGAACCGGATTCGGCACTCCGAGCATCGGCTGCTGCAAGATGAACTGAATGTTCATCTCGGTGATGCCTGCGCCAACCGCGAGCGCGGCGTAGCACTTGTTCGGTGCCATCTGAAACACCTGCTCGAGGACCTGTCCTTGTTGGAACTGACCCGCGACGACCTCCGTCGCTGGCGGCATTCCAGGGACCTCTTGCTGCTCCGCGAGCGTCAGCGGACCGACCGCGAGCTGCGCAGCTCCGGCAGGCAACAGCGTGGCCGCGGGGCCCGAGGCCTGACCACCAGGGGCGGGCTGCGGCGCGGGCGGCTGACCACCACCGGCCGGAGCACCACCCGGAGGCATCGCACCTGGCATGCCCGGGATCTGGAAACCGGGCGGAAAAGGGAACGGGAACGCACCGGGCTGAGGCGCGGGGGCTGTCGGTTGCGGCACGGGCTGAGGAACCGGCTGAGGTGCGGGCTGACCGTAACCGGGCTGAGGAACCGGCTGAGGTGCGGGCTGACCATAACCGGGCTGAGGAACCGGCTGAGGTGCGGGCTGACCGTAACCGGGCGGCGGTTGCTGCGGGTAGCCGGGCTGACCGTAACCGGGCGGCGGTTGCTGCGGGTAGCCGGGCTGACCGTAACCGGGCGGCGGTTGTTGCGGGTAGCCGGCTTGCGCTTGGTCTTGCTCTTTCGGACAGCCGGCGAGGATGAGGGCAACGAGCACGGTGCTCGAGGCGAAGGTAATTTGCTTCAACACGTCGATATTTCTCCTGGATTGAAACGGTAGCGCCGCGATCCGAGCGTGGCCGGAAGCCAGCACGAACCGGACGAGCCCGCACTCACTTGCTGTAGACTTGAACCGCGACCGGACCCGCGCCCGTGCGCGCCTTGACCTCGACGATCGCGAGGCCCGGGATCGGGAATGGATTCTTGAAACACTGCGAGCCTTTGCCCACGGTCGCCGCCGGGCCGAGATCGCTGTCCTGCGCGATCGGCTGATTCGCGAACATCGCGAGAATCGGCGGGGGCGGATTGCCGAAGTTCGGTTTCAAGGTGAGGTCGAGCTCGCTCACGTTCGGGTACGATTGCGCGAGGAAGGTGTAGCACTTGCCGGGCTGGAGCATCACCGGCACCGATGCGCTCCCGCCCTCCGGAACCGTCATGCACGCGAAACCGCTTTCGGGCTTCATGCCGAGGCCAAGCTCGCCTTTCTCACGTGCTTTCAACGCCGTTTGGAGCGCAAGCTGCATGGTCGCATCGCAGGGCGCCATCGTCACCGGCGGAGGAGGAGGGGGCGCGATGCTCGTCGGCGGAGGAGGCGGCGGAGGCGCCGTCATCATCGGTGGAGGCAATGGCTGCGGCACCTGCGGCGCAGGCTCATCGTGGCAGCCAACAGCCGCAGTGAGGAGCAGCGCTCCCAACAACTTTGCACAGACATTATTCTCGATGGACATCGCTTGTGGGAGGGCCATAACACCGCCGCTCCGCCGCGCGAAGAGCCCGCACGCGGAGAGGACACAGCGGGAATCTCAGGCGCGGGGACGTCGACGACGGGTTAAAAGCGAAAACGCGACGAGCGCGATGCACCCAAGCTTGCCCAAGCGCGTCCCTGCCGCGACGCCGTTGACGTGGCTGCAGCTCGCCGAGGCCGAGACGGAACCGGCACCAGAGCCCGAGACTTTGTAGCCACCCTCACAGCTCGGCAGGTTTTGCTGGGCATCGGCGACCGTTGGGCAATCATCGACCGAGTTTTCGACGCCGTCGCCATCGAGGTCGTCATCGCACGCATCCCCCACGCCGTCCGTGTCGGCATCGCCGTTCGCGGCGCTCGCCTGATTGGGGCAGAGATCGAGGTCATCGGGGAGCCCATCGCCGTCGGTGTCGAGCGGGACCGGACCAACGTCATCGAGATCGCACGTGTCGCCTACGCCATCCCCATCGCCGTCGTCTTGCCCGGGGTTCGGCGTAGTTGGGCAATTGTCTCCGGCGTCAGCGAAGCCGTCACCATCGGTGTCTTGCGCTTGCACGCACGGGCCTTCGCCTTGGAGCAACTGGATATCCTCGCCGTAGTAAAAACGAAGAATCGAGAGATAGTCCGCGCCACCGCTCTCGAGGCAGCGCGCCCCCCACTGGCTCATGCAGCCGCGATTTTGGCCAAAACCCGGCGGACCGATGAAGCCGAGCGGAGTTTGCTCAACCGACTTTCCGGAGAGGCCATCGTTGTAGGTGACCCACTTCTCGTTTTTGTACGTGGCACTTCCAACGCAGCTCGGCGGCGCGGTCTTCGGGTCGCCATCGACGTAGAATGGGTAGGTGAGCATCCCGCCAAACGCGAGGTACATCCCGCTTGTCTCAGCGACGGCTTGCTTCGCGAGCGCATTCGGCGTGGCCGCACATGAGTACACTTGGCACCCCTGTCCGTCGCAGATCTCGCCATTCTGAGCGATCTCGTAGTACGCGACCGAGCGGGCCGCGATCGCTTGAGCCTTCAGCGCTGCGAGACCGGCACCAGCGTTTTCGCAGGTGATCACGTGCGGGAGGTAGTCCTCCTCCATCGTTTTTACGCCCTTGCCGGTAACCTTCACCGAACAATACGCGGCCGCGAGCGGAGCCTTGACGGCTTCGACGACGGACCCTACGCGCTCCTCGTGCGCGGGGGTCGAGCACGCCGCCACTCCGCCTGCGACGAGAAGGACGAATGGAGGCATGGCGCGAGTCCGCGCGCGGGTAGACGAAGGCATTCTTTTTAGCCTGCGGCCCGTCGCGACCTCTCGTCAAGGCGGAGCCGGCGAGCGCGCGTTAAATATCCCTCGCCGGCCGCCAAGGCCCCGAAGGCTGGACACGGGCCGAGGGTTCGCGGTACCTTCCGGCCCCTTCCGAGCGGTCCCATGCCCCCGATTTCATCGCTGCTTTTCCTCGTGCTGGCGGGCCTCGCGCTCGGCTCGGCAGCGGTCGTTGCGTTCTCGCGCAACATCATCCATTCCGCGTTGGCGCTGCTCGGCACCTTCCTCGGTGTCGCCGGGCTGTACATCACGCTTTCGGCCGACTTCCTCGGTGCGACGCAGGTGCTCGTGTACGTCGGTGGCACGCTGACCCTGATCCTGTTCGCGGTCATGCTGACGGCGCGCATCGAGGACATGAAAGTCTCGAACCCGTCCCAGGGCTTGGGTGTGGCGTTCGGCTTGGTGACGGTGCTCCTGCTCCTCCTCGGCAAGGTCGCCACGACGACCGCCTGGGCGCTTCACGTGCGGCCGAGCAACCCCTCGACGGCGAAGCTCGGGCACGCCTTCTTGACGAAATACCTCCTGCCTTTCGAGGTCGGCTCGGTGGTGCTGCTCGCCGCGATGATCGGGGCGGTCGTCCTTGCGCGCCGCGCCGTCAAGCGCGAGTGGGAGAAGCAGTAACCATGGAAATCGGGCTCGTTCACTACCTCTCCGTCGCAGCCGTCTTGTTCGGGCTCGGCCTCTTGACGGTAATGACCCGCAGGAACTCGGTCGGTATTCTGCTCGGGGTCGAGCTCATCCTGAACGCCGCCGCGCTCAACTTCATCGCGTTCGAGCATTTCGTCGTTGGCGACGTCGCAGGGCAGATTTTCACGGTGTTCATCATCGTGCTAGCCGCTGCCGAAGCCGCGATTGCGCTGGCGATCGTCCTCAGCGTTTACCGGAATTTCCGCACGATCATGGCGGACCGGATGACGACCCTGAAGAACTGAAAAGCGCGCGAGACCGCCGGCACGACTCGGCTGATCAGCCCTTTTTCAGAACGCGACCAGGCGCCCGGAGCGCGAAAGGCGCAGCCGCGTCGAGGTCACCGAACACGCGCGCGTCGAGCTCGGCGGTCTCATCGATCCGAGGGTCATGAGCGAGCTGGGCATCGGTGAGCTGGGCGAACTCGACGGTGTCACCAACACCCGGGTGGGGCGACCTCGGTACGAGCGGTGGCGGCGCCGAGACGGCCTCTTGCCGAGCGTCGAACGGCAACCCCGCAACGTCGATCGCGCGCATCAACGGCGAGGTGACCGCGAGCCTTCCGGCCGGCGCGAGCGCGGAGGCCGCTGGGTGAGGGGCCTTGCGGGCCGAATCTCGCTGCGCGCGGCGATGCGCCTCGAGGTAGCGGTCGGGTGAGTCGACGGCGTCTCCGGCGGGCGACGCTTCCCGGCCCAGTGCGGCGCGACCGAACGCGGGCGACCACGGAAACGCACGTAGCACCGCCGGCCCGACTCGAAGCACCGGGAGTGCCGTGCTCCCTTCGACTGCGAGCTTTGCCGCCCTGACAGCAAGCGCCCGATCGGCGTCGAAGCGCGCATCCCACGAGCGTCGGAGGCGTGAGACGTCGTTCGTACGGAGCCCGTGTTTTTGGAGAAACTCCTCCGGCGCCGCAGCTGCACCCCAGGCTTTGACGAACGCGAGCCACGCGCCCACCTCACGGTCGAGCGGCGCCACCTCGCGCGTGAGAATGTCCTCGGCTTCGAGCACGCGAGCGCGGTACGCCATGAACTCGGCGTCCCCACTCGCCCCACTCTTGGCGAGGCGCACTTTCCACACTGGCGCCGCTTGAGACCACACCATCGAGTCGAGTCGCTCCTGTGTGAGAATGAGCGCGAGGGCGTGCCCTTCGGCGAGCGCGACGACGACGCCTGCGTAGCGTTCGAGCCCGACGCCGAAAGGACTTTCGCTCACGCCGTTCATCCCCCGAAAAACACGCGACCCGTCGCGACGACGACACCGTTGGGCGCATCCGCGGGATCGTTGCAGGTCATCGCCGGATCGCCGGCTCGAGCGGCGGACCGATTCTGGAGGAAGACGCGCGAGCTCCCCTGCTCCACTGTTCCCTGGTTTTTCGGGGGCTTCTGGAACGGACCGCTCGTCGGCAGGTGCGGCGGTAGGTTCTGCGCCTGGCTCCCCACGGTGGCCGCCTTGGCGTTCTCGACGAGCACACGGGACGAGAGCCCATCGACGAGCACGCCGTTGAACGGCATCGGCGTCGGCACAGGGACAGGCCCGGCCGGCGTCGGCGTCATCACGAAGTGCGTGTCGACCCCAACAATGCGGTCCCCCTCTTTGGCGGCAGGCTTCGTCATAGGCGTGTTCCTCAATCCATTGACCGCGATCGTTATGATACCACGTTGCACAATGCTTACGGTTGACGAGACAGGCGAGGAAGCCCTTCGCGCACGCCGCGAGCCGTTCGAGCTCCACGTACACGGCCACGATGCCGACGCGTTCATCGTCCACGCGTTCTCGGGCGCCGAACGCACGAACGAGCCGTGGCGCTTCACGATTGAGGTGAGCGCGCGTCAAGGAGAGGACCTCGCGTCGTCGGGACTCGGCTACCTCGCGACACTCGAACTGCGCACCGGACCACTGCCGCGACGCTTCACGGGTGTACTCGCTTCGGTGCGACTCCTCGGCATTGAACCCGTCGACGGTCGGGTGCGCTTTCGCGTGCGGCTCGTCTCTCAGCTGTGGCTCCTCAAACACCGGAAGCGCTCGCGCATCTTTCAAAACCTGCGCGTCGACGACGTGGTCCGGGCCGTACTCGACGAGGCACGCATCCCTTCGACCTGGCTCCTCGGACGCGAGTACCCGGTGCGCGAATACTGCACGCAGTACGCGGAGAGCGATCTCGAATTTGTCGAGCGCCTACTCGCCGAAGCGGGGATCGCGATGCGTCACGAGGCGCCCTTCAGCGGCGAGCGCGTGGACAGACACGTCTTCGACGAAGTGATCTTCGGCGACGATGCCCGCTTCATGTGGCCCCTCCTCGTCGCGTTGCCGCTCGACAAAACCGGGCCGTCGCTGCGCTGGCGCGACGCCGAGGAGACGGCCGCACCGACCTACACGGACGTCACGCGCTTCGAGCCAAGCCAACGGATCCGCGCGAACGCCGCGGCCTACCGCGAGTTCGATCCCGAGAATCCGCACGCCAAGCTCGAAGCGTTCACGTTGCTCGAAGGGTCGCCCGGTGGCCTCCTCGAGCACTACGCCCACGAGGCGCATTTCGCTTTCCGCAAGTGGGCGTTCGCCCGCGAGGAGCCGGCGCGCATCCTCCGGCGCGAACGGAGGCGTGCCCACACGGTGGTTGGCCAGAGCCGCGTTCCTGCGCTGTCGCCCGGCTCATCGTTCCGGCTCGACGGTCACCCGAGCGAGCTCGTCCGCGGCGAGTACGCCATCACGCGCGTACGCCACCAAGGACGTCGTCAGCGCACCGACGGCGAGTCGCCTACCTATGAGAACCACTTCGAGTGCGTGCCCGCGACGGTGCTCGACGTGCCACGCCCGAAGACGCGCACGCGCATGCTCGCCACGTTGACAGCCACGGTCGTCGGCCCGGCCGGCGAGGAGATTCACCGCGACGAGCAAGGGCGCATCCGCGTGCAATTTCACTGGGACCGCGAAGGGCTTCGCAACGAGACGAGCACGTGCTGGCTGCGCACGATGCAAGCGTGGGGCGGCGAGGCGTGGGGGACATTTTTTCTTCCGCGCGTCGGCATGGAGGTGGTCGTCGCGTTCGAAGACGGCGATCCCGACAAGCCACTGGTTCTAGGCTCGCTCTACAACGGCACTCATCCCGTTCCATTTTCATTGCCCGATGAGCGCGCGAAAAGCGGCATTCGCACGCGCAGCACACCCGGCTCTGACGGTTACAACGAGCTGTCCTTCGACGACGCACGCGACCGCGAGCGCATCATTCTCCGGGCCCAGCGCAACCTCGCGATGTCGGTCGGCCACGATCACACGACCAGCGTCGACAACGACCAATCGCTGGATGTTGTGCACAATCAGACGACAAAAATTTGGAATGACCGCTCCCTTTGCGTGCTCGGTTCGCGCCTGGACGAGACGCACGGGCGCGCCGTCGAAAAAACTCTCGGCGACAGCGAGCAACACATCGGCGGGGAGCGCGAGGTCTTGGTCGGGGGAAGCGAACGGCGCACGATCGCAGGCGACGCCATCGCCACCGTGCAAGGGCGTCTCAACACGCGCGTGAAGGGCGACCACGCGGTCTCCTGCGGGGGCACATTTTCGGTCGAGACGGGCACGCGTGAGCGCCCCGCCGGACTTGACCTCTACGCCTGGGGAACGAGCCACGTTGGGGCCGGTGGCGAGCTGCAGCTTCGTGCCGATCAGCGCATCGTGCTCACATGCGGAGAGAGTTCGATCACGCTCGATGCGACCTCAATCGAGCTCCGCGCGCCGCACGTAAAACTCATCGCAAGCGAGACGGTGACGGCCGAGAGCAAGGGGCCGATCTTGAAGCTCGACGAGCACGCTGAAATTTCCGCGAGCACCGTGACGCTTACCTCGCGCAAGGCGAGCCTCGAGCTCGACGACGACGCGCACCTCGACGGCATGCGCGTGCTGCTCGCGTGTGGCGGAGCCGAGCCGAGCGCGCTTACCGACGAAGAAGGCCTGCCGCTCACCCAACCGCTAAGGCTGCGGCTCCTCGACGCTCGCTACGAAGCCCACGCGAACAAGGAGTTCGTGGTGAAAGCCGCGGGCCGGCGGTTCGAAGGAACAACCGGAGCCGACGGCGCGCTCGATGTCGAGGTCCCGATCGAGGCTACGAGCGCCGACGTGACCGTGTGGCTCGCCAAGCGCCCCGAAGGGCCGACCCGCCGCTACGCGGTCGAGCTCTCGCCACTCGACGCACCCGAGACCATCATCGGAATACGCCAACGCTTGCGCCACCTCGGCTACGACGCGCGCCTTCCAACGAGCGAGCTCGACGCAGCAACGAAGGCCTCGCTTCAACACTTCCAACGAGACCGCGGCCTCGACGCAACTGGGGAACCCGACCAGGCGACGCTTGCCGAGCTGAACGAGCGCCACGGGCACTGAAAGCACCATGAGCATTTTCACTCGCACGGTGGCCTGCACGCTCCACAACCAATCGAAACACGCGTTGATACTCGATAACGCCGAGCTCATCCGCGGTGAATTCACGAGCGCGCCGCCAGCCATGATCGCAGCCGGCACGTCCGGCGAGTGGGCGACAACGAGCGCCGGCTTCATGACTGGAACCGAAGGGCTTATCGCCTACACACTCGACCGTCCCGACGCGCGTTTCATCGTCAGCTGGAGCAATCCCTTCATCGGCGACAACACGTTCACGCAGCGCTACGAGCCCGGAGCCACCGCGCCAAAAGACGAGCACATCGTGCCGTTCGATCCGATGTTTCCGGAGGGCGCGCCCGTGACGGGTTACGATCGACGAACCGAGCGGGTCGAGCAACTCCGGGACGACGAAGAGGTCTCGGTCACCTTTCGCCTCGACCTCGAAGAGCACGACGCGGACGACGACGCGGACGACGACGACGACGCGGAGACGGCCTCGCCGAAGAGCGACGAAACCAAAGTGGTGCAGAACCACGCGGGGAATTATTCGACCGTCCGGGACGGTTCGGATGGCTTTCGAAAAACGGTATACGTCGGGCTGAATGTCAACATGGGCACGCCTGAGGTTAACGTTCTGCTGGGTCGTCTCACGGCGGGTTGCCCAAGCGTACCAGGCATGAAACTCATGCCGGCGGTCACAGCGCTCAAGCTCGGCGAAGCCCCTGTGTCGAGGGCGAAGACCACGGAGTTCTCGCCGCTCGACGCGCCGGCCGAGCACTTCTGGGGGCGACTCAAAAAACTCCCCCCGCATGCCCAGAAACTGCTCGAGGAGGATGAGAAGGCAGGCCCACCGCTCGTCGTAAACGTCTCCAACGAGCGGGTGTCGCTCCACCTCCATTCGCCGTCGAGGCGCCTCGTGCGAGCGAGCATCGCCGAGCTCTTCGCGGCAGTCGAGGCGGAGGTGACGACGCTAAAGACGACCGAGACCGTGCGGATGCATCCGATGGCCCGCCTCGTCCTCTCCGGACACCATTTTCCGGACCGGAGCTTTTTCCCTGACACGCCGCGCGGCATACAAGCCTTCGCGGACAACTCCCTCTGCGTTGGACGCGGGGTCATCTGGGGCGAGGACCAAGGAGTTGACTACAGGTTTGCTCGGGTGCTCGACTTCTTTCGCGACCTCGGCGTCATCGCGCGCGCGTTTCCCGTCGCCGCCGCGCAAGTCGAGGATCTTCACTTCTCCGCCTGCGATACCGGCATCCACGCGGGAACGCCTGTCGATGTCCGAGCAAACCCAGATGGCACGTTGCCGTTGCACCCCTGGAGAATCCTCGACGACCCAAAGCTTCTTCGGATCTTCCCCAACCTGAGAACAGTATGGGCATGCCAGAACACCTCCGCCCTTTGCAATCTGCAGCTGGACGAATGGGCGAAGGCTCTGAAGCATGCGAAGCCCGAGGACGAGTTGGTTCGCGTTGCACAGGGCATGAGCAAGCGTGCCCCAAACGCATTCATCCATGAATGGAGACCGGAGCCCCTCCTCGTCATCGTCTGGACGCGACAGGGGAACGCGATGCGGCCGAACCCCTGATTCGAGCTCACTTCTTGCGGCGTACGACGTCCGCGAGGCGCGTCACGAGACCATCGGCGACGATGCGAAGGCCATCCTTCTCGAGCTTCTTGCGCTCGCTCGGCTTGCCACCGACTCGGATCTTGGTCTTGACGCCGCTGCCACCGAGCACTTTGCCAACCGCCGCAAGATCGAGGTGCACCACCCCGTCGCTCTCTTGCCACTCGAACGTCGTCACGCGCGCAGACAGCGTGAACGTGCCGCTCTTGTCTTTGCGCTTGCCCCAATCGGCGCGCGTGGTCGCCGCCTTGAGAAGCTTGTTCAGCGCTTTGGTGAGACGCGCAGCATCGGCGCCATCCCGCACCGCCACCTCGCCCCACGTGACCTTCGCCCGCGGGGTCGCGTGCACGGGCGACGCGACGCACAATGCACAGGCGAGCAGCCAAAACGCGAACCCACGTCTCACGACGCCTTCGTACGCCTTCCGCGCCCGCTGGGCCAAGCGCCGCGCAGGACCCGGCCCGCTTGACCGCGACCCTCGGCGACGCGAGCGTTCCCGATGACCACGCGCTACCTTAGACTGGTCGCCTATGTCCCGCGTCGCCACACGGTCGAAAAGCCTGCGCCTCGAGCGCACCCTCGCTTCGCCGCGCTTCGTGGACGGCGTCTTCACGAACGCGTCGGGAGCGACCCTAGGCCTTCGACCCGGTTCGGCCTCCGGCGTCTTTAGCGAGTTTTTATTCAGTAAAAACAGGCGTTTTCCGGCAGCACCCCTGCCAAGCACCTGCCCGCTCGAAGGCTGGTCGCGCCAACTTGACTCCCCGCTCCGCGCGACCTGGCTTGGACACTCGACCGTGCTTCTCGAGCTCGGCGGCGCGCGCGTGCTCACCGATCCGGTGTGGGCGAATCGCGCCTCTCCCGTCGGCTTCGCGGGGCCAAAGCGCTTCCAACCTATTCCCGTGGCCCTCGACAAACTCCCGCCCCTCGATGCGGTGCTCGTGTCGCATGACCACTATGACCACCTCGATCGCGACGCGGTCGTCGCGTTGGCCCGCCGAGGTGAGACGATCGTCACGTCTCTCGGGGTTGGCGCACACCTCGAGCGATGGGGGATCCCGAGCGAGCGGATAGTCGAGCTCGATTGGTGGGAGAGCTTCGCGCTCCCGAACGCCGGCGTGCGCATCACAGCCACGCCTTCGCAGCATTTCTCGGGGCGCAACATCGGCGACCGCAACCGCACGCTTTGGTCCTCCTTCGTCATCGAGTCCGCCGACGCGCGCGCGTTTTTCAGCGGCGACACCGGCCTTACGAGCGAGTACCTCGAGGTGGCTGCGCGTTTCGGTCCGTTCGACCTGGTGATGCTCGAAGTCGGCGCGTTTCACCCCGCGTGGGGCCACATTCACCTCGGCCCGGATCAGGCACTCGACGCGCTCGCGATGCTGAAGAGCCGGACGCTCTTGCCGATTCATTGGGGCACGTTCAACCTCGCGATCCACGCGTGGGACGAACCCGCCGAACGCCTCGTCGAGCTTGCTCCGTCGCGCGACGTGACGCTCGTGATGCCTCGACTCGGCGCGGTCGTCGTGCCCTCGCGCATCGAGCGAGTCGATCCGTGGTGGCGGAGGATCTCCGCGCTCGAACCGGGCGCGCACGGCTCGCTCGACGACGAGACGGAACCAAGCGACGCCGCGGTCAACGAGGCGCCGCCGGCCGACCAGAGTTTACTCGACTGATAGGCTTGTTCTTTGGCGAAAGCGGAGTCAGGTTGCGCCACATGAAGTCCAGCTCACTCGCTATCCTCCCGTTTCTCTTTCTTCTCGCGTGCGACAACGACCCTGCGAAAGGCAAAGCCCAGGCGTCCGTCGCGCCGCCGGTTTCGGCCGCTCCAGGCGCCCTCGCCGCTACGGCTACGGCTACGGCTACGACGACGAAGCATGCGTTCTCGAACGCGGGCTCGAAGGTTGAGTTCGTTGGCGCAAAAGTCACCGGCAAGCACTCGGGCGGCTTCGGCGCGTTCACCGGCACGGTGACCGTCGTCGACGAAAAAGCCGAAAAAAGCTCGGTTACGGTCGAGATCGACACCGCGTCACTAACGAGCGACAGCGAGAAGCTGACCGGGCACCTGAAGGCCCCTGACTTCTTCGACGTCGAGAAATTCCCGAAGGCACGCTTCACCTCCAGCGGCATCAAGGCCGGCGGCGAAGGCGGCGCAACGCACACGATCACCGGCAACCTCGAGCTGCACGGCGTGACCAAGTCGATCACGTTTCCCGCGACTATCCGCGTGACCGGCGACGGCACCGAGGTCGACGCCGACTTCGCCATCAATCGGAAAGATTTCGGCATCGTCTTCGAAGGCATGAAAGACGACCTCATCAAGGACAACGTCGGCATCAAGCTTACGATCCGCGCGAAAAAAGGGAGCTGATTCGAAGGAAACCCGGCTTTCGCGCTCGGCCACACCAAAAAGCCGCGGTAAGTTGGTTGCCCCATGAGCTCATTGGCACCGCGCGCCTTCACGCGGACGGCGCGGCGCCTTTGGGCCTTCATCCTCGTGCTCGACGACCACGACGCGGTCGGGGCGGCGAGCGCGATTGCATTCCAAGCCTTCTTCAGTTTGGTGCCGCTCTTCGCCTTAGCGGGCTGGGCCTGCCATCGGCTTCTGCAGACCAGTGCAAAAGCCTTCGACCCGCTCTTTCGGCTGACGCCGGCGGCCGTTGGGGCGCTCGCCGACTCCGACGTCATGCAGCTCTCCGGGGACACGGCGACCGTGCTGCCACCCCTCTCGGCCATCGGGTTTCTCTGGCTGTGCTGCGGCGGCGTCGCTCGCGCGATGCTGCAATTTGAGTACGCTTTCCACCTGCCCGCGCGCACGTGGCTTCAGCGGCGAGGCATCGCCACCGTGTTTGTGTTCGCGGCGATCAGCGTGGCGGCACTGTCGGTCGCGGCCGGGCTCGTCTTGTCGCGACTGGGCGCGGTCGGCGGGACGATCGCCACGGTCCTCGTGCCGTTCTTCGCGTTATGGCTGCTCGTCGGGGTGTTCTTTCGGTTCGCGACGCTGCGAGAGCCCGGCCGGCCGCGTTTCGGCTTTCGGGGCGCTCTCGTCACGCTCGTGTGTTGGGCTCTCCTGTCGGTCGGGTTCTCGCTCTACGTCCGCGAGCTTGCCGATTACTCACGTTTTTACGGCGGCCTTGCCGCGTTTGCCGTGATGCTCTTTTGGCTATGGCTGATGTCGCTTGCGTTGCTCGTAGGCGCTGAAGTCAACGCGCGGCTCGAAGGTGGCCGCTCGCCGCTGAGCCGCCGTGTGCCCGAGCTTCGCCTCCCGTAACCAACAAGATTTATGACAAGTCAACCGTCCAGACGCGAAGGCCGGGCTCATCGAGAGTTGCACCCGGTTGGGGGCAGCCGTCACTTCAGCAGCTGACCGTGGAACTTGCCGATGGCGATGAACCAAGCCTTTTGTCCGAGCGTCCCGGCCGTCGTGCTGGTCTGTTCGACCACGTGGTAGTGGTACACGGGCGTCATGGGGCTGTGCGTCGTGGTTCCGGTGTGTCCCCCATTGACGTCGAGGCCGGTTGCGAGGGAATTGTCGCCATCCCGGCGTCCGTACACGAAGTAACCGTCGCGTAGGATGCCGACGAGGTTCGCGTCGTCGCTCGAAATAGCGTTCGGTTCGATGTGATAATGATAGGTGCCGCCGTTCTGCGGATCCGGGTGTCCGCCGCAGCGATCGAACGAGTTTACGGCCTTGTAGATGTCGTCCGGGGGCGCGGCCGCATCGTTGAATATCCACACCCCGTTGACGGCGACGCCCGCGTCGTTTGTCTTCTTGTCGGTGCCTCCGCCACTCGGCGTGAGTGGCACCTTCGTCTTGATGGTTTGCGGCATGATGAGGTTCGGGGTGGCTTTGCCCGGCACCTTGTAGTCGTCCCAGCAAGCGTCCTCGGTCTCGAAGTAGTTGCTCTTGTAATCGGGGCGGCTGTCGGCTTCGACCAGCACGAACGGCGTCGCTCCCGACGTGTCGACCGTCAGCTTCACGCGGCACGAGAACTTCAACCAATCGCCCGTCAGGCCCTGGGCGGTTCGTGCGGCTAGGCATGCGCTCGCGTCCCGGTTGAGCCGTGCACACCCGAAACCGTTGACGACATCCGTTGCCGTGGTGTTCGCCGCCAGCGTGCACTCGGAGGCTCCGCCCGTGCTCGAGCTCATCGAAGAGGACGCGTCGGACGCCGAGCTCGCACTCATGCCCCCTTGGCCCCCCGTGCTCGTGGTGGACGTGTCCCCTGAAGAGGATGCGACGGTCGCCTCGTCAGTCGTCGCGGACGAGCAAGCCATCAGCAGGGGGATCGCAAAAAAAATGCGGCGCATGTGCGAGTGTCTAGCCTATCGCAGCCGGATGCGCTCCCGAAACCGAACGATGAGCAAGGCGACTTCCCCCTCGATTCAAATGAATCGAGGCACGAGATTGCCGAGTCCATCGAACCGATGGGCAACTCGACGTCCCCGATTTGACGAGGACAGCGAGTTGCCCATCGAGTTACCGTCCTATTGACTCGGGCACGGCTGTTTACTTACCCCCCTCGATTCAAATGAATCGAGGCACTAGCTCGCCGAGTCCATCGAAACGATGGGCAACTCGCCGTCCCCGATTTGGCGAGGACAGCGAGTTGCCCATCGAGTTACCGTCTTATTGACTCGGGCACCGCTGTTTAATTACCCCCCTCGATTCAAATGAATCGAGGCACTAGCTCGCCGGGCAAATGGTGCAGATCGTCGCACCGGCTAAGGAGCACGTGAGCGGAGGGCACACGCCGCAGACCGCTTGGCCGGCGAATTCCGAGTATTCCCCCGCGGGGCAAATGGTGCAGCTCGTTGCACCGGTGGACGGTCCGTACTCGCCGGGCATGCACAGGGTGCAGCTCGTTGCCCCGGCCTTGGACGAATATTTTCCTGCGTCGCACGCAGTGCAACTCGGTGCCCCGACCAAGGAGTAAGTGCCCGCATCGCACGCGGTGCAACTCGCCGCGCCGGCCAAGGAGGACGTGCCCGCGTCGCAGTCGCTGCAGCTCGTTGCCCCGACCTTGGACGAATATTTTCCTGCGTCGCACGCGGTGCAACTCGGTGCCCCGACTAAGGAGTAAGTGCCCGCATCGCACGCGGTGCAGCTCGCCGCGCCGGCCAAGGAGGACGTGCCCGCGTCGCAGTCGCTGCAGCTCGCCGCGCCGTCAGGTGAGTACTTTCCTGCAGCGCACGCGGTGCAGGCTCCGCCGCTCGTTCCATACGTCCCGGCAACACACTCGGTGCAGGTGGTTTCAGCCGCCGCGGGATCCGAGCTCGGGGCGACGCCTGTTCCAGGTGCACAGCACACGGCCGCCCCCTCGGGAGAACTCGTTCCCGAGGCACAACTCTCGCAAGTCGTGGCTCCGTTGCTGCCGGCGTACGTTCCGCTCGGGCAGAGGTTGCACGTTTTGTCGGCTTCCACCCAGGCCGTTCCTCGGGTGCAGTCCTCTGCGCCCTTGTCCGGCGTCGGCGCGGGCTCGCTGTCCGATAAGCGGTCCTTCGAGTGGGCGCACGACGCAACCCAAGCAACCGCAAGGATTGAGGCAAGCGAGAGCAGGCGCTTCATGTGAGTCGGACCCCTGTGAAAAAAGCGGCGAGACATTGCCGATAGACCCTACACCGAAATCATTCCGCTGAGCGCTTGTGTAGTCGCGTTGCGCGTCCGCTAACGTCCGTGTTTTGGTAACGTCCGTCGCATGAGCCAAACCCAAGGACGCGTGTGACGACGACGCTCGCCGAATGGCTGCGTGCGGAGCCGTTTACACTGACGATGTCCTCCGGCTTCTTCGGCTTTTTCGCGCACACGGGCGTGCTGCTTGCGCTCGAGGAGCGGGGGCTCGTGCCTCGGCGGTTGACGGGGTCTTCGGCGGGCGCACTCGTCGGCGGACTCTTCGCCTCGGGACTTACCGCCGCACGGATCCGCGACGAACTCCTCGCCCTTCACCGTGCGGACTTTTGGGATCCGGGGTTCGGAGCGGGGTTGCTGCGAGGTGAGCTTTTTGCCCGCCAACTCGAGCGCATCTTGCCGGTGTCGCGCTTCGTCGACTGCCGCTATCCGATCGCGGTGAGCGTGTTCGACGTGAGGACCCGCAGGACGCGCGTCCTACGTGAAGGCGCACTTGCCCCGGCACTGCGGGCGTCGTGCACGGTGCCCTTTCTATTTCATCCCGTGTGGCACGAAGGCCGTCCTCTCCTCGACGGCGGGATCTACGATCGGCCCGGTCTCCTCGACGTTCCCACCGGTGAGCGGGTGCTCTACCACCACCTCGCCTCGCGCTCCCCGTGGCGACGACGTTCGAGCCCCCAGCTGGCCGTGCCTGCCCGGCCCGGACTGACCGCCCTCGTTTTGCCGGGCCTCCCGCGCGTCGGCCCGTTCCGAATGGAGGCTGGCGCGCAGGCTTTGGAGGCCGCGCACCGCCGCGCGAGTGACGCGCTCGACGCCGCCCGGCTGCCCGCGGTCATTGGATGAATCCGTCTTGCCGGGGCTTGTTTTCAATGCGACTGCAGCGTATCATTTAGGCCGGTCAGCCGGTTTGTGGCCGTTGCTTACGCGGATGCGTCCGCAGCCAGGGAGTCCTATGAGCGTTCACGTTGAAAGCGGCCGAAGGCAATGGGTCGCCGGTGTACTCGTGGTCCTTTACGCCGCGAGCGGGATGGCTTGCTCGTCGGAGCAGGCGAGTGAGGCGCCGGCTGAGTCGGGGGAGTTTCTGGCGCCTCCGGCCGAGGGCGCGGGCTTTCAGATTGCGATGAGCGTCCCGGCGCCAGCGGCGACCGAAATTTGGAAATGCAAGATCGACTACCTGCCGTCGACCTTCGGCTTCTTCGCGGCGAACCACGTGAAATCGGTGCAGAGCGAGTACATCCACCACATGGACGTGATGGCGCTCGCGTTGACGCCGCTCGATCTCGAGCCCGGGATCTACGACTGCAACGCCATCTACCACGAGAACCCCGTGCTGATGGAGAGCGGCATCTTTCTCTACGCGAGCCAGGTCGCAAAACAGGAGATCCAGCTACCCGTTGGAACGGCGGCGATGATCCCGTCGAAGATGAAGTACTTGCAAGAGATCCATTACGTGAACACGACAAACACGGACGTCGATGTGTTCTCGTACGTCAACGTGAGCACCATCGATCCGCTCGAGGTCACCCAGCGTATTTGGGGCTCGGTCGTTCGAGACGCGCACCTCGAAGTGCCGCCGATGGCGAAGCACGTTGAATGGACGCGCTGTGTGATGAACGAAGACGTCGACGTCATTTTCCTCTCGTCGCACACGCACAAGCTCGGAAAAAAAGTCACGGTCGCGCGATTCGACGGAAAGACCGCCGGGGAGATCTTCTACGAGAATGACGACTGGCATGCGCCGCGACTCGAAAACTTCGCGCCGGCGATGACCTTGAAGAAAGGTGAGGGCCTCGAGTTCCACTGCCACTATGAAAACGATTCCAGCAAGACGGTGACGTGGGGCTTCGGGGCCGATGACGAGATGTGCCAACTCGGACTCGTCTTCACGCCATCGAGCACGACGGCGAGCTGCGACGTCGTCGAGACGAGCGATGGAGTGATCGACACGAGCGGCACGATGAAGTGAGGCGGAGCGGGCGACCTGCTATGCGTGTTGAATGCGCCGCACACTCGTTCGGACCGCCGTCATCACGACGACCCTGCTGCTCGGCGGGGTAGCCTCAGAAGGGCCCGCTGCGGCAACGCCCCATCCCGACGCGCGTTGGCTCGCCGCGTCGCCCGATACGATGGTCGACCGAGCCGCGCGTGCATCGGCCGCGTCCCCGAAAGACGCCTTGGCGCGCGTGCTTTTCCTCGCATCACTCGCGCCGGAGGCCTCCGCGGGCAAGGCGCGTGCGGCGCTCGCGGAGCTCGGCAAAGGCGCCGGACCGGTGCTGGACCAAGCGCGCTGGCTGGCCCTCGCCCTCAAGCCCGAAACGGAAGTTCAACTCGGTGCCGATGCGGCCTTGCCGATCGTGGGGGCGACCGAGAACGGGGTGTTGCGGACGTTTTCCATTCTTGGCCCGTTCGAGGACACCGGCGGCGGGATCGCCAAACAGGAAGGCGTTGAATCCGAAGGCTTCGACTTTCGCACCGCCGACGCCTCCTGGGGCGCGATCGCCGTGCGCCCGATTCGCAGCCTCGTCCCAACGGTGACCGCGCGAGGTCTACCGCTTGATCTCTACGTCCATCCACGTCGCGAGTCGTGCAGCTATTTGTCGAGCGCCGTCACCGTCGCCGCAGCGGGACCGCTCGTCCTTCACGTTGCCACGAGCGGGAGTTTCCGAGTGCGATGGGACGGGGTTGAGGTGGGGGCGAGCCTCGAGCACCATCGTCGGGCGATGCTCGACCGGGCGGCGGCGCGACTCGATGCAAGCGCCGGCGAGCACCTGGTCTCGATCAAGGTGTGCACAGGAGCACAAGGTGACGACGGTCGGGTGCGCCTTCGCTTTTCATCGCCCGAGGGTTCGCCGCTCGAGCTCGTGAGCTCCTCCGACGCGGGCACTCTTCAACGCGCACTCGAGCGTGCTCGCCGCGCCCCAGCGGAGCCGATGAGCCGCTTGGAGACGGCCTTCGAGCGAGCCATCCTCCTCGGACCGCAGCCGAGCGTCACCGACTCACTCCGAGCGGCCGTCGTGCGCATTCTCGCGGGAGCCGACGACCTCCAAAGTCCACGTGCACCTGGCATGCTCGGTCTTATCGCCGCGACGCCGCACGTGGATGCCGAGACCCTCGCCGTCGCGGGCTACCTTGCGCCGTTTGGCGCGAATCGCTCAGGCTGGTTGCGTCGAGCCCACGAACAGGCGATCGCCGAAAAAGACGGCAATGTGCAGTCATTTGCGCAGCGAGCGCTGATCCTCGCGCAGCTCGGGTCACTGCAGCACGATCTCGCACTCGCCTCCGCGGGAGAGCTGCCTTTCGCAGCGGCGCACGATTCGCAAGCCGAGCTCATTCGGGCGGAGATCTTCGCGCGGCTCGGCAACCCGGGCCTTCGCTTGAAGGGCATCGCGCTGCTCGAAGCCGTCGCTACCAAAGAGGCCCGCCGTACCCCCGAGGCCCTCTGGCGCGCGCTCGCCCAATTCACCAAGGGCTCGCGGCCGACCGTTCACCTCGGAGCGATGCAACGCCTCGTCGAGATTGCGCCGGGCTACCGCGGTGCGCCGTTCGTCGCGGCACACCAACTCCTGGGCAGCAGCGCCGCCGAAGCTGCCGCGCGCGCAGACCTGTTTCATACGACCGAGGCCGTCGCGCTCGATCGCATCGGTCACGCGCTCCTGGCGATCGGTCGTACCGACACCGCACGTCGCGTCTTCGAGACGTCCGCGGGACTTTCGCCAAACCGCGCCGGAGCGCATCTCGGCGTGGCGCAAAGTCTCTCTGCCGGCCATTCGGGCAACGAGGCGGCGGTCCGGCGGGCACTCGCTCGGGCGCACGAACTCGAGCCGGGCGACGCGACCCTCTCCGCCGAGCTCGCCTTCCGCGATGGCAAGCAGGGAGCCACGGTCGACCTCGGACCGGACGTCGCGTTCCTTGTGCCGCCGAAGGAATTTCTCGACCGGGTGAAGGCTCGGCCGGCACCGAAAGAAGGCATGTTCGAGCGCCAAGTACACTGGCGACGCGTCGTTCGAATGCACCCTGACAAGCGCATTTCCCAGACGATTCACTATGCGCGCGAGATCCTTGTGGAGCCGCGCACCGAGGACGACCGCTACGAACAAGTGCCCGAGGCGAGCGACACGAGTGAGCTTCTGCTCGCCCGTGTCCACCGCCCAGACGGCACCGTGCTGACGCCCGAAGAGAAGGATGGTTCGGGCTCTCTCCTCCGCTGGCCAGCCCTGCGGCGCGGTGACGTCATCGAAGTGGCCGTACGCTCCTTCACCCCCGGGCCGGTCGGTCGACGCGGCGACGCGCCGTTCTATTTCGTCGACTACGTCGGAGCCGTGGCCACCCACCCGGTCCTCTACAACGAAGTCGTGATCGACACGCCACGGGGCTCGCCCCTCGCGTTCGATGTAATCGGCGGCAAGCCGGACAGGCGCATCGAGAGCCAGGTCGGAGACCGCACCATCACGCAGCTCATCTGGGATAACCCCCCCACGCTCGCCGACGAGCCGCTCGCACCGCCCGCGAGCGAGACGATGCCGGTGGTCGTCGGCTCGATTTACCCGACGTGGCGAGACTTCGTCACATGGTACCGCGGCGCGATCGAAGGCTTCACGGAACCCGACGAGCAAATCAAGCAAGTCGCGCGCGAAATTACGGTGGGGAAGACAACGCGCGAGGAGAAGCTCGAGGCGCTCTTCAACTACGTCGCGGACGACATCCGTTACGTCAACTATGCCTCGGGCGAGTGGTGGCTACCGAACCGTCCGCAACACTTGCTCGCGCGACGCCAGGGTGACTGTGACGACAAAGCGAACCTGCTGATAAGCCTGCTTCGAGCCGTCGGCATCGAAGCGACCGAGGTGCTGATTCAGACGCGCCTGACCGCCCAGCCGCGGCTCTTGTTCGAATCGAAGATCGCCATACCAATGTTTGATCACGGGATCGTGTTCCTCCCCGAGGGAGAGGGCGGCCGGTTCCTCGATGCGACGAGTCCGCAGAGTCGCCTCGGAGCGCCGCCGTCGATGGACGCGCGCGCGGCGGCCGTGCTCGTGGCCGAAGGCGATGCACGCGTGATTCCGACGCCTGCATCGAATCCCGATGAGCACGGGGTAGTCTCGACGTGGAAGCTCAAGCTCGAGGACGACGGGAGCGCCACCATCAACGCCTCCGAACTCCACGTCGGCGACTCGGCCTTCTTCCTGCGAACCCACCTCGGCCAAGCCGACGCACGCGCTCAGTGGGTCGAGGCGAACCTGCTCGCTCGCAGCCTTCCAAACGCAAAGCTCGAGCCCGAGGTCGGCTTCGACGGGGCACTTCCCGGAGGTGCCGCAAAGGTCGACTACCGCGCAAGCTCGCGCACGCTCGCACGCCACGAAGGGGCTGAACTCGTTCTCGCCATCGCCCCAGGCACGCCCCTCGCGACCGAGCTCGCACCGCTCGCGAGGCGCACATTGCCAGTGCAATTGCCGCCGCAACTCGCACCCTCGCACCATGATGTCACCATCGAAGTCGCGCTGCCCGACGGGTTCCGACTCGCCGCGCTGCCGCCCAACGACGAACTCGCCGCGGGCAATCTCGGCACCGCGCGCCAGAGCTTCACGCTGTCTCGCGATGGGAAAAAACTCGTGATCGCGCGCTCACTCCGCTTCGACGCCTCACGGATCGAAGTCGTCGACTACGCAAAGTGGCGGGCATGGTTGCGCGACGTCGACCGAATGCTGCACCGCTCGGTCCGACTCGTGCCGAAAAAGAAGTGACGCTCCGCCGCGACAAGCGGTCACGCGAAGAGCCCACAAGCCAAACCGCGAGGGGCCGTCAGTCGAGTAACGCCGCGAGCTCGAGAGGCAGCGCGGACTCGATGTCGAATGGGGCAACAGCGGCATCACCCGCCCAGGCAAGGCGGCTCGCGTGCAGGGCATGACGCCCAAGCTCAGTCGCCGTCCCGTAGAGCGCGTCACCGACCAGTGGAGCGCCAATCGCGGAAAAATGCGCGCGAATTTGATGGCGGAAAGCCTTCGATGCGCTCGCTTCGACGAGTGCACGGCTACCTGAACGCCGAAGGACGCGGTAGCTCGTGAGCGCGGGCCGGGCACGCAAGCGCTCGGTTTGCACGGCGTCGCGGCAAGCCACAACGCGTCGCGCATCGCTCGGGTGTCCTGCGAGCGGCAAGTCGATCGAGCCGCTCTCCTCGAGCACGGAGCCATCGACGAGCTCGCAAACGAGGAGATAGCGCTTGTCGAGCGCGCCGTACTTCATGCCGGCCACGATCGCGTCGAACGCCGCGGGTGTACGCGCAGCGAGCAACAGGCCGGAGGTGTCCGTGTCGAGGCGATGGCAAAGACCAGGCTCGCGGGGCGAGAAGCCGACGGTGGCCATCTCTGGGTAGCGAGCCCGCAGCGCATTGGCGATCGTGCCGCCTTCGCCGCTCGCGATCGGCGCACTCGCTACACGCGCGGGCTTCTCGACGACCACGAGGTCGTCGCGCTCGAAAACAACGTGAAGTGCGACGTCCGAATCGGCCACCGCTGAGAGTTCGAGGGCCGTATCCTCGACGTCGAGAACGATGGTCGTTCCTGCGGCCGCTCGGTCACCTTTGCGCGCTTTGCGCCGGCGACCGTCGGCGTCGATGAGGAAGATCGCGCCCTCCGCGAAGAGCTGACCGACGCGAGCGCGGCCAATCTCAGCTCGACGCGCGACGACCTTGTCGATTCGCTCGCCAACCTCAGAAGTCTCGACGGCGAGTTGCATCAGAAAAGGACGACGCCTCGAGCAAATATCTCGTACGTGGTGCTCTCATCGACGAAAAATCGCCGACCGACAGCGTTGATCGTTGGACGGTAGGCCGGATTGGGAATGCCCGTCGCGCCGACTGCAGGGGTCGGACCGGTGCCCGTCGTGAAGTGGCAGGGGCCGCTCTCGTAGGGGTTGTCCTTGAAGTTCGGGTTGCACGGCTGGTCGTGCGAAATTCCGTGTGCCTGATCGAAGCGTGTTGCCACGCCGAAGTTGAGCTTGACGTGCTCCGCGATGCGCCAGGTAAGCGAGCTCGAGGCGCGGTAGCTGCCGTAGGCTTCGACCACCGTGAGACCGGTGAAGTACGATTTCTGCGAAGACTCGTCGACGACGCTGATCGTCTCGCCGCTGCAACCATCCGCGGCCACGCAGCCCCGAAATCGCGCCCATTTTGGGCTGCGCAGCGAAGGCGCGCTGCTCGAGCCGAGCGCGTCGAAGAGCTCCGAGTAGTCTCGACCCTCCGAGTGGTACGTGCCATCGAACCGGAAGTCGAAGCTCAGGCGGCTGAATTTTTCGCGGTTTTCCCAGGGGTGGACCATCAAGCCGAGACTGACGGTTCCGACGATTGGCGGGTGATTGACCAGGGCACCCTGAAGATCCGTCGTGCCAAAATCGCTCTCCTCGCCCTGCTGAAACTCGGCGAGCGCGGAAAAACCACCGTAAGGCTCGACGTACTTGATGCGCTTCGAGATCCACGAGTGAGCTTCGAGGCCGACCGTTCCGCGAGTCACGCCCGCCGAGCGCGACGAGAGGCCCTGCGATTCAAGCTGAAGGCCGTTTTTTCCGGTCACGCTCGCGTCGAACTGCCCGTTGCGATTGATGTCGCCCGCGTGCGTGCACTTAGGTTCTTTGCTGATGTTGCACGCGTGCATCGGCGTGCCGACGCTGATGCGTGACTCCAGACCGAACGTCCAGGTTGGCTTCGTGGCGTCTCGCGCCTGGTTCAGAATCGAGTAGTCGAGACCGACGGCGACGTACTGAACGCCACTGCGGGTCGGCGAGCGAAACGGCAAGCTGAAGAGCGCGCCCTCACCCGAGCCACCGGCGGCGACGACCGCCGCCTGGGCCGCCGAACCGTTGAGGTCATCGATGCGCTGCTCGTCGCTGAGTGTGATCGGAATGCGGGAATAGAGGGCGAAGTCCTTGTAGAGACCGATGTCCACCCGCGGCGTGAGGACAGAGCTCACACCAACGAACTGGCCGACGTTCATCGTGCGGGAGGTGAACCCACCGTTCGTCAGGCCGGGCTCGAAGATGGGCGTTTCTCTCAGGATCCGTGCGCGCTTCGAGAGGTACTGAAACCCGACCGAGACGGCGATGTCGAAAGGATCTCCTTCGTCGAACGCGTCGATCACATCGACGACCTCACCGGGCTCCTGCATCACTCGCGGTCGCAGGCGCTCCTTCTGGTCATCAGCGAGCGCGACGCATGGGAATGATGCCGCGACGAGCGCGGTCCATGCAGTCAGACGGGTCAACCTCGACGTGCGCAGAGCCATGGGTCCATGCGCAAGCTAGTACAGGGCCCGACGAGTGACTACACCCTAGATCGGCCGAGGAGCTCAGGCGCCGCCCTTGCCCTTGTCCTTCTCTCCGCGCTCGGCCGCGATGCGCTCGCGGAATTGGCGTCGCATTTCGGTCAGACTGCCTATTGCTTCGGCCGCATCGTCGAGGCGAACCGTTTGCTTGGACGGCTTAAATGGCTTCGTTTGCGCAGCCACCTCGGACGGAGGCCGCGAATCCGGCCTGGCTTCTTCGACCGCGACGCCCGGCGCGCTCCTGGAAGTGCTCGGAGCCTCCGAGGCTCCCATCGCCTCCATCGTGACGAGGCGCTGCCGCTCCCCAATTCCGCGGGCGGCGGCCGAGTCGCGACGGTTCGCCTGAGGTGAGTTCGGGTTGGTTTTATAGAGATCCTCCTCCCGCGGCGGAGCGGGCGAGAAGACCGGCGGCGACGGGGTGATGAGCGCGTCCGATGGCGGAGGCAAGGGTGGTCCGTCGACCGACGACGTGGCCAGCGCCGCACGCGGATGACCGGTCAAGGTGACGGCGGCGGAGACGTCAGTCGTTCGGCGGCCGTCCTCCGCGAGCGTGGCGCCACGATTTGCGCTGAGGTAAGGGCTGCCTAACGAGCGTGCGGCAAGGAGCTCCTGCGACGACGCTGCAAACGGATCGTCGCTCTGCGACCGCTCGGACGGCGCCCGGTCCGACCGCACGCGGACGACGTCGGCCGCGAACTCACGACGGACGAGCGACAAGTCCTCGGAGGTCTGCTCGAGTCGGTCGGCGAGGACGTTGATGAATTGCCAGAGGAGCTTCACGGCCGCCTGCGGATCGCCTCGCAGAATGTCGAAAAAGTCGCCGCGGCGGAGGCAGATGAGCTCGCTCGGAACGATGGCCGTCACGGTTGCGGAGCGTGGACTCACTCGAATGAGCGCCATCTCGCCGAGCTGGTCGCCTACGGAGAGCTCGCGCAGTTCGGCGCCGCCCTTCTCAACGCGGAGGCGACCTTCGAGAATGACGAACATGGCGTCACCCGCGTCGCCTTCACGCATCACGACCTCGCCCGCGGCGACGCATTGCAGCTCCGTCGCGGCGATCATGCTCATCAGCTGGCGTTCGTTCAACCGAGAGAACAACGGGATCGCCGCGAGCACCTCGCGTTTCAACGCCGCGCGCTTCGCCCGCAAACCACCGGAAACGTCGCCGGCGGGGACTCGAACAATCACTGCCGTGATGTTGTCTTTACCGCCGCAGCTGTTCGCAAATGCAATGAGTTCCCGTACGACGGCGTCGCCGTCCGCGACTTCGAGGAAAGGCGCGATCGGCCGGGCGGAGTCGTCCAGGTAGCCCGAGAGACCATCCGAGCAGAGTAGAAACTGGTCATTTGGCAACACTTCGAACGACATCGTGTCGACCTCGACGTGGGCGTAGACGCCGACGGCGCGCGTAATCGCATTTTTCCGCGGGATATTGGCAAGCTGCTCCGGATTCACCATGCCCATCCGCACAAGCTCGCGGGCCAAGGTGTGGTCCTCCGTCACCTGACTCACGGCGCCGGCGCGCAGCATGTAGATGCGGCTGTCCCCGACGTGAGCCACGAACGCGTGAGAGCCGAGAACCAAGAGCACCGAGATGGTCGTGCCCATGCCGCGCTTCGCGGTGTCGGCAAGGCCTTCGGTGTGCACGCGATCGGAGGCGGTGTTCACCGCGTGCTCGAGCAGCGTGAGAACATGCTGAATGCCACCCTCGTTGTCCGAGGTGCCCGCGAGGGCGCGTTCGAGGAGCACGGTGCGGTGCCCCGCGAGGACTTCGTGGACGGTGCGCACCGCGATTGCGCTCGCGACTTCTCCAGCGGCGTGGCCACCCATGCCGTCGGCCACGACGAACAACCCAAGCGCGTGGTCGACGAGAAAATTGTCTTCGTTGTGTTCGCGTTTCCGGCCGACATCGGTGGCCGCCGAGAACACGAGATCGTTCGGCGATGGCATGCGTGCTTCTAGGATATCCGAGCACGGCCGCTCGGGTCACTCAGGAAAATCGGGCTAACCGCGAGGCCCACGCGCCACGATCGCCGCGAGCAGCCGGCCCGACGCCGCGCCGTCCCTCCTGAAAGAATGAAACGATTCGCTCTCGCAACGAGTGCAGCCGCCGACGTGATCGACCTGCGTCACACCGAGCGCTTCGAGCTGGGCTGTGATCACGCGGCGCATATCGACATGGGGCTTCGCGTGACCTCGGTCGATGACGGCGTCGCCAAGCTCGGTACTCGCGGCAAGTTCCGCGGCGACGTCCTCGCCAACTTCGAAACAGCAAACCTCGATGAGGGGGCCGACTGCTGCCACAAGCGCTCCTGTCTCCGCGCCCTCGCGAAGGGCACGCACGCCAGCCGCGACCGCACCTTGCACCGTGCCGCGCCAACCGCTGTGCACGGCCGCCGCCGCTCCGGTGTCGGGGCAGGCAAGCAACACCGGGGCGCAATCGGCCACGCGTGTCCCGCAAGCTACGCCTGGAGTGGACGAGACGGTGATGTCGCCCTCCACTGCCCGCACGAACCGGTGATCTTCCGCGCCCGTTAGCCGCGTGGTCGCAGTCCCGTGCACCTGGGAGAGAAGGTACAATCGCTCGCGCGAGACTCCGAGGTCGGCGCACGCGACGTCCCAATCCGGGGCAACCGCGCGGGTAAAAAATCCGTGGGCGAAGCCAGCCTCGCGAAGGCGCGGGCTGCGAAGGGCGAAGGGGGCCATGGGGTCTAGAGTGTCATTTTTGGTCGGCGGCATGCTAGCGTGCCGGATCGTCGCATGCGCCCGCAGGATCCGTACATCGGCCGAGAGATCCTCAACGGCCAATTCAAGATCTTGAAGAAGATCGGCACCGGCGGGATGGGCGCCGTTTACAAGGCGATGCAGCCGGACATGAACCGCATGGTCGCGGTCAAGATCCTGCACGCCAAGCTGAAGACGCGAAAAGACCTGGTGTCGCGCTTTCGCCGTGAAGCGCGCGCCATGAGTCACCTGACGCACCCGAACACGGTGAAGGTGATGATGTACGGCGAGCTCGAAGACGGGGAGCTCTACATCATCATGGAGTACCTCGACGGCAAGAACCTGAACCAGGTTGTGCGCCGCGAGGGGCCGCTCGAAATGGAGCGCGCCATACCGGTCCTCATGCAGGTTTGCGGCGCGCTCGAAGAAGCCCACCAGCTCGGGATCGTGCACCGCGATCTCAAGCCCGAGAACATTTTCCTGACGAACTCGGGCGGGCTCACGGACTTCGCGAAGGTGCTGGATTTCGGCCTCGCGAAAGTCACCGAGCGCGAGCTTCGCCCCGGCTCGATCATGCTGACGCAGGAGGGCATGGTCTTCGGCACGCCGGAGTTCATGTCGCCCGAGCAAGCACAAGGCATGACGCTCGATCGACGCAGCGACATCTACTCGCTCGCCGTCATTCTTTACGAGGCGCTGACGGGCAAGCTCCCGTTCGATGCGCGATCGTCGATGGAATACATCCAATTGCACGTGTCGCGCCCGCCTATTCCGCTCGACCTGCGATTGCCGGACAAGACCTTTCCCGCCGGCCTTAGCGACGTTCTCATGCGTGCCCTCGCCAAGGAGCCAGAGGACCGCCACCCTACAGCCGCCGCGTTCGCCGAGAGCCTCCGCCCTTACGCCCCGCGCGGGTTCGTCGTCGACATCCCGCATCCTCCCCCGCAGCAGTCGGACCGGCCTCCGTACTCGAGTGGCCCAGAGAGCGCGCCCGGCATCCACTCACGACGCGCGCACGCCGACTCGGAAGCCCCGACCCTGCCGAAACGCAGTGGGGAGCTCTACGACACGCTCGAAGAGCCCATCGAGCTCCCGACGGGCTCGAACGTCAGCTCGCGAACGCTCGTGGTCGTGGCGATAATCTCTCTGTTGCTCGGGATCATCGCGACCGTCGCGGCCGTCAAGTTGCGCCTCGTCGGCTGAGGCACTGCACCTCGAGGGCGGGAGCAGAGCTCGCGTCGAATCGGCCGCGGTCCCGTGACCGAGTTCCTCGCAAGCCGTGATCGTCGCGGAATTTTTGCGGGTGACCGAACGTCGTGACAGAACCGAGGACATGCGCCGTTTGCTCGCTTGGCTCCCTCTCCTCGGCCTCGTCGGCTGCTTGATGCCGACCGGTTTTGGAACCGGTGTCGCGAACGACGACAACGGGACGAGCGGGCCTATCATCACGGCGGCCACGGGTAAAAACGCGTCGCTCCCAACCCGCGCCGACGAGTTCCTCACGTTCTTGAAGGAGCGCCAGTACTCGGCATACCCGCATGACGAAGCGCTGCACGTAGGTAGTGGGCCACATGGCGTAGCGGGCGTGCGGCGCTTCTACCAGCCGAAGCTCGCGGCCTCGCTACAACAACAATCACTCGAACATCCGGTGGGGGCAGGCGCGGTCCTCGAACTCTTCGCAGCCAACGGAACGACCCGCCTCGGCTGGGCCGCGAGCGTGAAGCTCGACTCCTTGAGCGATGGCGGCTCGAATTGGCTTTGGCTCGAAGCCCTCGACGGCGCAGAAGCGACACTCGTCGAGGCCGGCGAAGGCCTCGGCCTTTGCACCAATTGCCATGCATCGGGCGACGACTACGTGCTCGGCACGGCTCTCTGAACGACAATGGGCGCGCGGAAGCGTTTTCCCGGCGCCTGAGCGATGACCGAACACGACCCCAGCACTGCGGCGGCGCCGAGCCCGGTCCCCACTCGGGCTCGGCCCAGCGGACTCGTTTGGGTGAAGCGCTTTGCAACAGCGGCATTCTGTTTTGCTGGGCTGAGCTGCCTCGTGCTCGCCGGGGTCCTGCGACACTACGAGCACGACCTGCCCTCGACGCTCGAGCTTCAGCACTACGATCCGCCGCAAGTCACGCGGATCCTCGCACGTGACGGCAGCCTCCTCGCCGAAGTGTTCGTCGAACGCCGGACCCTCGTCGGCATCGACTCGATGCCGAGGTCATTGAAGCTCGCGGTGCTCGCCGCGGAGGACGCCGACTTCTACAAACACGAGGGGCTCGATTACCTCGGCATGTTGCGAGCGCTGGTCGTCAACGTGCGCCACGGCGAGACCCGCCAAGGCGGCAGCACCATCACGCAACAGGTCGTGAAGAACGCGATTCTCACCGCCGAGCGCACGTTCGAACGCAAGGCCCGTGAGCTTCTCCTCGCACGGCGCATCGAACAAGAGCTTGGAAAAGACGCAATTCTCGAGCTTTATTTGAACCACATCTACTTCGGACACGGGCGTTACGGGGTCGAAGAGGCCGCCCGATACTATTTCGGCAAGAGCGTGGCGAAGCTCTCACTCGCGGAAGGCGCGATGATCGCCGGCCTCCCAAAAGGCCCATCCGTTTTTTCCCCGCGCATCGACATCGAGCGAGCCCGCAAACGACGGGACTTCGTGCTCGAGCAGATGGCGCAGAAGGGCTTTGCGGAGCGTGAGCTCGTCGAGAAAGCAAAGGTTGAACCGATCGCGCTCGCGCCGGCGACCGACCAACTCCCCGAGCTCGCCCCCGAGGTGGTCGACGAGGTTCAGCGGGTGCTCAAATCGATCGTTGGTCGAGACGCAACCCGCGGCGGCTTCACCGTGACGACCACCATCGACCCGGAGCTCCAAGCTGCCGCCCGAGCGGCCGTGCGAAAAAATCTCGATGCGTACGCGCTGCGCCATGGGCTCGTCGCGCCGTTGAAAGCGAAAAAGAAACCCGACGCGCCGTTTGAAGGAACGCCTAAGGCCCAGGGACATCACGTCTACCAAGCGGTCATCAACGGCGCCGACGATTCGGCCGGTACGCTGGCGGTGCGGGTCGGCACCGTGAGCGGAACCGCGAAACTCGTGCCGCGCTACGATCCGAAGGGGACGAAACCGAGTCGCTTTGCCCAGGTCGATTCGGTCATCCGCGTGAGCCCCATCACCGAGCGAGGCATAGGCGACGACGGCATGCCCCATGAATTTCGCCTCGAGCTAGGACCGGAGTCGAGCCTGGTGATGCTGGACGTCGCGTCGCGCGAAGTCGTTGCGTTGGTCGGAAGCTACGAAGGCGTGCGAGGGGGCTTCGATCGCGCGAGTCACGCCAGACGGCAGCCAGGCTCGACGTTCAAGCCGTTCGTCTACGGGGAAGGGATCCGCTCCCGGCGACTGACGCCCGCTTCGGTGGTGCCCTTGCCGGACGCGCTGAATCCGAACAAGCCCCTCGCGGCGCTCGGCAAAGATCCAAAAGACCTCGATGGCGCGACAAAACCACCTGTGTTTTTGCGGGAAGCGCTGGCGCGCAGCATCAACGAAGCCGCTACCTGGGGGCTCCACGAGCTCGGGGCCGCCAGTGTCATCTCATTCGCGACCGAAGTCGGCGTCCAATCCGACTTGCAGCCGACAGACTCGCTCGCACTTGGAGCCTACGAGACGACCCCACGCGATCTCGCGACCGCCTACTTGACCTTCGCATCGGGCGGTGTCGCGGGCGAGCCGACGTTGATTCGCAACATTACCGGACGCGATGGCCGCGCATTGGCGCTTCCCGAGCGCACGCCACCCCGACGCGTCATGAGCGAAGCCGAGAGCTACGTCCTCACCCACCTCCTGACGTCGGTCGTGCAGCGAGGCACGGCCCGCGCCGCCAAGAGTCTTGGCCTCCCGCTCGCGGGAAAAACGGGCACGAGCAACGATGCGAAAGACGCGTGGTTCGCGGGATATTCTCCGACGACGGTGTGCGTTGTGTGGACCGGCTACGATGACTCGCTCCCGCTCGGCGCGAGCGAACAAGGGGCGACCGCCGCGCTCCCGGCGTTCATGGATGCGATGAAAGCGGCGCACCGCGGGCAGAAGCTCAGCCCGTGGAAAGAGCCTAACGGGACGGTTCATCGCAAGCTCGATCCACGCAACGGACTGCTCGCGCGGGACGACACGGAAGGCGCGTTTGACGAGGTATTTCTCACAGGGACGGAACCGACCGAGACGACGCCCACCCCCGACGGTGGCGGTGGCGGTGGCGGTGGCGGGGGTGCCTCGGGGAGCGACGCCGGTTCCGCGGGCGGTGCCGAGCCCGCGCTGCCAGTCGAGACGCCCGCGCCGAATGCGACGGACCCTTGAATGCCGAGAGGAACCGTCATGCGACGATCCCGAGCACTTCGGCCGTCGTAACCTCGGAGCCTGGGATGCGTGACGCGACGTCGATGGACTTGCGGCTGCTCGGGGAATCACTATGCTCCGCCGACTCGCCGGGGGGCCGGTGTAACGCGAGGAGCCGCGGGGTCAGCTCCGTGAGTAGAGGAACAGCGTGATCGCCGGCGAGCTTGTCTCGGGAAAGTACCGACTGCAGCGCGTTCTCGGCGCAGGCAGCATGGGATCGGTGTGGGCGGCCCGCAACGAGCTGACGGACCGTGACTTCGCGGTGAAGTTTCTCCTGCCGGAGCTCGCGCAGAACGACGACGCGCTGCACCGATTTTTTCACGAAGCGCGGGCATGCGGACAGATCCGCAATCCGGCGATCGTCGACGTGTACGACATGGGCCGCGCGGAAGATGGCTCGCCCTACCTCGTCATGGAACTCCTCGAAGGCGAAGGCTTCGATGCACGCATCGCGCGCGCGGGTCGTATGCGCCCGGTCGATGTTTGCCGGTACCTAGCCCTCGTTGCGCGCGGCCTCGAAGAAGCCCACGCCCGCGGCTTGATTCATCGTGACCTCAAGCCAGGCAATATCTTCTTCGCGATCGACAAAGGCGGAGAAGTTCACCCGAAAGTGCTCGATTTCGGCATCTCAAAAGAGACGAGCGGCTTCGATTTGGTGCAGACGAACGCGGGCGCCGTCCTCGGCTCGCCCGCCTACATGAGCCCCGAACAGGCGCGCGGTGAGCTCGACGTCGATGCGCGCGCCGACCTTTGGGCGCTCGGCGTGATCATCTACGAGGCGCTCTCGACCGAGCTGCCCTTCGACGCCACGAACTACAACGCGCTGATGGTGAAAATCATCAGCGAGCCCCACACGCCGCTCGTGGAGCGAGCGCCCGAGGTACCCGTCGAGCTGCGCCTGCTCGTCGACCTGCTCCTCGAAAAAGACCGTGACCGCCGACTCAGCTCCGCCGCTGAGCTCGCGCAGCGTCTCGAGCGAATCTACGTGCGGCTGACGGACACGCCACTGCACTTGCCGGAGCGGCAGACGAGCATCCCGCCCCCGCACGAACGGGTGACGACGGACCACGGCTGGCAGAAACGTACGTTGGCTCAGACCATGGCGCGCTCTCCAGCGCTGCTCGCCGGCGCCGTGCTTGGAATTCTCGGGCTCGGCGCGGGCGTCACCGTCGCTCTTCGCGCGAAGCCCGCGATGTTGGCCCCATCGCGGTTCGGCGCGGATGTGAGCGCCGTCGTCGTGCGCGCGCGCACTCGCGTGTCGGAAACGATCGCCGAAACGAAGACACGGGCCGCCGTCGACGCCGCGCGCGATGCCGAAAAACGCGCCAACGATGCCGAAAAAAGCCAACGCGACCTCGAGCTCTCGACGCCACGTGCCACAGGCCCCGCCGCCCCCACCGTCAAGCCTACCGGGGACGATCCCCACGGCGGCGTCGTAGGCCCCGGCTTCTAAGAGCCGGCTTTCGCACGACGCTTCGCATCAAGCGAAGACAAAACACGAAAAGCCGCCCCCGATAGGGGCAGCCTTACGCACGTGATGGACCCAAGCCGGGCCCGCGAGGAACCGTCAGGCGTTGAGGCCGGACAGAACAGCGGGAACGATCGAGATCTGGCGCTTGGCGCGGTCGCGCCAATGGAACTTCACAGCGCCGTCCGCGAGGGCGAACAAGGTGAAGTCTTTGCCGGTGCCGACGTTCTGTCCCGCGGCAAACGTGCCGCCGACCTGCCGCACAAGCACGGAGCCTGCGCGAACGATTTCACCGTCGTGGGTCTTGATACCGCGGTACTGGGCCTTCGAATCGCGCCCGTTGCGCGAAGAGCCGCCGCCTTTTTTATGAGCCATGGCTATCTCCTAGAGTGGTCGGTTTCGATCAGCCGGTGATGCCGGTGATCTTGAGGGCGGTGTAGGGCTGACGATGACCCTGCTTGCGACGGTAGTTCTTCCGGCGACGGAACTTGAAGATGATGATCTTCTTGTCACGATCCTGCGAAAGGATTTGCGCCTTGACGCTCGCGCCCTTCACGGTTGGCTTGCCGACTTTGACGGTTTCACCGCCGCCGACGAGAAGAACCTCGTCGAAGGTGACCGCATCGCCGGGGCTGCCGTTGAGCTTTTCCACGTGGAGCGTCTCGCCCTCGGAAACCCGATACTGCTTACCGCCCGTCTTGATGACCGCGTACATGAACCTGCCTTTGATCGAAGACCCGCGAGTGAGACCACCCGAAGGGAGGAGCAGCATACGGATTTTTGGAGCGTTGGCAAGCGCTCCGCGACCTCAAGCCGACGAGTTTGTCTGAACGGGAAAGTCCGTTCAGTGTCGCGCGTTTGCTCAATCCGCGCGGCTGAACACGAGCCCGTCGGTCCCGAGATCGACCGCCACCGTACCCGAGCCGAGCGCGCCCCCTTCGAGAATCGCTTGGGCGAGTGGGTTTTGGAGCTCGCGCATGATCGCGCGTTTCACCGGCCTCGCGCCGAGTGCGGGCTCGTACCCCAAGTCGACCAAGCGATCCCGAACGGCGTCCGAAACGACGAGCTTCATGTCGCGCTCCGCCAGCATTTTTCCTAGGCGAAGGAGTTCACCGTCGACGATGCCGCGCAGGTCTTTCTTCTGCAGCGCCTTAAAAACGACGACGTCGTCGATGCGGTTCAAGAGCTCCGGGCGGAAGAATGCCGAGAGCTCGGTTTGCACGACATCCCGCAGGGCATCGCGGCCCTCGGCGCTCTCGAAGAGCTTCGGGTCGGCCTCGAGGATCCGCTTGGAGCCGATGTTCGACGTCATCACGACCACCGTGTTCGAGAAATCGGCGGTGCGACCGCGACCATCGGTGAGACGACCGTCGTCGAGGACCTGCAAGAGCAAGTTGAACACGTCGGCGTGCGCCTTCTCGACCTCGTCGAAGAGCAGGACGCTGTAGGGACGACGCCGCACCGCCTCGGTCAAGAAGCCACCCTGTTCGCTGTCGGCGTAGCCCGGGGGCGAGCCTATCAGCCGTTGAGCCATGTGCTTTTCCATGAACTCGCTCATGTCGAGGCGGGTGAGGGCTTGCTCGTCGTCGAACAAAAACTCGGCGAGCTTTTTCGCGAAGTAGGTCTTGCCGACGCCGCTCGGGCCGAGAAACAAGAACGAGCCTATCGGTTTGCCGGGGTCACGCAGACCCACGCGCCCGCGACGCACCGCCCGCGATACGGCAGCGCACGCTTCGTCTTGACCGATCACCTGTTCGGCCAGGCGCTCTTCCATCTTGAGGAGCTTTTCGGTTTCACCTTCGAGCATTTTTGCGACGGGAATGCCCGTCCACTCGTTGACCGTGACGGCGACGTCGTTCTCGTCGACGAGGACGGGGCTGGCATTGGCCCCACTCTCTTGGGCCTTCTGCTCCGCTGCAGCAAGACGCGCAGCCACACCCGCAAGCACGACGTGCTCGAGCTCCCCGACGCGCGCGAAGTTCTTCACCTCGCGGGCCGCGGCAAGCTCACTCTCGGTCTGTTCGCGTTCTTTTCGCAGCATTTGCACAGCAGCAATGACGCCACGGCGTGTCTCGAGCGCGGAACGCAGCGCGGCGACCCTGGGCCGGAGCACGACCGCCTCGGCCTCGAGCTCGACGCGCACGCGGCCACCGAGCGGCGTCGGATCATGGACGACTCGCGCGAGCTGGGCTTCGAGTGCCTCGAGGCGACGCATCGCCGCGTCATCCTCGGCGGGCAGGCCGTCAACCTCGACGCGTTTGCGCGCGGCGGTTTCATCGAGCAGGTCGACAGCTGAGTCCGGAAGCGCGCGATCGGCGAGGTAGCGGCGGGCGAACGCCACAGCCGAGCGGACCGCCCCCTCGGTAATTCGAGAGCGGTGATGGCGCTCGAAGCGGGACGCGATGCCGCGAAGAATTTGATGCGACAGCTCGGGGCTCGCGGGCTCGAGCACGAAGCTCGTAAACCGGCGCACGACGGCCGCATCGCGCTCGTTCAGTTTTTGCAGACCGTCCACGGTGGTCGTCGCCACGAGGCGTACCTCGCCGCGCTCGAGGATCGGCTTCAAGAGGTCGCCAACACCCGAGCCCGCAATGCCACCGGCGAACAGACTGTGAAAATCTTCGACGACGAGGATCGCTTCGGTCGCTTTGGTTTGAAGGAGGCGATCGATCACCGACTTCAAGCGCGCTTCGAGCTCACCTCGAAGCTTCGCGCCCGCGATGAGCGCACCCGAATCGAGCTCCCACAGGCGGGCGCCCGCGAGGTTCGAGGGGACATCGCCGCTCGCGAGCCGCTGCGCGAAGGCGCGGATCAACGTCGACTTTCCGACCCCCGGTTCGCCGACGATCAGCGGGTGGTTTTTGGAGCGGCGCTCGACAATTTGCAGCAAACGACGAAGCTCCGCATCCCGCCCAATCGCCGGGTCGAACGTGCCTGCCCGCGCTACGGCGACGAGATCGCGGGCGAGCTCACCGGCCCCAAGCGCCGCGGGTGACGTCAAAAAGGAGGTGGCCTTCGGCGCGCGTTCGAGCTCGCCTAAGTGGTCGCGTAATCCGCCAGGACCAATCGCAACGTGAGAGAGGATGTCTCCCACGGCACCGCGAATTTCCTGCGATAGCGCATTCAAGAGCTGCGCGACGCCAACCTCTGACACCGCGTCACGGACGGCCTCCCGCTCGGCGCGATCGATGAGGTCGAGCAACCTCGCGCTGACGTAGGCGACACCTCCGCCCCGAGCGAGTTTGCCGAGCGCACGTTCACCGAGCTCGGCGAGCTGTTGCGGATCGGCCCCCGCGCTACGGAACACGGCCGCTACGCCCGCGCTCTTTTCAAGCGCCCGCACGAGGACGTGGAGCGGCAGGACCTCGCCATGTCCGCGCTCATCGGCGAGTTGTTGCGCGCCGGCGACGAACGCCTTCGTCTCAGCGCCGAATTTCTGAAGTCGGAGGACCCCCTGCTCTGCCATGGCGCCGAACCGTATCACGATTAGAATGGCATCATGCCTGCCCCCGCCCTCGCCTCGGTCACGATCTACACGACACGTTTGTGCGGCTATTGCGTGGTCGCAAAGCGCCTCCTTACGCAGAAGGGAGTGGCCTTCACCGAAGTGCTTGCGGACGACCGCGCGGACTTGCGCGACTGGCTCATCGACACAACGGGTCGCAACACCGTTCCACAGATTTTCATCAACGGCGCCTCGGTCGGTGGCTACGACGACATGGCCGCTCTCGAAAAACGGGGCAAGCTCGACACCCTCCTTCAGACCGCGCCCCCGACCGAGCTCAGCGCGCTTCCGAGCTGATCGCCGGGCGAACTGCCGGCGATGGGCAGCGGTCCGAGGCTCTGATAGAAAGCTCCGATGTCGAACGGAACTCTCGGAACCTTCGGAGTG
>CANJMI010000001.1 GCA_947475525.1 Polyangiaceae bacterium | reverse complement strand
GTCGAACGGAACTCTCGGAACCTTCGGAGTGATCGGAGCGGGGCAAATGGGTCGCGGCATCGCGCAAGTTGCCGCGGCGACGGGCTACCGGGTGCTGCTGGCAGACGCGAGCCTGGAGCTCGCCGAGAAAGGCAAAGCGACCATCGCCGCGCAGCTCGGAAAGCTCGTGGAGAAAGGCAAACTCACCGCAGAAGACCGCGACGCGCAGCTCTTGCGCATCGTTGCGGCGGCGGGGCCGAGCGATTTCAGCGGCGTCGACCTCGCAGTGGAAGCCGCAACGGAGAATTTCGAGCTCAAAGTGAAGCTGCTCGCGACCTACGACGGCGCGCTGCCCGAAGCCTCAATCCTCGCGACGAACACGTCCTCCATCTCGGTCACCAAGCTTGCCGCTGCGACGAAGCGCCCCGACCGCGTGATGGGCATGCACTTCATGAATCCCGTTCCGTTGATGAAACTCTGCGAGCTCGTGCGTGGGATTCAAACGTCGGACGCAACCTACGCCGCGGTCCGAAGCGCGGCCGAGCGAATGGGCAAGACGGTCATCGTCGCGAATGATTATCCGGGGTTCATCGTGAACCGCATCCTGATCCCACTCTTGAACGAGGCGTGCCTCGCGCTTCAGGAGGGGGTGGCCTCGGCTGAAGACATCGATCTTGGCGCGAAGCTCGGCTTAAACCACCCGATGGGACCACTCGAGCTCTCCGACCTGATTGGCCTCGACACGGTGCTCGCTATTGCGGAGGTGTTGCACCGCGAGATCGGCGACCCGAAATACCGCCCCCCGACGCGACTGCGCAACCTCGTTGCGGCGGGCTGGCTCGGCAAGAAATCCGGCCGCGGCTTCTACACCTACGACGCCGCCGGAAAGAAGGCATCCGCATGAGCTTCATCGAGCGAACGCAGTCGGGACACGTCGCCACGATCACGATCAATCGGGCAGATAAGCTGAACGCGCTCTCCGCCGAGGTCATCGCAGAGCTTGCAGCAACCTTCGCGGCCCTCACGTTCGAGAGCCTCGGAGGCGACCCCGCGAGCGCGGTGCGTGCGGTCGTGCTGACCGGGGCTGGCAAGGCCTTTGTCGCGGGCGCAGACATCGCGGCGATGGCGACGATGTCGAGCGCGGAGGCGGGGAGATTCTCCGAGGCGGGCCATGCCCTCTGCGCGGCCATCGAAGCTGCGCCTTACCCCGTGATCGCGGCGGTCAACGGCTTCGCGCTCGGCGGCGGGCTCGAGCTCGCGCTCGCGTGCGATTTCATCTTCGCAGCGGACACGGCGAAGGTCGGCTTGCCGGAGGTGACGCTCGGAGTGATCCCGGGCTTCGGCGGCACCCAGCGTCTCGCGCGGCGCATCGGCGTCGGACGCGCCCGTGAGCTCATCTTCACCGGTCGCACGGTAACGGCCGAAGAGGCGGCGCGGATCGGCCTCGTCAACGAGGTGATGCCCGCCGGCGAGTTGATGGCACGCGCGACGGCATGCGCGGAGAAGATCGCGAGCGCGGGTCCACTTGCCATCGCAGCCGCGAAGCGCGCCATGCTCCACGGCTCCGAAGCCCCCCTCGGGCCAGCGTGCGAACTCGAGCGTCAAGCGTTCGCGGCGCTCTTCGGGTCCGACGATCAGCGAACCGGAATGGGCGCATTCCTCGCGAAGCAAAAAGCCACGTTCAGCGGCCGCTGAGCTAGCCCTTCGAGTCCTCCTCGACACCGAGGATGACCACGTCGATTTTCGGCATTGCTCCGTCTTTGTAGGGGCAGTGCCGGCACCCTGAGTTGCAGCAGTAGCCGCGCTTCAAATGGTACTGGGGCGTGAATACAAAATTGCCCTGCTCGATGTAAAAATCGATTCCTTGAACGAGTCGTGGGTGACGGCTCGGTTTCTTTGTTTCATCGGCGGGCTTCGCCACGAAGACAGCATAGCCCGCCCGGACGAGCCTTGCCGGGTCGAAAGGATTCGCGCACGATGCGCCGGCAATGTCTGAACGGCTCGTTTCCTCATCGGCATCGGGCGACGACGATCGCTTTGACCGCCTTTTCCGACCCGGACGCTTCGACGACTACGTCGGTCAGCGAAAGCACATCGACAACCTCAAGGTGTTCGTAGAAGCCGCCCGCCGACGCGCAGAGCCCCTCGACCACACCCTGCTGTGCGGCCCACCTGGCCTCGGAAAGACCACGCTCGCGTACATCCTCGCGAAAGAGATGGGCGTACAGGTTCACTCGACCAGCGGACCGGCGCTCGAGCACAAGGGCGCGCTCGCGGGGATCTTGACGAAGCTCGAGCCCGGAGACGTGCTTTTCATCGACGAAATTCATCGTCTCAACATGGCAGTCGAAGAGAGCCTTTACCCGGCGATCGAAGATTTCGAAATCGACATCGTCACCGGGGACGGCGCCTTCGCTTCGAGCCTCAAGCTGCAACTGAAACCATTCTGTCTCATCGGCGCCACGACGCGCACCGGCCTCCTCACGGCGCCACTGCTGTCGCGTTTCGGCTATGTGATGCGGCTCGACTACTACCCCGTCGAGGAACTCGTCGCGATCGTCGAACGCAGCGCGCGGCTGCTTGGCGTACCCCTCGAAGCGACCGGAGCGCTCGAGATCGCACGCCGATCGCGAGGGACACCGCGAATCGCGAACCGCCTGCTCCGTCGCGTGCGGGATTTCGCGGAGGTGCTCGGCACGGGCCAGATCGACGAGGCCATCGCAAAACTCACCGCCGAACGGCTCGAGATCGACGATGCGGGCCTCGACACGATGGATCGACGACTGATGTCGGTCATCGTCGACGACTACGAAGGCGGTCCGGTCGGCGTCGAGACGTTGGCGGCCGCCATGAGCGAGGCGCGCGACACGATCGAAGACGTCTACGAACCGTACCTTTTGCAGCAAGGGTTCATCGGCCGCACTCCGCGAGGACGCGTGGCGACCCGCAAAGCCTACACCCACCTTGGCCGCGCGCTCCCCGCCGGTCGGAGCGCGCCACCAGGTAGCCTTCACGAGCCGGAATGAGCGGAGCGTGAGCGACGAGGGTCTGCCTCTTGAGCCGCCGTCCGCCGGCTTATTCCGCAATGCGGCGCTCTTCGCGCTGAGCCCCGATGGCCTCTGCGTCCTCGATCTCCACGGCGCCATCCTCTCGTGCAACGACGCCACGTGCGCGGTGCTGGGTCGCGAACGAAGCGAACTCGAAGGCGTTAAGCTCGAGGCGCTACTGGCTGCGGACGGCCTCGACCGATACGACGTTATCCGCCGGTCGTTCTCCGGTGGGGACTTGCCTCCGAACGCGGATCTGCCATTTTTTACAGGAAAAAACGCAAGACGCGTCATCAACCTGACCTTTAGCGCAGCGGCACGCGACGCGAACAGCATCTTGATTGGCCTCCGTGACGTGACGGCCGACCGAGCGCTCGAGCGGGAACTCACGCGTACAAAGGAGTTCTTGCAGCGCGTCATCGACAGCTCGGTCGACGCCATCGTCTCGGCCGACCTCGATGGCACCGTGCTCCTCTTCAATCCCGCGGCGGAGCGGATCTACGGGTGGCCTCTCCGACAGGTGCTTGGGAAGGTGAACGCACGCGAACTTTACCCGGCAGGCACCGCGCGCGAAATCATGCGACGCATCCGCGACCCCGAACACGGGCCGGCAGGTGAGCTTCAAGGCTACGAGACAGAAGTGCTGACCAAGAACGGCGAACGGGTGCCGGTCTTGCTGTCCGCGGCGCTGATCGTCCATCGCGACCACACGGTCGGCTCGGTCGGCGTCTTCACCGATCTGCGAGCGAGGCGGCGTATGGAGGCTTCGCTCGCGGAGGCGAACCGAAAACTCGCAGAGCAGGAGAAACACACGGTCGTCGCAACCCTCGCGGGAGCCGCGGCTCACGAGCTGAACCAACCGTTGACCGCTGTGGCAGGTTACGCCGTCATGCTCGCGCGGAGCTCTGCTGCCGATGAGCGCACGAGTCGCGCGGCCACCAACATCGTGTCGGAGGTCGATCGCATGGCGGAGATCGTGCGCAAAATCGGGAGCATCGTGCGGTACGAGACGATGCCTTACGTCGGCGGAACGCGGATCCTGAATCTTGAGCGCTCGACCCTGAGTGCGAGCGCCGAGGAGGGGTTAGTCACCAGCGGGCACGCCCTTGCGGAGCTCGAAAAACTCGCTTCGATTGGGCGCAACGTGGCGAACGTGGCCCACGAGATTAGCAATCCGCTGACCGCAATCCTGAGCTACGCGGGCCTCCTCTGCGAGCAGCTTCGCGATCGCATCGCGCCAAGCGACCACAAGCGCATCGAGCACATCCTCGAGGCCGCGTCGCGCATCCGACGCTTCACTCGCGAGCTCATCGAGTACTCGCGGCCGGCGCCGCACGCCTTCGCCCTCATCGATATCCATGACGTGCTCGAGCGGGCCATCGGGCTCTGTGCCCACATCCTGCACGGCGGCGACGTCACGATCGACCGAGCCTTCGGCGCCGTCCCGCGCATCGAGGCGATGGAGTCTCCGCTGACGCAAGTGTTTGTGAACTTGATCACGAACGCAGCGCACGCGATGGCCGACCGCGGGGGCAACATTCGGCTCGGAACCGAACTTCAGCACGGGGGGCTCGTCATCGAGGTCGCCGACGATGGGCCCGGGGTCGCGGCCGAAAATCTCGCGCGCGTATTCGAGGCCTACTTCACCACCAAAACCCGCGGTCATGGCAGTGGCCTCGGCCTGAGCATCGCGCAGCAGATCGTACACGACCACGGCGGGCTCATCCGGCTGCACACCGCGGCCCCGCACGGCGCGCGGTTTCGCATCGAGCTTCCGCTCGAGCAGCGATGACGGCCGCGGAAAAGTTCTCCGCCGTCGGTGAAGCGCTGCTAACACACGCAAGGTGAGCGACGAGGCAGAGTCGGAGCCGAGCCCAGCGCTTTCCGTCCTTGGGCAGGCAAGCGGACTCGGTTGGCTTGCCGCCGCGATTTTTGCCGTGCCCGCCGCCTGGCGAGGGGTGGCGCAGGGTGCATCCTTCCCGGACGCCTGGCTCATCGCCGCAACGATGGCCTCCTCGGTGATGCTACCGACGGCGTGGCTGGTCTCTCGAGCCGCCCGCGGGTTTCGCGGCGTGGTCGGCCCAACCGCAGGCCGCGAGCTTTTGGCAGGGCTTGTGTTGTGGGCGAGTTTCTCGGCGATCGGCTTGTCGCTGCTCGGGTCGATCCTTCACGCGAAAACGCACCATCGCGGGCTCGGCGGTGCGGCCTTCGGGGTCGTTGGGTTGGTCCTGCTCCTCGGCACGGCAGTGGCCGCGGGCCGCCTGGTCGCCGTCGGCAGAGGCCTGCGTGAGCGCGGCTTTCCGGCAAGCGGGCTCGCCTTCGCCGTCGGGTGTGTCGGCATCGCCACCGCCGCGTGGAGCATGATTCCCCTCGCGCGGCATTCCGCTGGCGGAGCCTCGCTCGCCGCCGCGGCAACCGATGCGCTGCTCGCGGTCGTCGTGACGAGCGTGGTGCTCACGCGACGTCTACCCGAAGGGTTGATGCGTGCACTCGGAGTCGTCGGGCTACCTCTCGCGGTGTTCACCGTCGTGGCGGGGAGCGTGCGCATCGAGACGTCGGCCTCGGCCGGCGCGCTCTCTCGCGGGGGCGGACTCGCGGGTGCCGCGCTCGGAACGCTCGAAGGTTGGAGCGATCGCGACGGGGACGGTTTTGGCGCGCATTTTGGCGGAAAAGACTGCGATGAGGGCGATCCAAGACGTCATCCAGGCGCGCCCGAGATCTCCGCAGATGGAATCGATTCGGACTGCGACGGCAAGGATCCGTTCGCTCCGGAGCGACCGAGCGAGGCCGTGGCTGTTCCGTCGGCGAGCGCCTCGTCTTCAGCGGCGGCATCGGCGGGGGCAAGCTCCACGCCGAACGCCGCGCCGAGCGCCGCGCCGAGCGCCGCGGTGTTGGCCGTCCAAGCCCCCGGCGAGCGTCCCGACATCATCGTGGTCACGCTCGACACCGTCCGAGCCGACCGGACCTCGCTCCACGGCTACGCAAAAAAGACGACGCCGAACCTTGAGAAGCTCGCCGAGTTCGGAGCCGTGTTCGACCACGCGTACGCCGTGGCCGCGGACACGCAGCGCGCCATCACGCCGATTGTCTCGGGTCGCCCGCTCAGCGAAACGGCGCACGCGCCCGGTGAGTGGCCGGTGCTCGATGACAAGCCCGACATGGTCGCAGAACGCCTAAGCCGTGCGGGTTACCGCACCGGCGCGGTGACCTCGTTCACGTGGCTTCGACGTGATCGCGGATTCGCCCAGGGCTTCGAGACCTTCGACGAGTCGGCCTTCCGCGAAAATCACCCGGAGCGCAAAATGACGGGCGCACGTGCGATCGACGCAGCGATCGCCGCTCACGCCGAGCTCGTCGCCGGTGACAAGCCCGTCTACCTGTGGGTGCATCTGTTCGATGCACACTCGAAATACCTCGCGCACCCGGAGAGTTCGTTCGGCACGGGCGAGGCGAATCTCTACCTCGGTGAACTTGCCTACGTCGATCGCGAGCTCGCTCGCCTCATCGACGCGGTGTCGAAGAGTGCGCGCGGCAACCGGACCGTCTGGCTCGTGCACGGCAGCCACGGTGAAGCCTTCGGAGAGCACGCATCGACGGGCCATGGCACCCAACTCTTCGACGAAGTGCTCCACGTTCCTTTCCTCATCGCCGGCGCCAACGTCAAGCGTCAGCATGTCGAGACCGCGGTCAGCGTATTCGACGTCGCGGCCACCGTCGTCGCACTCGGCGGCGCCGATAGCCAGGGCCTGACGGGTGTATCGCTCGTGCCGGCGCTGCGCGGCGAGTCGCTCGTTCGGGCACCCTTCGTGGCGCACGCCTACCGCCGCGTGGCCGTGATCGACTGGCCACTGAAGCTCACCGGGTTCCGACAAAAGGCAGGCGGCAAGCTCAGCCTAACTTTGTTCGATCTCGCGGAGGACCCAACCGAAAAGCGCGATTTAGCGAAGAGCCGCGCAGCCGATGCGAAACGCCTCGACGTGCTCCGTAAACTTTCGGAAGAGCAGAGTTCGGACATCGCGACGCGAGAGCTCGAGAGACGATGAGAGACGACGAACGAGAACTCCCCACCCCCGCCGCCGGCCCCTGGGCGGGACGCCTACCCCGCGGCGACTCGAGTGGACTGCGGCATGCGCTCGATCGCCTGACGGCATTGATGGTGGTCGCAACCGCCGGGATCGTTGCAATCGCTTTCCTGGAGCCGCTCGACGACTGGCTGCGCGGAATGCCCGAGGTGGACGCGGCACATCGCGGAATCGCGGACACCGTGCGAGCTCACGGTTGGACGCGGGGCGCAGAAGAGCCGGCCGAAAACCCGCGACTCCAGGCCCGAGAGCGCGCTCACGATGACGCAAACCACGACCACGGCGCCAAGCTCGCCCCCGACGACTTCATCGAGCGTTACGCCGAGAAGATGGTGGAGTTAGGGGCGACCGCGGAGGATGCGCCCACAAAGGGGAGCGCGTTCGCGCGCTCGGCACTCGACCTCCGCGACCGGGCAGACGACGCGGCGCAAGTGACGACGAGCGTTGCAAAAGGCGCGAGACTGCAGCTCGTTCGCGTCGTAGGCGAGTGGGCACTCCTGATGTCGAGCAGGCCGGGCGCCCTCGTCTTCGGTTGGGCACGAACGAGCGAGCTCATTGTTCCTTGAGCCGCGGCCCGAAGGGCGGCTGGAAATTCGGCAGCGTGGGCTTCCGGAATCTATAGTCGGCCGATGCTTCGAGCCCGAGAGAGCGCATTGCGTGAGCCCATGGCGCTCGCGTTGCGGGGAACGCTCCTCAGCCCGCACGCCGCTGGAGGCACGCTGTTCGAAGCCGATGGCCTCCTCCTCGTCGATGCCGAAGGAACGATTCGGTATGCGGGGCCCTTCCGCGCGGCCAAGTACCGCGGGCCCGTCGACGATGTGCGTCCCAATCTGATTACGCCGGGATTCATCGACGCTCACGCGCATTTTCCGCAGACTCGCATCATCGGCTGCGCAACCGGCCCGCTACTCGACTGGCTTGCCAACAGCGTGTTCCCCGAAGAGGCGCGCTTCACCCGCGCGGCCTACGCGAAGACCGTCGCGGCGGAGCTCGTTGGCCGTCTCGCCCAAGCAGGCACAACGACCGTGGCGCTCTTTTCCTCCTCGTCGCCGAGCGCGACCGCAACGTGTTTCTCTGCGCTCGCCGAAGCCGGCTTGCGGGGCATCGTCGGCCTCACGTGGATGGAGCGACTTGGCCCACCGGCACTCCGCATCACGACCAAAGCGGCCGTCGCAGCGTCCGAGCGCCTCATCCGCCGATGGCACGGCTTCGACCACGATCGCCTGCGTTTTGCAGTCACGCCGCGATTTGCACTCAGCTGCTCGCGCTCCATGCTGCGAGCCGCAGGCGACCTCGCCGGCGCGCACGACCTACCCGTCCAGACCCACATCGCCGAGAACGACCACGAAGGCGTAGCGACGCTGAAAGCGCACCCCTACGCGTCGAGCTACCTCGACGTGTACGACCAAGCGGGCCTGCTCGGTCCTCGCACGATCCTCGCCCACGCCATCCATCTCACGCGGCGCGATTTCAATCGCATCGGTGAGACCGACTCGACCATCGCGCACTGCCCCGACTCGAATTTTTTCCTCGGCAGCGGGCGCATGCGACTCAAGCCGCCGCTCTCACTCGGCATAAGGGTGGGCCTCGGCAGCGACGTCGCCGCGGGACGCAGCTTCTCGATGCGACGGGCCATGGCGAGCGCCTACGACAACGCCCTCGCCGTAGGTCACCCCGTCGCCCTTCCCGAGCTCCTCAGGCTCGCCACCTTTGGCGGCGCAGAGGTCCTCGGATGCGCGGCGACGACCGGCAGCCTCGAGGTCGGCAAGGAGGCGGACGTGGTCGTGGTCCCGCAACGTCGGGCAACCCCAACCCTCGACGCGGCGCTCGCCGGCCTCATCTTCGACACCGATGAGACGCACGTCGCGCGCTGCTACGTCCGCGGGCGTCGCCTCGTCTGAGGCTCCGGTTGCGCCGCAGGCCCGGCAGCGGTACCTCTGCCCCACGATGATGTTCCGTCGCCCCCGCCTTGGAGCTCTGCTCGCAGGCCTCGTCGCGCTCGCGGCGACGACCACAGGCGCGCTCCACGCTCACGCGGTCGTCGTTGAGAAGATCGTGGCAGTTGTCGGCGATCGAGCAATTTTGCTGACGGATCTGCATGTCCGCGCGCGACCCTTTCTCTCACAGTTGCATCCGCGCTGCCCGATTGGCACGCCGCAGTGCATCCCGGCCGAGAACAAAATCTACACGCAGCTCCTCGAGCGCATGGTCGATGAAGAGCTCGAAGGGCAAGCCGCAAAGCGCGCGAGCATCAACGTGACCGCGAAGGATGTCGACGCGACGCTCGAGCGCATCGCCCAGATGAACAGCCTGACGCAGGCCCAGCTCTTCGCGGACATCGGGCGACAATCGGGCATGACCGATGGCGAGTATCGCCAGGAGATCCGCCAGCAAATCATCGAGGGAAAGCTCATGCAGCGCGTCGTGCAGAGCCAGATCCGCATCACGCGACAGGACGTAGAAGAAATGTTCGCGCGAATGGTCGAGCGTGAACGCCACATCTTGCTCTATCAGGCCTCGTGGATCGTCTTGCCGATCGGCGCTTCACCGACAACGGAGTCGCTGAACGCGCGACTGCGCGAGGCCGCGGAGATCGTTCGGATGGCGCGGGGTGGCAGCGAATTTAGCGAGCTTGCACGCAAATATTCGCAAGACTCACGCACGCGTGAAGACGGCGGCGACCTCGGAGTCCGGGCCCCGACAGGCTCTCCCGCGGCGCTAAGCGGTCAGCAAAAGCTGCTGGCCGAACCGCTCGAGAAGGAGGCGCTCAGGCTGGCGCTCGGCCAAGTCAGCGAACCCTTCCGCTTCAAGGATGCGGTCGTCGTGATGCGGATCGCGAACCGGCAGCCGTCGCGCTACACGTCGTTCAATGCCGCGGAAAACGAGATGTCGCAGCGGGTTCAGACTGAGAAACTCGACAAGGCGAAGCAAAAGTGGCTGAAGGATCTACGCCGCCGAACCCACGTCGACGTTCGCTTCCTGTAATCGGCGTGCCCGAGTGCACCGATTGCGGAGCGTGCTGCTTCAACGAGCATGCCGAGTATATTCGCGTGTTCCTCGTGGATTACGAGCGCATGAACGACGCCGCTCTCGCGCTCTCGACGGAGAAGGACGGAGTGCGCTACATGCGGTTCGAAGACGGGCACTGCGCGGCGCTTGGGTTCGATCCCGCAACGAACCGAGTGGGCTGCACGATCTACCCGATGCGCCCCGATGCCTGCCGCTGGCTCGAGCGCGGCTCGGGCGAGTGCCGCTCACAGCTCGCGTCCAAGTGGCCGGCGCGGGAGCGTGAGATGGACGCTCAGCAAAAAGGCGCAACGCTCAAAGCTTGAGCGGTTTGCCGTCTTCGGTCGGCGCGACGGGCTTCACGTCCGCAGGCTTCACGTCCGCAGGCTTCACGTCCGCAGGCTTCACGGCTTTCTTCTCGTCGGTCGCGCGCGCCTTCAGGCTCTCGAGGCCCTTCCTCAATTCCTCTTCGGTGTAGGGCAGCTTCGAGAGGGCGAGCTTTTCATCGACGAGCGATTGCTCGAGAGCCCGTTTCGCCTCGCGTGAGCGCATGACCCACTCGCTGTCCTCGCCGGTGCGGTCACCGATGCGGACCGTCGCGTCCATCATTCGCAGGCCCTTCTCGAGCAAGGTACGGTAGCGCAGGCGCAGCGCCCCTTCGAAGAGCTGCTTTTGCTTCAAGGTCTTCGCTTTGTCGGGCGGAGGAATCATCATCGCCTCCGCATGGAGCTGCGTGTAGAGCTGGCCCACGCGAAAACCGCTCATCGCCGACCAGTGGCTGTCGCGCGCGCGCATCGTGTCGGTGTAAGCCGATTGCGCGTCGAGCAGGCCCTGGCAACGCGCTTCGAGGCGCTCACCAAATTGGGCTGTTACGGGCACAAGCTTGATGGTCTCGCTCTTGAGCCGGCGAATCTCGCCCTCGGCAAACGAGACTTGCGCAACCTGCACGGGAGGCTGACCGGAGCGGCCAAAGCCGTGCTGTTCGATCAGCGCCAAGGCCTTTGCTGCGTGTACCGATGCGCCGTCGACGTGGGCCAATTCCACGAGCGCCAGCGCCTTGCTGCCCTGACCTTCGATTTGGTCCATCACCGGCAGATCACCGCGGGCGAGCAGACGGTCGGCGGCTGCACCGAGCTCGGTCCATCGCTCGAAGCGACCCAAGAGCCGCATCATGCGGACGAGCGCGTTGCGGGCGATCGCTTGGTCGCCGAATGACTCTGCCACAAGTTGATAGCGCGCGAGTGCCGTCGCGCGGTCACCATTTCCTTCGTAGGCGAGGCCCGCGTGAAAAGCGGCCGCGGCTTGAATGCTCGGCTCACCCGCCTGGGCACGCAGTCGGTCGAAGGACGACGACGCCTCATCGAATTTCTCGACGAGCAGGAGACCGCGTGCGTGCTCGAGCTCGGCGAGGAGCTCGTCCGTGGAGTAGGCGCGTATCACCAGCGGCGTGACGGTTTGCTGTGCTACCGCAACGGGGGCGGCGCCCGCAGGCGACACCGCGACCGTGTCACGTGCGCCGCAGCCGACGCCGACTCCCAGGCACATCACGAATACGGCGAAGGAACGACCGCGGGGCAAAGGATGCGCGCTCATGTCGGCAACGGTCCGAGCTCAATCAGGAGAGCGCCACTCTCGACGGTCTGGCCGGCCGCAACGCGAATCGCGAGGACGATGCCCGGCGTCTCGGCCGTAAGCTCATTTTCCATCTTCATCGCTTCAACGACGACGAGCGGCCGGCCGAGTTCGACCGCTTCCCCTTCGAGGACCAGCACCTTGACCACGCGGCCCGGCATCGGCGCGCATACCTGGCCGCCGCCGCCAGCCACTCCGGCTCGCGATGCCCGTGCCCCGATCCGCGAACGCTCGTTCTCGACCAGCGCAGACCCCCGAAAGCCGCCGGAGACGAAGCGAACATGTTCGCCCTCACCGTCGAGCCACAGATCGAACATGCGCTCGCCGACGCGAACGCTGAGAGCGCCACCAACTTCCGCCGCGTCGACGGGAATCGTTGTGCCCTCGAGCTGCACTTCGAGGGCGCCATTGGCTCGGGTGACGATGTCGATCGCGTGCTCGCGATCGCTGTTTGCGAGGGTGACGTAATAACGCATGCGTTCAGCTTGGTGGAATGAGTGAGCAGCGCCCTTCGAGGCAGCCGCAGCGGTTGGCATCGACGCTGTCGCACGCCATCTGGCGCGTGCAAATGGTGGTCGCGTCAGCAGGGCGTGCGTTCGCCCGACCCACGCATGCGCGCGCATGGCACGGTGTCGAGGCCGCGCATTCCGCGTCGGCTGCACAGGTGTCCTCGCTGCGGACGGCCGCAGGCAAACGGCACGCGAAGAAGGGATCCCCCGTCGTGGCGGGCGGGGGCGAACGTAGCGAAAGGTTGATGCCCGCGTCGGACAGTTGCAGTTCCGGCGTGGGGAGGTCCGGCGTGGCAACCTCGAGAGAAGCGCCCGAGCAGGCAGCGAGCCACGCGATCGAGAGAGCGCCGAACGTGCCGCGAGTTTTCCGCAAGTCGCGCATCAGTACTGCACTCCGAGACGAGAATTCACGAGGAACTGTGTCGGCATCGTCTGACCCGTTGCATCCGAGAAAGCGCCCCCGGGGAAGAAGACGCCGCCTTCCGCGCCGAGCTGAACGACAAAGCCGGACTTCATCGGAAAACGTGCGTCGAGACCGCCATCGAGCTCCACGCCGAGGTCGAGCTTCGTGGGGCTGCCGCCTTCGTAGTTCGCGTAGCGTCCGAGCGCGCCAACCTGGAACGGATCCACCATGTCGGCAGTCGTCTGCGCGACGACGACGCCAGCCTTCACGTCGAGCCAACGTCGCGGACGGAGGACCACCGTCGGATTGAAGTACGCGGTCCCGAAAATTCCGCCTTCGGAAGGGAGGAACTCGAGCCCCGGAGACGGGCGGAAGGTCACCCTTGGATCTTGCGCGATCGTGGCTGAGCGCGCCGTCTTCCACGCGAGGACGTGATCAAAAAGAACGAGCCCGACGTTGTGATTTTGATCGAGCGTAAAGCGACGCGTCACTCCATCGTAAGGATCCGCGTCGCCTGTGGCGAAGCCGTACTCAACCGCGACGACGAGATCGCCGAAGGCATTGGGACCATGGCCCGCGACGTGAACGGCACCGAGACGCGCCGCCCCGCCCCACGACTGGATCGACTCCGTGAGGCCAGCTTGCACAAGCTCAACGTTGCGGAGGTAGTTCGTCTTGCCGCCGATGTACGCCGCCTCGAACTCACCGAACACGAACGAAGAGGAGCCGGCGACGGGCGCGTTGAATTTGGCGGCAAGATCGAGGATGCCGACGTCCAGGTATTCATCGAACGACGTGAGCGCGTCGGTCGCCTGGTTCTTGCGGCGCTGATGTCGGTAGACCCCGTAAATTCCGGCCTCGACGTGCTTTTGTTGCCAACGCACTGCGGCGACGGCTTGCAACGCTCGATCGCGGCCGACCGGTGGCGTCATCGTGGCACCGAGCTCGCTCGCGGGTGTCGTGCCGGGCGGGATGTCCTTGACGAGCAACGCGCGACTGTCTTGAAAGACGAGATCGCCGGCGAGCGCGAAGGAGAGCGGAGAGTCCTTGCCCAACGGTCGCGTTGCGAAGAGCAAGCGCTCCACCAAAGCGCCGCGGCGATAGTCACCAAAGAGCGAGGGGTGATCGCCATCATTCGCGAGCAGACCCATGCCCCAATGCGAGGTCTGCTGCCCAGCACGCAGCATGCCGATCGGCGATTGGTACTCGACGTACAATTGGCGCGGGCGGATGCCGTACCATGCGAGCGTCTCGTAGTCGTCGATGGCCGCGCTGACGAGCGCGGTGGTTTGGCCAGCGGCCATACCGACCGGAGCATCGAGCTCACCGACGATTCTCAGCTTGTCCGTGTACTGAAAGACCGGCTTCAGCCGCAACCAATGCACCATGCGGCCCCTCGAGCCGAGGCTCGCGCCTTCTCCCGGCGCGGCACCGATTCGCGGCTGCAAAGGAACGTCGCTGTAGCCGAGCCCTCGAAACTGGAGCTCACCGTGAATCTGGAACGAGACCTTCCGCGGCTTTGGCTCCTCGAACGGCACGCGCCCGGTTTCGAGGATGAAGCGCTCCTCGAACTCGAGCTTCGAGACCCCACCCGTCGCCGGCACAGCCACCGCGTGCGGCAAGTCCTCGGGGGCAGAGTCTGGCGGAGATGCGTCGACGCCTGCAGCCAGCAAGGAGATTGCGATCGCGGGAAGCAAGGCGTAAGTGCGCATGGACGCTGCGGAGGATAAGCGATCCTGCGCCCCGCGAGCGCAGCAATTTCAATGGCCATGACCGCGTCGCCCGCACCCTCACCTCTCGAGCTCGGAACCCCGTTCGGCCTCGAGGAGCTTTGGGAGGTCGCCGTCGAAAGCCGCCGAGTTCACGTGCCGGCGGCCACGCGCGCGGCGATCGAGCGCTCGCGCGAACCGGTCGAGGCGATCGTCGCGGCAGGGGACGCGGCCCCTGCGGTGTACGGCATCAACACGGGCTTCGGTGCACTCGCCGAGACCCGCATCGGCGCGAGTGACATCGTGCGGTTGCAGCAAAACCTCATCCGCAGCCACGCGTGCGGCGTCGGGCCGGATCTTCCGGACGTGGCCGTTCGCGCGATGATGCTCCTGCGGGCCCAGGTCGTCGCACTCGGCTACAGCGGCGTGAGGGCAGTGTGCGTCGATCAACTCGTCTTGATGCTGAACCTCGGCGTACACCCGCGGATTCCGGCGCAAGGCTCGGTCGGCGCGTCGGGCGATCTCGCGCCGCTCGCGCACCTGACGCTCGCGATGATCGGTGAAGGCGAAGCCCGCTACCAAGGCGAGCTCCTCGCGTCGGGAGAGGCGCTTCGGCGGGCCGGCTTGGCACCACTCGTCCTGGCCGCGAAAGAGGGCCTCGCACTGATCAACGGCACGCAATACATGACCGCGCTCGGCGCGCTCGCCGTACGCCGGGCGCTCGAGCTCTGCACGGTCGCCGACATCGCGGGGGCAACCAGTATCGAAGCCTTGCTGGGCTCCGCGCGGCCGTTCGATGAGCGCCTGATGCGCGTGCGGCCGCATCCTGGGCAAGCCGCCGTCGCCACGAACATGCGCACCCTGCTAAGCGACAGCGGGATCATGCAGAGTCACGCCAACTGCGGAAAGGTGCAAGATCCCTACTCGTTGCGTTGCATCCCGCAGGTCCACGGCGCCTCGCGCGACGCCCTCACGTATGCGAAAGATGTCCTCGAACGCGAGATGCAAAGCGTCACCGACAACCCGACGGTATTTTTGGGTGGCGATCCGAACGACCACGATGCGCCGGGCGCCGAGATCATCAGCGGCGGCAATTTTCACGGGCAACCCGTCGCGATCGCGCTCGACCTTGCGGCCATCGCGATCGCCGAGCTCGCCAACATCAGCGAACGCCGCGTCGAGCAACTCGTGAACCCCGCGCTCTCGACAGGACTCACCGCGTTCCTCGCTCCGCAGAGCGGGCTCTGTTCGGGCTACATGATCGCGCAGGTCGCGTCCGCGTCACTCGTGTCGGAGAACAAAGTGCTCTGCCACCCGGCGAGCGTCGACTCCATTCCATCGAGCGCGAACCGTGAGGACCACGTCAGCATGGGCAGCATTTGCGCGCGCAAGCTTACGCAGATCGTCGACAACGTAACGACCTCGCTCGCGATCGAGCTGCTCGCCGCGACGCAAGGGGTCGATCAGCGTGCGCCGCTCCGCCCAAGCCGCGGAGTCGAAGCCGCCCGCACCGCGCTGCGCGAAAGGGTTCCGACCTTGAGCGACGACCGCCCGCTCTACCGCGACTTCGGGGAAGCCGTAGCGCTGATCGACTCGGGCACGTTGAGGTCACGCGTCGAAGCGGTGACCGGGCGCCTCGCCTGACGCCCGTCAGCGCATGAGCGCCGAGCGCGAACCGACGAGCCCCACCTCGGCACCCGTCGTCGCGTCGAACGCGAGGAGGTAGCTGCCACGAGATACAACGTACACGCGCGTCGCGGTAGCGAGGATTTCATCGCAGCTCAAGTGTGTACCGGGAATGAGGATGTCCCAGAGCACCTTCCCGGTCGCCCCCTCGACACGCACGAGACGGAGCTTCGATGAGCCCGCGCCGTAGCAGGTCACGACACCGCCGGCGATCACCGCGGCTTGTGGACTCGACGCGGCGCGAGCTTCGCTATTCGGCCCTTCGGGACCGAGCACCTTCTGCCAGGCAAGGGAGAGCGTGCCGCCTCCGACAATGAAAGCCGCGGGCTTGCCTCCCTCTTGCGCGAGCTTGCCGCCATCACGCGCGGCAAAGAACTTCGCACGCTGCTGAAAGCGAACCTCCGCCGCGGAGATGGCCTCCTGCAAGTTCGCGGGCGGCGCCGTTGTCCCGCCCACGAGCATTGGCAGCGGCGTCCCCGGCGATTTGTTGCCGACAACCACGACGTTCTCGCCGGTCTTCAGGACGATTTGTCCGGAAAAACCTGGGATCTTGAGCTCGTTCGCGAGGACCGCGTAAGCCAAACCCCCACCGTCTTTGACGACGAGCTGAGCGGCTGCGACATTGCCGAGGTTGGCGCAGTCAGCGGGTCGCGCGGCGTGCTCGGCTTTGCCGCTGACGAGGTCGACCGTCACGTGTTGGTTGTCCGCGACTTGCAGCCACACGCTCGTAGCCGAAGCCTTGGGAACGCATGCTGCCTGCACCTTGTCGGAGAGCTGCACGGCCGACAGCTCCTTGCCGCTCGCGATCTCGACGATGTGCACCGTCGCATCACCGGCGACAACGAGGGCGCGCCCACCCCGAACGACGACGTGGTTATTCTGACCACCGTTGTATTGTCCGTAGGGTCCAAGCGTCCACTTCGCGGCGAGGGTCGCGCCGTCGAACGCGGCGAAGAACTCCTTCCCCGGGTCACGCGGATCACCTCGGTAGAACCCGAGAAGATCCTCGACCGCGTCGCCGCCGAGATCGACCACCGTAGGCCGAAGGCTTCCCCAGTGGCGCGGGTCATCGACGCCTTTCAGTCCTGCGTCGTGCACCCCTACGTCGTTGACCACCGAGCGTGCGCCTCTCACCACGAAAACCAATGAGACGGCGATCGGTGCCAGCAGGAGGAGCGTGACGAGCCATAGGCGCGGCTTACGTTTTTTTGCCGACGCAGCAAGATTTGCCAACATCATGCGCCGGCGCATCGCATCGACCAACTCCGCACGCTCATCGGCGGAGGTGGAGGCCAACCCACGGTCCGTCCCCACGTGCGTCTGCAGCAAGCGGTTCTCGGCGTTGCAATACGTGCAGACGACGACATCACGCCCCTCGAACTGGAGCGGCGCCCCGCACACACTGCAACTCGACGCGCGAATCATAGGGTGGACCTTCGCGTAATGCCCAACATCGAGCAAGCGGGATTGAAGCCGCAACCCGCGCTTTTTTAGTGGCGGGGATCGCTGACGCGGCCGAAAAACAGGAGGACCCCTGTCGCCGTATCGCGCACGTAAAAGAGAAACGGGTGGTCGGCGATGAAGGTCTTCGGTGGCGCGCCGCTTGTTGGGCTCGCTCCGCCTTTCACAATAACCACGGCCGTGGCCGCGGCGGCTTCGGTGCCATGCTCGTCGACGGCGACGTACGTCTTGTGAAAGACCTCGGCGATCACGAGGCGCTCCTCCGGCCGCGCGTGAAAAGATATGCCGGTTAAATCGACACGCTCAGGGTCGAACGCGATCGGCATACCGAGCGCCACGAGCGCGGGTTTGAGTTCGAGCGACTTTACCGGAGCCACCTTGAAGCGGGGCAAGGCGACCACGACGTCAGCGACGGCAAGCTTCGTCGTCCACGCGTCGAGCGTCTTGGCGTCGAGCAGGCGTTCGACCTCGGCAAGGCCGTTTGTTTTTTTGGGGAGGACGAAACCCATCGCGAACTCGCCCCCCTCGTACGGGAGCTCGAGCACCTGCGCGAGGTCCACGTCGGCGTAGCGGTAGGAGCCGCTCGCATGCATCGTAGGCACCTTCATTGGCTCTCCGCCGAAAGACGAAAAGTCGGCGTCGCGCGTCGCCGCCTCGCGGAACGCAGCCATCCAGCGAGCCTTGAAATAAAGCGCGTTGACGAGCGCGAGGCGGGTGTCCGCCGTGACGCTGCCCACTGGCAATAAACCAACGATTTTCCTGTGCGTGACGCCTTCGACCCAGGCGTTGATGAACGCGCGGGCGACCTCGGAGTCGCTCGATAGCGGGAGCTGCTGGGGCGAGGCGGCGAAGCGAGCGCGAGTGAACTCGAGGTACGCCGGCTCGACGGTGAGCGTGGCCTCGACGAAGAGTCGGTTGGCTGTTTCGAGCTCGACTCCGCTCCGCACCTTGGAGAGCCAGGACCGGATCCAGGACGCGTACGCACGACCGAGCGCGGCGTCATCGCCGTCGAGATGGAGCACTTTTTTCATCTCGGCCGCGGTCTCGCCGCGCGCGCCGAAGTAGGTCATCCCGAGTGCGAGCGAGAGGCTCGCAGGAGAGAGCGCCGCGTTGGCGGTCCCCCCGAGCCTGGCAAAGAGCTCGAACCCGAAGGCGTTGGTTGCCAGCGCGAGACGTCTCACCTCCTCGGCGTTCGGCTTCGCCACCTCGTCCGGAAGCTCGCTTGCGGGTCGTGAACCGTTCGGGCGTGAAGAGGCGTCCCCTGGCGAAGCGGTGGAGGCCGCACTCGGTTGTGCAGCCGAGGTCAGCGTCGCGCCAGCAGAAGGACCGCTTGACGTGCCGCTCCGGCAACCGCCAAGGAGCATCAGCACGACGAACGGCAAGGAGACCGCGGGCACCGAAAAACCAGCCCTAAGCGCGCGAAGCATGTGGGTGATGCTCGCACCAATCACACGTCGATACACGGGAAATGGGCCTACGCGCCGGTGCGGGGAACCACGGTGGTCACGCTGGCTCCAAGGCGCTCGAGCATGTCGCGGTACCAGGTCGTCGTGCCCTCGGTGCGCACTCGATGAGCATGGTGTCCCCACACGACCGAGAGCGTGCGGCGCGTTCCCGCGTGCGTCTTCGTGCGCTGACTGTCTTTGACCGCGTTCGCGCAGGGGCCGAGCGCATCGCATAGGCACACAAGCCCGGCGACGTCGATCACCTGGCCCGAGGCGTTGAAGACGTACGTCTCGACTCCCGCGGTGCGAATCGACACGGGCAGCGCCGCCCGATCGAGGTCGATCACACTGATGGGCAGCCCACTATGGAGCGAGGCCACGTTGCAAGCGTCGACCGCGACGTTGATGCTCGCGAGTGCGCCCTCACCGGCAGCTCGCGCGAGGTACTCCGACGCGGGCTTGCCGCGACCGGTCGGCTTGTAGCCCCCGTGTCGCAGGAGGTCTCGCACATCGCCGCGCACCTGCTCCTCGCGAACGAGCGGAGCCGCCACATCGAGCGCGAACCCGCCCGTAAGCCACGCCGGCGAAACGAGCTCGCCCAGGGGCCCGGGAAACTCGGCGACGAAAGCGCCAACGCAAAGGAGCGGATGAGGCTCGATTGTGAGCTCGAAATCACGGTTCATCTGACAATCGACTCGAACGTCGGAACGGTACCACATGACCCCAGGACCGAGGGTAGACTGCCCCAAATGGCTTCCTCGTTCGCTCGTCGCCCCGTCACGCTCAGGCGTGCGGCTCTCGCGTCACTTCTCGTCCTCCTTGCAGGCGCGGTGCCGACGGGCGCGTGCGCGGCAGGCAACGCGACCGAGTCCGGTCAGCCCACGTCCTCGGGCAACGGTTTTAACTTCGCGGACGGCTCCTCGGGCGCCGGCGGCGGAGACCTCATCGACTCGGCGTGCGCGAATTCGACAGACGAAGCGAAGAACGTCCCGCTCGACCTCTACATCATGTTCGACAAATCCGGCTCGATGGCCGGGCCGAAGTGGGTCCAGAGCACCGCCGCGCTTCAAGGGTTCTTCGAGAGCCCGACAAATGCCGGCATCGGTATCGCGCTCAGGTTTTTCCCCGACGACAAGTGCGACGGCACGCAATGCAGCGTTAGCGCGTGCTCTACCCCGAAGGTTCCAGTCGGCTACCTCACGAATCTCTCGGCGCCGACCGATGCGCACGAGCAGCTGCTGCTCGACTCGTTCATCGGCGTCGTGCCGTCGGGCGGAACACCGCTCTCGGCGGCGCTCGACGGGGCGATCGCCTGGGGCAACGCGTCAATCGTGTCGAACCCCGGACACAAAGCGGTGATCGTCCTCGTGACCGACGGCGAGCCGACCGACTGCAACAAGAATGGGGCCGACCTCGTGAAAGCGGCGAAAGCCGCGCACGACCAATCGGGCATCGTCACGTTTGCCGTGGGTCTCGAAGGCGCGAGCGCGGCGCTGCTCGATCAGATCGCGGTCGCGGGCGGAACGGAGAAGAGCTTCATCGTCGGAACCGACAAGGCGCAAGAGCAGCTCGTGGCGGCGCTCGAGGCCATCCGGGACAAGCAGGTCGCGTGCGACTACGCCATCCCAGCGAGCACGACGGGTGAGGCCGTCGACAAGTCGAAAGTCAACGTGATCTATTACCCCGGCGACGGGTCAGGCAAACACGTTCTCGGGCAAGTGAGCACGGTTCTGGACTGCGCCGACAAAGCCGCCTGGCACTACGATTCGCCGAGCGATCCGAAGAAAATCGTCTTCTGTCCCGCCGCCTGCAACGCCGTGCAAGCGGACGGCAAGGCGAAGATTCAGATCGTTCTGGGTTGCGGTACGATCCCGGCGTGAGCGGACGCCTTCTCACCTTCAATTGCCACGAAGCCTGGGTCCACCAGCTCGGCCGCCTGGGTCGTCCACTCGACATCATCGACGGATTGCCCGGTCGTTACACCGACCGCTGGGACGAGCGTATGCGGCCGATCCCAAAAGGCGCGCGCCTGATGACCCTCGCGGAGGCGCGCTCGAACCGTGAGAGCTACGACGCCATCATCGGACACAACGTGAGCGATCTGCTCGCGCTCGACTTTGCGGCCCCGCGAATCCTGGTGCTCCACGTGACACTCGAGCATCGACTTCAACAAACGCGTGCGGCGCCGCCAGCCGACGAGATCCGAGCGACCCTCAATCGGTACCTCGAGAAAAGCGGCAGCGTTGCGATCGCGGTCACCGAAATGAAAGCAAAGAGCTGGAGACTCACCGACTGCGCCGTCGTTGAATCTGCCGCCGATCCTGTCGAGTACCTGGAGTGGACGGGCGACGTCGCTTCCGGCCTCCGCATCGCCAATCAAATCTCGTCGCGACTCGAGTACCTCGCCTGGCCACTGCATCAGGCAGCGTTCGCGCAGGTTCCGATGCGCATTCTCGGCCACAACCCCGACATGCCGGGCGTCGAACCTGCGCGCGACTGGGAGGACCTCAAGGCGCAGTTGTCGCGCCACCGATTCTTCGTGCACTCTGCGGGCATCGACCTCGAAGACGGGTTCAACATGGCGCTGATGGAAGCGCTCGCGGCCGGCGTGCCCGTGATCGGGAACCGTCACCCAACGTCACCTATCGAACACGGGATAAGCGGGTTTCTCTCGGACGATCCGCTCGCGCTCGCGTCGTATGCGCGGCTTCTCCTAAGCGACCGTGCGCGGGCCGCATCCATGAGCGAAGCTGCGCGCAGGCTCGCCAGCACCCGGTTTTCAGTCGCCCGCTTTTGCGCAGGCATCGAAGACGCCATCGCACGCGCGAGGACGCGCTGGAGCTCGCGCGAAGGCTGACTGCCTGCGCTCCGGCCGAGCGCCATCCTCATCGTGAGCGACCCCGTCAGACGCTGCGTGCCGCGGGCCAAAAGCAGGTGAGCACCGCTTCGCCCCGAGGTCCGCGCCCCACTTCGACGCGCCCTCCGTGCAGCTCGACGATGGCGCGGGCGAGGCTCAATCGAAGGGCGGCACCTCGCGCGGCTTTCGTCGGACTTCTCCCCGTCAGTTGTTCTTCGAGTTGAGACGGGCGCGTCCTCGGTGACGCATGCTCGATGTGAATGCTCGGCATTCCGCCGGGCTCCGTCGGTCCGGTAGCCCGAATGCGCACGACCCCCCGCTTCCCTTCGGCCGCTTCGCTCATCGCATGTGCGACCAGTACGGCAAGCGCACCCGATCCGCGATCGCGATCCGCGCGGAGGCTCGGCATGTCCTGCGCGAGCTCGATGGTGACTTCCACCGCCGGGTCACCTTTGAGGTCGAACGCTTTCGACAGCGCGCGGTCAACAAATTCACGCGCGGAAACGGCCTCGGGTGCAAGCTTCAGTTGTCCCGCTTCGACCCGTGCGGCATCGAGAATCGTCTCGATCATGGCGAGCAACTCGCGGCCGCGCCCCGACACCATGTCCAGACTCTCTTGCTGTTCGACCGAGAGAGACTCATCGCGAATGAGCTCGCAAAAACCGAGAATCGCGTTGAGTGGACTCTTCAAATCGTGACTGACGCTCGCGAACAGAAGCTGCTTCATCCGCTGGGCGGAAGCCTTCGCTCGGAGCGCCCGCTGCTGAGCCGCGGCGAACTCACGAAAACGGGCCGTAAGCTTCTCGACACTGCGACCGACGTCCGCCACGAGACCAAACCGCGCAGCCCCACCCACCTCGGCCGCCCCGTGCAGCACGGAGTCAGTGGACAGCGCAGCCACCTGACGCGACGCAAGCAGGAGGTCTGCCGCGAGCAAACCACCGAGCGCCGCGCCGAACAACGCCGCCAAGAGCACGGCCACGATCGCCACCAGCACCGCACCCGAGGAATCGCTCGACCCCATCTCGGCGCCGTAACGGACGCACGCGTGCTCATCCCCTGAATCCTCGAGCGAGGTGCAGAGTTCGAACTGCCCTCCGAGAATACGCACGAGGTCGGACTCATCGTGAGGGTGCCTTCCAGCCTCGACCCGAACCGAAAGACCGAACGCCGCGGCGGCCGCGAGCGCGTCCTCTCGACCCGCGATGACTCGAGCAGGGCCGACCGGTTCGAGCCCGACGCGAGCGACTTGAAGGGCGAGTGCTGCACGTTCGCGTTCCACGGCGGCTCGCGAGTGGGCCTGTGCCACGAGGAGGGAGCCTACGCTAACGACCGCAACGGGCACGGCGATCGCGAGCACCATCTTGCGAACGATTCGCAACTGAGGCGGCGTGCGCATCGATTCATGCTCGAGCCAACTCGCGATCGCCTCTAAGGGGCCGAGCTCGATGGCCCGAATGGTCGCCTCACGGACGACGACGAAGTGCACGACCGCCGCCGCTGAAAAAACGGCAAAAGCGAGCGACGCCAAGGCAACCGCGCGCGAAGAATCGCCCGCGCTCGACACGATGCCTGGCAGCGCCATCAGCGTGGAGGCAAACGCAAACGCGGCGACAAAGCGCCAAGTCAGCGCGAGCGGCACATCGGCCACCATCCCGACGTGCGCCGGCTCGACGCGATCGGGTTCGAGGGACAACGCCTGAAGGACGGCACGACTCTCGCTGAGGCGCTGCACACTGAGCAGAGCCGCAAGCCCGATCCCGACAGCTCCCGCGACGGCAACGCGCCCCCACAACGCACCGAGGCGCTGCGACTCAAGCACGAGCATCCAGGGGGCCAGCAGCATCACGCCGATCGTGGCGACGGCACCGATCGACACTTGCCGGACAAGAACGCGCCTCGCGTAGTCGCTCGCGAGGCCGGCCCATTCGGTCCGCGATTCCCAGCCGCCGCGCCGACTCACAGGCGCTCCTTCGCGCGACGACGGTCAGTGATTTCATTGCTCAGCGAGGGGAGCACGTTGCGCGCGGGCTCCGGACCCGTTGGCTCGTCGGCCCACGCGACGACACGCTCATCGGGCACTCGCGTTTGGGCCGAGTCGTCGGGAAGTCGCACGGTGAACGCCGAGCCGTGCCCGACGCTACTGACGGCTTCAATCGTTCCGCCATGGAGGAGAACGAGCTGCCGCGTGATCGCAAGACCGAGTCCCGCGCCGCCCCGCCGAGCCGACTCTTCACCCACTTGGCGATAGGGCTCGAAGATCGCCCCGAGCACCGCGGGATCGATACCGCGCCCGGTATCGGCGACGAAAATATTTACCGAACGTTGCTCGGGCGCACCCGCGATGCCAACGCGCACCTGTCCTTCGGCCGTCGCCTTGAGGGCGTTCGCTACCAAATTGGTGAGGATTTGGCGCACCCGTCGCCCGTCGGCCCAAGCGAGCACGGGCCCGCTACCCTCGACGACGAGCGCGATCGGCCGCATGCCCACCGTTACCCTCGCCTCGCGCACGACGGCTTCGGCAAGCTCGTGCACATCGACGACGGTGCGGCTCAGGCGAAGTTGACCCGTCTCCGCGGCGGAGAGATCGAGGATGTCGTCGATGAGCGATTTGAGATGGCCTCCGCTCATGCGGATCATCGCGAGCGCCTCCAGTGCATCCGGACTCAACGGACCGTCGCTCTCGCTCTCGAGAAGGTGCGAGAACCCAAGAATCGCATTGAGCGGCGTGCGCAACTCGTGGCTGAGTCCGGCGAGAAACTCCGACCGCTCCGCGTCGATGTGAACCGCCGCGTCGAGGTCGGTGCGATAGCCCCGCTCGGCCTCGGCAAAGCGTGCGACGAGGCCATTGAGCGCCGCGGTAAGGGTGCCCACTTGATCGAAGGACCGAAGCGGGAGGGTCGAGGCGCGTAACGTCACTTCCCTCGCATCGAGTCGTGGGGCTGCCAGCTCCGCGATGCGTTGGCGGATGAAGCGAAGGTCGTCGCGCGTGGCGCCCGTGAAGGCGAGAGCGACGCCGACGGCGACAAGCAGCATGAGCAACGTGAGGACGACGACCGCTTTGGTGAGGCGACTCGTGCCTTCAGCGGGCTGCGGAGCATCGACGATTGCGACAAGCGCGAGGTGCTCAAGGGGCGGACCAAGCGACCGCACCGCGAACATCACGCGACGACCTTCGCTCTCGGAGAGGCCCGACGCCCGCTCCGCAAACGCGCCGAGCTCGGACGGGCTGAACGCTGCCACACCGTGAGCGGCAGCCACCTTCCCCGCGCTGTCGAACAGCAGGTACCCCGCGCTCGATCGGGCGCTCACTTGCGCCAGCAACGCCGTTCGTCCATCGGGGGGCATGGCGGCGAGCCGCGCAGCCACCGCGGCGGCGAGGGTCTTGCTCCGCACGACGGCAGCAGCGTCGCTTGCGGACTGCAGATTGCTCGTAGCAAGAAGGCCGATGAGCAGCGCGGCCGAGAGCGCAACGACGGAGATGAGCAACGGCGCGAGGGGCACGAGGGGCCAGCGTCCACCACGTTTTCGGCTGGCCGCAGTCGGCTCTGCTTCCGCCGAGTCGCTCACCAACGCCATTTCCATTCGGGCTCGAGAATGGAGAACGTCGCGTGATCGAGCCAGCGCCCGTCACACCACTCGGCTTGCCGCGCGATCCCCTCGAACTGAAACCCAAGTCGCGCGACGACCCTGAGCGAGCGATGGTTGTCCGTCGCGACGGCGACCTTGACGCGATGAAGTTGAAGCTCGCGAAACCCGTATTCGAGGCACGCCGCCGCCGCCTCGACCATCAAGCCTCGGCCCGTCACGTCCTGACGGAGCCAATAGCCGAGCTCCGCGTTGCGGTGCATGTCGACGCAGTTCTCGAGCCCCACGACCCCGAGAAATTGGTTCGTTCCGCGCGCGCGAATCGCCAAGCGTAGCGCACGACCGGCATCCCAGTCGCCCGCCGATGCGTCCGAAAATTGGTGCGACGACTCCGCACTCTCCTGCCACGGCACCCATGGCAGCCACGGCTGCAGCGAGGCACGCGACGAGTCGACGGCCTCCCACATCTCCTCCGCGTCGGGCTCGTCGAGAGGGGAGAGCCTCACGCGCAGCGCAACAATGGGCGTATCACGGAGAGTCGAGCGCGAAGGAAAGACGATCATGCGACCTCGGTTCGCAACGGAACCTCACTGACAGAGGACACGGAGGACATACGGCTCTGTTACGCGTGCCCCCTCGGAGTCGAGCCATGCGGCATACCACTCACCACGCTTGGCTCCCGGCGCGAGCGCGGGGGTCGGAGATTCGCCGGTGACTTTCGCGACGCGGCTCTCCGAACCGGGACCCTCGACGCCGATGGAAGCGAGGACGAGCTTGCCGGCGTCGTACCACGCGAGCTGAGCCTGCCCATTCGGCGCCATCGCGATAGCAAACCGGCGCCCGGTCGCCCCCACGCGCTTGACCCACTGGACCTTGCTCGTACTGCGCTCGATGAAGGCGACGGCCCCTCCGCCTCGGGCAGCGTCGTGCCACGCGACGTAACAGCCGTCGTTGTTGCAACCGAGAGCGGGATCCGCCGCCTGCTCATCGTGGCGCGACAATACCTGCTCGCGCGCGACCGTGTGCTCCTCTGCCTGCAAACCTGCACCAACGGAATCGACGCCCGGCGGCGCCGTGTCGAGCGGCACGATTTGGAAACGAATCTCCTGAGAAACGCCGCGCACCACTTCGTACGCAGCATAGAGACGATCACCGCGCGCTTCGATGTGAAGATGCCGAATACGGCTGGCGGTGGGGCCGCGATACTCCGCGATTCGCACGGACTGGCCGCGCGGTTGTCCCTCGTTGTCGTAGACGCGAAAAGCCACGTTGGATCCCGCGGCGCTCTCGTCCGCCCAACCGACCACCATGCCGCCATCGGGGCTGCGCGTCGCATCGAGGTCGGTGATGGAGCTCTTCGGTGGGGACGCGAGGATCGCCTCGCCCGCGGCGGTACCCTCCGGCGCAAGCCAGCGAACATAAGCGCCAGGGACGCCGACCGAATCCGCGTATGCGACCAGAAAACGTTGCGCCATCGGGACAAGATGCGGCGCTCCGACCTTGTTGCCGTCGGGTGAGACAATCATGGGTGAGACGATGTCGCGCAACGACTCGTCGAGCGGGACCGCGGAGAGCCGTTCCGAGCCTTCACTCGCGTCGGCCCAGACGACGAGCGCACCACCAAGACCACGGGCAATCGTAGGGGCGGACGCTGGTACGATGCGCTGCGTAGGCTGCAGAACATCGTAGGTGCGCGGCCGACCGAGACCCGTTACTTGGCACCGAGCCCCAGCCTTTTTTGAGGAAACGGCCACCTGCGCCTGCTCGAGGAGGTTGCGGGGAAGGGGATGCTTCACGTCGTCAGCGAGCTGTTTCAACGCAACGACTGCGCGATCGTAATCGCCCTTCGCGACAAGTTGTTGCGCGTCACGAATGCGCCCAAGCCACGGATGGTTCGGCGCGAATGGCGGCGAGGCCGCGGCGCCAGACGGGGTGGCGGCGACCGTCGCGATGGCGGCACCGAAACGATCGGCGAGGGGCACTTTGGGATCACCCTTGTCGAGGGCGACAACACCGGTGAGCAACACGGCGGCCGAGACCACACTGCCGATGATGAGCGCACGCCGCCGCGAAGCGCGACTCACATCGAGGTGAACGAGCGTCGGCAGCGGCACGTGCGCGGGCGGGGGAGGCGGACGTCCCGGTGGAGAACGCGACTCGACGGGCGCCGCGGGTGCAGGCAAGGGCGCCGCTACCGGCGCGGGAGACGGCGAGGCGGGGGCCGGAGCCGACGGTCGAACGAGGGGCACGGGCTGCTCCTCGCGTTGACGCGTAAGGAGGCGGCGCGGCACGACCACTGTCGGCGCATCGAGGTCGTTGATGTGGCGCGCGGCTTGAGTGATTTGATTGATGAACCCAGCATCGAGGCTACCGGTCCTGGGCGAGTAATCGAGGGCGCGGACGAGCTCGTCGGCGAGTTGGTGGACGGTTTGAAACCGCGCGTCGATGTTGCGGTCGAGCGCGGTCTGGAACCAGATGGTAAACGCCGGCGGCAAATCCGGTCGGTAGGCGCGCGGATCGGGGATCGGTGACGTCGCGATTTGCGCGAAGGTCATCGCCACGCCTTCGTCGATCTGCCACACCGTGGCCCCGGTGACGCACTCGTACGCGATGCAGGCAACCGCCCACAGATCGGCGCGCGTGTCTGCGGCGGCCTGCCCTCGAACCTGCTCGGGGCTCATGTAGGCTGGCGTGCCGAAAACGGCGCCGTCACGGGTGAGTCGTTGCGGCTTGCCTCGCGCGACCTTGTCGACCGGATCGAGTGGCGAGTCATAAAATTTCGCGAGACCGAAATCGAGTATTTTTACGAGCAAATTGCCGTCATCGTTGACGGTCAAGAACACGTTCTCGGGCTTCAAGTCACGGTGCACGATGCCCGCCTCGTGGGCCTTCGCGAGCCCGCGGCAAAGCTGCAGCACGATCGCCAGAGTGACGGGCGCGGACATTTGCCGATCGCGAACCATCGCGTCGTAGAGGGACTCGCCTTCGAGCAGCTCGAGCACCAGGAACGGGGAGCCATCCTCGATGCGCCCGACGTCATAGACGTCACAGATGTAAGGGCTCCGAATTTTCGAGACCGCGCGGGCTTCACGCATGAACCGTTCGACCACGGTCTGCGAAGTGGCGAGATGCGTAGAGAGCAACTTTATCGCAACCCGCTTGCCAATATCGATGTTGTCCGCCGCGAAGACGGTCGCCATCCCACCCCGACCGAGCTCGCGGCTTATCTTGTACTTCCCCGACAGGATGTCTCCTGCCTGGATGGGAGTGGACTCGGCCATCGACTTCGTTGGGGGGCGCGCCTGCGCGGCCGGGAGTGACCGGGGCTGGGGCGAGAGGAGGAGACTATTGCACCTACCCCCACGCCACAACACTCCGACGCGAGCGACAGCCCTATGGTACGGTCCCGGCCCCGTGTCGTTGAGAGAGGGCGACATCATCCATCAGCGCTATCGCTTGCTGCGCCTCATTGGCACCGGCACGAGCGGAGCGGTGTGGGCGGCACGCAACGAGCTCATCGATCGCGAGGTCGCGCTTAAAATCCTCGAGCCCGAGGTGATGAGCGACAAGGTGCTGGCGACGCGCTTTTTCAACGAAGCAAAATCGATCGGGCGCGTAAAACACCCCAGTATCGTGGGGATCTTCGACCTCGGGCAGGCGGAGGACGGGTCGCCATTCCTCGTCCTCGAGCTGCTCGATGGTGAACCCCTCTCGACAAAAATTCTGCGCGATGGACCGATGGAGCCCGAGACGCTCTTCGACTTCGTCAGCAGCATCGCGAAAGCACTCGACCTCGCTCACCATCAAGGCATCGTCCACCGCGACCTAAAGCCTGCGAACATTTTTTTACACCGGACCGGCACCGGCTCGCTGATTGGCAAACTCCTCGATTTCGGCATCAGCAAAGTGCTGACCGGTGGCGCGACGAACTTCACCTTGACGAAGACCGGCACCGTCGTCGGCTCGCCAGCCTACATGAGCCCGGAACAGGCCTCCGGCCGGGACGACCTCGACGGGCGGGCGGACGTCTGGTCGCTCGGTGTCGTGTTGTTCGAGGCCCTGACCGGAACCCTTCCGCACCAGGCCGCGAACTACAACGCGTTGATGGTGCGCATCCTCACGAGCGACGTCGAGCCTATCCAAAAGCGGCGACCCGACCTTCCACCGCTGGTGTCGGATGTCGTCAACATGTGCCTTCAGCGCGACCGCAACAAGCGGCCGACCGCCGAGCAATTGGCCGCCACGCTCGAGGCGGGCACGCGCACGCTGAGGGCCGAGCGCTTCCGCCGCAACGGGGGCCGGCGCCAAGGTGACGCGCCCGAGATTGGCGAGGGCGGCGGGCTCACCAAGGGTGCCCACGAGCAACTCCGCTACCTGCTCCTCGGGGCCGGAACCGGCCTCGTTACCGGCAGCGCTCTCGGTATGCTCGCGTACCACTTCCTGCTGCGTTGAGCCGCCTCAGTCCCGCTTCTTCCCGAAGAAAACGAAGGCGCGCACGAGCGAGTTTGCCGCCGTGACAACGGCACCGACAGCGATGCCGATGAGGGCTTGTTGGATCAGTCCCGCGGCCGCTACGAGGAGCATCAGGAAAAGGAAAAAGTCCTGCTTCAAAAGAAGCTCAACGACGCCGACGAGCGCCCCGATGAGACCGCTGCGGTCTTTCGTTTTTCCGGCGTCGAGGGCATAAAAATCTCCCGAGCCGAGTCGAGCCAGGACAGCGTAATTCGCGAGCGCAGCCACGCCGTTTCCGATGGCGCCGACGTAACCGCCGAGCGCGAGCCAGTGGCCAACACCGGGAACCGTGCGCGCGCCATAACCCAGCGCCGCCCAGAAGATGACGTTGGACCAATCATCTCCGACAGTATCGAGCCATTGACCGAGCTTCGAGCCCTGATGCCGCACGCGCGCGAGCTCGCCATCACACCCGTCGAGGATCGAATTGCACTGCATCAGAAAGGCCGCAGCGAGCGTCGGCCAGTATCCTCCACGAACGGCAAAATAGGCCGCAACAAGCGAGAGCGAGAACGTGAACGCCGTCATCGCGTTGGGGGAGATGCGCGTCTCGACGACGAGCTTCGATAGCTCGATCGAAATGTGCCGATTGAGGTGGCGCGAGATGAACCCGTCGACCGGTTTGCGACACGCTTCGAAGAGCCGACGGGTGGCTTCCTTGCGGTCAGCTGCTGTGCGGAGGAGAACCTCGGCCACGCGGTCGTAGTGAAGCTCGAGCCGAGGCTCTCCCCCTTCGGGAGCCGGGGCGGAACACGCGATAGCCACCGGTAGCGTCACCCGCGGATGGCCCTGAACTGCGCTCGCGGTAGCGCGGTCGTGTTCGCGGACGACAACGAGAATGCGCTCGGCCCCTTTGCTCTGGGCGCTGAGGACGGCGCGCTCGAGAAGCGTCAGGCCGCACAGTCGCTCGTCGATTGGAGGAGCGAGCGGCACTCGAACGGCGTGAATAAGCGCGAGCACGGGGCGCGACCTTATTGGATGTCCGACGGAAGTGAAAGGTCGGGGCCGCGGGCCGCGTTGAAGCCAGCATGAGGCGCGCAACAACGGCGGTTTGGTCGATTTTTGCCTTGGTTTGGCTCGCGGGCTGCACCGTCAAGCCCATCCCCTTGACCGCGCAGCTTCGACGCGACCACAGCCTTGGACCGGAGCAATTGCGCCGCTTGCAGCTCTTCGTGTCGCACGAGGTCAGGCTGAAGCGCGAAGCCGACCGGACCGACCGACGCATCGACGGAGGAGCGTTGCGCCTGCGCTCGGGCAAGAGCGTGGATGAAGTGGTGATTCACGAGCGGACACCCTGCGTAGCGACGGAGGTTCGTGGAGACGCGATCACGGTCGCCTTCGAGGACGGCTCGACGCTCGAGTTCGAATTGGCGAGCCGAAGCGAAAATCCCCCCACGCGTTCCGGGGCGTTGCGGGTCGAGCCGGACTTTGCCGAAGCCCCAACCGGCCCCTACCTCGCCATGCCGCCCGCGCGAACATCGAGCGAAACGATTGGGGGATACTGGCTTGTGGCTCGGGAAGGCCAGGCGCGGTACCGCGGGCTCGAGTGGCAAGCGATAGGCGAGAGTCTTCGTGCGCAATTGCTGGTGAGAACCGAAGAGCTTACCGACGTCGAAGAGACGCGCACCGTCGTGGGCGGGCGAACGTTGTAAGCAGAAACGTGACGGCTCCGCGCGCGTGACTGCGGCGCGCTCACGAATCCTCGGCGGGCGAACGAAGGCGCAACCTGACGGCCCAACGCCAAGTGAGAAGCGCCGCGGCAACCATCGCGACGGCGCTCACCCAAACGAGAGTCCCCGATGCCCGCGCTCCGGTCGGCAGCTTGTTCGGCTCGAGGTCGAACACGTCACCGGCGAAGACCACTTCCGCCACGAGCCGCCAAACCAGGTGGGCGACAACGGGCACGACGGCGCCGCCGCCTCGCAGCCACAACACGGTGAACAGGAGACTCGACGACGCGACGAGCGCGAGCCCGGCCGGTGTCGCGTGCGCATCGAGAAGGACGGGAGCGATACCCGTCACGACGAGATACGGCAGCACGAACCGCAGCGGCACGTTCGCGCGGCGCGCGAAAAACGCGGGAAGCCCGTGCAGCCAAAGCTCATCACGGTACGCAACGGCCACACTCTGCGCGACACCGAGCACCGTTGCGAGCCCGACCTCACCTGTGCGGATCCGTGAGCCCGTCGCGAGCGCCGCCAAAAGCGGAATCACCGCGAGAAGGAGGCCAAGGGTCGCGCTTGCCGCGATGCGCCGCCCTTCGAGTCGGAGCGCCGCGTCTTTCTCGAGTCCCAGTTGCCCGACGACGATCGACACCCCGACGGCGCCGAAGATCGCGCGCGTCAGCGGATTCGGCAAGTAGCCTTCAATCAGCTGAAGGCCCGCGGCGATTGCCACGAGCAGCACAGCACAGGCCGCAATTTCCCGAACCGCGCGGGCCGCCGGAGCTAAAGCGTGTGTGGGAACGGCCATCGTGAAAAGTCCTTGGAGGCGCCGTGGCAGCCGCATCGAATTAGGGAGCGATGCGCCCTTCGAGCATCAAGGAATCCGACGGTTTTAGCGCCGTCTGCGAAAGCACCAGCACCGTCACACCAACCGCCACGACGGCCGCAAGACCACCCCAAAACCATGGCGAGCTCAGGAAAGGGCGAGCGTGCTCGCCGCGCTCGGCGGGGGCATCAGGTGCAAGCGGCGCGTTCGTCGTACGAAGTCTGGCCACCGGCTGCGCGACCGGCGCGGAAACAACCAAAGCGTCGGCCCGAGCGATCAGCAAAGGTGCTTGCGAACGGAGGTAGGCGACCGCGTCGGACCAATCGACCTCGGGCGGATCCTTTACTTCGGAGTCCGGCTGCGAAGGCGCCACGGCAAGTCGCGGGGCGAGCGTCAGCGGCAAGAAACGCCCGTCGCCGACAAGGAATACGCGCGCCGACGGCGAAGGCGCAGCGGCACCGACCGGTTGCTCGGACAGCGGCTGAGGCGCCGCTACGATCACGAGCGCCGCGGCGCCGAGCTCGTCGCCGAGGGACCGAAGGAGCCGCACGGAAACGGCAGGATCACGGCCCTCCACGGCCGCACGCGCCACCCGCGCAAGCTCGAGATTTTTCGCGGAGCCGACAGAGGCCGGCTCGTCACCGAGAACCGCGCGCGCGGTCGCTTCGTCGAGCGCCGGGCGCAGCTGTGGCTCCCGGTAGATGGCACGCGCCAACACTTTGGCATCCACGACGGCACTCGTCGTCGCCGCCACGACCACCGCGCCCCGTCGCCCCTCGGCATTGGCGGAGCTCACCGAGGCAAAGCCGGCGAGCACGAAGGCCAAGACGACGCGCATGGTGTGCATTGAACGCGGCAACCCGCTGCCCGGTCAAGCGTCAGCGCGAGGCAGACGCGAGGCCGAGCGCGCGCTCGTAGAGGCGGTACTTCTTGTAGACCCGTCCCCCCATCATCTTGATACCGACGTTGATCGGCGCGTTGTCCTCGAGGGTCCAGCCAAGCTCACCGCGCTTCATCCCGAGCAAGTGCCCCGCTTGGTTCATCTCGACATAGAGAAACGCCGAAAGACCTGCGTATTTCCTCACGTTTCGCCATTTCTTGCCGATGCCGAGGATAATGAGGCGGGCAGTCTTCGGGCCACGCACGCGAAGCCGCCAGAGGAGCTTGATGGCGCCGAACGGAAACAGCTTGCCGCGCGCGTCCGCGATGAACTCGTTGATGTTCGGCAGTGCCAGCGCCACCGCCGCCACTTCGCCATTGACGAAGGTGAGCTTGGTCAACTCGGGGAGCACGATGAGCTTCAGATCCTCGGCCAATTTTTCGACCTGCGACGCGGTCGTCGGCACGAAGCCCCAGTTGTCGCTCCACGCGTCATTGAAGACGTCCATGATGAGCCGCACATCACGCGCGATGTGCTTCATGTCGATCGAGCGGGTCGAGATCTCGGGCAAGGCCGCGATGTCATCGTGGGCTTTCTGTGCGCGAGGCGGCACCGAGCCGACGTCGTAGGTCCAAGCGAAGAGGTCTTTGCACTTCACGAGGCCCGCGTTTTCGATCAGACCACCTTGGTAGGCGCGGTGGTGCGGCATCATGATCATCGGCGGAGTGTCGAAGCCTTCGACGAGGCACCCGCATTCTTCGTTGATGCTCAGCGAAAAGGGTCCGCGCATCGTGAGGCAGCCGCGGCCTTCGAGCCAACCCGCCGCGGTGTCCAGCAGGACCTTGGCGACCACGGGGTCGTCAATGCAGTCGAAGAAGCCGAAGAAGCCGGCGCCGTCGCCGTGACGCTCTTGGTGCAATCGGTCGATCGAGGCGCTGATGCGTCCCACCGGCACGCCGCGATCGTAAGCGACCCAACCTGTCGCTTCGCCCGCCTCGAAGAAGGGGTTCTTCTTCGGGTTCATGCGGTCCGAGACGTCCATGTCGAGACTGCGCACGTAGTTCGGGTCGCCGGCGTACACGGCATCGACAACGTCGAGAAAATGCCGAAGGACCTTCTTGTCACCGTTCAGCTGACGCAGTTCAACCGTCATGATTCACCGAGGCGGTAGCGCCCGCGTCAACCGGACACAAGGGGTTTGACCTGCCGTGAGCGCCAACCTATCGACGCTCCTGCCTATGGCGGAATCGAACGACAGCAAGCGCCCCATGGTCGCAACCGGACCGGCGCCCCTCCTTTCCGAACTCGCCGCCGTGCTCGGCGCTTACCTCGGCGAACACGTCGACGGAAAACGCGTCGCGATTCTCGGTGACGGCTCCACGCCACTTGCCGAACAGCTCGCCGAAGCGACTGGCCGACGCGTTCACGTGTTCGACCCGGACGCGGGCCGCACTTCCGCGGCCATTGCGCGCACCCGCGGAGGAACGGGCAACGTGCGTCATGCCTTGCTCGAAGGGGACGCGGAGCTCGGGCTCGCGGCGTTCGACGCGGTCATCATCCCGAATCTTGCCGAGCTTGCGGAGAGCGGTGTGCTCGATGCCAAGGCTGCAATCCATTTGGCCGAGAGGATGCTCGCTCCGCGTGGATTCGCCGCGGTCGCAGCCCCGCGCGGCGCCGTTTCCATCGACTATTTACAGCTTTTCGATGCGGTTAGCGCACACTTCGAGGTCGTGCAGATGCTCGGTGCCGCGCCGTTCGCAGGCTTGACCATCGCCGCTTTCGGCAGCACGGACGAGCCCGCCGTGGCGATCGACTCTTCCCTTATCGACGGCTCCGAGGAGCCCATCGCTTACCTCGCGCTCGCAAGCCACCAGCCTTTGCGCCTCGACCCCTACGTCGTCGTACAGCTTCCGTGGGCCGACGCCTCCGAACCCGAGCCAACCGCGGCCGAAGCCCTCGCCGCCACCACGGCGGAGCACACCGTCCGCGAGCTCGCCTCTCGCGAGCGTCAAGCACGTCAGGACGCCGACGAGCGAGGCCGGACGATCACGTCGCTGTCGGCGCGGATCGCCGAACTCGAAGACGCCCTCAGCTCCACACAGAAGCGCCATCGAGCCCATGTTGCCGACCGAGAGCGCGAGGAGCAAGCGGCCGAAAACGATCGGCAGCGCGAGCTCGATGCGATGCTCGATCGCATTGCCGAGCTCGAGACGCTCAACGACGCGAATGCCGAGAGCGCCTCGGTAGAAGCCGCCAAGGCCGCACCGGAACCACAGGCCGCACCGGAACCACAGGCCGCACCGGAACCACAGGCATCAATCCGACAGGTTCAGGCCTTCGAATTCCAGCTGAGCGAGCTCCGCCGCTCACTCGGCGAGGCGCGCGCCGAGACCGACGGCTTCCGCACCCAAGCCGCGCTGGCGACCTCGCTCGATGCCGAAGTCCAGCGGCTCCAAGAGCAACTCGCGAAGGAACTCGCAAAAGCGGCGGCGATCGCAACCCGCAACACCCACGAAGAGGCGACAGCCGAAGCCGCCCAAGATATCGCCGCACTCGAAGCGCGCCTCCGTGAACGAGGCGAGCGCGTCGCAGCACTCGAGGCGGACCTTCGGGAGACCGAGCGTATCGGACGGGAGTTGGTGCGCGACCGCCGCGCTGGATGGGCTTGCCCGCCAACGAACGCCGCGAAGGACGGCGAGGTCGAAGCGCTTGCGAACCGCGCGAGCCGCCTCGAAGCGGACCTACAGAGCGCCACCTGGTCGCTCGCCGCGCGCGAGCAAGCACTGGATGAGCGCGCCGAGAACCACAATGACGTAGGACGACTCGAAACCGCCCTGGCGGCAGCTCACCGCGATCTCGCACAACTCCGAGCGCAGATCCCTGGCTGAACCGCGGCCCCACCGCGCGCGCGGCTTGAAGGCTCGCTTCGATTGACTTTCGCCCCGGACGACTTAGTTTCGCGCCGGCCTCCCTCCCGCTACTCGAACCCAACTCCCGGGTACTTGACCCGCTGAACCGATGAGCGACAAGCGCTGCTACTACGAAGTGCTCGGCGTCGAACGCAATGCCGGACCAACCGACGTCCGCAAGGCTTACAAGAAGCTCGCGCTCAAGCACCACCCTGACCGAAACGCAGGCTCCGAGACCGCGGAAGCGCAGTTCAAAGAGGTCACGGAAGCTTTCGGCGTCCTGAACGACGAGGGCAAGCGCCGACAGTACGACCAATTCGGTCACGCCGGACTCGGGGGCGCCGGCGAGGACAACGGAGACATTTTCTCGCACGTGCAAGATCTCTTCGCCGACTTCTTCGGCGGGGGTGCAGGAGCCGGCCGCTCGCAGCGAGGCCCACAGCGTGGTCGTGACGTCCGGATCCGCCAGACCTTGACGCTCGAAGAAGGCGTGCTCGGCTGCAAGAAAGAGATCGCACTCCGAACACCGGTCGAATGCAGCGCGTGCAAAGGAAACGGCTGCGAACGTGGCACTCAACCGCAGAACTGCAAAACGTGCGGCGGCGCAGGTCAGGTTTCAACGGGCCGCGGGTTCATCGTGTTTACGCAAACGTGCCCGACTTGCGAGGGCCAGGGACGCGTCGTGGCGACCCCATGCACGCAATGCGACGGGGCCGGCTGGGAGGAGAAAGCTCGCACCGTCACCGTGGCCTTCCCCCCGGGGATCGACGAGGGGCATCGCCTCCGCGTCAGCGGCCAGGGTCTCGCTGGCAAAGCCGGCGGTCCGGCCGGACACCTCTACGTCGACGTTGCGCTGTCGCCTCACGCGCGCTTCGAGCGCCAGGGCCTCGACCTTATCGCGCGCAAACAGGTCAATTTTGCGGAAGCGGCGCTCGGGGCGACCCTACCGCTCGAGCTTATCGACGGGACCGTGCGCGATGTCGATCTCCGTGCGGGAACGCAGCCAGGAGACATCATCACGCTCGCGGGGCTCGGCGCACCGGATGTCAACGGACCAGGCCGCGGCTCGTTGCACGTGGTCGTCCAGGTCGAAGTTCCAAAAAAGCTCAGCAAGCGTGCCAAACAACTCCTCAAGGAGCTGCAGGAGGATCTCGCAAAAGGCGAGAGCGACTAAGCTTCGGCGAGCTGAGGGGTGAGCCGTAGGCCGCACCGCAGCAAAGGGGCCGCATTAACGGACGGTGCCGAACCAGGCGCCCGCGCAACTTAGTCCAAACGCGATCGGCATCACCGCCATCACGAAGACGAGCGACGACGGGGCAAGCAGCCCGAAGAACACGAGCAGTGCGAGCAACGCAAGCGCCGACGATAGCGCGGGCTCGAGCACACTCGGGGAGCCGGCGGCGCGGGCAATCAAGTACCCGGCAACGGGGAACGCCGCGAGAGCACCGAGCGCAAGCAGGGCGGCGGGACCAACAGCCTCATTCGCGCTCTCCGGACGATCGACCGCGGCGAAATCGATCCCGAAGCGGCGACCGAGCAGCACCGCGGCAACGAGACCCGTGAGGACCACGCCTGCGTTGACGAGCACCCCGAGCGCCAGCCAACGGAGAGTGAGCGGACGATCCTCCCGCCGGAACGCGTCACGAATCGCCCCGATCGAAGGCGCCGGCGCAGAGAGAAATACGCTGAGCCTCCCCGCGCCCGCCGTCTCGACGAGCGCCGCCGGATCGCGCCAAAGGAACATCACCGCACCAACTGCGCAGACGAGCAGCGGCAATGCCGCGAAGACGGCCTGCGTCCCGCGATGGAACAACAGTTCGTCTTGTACGGCGAGGAAGACCGTGGAGCCGGTCCAGACTTGCGCGAGATTTTTTGCGCGGAGCCCGCGATCCGCATCGCGACCGAGCGTGTAGCCCCAAAGCGAAGCGAGCAGCGCAAACCCAAAACCCGCGGCGAAGACTCGAACGAGGTCAAGCCCTCCTGCCGCATGCCATGCGAGGATCGCGTGACGCATGCACGCGTGCCCCACCGCGGCACTCGCAGCGAAGAGCATCCCGTCGCGCTCGGTCGGTCGATGCGACCATTGCTCCGAGCGACGCAAACGCCGGATCCGCCAGAATGGCGCGACAACCGCCACCGTCAACGCCATCTCGAGCGGAGCCGACACCGCGAAGGTGTAGAGCAAGAGCGTCGTCGATCCATTGCGCGCGAACACGTCGAGCTCGGCCATCCGAAGCACGAGCCTCTCGAGGACAGAGGCGACGACCGCCGCCGCAAGACCCGTCGCGAGGGCCGACACGAGCAGTGGCGATTGACTCCTCGTGCGCAGGTCGCGACGAACGAGCAACGCGAGCGCTGCGGCGGGTGCCGCAACGGCGAGAACCGCACCTCCAACAATCAGCGCGCGCATCGAGACCGCCCCCGCCCTCCGTCGCGTCCAAACCGCCTAGAAGCTGAGCCCGGCGCGAGCGCCTACCGTCACCGTCGAGCCGTAACCGGAACCCTCGGCTGCGGCTGCCGTCTTCTCGGCCTCGGAGAGTGACGTCACGGCGCTCGGATCGAGGTCGGCGAGCGAAACGCCGGGGCGCGTGAGGCCCATGAACTCCCAACTGGCGAACGGGCCGACAGAAAAAACGCTGCCTAAAAAGATGTCGAGGCCGCCACCGATCCGGCCGTAGGCACCGCTGACGCGCGCGTTCTTGGAGATCGCCGCGAGACCGCCGCCCGACATACTGCCGAGTGCGACGTACCCTCCGCCAAGATCGATGTGCGGCTCGAGGAAGCCGAGCGGGAGCCGAAGACCGACCTCGCCGCCTACGGAGAACAGTTGCCAATCGTCGAAGAAGCCCACACGAGCGCGCGGGCCGATACGCAAGAACATGAGCTGCAACCCGAGCCCGGCTCCGACGTAGCTGCCGCTCGCTTCGCTCTTGACGAGCCCGGCGGTCAAGTTCGACTTATTGACGCTGAAGGTCTCGAGGCCGACGTGTTGAAAACCACCGTCGACATCGATCCAAAACCAGCTGAGACCACGCCCCGCATCGCCCTCGGAGCTCTCTTCGAGTTCAAGTTCCGTCGTGTTCTTCGCGGGCGCTTGCTCCTCCGGGATCGGGCCAGGCGCGGTGAGGCCGCCGGCGCTCGGGAGTTGTCGAGGCGGCTCGTTCGGCGCGGCTGAAGGCGGAGCGCCCGGGACCTGGGCCGAGGCCATGGAGCACGTGAGTGAGACTACCGCGAAAGCGAAAAAGGTACGCATCAGCTCTCATCATCGTCGGGCGGCGAGGGCCGCACGTCAACGTCATCCGGCGGCGGACCCTCGAGGCTATAGGCGCCGTCGAGCCAGTTCACGAGGTCCTGCTGTTGGCAACGCGGCGAACAAAACGGCAGCAGCTTGGGGTCGTCCACGGCACGCCGGCACATCGAACAACGGGGCTGATTCATGGTCGTTGCGGTCGGGACTCTCACCACGTGGCTAAGAGCATAGCGCGCCTCGGCATCGTTCCGTACCAGGCAGGCTCAGTAACCTTCGCGGGCAATCAACGTTGCGTCCCGCGGGATCTCGTAACTCGACGCGAGGATGAGGCACGTCGCCGAATGTTGCCGTGTGCGCGTGACGATAAGCTCGCCGTACGTCTCCGCGGGATAGGAGTCCGCTGTCGGTCCGTCGGCCGTGTCCTCGACAAGGGCGCTGCGGTCGTCCTCGACAAGCGAACGCGTCCCACCGAGCGGGCCCGCACTACTTAGGTCGCGGCGCCAGCGGTCGGTTCGTTGAACGACGAACAGTCGATTGCCGACCTCGAGGCCGTCCAAGACCCCCTTGTTGATAAAGACGACCTGATGTTTGGTGTAGAACTCGTACGGATAGATCGAACCGATGATGCGCGCTTGCAGCGTCTTTTTGTTGGCGACTGGGGTGAGCACGTCGAGGTTGCGTTCATACGGAGCGACTTTGCATCCCCGATGCATCTCGCTCATCGACTCGAGCACGCGCGCACGCGCCATCTTGGTCTTCGCATTGATGCGGTCTATCTCGACGATGCCGCGGATCCACACGTGCGGAAACTCGGCACCTTCATCGACTTGTCGGGGCTCGAAGACGATCAGCTTTTGACCTACTTGGTACTCCCGGTCGCCGACCAATTGCACGTACACCTCGTCTTGTTCGGTGATGATCATTTGATCATCGGGACTCCCGACGATCTCGCCCCAAGCAGCGGTCTTTCCGTCGAGGAGAAAGCCAACGTGACGCTGAAAAATGGTCGACGGCGAGACCTGTGGATTGAGGCGAGCGACCCCAACGGTTCCAACGCTCTTCTGAACGGACGGCTCGCGGAGGCGAACGTGATCGCCAGGATAAATCCAGTGTGGGTTTTGGATCTGCCGGTTGTACGACCACAGACGAGGCCAGTTGTAGGTGTTGCCGAAGTAGCGTTGCGAGATCTCCCAAAGGGTGTCGCCGCGCTTTGCGGTGTGAAGCTCAGGCACGTACTGCCCGGACATCACGTACGAGCCGCTCTGGCCGCCGCGAATGGTCGCCGCAGACGAGCTCGTTCCGTAGGTGAAACTGTCGCGCCCCACCGCGCCGGCTGCCGATGGCCGCGTACCCGCATCGAGCCCGGCATTGACGTCGGTCTTCTGACCGCCACCTCCCCCGGCTTGGGGCACGTACGGCGTCGTTGCCGAGGGGTCGGCTCCACCATCGGTGGGCGCGCCGCCGTTGTCTCCGCCACCGGGTGGAGCATCGGCGCCACCAGGGGCTCCGCCATCCACGGGTGGTCCGCCAGCATCCTGGGCGCGGGCGAGAGGAGCGACAAACAACAAGAAGGGGACAAGGGTGGCGAAGAGCCAATTGCGACTCATGGATTCCTCATTTGCGCGGGGCCACGGTCGTGGCGGGCGTCGAACGTTGCATGACAGCACCACCGCGTTCGCTGCGGATCTCCGTCGTTGGGCCATCGGACAGCGCGCTCGATGCCGGGCGCGGACGCTTCGGGTCGCTCGGATCGACGGCGACCCAGCCATCGCTTTGCGAGGCCTCGGGAGAGATGCGAACCACCTTCAGCTCGGGTCGGTCGTCCGTCGCGGAAACAGCCGACGACGACGGAGCCGAATCGGGAACGGGCGCGGGCGCTCCCTTTTCTTCCAATGCATCGATGCGCTCGCGGAGCGCCGCATTCTCCGCGCGGACGGAAGCCACATCGTGTTTCAGCTCGCCAAACTCCCGGCGCAACGCGTCCGCCTGCGGCGCGCATCCGAAGAGGAAAGCGAGCAGCGCGAAGGTCACGTGGCGAGCCGAGCGAGCATACGAAGGCGACATCGAATGCCTTCATCATACGAGGGCACGGGCACGGCGGCCAAAAAGCGAGGCGCCGCCGTCATCGGGGGACGCCCGACGAACGTCTCGAAGCTCAAACGCGTCCCGCAGAGTTGCCGTGCAGGAGGGCGCGGAGTACGGTCTTCTGTAAGAAGGTGATGACGTGAATAAATTCTTGATCGCAGCACTTGCTCTCGCCCCGTTGGCCGCTTGTGGCGACGCTACGGACACCTCCGCCACATCCGCCACCACCGGATCATCAGGCAGCGGTTGCCTCGATTTCGCGACGGCTAAAAGCGGCGCCTCTTTCAAGAGCGACGTGATGCCGATCTTCCAAAGGTCCTGCAATTTCAGCGCTTGCCACAATTCGGAGGCGAGCACGCCGCAAGAAGGTCTTGGCCTTGGCGCGCCCAACGGCATCACGCAAACCGACGATGAACTCAAGGCCGTGCGCGACGCGATTGTCGGCGCCACCTCGGAACGCTCGTCGCTCGCGATGGTCGAAGCCGGCTCGCCCGAAACGAGCTGGCTCATGGCGAAGATCGCTTACTCGAAGTTCACCGCGTGCGCCGCGATAAGCGACACCTGCGCCCCCGCTGGCTGCGGCACGCGCATGCCGCTGAACAGCCCCGCGCTCGACGCGGCGGACGTCGACACGATCGCCGGCTGGATCAAAGACGGCGCCCTGAACAACTGAGGCCGTGTGATTGGAAGGCTCACCGGCCGCCTCATCGCGAGCGAGCCTGACGGAACACTGCTCGTCGACGTCGGGGGCGTCGGCTACGAGCTCGCGGCTCCGCTCGGCACGGCCGGGCGAGCCGGCTCCGCCGATGGCAGCGTGACGCTGCACGTGCATACCCACGTCCGCGAAGATGCTCTCGAACTCTACGGTTTTGCGACGGCCGCCGATCGCATCGCATTTCGCACCTTGCTCGCAGTCTCGCACGTCGGACCGAAGCTCGCGCTCAGCGTGCTCGGAGCACTCGAGGTGGGCGCTCTCGCCGCCGCGATCGAACGTGAAGACGTCGCCGCACTCAAGCGCATCCCAGGCGTAGGCCTAAAGACCGCCCAGCGAATCTCGCTCGAGTTGAAGGGGAAATTGCTGGGTCTCACGACGGGCGAGCCTGGCCCACAACGCGTGGCCGCCGCGCCAGCGACCGCAACGAGCCCCGCGGCCCAGCTCCTCGACGCCCTCGTCCGCATGGGCTGGAAACCCTCCGAAGCCGAGCGCGCCATCGGCTCAATCCAAGATCTCGAACGTCCACTCGGCGAACTCGTCCGTGAAGCCCTCGCGACGCTCGCACGGTAACGCACCCGAATTCGCCTTCGCTGCGCGTTTCCCGCATACTCCGCCCACGCGATGGTGGTCTGTCCGGGCTGCGGCAAAGAAAATGGCGCAAGCTTCCGGTTCTGCATGGGTTGCGGAGCCGGGATGCCAAGGCGCCCGCGCGGACTCCAAGAGGACGCGCCCGCTGCGCTTTCCGCGGATGAGACAGCCTCGCTGGAGCGGCCTCCGGACAGCAGACGGTCCGAGCGGGTAACCTGGACCGCGACGGTCAAGCCCCCAGTGCCAAGCCGCCTCGAGCTCATCTCGATTGCAATCGACGGCTCGGCAACCGCCTCGCACCGCCTGAACGAAGGTCCTACGGTGTTCGGTAAGAACCGAGGCGGGGCCTTCGCGCGCGATAGGTTCATGTCGCCGAACCATGGATCGTTCACTCCGAGAGGCGAGCGGCTCCTCGTTCGCGACGAAGATTCACTCAACGGGATCTACCGCAAGCTACGCGCAGGCGATCCCTGCCCAATTGCCTCGGGCCAGTGCTTTCGCGTGGGGCAGGCCCTCTTGCGCTTCGATGCGTTAAAAGCCAAGGCGCCCGACCACGAAAAGGTAGCCTGGCTCGGAGCCGCCACCGACAACGTGGCCGGCCGCGTGCTCATCGTGCTGGGGCGAAACAGCACCGGAGACGCGTTCGTCGTGCCAATGAGCGGCCTTCAAATCGGGCGCGAGCGCGGCGATATCGTCTTCCCCGACGATGGCTACGTTTCCGGCGCGCACTGCCGTCTCAACGTCGAGGCAGGCCGAGTCGTCATCATCGACCTCGGCAGTTCCAACGGCACGTTCGTTCGACTCAGCGGCGAAACCGAGGTCGGTCCCGGCGAAGTTCTGCTCCTTGGCCAACAGCTCTTTCGCGTCGCGCTCGCATCCCGATGACCGTAAGCCTCCTTCCCCGAATTCGCGTCGTCGCGGCCGTCATCGGTCACGACGGCAAGTACCTGATCACCCAACGGCGACCGAACGCTGTGCTCCCTCTTTTGTGGGAATTTCCTGGCGGACGCGTCGAAGATGGCGAGACGGATGCTGCCGCACTCGAACGAGAAATCCTGCACCGCCTCGGCGTCTCTGTCGACGTGAGCGAGTGCATCGGCTTCGAGAGCCACACCTACGAAGCCTACCTTCTCGAACTCTACACGTACGATTGCCGCATTCGCGAAGGCACTCTCGAGCCCCGTGCGGTGCACGCGTTCGAATGGGTGAGAAGCGACGAGTTCGACAGCTACGAATTCACACCTGCGGACGAGGCCAGCGTCGCAAAGCTTCTGGGACTCCGCCACAACGACCCTTAACCCGAAGTCCCAGGCGAGAATGACGCCGATGGTGTTACCTTGCCGAGACTCCGCGATGATCTTCCGTGCCTTCCAGCAATGCGCCATCGGGGCGGCGCTCTTTGCAGCCTCCTGCAACTATCCCGCGTTCGAATACCGCAACCCTATCGCCTGCACATCAGGTGAAGTCGGGTCGTGCGGCGCGGGGAAAAAGTGCGCGCTAACGAACGTAGACACCGGCGAATTCGCGTGTGTCAACGATGGCACGAAGAACGTTTGGCAAAGCTGCAGCAGGGACGCCGACTGCGTCGACGGCACGCTCTGTGACCCGAAGTACGGCGCCTGCAAGCCACGCTGCGAGAGCGCGTCCGACTGCGAATTTCAAGCGACGCGAGATCAAACACCATTCACGGTAAAAGGCTCGTGCATCGAGGCACAGCGCCCGAACGGCTCGGTCATCTCCAAGAAAGTTCTCCACTGCACGTCGGGCTGCGAGCCGATCGGCGCTTCGCCTTGCGACGCAAACGCGAACGTCACCTGCATCGACCGCACCGGCGAGGGCTTCGACTGCGCGAAATCGAAGAACGTTGGCGAGGGCATTGCGTGCACTTCCGAAGTGGACTGCGCGCCGGGCCGCGTCTGCATCGTGATCACCGAGACCCCGCTTTCTGCGAAGTGCGCGCGCTGGTGCGATGTGCCCGGTCAAGACAGCCCCTCGTGCCCGTCGATTGCGAGCAAGTGCGTTTTCTTCGAGCCGCCCCTCACCTTCCAAGAGAAACCTTACGGCACCTGCGTCGAACCGTGACCGCGCGCCGAGCACTTGCCTTGTCGGCCGTGCTGCTCGGCGCATGCACAAAGCAGCCGTCGATGGCTTGGCGCATGCCGGAACTTGCGGGTGGCCGCGCCGCCGATCGCAGCACCGAAGATGGCAGCGTCGCAGCTTCCTCGACGCCGTCGCGCGAATCACCGAGCGCGCCTTCCGTCCCCGCGCAACGGGGCGACCTTCCAGACGCCGTCGCGCTACACGTCGACCCGCCGTGGCTCACCGATGTGGAGCAAGCGGCAGCCGAATCGCGCCGGACTCACCGCCCGATGCTCGTCCACTTTGCCGCGGACTGGTGCCTTCCTTGCCACCTACTCGAGAGCGATACGTTGTCGGATCCCGTGGTGCGGCAACGCCTCAGCACGCACTTCGTCGCGCTCCGGATCGACGTCACCGAGGAGACGCGAGCCAACCGCCACGAGCAAGCCCGTTACCGCGTTCGCGGCTTGCCCACGATGGTGTTCGTCGACGACCACGGTCGCCAGCTCGAGCGTATCGAGCACTACCTCACACCGGACGCATTCCTCGCGCGGCTTGACGCGGTGCTCGCACGCGCAGCCACGGGCGGTAACTGAGTCAGCCCCGCAGCACGCGAGCGATCGTGGGCACCTGCTCCGGCGCGAGCATCGGCAAATGTTTTGGCGATTCGACAAGCTCCGCGAGGGCCCGCTGCGCGTCGAGAATTTCGCGGACCACGCGATCCACCTGCAGCCCACCGAAGTCCTTCGGCAAGCCGCTGAGCCGCAACAGCGCACGGGAGAGCAAGCTCGCCGAGGGCCCTGGCTTGTGCTGCTCCTGCACTTTGTGCATCGCCGCAGCCACCTGAATCAGGCCCTGCAACAGGCACTTGTAATCCTCCCCCCGCTCGTCACGCCACAGCTGTTCCCAGAACTCATGCGCATCGAAAAACGCGCCGCGCCCGTAAGCGGACAGCCCTTGCTCGAACCAGGCCGCCCGCGCAAGCTCCGGGACGAGCGGCGCCGCCTCGACCGCTCCCCACGGACCCACCTCGCCAGCGATCGGGATCTCAGGCGCGAGCGAGGCCTCGAGACGCACGTGTCCCAGCGCCGCATGCGCCGTCGTTATTGCGTGAGCGTAAGGCCCAAGGCGTTCGCATAGCGCTGCCACGTCGACAGCCATGAATCGCTCGGGCAACGCACGCAGGCGCCTCTCTGCCTGTTCGAGAAGTCTCACCGCACCGAGCGGAGCCACATCATGCGTCGCCTTGTGAGCCGCGCTCGCGACTTGAATCAGCGCCTGAAGAAGGCGACTTCGCGACTCATCGGGTTCGTCCTGCCAAATCTCCTCCCAATGCTCGTGCGCCTCGTGATGCTCACCCTTTCGGTAAGCGTCCAAGCCGCGCAGGAAGATGTCTCGACGGTCGTCCATGCCCACGCGCGAGAGCGTAGTGCGCCCCCTTCATCGAGGCAGGGTGAATCAACACCACTCGCAAGACCGAGCGAGATAAATCGACCCCCGGTCCTCAAGGAGCGCGCCGGGCGACCGTTTGAATGGGTTGCGGGACCTTGGCGGGAACCGCAAGAGAGTCACGGGACCTTGGCGGGAACCTGACTCGTACGCCCACACCGTCGTCATGATGACGACGCGAAGGCACTCACCTCGGTGAGTTAACTCTACGAAGGAGTTTTGTGTCATGCCTCTTGTAATCAATACCAACGTTGCTTCTCTCAGCGCGCAAAAGAACCTGAACCGAGCGCAATCAGCACTCGGCCAATCGTTCCAGCGCTTGTCGAGCGGCTTCCGTATCAACAGCGCTTCGGACGACGCGGCAGGCCTCGGGGTCAGCGAATCGTTGAAGTCGCGTATCCGCAGCTTCACGGTTGCGGAGCGCAACACTGCGAACGCCATCAGCATGACGCGTACCGCAGAAGGTGGCCTCAGCGAGGTCAGCGGCATCGTTCTGCGTATGCGTGAGCTCGCCGTTCAGAGTGCCAACGGCGATCTGACCTCTACAGATCGCAGCTACATCGATACCGAGTTCCAGCTGATGAAGGACGAGATCGACCGCGTGTCGGGCTCGACCCAATTCAACGGCGTCGACCTGCTCGCGGGCAGCGCCGCGGCCGTCGCGTTCCAGGTCGGCATCGGCACGACCTCGAACGACACGATCTCGGTCTCTTTCGGTGGCGTATCCGTCTCGTCCCTCGGACTCAGCGGCATCAGCGTTGGGGGCTCCGGCGCGACCGCCGCTACGGCGGCGATCAACGCCGTGGACACGGCACTCACCTCGGTATCGACTACGCGTGCACGATTCGGTGCCGCGCAGAACCGGCTCGGCATCGCGGTCACGAACTCGCAGACGATTCGAACGAACCTCGAAGCGGCGAACAGCGCAATCCGCGATGTCGACGTGGCTGAGGAAACGTCGGTCCTCGCGCGAACCCAGGTTCTCCTCCAGGCCGGCACCTCGGTGTTGTCCCAGGCGAACCAGGCACCGCAGCTGGCGCTCAGCCTTCTCCGCTGATCGACAGAAGCGACCCAATGAGCCCGCGCAGCCCTACTCGGCTGTGCGGGCTTTTTTTATTTTGTTCGATAATTCCCAGTGAATTCGGGTGCCAAAGAGGGAACGGCTAAAGTTTTTTAGGGATGGTCCGTTCGCATTGACTAGGAGGGATCCTGGCGGGCCCCTCCGAGCCATCCCAAACACCGTCATGATGACGGTGGGAAGCACGGCAGCTCTAAGAAGGAGTTGGACATGCCTTTAGTAATCAATACAAACATCGCATCCCTCGAAGCACAGAAGAACCTCGCGAACTCGCAAGGGGTTCTCCAAAAATCGTTCCAGCGTCTGTCGAGCGGTTACCGCATCAACAGCGCATCGGACGACGCCGCAGGACTCGGCGTAAGCGAGTCGTTGAAGGCGCGTATCCGCAGCTTCTCTGTCGCGGAACGCAACACCACGAACGCACTGAACATGTCGCGCACCGCTGAGAGCGGGCTCGGCGAGGTCAGCGGCATCGTCATCCGCATGCGAGAACTCGCGGTTCAGAGCGCCAACGGCGATCTGAGCTCGACGGACCGCGGCTACATCGACACCGAATTCGGGTTGATGAAGGAGGAGATTGATCGTCTGGCGAACTCCACGAAGTTCAACAGCATCGACCTCCTTGGTGGAGTCGCGACGACGATCGCTTTTCAGGTCGGTATCTCGACGACCTCGAGCGACACGATCTCTGTCAGCTTCGGCGCGATCTCGGCAAGCAACCTGGGTCTAAGCGGGATCACGGTCGCTGGTTCAACAGCGACCAATTCCACCGCGGCGATCACCGCGCTCGACTCGGCGCTCACCCAGGTGTCGACCAACCGCGCACGATTCGGCGCTGCGGCCAACCGCCTCAGCATCGCGGTCACGTCGTCGCAGACCATTCGCACCAACCTCGAAGCGGCGAACAGCTCGATCCGCGACGTGGACGTTGCGGAAGAGACGTCACTGCTCTCGCGATCGCAAGTTCTCCTGCAAGCGGGCACCTCGGTGCTCTCCCAGGCGAACCAGGCGCCGCAGTTGGCTCTCTCCCTGCTGCGCTGATCGGCGTTACGCGCTCGACTCGAGCCGTGTGCGAGCTCCGCGATGTCCAACACGGGCACTCTCGGACTGGCACGCGGCTCGCGTCGTTTTCTGCGCAGCGAAACCGACGCGCGGCACGAGTAAAATTCGACGTACAAAGCCTCAAGTATTGGAGGATCTGTCCGTTCTACATGGCTAGGAGAGCCTCTTTCTAAAGCCTCCAAACCTCTGGGACGACACCGAGCCATGGCAGCGAATCAAGGACGAACACCGAATGGGCGCGCCGACGGCCACCCTCTGGAGCCGAAGGACCGGCTCGTTCGGACGTCGTTTGCGCGCCTGTCGAGTGGCTTTCGAGTCACCGATCCGAGTGACGACCGTGCGGTCATGGAGCTGTCGGACGCGCTTCAAGCTCGCCTTCAAACTCGCCTGCGCAGTGGCGACACGCGACACGCGAACGCGAACCCCCCGGCGATGACGAGCGTGCTGGCGCGCATGCGAACGATCGCACGAGGTGTCGAAGGAGGCGCTCCGCTCGCAACCGCGAACGCCGAACTGTCCGAGCTCGTCGCCCAATTGCGTGCCGGCCTCGAGGCGGCTGAAAACGCAGACGAGCGCAGCCGCGACCGAAGTTCGGGAGACGTAGGACCGAATCGTCGCACGAGCGCCGCGCTCACGATCATGCAGCGATTGATGGGCGCGATCGCCCGCGCGCGTGCGATCGAAGGCAACGTGGCTGGAGCCGAAAGCGATGCCGAGGTGGTGAGCCGCGCGGAGGAGTCGCTCGTGCTGGCTCGTGCCCAAGCGTTGCTCGAAGAAGGCGTCGCGCGATTCACGCGGGCACCCTCGCGACCCAAAGCGCGACAGTTGTTGAACTGAGTCGTCCGCGGCGTCAGAGCATGGCGGCACTCGCCGTCCGACGCCGCTCGGGCTATGTCGGCAGACATGCGATCGCGCGTAGCCTGGGTCACGTCCTTGCTCACCGTGAGTTCGACCGGCTGCCACGCGCACGACGTGCAGCTCGCGAGACCCTCCGCGGCGGCTCCGTCGGCCGTCGCAACGTTGTCTCCATCGGACGATGAGCCACCCCATGCGCGACCCTCCGACGTGACCGAGTTGCTTCACGGGGTCAACGTCGCGGATCCATACCGGGCGCTCGAGGATGTCTCCTCACCGGAGACCAAGAGCTGGCTTACGTCATTCGATCGCTACACGCGAAAACACCTCGCCGCGCTGCCGAAACGCCGCGAACTCGAAGCTCGTCTAACGGAGCTCAGCTACGTCGAGTGGGTCGCGCCACCGCGTCGCCACGGGACGCGCTATTTTTGGACGCAGCAGCACAAAGACAAGGAAAAGGCCGTCTGGTATTGGCGCGAAGGCCGCACGGGCGCGCCGAAGGTCTTGCTCGATCCGAACCTCCTCAGCCAAGACGGAAGCGTCGCGCTTCACGGCGTGTTCCCGTCGCTCGACGGACGGCTCATCGCGTACAAGCTCGCCGCGAACAACAAGGACGAGGCCACGCTTCACGTGATGGACGTCGCGACGGGAACGAGCTCCGACATCGACGTGATCCCTGGAGCCAAATACGCGCAGCCCTCCTGGGAGCCGAAGGGCACGGGCTTCTACTACACGCGCCTTCCGTCCGACCCTTCGATACCGACAGACAAGCTCCCCGGCGAGGCCGCGATCCACTTCCACCTCCTCGGCAAGGCGCCCGCAACCGATCGACTCGTCAGGGAAAAGACGGGCGATCCGCGCACGTTCCTCGGCGCCGACGTCTCGCGAGACGGGCACTTCTTGGTGCTCGAGATCCTCCACGGTTGGACCCGCAACGACCTCTACTTTCAAGATCTACGCAAGCCGGGGGGCTGGCAACCGCTCGTCGTCGGCAAGGATGCGCACTTTCACCCGACGGTCTGGAAAGACCGATTCTACGTTCGCACGGACTATGAAGCGCCACGCTACCGGCTGATGGTCGTCGATCCTTCGAAGAGCGTGGACCTCGCATCTTGGAAAGAGGTCGCGCCGCAAGATCCGAAGAGCGTGCTCGAATCCGCGGCCGTCGTGGGTGGCCACTTGGCGCTCAAATATTTGGAGAACGCCTCGAGTCGCCTCGCCGTATTGAGCCTCGATGGAAAACCCGTTCAACAGATCGCGACACCGGAGATCGGTACGCTGAGCGCGCTCGTCGGAAACCCCGAAGACGACGATGCCTTCTACTCTTACGAGTCTTTCCTCTCACCGGCGAACGTGTACGAAACCTCGGTCAAGAGTGGCGGCCGCAAACCGTTCTTTGAGGTGAAGGTCCCCATCGACGCAAGCCCTTACTTGCTCGAACAGGTGTTCTATCCATCGAAGGATGGAACGTCGATCTCGATGTTCGTCGTGCGGCGCCGCGACATGCCGAAAAACGGTTCGACGCCGTTTTTGCTGACGGGCTACGGCGGGTTTCAAATCGCGAAAGTGCCTGCGTTCACAGGATCCTTGTTCGCATGGCTCGACCGAGGAGGTGGCTACGCGCTGCCAAATCTTCGCGGCGGCGGCGAGTACGGCGAGGACTGGCACCGCGCGGGCATGCGCGACAAGAAGCAGAACGTCTTCGACGATTTCATCGCAGCGGCGGAGTGGCTCCAAGCGAACGGCTACACGGCACGTGACCGCCTCGCGATAAGTGGTGGCTCGAACGGTGGCTTGCTCGTCGGTGCCGCGATGACCCAACGCCCCGAGCTCTTCCGCGCGGTCGTCTGCGCAGTGCCACTGCTCGACATGGTGCGCTACCACCGGTTCGGCTCGGGACGCACGTGGATAAGCGAGTACGGCTCCTCCGAAGATCCTGCGCAGTTCAAGGCGCTTCACGCGTACTCCCCCTATCACCGCGTGACGCCCAATACCGACTATCCCGCCCTCTTGATGTTGACGGCAGACAACGATGACCGTGTCGATCCGCTGCACGCGCGTAAATTCGCGGCCCGCATCCTCGACTCGAAAGCGAACGCCTCGCGGGTGCTCGTGCGGGTCGAGACGAACGCCGGCCACGGGGGAGGCGACATGATCAAGAAGAACGTCGAGCGCGGAGTCGACATGTACTCGTTCCTGTTCGACGAGCTCGGCATGAATCGCTGACCTGTGGTGCCCGATAGCTGGACCGCAAGTCGCATCGCGCTCGGCGTGCTCGTGGCGCTCCTCTCGACGTTGGCGTCGAGCGCCCTCGTGGTCGCTTTCGTCGTGCGAATTTCACCGGGCTATTTTCTGTCGAGCGGGGCGGCACCGGTACGAGCGTTCGGGTCACCGGTGGGACGCGTGGTGTACGTCGTCGGAAAGAACGTGCTCGGGCTAGCCCTCCTTTGCGTGGGCTTCGTGCTGGCGCTTCCGGGCGTTCCCGGCCAAGGGCTGCTCACCATGCTGATGGGCGTGATGCTCTTGGACGTCCCTGGAAAACGGCGCTTCGAGCTCGCGTTCGTTCGCCGCGCACCCGTGCTCAAAGCACTCAATCGAATTCGCGCCCGGTTCGATCAGGCGCCGCTCGTCGTTGAGCGCGAGTGACGCCAAAACGTCACGACACGACGCGCGGTCAGTCGCGACGGCCGCCGAGAATACGCAGCATGAAGAGAAACAGATTGATGAAGTCGAGGTAGAGAATCAACGCGCCATGGAGCGCCTCCTTGTGATCCTCTTCGGTCCCCTCGTTGCCGATGATGTTGAGCTGTTTTATCTTCTGCGTGTCGTACGCGACAAGACAGGTAAAGACGATCACCCCAACGAACGTCGTGAGCCACTGCAACATCGGGCTCCGCAAGAAGATGTTCACAAGCGACGCGATGATGAGACCAATCAGTCCCATCCGTGCGAAGTGGCCAAGGCCCGAGAGCTCGCGCTTCGTCGCGTAGCCGTACGCGCTCATCGCCGCGAACGTGCCGCCGGTGACGAAGAACGTCGTGGCGATCGAGCTGCTCGTGTAGACGAGAAAGATCGCCGACATCGTGATTCCGTTGACGATCGCGTAGGTCATGAACAACGCGCCAGCGGTCACCGCTGAGACGCGCCGCGCCACGGCCGAGAAGGAGAACACCATCACGAGCTCGATGGCGATCAGGCCGTAGAACACGAGCGGATTGGTGAAGATGAGCGTCGTCAGGAAAGGGGTCGACGCCACGGCAAGCGCGGTGGCTCCCGTAGCCCCGAGGCCCCCGGCCATGATCAAGTAGACTTTGCGAAGAAACGCTGCGTTTTCGCGCGCAACATTCGTTTCGTAGCCTGCATGGACGCTGTGAGAATCGAATCGGTTCACGGTGGAGCCTCCTGGGTTCGCAAGGGTATGGGTAACACGCGGCTCACCTCGGGACGGGCTCGGTCACGACCGGAACCCCCGCCTCGAGGATCCAGCGGAACTTGTCGATCAGCGTCGTTGTGTCGAGAGCGCCATCGCCCGAGTCGTACACGCCCCAGCGGAGCTTGATGACGCTGTCCTTTTGCCCGCTCGCGGGGATCGGCGCCTGACTCGACAGCCAGCTGGTCGAGCCGTGGTCCACCGCGAAGGAGCCTCCCGCGTCAAAGCCAAATCCCGTGCCGAGGAGCTCGGCATTTCCGAGGGCGCAGTTGAAGAACTTTCCACCGGCTTCGCAGGGCTGCGGAGGATTGCCTTCGCAACCGCAAACATCAAGGAACGCGTTGTTCACGCTGATGGGGTTGCCCATCGCGTCGAACGAGATGTTGCCGTCCTGCTGCTTCGGCGGAAACGGCTCGAGCAACGCGACGAAGAAATCGTTGTACGTCGAGCAGACGAAGTTCGGCCACTCGTAGGTGAAGAAGTCGAATTCGAATCCGATGCCGTGGGCGTTCGTCGGCGCGCGAAGCTCGAGCTCGATCCCGGCGCCGTCGTTCGGCTCGCCGGTGATGGTACCCGGGCATGCAGGCGATTCTTTTGGAAAGCCTACCGGGTGACCGCTCGAGATGCCCTTGCTGAAACCCTGCGGGCTCTTGTAGCCGGGATCGAGGGGTTGGCGTGCCGTCCCGCTCGACAAGGCGAGCATCCGCTTGCCCTCGCGGACCTTGACCACGTTTCCGAATGCCGTGAGCACGCCGTGTCCGAGATGAAAGTTGGTGGCATCCTGCGCGTCCACAGGGGGCAGCGTGCCGTCCGGCATCACCCATTTGGCGCTGACCAGGCCCCAGTCTTTCACGCCGGTGGAGACTTTGCAGATCCCGACGGCCTTCGCGGCAACCGCGGGGTCGGCTTCATCGACAACGAGGTCGTCGTCGCAGGACACGACGTCACCTTGCTCGTCGACCTCCTTGTCGCAGTCCTCGTCGAAGGGCATCTCGCCTTTCTTCGTCGGCGCTTCGACGGCGCCAGGATTGACGTTGGCATCGCAGTCGTTGCAATCGCCCGCGGTGATCGTGTAGCCGTCTTTGTCGAAATCGGCGTCGTCGGCAGGATTTTCGCAGGGGATCACGCTGCCCCCCATGCCACCCGAGCCCGTCGGCAGGAAGCCACCGGCGCCGGTCGTGTTCGTTGGCGTGTTGCCGCCCGCGGCGTCGGTGCCGCCCGTGCTCGTCGACGTCGCGACGGTGGTCAGCTCCTTTTTCGGCGGGCCCGCAGAACACGCGGCCGCCACGATCAGCGCGAAGGCGGCGCTGCTCCCGAGGAAAACACCGCTACCAATTCGGATTGTTTTAAAACGCATAATCGGTCTCCGCATAAAAATGCGCGCTGTCAGAGTTTGCAGACGAAACCAGCGCCGAAGTCCGAGCACATGTAGCCGGCACGGCAATCGGCCTTCTTGGTGCACGTCTTGAAACACACGCCGAGCCCGTTTTTCTTGAAGGGCTTTCCGAGCACCGACGGCTCCGCGCAGACCGAGCCGAGCGCGCAGTCGTTCGCGAGCAAGTCGCAGTATTCGCTGCAGTAACCGGACGGCCAGTTGTAATCCATCTCATTGATGCACACCGGATCGTTGCCCGTGGCTGCGCAATCGGTGTGGTCTGTGCAGCTCGTCCCGACGCCCTTCACTCCCGGCACGCAATCGAGGCTCGGTTGGCAGCTCAACGGATCGGCGCAGTCGATGAAGCCATCACTGTCGTCGTCGACGTTGTCGTTGCAGCTGGTCTCGGGAAACACTTCGGTGAGCTCGATCCCAAACGCGCCGTAATCGGTTGGGCTCACGCCATCGACCACGATGTAATAGGTCATGCTCTTCGTGGCTTTAAAGGCGATCGTTTCGTCTTCGAAGTCGAACGGTCCGACCGCGTTGGTGCAGGCGACTTGAGTTTCAGCGTCGCCGCAGGCCGTCCGAACCGAGAGGCTCATGTCCGCGTCCGAAAAATAGAGGGCGACGACGACGTCGACGTTGGCGGTCGCCGTGTACGCGTAGACGAGCTCGGGTCCGGATTCGGTCGTGCAGCTGCCTTTCAGCACGTCGGGGCGACCGGTCGTGTCCTCGAAGTCGAAGTCCCCATCACCGAGGAGGTACGGGGCCGCGCACGAGTCCGTGCAACTCGGGACAGCGGAACATTCGCTATCGGCGCAGTCGGTGTCGCCGTCTTTGTCATCGTCATCGCCGTTGGAGCAGTTTTCAAGCGGCGTGCAGCCAGAAACGACGACTCCGCAGAACGCGTTGCACTGCAGCATGCCGGCCGCGAGGCCGTAGTCCTGGCAGGTCTTGCCGGCAAAGTCCGACGAGTCGCAAGCTTCACCTTGCTCTTGCACGCCGTTGCCACAAACCGGTCCGGCGCCTCCGCTTCCGCTCGAGGCGCTCGAGGCGCTCGACGAAACGCTCGACGAAACGCTCGAAGTCACTGTGGAGACCGCGTCCGCTCCGCCCGAACCTCCGGTCCCGCCCGTGCCCGTCGTGACCGTCGCGGCTCCGGTAGAGGTCTCCTCGGTGTCGGAACCGGTTGCGGCGCAGCCCCCTCCTCCCACCGCAATCGCGGCTCCAAGGAAAGCGACCACAGTGCAGCAGTAAAATTGGCGACGATGCATAAGGCTCATGGCTGAGCCCACACTATCGCACCAACGGGCTAATTGTGGAAAGCCCTACAACCGAACGGCGAGCGTCAGGTCGCGGCGGGGGCGCCTTCAACCTTCACGCGGGCGAGTGCGCGCTGCCAGCGCTTGGCTTTCGCGCCAGGCTTGCCGGTACGGGTCGCTTTGCGAGCGAGCTTGGTTTCCAGGGACTTGGTCTGTCGGTCGGGTCGGGCTGCCATGGGGGGGCGCATCCTTTGTGATGCCCCTCGAGGACGCAAGTCCATTCGCGTGTTCCGCGGTTGAGCGAGGTTGAGGTAAGGTCGGGCCTTGGTCGCTCAGCGTCTGCCGCCGGAACCCAAAGGAGCGGAGATCACCGCGCCTGCGCTCTATGCGCGCCGCCGTGAATTCCTCGCGCGAGCGGGAGCCTTCATCGGCACGAGCGCGGGCTTGGGCGCCGGACTCACGTGGCTCTCGGAGCGTGGAGGCGTGAGCTCAGGCCCGCCTGGTACCCCGCCCGCCCCGCCCCCTGCGCCTTTCGGCCAAGCGAGCCCGTGGAGTCCGCTCACGCCAAGCCCGTTCAGTGTGCCGCGAGGCGAAGCGACGGCCTTCGACGCAGTGACGACCTACAACAATTTCTACGAGCTCGGCCTCAGCAAATCGGCCCCCGCCCGAAACGCCGGGTCGCTCCGCACCGCGCCTTGGACCGTTCGAATCGAAGGCGAAGTGCATGCGCCGCAAACGGTCGACGTCGACGATCTCACGCGGTGGTTTCCCCTCGAAGAGCGCGTCTACCGCATGCGTTGCGTCGAGGCGTGGTCGATGGTCATCCCATGGGTGGGCTTTCCGCTTTCGTCGCTGCTCGCCCGCGTGAAGCCGACCTCCCACGCGCGGTTCGTGCAATTCACGACGCTGCTCGATCCAGAGCAACTGCCCGGCCAGACCAGCGCCGTGCTCGACTGGCCGTACGTCGAGGGTCTCCGTCTCGACGAGGCGATGCATCCGCTCACGCTCTTGGCCGTTGGTCTCTACGGCACCCCGCTGCTCGGACAAAACGGCGCGCCGATCCGATTGGTCGTGCCTTGGAAATACGGCTTCAAAAGCTGCAAATCCATCGTGTCGATCGCTCTCACCCGCGAGCGCCCGAAGACCACCTGGGCCGCAGCGGGCCCGTCCGAATACGGCTTTTACGCGAACGTGAACCCCGCGGTCGATCACCCGCGCTGGAGCCAAGGCTCCGAACGGCGCATCGGCAAGCTCGAGCGAATCGACACGCTTGCGTTCAATGGCTACGCCGACGCCGTCGCCCACTTGTACGGAGGCATGGACCTCACGCAGAACTTTTAAGTGATGCGCCGCAGCGATTGGCTACAGCCCGCCGTGCTCACCGGCACGCTCGCACCGTTTGCGATCCTCGCTGTGCGCGCCGCAACGGGTGGACTCGGGGTAAACCCGGTCGAGACGGCCCTGCACAGGCTCGGTTTGCTCGCCCTGGTGTTGCTCGTCGCCTCACTGCTGTGCACGCCGCTCAAGCTCGTCACCGGCGCGAAGTGGCCCCTCAAGCTTCGCAAGACGCTCGGGCTTGCTGCCTTTTTTTCGGCGCTCGCACACCTCCTCGTCTACGTGGCGCTCGACCAAGGGTTCGCGTGGCGGACCCTCGCCAAGGACGTAAGCTCGCGACCCTTCATCGCTGTCGGCCTCGCGGCTGTCGTCGTCATGACGCCGCTCGCGCTCACCTCGACCAAACGCGCCCTGCAGCGACTTGGCCCGAAACGCTGGCAAGCTCTGCACCGGCTCGCCTACCTCGCGGGGGTGCTCGCCGTCGTGCATTACGTGATGCGCGTGAAGGCCGACGTGCGCGAACCCGTCATCTACGCCGTGATCCTCGGCGCCTCGTTCGCCGTGCGCCTCCTCCTCGGCAAGAAGGCCCGCGGACCCAGCTCGCCTGCCTGATCGCTCTCGGCTTGGACGAGCGCGCTTCGGCAGGCTCGGCAACCGCGCGCCTGACATCTTTCCGTTCCTCCGGCGCGGGCACGCAGGATGGCTTGTTCGCGGAGCAGATCGGCGTACGCTCTGCCACGATGCTCGCACCGCGACTCGTCGGTATCCTTGCGCTCGTCGTGGCAGGCTGTGCGGAGTCGGGTGATGCGTTCGACCGACGCCCGCCCAAGCCGACGCCCACCGCCGTCACGAAGGCGGCACCCGTAGACGCTCGCAAAGCCCTCGTGGGAACGCCGAGCTGGCCGACGTCGGTCGACGGGCCCGCGCTCAAGGAGCTCTCCGAAGCGGCACGCCGCGAGCTTGCACACTCGCCGGTGCCCGTGCTCGTCGTCGACGAACCGAAGCTTTTGCGCACGGCGGTGATCACCACCGGGCCGCATTGGTACGCGTTGTCCACGAAGGACGGCGGGCTCACGACCGCGCTCCACGGCACGCGGCTCGCACACGACTACCCGGAGATCCCGCCCGCGCGTGGACGCTCCGAAGTTCGCGGACGACCCGCATTCATCACTGAAAACGAAGGAATTGTGAGCGCATCGTGGCTCGAAAATGGCGTCGCCTATTCGCTCGATCTCGAGTGTTTCGAACGGCAGGACACGCGCTGCCAAGGCGCGGCGCACGTCACCGCGATCGCCAATCGACTGCGCTACGTCGGCGGCGAAGGGGGCACGCGATGAAACGCGTTCTAGCAGCAGTTCTATTGGGCGTAGCGACGCTTGCAACCACCGCCTACGCCGAGGACTTCACCTTCCTGCCGCCGGGCGATCTCATCGCGGGCTCAGGCGACGGGCGCGTCGACGCGAAGGTGTACGCGCCCGGCCTGCTCTTCCCGATTCAAGGAAAGGCCTACGCGAACTCGCAAGTCTACATGACCGGCGGGCTTTACGGCCCGAGCGGCAGCCAGTGCGCCCCCGTGAACTTTTCCTACCCGTGGCGTGACAACTACTGCGAAGAGCGAAGCTGGGACATGCCGCTATGCCCGGCCGGCACGGGGCATCAAGGGCAGGACATCCGCGCCGCGAGCTGTGAGGGCAACGTCCACGGGGCGATAGCCGTCGTCGACGGAACGATCACGAGTATCGGCAGCTACTCGGTCTACCTCACCGCCCCCGACGGCACACGCTACGACTACCTCCACATGGATAGCGTTCAGGTGAGCGTGGGCGAAAAAGTGAAACGCGGCGACCTCCTCGGCAAGGTGTCGAACAACTTCGGAGGAACCTCCACCTCGGTTCACCTGCACTTCAACATCAAGCAAAACATCGCGAACATCGGCTCGGTGTACGTGCCTCCCTACCTCTCGCTCGTGACAGCGTATCAAGCCACGCTCAGCCAGCCGCCGCGCGGCGCTCTCGAACTCGCGGACTGCGAGCGTCTCGTCGGCTGGGCCTTCGATCCCGAGAAGCCGGGCGCAGCGGTAGCAGTCGAACTCGACGTGGACGCGACTCCCCCATCAAACGAAGCGCAGCTCCTCGCCGATCGCGAGCGAAGCGACCTCTGCGACACACTCGGCTCGTGCAACCACGCCTTTGCGGCAGCCTCGCCACTCTCGTTGTTCGACGGGGCCACGCACGCCGTACGCCTCCGCGCGATCGACGCCGAGGATGCGACCCGGCACGAATTGCTGGAGAGCCCGACGACCCTTGCGTGTGCCCCGCTCGAACTCACGGGTGCGCGTCGCCCGCTCGCGGAGGCGACTGCGACCGCATGGAAGCTGACGTCGTTTTGGGACGAGCTTACTGCCGACGCGAGCGCGTTGCCGGAGGGTAAAGCACTGCCAAGTGCGCCGAAGGCTTTCGTCGATCCGAGCGACGCTAAGCTCATTTGGGTGCTCGACGGCGCGACGCGACGCAAGCTCGCCGCAAGCGATGCCCCGGGGTGGCACATGGATCCCGCCGCGTTGAAAGACGCAGGCGCAGCCGTGTTGGAATTGGCGGAGGGTCCACCCTTCCCGCGGCGCGCGGTGTGGGTGACGGTCGAAGGCCTCGCGTACGTCGTCGATGACGCGGGCGGCGGCGGGGGCGGCGGGAACGGAACGCCGAGCCTGCCCGAGCCAACCGACCCGGAGGCAACGAGCGGCGGGAACTCGGCAAGTGCGAGCTGCGCTGTGCACGCGTCGACGGCGGGAGCCCCGCTGGCGCCTGCGGTCGGTTCTATGAAAAATACAACGTCAATCGGGGCGCTCGCCATCGGTGGCCTCCTACTGGTCGCTCGGCGGCGACGAAGCCGCCTTCGGTCTCGCTGACGATGGCCCGTAAGCCCCAAGCGGACTCACGACCGGGAACCCTCGCTGCCACGAAACAGGGTCGCGACGGGCGGTCCCGCTCGTTCCCCATCGCGAACGAAGCCGACTCCGAAGACGTGCACTGGGCCCTCTCAGCCGCGGCGACGATGTGGGAGAGCGGCGACGATGTCGAGGCCTTGAAGTGGCTACGACGTGCCGCGAGCACAGCGGCGGATCGCGATGCCGACCTGCGCGCTCTCGAGCTCTTCAAGATGGCGGCGGATATTGCCAGTGAGCTGGACGCCCGCAGCCGCTCGATGGCAGCCGATGCGGCGACCGAACTTGCGCGAAAAGCCCAGGCGCGCCGCGGAGGTCTCGGCAGCGACAGCACGATCGTGCCGCGGGTTCCGCCGGAGCCCGAAGTCACCCTTGCGCCTCGCATGCGCTTTGCGATTCGCGGCGAAGACAGCGACGAAGACACGCGCATTCGACCTGAAACGATGCTGCGCCGCGCGCTCATGGCGATCGATCCCGACTACGCGCGCCGCACCGAATACTCGCCGCTCGAAGAGGCCGAACGCAATCGCCGCGACGCGAGCCTATCGTCCAACCCGGGCTCGACGCCGCCGGACTCCGCGCACGAGCTGAGGCCGCCGCCCTTCAAAGGCGACGATCCCGAAGCTGCCACCGAGCGACGTAAAAGCATGCCCGCTCACGCCGAACGAACGGACTCCACGGGCGCGCAAGTGAGCACATTTCCTGGAATGCGCGTCGCCGTCCTGCCGATCCCGGAAGAGCGCGACGTGCGCCTCGTGTTTCTCGGACCCGGTGCCGCCCCGCCGCCGGGCGTCGCCATCGCGCTCCTCGTGCCGCAGTCCGAAGAGGACGCGCGGCGTTTGGCCATGATTTACGCCGCGTGCGATGCCAAACTATGACGTTGTGCACGTGATCCACCGTTCAATTGTCTTCGCGTTCGCGCTGCTCGGCATGTCCTGCAGCACGGACGACGCGCCTCGCGCAGTGTGCATTCGCGGCCGCACGAACCTCTGCCCCTGCCCGGCATCGAAGGCGAAGGGCGTGCAGACATGCCTTCCCGATGGTTCGGGCTACGGCGTCTGCGAAGGCTGCGAGAACACCACGGTCGAAGGAGGCTTCGCCGAAGTCACCGAAGCTCTCGGGCTGAACTACCGCCAAGGCGCGCCATTCGACCCACCGACCAATTGCATCACCCCACTCGCGTGCCAGCTCAACGTCATCACGGGCGGCGCCGCGGTCGGAGACTTTGACAACGACGGCTGGCCCGACCTCTTCGTGACGACCATGATCGCGACGCCGATTTTGTTCCGCAACGCGGGCGACGGCACCTTCGACGACGTCACCGCGAAAGCCGGCCTTCAGCGTTTCGGCACGACGAACGGCGCGGCATGGATCGACATCGACAACGACGCGGACCTCGATCTCTTCGTCAATACCGTCGGCAACGATCGGTATTACCTCTACTTGAACGACGGCAAAGGTCACTTCGAAGAAGTAGCCCTCGCGCGGGGCGTCGCGATGGACGACGGCATCGTGAAGGCGGGGACGAGCATCTCCGTAGGTGACTATGACCGCGACGGTTGGCTCGACCTGCACGTCGCCGAATGGGGACCGAAAGGCTCGGGCGACTATGGATTTCTCGATCCGAAGCTCGCCGGCCGAACGCGACTCTTCCGCAACCGTGGAAAAACGCAGCCTGGTTTCTTCGATGACATGACCATCGCCGCGAACGCAACGATCGACGCGAAGGGCTTCGATGGCTCCTACGAGAGCGTCTTCAGCTACTCGAGCGCGATGGTTGATTTCGACGGCGACGATTGGCCCGAGCTCGCCATCGCCGGCGACTACCGGACGAGCCGCTTTCTCTGGAACGATCACGGCACCTTCAGCAACGGCACGTTCAACTCCGGCGTCGCGAAGGAAACCTTCGGCATGGGCTCGGCCATCGGAGACCTCGATGGCGACGGCCTCCTCGATTGGCTCGTCACGTCGATCTCGAACGGGCCGACCTGCGTGCACGGCCTCTGCAACAGCGGCGAGTACGGCAACCACTTGTACCGTTACCTCGGCAACCGACAATTCAGCGACGCGAACACCGAACAACTCGGCGTCAACGCGGGCTTTTGGGCCTGGGGCGCGGAGATGTTCGACTACGACAACGACGGCGACCTCGACCTCGCGGTCACCAACGGAACCGACTACCCCTTCACGACCAAAGGCGACTTTTACACCAACGATCCCATGCGTTTTTGGCGCAACGACAACGGGACGATGGTGCAGGCAGCCGAACAACTTGGGCTCATGGACAAGCGCTCAGGCAAGGCGCTCATGACGCTCGACTACGACCACGACGGCGACCTCGACATGTTCATCGTGAACAACCAAGAGCAGCCGCTCTTCTATCGCAACGATGCCGGAGGGCGCGACTGGCTGCGCGTGCGCGTGCTCACCAAAGAAGGCCGTGACGCCGTCGGCGCGCGGGTCGTCGTGACGGCGCAAAAAGGCGGGAAAACCATCCTCTCGATGATCAACACGGGCTCAAACTTCCTCTCCCAGAGCGAGATGACGGCCCACTTCGGGCTCGGCAAAAACGCCAGCACCCCGGTCTTCGAAGTTCGCGTGCACTGGCCCGACACCGGCAAAGACAAAGTCCTCACCAACGTCGAGCGCAATCAGGTCCTGATCGTCAAGCCAGACTGACGGCTCTCGTGGCAGCCGTCACAATCAGTGCCTTGCCCAATTCGCTTTGGGAAGGTTCGTGGTGGTCGACGGCGTCTGCCCGGCGAGAATGTAGAGCGCGCGGCGGTTCGCCTGCTCGGCGGTCTCGTCAGGCGTCGGCTTCGCGAGCGCGTCCTCACCAAAACCCTGAAAGAAAATCGGAATGCGCAAGCCGTTCTTTGCGTACCAACCGGCGATCGCTCGGGCGCGATTGGCGGAGAGAACACGATTCGATTCTTTCGAGCCCACGGTGTCGGTGTAACCCGCAACATAGAGGCGCATGTCGATGAGCTTGCCGTACTTCTCGAGCGCATCCTTGATGAGGCCGAGCGTCTTCTGGAGCTTCGGCTCCTCGGTGGGACGAATGTCCGATTTACCGCTCTCGAACTCGAGCTCCTCGTGAGGAATGTTCACCGTGAAGGGGCTGAGGCGCATCCCTTTCCAGAAGCCTGCCACGTCGGTCACCTTGAGCTCGATGTAGAGGACATCTTCACCGGGATCGGTCCATGACATCGCGATCGCCGTGCCGCCCGGAGTGCCCGCGAGGTTCTTCGCGACGGCAGCGAGCTTCGCGCCGCTCTTGCCGTAGACCTCGAGGGTCGCGCTCTTTGCGGGATTGTTGATGCGAAACGAGAGCGTGCGTTTCTCGAGGTTCACGTCTTCAGCAGCGAGCTCGAGCTTCAGCTTGTCCACTCGCGTGAGGCTAAACTTCATGTCGAACGCCGAGTTGTCGCCGTTCGCAAATTTCGTCTCGAAGTGCGCCGTGTAGTCGAACGTTCCGAACGGTTGCGTAACCGTCAGCGCCTTGTGTGTTCCCGCCGCGAGCGCACCCGACGAAAGCGCCGGCGCCGATTGGGACCCGCCCCCTGCGGCCGAACCCTGGGACGCGGCTTCCGTGCGTTCGAGGCGGATCTTCAGACTCACGACGCCCTCGCGCGGCTCGAGCAGGATCGACGGATGGTCGTCGCCGGAAACAATCTGTTGGAACCGCACGCCAAGGCGCGACTCGTCACCCGCCAACGCCGCCCGACTCGCGAGCGCGATCCCGAGCGCCGCAAACCAAGAAACCACCTTGCGAATCGTCGTGCGTCCCATCATTTTTCGCTCCGTCACGGACAGTGTCCGATGGACCGCGTCCGAGCAAGGGGGCTTAGCACGATCGCAACTGCGGCCAGCGCGGCAACAGTGTATCGAATCGGCGTGTCGACTCGGGGCATGGTGACGCGTGTGGCAGTGGCGCTCGCCGCACTCGTTCCGGCGTGCCACCGCGGACCCGCAACCGAGGCCCTCGCGACAAGCGCGCTCCTCGTCTCAGCATCGAGCGCGCCCGCGTGGGGGCCGGCGCCGCAAGCGTCCGTGGTCGCCCCCGCAGCCACCGCAGCCCCCGCAGCCACCGCAGCCACCGCCCCCGCAGCCACCGCGACGCTCGGGGCGGAGCCCTCGTGGCTTGGTGATGCGGCATTTTCGTTGGAAAACACGGTCGACGTCGTGATCACGGGTGGCACCGTCGTTGACGGAACGGGCGCGAAAGGCGCAGTCGCCGATGTCGTCATTGACGATGGTCGCATCCTGCATGTCGGCAAGGTCGGCGAAGTGAGAGCGACGCGGCGCATCGACGCGACCGGCCTCGTCGTGACGCCCGGGTTCATCGATCTGCACGCGCACGGCTCACCGACGGGACGGAACCCGAACGCGCTCGCAATGGGGGTAACGACGATCTGTGTTGGCCAGGACGGCAGGAGCACAGACGAGGCGCCGACACGAAACCTCACCGCGCGCATCGGCAAGAAGAAGCTCGCCGTCAACGTCGTCCCGTTCGTCGGCCACGGGACCGTGCGCGCAAAAGAAGGCGTGAATCTAACGCGGACTCCTTCGACCGCGCAGCTCGAAAAAATGCAGAAGCGCGTCGCGCGCGAGCTTGCCGATGGCGCATTCGGCCTGACTACGGGTCTTGAGTACCAGCCCGGTTCGCACGCCCCGAGAGAAGAGCTTGTCGCACTCGCGAAGTCCGTCGCCGCAGCCGATGGCCTCGTGATGAGCCACCTCCGCTCGGAGGACGACGACGCCATCGACGCGGCCCTCGACGAGCTCCTCGCGCAGGGCAAAGAGGGCGGCGCACGCGTGCACGTCTCGCACGTCAAAATCGTTTATGGCAAAGGCGCTGAACGCGCCGAGAAATTGCTCGCGCACCTCGAAGAGGCGAGGAGAGACGGCGTCCGCGTGACAGCGGACATCTACCCCTACGAGGCGAGTTACACGACGATTGGCATTGTTTTCCCTGACTTTGCGAAGCCGCCCCACAACTACGCAAGCGTCCGTAAAAACCAGCGCACCGAGCTTGCGACCTTCTTGAAAGAGCGCGTGATGAAGCGCGGCGGCCCCGAGGCGACCCTCTTCGGGACCGAGCCATACCGCGGCAAGACGCTCGCCGACCTCGCGAAGGAGTCCGGCACTTCGTTCGAGGATGTGCTGATGCGGATCGGTCCGAATGGGGCGAGCGCGGCGTACTTCGTCATCGACCCGGACACGCAAGCGAGGCTGCTTGTCGACCCCCACGTGATGTTCGGCACCGACGGCTCCGAGACAAGCCACCACCCACGGGGGCACGGGACTTTCGCGCGGGTACTTCGACAGTTCGTCGTCGAGACTCCGCGCCTCTCGCTCGAAGAAGCGGTGCGAAAGATGAGTGGTGCCGCGGCGAAAGTCCTGCGCCTCGACGAGCAGAAGCGGGGCGTCCTCGCGGCGGGGTTCGCAGCCGACGTGCTCATCTTCGATCCGAAGGAGATCCGCGACGAAGCGACCTACGTGAAGCCCCACGCGCGGGCGAAAGGCATGCGCTGGGTATTCGTGAACGGCGAAGCCGCCATGGCGGACGGAAACCTTGGCTCCGCGCGCGGCGGCAAGCTTCTCCTGCGCCGCTGAAGGCGTCCGCACCCTTCGGACGCTTCGAGTCCAAGCGCCAAAGGGCGACGATGGGTGACGCGGCAAGGTCTTCGCGCTAACCTGCTTTTTGCGTGATTTTCCGCATCGGTTCGCCCCTCTCGCTCGCTGCCGTCTGCCTCTTGGCAACGCCCACCTTTGCTCAAGAGGGCGATGACGACGACGCGCCGACGCTGATCCAGGACCACGGACCCGCATCGGGCGCCGTCAAGCCGCCGTCTCCGGCCGTGCCGAAACGCGCTCCGAACGCCACGGGTGCAGCCGGCCCGGCGATCGCCCCGGTGCTCGCGCCCGTGATTGAGGTCACGGTGCACGAGGAGGAACCGTTCGACCCCGAGGAGCGCGTTGCGACGGGCTCGACGTCCACGGCTTCGGCTGACGTCTCCTTGCGCGCCGGAGCTCCGTTCGCTGTCGAGCTTGCGGCCGAAGAGCTACCCGAGGCCCGCTCGCCACTCGCCGACGTCGAGCTCATGGGCGCATTGCCCTGGCAGCGGCATGGCGAAGTCGGCGCCGCGCTCGCGTGGATTCGCCGTCCTTTCGTGGTCGGTGACTCGCGCATTCGCTATCGACCCGCGATCGGCGTCGCGCTTCACTTTCAGTGGGACATCCGACCGTGGCTGCACGTGAGGCCCTATTTCATTCTCGGCACTCACGAGGTCGACGTGCCCTTCGGCGCACTCTCAACGACGAGCCCGACGTCCATCCGACCCGACACCGTATTCGCACCCATCCAGGCGCGCACGTTCGCGTTCGGAGGAAAACTCGCGCCAACGTTGAACCTCTCGGCGCGGGCGCGCGCTTGGCTCGTCGCGGGGGTAGGCTACGGGCGCTTCGGCTTCAACGGCGTGCAGCTGACCGAGCCTGGTGGAACCCCGGTCGCCATGGCGGATCGAAACGGCGTGTTCGTGGAGTTTCCCCTGGGGCTCGGCGGCGCTTACGAAATCCTGCCGGGCCGTGCCGCGTTCGTCTTCGAAGCGACGGGTGCGCCGGTCGTCGGGGTCTCGGGGACGGCGCACGATGCGTTTCAAGTCGTCGACAACGACGGACGGCTCCGTGAGGTCGGCGCATTCAGCTCGATCTCTGCCTCGTTCGTCCAAACCTTTGGACTTTCGATTTTCCTTTAAGCCACAAAGGCCAACTGACCGATGACGAAAGTAGACGAAGCGGCGCTGAAGAAACGAGCACGAGCGATGCTCATCGCGATGACCGACCGCGCCCACTGGGTCTACGCGCTGCCGCACGAGGCGTTCGCCGACACGTGCGCTTTCATTCTCGCGCAGGGACTCCCCCAAACCGAGGTTGGCGACGAAGGACGGGTGGTGCGTTACGGCGAAGAGGAGGCGTGTCAGTTCGTGGTGATGGACAACGCCGCGCTCGACGCAACGCTGGTCGACGCCTCAGGAGAAGACTCCGTCGACATCTTGAAGGCGCTGCTCGATCAACACGGGTTTTTGCCTCAATCGGTGATCTGGGAGACCGCACTCGATGTCGCCCAACCGAAAGAGGCAAGCTTCGCGCTGCGGATGCTCGCCCACATGACCGTGGCTTGGGACGCCGACATCAGCGACGTCTTTCTCTTGCACCTCGCGAGCCCCGACGCGGTGGCGCGCCATGAAGCGGTGACGGCGGTCACCCTCGCCGCGATGGTGGCCCGCGACGTCGAGCCCGCGCTGCTGCTGCTGCAAGAAGCGAAGAAGCGCGAGAAGTTCCCGAAGCTCAGCGAGACGATCAGCGAAGCTATCGGTGTCTTGCGGCAACTCGGGGGTCAGCCCGTCGAGCTCGTGCCGTAAGGCTCCCCCACGAAGAGCACGCGCCATGCCCGGATCCGTCACGAACCAAGGAAGAGACGCACTCTCCAGCGGCGCGGCCGATCCGATGATCGGGCGCCTCGTGGGTCAGCGATTTCTCATCCTGGACTTTATCGCGCGCGGCGGGATGGGCAAAGTCTACCGGGCGGAGCAAGTGCCGCTCGGACGCGTTTGCGCAATAAAAATACTGCATCCACGATTCGAGGACGGCGACGACCCCGAGTTTCAAAAGCGCTTTTTTCTCGAGGCTGCGACCGCCGCAAACCTCTCGCATCCGAACACCGTCACGGTCTTCGACTACGGCCGAGACGGCGACACCTACTACATCGCGATGGAGTACCTCCAAGGGCGCACGCTCTTTCGGGCGCTCCGCGACGATGGCCCATTCGCCGAGTCCCGAGTGGTGCGGATCATGAAGCAGATTGGTCGGTCGCTTCGAGAGGCGCACACGCTCGGTGTCATTCACCGCGACATAAAGCCCGGCAACGTCGTGCTCGTCGATACGGCGGACGAAGCCGACACCGTCAAGGTCCTCGACTTCGGGCTCGTCAAGCATGTCGACGAAAGCCAGGAAGACCTGACGCAAGAGGGCATGTTCATGGGCTCGCCGAAGTACATGGCACCCGAGCAGATCCTCGCCACGCCCGTGTCGCCGAGCACCGACGTCTACGCACTGGGCATCGTCGCGTACGAGCTCTTGTGTGGCCAGCCGCCGTTCGACGACGGAACGAGCGTGAAGACGATGATGGCGCACCTCCACAAGCCGGTACCGGCACTGCGCCCGCGCATGGCGGGAGCCGCACTCTCGACGGAGCTCGAGGAAATCGTCGCCTGCTGCCTCTCGAAAGAAGCGCGCGACCGATTCGACTCGATGGAAGGGCTGCTGCACGCGCTGCACGCGATGTCCGGGGAACTTTCCACCGACAGCCTGTCCGGTGGGACCAGTCGGCCGAGCGCGGTCCGCTCGAGTTGGCCGCCGCCAATGCAGCCCTCGACAAGCGGCGTCTCGCTACGCCTCCAAGATGCAGGTGAGCGCGACACGAACGACACCGTCGTCACAGGTCCGCCGGCCCACCTGCGACGTTCCGAGATTCCAGCGCGGCCGACCGCAATGCCAACTCCCGAGCCGCCCATCGGGCCACCGCTGCCACCTCCGCAGCTAGGCGCGCGCCCGCTCGCGGCGCGGACGGTGGCAAAAGGCATGATCGCAGTGGCGGTGGTCGCGCTCTTCATCGTCGTCGGCATGACGCTCGCTCGTCGCTCGTCGACGAAGCCCGCGCATCGCGGCGCCACGCTCGCAGCAGCGTCCGCTTCGCCGCATCCACTACCCTCGACCGCGCCGCCACCCTTCGCCGGATCGCGGCCCGCAGCGAGCGCGTCCGCCGAAGCCGTCAACCTGTCGTCGCGCTCGGCCATGCCGGTGCCCGAAGGCTCGTCGCCTACGACCCGCGAGATCCCTCCGCTACGACCGACGACCGCGAAGCCGGGCTACAAATCATCCCCGTACTGAGCGGATGCGGCGCCGGCTAGATCGGCTATCGTCGCGGACGTGACTCGGGTTCGTGGGTGGCGCGTCCTCGGCGGCGTGGCGTTCGTCACGGTCGCGGCCCTGACGTCACTGGCACTCGGTGACGAGCGCTCGGAGGCTCGCCGCCACTTCGAGAGCGGCATGGCCATGATCCGAAATGGCCGTTATTTACCTGGGATCGCGGAGCTCGAACGGGCGAACACCATCTTGCCGCACCCGTCCGTGCGCTACAATATCGCGCGGGCCTACGCCGACGCCGGACTGCTCGAAGAAGCCGTCGCGAGCTACCAAGGCTACCTTGCACGCGAGCCCGAGGACCAGCGCGGCATCCTCCTCGAGCTGCGCGAACTCGAAGCACGGCTCGCCGCCGAGAAAAAAACAACAGCGAACGCGCGCAACGCCGCGCCCTGCCAAGCGCCCCCCACGCCATCGGCACCCGAAGAGTCTCCGGGTGCGCGAGGAGACGACGAGTCCTCCCCGCGCGAAGGCGCCTACCGCGAGGAGGTCGTCACGGCTTCCCGGACACTCGAGAGCCCCCTCGACGCCCCGAACTCGACCACGATCATCACGCGTCAAGACATCTACCTGAGCGGGATCACGCGCATCCCCGAGTTGCTCCGCCGCGTCGCGGGCATGGACGTCATGCAGATCACGGGCGGCGACGCCAACGTGTCGATGCGCGGATTGAATGGGCGCCTCTCGAACAAGGTCCTCGTGCTGGTCAACGGCAACATCGTGAAAAACGATCTGCTCGGCGCGACCTTTTGGGAGAGCTTGACGATCGACGTCGATCAACTCGAGCGCATCGAGATCGTCCGCGGGCCCGGCTCCTCGCTCTACGGCGCCGACGCGCTCGGTGGCGTCATCAACATCATCACCATTGCCCCGGGAGAGGGAGCGAGCGGCGGACGGGCTGGGATCGGTGACGGCGGTCAGGGCTATGGCTCCGTGTGGGCGAGCCAGCGCCGCGGAGACTTCGCATTTCGTGTCTCGTCGGGCTACACGCGCTATCCGCGATGGACCCGCGAGCTTGCACCCGGCCGCACCGACGTGACGCGAGCCGACGTGGATCCAAACATTGGTGCCGAGAACCTGCGCTTCGATCTGCGAACGGCCCTGCGCGTAGGCAAGGAGCGCTCGCTCGAACTCGGGGTTGGTTTCGGGCGAAGCACCCTCGACGTCTATGGCGTCGGACCATTCAACGACTACGCGGTTTACGCCGACTACGCCGAGGCGACGGCCGCTTTTCGATCGAAGCACCTGGTTGTGCGTACGCGCTACAGCCACCTCGGAGCCGACGCCCAGCAGAGCCACGCGCACCTGGGCCATTCACTCTACGAATCACACCCGACGCAGCGCGTGCTCGACACGAACATCGAGCTCTCAAACGCGGTCGTAGGGCCAGGGAGTCTGCGGCACAGCGTGCTCGGCGGCGTCGGATATCGGCTTAAAAAAGTCGATTGGAGCTACCTCGTCAGCCCTCTGCCAATCGAGCACCACGTAGGCGCCTTCGCCCAGGACGCCGTGCGCTTCGGCGAACGCTTCGGAGTGACGGCGTCGGGCAGGTTGGACTACGTCCCGGCGCTTCGCACCGTGGTTCCATCGGCGCGCGCAACGTTTCTTGTGCAACCGGACGCGCGAGGCCGGCAAGCGGTCAAAGCATCGATCGCTACAGCCTTCCGGAGTCCCACGTTTCTCGAGGCGTACCTTGACCTTCCGGTCCAGCTTCAGCTCTCGGGGGTCGAGGTTCAGTCTTCGAGCCGCCGCGACGCGGATCCGTCATTTCGCATCGCTCCAGAAAAAATCCTCGCAGCGGAGCTGCAGTACCAAAACCGATCGAGCGACGACGTCGAGTTCGAGATCGCCGCCTACTACCACCGCATCAGCGATCGCATCCAGCTCGCACAAGTGCGTCGAGCGACGTTGAGCGAGCTTGCGGGCGGCGTCGGTGGCCTCAACCCGGAGACGGGTCGGTATCGAGTTGGCTCGAGCGGCTGGGAGAATTCTTGCGGCGTCGACCACGTGCTCGGGGGCGAGGTTGGGGGTCACTACGTGGGCGTCGAAGGCCTCGACGTTTTTGCAAATTATGCGGTAAATTACGGGATCCGCGCGCGGAGCGGCGACTGCGCTGACGCAGGAGATCAACGCACGAGCCACCACAAAGTGAACGCGGGCGCGCAGCTTCGGTTGCCCTCTGGTGTGAACGGGGAGGTGTCCGTTCACTACCAAACGAGCCAGAGTTGGTCCGAGCAAATCGCAAGCACGGCGGGCATCGTCGATTCCTCGTTTCCGCTGCCGGGCTACCAGCTCTTGAATGGACGGGTCGGCTACGCTTTCCTTAGGGGCCGTCGTGCGGAAGTCAGCGCGGTCGTCTTCAACGCGCTCGCGAATGTCGTCGCGCCCGCACCGCAGATGCACCCGTTCGGCAATCAGGTGGGCCGGAGGCTCATGCTCTTTTTCTCGTACCAACTGTGACGATGATTTTTTCTACGCTTCCGACGCGGCTTCTCTTCGGCGCTCTGCTCCTCGCGGGGTGCTCCGACGCGCCAACGTTCGTCCCCGGCGGCGCGGCCGGTGGCCCCCGCGGTGCGATCACTGGGAGCATCGTGTTCACCGGTCCCGCCCCCTGTACCCGCAATGGAACCGTCATCGGTGCGGCGATCGTGTTCGCGTTTCATGAAGACGCGCTTCCACCGCCCGAGGGTCTCGCGACCGAGCCGGCGGGCATCGCGGTCGTCACGGGGGATCAGCTCTTTCGAGGTTCCTCTCTCGAGTTCTCCTCGAGCGGCGCGGCACTCTGCCCCTCACCGACTGCCTCGTTTGTCTCGACGAGCTCGCCGTTCGCGCTCGCGCCACTCGAGGCCGGCACCTACCAGTTGCGGGGATTTTTCGACCGTGACGGCGACTTCAATCCGGCATTCTCACTGTTCAATTTGCCTACCCGGGGAGACGTCGCGGGCGGAGCCGTCGAGAATCCGGTCGACGCGCTCGCCGGAGCGATCCCCCACTACCGTTCGATCGCGCTTGGGGCGCCGTCCGCCGACGGCACGCTCGCCATCCCCGAGACGGGCGCCCGGATCGACGGCGTGTCGGTGAACCTCGGTCTCTCACTCCCCAACGAGCGACCCATGTTTCACGTCGGGGGCGTTCTTGAAGGAGCCAAAGGCAACGGGGAGCTTCAAGCGATCGTCGTCCCCTCGGACTACGAACTGAATTCCTTCGATACAAACGATCCCACGGGCACCGAAGCGTCACTCATCCGCTTGACGTTGGCGGCCGGTTTTCCCGCGAGTGAAGCGGCCGCGGGCAAGGCTATGCCGTACTCTCTGCCGCTGAATGACGCGAGCTTCGCCATCACCCGCGAGGACGCCAACCGCGATGGAAAGCGCGACGCTGCGGATCACGTCCCGGAGTCGACCGTCATCCCTTCGCTCGCGCCGCTTGCCCTGATGACGCGCCTCGCAGACGGCTCGTCGCTGGTCACGGCCACACCCGTTGTCTTCATGCAGGGGCTCACTCTCCTCGACTCGCTGACAGCCACGGCCCTCTCAAAACCCGACCTCGCCACCAAGCGAGCAAGCCTGGTCATCGCGCTGCGACCCGCCGCAATTTGCATCGATCCGCATCATCCAGAAAGGCCCGCGACGCTGCTCGTCAGCCACGAGACGGACGGCAACGGGAAGCCGCTTATCCCCGATCCCGAGGGCACTCTCGCGACGCTCGCGAAACGACTCGGTCGCAAGGTCGAGCTCGCCTATGGTTGCCTTCGGCAAGGCAACTACGCAATGAACCTCGTCTACGAGACCGGACAAGCCTGGACCGTGCCGAATGAGGCCGGGACCTGCGCGACAAGCGAGGCGCCAAGTGCCGACGGCTTGCGCTGTGGGGGACGTGCCCGACTGGCATCCCAGGCGCAAATGCTGCAGGTGGGTGCGCCTCGAGATCCCGCGTACTGCGCGGCCCACCCGACGCCCCCGGCATGCGCCGAATGAGTCTCACCACTCAACCGCGCGCTTCGGCCGTCGTGATCGGAAACTTCGACGGCGTGCACCGCGGACACCAGTCGGTGCTCGCAGCGCTTGGACGGATCGCCAACGAGCGAAACCTCACCCCAACGCTGCTCACGTTCGATCCACACCCCGCCGTCACCCTCGGCCGCACGGCGCCCGCATTGCTCACGCGCCTTCAGCGAAAAATCGAGCTCGTCCGCCGTTTTTGCCCTGGAATTGTCATCGCCGTCCGACAATTTACGCGCGCGTTTTCCGAGCAAACGCCAGGCGAATTCGTCGAACGGGTGCTCCTCGGCGAGCTCCACGCGAAGGCCGTCATGGTCGGCGCGAACTTTCGCTTCGGTCGCGCTCGGGCGGGCGGGCTCGACGAACTCAACTCCTTCGGCCGTGCCCTCGGCTTCGACCTGCTCGCTGAGGTGCTGATTGACGATGAGCACGGTGCCCTCTCGAGCACGCGCGTACGAAAGCTCATTGCGAGCGGTGACATCGACGGCGCAAGTCAGCTCCTCGGACGGCTGCACATGGTGTCCGCTCGCGTGGAGCACGGCCACAAACGAGGCCGCACCATTGGCTTTCCGACCTGCAACCTCGCGGGCACAGACGAACTCTTACCGGCGGACGGGGTGTACGCGGTGCTCGTGGATCGGATCACGAACGGCGTCGCGCGCGCCCTAGGCCAGGGTGTCGCAAACCTCGGGGTGCGCCCGACGATTCAAGGCGACGGGCAGCGTCTACTCGAAGTGCACTTATTCAACTTCGAGGAGGAGCTCTACGGCGAGGAGCTGCGCGTGCATTTCGCTGAACGGCTTCGGGACGAGCAGCGCTTCACGAGCCTCGACGAATTGAAGGCGCAAATTGCTCGCGACTCGGAACGCGCCAGGCAGACGCTCGCGACGCGAACACCACCGCCCGACGGGGACGGCGCCTGGGGCTGATCGCCCGCGAGTGAACTCCGTCCTCTGGCGAGAGTCCGAGGCGCCCAGCACTAGGCCGTAGGAACAGGCTTTGGCTGCCCGAAGATGGACGCCGCGCGGCGCTTTTCCTTCTGCTGCAAGGCCCGATCCCGGTAAGTCGGAATCAGCACCCGCTCACGCACCGGAAGCTCACGGCCAGCAACGATCGCATCGATCTCTTCGCCGTCAATCGTCTCGCGCTCGAGCAGCGCCTCGGCCAGCTTGTCGAGCACCGCACGGTTGGCCGTCAGCAAGGTCTTCGCCGAGTTTTCCCCGGCAAGAACCAAGGTTTGCACCTCTTCGTCGATGAGCTTGGCCGTCGCCTCCGAGTAGTTGCGCGACGGGGAGTTGAAGTCGCGGCCGAGGAAGACCTGCTCGCTCTCGCCGCCATACGCAACGGGCCCGAGTTTGTCGCTCATGCCGAACTCGGTGACCATCCGGCGCGCGAGATCGGACGCCTGCTTGATGTCATTTACCGCCCCGGTCGTGTAGTGCCCAAAGACAAGTTCCTCGGCGACGCGGCCACCCATCAGCACGGCGATCCTCGCATTCGCGAACTCCCGCGAGAGGCTTAGGCGATCTTGTTTCGGAAGTTGCTGAGTCAACCCGAGGGCCGGGCCGCGCGGGATGATCGTCACCTTGTGCACGGGGTCGGTGTGCTCAGCGAGGAGCTTCGCGACCAGCGCGTGACCCGATTCATGCCAGGCGGTCGTGCGCTTCTCTTCTTCGCCGATCACCATGCTGCGGCGCTCGGTGCCCATCATGACTTTGTCTTTCGCCATCTCGAAGTCCACCATCGAGACGAACTCTTTGTCCTGGCGGGCGGCGAGCAGGGCGGCCTCATTGACGAGGTTTTCGAGATCGGCACCGACGAACCCCGGCGTTCCGCGGGCGATGGTTTCAAGCACGACATCGGTGCCGAGTGGCGAGCGGCGCGTGTGGATCGCGAGGATCGCCTCACGACCGCGCACGTCCGGGCGGTTGACGACGATGCGCCGATCGAAACGACCCGGGCGCAAGATCGCCGGATCGAGAACGTCAGGGCGATTGGTCGCGGCGACAATGATGACGCCTTCATTCGACTCGAAGCCGTCCATCTCAACGAGCAGTTGGTTCAAGGTCTGCTCGCGTTCATCATGCCCGCCGCCAAGACCCGCTCCGCGGTGACGTCCGACCGCGTCGATCTCGTCGATGAAAATGATGCAAGGCGCGTGCTTTTTGCCCTGTTCGAAGAGATCCCGTACGCGGCTCGCGCCGACACCGACGAACATCTCAACGAAGTCGGAACCCGAGATTGAGAAGAACGGAACGCCCGCCTCCCCCGCGATGGCGCGAGCGATCAGCGTCTTGCCAGTGCCGGGCGGACCGACCATCAAAACGCCCTTCGGGATCCGGCCACCGAGGCGCTGGAATTTCTTGGGGTCCTTCAAGAACTCGATGATCTCTTCGACCTCGTCCTTCGCTTCGTCAACGCCAGCCACGTCCTCGAACGTAACTTTGTTCCCGGCTTCATTGAGCATGCGGGCGCGCGACTTGCCGAAGCTCATCGCCTTGCCGCCGCCAGCCTGGAGCTGACGCATGAAGAGGTAAAACATACCGAGCAGAAGCAGCATCGGCACCACGGTGACGAGGGCGCTCGACCACAGCGACGAGCCTTCTTCGCGCTCGAACGTCACCGACACGCGGTGCGAGCGGAGCTTCTCGACAAGATCGTGGTCGCCCTTTAGCGGGCCCTCGGTCATCTTGCGGGCGGTCGCACCGGTCACCGGATCTTTAGCGACGAAGTGGTATTCGCCGTCCTTGATCGTCACGGACTCGACGTATTGCTCCTTCTCCTTGTTGGCCTCCACCATCGCCAAGAAGTCGGTGTAATTCACCTTCTTCGCGGAGGGCCGGTCCGGATTCAGAACGGTCCAGATCCCGAGGAAAACAATGATGAGCAGCACCCAGAGGAGCAGCGTCTTGTGAGATTGTTTCACGGTCGATTCGCGGAGGGGGAATGCGCGCGGGCTTGAGTGCCCGCGAGGGTGGCAGAGGCGGCCGTCGATGGGAGAGCCCATCGCCGTAAGAAATGGCCGAGCCGCGTGTTGGGCACGGCCACGGAAAGCATGATCACTGTTCGTCCGGAAGGACAGGTGTTTTTTCCGAAAACGTCACGCGGACGTCGCGAGCACCACTGATTCGTAGCGTCGTAAAATGCTTCCCCGAACGTACCGACCGGTCGAGTTGAAGCCGCTGGGCGCGACCCAACGCCGCAAGGGGGTCGGGCAGTTCGAGGCGGAGCATTTCGGCGAGGTGACACAGGTGGGAGGATGCGCCAGGCGACAGGTCTTCGAGGAGCGGGAGCAGCTCATGGCGCACCCGTGCGCGAAGAAACCGCGGGTCGACGTTCGTAGGGTCTTCAGCGAACGATAGCTCGTGGCGGGCGAGGTGCAACCGAACGGCCTCGCGCCGCGCGGAGACGATCGGCCGCACCACATCAACGCCGCCGACAGGTGACGGCGCACGGGCCGGCATCACGGCAAGGCCGCGCGGTCCCGCTCCGCGGAGGAGACGCATGAGCAGCGTTTCCGCTCGGTCGTCGGCGGTATGCCCAAGCGCGACGACCGCCCCTCCGACGCGGGAAGCGACCGCTTGCAAGGCGAGATGGCGCTCGGTCCGCGCGCGCGCCTGGAGATTCGGCCCATGCGGCACGGCGACCTTGCTCACTTCGAACGGTATGCCCATGCGCAACGACGCTGCGGCGGCGAACGCGAGCTCCGCGGGCGCCTCCGCACGAAGCCCATGATCGATGCCGACAGCCAGGAGTTCGTGCCCTAACCGGCGACGCAAGAGGGCCAGCGCGTGCAGCATCGCCGTCGAATCGGGTCCGCCCGAACAGCCGCAGACGACAAGGTCTCCGCGTCCGAAGAGGCGTTCGTCGCGCACGGCCCGGTGAGCGAGAGTCGTCAGCGAAGGCGGATGCGAACGGGCCATCGCTCAGCGCACGAGCGATGCGACGACCTCAACGTGGCTCGTCTGCGCGAACACGTCGAAGAGATCGAGCGACTCGATCCGGTAACGGTCGGCGACGAGCACGGCGAGGTCACGCGCGAGCGTGAGCGCGTTGCACGAGACGTACACGATGCGTTTCGGGCGCGATTTCACGAGATTCGCGACCGCCGCCGCCGCTCCACCGCGAGGGGGATCCAGCACGATGAGATCGACCTTCGGAAGGTCCACGACGTCGGCGTCGTCGAGTCGCACGCGCACCGAGAGCCCGCGGGCGAGGAGGTTTCCACGTAGCGCGAGAACCGCGGCCTCGTCACGCTCGATCGCCGTGAGCTGCCCGACTTCGCGCGCGAGCATCACGGTCAATGTGCCGCTTCCCGCGAAGAGCTCGATCGCCTTTGCGGGCTTCGTCGCCGACGCGATCTCGGCTACGCGCCGGGCAAGCGCGGCGCCCGCGTCGTCCGAAGCTTGAGCAAAACCGCCCGCGGCAACGGCCAGCTCGAGGCCATCGGCCGCGACGACCACCGGACGCGGATCGCCGGCGACGAGCGGCTCGCGCGCGCCGTCGAGCCAAATGCGCGCGCCTGCGAGGCGCTTGTCGCGAATCGCCGCGTCGAGTGCACGGAACGCGGAATCCGCGAGGACCCCCGTCCAGCGCAAATCGAAGACGCGCATCCTGCCGTGGCCAAGGGCGACGTTTGCGTCACCCTCGCCACGGGAGGATGCGAGGATTTCCTGCAATTCACTTAGGATTGGCGCAAGTTCAGCCGAGAGGACGACGCACTCGGACACTGGCACAAGCTCATGGGTGCGCGCCCCGCGATAGCCCACGCGGACGTGACGCCCGTTCGCTGCGACATGCAGGCGAGCCCGCGTTCGGTACCCAAGCTCGCGCGGAGCCGAGTGGAACGTCGGCTCGGGCAACTCGACGCCGAGCTTCGCGAGCACGCCAGTGAGCGCGCGCGTCGTATGACGCCGATGCCAGTCCTCGCGCGCAAGAGGCGAGAGGTGCATGAAGTCGCAGCCGCCGCAGCGAGCGACGACGGGGCACGCCGGCTCAACGCGGGTCGTGCTCACTTCGAGAAGTTTCAACAAGGTTCCGCGGCGTGGTCGACCTCCGCCGACCTCCGCGAGGACACGCTCGCCCGCAATCGTGCCGGGAACGAACACCGCGTCGCCGTTGGGCAAATGACCGACTCCCTCGCCAGTCATGGCGACATCGTCGATGAGGAGCTCGAGGGCGGGCTCAGCACGGCTCCCGCCGCGGCTTTGGACGGATCGACTTCGAGGCTTCACGGGTTCGCGCAAGGTCACATCGTCACGGTCTGAGTCGTGAGCTGACCCGACTGAATGTTAACGACAACGGTCTTTTGTTGAGGGCCGCGCTTCACGGTGACGCGCTGCGAGCCAGGAGGAATCGACGCGCCCACGACGGGCGACGGACCGAGCGAGCGACCGGCCGCAACGACCGAATCGCAGGCGGGCTTGCAGTCGATCGTCAGGCGTCCCGGAGCAAGCGCCGTCGCCGATGCCGCTGGCGGGGCTGTCGCAGGCTCGGCCCCATTGGCGCGCCCCTCCGCCGAAGGAGCGCTCTTCTCGGGCGACGACGCTTGGCCTTCCGCGGCAGTCCCGACCAACGCGGGACCGGGCGCGCCTGCCGAGCGGGGGGAGTTCGACGCGGTCGTCGAGCTCGACGTCGGGGACGCCGCGACCGGCGCCGAATCGAGTGGATGCCCAAGCTTGTAGATCACGAGTGCGCCGACGCCGATCACGCAGAGGGTCGCGAGCACCGCGATCGCAACGAGCAGACCCGTGCTGCGCGGCGCGGGGATCGCGATGTCACCCTGTTCGACCAGAAAATCGGCGAGCGCCGCGGGTCGCGGCATGCTCATCTTCGTCTCGATCACGGCTTGAGACGCAGGGTTTCCCGCGAGATTCGTCGGCCCGAGGTGGTCGCGTTGCGGTGGGGGCGGCGGGGCGTGCACCTGCTGTGCATACCCTGCGGCCGGGACCGAGGGCAGCCGCAACCCATTGGGGAGGGCGACCGTCTCGCCGAGGTTCATCGTCGCCGTGCTTGGCGGCCACCCTGAATTCGGGTTGCCTAACGGCTGCGGCATCAGCGCTTCGGTCGCGACCTGCGTCGGGATTTCCTCGTCCTCGTCCATCAGCGAGGTGGCCGCGAGTTCATGTTGCGGCATCATGGGCGCGTGCCGCAGCGGCGCCGAGGTAACGACGGCCGACGCCGAGGCGTAGTCGCTGCCTCCGGAGACGAGGGGGCCGGACCGCTCGGGCGGCGGTGGCGGCACGCTGCGCGCGTGCTGCGAATTTGCGAGCGGCGGGGGGTTCGACGGACCGGCATCGGCGTGCCCTTGCAGCTGGTTGAGATCCACGTGGCCGGTGACCTCGGCAGCCCATTCGAGGTACCGGTCGCGCTTGCGCACGCGGTCGGCAAAGAGCTGCTTCAAGTAGTCGCCGACGTCCTCGGGCGCGACGAAGAGACCTTGCCGCATGAGGCATTCCTGCAGCCCACGCGAAAATTCGCGCGCGGTCTGGTAACGGTCTTCGCGGCGTTGCGCGAGAGCCTTCATCACCACCTGCTCGAGCTCCGGTGGATAGCCGGCGACGAGGGTCGAGGGCAGCGGCACCACGCATGCTTGGACCTTCTCGAGCGTATCGAGATCGGTTTCCATCCGGAAGAGTCGGCGGTTGGTCGTCAGCTCCCAAAGTACGATTCCGAGGGCGAAGACATCCGTGCGGCGGTCGATTTCCAGGCCACGCACTTGCTCGGGCGACATGTAGGCAAGCTTGCCCTTCAGCGTTCCCGCGCGCGTCGACGCGAGGCGATCGATCACCTTGGCGATACCGAAGTCGACGACCTTGGTGTTGCCCTCGTAAGTGAGAAACAGGTTGTGAGGTGTGACGTCGCGGTGAACGAGCCCGAGCAACTGCCCATTGCGACCGCGCAGCTCGTGGGCGCCGTGCAACCCTTCAGCGGCATCCGCACAAATGCGCGCGGCAAGATGAAACGGCACCTGCGCGCCGAGCTCGTCCACGCGACGCATCATGTCGCGGAGGGGCTCGCCGTGGAGGTATTCCATGGCGATCCAGTACGTGTTGTCGTCCTTGCCGAGGTCGAACACCTGCGCGACGTTGGCGTGATTGATGCCCGCGGCGATGCGGGCTTCGTCGAGGAACATGTCGACGAACTGGTCGTCTTCGACCAAGTGCGGGTGGATGCGCTTGATCGCGACCCATTTCTGAAAGCCGCCCGGGCCATCGACTCGCGCGAGGTGCACGCTCGCCATGCCGCCTACGCCGATTTCGTCGACGACACGGTAGCGACCGAGGAAGAACGTCTGCGGCAGCGGCTCGTCCGCATCGGGGCGGTCGTCACCAAGCGGCGGCGTGGACCTCGCGGGCGCCGAATGCAATGGGGCCGATGTCTGGGAACCAGACAGGTCGTGGCCTGTCGCTTGGGGAAGCGGCGGACTGGTGCGGCGGGGCGGCGGCGGTCGTGCCGTCATCGGACTGCGGACAATAGCCCGAACGGCACGCAAGGTGCTACTCGTGCGTGCATCAGGCTATGCTCTGACCCATGATCCCTGCCAGCAGCCAAGAGTTCGGCGACGGCTTCGCAGCGGGAAGCCGGGTGCTCATCGCAATGTCGGGGGGCGTCGATTCGGCGGTCGCCGCCGCGCGCCTCGTCGATGCCGGCTACGATACCGTCGGCGTGACGCTCCACCTCTGGGACTATCCCCCAGGAGCGCCTGAGAAGTCCCGTTGTTGTGCCCCCGAAGACGCGCATGACGCACGGCTTGTCGCGGATTTCTTGGGGATCCCGCACTACACCTTCGACCGACGCGAACTCTTCACGAGCGCCGTCGTCGAGCCGTTCGTGGCAGCCTACCTCGAAGGCACCACGCCAAGCCCGTGCGTTTGGTGCAACCGCTCGGTCAAAATGCGCGAGCTCTTCGGCCTCGCCGAACGACTCGGCGCCGCGGCGATCGCCACCGGACACTATGCGCGCGTGACACGCGATGAGGCAGGCCGACCGGTGCTGCATGCGGGCCGCGACGCGCGAAAAGACCAGAGCTACTATTTGCATACGCTCGACGCCGCGGACCTCGCGCGGCTCGTGCTGCCGCTCGGACAATCGCTGAAGGAAGAGGTTCGTGCCGAAGCGCTCGCACGCGGCTTGCCCGGCGCCGAAAAGGGCGAGAGCCAGGAGCTCTGCTTCGTGCCGACCGGCGAGTATGCGTCGTTCGTGGAAGCGCGAGCGAAAGCGCCCGTGCGCCCGGGGCCAATCGTCGACCGCGAAGGCCGCGTGCTCGGGCGGCACGACGGGGTGCACCATTTCACGGTTGGCCAACGCCGCGGACTTGGCATCGCTCTCGGCAAGCCCGCCTTCGTGACGGCCATCGACGCATCGCAAGACGCGGTCGTTGTCGGCGACGAGGCGGCCGCCTCCAGTGCGACCCTCGTCGACGGCGCATGGGCCGAAGACGTCGCGTTCCCGCTGCGTGCCGACGTGAAGGTCCGCTCGCATCACCGCGCCCAGGCTGCGACCATCGAACGCCGCGAAGAGCACGGTAAAATGCTGTACATCGTGACGTTTGACGAACCTGTTCGCGCCATCGCGCCAGGCCAAATTGCAGTCGCCTATCGTGGTGACCGCGTCCTCGGTGGCGCAACGATCTCGCGGGCGGACGCGGACCAAGGATGACGCCTCGCCCACTCGGCTCGCGGCGTCGTCCGACAACGTCCTATCGAGCGATCGCCTTGCTACTCCTGCTCACGAGCACGAGCGCCTGCGCGGTCCTCGGCCAGGGCGAGGGCGACGTGCACAGCGACGCGCTCAAAGCCGAGTCGTGCTGGGACGGGACCTTCGACCTCGCGCCAGACTTCTTCGGCGCCATTCCGTTCCGCGAAACGCTGCAAATCCGCGTGCAGCGCGGGAGCGACCTGCAGGGGGTGTCCGATGGCCTCGAGGTGCTCGTCACGGAACTTAGCAGCCTTCGCGAGACGGAGCTCGGCAAGCCCATCGAGGTAGGCCTCGCGCCGCAGTTGCTGAGCGCCATCGCTCCCGGACTCGCGCTCGGGGCGGCACCACGGATCAGCATGTCGCTGTATCTCCAGAACTCGTGCCACAGCCAAAATGTCATTCTCTACGGGCTGAGCGGCTCGATCACCTTCGCGGCGCTCTTCAGCGGCGATCCCAACGAGTCGGTTGGCTCGGAGAAGCTCAGCGACGCGACGTTCGACGTTCTCATGGCCGACCCGCGCGACGCCATCCCGGGGACCGTCGACGTACCGGCAGCGAAGACCTCGCGGGTGACGGGCCACTTCAAGTTCCACTTTCAGCGCGGTCAACCCGGACAGCCGTTCCCGTGAAGCGGTATAGAGTAGGGAACATGCGCGCCGCGGTTGTCCTATTTCCTGGTTCGAACTCCGACGTTGAGATGATTCGCACGCTCCGCGAGGTGATGGGGATCCCGACCGACGTCGTCTGGCACCGCGACACAGCCCTGCCGCCCGACACGGAGTTGGTCGCGCTCCCCGGTGGCTTCTCGTTCGGAGACTACCTGCGGTGCGGGGCAATCGCGCGGACGAGCCCGATCATCGGGGCGATTCGCCGCCACGCGGACCGGGGAGGTTACGTGCTCGGCGTCTGCAATGGCTTTCAGATCCTGACCGAGGTCGGGCTCCTACCCGGAGCGCTGCTGCGCAACGAGCACCTCCGATTCGAGTGCCGTGACATCTTTCTTCGTACCGACGCCGAGGGTCCGTTTACCGAGCGCCGCGGAGCCGTACTCCGGCTGCCTATCGCGCACGCAGAAGGCCGCTATCACACCGATCCTGCCACGCTTCGCCGCCTCGAGGCCGAGGGCCGCATCGCGTTCCGCTACGCGCACGCCGATGGTCTCGTCAACGCAAGCGCGAACCCAAACGGCTCGCTCGATTCCATCGCCGGCATCTACGGAGGCCCCGCACGCAACATCCTGGGGCTCATGCCACACCCCGAGCGCATGAGCGAACGGTTGCACGGCGGCGTCGACGGCAAAGCCCTCTTCGACACTCTGCTCAAGACCGTCGCCGGGTCATCGAACCCCTCCACGGAGGAGCGCCGCGCGCAGGTCGCCTCATGACCGAACGACCCATGCAAACCTCGGGTTGCCCTCACGCCAACCACTTCGGAAAAACCGTTCCGCACGCGGAATTGAGGCAAATTTGCACCGTTTGCGGCGGACCTAGGATTCACGCCGGCGCCCAGACGCGCGGCGGTGAGGTCGAAGCCCTTCGCGCCGCGAAAGAAGCCTACACGCGGCGCACCTCGTGGCGCTTTGGGGCCGGCTGCAGCGCGGCGCTCGCAACCTTCGGCACCATCATTGGGCTTGCGCTGCTGCGCCTGGACGTAGGGGGGGCAACGACGATGGCGGTCGTGTTTCTCGGGCTCGCGGCGCCCTTCGCTCTCGTGTTCATGACGGGCCTTGCGCGCATCGCGACCTACTCGAAAAAGATGCGCGCGTCGGTCGAGGCCGCCTGGAGTCGGGCCCTCCGCGACACCGTGCTTGGCGCCACCCAGCCAATGCTCGCCTCAACCCTTGCACAACAACTCGGCGCTACCGAAGACGAAGCCGACCGCTGGCTCGCGGAGCTTTCGGCCGAAGGCCTCCTGCGTTCGGAGGTCACCGACGAAGGCCAAATCGTCTACCTCCCCGCAACTCGGATGCGCATCGCGGCTCCCGGGTCGCCGGGCGCGTCCCCCGACATGGCGAGCTCAGAGCCACTCTCGAGTGACGCGGAACTCGAAGCGCGATTCGCCGATCTCGCGCGCCGCGAATCGCAACCGAAGCCTTGAGCGAAAGCTCGGCCGTGACAACCATTCGGTCTCGCCTCGTGCGCGCCTTGCCCCTCCTCGCCGCAGCGTCGCTCGCGTGTTCGTCCGCCGCTTCTCCTCTCGGTTCCATCGGAGCGGTGCTCGAACGTGAATCGTCGACAGGCGTGGTCATCGCCTTCGATGTGCCGGAAGGAAGCTCTGCGGACCGCGCGGGAATTCGCACCGGCGACAGGCTCAAGATGGTCGACGGAAACCACGTCGATGACCTCGATGAAACGCAGTTTGTGCGGCTTTTACGAGGCGCTGTAGGAACCTCTGTCACGCTGACGGTTCTTCGCGGGGAGCGCGTCCTCGAGGTCACGCTCGTGCGAGAAGCCCGGAGACCGAGCGTCGCACCCGTGCCCGAACGCCAGCGCCTCGAGTGAGCCATGGTAGGACGGAGAAGGCGTTTTGGTGATCCCAAGCGCGGAGCGCGCGTGTTATTGCTTGCGCGCTTTCGTCGCGGATTCACGGTTTATTCCGGGTCCGCGGCACCACGAAATTCACCGGAGGACGAAGACGATGTCGCTGCGAACCACCTTGGGTCCGATTCTTGGAGTGCTACTCGCCACCGCGGGCCTAACCGCCGCCACCTCCGCAAGCGCGAAGGAACTGTCGCTCGGCACGCTCGCCCCGAAGAAAAGCCCATGGGGCAAGGTCTTCAAGAGCTGGGCGAAGAAGGTCGACAAAGACACCAAGGGAGCGGTGACCCTGAACTGGTACTTCAACGGCGCGCAAGGCGACGAGAAGGCCATGGTCGGCAAAATGCGCGCGGGCCAGCTCGACGGCGCCGCGGTGACCTCGGTCGGCCTCAGCGCGATCCACAAGCCTATCTTGGCGCTGCAGATGCCGGGCCTCTTCGACGGCTGGGATAAACTCGACTCGGTTCGCGAGCAGCTTCTCCCCGAGTTCCAGGAGGCCTTCAAGAAGGAAGGTTTCGCGCTCCTCGGATCGGGAGACGTCGGCCTTGCGCACACGATGTCCAAAGGCAAGGCGATCAAGTCGCCGGCCGACCTGAAGTCCATGAAAGTCTACGCGTGGTCGGATGACCCGATCGCCCCGGTGACCGCATCGGTGATCGGCTACACGCCGGTGCTTTCCGGCGTACCCGAGCTCCTTCCGAAGCTCTCGTCAGGTGCTGTGAGCGTCGCGACCGTGCCATCGCTGCCCGCAGTCACGCTGCAGTGGCAGGCCCACCTCGACCACGTCAATGAGGACGTCGTCGGCGTCGGCGTCGGCGGGCTCGTGATGACGCAAAAGACGCTCGCCTCGCTGAACGCGGACGAACTCGAGATCGTGAAGAAATCTGGCCAAAAAGCCGGGAAAAAGCTCACAAAGAAGATCCGCTTGGAGGACGAGAAAGCCTTCGCGACGATCAAGAGCCATATGACGCTGGTAACCCTGAGCCCGGCGGAGCGCAGCGTCTGGAGCGACACGTTCAAGAAAATCCGTCAGCAACTCGCGCAGGGCACATTCTCAGGCGAGCTCGTGCGCAAGCTCGAGCAGATGGCGGGCAAGTAGATGGGCTCTTCGGCTGACGCGCCTCTTGCCGACGCTCAGCTGATTGGCTCTCCTTGACTCTTCGCCCGACGCTTCGTCGAAGCCGGCGACCGTGTTTGCGGTGCCGGCTTCGTCATTTTGTGCCGTCGGGCTCGTTGACGCGCGGTGGGTGCACAGGCTAAGTGGCGCGCTCTATGCGCTCCTACCAGTTCACGTCCGAGTCCGTCACCGAAGGCCATCCCGACAAGATGTGCGACCAGATTTCGGACGCCATCCTCGACGCCTACCTGGCGCAGGATTCGCGTTCGCGCGTCGCGGTCGAGAGTTTCACGAAGACCGGCATGGTCATCGTGGGCGGTGAAGTCACCACCAACGCGATCGTCAACCTCACCGACCTCGTGCGGTCCACGGTTCGTGAGATCGGCTACTCGAGCTCGGACATGGGTTTTGACTGGCAGACCTGCGCCGTGATGAGCGCCATCGAAAAGCAATCGCCCGACATTGCACAGGGCGTCGATGAAGGCTCCGGCAAGTTCAAGGAGCAGGGCGCAGGTGATCAAGGCCTGATGTTCGGCTACGCCACGAACGAGACCCCCGATTTGATGCCCGCACCGATCTGGTACGCGCACAAACTCGCGCATCAACTCGCCAAGGTGCGCAAGAACGGCAAGCTCGACTGGCTCCGCCCCGACGGCAAGACTCAGGTCACTTTCGAATACGAGAACGACAAGCCGACGCGCATTACGGCGCTCGTCATCTCGACGCAGCACGCCGCCGACGTGAAGCACAAGGATCTCTGCGATGCCCTCCGCGCGGAGGTGATCGAGAAGGTCATCCCGGCGAAGATGCTCGACAAGAAAGTGAAGGTCTACCTAAACCCGACCGGCCGCTTCGTCATCGGCGGCCCGCAGGGTGACGCCGGCCTCACCGGCCGCAAAATCATCGTCGACACGTACGGCGGCATGGGCCGTCACGGCGGTGGCGCGTTCAGCGGCAAGGACCCAACAAAGGTCGACCGCTCGGCGTGCTACTACGCGCGTTACGTCGCCAAGAACGTCGTGAAGTCGGGCCTCGCGGACCGCTGCGAAATCCAAATCGCCTACGCGATTGGCGTTGCCCAGCCGGTTGGCGTGCACCTCAACACCTTCGGCACCGCGAAGGTCGACGAGCAAAAGCTCGAGAGCTACATCCAAGCGAACTTCGATATGCGCCCGAAGGCGATCATCGAGCAGCTCGACCTGCTGCGTCCGATCTACCGCCAAACGGCGGCCTACGGTCACTTCGGTCGAAAAGAGTTCTCATGGGAGAACACCGATCGCGCCGAGGAGATTGCCGCCGCCTTCGCCACCGGCAAAGCCACGACAAAGAGCCCGAAGCACGGCAAGAGCAACGGCGTCACCGCCTCGTCGTGATGCGGTTCGGTTGAGGTCACCTCGCGAGGGGTGGCCTGCTTCGGAGACTGGGGTCCTTGCCATGGACCCGCGGTGATCCTGTGTGCCGAGCCCGCCGCGCGATCCGCGACTCCGCTGTCGTGGTAGCCGCGAATCGAACCGCGGCGCGAGCAGCAAAATCACGCGAAACGGCGCCACAACCGCGGCAGCCGTAGCGTCCGACGCGTTTGGCGTGAGAGTTGCTGAGCGATGGAGGTTGGGCAGCGTCCGCCCGAACGAGTCGAATCGAAATGCGCAAAACATCCGTTCAAGCGTTGGTGGGCTTCTTGGGTCTGGTGAGCGCGGCGGCGGCCTGTTCCGCGAGCAGCGACGCACGATTTCGCGGCACCTCCTCAGGCGTAGGAGGCAGCGACGGCGCCGGCGGCGATAGCGCAACGAGCTCAGGTTCCTTCGAGCCGGGCGTCGGCGGCGGCGGCGGCTCGACCGGCTCAGCAGATGCCTGCGATGGCGCGCCGAGCGACGACAGCGACAAAGATGGCTTCTCCGCCAACGAAGGCGACTGCAACGACTGCGATCCGAACGTGAACCCGGGCGCGCTCGAAGTGCCAACCGATCCGAAGGACCCGAAGGCGAAGCAGAGCGACGAGAACTGCGATGGCAAAGTCGACGAAGTCACGCAACCGTGTGATGCAGGTCTGCAACTGTCAGACCTCGACGCGATGAACGGCGCCCGCGCGATCGGCATTTGCAAGGCGCTCAAGCAGGGGGAAAAAGGGTGGGGCGTCATGTCGGCCGCCTATACGCGTGCGAATGGCACGCCCGCGAGCCCCGGTGCCGCAGCCGGACTACTCGCGAAGTTCGGCGCGAACGTGAAACCGCGCGAAGGCGGGACGCTTCTCGCGCTGTCGTCCGGCAACGCACGCGACGCTTCGATGGCGGGCGCATGCGGCAGTCAGACTTGCTACACCTCCGGACCGGGGACCGCGCCCATGGGCTTCCCGCAGGATGTGCCAGGCTGCAGCGGCGACACCGACATCAACGATGATGTCGCCCTATCGCTGAAGTTGAAGACGCCCTCGAACGCGACCGGCTACTCGTTCGACTTCGATTTCTACTCGTTCGAGTACCCCGAGTGGGTCTGCACCTCATTCAACGACCAGTTCATCGCGCTCGTGAACCCGCCGCCGATGGGCTCGATCAACGGCAACATTTCTTTCGACTCGAAGAAGAACCCGGTCAGCGTGAACATCGCGTTCTTCCAGGTTTGCGGCGGCTGCGCACTCGGTGAACAGGAACTCCTCGGCACGGGCTTCGACAGCTGGGACGACGCGGGCGCAACGAGCTGGCTTACGACGCAAGCCCCCGTGAAAGGTGGCGACACGATCGACCTTCGCTTCGCGATTTGGGACACGGGCGATCAGGCGTGGGACTCGACGGTGCTGGTCGACAACTTCAAGTGGATCGCAACGCCCGGCATGACCGTCAGCGTCAACACGGTCCCGACCCCCAAGTAGCGCGCCTCCGCGCCACGTGATAGGCCGGTGGGGTCGTGGTCAAAATCTGTCTCGACTGCCACTACGTCAACGCCGGAGGCTTCGTTTGCACGGAGTGCAGCGGTCGTCTCGTGATGGTTTCAGACCCGGAAGCGAAGAGCCTCCCGGATACCGTGTGGCGGAACCAGCGCGTAGACTACGGGGCACGGCGCGGGATGATCATGCGTTTTACGGCGATTTTCGCCGGATCGACGACCGGTCTCTACGGCGTGCGCCAGTCGTTTGGCATGACGCCACCATGGTCGTACGTTGCCACAGCCGGTTCGATCGCGATTGGGCTCGCGATCTGGTGGACACTCTACCTGGCCGCGGCACGAGGCGTCCGCGTGTGGATCCTCGCGAAGGGGCGCGTGCACAATGCCCGTCTCGTCCGCGCGATCGTCCTCGCGATGCTGCCACTCAAACGGGGACGCAAGCGCCAACGCGAGCCGCGCGGTCCGGCCCTTGTCGACAGCGCTGCGCGAGCTCCTCGCGACGGTTGACGGCGGCCGATGGATGACGTCGCTTGGCTGTCCGTTCTCGCCGATCGGGAAGCGAGTCTCGAGGCCCGAATCACGGCGGCACAAGGTCTCGCAGGGCACGGCGATCCGCGCATTGTCGTAGGTGAACGAATCGCGATCCCGGACGGGACGCTCCACCACAAGGACTCGAGCGGCGGCGCCATTTCCCTGATCGCCGTGCCGGCCTTCGGCGTTGCGCGTTTTGCCGTAACGGTTGGTGAATACGGGGCCTTCATCGACGAAGGGGGCTACGACGACGCGTCGTTTTGGTCGTCGGAAGGCTGGACCTGGCGCCTCGAGGAAAACGTTGAGCAGCCGCGATTTTGGGGCGAATCGGAGTGGAGCGTCTACCTCGCGCCAAACCATCCGATAATCGGCATCAGCGCCTTCGAGGCCGAGGCGTACGCGGCTTTCCGCGGTGCGCGCTTGCTGACGGAACTCGAGTGGGAGCGCGCCGCCCGCGGCGACGATGCGCGCGATTACCCTTGGGGTGACGACTGGGATGAGCAGGCGTCGAGTCATCGCGATTACGGGCCTCGCTCGACGGTGCCCATCGGAATCTTTCCGCGCGGAGTGAGTCCATTCGGCGTGCACGACCTGTGCGGGACCGTCTGGCAGTGGACCCAAGACGAACGACCGACGCCAAGCCTCTACGGACCGCATCGCGCGGTGCGCGGCGGCGCGTGGAACAACTTGCCTTGGAGCATCGGCTGCGCGGGGAAAAATGCGTATCCCCCGACCGCGCGCTTCTCGAACCTCGGATTTCGTCTGGGATTCGATCCCACGTGAACGGGCCGAGGCTCGCCGCAACCAAGTCCCTGTTGTATGGAGACGACAGCGATGACGAGCGAACGAGCACAGGAACTTTTAGGCAGGATCCGCGACCGCAACGCGCGCGTAGCGATCGTCGGCCTAGGGTACGTCGGACTTCCGTTGGGATTGACGTTCTGCGAGAAGGGCTTTGACGTCCTCGGTTTCGACGTCGATCGCGCCAAAGTGGACGTGCTCGAGGCCGGTGGGACCTACATCGTTCACCTCGGCGCCGAGCGGGTGAAGCGGGCACTCGAAACGAAGCGCTTCCATGCCACCACCGACTTCGAGCGACTCGCCGAGTGTGACGCGATCCTGATCGCGGTGCCGACTCCGCTCACCGCGCAACGCGAGCCAGACATGCGCTTCGTCATCGCGACGGCGGAAGCGGTGCGAAATCGGCTTAGGCCCGGGCAGCTGATCGTTCTCGAGTCGACGACCTACCCGGGAACGACCGACGAGCTCGTGCGCAGCACCCTCGAGGAGACGGGCCTCGTCGCCGGCAAAGACTTCTTCCTCGCCTTCTCCCCTGAGCGAGAAGATCCGGGTAACCCACACTTCGACACCAAAACGATTCCGAAGATTGTCGGCGGCATCGACGCGGAGTCGACCGCGCTCTCCGTGGCGCTCTACGAACTCGCGATCGACCGCGTGATCGCAGTGTCCAGCGCCCGCGCGGCCGAGGCGACCAAGCTTACCGAGAACATCTTTCGCGCCGTCAACATCGCCCTCGTGAACGAGCTCAAGGTCATCTACGACCGAATGGGCATCGACATCTGGGAGGTGCTCGACGCGGCTGAGACGAAGCCTTTCGGCTTCATGCGCTTCAACCCCGGACCGGGGCTGGGCGGACATTGCATTCCGCTCGATCCTTTCTACCTCACGTGGAAAGCGCGCGAGTACGGGGTCGCCACTCGCTTCATCGAGCTCGCAGGCGAAGTGAACGTGTCGATGCCGCGCTACGTTGTCGACAAGCTGGCACGTGCGCTCAACGCGCAAAAAAAACCGGTCAACGGCAGCCGCGTGCTGCTCCTAGGTCTCGCCTACAAAAAGAACGTCGACGACACCCGCGAAGCTCCGTCGTTCGAGTTGATGCACTTGCTCCGTGAAGACGGCGCGACCGTCGATTACCACGACCCGCACGTGCCAGAGACGCCCGCCAAGCGAAGCTTCCCCGACCTGGTCAAGCAGACCTCGGTGCCACTTACCGCCGAAAACATCGCGGGCTACGATGCGATCCTCATCGCCACCGATCACGCGGCGGTCGACTATGCGCTCGTCGCCGAGCACGCCCTTTTGATCATCGATACGCGTGGCGTGTACCGCGCCCCTCGTCCGAACGTGGTGAAGGCTTGAGCGAGGCATCTGGCGCGCCTGATACGGACCTCGCCGGCAAACGGGTCCTCGTGACGGGCGGCGCGGGCTTCATCGGATCGCACCTCGTGCGCGGCCTGCTCGATGCGGGCGCAGTCGTGCGCATTCTCGACGATTTGTCGACCGGCAACCGCAAGAATCTCATCGGCAGCGAAGCCGCCGAGCTCGTCCTCGGTGACATCCGCGACCTCGCCACGTGCGAGCGCGCGTGCGACGGGATCGAGGTCGTTTACCACGAAGCGGCCATCTGCTCGGTGCCCCGCTCGATGGACGATCCGGCGACGACGATCGCCATCAATGTAGGCGGCACCGCCAACGTGTTCGCGGCGGCGCGCACGGCAAAGGTTGGCCGCATCGTGTTTGCAAGCTCATCGAGCGTCTTCGGCGACTGCGCCTCGCTACCGCAATGCGAAGGCGACGAGGGCACAGTGCAGTCGATCTACGCCATGACCAAGTCGATGGACGAAGACCTCGCCGACACTTACGCGCGCGCCTTCGGAATGAACATCGTTGGCTTGCGGTACTTCAACGTCTTCGGGCCGCGCCAAGATCCGAACGGACCGTACGCCGCCGTCGTCCCGCGCTTTTTCGATGCCTACCGAACCGGCCAAGCGCCGACGATCTTCGGTGACGGCTCGCAAACGCGGGACTTTATTGACGTGCGCGACGTCGTGCGGGCGAACCTTCTCGCAGGAGCCGCGGCGCACGGCGGCGCAGTGGCCATCAACATCGCTTCCGGGATCCCGACGACCATCGGCACGCTCGCCCGAGCGATCGGCCGACTGTGCGGTCACCCGGGCCTCGAGCCTGTCCTCGGCCCCGCGCGGACAGGTGACATTCGGCATTCGGTGGCTGGCACCGACCGGGCGGTGAAACTCCTTGGATTCCGCGCCGAGCGCGCCCTCGAGGACGGGCTCGCCCACATCAACGCATGTGCCGGTTGACGCAATGCTTGGATGCGCTAACCTTGACGTAACGTCACCCTAACGCATGCGTGAGGGTTCGAGTTTGACAGCCTCCGAGTGGGCGGCTAGACAGACCCCAATCCGCACGTCAACGTGAGGGTCTTTGCGCCATGGCCAACCTCCACCGACTCCCGCTGATTGGCTCGACCGCCACGGCCCACGTGTGGGGCCCAGGTCCGGTGTCCGTGCCACCGATCGACGACGCCGAGTTCGCCGGTCTGCTCCAGGTCGGCGACCTCGCGCGGGAGGTCGGCAAGACCGTGCGAGCGATCCACCATTACGAGAGCGTCGGACTGCTGAAGCCGCACACCCGCTCGAAAGGGCGTTACCGCCTTTACGGAAAAGACGCGGTCGCGCGGGTTCGCTGGGTCGGCAAGCTCCACGAGCTCGGCATGAGCCTCGGGCAAATCCAGCAGATCCTCGCGCTCTGGGAGCAGGCGCCGAGCGCCCCCGAGGCCATGCGGCAAATTCGGCAGATCTACCAACAAAAACTCGAAGAAGTTCACTCGCAAATCGCACGACTCTCGGCGCTGGAGCGCGAAGTCGGCGCAAGTCTCGAATACCTCGACACATGCCACACCTGCGACCCAAGCGAGCTCGTCGCGGCATGCAGCGAATGCACGAACCACGATGAAGCCCAGCCCGAGCCGGAGCTCGTCGCAGGGCTTCACGCTAGCGCGGAACAACCAAAGCCATGACGCTCAAACTCCCAATTTACATGGATAACCACGCGACCACGCAGGCCGACCCGCGCGTAGTCGAGACGATGCTGCCCTACTTCACGCAGGTGTTCGGCAATGCCGCGAGTCGCAGCCACAGCTTCGGCTGGAGCGCCGACGAAGCCGTCGCGACGGCCCGCGAACAGGTGGCAACGCTCATCGGTGCAAGCAAGGCGAAGGAGATCGTCTTCACCTCCGGCGCGACCGAGAGCAACAACCTCGCGATCAAAGGCGTTGCCCATTTCTATCGGGACAAAGGCAACCACATCATCACGACGAAGATCGAGCACAAAGCCGTGCTCGACACGTGCAAGCGTCTCGAGGTCGAAGGCTTCGAGGTGACCTATCTCGGGGTCGACAAGCTGGGTCGCATCGATCCGGAAGATGTGCGCCGCGCGATCACCGACAAAACCATCCTCGTCAGCGTCATGCTCGCGAACAACGAGGTCGGCACGATCCAGCCAATCAAGGAGATCGGGGCGATCACGCGTGAGCGCGGCGTGCTCCTCCATTCCGATGCCGTGCAGGGTGTCGGCAAGACGCCCTTCGACGTCGAGGAGATGAACGTCGATCTCGCGTCACTTACGGCGCACAAGCTCTACGGACCGAAAGGCGTTGGCGCGCTCTACGTGAGGCGCTCGAGGCCGCGGGTTCGAATCGCGACCGAAATGGACGGCGGCGGTCACGAGTTCGGGATGCGCTCCGGCACGTTGAACGTCCCGGGCATCGTTGGTTTCGGAAAAGCGTGCGAGCTCCTGACCGCTGAATGGCGCGCCGAAGCCGAGCGCTTCCGCGGACAGCGCAACCACCTCCTCGACCTCCTGACGTCTGCGCTCGACGAAGTGCACATGAACGGCTCGTTCGAGCACCGCTTGCCGAACAACCTGAACCTGTCGTTCGGCTTCGTCGAAGGCGAATCGATGTTGATGGCGATAAACGACGTCGCCGTCTCCAGCGGCTCCGCTTGCACGAGCGCAAGCCTCGAACCCTCTTACGTACTGCACGCGATGGGCGTCACCGACGACGCCGCGCACTCGTCCATCCGCTTCGGCCTCGGCCGCTTTACGACGGACGAAGAAATCGAGTACGTCGCGAAGCTCGTGATCGAAAAGGTCCGGAAACTCCGCGACATGTCTCCCCTCTGGGAGATGCACAAAGAAGGCATCGACCTCACCACCGTGCAGTGGACCGCACACTGAAGAACGAAGGAAAACAACCATGGCCTACAGCGAAAAAGTCATCGACCACTACGAGAACCCGAGGAACGTCGGCACGCTCGACAAAGAAGACGCGAACGTCGGAACGGGGCTCGTCGGCGCGCCCGCCTGCGGCGACGTCATGCGCCTGCAAATCAGGGTGAACGACAACGGCATCATCGAAGACGCGAAGTTCAAGACCTTCGGGTGCGGCTCCGCTATCGCCTCGTCGTCGCTCGCCACCGAGTGGATCAAGGGCAAGTCGATCGACGAGGCCGCAACGATCAAGAACACGCAGATCGTCGAAGAGCTCAACCTTCCCCCTGTGAAGATCCATTGCTCGGTCCTCGCCGAAGATGCCATCAAGAGCGCCATCGCTGATTTCCGGGCAAAGCAGGCCGCCCGACTCGCCCTCGAACAGGCTTGAGCGGATGACCGTCGAAGCCCAAGCGCCGAGCGAGACGAGCACACCTTCGACCCCAAAGGCGGAGCGGGCGTACGACCTCTTTGTGACCCCCGAGGCCGCACGCAAGATCCACGATGCGCTCGCAAAACGTGGAACACCAACCGCCGCCTTGCGGGTCGGCGTGCGAGGAGGCGGCTGCTCGGGCTTCAGCTACGTGCTCGAGTTCGCCGACGCGCCGCCCCGCGAAGGGCGCGACATCGTTTACACGGTGCCGACGGACGTTGGCGACGTGCGGGTGGTCTGCGACAAGAAGAGCATCCTCTACCTCGCGGGCTCGACCCTCGAGTGGGAGAAGACGCTGAAGTGGCAAGGGTTCAAGTTCACGAACCCGAAGGCGTCGAGCGCGTGCGGTTGTAAGGAATCGTTCTCGATCTGATGGACGCGTTCGACACGTTGGGGCTCGAGCCGCGTTTCGATCTTGACCTCGCCGAGGTCGAGGCTCGGCATCTCGCGCTCTCAGCCACCTTGCACCCGGACAGATTCGCCGCGGCAGGCCCGAGCGAGCGCAGGATGTCCCTCGGCAAGGCCATCGAAGTCAACGATGCTTGGCGCGTGCTGCGGTGTCCTGTGCGGCGCGCCGAGAGCCTGCTCGTGCGCTACGGAGTGCCGGTCGGCGAAACGCTAGAACCGCGCCCTTCGCAAGACTTGCTGATCGAGATGTTGGACGTTCGCGAGGAGCTCGCAGGTGCACGCCGGGCGAAAGACAAGGCGGCGCTCACACGACTCGCGACCCAAATGCGAGCGAAAGAAGCCGCGACGACCGTGGCGCTGACCCACGGGTTCTCGACTGCGAACGGCCAAACCGCGAAGCTTGAAGCTCTCTTGCCGGAGCTCGGTAAGTTGCGCTATTTCCGCCGCTTCTTCGAGGAGCTCGACGCCATCGAAGATGAGCTCCTGAGTTAAGATCATGTCCTTCCTCGAAATCTTCGACCCTGCCGCCTCACCTCGTCCGATCGGCATCGATCTCGGGACGACCAACTCGATCGTCGCCCGCATGCGCGACGGGGATCCGTGCGCCATCCGCGACTGCGACGGCGAGGCGCTCATGCCCTCGGCGGTATTCTACGAGCGGAGCGGCCGCGTCATCGTCGGGCGCGAGGCGATGCGCATGGCCGCGGCTCACCCGACGGACACGATCGTCAGCGCAAAACGTTTCATGGGCAAAGGCGCCGACGACCCGGAGACCCAACGCCTCGGGACCTTCGACTTCGCCACACCCGAAGGGCCCGAAGACGCTCGAACCGTTCGATTTCGGGTCGGTCCGGAGCGCGTCGTCACGCCCGTCGAGGTCAGCGCCGAGATTTTGAAGGCGTTGCGGCAGCTCGCAGAAGACGAGCTTCGATCGGTCGGCGCCGCGGTGATAACCGTGCCGGCGTATTTTGACGACGCGCAACGCCAGGCAACCAAAGACGCCGGCAAGCTCGCGGGCCTCGAGGTTTTGCGGCTGCTGAATGAACCGACGGCAGCGGCGCTTGCCTATGGTCTCGACCAAAAGCAAAACGGTCTCTTCGCGGTCTACGACCTCGGGGGCGGAACATTCGATGTGACGATTTTGCGGCTCGATGACGGCGTCTTCCAAGTGAAGTCAACGGGCGGAGACAGCGCACTTGGCGGTGACGACATGGACCGGGCGCTGGCAGAGGTGCTGCTCCGCGCGATGCACGTTGTCGTTGACGAGAGCCTTGCTTCACGGGAGCTCGTGCGGCTCGCCCTCGACGCGGCGCGCCAAGCCAAACATGCGCTGACCGAGCGCACCGAGGTCGATCTTTCCCTCCCGGTGAAAGGCGGCGGCGAAACGACCGTACGCGTCACGCGTGAGGACTTCGAGGCTCTCATCGCGCCGATCGTTGCCAAGACGGGCGTCGCGTGTCGACGAGCACTTCGTGATGCAGGCGTGTCGGCGGCCGAGCTGAACGGAATCATCTTGGTGGGCGGCTCGACGCGGGTGCCGCACGTTGCACGCTTCGTGGCGGAGCTCTTCGGAAAGGAGCCGCTCGGCAACATCGATCCCGATCTCGTCGTCGCGTATGGCGCCGCGATTCAGGCCGATCTTCTCGCAGGCGAGGCGGCGAACGGCGCGGGCATCTTGCTCCTCGACGTGCTCCCGCTCTCGCTCGGGATTGAGACGATGGGCGGCGTCGCGGAGAAGGTGCTGCCGCGCAACACGACCATTCCGGCCGGCGCGAAACAAGTTTTCACGACGTACACGGACAACCAAACCGGGTTCGAGCTTCACATCGTTCAGGGAGAGCGCGAGCTTGCGGCCGACTGCCGCTCACTTGCGCACTTCACGTTGCGAGGGATCCCCCCGATGGTGGCGGGCATGGCGCGCCTCGAGGTTGCGTTCAAAGTCGACGCGGACGGCCTTCTCACGGTAGCGGCCAAAGAGCTCACGACCGGCGTCGAGCAAGAAATCCTCGTCAAGCCGAGCTACGGCCTCACCGACGACGAAGTCGAAGACATGCTGCTCGACGCACTCGAGTACGGCGAATCAGACATGCAATTGCGCCAACTCGCCGAGCGCAAGGTGGAGGCCGAACGCATCGTGAAGGCGACCGAACAGGCGCTGACGGTCGACACCCTGCTGCTCGAACCCGGCGAGCGCGAGCACATCGACAGCGCAATCGCTGACGTCCGCGCCGCGGTCCTCGCCGGGAACTCGGCACTGATCCAGGCGAGAGTCGAAGACCTCGATCAGGCGACGAAACCCTGGGCCGGGCGCCGAATGGACTTCGCGATCGCGAAGGCGATCCGCGGCAAAGGGGTCGATGATCTCGACCGAAGCGTCGCGCATGCGCGTGGCGTAGATGCCCACGTGGACGAACACGCTCGACGAAGGTGAACGATGCCCATCGTACGATTCAAAGCATTAGGCCGTGAGTGGGTTCACGAAGTTTCACTCGGCACAAGCCTGCTCGAGGCTGCCCAAGAGAGCGACGCCCCCGAAGGCTCGGCGTGCGGTGGCGTGTGCGGCTGCTCCACGTGCCATGTCTACGTGCTGAAGGGCGCCGAGTTGCTCTCGCCTGCGAAAGAGGACGAAGATGACATCATGGACAAGGCCTTCGACGTCCGGATGATCAGTCGGCTCGGCTGCCAAGCCCGGATCATGAAAGAGGGCGAAGTGGAAGTCGAGATCACCCGCGAGAGTCTCGACGCCTTCTACAACGAACACCCGAACCACGACGATCCGCGCAAGACTTGAAGCAACGGCGCGGACCGCGATGCTCGTGAAGAAACGGTGAAGCCCGCGAGGGTGAAGCCCGCGAGCATCGGGGCGACGAAAGAGTCCGCCCGTCTTACTTCAGCGAGACCTTCAGGTTGTATGGGCCGAATTTCTTCTGCGCATACGAGTTGCCGTCGACGACGATGAAGTAGGTGCGATCCTTCTGAACAGGGAACGAGATGTCCTCGACGTCGTACAGGCCCTTGTTCGAGCAAGCGAGCTGGGTGCCGAGTTGCGCGCCCATCAGCGGATCGCCGACGATGGTCATTCCGGTGTCGCAGGTGCAGCTAGCGCCACACGTGGCGGGATCGACCGCTTCGACGGCGTAAAGCACGCGGTCCCAGCAGCCAGGATCGAGCAGGTCCTGGTCGCAAACGGGAATCGTCCCCGTGAGGTCGAGCCCAACGGTTGCCGTCACCGTACCGTTCGCCTTTGCCTTGAGCTGATAGACGCGATCGGGGGCGGTCGACTTGTAAGCCGTCGTGCCGCAACCAGCGACCTGGAGTGGGTGGTAGGAGTGAATGCCGTCGCCATCTTTGTAAGGCGCGGTGTTGCTGTTGAACGTGAGCGTCTGATTGAGCGCGAGCGGAAATGGCTCACCCGGGCACGCGTCGAAAACGGTGACCTTCTCGAGCTTGCACGTTTTGTCGCAGCCATCGCCGCTCGCGGCGTTGCCATCATCACACTCTTCGGCGACGGAGGCATTGACGACACCATCGCCACACGCGGGCTTCGTGTACGAAACGTCGATGCGGTATTTTCCGCCTACGCCAATCGCGCCATCGACGAAGAGGTACGCCTCGGGGATCTGCGCGGGATCAACCTCGATAGCGAAGCCCTCTTTGGTCGGAAAGAAAGACCAACAGGAGAATTCCTGATTGGGGTTCGCGCACTCGGCGGCACTCGCGGCGAGCCTTCGTCCATGCAGCGTAGGATTAAAATCGGCGTCGATCGCCTTGACGACGAACTTGAGTGTCCCGACCTCGCTAAACGTGAGGTGGTACACGCGATCGGGTCCAGTCGTGTCGTTCGCCGAGGAACAATATTTGGCGGAGTAATCCGCCGTCGCAGCGGCGAGATCGCCCTCGTAACAAGCCGTGGTTCCGAGCGTCAGCGCAATCAAGTCACCGGGACACGTGTCGCCGCCCGAGTCCGGGGTGCAGGTGATTGGCGTTCCGCCCGCGCCACCGGCTGATGATGTGCCACCCGCGCCGCCCGCGCCGCCGCTGCCACTTCCGCCGATTCCGCCGCCGGTCGACGTGACCACGGTCGAACCCGCGGAGCCGCCGTTGCCCGTGGTCACCACGGACGACGCGCCACTCGGCTCGGTCTCGACCGAGCTACACGCCACGCCAGCGTTGATGCCGATTGCAGCGGCGAACAATGCGCCCGCGAACAATGCGCGCGGAGCTCGAACCGCGTTGCCACCACGTGGCGCGCGGCGATGGGAAAGTAAAGGCATCACGGAAACCTCCTCATGGAGTGAGTAAGCCAAAGGATAGAAGATAAAAGCGTAGCACGTACGAGGGCCTCCGCAGTCAAGCTCCTCGGACACACGACGCCCGGGCGAACGAGGTCGGAACAATGGCGTCATCGTGGGCGATCACGAGCACCGGCGTCGTGGCCGCGATACGTGCGAGCAGCTCACGGATAAGAACGCGGCCCGCCGCATCGAGGCCGGCCTCGGGTTCGTCGATGACGATGAGGTCGGGCGATCGCCCGGACCGCGGCAGGCACACGCGCGCGAGATGCATGCGCGCAAGCTCCCCGCCGGACAATTGCCCGACGCACACCCCGAGTGGGCCGTTCGGCGCACGTGCCAAGAGGACGGGCCAGAGCCCCACCGCGACGAGAGCGGCCACCATCGCAGCGTCGCTCGCGTCCTCTGAAAAGAGGCGCAAATGCCACGCGACCGAACGCGAAGGCGCGAGGAAAGGACGTTGCGGAACGTAGGCCACGTGCGCACGGAGCTCGATCGCGCGGTCCTCCGACCAGGGTGCATCGCCGACGCGGATCTGACCCGAAGCCAGCGGCAGGAGTCCGAAGAGCGCGTTGACGAGCGAGCTTTTGCCGGCACCGTTGGCTCCCGTGATGGCGAGGCCGCGCGCGGGATCCCAATCGTACGCGAACGCGTGAGGGGTGCTCTCGTGATTTTCATCGTGGCGTACCGAGACCGCGTCGAACGCGACAACCTCGTTTCTTAGCCAACCCGGTGCGCGCACGGCACGCGAGAACTGCATGCCCGAAGGCACGGGAGCATCGAGAAAACGCTCGAAGATCGTGCGATGCGGGGTCGAAGCGAGCACCTCTTCGAAGGAGGCAACGAGGCCGAGCGCGAATGCGACCGCCGTCGCTCCGAGGACGACGAGCGTCGCGGCGGGGACTCCCTCCTGTAGCCGCTCGCGCAGCGTCGGGATCGATGCGACGAGGAGCAGCGCCGCCACCGGGAAGAGACCGAGGAGCGAACGCCATGCGGTCGACGAGCGACGCGCCCGGGCGACGAGCGTGGCATGAGCGAGCGCTTGTCCTTGTGCCCACGCCGAGAGCCCATGGGCCCTAAGCTCAATCGCCCCATCGAGCAGCAGACCGCAATCCTCGACGAAGGTCGCGAGCTCTTCGTGGCCCCGCTGCTCCGCGCGACGAACACGCGAGGCCGTGAAGACCACCGCCGGCGCGAGAACGAATGCGACCGCCACTCCAGCCACGCACCAGAGCGGACCTAGGAGACCCACCGCGGCGAGCGCAACGGCGACGAGCCCGAACCCGTCCGCAAGGAGGCGCGGCGCGACGTTCGCCCTGACCTGAGCGGTACGCTGAGCGGCAAAGACAAGCAGACTCGCGTTCATCTCGCTCTCGCGTGCGCGCAAGAACCCGATGGAGTGCCGACCTCCGGCATCGACGAGCTGCGCCCAACACCGCACAAGCTCCCTCTCGAGTGCGCGACCGAGTGAAAAGCTTCGGAGGATCACCAATGCCTGGGTCGCGAGGGCGAGGATCCAAGCTTCGCGGAGTGCGCCGTGTGTCGACGCGATGAGCGACGCGGGAATGGCCGCACGCGCAACGAATTCGAGTCCGACCGAAACCCAGCCGCGCGCGCCAAGAGCGAAAATCACACGAGTGGCTGAATGTCGACGTACGGCGGGCAACGGATCCACGGGGTTCATCGACCATGGTAGCCGAGCTCGAAGCGAAGGAGTCTCGCCGTCGTGACGCCTGTGGCTGCGAACGTGACGCGCGCGGGTCGGGGTGGCCACAACCCGTGACGAAGGACTACCATCCACGACGGGCAGCGCATGACGACACCTCGGCTCCAGCGGTTCCAGCAGCTCCAGCGAGCGCTTGCGGATGCGAGCCCGGTGGAGCTCCGCTTTGCCGCGCGGGCGGCGGCGCTCGCGCCTTGGGTCGAAGCATCGCTCGCTATCTTCGGCCTCGCTCCAACACTCGACGCCTTGGAACGCATGACGCCGCTCGGCTCGAACTCACACCCGATCGAGGCGGGGCTCGCCGAGCGCGCGGTCGCGCGTGCATTTCGCGTGCAGCCATGGCTGCCAGGCAGGTGCCTGGTCCGCGCCCTCGTACAATTCGCCCTTCACAGACGCGACGGCGCGCAGGCGACCCTCGTCGTTGGCGTACGTCACTCCGAGAGGCGGCGGGTCGAGGCGCACGCGTGGGTAGAGCCCCCGATACCGGGGGAACACCAGGGTTACGAAGCCATTTTCAGGCGGATGACAGGATGACCGCTCTGGCCGGACGGGTTTCGCTCGGGGGCAGCGACGCACGGCAGGGACCGGAGTGCGAGCGCCTTGTACGCGCGATGCTCGAGCGCATGCTGGGCACGCGCTGGTCTCACGTGCACTTCGTCACGAGCGGGAGAGCCAGCCTCGCGCGGGGCCTTCACGCCAATGCTCGACCAGACCATGAGGGCCGGCGACAGGCGCTCCGCTCTCGGGACAACGCGAGCCGAATCCTCGTCATCGCAGACGCGCGGCTCGACGACGATGACGCGATCGACTCCGCGTGGCGCGAAGGCGTCGTCGTGAGCGACGAGAGCCCCGACGAAGCGGCGATTCGCTCGGCCTACCTGCGCTGGGGGGACGACTGCGCCGGGCATCTGACGGGTGACTACGCGTTCGCCCTCTACGACCCTGCGCAAGGTAAAATGCTGCTCGCGCGCGATCTTTTGGGCACGCGTAATCTTTACTACCTCGTCCGCGGCACGACGCTGCACTTCGCCTCCGAGGCGCAAGCGCTCTTCGCGGACGCGTCGCTCACAGCGGAGCCGAACCTCGAGGCGGTCGCACAGTTCCTCGTGAACGACTACTCCGACAACGGCCCAACGCTCTTACGCGAGGTCGTCAGCCTCATGCCCGGGCACACGCTTGTCCTCGATGACCGAGGCGCGCGCACGCGAGAACACGCCGCGCTCGAACCTGTGCGGCAGCTCTCGGGCTTGAGAGACGAAGACTACGCCGCCCGCGTCGCGAACGCGCTGACGCTCGCTGTGCAGCGCCGGATCCGAAGGGCGCGCGGGGTGGGCGTCACGTTGTCGGGCGGGCTCGACTCGTCGTCCATCGCATGCTTGGCGGAGCGAGAGCGGCGACTCTCAAACCTCGCAACCCAGCCCGTGCTCGCGCTCCACAGTCGCTACGGTGAGCTTGCGTGCGACGAGACCGCGAACAGCAGCGCCGTCGTGCGGCAGTGGCGCTTGCGGGCCGCCGATTGCGACGCCCTCGCCGACTCCGCATGGAGCGCGCCGTCACTCGCGCTTTTGCCGGGCGCGCCTCTCTACTATCCGAGCGCGTTCGCTTTCGATGCGCACTTCGCGGCCGCGGCCGAGCGCGGCGTCGATACCGTTCTCACGGGAGAAGGCGGCGACATGTGCCTCACGCGAACCCCGTTCGATTTCGTCGAGCGCGTGAAGGCAGGCGACTTTCGCGCTGTCGCCCGGCTCGCCTTCCGTCCATTTTTCTCCACGCAGGGACTACGCCGCGGCTACGACCTCACGCTAAGGCAAGCGATCCCGTGGCGCTTGCGCTCGGCCGTTCACGCGTGGCGCACGCCTCCGCGCGATCCGATCCTCTCTGAACGCTGGAGCGAGGCCGTCGCTCTCAAGCGGCTTGAGCGCGAGGTCGAGTGGGAGCGCACGCAGACCGGCGACCGGCGCACAGCAACACTGGTCCGTTGGGTTCAAGGCTCGGGCCAGCAGTTCTGCACCGGCAGGCTCGCTCACTTCGCGCGGCGGCGCGGCGTCACGCTCGAACATCCGTTCCTCGATGCGGAGCTGGTTCGCCTGCTACTCAGCTTGCCGAGCGAACAACGCTACGCCCCGCCCCTCCGCAAACCGAAGCCCGTCTTGCGCCGCGCGATGCGCGACGTCCTGCCGGCGGAGATTCATCGACGCCAGAGTTCAGCCGAGTACTCGAGCTTTGTCCGAGCGTGCCTCGTCGAGCTGCATAGCGAGCAATTTGCCGCGATCGCTCACCCCGAGCGCTTGATCGAGCTTGGCGTCGTGCACCCGACGCTCAGGCTCGATGCACCCGACACTAGCGATCTCCCGCTATTTTATCGTAAACTCGCAGCCATCGCGATGGAGCTGTGGCTGCGGCAGCTTCGCCCTTGAGGATCCCATGTCGAACGAATCCAAATCTGACCTCGTCTCCACGCGCCCCGCCGACTCGAACATCTCGACCGAAGCGGTCTCGAAGCGCCCCTACGCACGGCCGACGCTCACGTTGCTCGGTTCCGTTCACGCCCTGACGCTCGCCGCCGCAGGGACGGTCGGCGACGGCGGAGCGGGGCTTCAGCCGGCGTAAGCGCGTACGGCTTCGTGCATCGCTATCACGTCGGAGCGGTTCGACTCACAAGCGCGACGCCTCTTGAGACGTTGATGCCCGCCGACGCGCGGGATGCGCTCGACGTGACGCTCGTGCGACTCGCCTCACGACCGGATGCGCCGCGTGAGCCCGTCTTCACGATCACGCGGCGCGATTCGCCCGATGTGGTCTTCCTTTCCGTCTCGCGCGGCGCCGATGGATACGCCATTGCGCTAACGGACGTCGGGACGTTTCTTATCGCCGCCGGCGTGATTTCCTACACGCTCGAGGAGGGCGTCTCGCCGCTCACGCTCGAGCAGGCGCTGGTCGATCAGATTGTTCCACGCGCGCTGCACCTGTTCGGCCTGCCGAGCTTGCATGCGAGCGCGGCATGGCGCGAAGACCTCGGCGCCATCGCATTCACGGGCGACTCCGGCGCCGGGAAATCCACGTTGTGTGCCGCCGTGGCTGCACGCGGACGCATCGTGTCCGATGACAGCCTCTCGCTTCAAGTAGACGGGGACGCCATCGTCGCTCTACCGGGCTACCCATCCTTGCGGCTCTGGCCCGACGCCGCCATGCAATTCGCCGTCGACGCTCCCTCGCTCGTGCGCGCAACACCGCGCGTACCGAAGCTTCGAATGACCGCCCCTCTCGTCTCCGGCCCCGTGCCGCTACGAACCGTGATTGTCCTCGAGCGCCATGACGAAAGGGCTCCCCGCCTCGAGCGCCTCCACGGACGCGAAGCCTTCCTTGCGCTCCAAAAGCAGGTGCATCGCCTCGCCCCCGACGACCCGACGGCCCTCGCCGCCGAGTTCAAGCTGTTGTCGGACGTGATCTCGCGCGTGGCTGTGCGGAGGCTCCGTTACCGACCAGACCTTGGGGAGCTCGAGTCGCTCGTCGAGCGAATCATCACGGCGGCGACGACGTAACGAGCCCCTTGTCTGCAAGCTCAGCGAGCAGCCGCTCGATGTCGCCGCGGGCCGTCTCCTCCGCGACCTGGTAGGCCACGACGACGCGCACGACGAGCTCCGCCACACTGGCCCCTGCCTCGAGCGCCGTCCACACCACGGTGCCGACCTCGTCGAGCCCATAGTACTGACCGCCACCGAGATCGAGGAGCACGGCCTCGCCATCGAGCACCCGCGAGAGCACCCGACTCGTGGCCTTGAACGTTCGCTCGCCCGAACTTCCCATGCGGGACTTCTATCACACGAGGCGGTCCGCGCACCGCAGCACAGCGAACCGCATGATGCCGATGGACCAGCGCGCGAAGTCCTCACGCAGGACGGTCTGCTTCGCCAACCAGGTGGTCCCTCGTGAGCGGACCTCGTGGTTACGAAACGCGCGGCGAGCGACCACGAGCCGCACGGGGGAAACAACCAGCCTCGCGCGAAGCTCAGCCAACCCGAGTTCCGGGAACGCTACCGCGAGACGCTCGATGCCCAAAGCCAACGGCAACGTGAGGCCCCATGCCTCGGCACGCAAAGCCAGTATTTCATGGTCAATTCCTTCGCGAAACAGTGCCGCGAGGTCGCCCCATGCGTAGGGATGGGCGAAGTCACTGAGCGCCAGATGCAAGACGACCAAGAGCGCGTGATCTTCCCGGCACGGCACGAGGAGCGAAGGCGAAAGCCCTTCGACGCACGCGGCTCGCGCCCAGACGCCGCGCCAATCGATCGGATGCGCTACCACCTTGTCGAGACCTGTGTGCACCTCGACAAGCGTGCGCACCGGTCCTACGGACACGATGGCCGCGCGCTCTTCGAACAGCGCGTACGAGCGCCGACGATCGGCTGGGATCGGCGGGACTTCGACCCCCGCCCCAACCAACGCGCCGAGGGCGGCGGAGAGCGCCGTTGGACGCACGACCAGATCGATGTCGCTCATCGTTCGGCGCCATGGCTCGCGGTAGACGGTCTCCGCTAAGCCCGCGCCCTTCACGAGCAAGGCTTGAAGTCCCGCTCGAGCAAAGATCCCGCCGACGTCGTCGAGCACGCGCCGCCGCACCACGTAGGCGAGGCGCGCTTCGGCGTCCTCCGTCACGACTCGACGCCTGAAGGAACCGCAGGCCGAGACGAACTCGGCGGGGCCGCGTCTGCCTTTTCGCGACCACGCATCGAGGCCGGCACCTGAGAGACACGCGGCGCGAGCGCACTGCCGAGTCGCAGGAGGTTCTCCGCTAGCATGTCCGTCGCGAGCTGCAGCAAGATCTCGGTTTGAGGCGGAACCTGGTCGTCCTCGAACTCATTCGCCGCCGAAATCTCCAGCTCGGCGCGGGCGAGCGCATCGGTACCGATTGGGTAGACCATGGTCGCGACAACGCGGCGGGCATCGGAGCGGCGGTCGGCCCATTCGAGCACGGGCTCCTCAACGTTCACGCGATCAAGCCGCCGGAGCTCGAACGCCGCGAGCTCCGCATCGGCAGCGAACGCGAGCCACTCATCGAGGAGGGCGCGCTCGCTCGTCGTCGCACCAAAGCGCGCGGCGAGCCCGGGCATCAGGCGACGGAGCAACTCGGTGTCGCGACTGCGCATGCGCGACCGCTGCCGGCGCGCGAACATCGAATACGAAAAGTAGCCGACGAACCGGACGAGACCGAGCATCACCACCGTGGCCGCGAGGAGGGCTACGCCGATCTGCCAGGCGCGGCCGAGGTAGATCGCGATCGAGGCGACCGTAAGGACGACGCTGACGCCGTAGAGAATCAACACGGCACGGCGGTGCGTGAACCCGAGGTCGATCAGCCGATGGTGGATGTGTCCGCGATCGGGGGAGAAGAGCGGGCGTCGCTCGACTGCGCGGCGCACGATCGCAAACAGTGTGTCAAAAATCGGCACGCCGAGCGCGACCACGGGCACGAGCAGCGACACCGCGGTCGTCGCCTTGCCAGTTGGTCCGACAAGCGCCGTCGTCGCGAGGACATAGCCCAGCAGGTAACTTCCCGAGTCGCCCATGAAGATGCGCGCCGGGTTGAAATTGTAGAAAAGGAACGCGAGAACGGCGCCGAGCATCGACGCCATGACGAGGGCCGTAAACTCTCGGCCGAGCGTGTACGCGACCACGAAATTGGTGACGCCAGCGAAGAACACGACGCCTGCCGCGAGGCCATCGAGGCCGTCTATCAAGTTCACGGCGTTGGTGATGCCGACGATCCACAAGACGGTCACGGGCAGGCTGAAGATGCCCATCGGCAGCGACCCAACGATGGGCAGCATCACCTCATCGATGCGGAACCCACACAGCCACGCGAGCACCGCGACGCCGAACTGACCGTACAACTTGTGGAGCGCACGGACGCCACGCGCATCATCGAGCGCGCCGAGGAGACCTATCGCGGCTCCTCCGCCGCACAAGCCTACGACTCGCACGACGTTCTGCTTCATGTACTGTGCAATCACGCCGTTGAAGAAGAACAACGACACGATCGGCAAGAACAAGGCGATCGCGATGGCGACGCCGCCGAGCCGCGGGATCTTGCGGGCGTGCATGTGGCGACCGCCCGTTGCCGAAACGACCTGAAGCCGAAGCGCCCACCGCCTCACAAGCGGGGTGAGAAGCCCCGATGCGAGGGCGGAGACGAGGAATGCGGCGAGGTAAGAGCGCATAGAATTGGACAGCGGTCAGGTGCAAGGAAGGCCGCGAAGATTCAGCCCCTGCTAAGCTGCGCGCGGCTACGCCTCTTGGCGATACTACCTCGGCACCGCGAAAGCGCCACGCGACAGCGCTTACGAAACGGCTTCGGCCAGCACCGCCCGCCAGCGAGCAACGGCGAGCGACCGGTCGTACTGAGCGAGAAAGACGGCGCGCGCGCGCTCGCCCATGGCCCTCGTCGCGGCGGCATCCGTCGTGGCCGTGGTGAGCGCTTCCACGATGGCCGTGACATCGCCCGGAGGCACGCGCCAACCGAGGCGGTCGCGCTCGATCACCCGCGAGAGTTCGCACGCGGCTGGACCAGCGTAGAGAAGAGGCCTCCCCGCGGCGAGCACGCCATAGAGCTTGCTAGGGACGAGGAGTCCATCGAGGCCCTCCTGCAACGATGCGAGGTGAACGTCGGCGGCCGACAGGCTCTCGGCGAGGCGTTCGCGCGGTTGATACGGGAAAAAGCGGACATTTCGCAGTCCGCGAGCGGAAGCTTGGGTCGACGCTCGCCGGACGCCGTCACCTACGAACGCGAAGACGAGGTCGGGCCTCGAGGCCTCGAGCCGCCGCGCCGCTTCGACGAAGGGGAGCAGCTCGTGGCCGGCGCCGAGGTTGCCGCTGTACATCGCAACGAAGCGATCCTCGAGCCCGTGCTCACGGCGAAACGTGTTCCATTGCGGCGCGACAGGGGCGATGAGCGCGCTATCCGACCAGTTTGGGATCACCCGCAAACGGTCGGCGCGCTGACCCTGCGCGACGACGCGCGAGGCCATGCCTTCGGAGAGCACGACACCGAGGCGCGCCGCACGGTGGCTGGCGCGGGCCGCTAGCTCGAGTGCTCGCGTCGCGGGATGGTTGGCACCAAGGACCCCAAACGCAACGGCGACCTCAGGGTAGACATCTTGAATCCACGTCACGAGTGGGACGCCGCGCGCCCGCGCAACGACGGCCGCTACCACCGCCAGCATCGGCGGCGTCGTCAAGGTGAGGATCACGTCGGGACGGGGGACGGCCGCGAGCTCCGCGAGTGCCAGCGCGCCGAACGAACCGTAGTCAGCCAGACGATGCGCCACCGTGCGCTTACCAAGGCTCGTTGCTCCAACGCGTCGAACTTCGACACCGTTCAGCGTCTCGCGGGCCGCGAGCCGAGCTCCCCCAAGGTAGGTACCCGAGCTCGCGACGACGGTGACGCTGTCGCCTCCCTCTACAAGAGCGTCGCAGAGCTCGGTCAGGAGCTGCGAGGTAGCCGAGTGGTCCGGCGCGTAAAACTGGTTGACCGCGAGAACGTGCACTCGATAACGCCGAGTTTACACCTTAGGCCGCGTGCATCGAGCCCATCGGTACATGTTAGGCCAAAGCTGCGCTGCACGCGCCATCTCGGACCTCGAGGAGGTCCCGCCCGGTTTTTGTGCGCAGCCGGTTGCACGTTGCGCGCTAAACATCTTGCGTCAAATCAAGATCGCTTGTAAGGGTCCGCGAATGGCAAGTGAAGCATCCGGGGGGAAGCTCGCCACCGATCTGAACGTCCTCAGCGTGACTCTCGCGCTTCGAAGTGGACCGGTTGGTGGCGAGGTGGTGGCGTTCGAGCTGCGGCAAACGACGATCGACTTCCATCCACCCGAGATGCCGCACCTTCCGCTCAGCGCGGTCGTTGGGCTCGAGTTTAAAACGCCTACGTTGAAGTCGCCCGTGCGGCTCAGCGCGATGGTCATCAGCCGCACCGAAATCGGTGGCTGCCGCCGCTACGTGTTTGAGTTCAAACTGAAGGAAGGGCAGGACGCGACCGATCTTCTACGGCTGTTCAACCGGCGCACGTCCTACCGCGCGCCGGCCCAAAAGCCGATCAGCGTAAACATTTTTCCAGCCGACCCCGCCGCGCGTGCCGAAGCGAAGCCTGTCGTGGCTGACCTGCACGACATCTCGGCGACCGGCATTGCGCTCCTCGTAACGCCCGAGCAGGACACGAAGGTCAGCGCCGACAACGTCTACATTGAGTTCGAGCTGCCGACGTGTGCGACGCCCCTCAAGGTGCTCATCACGATTCGTCACCGCGTGCTGATGCCTTCGAAGGCCGTGCGGTATGGCTGCGCGTACAATCCGCAATCGCGCGGCTTCCTCGCCATGGAGGACGCCGTGGTAGGCTACTTGATGAAGCAGCAGCAAGACCTCTTGAAACACCGAGGCGACCCCCGCTGAGCGGCTGAACTTCGGACCGGGGGCGGGCAACAGAGCACGAGACGATGACCCCCCCTTCGCCCGATGACGATTCGTCCGCCAGGGGCGCCGCGACTTCGAGCGCAGACAGCCGGGAGCCGGAGCCCTTGACGGGACGCGTCGGTCGCAAACGACGGCGCACCTCGTGGGCGTCGCGGCTCAACGCGCAGCTCGAGGACTTTCCCCTCGAGCAGGTAACGCAGGCGCTCGCGATCGTAATTCTGGTCGTATCCCTCATGGCGATTGGGGGCGTTCACCCGCCGGTGATGCTCCTCCTCGGCGCGCTGTCGACCGCGCTCGCCGCAGGGGCCTTGGCGCTCCGCGCAACGGATCGGCGGCTCCCCTTGTCCGCGCCAGTCTACGTGCTCTGGGGACTGTCCGCGGTGTGCCTTCTGCAGCTCGTGCCGCTGCCGATCGGCGCGCTGCGTGCTCTCAGCCCCGTCGCCGCGGAGACGTGGTCGCGGGCGTTCTCGCCACTCGGACAACCCGCGCCAGCGTTCGCATCCCTCTCGCTCGATCCGGGCGCTACGTGGATCGAAGCGCTGCGGTGGTTCAGCTACGGCGCCGTGTTCATCGGTTCGGCGACGATGTCGACGCGCCTCGGCAGTCGGTGGGCGATCGTGAGCGTGTTCGGCTCCGCTTGCCTCGCCGCCATCATCGCGGTCTCCCACGGGCTTCTCGGTCTGGACAAAGTCTACGGCCTCTACACGCCGGGCTTCAAGGCCGAGCCGTGGCACGTCGGACCACTGCTGAACCCGAACAACCTCGCGGGCTACCTGAACCTGGGGGCGCTCTCGGGTCTCGGGCTCCTGTTCGAGGAGCGGCCACTCTTGCCGCGTTGGCTGAATGCGCTCGGGGTCGCCGTGCTCGTCGGTGTGGTCGTCGGCGCGGCATCGCGCGGTGGCGTGCTGATGTTGCTCGTCGGCGTCGCGATGCTCGTCGTCATGCTCGAGCGTGGTCGTGGACGCAGGGCCCAATCGCGCGCGAGCACCCGGCAATCGCGGTGGATGCTCGCCGGCACGGTCGCCTTCGGCACGGTGCTGGCACTGCTCGGAAGTCACGCGAAGACCTGGCTCGAACTGTTCGACGAGAGCGTCGGCAAGTTGGAGATGGTGCGATGGGTGCGGCCGGTAGTCGGGGACTTCCCGTGGTTCGGCGTTGGGCGCGGCGCGTTCGAGTCGGTATTTCCGGCTTACCAGCAAAAAGACGGCGGAATCGTCTTCACCCACGTCGAAAACTTCCCCGCCCAGTGGCTCGTCGAGTGGGGGATCCCGGTCGGGGTTTCTGCGCTCTTTGCCCTTGCCTGGTGCTTCCGCCCGGGGCGACTCGGGGTGCTGCGTTCGAGCGCAGCAGCCGGCGCGTGGTGTGGAGCCGCGGTCCTGTTGGTGCAGAACGCCGCGGACCTCGGCTTGGAGATCCCCGCGTTGTGTTTCGCCCTCGCGATGGTGCTCGGAGCCTTGTGGGGCGCAGCGGCGCAGCAGCAAGCAACCTTGGTCGGCCCGGTCCGGAGCGCACCGGCCGCGATTCGAATTGCGGGCCTCGTCATGGTGGCGGGAGCGTTGATGACTGGAGGCGTTGCTCGAAGCGGCATGACGCTTCTCGACGCGGAACGACGTGCCCTGCATGAGGAACTCGAGACGACGAAATCTCCGCGCACAGCGGCACAGCGGCTTGAGTTGCGGGCGCGGCTTCGCGCCGCGATCGCACGCCACCCGGCCGAGCCGTACTTCCCGCTGCTCGGGGCGGCGCTAGCGTTTCGCGAGCAAGACCAGAGCCCCATCCCGTGGCTCGAACGATCGCTCGAGCGGTCGCTCGTCAACGGTCGCGCGCACTTGTTGTTAGGGCAAGTCCTCGAGCAACACCACGCGAAGCTGCAAGCGATGATGGAGCTGCGCCTCGCCATCGCGAATGACAACTCGCTCATCGAGAGCGCCGCGCAGGTCGCAAGCTCGTGGGCGATCGACGAAGACACGCTGAGCCACATGGTGCCGTCGGGTGAACTTGCGGGCAGGACCTGGGCCGCGCTCGGAGCGTATGTGAAAGACGCACCTCTCGCTCGCCGTTGCGACCGCCGTGCTCTTGAGGCTGACAAAACGTTGACGGGTCCGCTCTTCCGGCTCGCCTCCGAACGCATCGAAGCGCGCGCCGCGGGCACCGGATGCATCGACGACGCCGACTCGTGCGGACGTGAAATCGAAAGCTTCGCGCAGTCACTCGAGCGCCAGTCTCCAAGCTCCTCGCTCGCCGGACAACTGCGTGCCCGCTGGCTCGCCGCACAGGGCAAGACGCGAGAGGCCACGAACGCGCTCCTCTTACTTTGCGACGCCGTCGAGGACCGCATCCCATGCCTTCGAACCCGCACGGCACTCGCGGCGAACGTCAAAGTTCCCGAGCCGTTGACACTCGCGGAGCGGGCGCTCCTCGCCGCCGTCTGCATGGACGAGCAACCTTGCGCCGAGGCTGCGGACTGGATCGGTGGGCTGCACGCTGGCCGTGGAGAGTGGGCCTCGGCGGCGACGCTTTTCGCTCGCGCCATCCAACACGAGGAGACCGACGAGCGCCTCGGCAAGCTCGCCGACGCCTCGGGCCGCGCGGGCATGGCCGGACAAGCCGTCCGCACGCTGGAGCGATCGCTTGCACGTCGCGGCGGACACGATCCGGCGATCGAGGCGCGCATCCGCGAGCTTCGCAAACAAGTCATGGAAGGCATCCTGCACTGACCGTCACGAACCGCGCAAGAAGGAGGGACTGCGGCATGCACCATCGGACGAGGCACATCGGGTTCGGGCTCCTCGGGGCTGCCGCGGTAGGGTCTCTCACGGCGCGAGCGGCGGGAGACTGGCCCTCGGCACGGCACGACGCGCGACGCACCGGCGTCACGAACACGATCGCCGCCATCGAGACGCCAACCCCGTATTGGAAATACTTTCTCGGCGGAACGCTTGGGCCCACGGGACTGCTCGCCGCCGACGTCGATGGCGACGGCGCACTCGAGCTCATTCTGGCGAGCGGAGACGGGCTTGCAGCCAAGCGACCCGCCACCGGCGACGTCGTCTGGACGAACCACGACGTCACCTTCGGCGCGCTCGACGGCCTCGCCGACGTTGATGGAGACGGCACGCTCGAGCTCGTGGCTCACACGAGCAGCCGCGCCTTTCTCGTGCGCCTCACCGACGGCGTGACGCTATGGGGCGAAGCCCCGGGAGAGATGGGCACGCTGAGCGCCGTGCGGGTCGGCGACATCTCCGGTGACGGCCGCGCGGATCTCATCATTCACGAGTGCGGATGCTGCTCGATTAACAGCGGGGCGAGCGCGCTCGCGTACCGTTTCGCCGGCGACAACGCCTCCCTCGCGGCACCCAAACTTGCGTGGACCCCGCCCGGCGCATTCTGCGGCGGTTCACAATCGGCGACGCTCGCCCGCATGCGCGACCCGAACAAGCTCGACTTCGTCTTCGGCACCGGCGACAGGCTCGAGCTGCGCGACGGCGGCAGCGGACTCGTCGTCGCGACGATGCCGCCGTTTGGCGTCGCTGTGCAGGCGAGCCGCTGCATGCCGGTCGACATCGACTCGGACAACCGGGAGGAGCTTCTCTGCGTGCTCATCGATACGAGCGGTACGCCGAACAATGGGCGACGCGCTTATTTGCTTAAATACGCGGAGGATCCCGATCCAAAACTGAAAGTGGTCTGGCAAGCGCTCGTCGGCACCGAAGACGGAAACGTGCGCATTCCCGCATCATTTGTGGGTGATCTCGATGGGAATGGGACGCTCGAGCTCGTGCTCGGTGGCAAGGACGCGAAGGGCGCGTGGGCGACGTACGTCTTCAATGCTGGCACGGGCGCGCTCCTCGTACGGTTGGACGGAACGCTACCGAGCGGGATCGCGCCGATCCTTGCGGGCGCCGCGCAAGCGCTCTTGACCGACCAAGCGGGCACGCTCGCCGCGTGGCGGCTCCAGAGCGATGGCTCGGCGTCGATGCTGTGGCAGCTCCCGCACCACGAAGTGGCAACGACCATCGACTATGCAGCCAGTCAGCGAAGCTCGATTGCGAGCCGCCTCATCACCTTCGACCAGGACGGTGATGGCACGGGCGAGCTTGTCACGGTCACCTCGAATAGCCGCGCGCTCGAGCTCGTCCGCGCCTCGAACGGAGTGCCCGAGGTCATCGGAAGCTACACGCCTCCAGCGAACGTCAGCCTGCTCGGCGTGTGGACGGCGCCCGTCGTTGGGAAGACCACACTCGCGGTCGCGCAGTCCGACGGCAACGCGCATATGCTCGATCTTGCGCTCGCGCCGATGAGCGGAAATCCAGCATTTGGTGCGCATTTTGGAGGGTTTTACGCGACGTCGCAATTTCGCCTGCTCGCGAACCATCCCGTGCTCGGCGAGTTCGGCGACGCTGTCCCAGGTCTCCTTGTCGTCAACAGCCGCGGGGCGCTGCAACGTCTCGACGCGCGCGCTGCCACCTTCGCGGTTCCGCCCGTGCCGCTGTGGACGCGTGAGAGGACCCAGGCACCGCAGCTCGTCCGAGGAATAGGCCCGGGAGGCGCGACGGGGATCCTCGCCGTCGAAAAGCACCCGGGCGCAAGTGACCGGGTCGTCGCGCTCGACGCGCAAGGCTCGCTCCTCTGGGAGCGCGAGATCGCCGGAGTCGTCCTCACGGATCTCTCGAGCGGAAATCTCGACGGCGACTCGGCGAGCGACGTTGTCGTCGAGCACGGGGATCCGGGGGACTCGATCTTGCGCATCACGGGACTCGCCGGCGCAAGCGGCAAGGTGCTCTGGAACGCCGCGCCCGTCGGAGCTGGAAATCGCCAACCTCCTGGTGGATCGCTGGCGGATTGGAACGGCGACGGCACAGACGACTTCGTCTTTGAATACGAACGAACGCGCATTCTCAATGGGGCAACCGGAGCGCTGCTCGCCGAGAGTCCACTCGGCGGCGCCTATTACTCGCCGATTCTGTTCGACGTCGACGGAGACGGCCTCGATGAGATCACGCTCTACGCCGGCTACACCCCAGCCGGGACAATCGCACACGGCCTCGACGCCTACCTCTGGCAGGGGCAAGCCGATGATCGGCCGCTCACCTACGGGGCGCTCCTCCGTTGCGACGGAGCGGCGGTGTTGCTCGGTGGCTCGTGGTCGGTGCCCGCGCGCTTGTCACGCGTTGTTGCAGGCGGCTCGAAAGCGGGCACAACGACCACGCAAATTCTTGCCGACGGGGCAAGCTACCCGGATCTTGCGGCGGCCGGCGCGGCGACGATGGGCCAGCTGAGCTCGCCCGCAGTTCATGCGAACTTGGCAGGCGACAACGTACCCGTGGCGGTCCTCGGCTCGGGAGACGGGCACCTGTACGGCGTCGAAGCCTGCACCGGCGCTCTCCGATTTTCATACCGAATCGGCGCTCCCGTGGGAGCGATCGCGTTCGGCGCGACCGACGAAGGCGCCGAGCCTGAGGCGATCCTTGCCTCCGCCGCGGACGGCTACCTCTACGCGCTCCGTGAATCACCCTTGCCCGCAGTGGCGACGGTACTCGACACCGATCCGCCGCACGGCGTCACCGATGCGGACGTCGATACGCTCGAGACCACCGACACCCTGTACGCCACGTGGACGCCGGTAACTGGCGCCGAAAGCTACGAGGTCGCCGTCGTGCGGGACCCCATCGATGGCGGAGGCTACGTGCCCGGCCTTCGGGGAGAGGGCGGCTCCCCTCCTGCCAACGGCGGGGGGTTTGTCGACGTCGGAAACGCGACAACAGCCGCGATTGAGGGGCTCGCTCTCGACGTCGGTCACCGCTACTTCATCGCCGTTCGCGCCCTCGCGCCGACGCGCGGCCTCGTCTCCCCCGACGTGTCGAGTGATGGCGTGGTGGTGACGCTCAACACCAACGTCGGCAGTGGCGGCAGCGGACCGCTTCCCGGTTCGAACGTGTACTTGACGGGTCGCTCGTGCGTCTACGCGTGTTCGGCAGCAGGCACCCGAGGGCCCTTCGCAGGGCACGCGGCCGCGTTCTTGATGGTAGCTTTCCTTGCGCGCCGGCGTCGCGCGAATCGGTTGCCGCTAGGTGGCTGAGCGTGCACGCTGCGTTGTCATGAAGCGAGCGTTGATCACAGGGATCACGGGCCAAGACGGCTCATACCTAGCGGAGCTTCTCCTCGAGAAAGGCTACGAAGTTCACGGCGTCATTCGTCGCTCGAGCAGCTTCAACACCGGTCGCATCGACCACCTCTACGCCGACCCCCACGAGTCTTCGCGACGCCTCGTTCTTCACCACGGCGATCTCAGCGATGCCTCCGGTCTCCAGAGCATCATCGCTGAAGCGCGGCCCGACGAAGTCTACAACCTCGGCGCGCAGAGCCACGTCCGCGTGAGCTTCGATACGCCAGAATACACCGCCGAAGTCACCGGTCTCGGCACGGTGCGCGTGCTCGAAGCCGTGCGCCGCAGCGGACTGCCCGCGAAGGTGTATCAGGCGAGCTCGAGCGAACTCTACGGCAAGGTGGTCGAGACGCCGCAGCGCGAAACGACCCCGTTCCACCCGCGGAGCCCTTACGCCTGCGCCAAAGCGTACGCCTTCTACATCGGGCAGAATTACCGCGAGGCCTACGGGATGTTCGTGTGCAACGGGATCCTCTTCAACCACGAGAGCCCGCGCCGCGGAGAGACCTTCGTTACGCGCAAAATCACGCGCGCGGTTGGGCGCATCAAACACGGACTGCAAGACAAGCTCTACCTCGGCAACCTCGACGCGAAGCGCGACTGGGGTCACGCGCGCGACTACGTGGAAGCGATGTGGTTGATGCTGCAGCAGCCGACGAGCGACGATTACGTCATCGGGACCGGCGAGACGCATCCGGTGAGCGAGTTCCTGAACCTCGCCTTCGAGATGGCGGGCCTCGACGCGACGAAGCACGTCGAGATCGATCCGAAATACTTCCGCCCATCCGAGGTTGATCTCTTGCTCGCCGATCCGACGAAGGCAAACGAGACCCTTGGCTGGAAGCCCAAAACGTCCTTTCTCGAGCTCGTGCGGGAGATGGTCGACAACGACCTCGATCTGGCGGCGCGCGAGAAGCGGCTGTTGACCATCTGATCGAGGAAGGAGCGTTTCTGTGTGCGGAATCGCGGGGATTTACGCCTATCGCGGGTCGGCGAGCCCCGTCGACGAAGGCGAGCTCACGGAGATCCGTGATGCGATGGCGAGCCGCGGACCCGATGCTTACGGGTCGTGGTTCGGGCATGAGCGGCGCATCGGACTTGGGCATCGACGGCTCTCGATCATCGAGCTCAATGAGCGGGGCGCGCAGCCGATGGCCAGCGCGGACGGCGCGCGGGTCGTGGTCTTCAACGGCGAGATCTACAACCACGCGGCCCTGCGCGAAGAGCTGACCGCGAAGGGTCATCTGTTCCGCTCGGGTTCCGACACCGAGGTGCTGCTTGCGCTCTACGCCGCCGAGGGCGAAGCGATGCTCTCGAAGCTCCGAGGGATGTACGCCTTCGCGATCTGGGACGAGCGACGGCGCGGGGTTTTTTTGGCGCGTGACCCGTACGGCATCAAGCCCCTCTACATCGCGGACGACGGGCAGACGTTGCGGTTCGCATCGCAGGTAACCGCGTTGTTGAAAGGAGCCGTGAGCCCCGCACCCGATCCTGCGGGGATCGCTGGGTTCTACGTGTTCGGCAGCGTGCCCGAGCCCTTCACGCGGGTTCGCGCCGTGCGCGCCCTCGAGGCGGGAATGAGCCAATGGTTCGACGCGAGCGGCGCGGCGACGCCGGTGCGCCATCACTCCCTCGCGGAGGTGTTTGCTCGCGCGGTGCGAGAGCCCGCCAACGTGCGCGACGATGCCGAGGTACAGCGTGAGGTCGCCGCGGCGCTTGCCGACAGCGTGCGTCATCACCTCGTCGCGGACGTGCCGGTCGGAGCATTCCTCTCGGCGGGGATCGACTCAACCGCGCTCGTCGCGTTGATGCGCGACGCCGGGAATCGCGACGTTCGCACGATCACGCTCGCATTCGACGCACTCCGCGGCACGCCTCAAGACGAGGCCCCGCTCGCCGAGGCCATGGCGCAGAGGTACGAGACCACGCACACAACCGTGCGCCTCGGGCCGCACGATCTCTTCGCCGCGAAAGACGCCTTCCTCGCGGCGATGGACCAGCCGAGCATCGACGGACTCAACTCGTTCTTGGTCAGCCGCGCCGCGCACGAGGCGGGTCTCAAGGTTGCGGTGAGCGGACTCGGCGCCGATGAGCTTTTTGGCGGCTACCCTTCGTTTCGGTCGCTTCCGCGCTGGGTCGAACTTGCGTCCGTGCCTTCGCGGGTTCCGCTCCTCGGTCGATGCGTCGAGCAGGTGTTTCACGGCCTTGGCCTCGATCGCTTGCCGGTGACGCCCAAGCTCGCGAGCACACTGCGCTACGGGGGCACCTACCCGGGAGCCTACCTCTTGCGGCGCGGCCTCTTCATGCCGGCGGAGCTTCCCGTGGTGATGGGGCGCGCCCTCGCCGAAGAAGGCCTCGCGCGGCTCGACGCGCTCGCTGTCGCGAGGGGAGCCCTAACCCCCGATCCAGGGCATCCGTTCGCGCGGGTGGCCGTGCTCGAGTCGAGCCTCTACATGAGAAACCAGCTTTTGCGCGATGCCGACTGGGCGAGCATGGCGCACGGCCTGGAGGTGCGTGTGCCGTTCGTCGACGCGACCCTGACCGGGCGGCTCGCGCCCTGGCTCGTCGCGAGCACCGGAAGGCTACGCGGCAAAGAATTGATTGCAGGCGCGCCCTCGAGGCCGGTGCCTCGCGCGCTTGTCGATCGAGCAAAAACGGGGTTTTTCGTGCCCGTTGGGCCACTGCTCGACGACCCGCGAGCCGGACTCGACGCGTGGCGAAGCGTGCCGGCTCTCACGCGCGCCAAGACGCATTGGTCACGCAGGCTCGCGTACGCCCTGATGCACGCGCGCTGACCCGCGCGAGGCTGCGGCCCCGGCAGCAAGAAGGGAACCCGAGCTCAGTCGAGGCCGAACGGCGTCACGGGATCGATTTATTTTTGCGGCAGTCCCTTAGAGCGGAATTATGGGTTGGTTTGCGCTGTGGAGTTCTGGTGCCGTATGATACCGTATCTAGGTGCCACATTGGGCTGCTGCGGTATTGCTAACCGCGTCTACGGCGGCGTGCAGCGCGGAAGGCGGAGCTGGCACTGCCGTAACGAACGGCACGAGTGGTGGCGGCCAGCCAACACCACCGGCCTGTCCTAAGGGTGGCATTCTGCCAAATAGGTCGCCGTGGCCCGACCCTGTAGCCATCGGCCCCACGCCCGACGCGATCCTGGTCGACGGGCAATCGAACGCGCTCGGCTCAGTCTATTACGCCAACATGGACAAGCCATGCCTGGAGAGCGGCGTCGAAGGCCAGGATCTGCTCTCGTGGAGCGGCAGCGCGCTGGTGCCGGCGGATGGCAACGGGCAGGGAAAAATCTATTATACCGATCAGTCAATCGGGCTCTGGGCGGCGCACTTCGGTCGCGCGCTGATCGAGCACGGCTGGCGCGCCGCAATCATCAACCGCTCCGTCGCAGGCAAGCCGATCTCATACTTTCTCCCAGGCGACATGAGTGGGCACTACGCCGAAGTGCTCATGGACGTGCAGAGCTCGAAGGTGGTGCCGCGCGCCCTGGTGTGGAGTCAGGGCGAAGCGGACGGCACCCTGATGACCTCGCAAGCTGCATATCAGTCGATGTTCGCCACGTTGCACAAAAACTGGCTGCACGATTTCCCAGGGATCGACTACTTCGTCGTGATCAAAACCGCCGCCGGCGCGTGCGGCGCCGATACGACGACGGTGCGCGCCGCCCAGGATGATTTCGCACACACCTTCGACGACGTCACGATCGTCGACGTCGATGACCTCACCGGCGACAAGACCTACCACACGGGCTGTCACTACACCTACGCGGGCTACAAAGTGTTCGCCGCCAGGGCGAGCGAGAAGATCCTCGGCTGCTCGCTGAGCATCCCCTGAACTCGGTCGCTACGGCGTCGCACAAACGAAAACGCTCGGTCGGAGCGAACCCCGCCGCACTCGCGGACAGCGTACGACACCACCTGGTTGCCGACGTGCCGGTCGGGGCTTTCCTGTCGGCGGGAGTGGACTCGAGCGCGCTGGTGGCGTTGATGCGCGATGCGGGCAACCGCGACATTCGCACCATCACGCTGGCCTTCGACGCACTTCGGGGGACAACCCAAGACGAGTCCCCGTTCGCGGAGGAGATGGCGCGTCGCTACGAGACCACGCACACGACCGTGCGCCTCGGGCCGCACGATCTCTTCGCCGCGAAAGACGCCTTCATCGCGGCGATGGACCAACCGAGCATCGACGGGCTCAACTCGTTCATGGTAAGCCGGGCCGCTCGCGAGGCCGGGCTCAAGGTTGCCGTGAGTGGCCTCGGGGCGGACGAGCTGTTCGGTGGATACCCTTCGTTTCGTTCGATCCCACGGTGGGTGAAGCTGGCCTCGGTCCCGTCGCGCGTGCCGCTCCTCGGTCGGGCGTTCGAGGTGGGTTTTCACGCGCTGGAGCTCAGCCGGTTTGCCGTTTCACCGAAGCTCGCGAGCGCGGTTCGCTATGGCGGGAGCTACCCCGGAGCATACCTTTTGCGCCGTGGGTTGTTCATGCCCGCCGAGTTGCCACTGGTGATGGGCGTGGACCTCGGCGAAGAAGGTCTCGCGCGTCTCGATGCGCTTGCCGTCGTCCAGGCCAGCAGCACGCCGGAGCCGCGCCATCCTTTTGCACGTGTCGCGGTGCTCGAGTCGGGGCTTTACATGAAAAACCAGCTCCTCCGCGACGCGGACTGGGCGAGCATGGCGCATGGCCTCGAGGTTCGCGTACCCTTTGTGGATGCCACCCTGACCGAGCGCCTCGCACCTTTGCTGGTCGCGGTCGCCGGCCGATTGCGCGGCAAGGACCTCCTCGCCAACGCGCCGAGAAAACCGGTGCCTCGTGAGCTTGTCGATCGTCCGAAGACCGGATTCTTCGTACCATTGGCGCCGTTGCTCGAAGATCCGCGGGCTGGACTCGATGCCTGGCGAAGCGTGCCCGCGCTGGCCAGAGTCCGCACGCATTGGTCGCGCCGACTCGCGTACGCGCTCATGCACGCGCGCTAGTTTTTTTTAAGGCTCCGACCTGCGAGCGGACCTCAGTCGAGACCGACGGGCGTCACCGGCGTGCTGCTCGTAAGCATCGAGTTGTTCCCGAGCTGACCCTTCGCGTTTCCGCCCCAGCAGCGCACGCCGCCGGTGAGCAGGAACGCGCAAGAGTGGAGGTCACCGCCCTCGACCTGAACCACGCCCGTGAGGCCCGCCACCGCGACCGGCTTATTCGAGTTGCCGGCGGCGTTGCCGAGTTGCTTTGCAGAGTTTGAACCCCAGCAAGTCACGGTGTTGTCCGCGAGCACGGCGCAAGCGTGAGCGAAGCCTGCACCGAGTCGGCTGGCGGTCGTTACACCGGTGACCTGCACCGGTGTGGAAGAGTTCGCGGACGCGCTGTTGCCGAGCTCGCCTCCAAGACCGTTGCCCCAGCAAGACACGGAGCCGTCGATGAGCCGGGCGCACGAGAAGTAGTCACCCGCGACGACCTCTTCCGCCATCTTCGGCAGCGTCACCTTGAGAGGCGACTTCCGCGGCGAAACCACCGTGCCGTCCCCCACCTGGCCGAAATCGTTGCGACCCCAGCAGTAAACGTCGCCGCCCTCGAACACCGCGCAGGTGTGGAAACCTCCCACCGCCACCGAAATCGCGCGCTCCGCGGGCAAGCCCGCTGGGACCTTCGCCGGCTTGTTGCTCGAGCTGAGTGCCGGATCGCCGAGCTGCCCGGCGGCGTTGGTACCCCAGCAGTAGACCTCCTTCGCCGTCGTCGAAGCACACGCATGAAAGCGGCCGGTGCCGAGCGCATCCACACCAACAAGGCCCATCGCTTGAACGGGAACGTTGATTGGACTTTCGCTGGCAACACCGATACCGAGCTTGCCGCCGTGGCTATTTACGCCCCAGCACCAGAGCGTGCCGTCGCTCTTACGCGCACAGCCAAAACTTTGGCCCACCCCAATCGCCGTGAGGCTCATCGCATTCGAGACGGCGACCGGCGTGGACTTCACCAGGTTAGCGGCGTTGCCGAGCTCGCCCAACACACCGTCACCCCAGCACTTCGCCGTCCCATCCATCAAAACGACGCAAGAATGCTCGAATCCGGTCGCGATGTTGCTCGAGACAACCGGCTTCTGACAGACCCCGCTCACACAGAGCTTCCCGGTCCCGCAAGCGATGTCGCACATGCCACAATGCTGGGCGTCAGAGGCGAGGGTCGCTTCGCAGCCGGTGACGGGATTCAGGTCGCAATTGCCGAAACCAGCGTCGCAGACGCCGACCTCGCAGACGCCGAGGGTGCATGCGACCGTTGCGTGGTCGAGAACTCCGCAGGCCACGTCGCAGGCGCCGCAGTGCGTCAGATCCGTCGACGTATCGACACAGACATCGCTGCATGACGTCTCCGCAGGGTTGGCGCAACTCGGCGCGGTTCCGCCTGCGCCGCCGAGGCCACCCGCGCCGCCGAAGCCGCCCGCGCCGCCGATTCCACCTGCGCCGCCAACGGCCGACGTGGTGGCGTCCGTCATGGATGTCGTGGTGGAGGTGACGACGGTGACGACGGTGGCGACGTCCGTACTTGTGGTCGTTCCCGGGAGCGTCTCGACCGGAGCGTCACACGCGGCGAAGAAGCCTACGCCGGACGTGCACGCGGCAAAGGAGACAAAAGAGATGCGACCAAGGCGAGAAAGACGAAGTGCCATAGAGCCTATATGATTGGCCGAAGTCACTTCCCCCGTCAAGTCGCGAACCCGCGCAATCGTCCAGGGGAAGGCGTCCCAGATGGTCGCGACACGCGCGTCTCGCGGACCCGGCTCAGGGAGGCGCCGACGAGCACGACCAGAGCCGCCACGGCCCGAACCCGAAGAGCGGCTCGCCGAGCACGAGCGCTGCTGGGGTTTCGGTCGCAAGAATGTACCGCGCACCACTTGTCTCGAGCCGTTCGCGAAGAGACGCGGCATCGCGGAAGCTCGAGCCGCGAGTTGGATCACGAGGGTCGAGGATTCGGTCGAGCACGAACATTCCCGGGGAGCCGCTGCCGGCTTGAATGGCAAAAAAACCGAAGTCACGCACTTCAAGAAGGACGGGCCCGCGATCGACAAGGGCACGGGTACGCGCTCCGATTCGCGTCTCGACCTCACGGTCGGCCATCGAATCGAGCCGCGCGTACCAGGGACGCAACACGAAGGCTCCGAAGGGCACGACGGCGAAGATGACGGCCGCAAGCCCGAGCCGCGCAGCCCCCGGACGGCGCAGCACCGCGTCGAGCTGTGCGCCGACGACGATCGCGAGAGCGAGCCAAACCGCGAGCAGTGCGCGTCCATTGTGATGGGTCGGAGCGCCACCGCGGCTCGCGGCGAGCGAGAGGGCAAGCACCATCGCGCCGAGTGCGCACACCGGCGCCCGCAACGAGCGAAGCCCGCTACCACGAGAGAGCGCCAGCGCCGCGAGTGCGACAAGCCAGAGCTCCGGCTCTTCGCGCAGGAGCGCGAGCGGGTACGCGGCGACCGCCGAGGGATCGTCCCCGCCAAGGGCGCGTTTGTAGGCCGACACGCGCGCGAGGAAATGAAGCGCATCGCCATGAGCGAGCTTGTTGTGGAGTAGCCACGCGAACGGCCCGAAAAGAGCGAGACCGCACGACAGCACGCGCGACCGCACGCTCGACCGCGGGACACCGAAGCCTGGCAGCACTTGAAGTGCGACGAACGCAAGCGCGAGCGGCCACGGCTCGTAACGCGACCAGACAGCGAGCAGCAACGCGAAGCCTCCCGCGACCCGCATTCGTCCCGACGAGGAAACGAGCGTGGCCACCGCGAACACGGAGAGCGCCGCGGTTGGAAGCTCTGGAACCGGGGCGACACCGAGACGGGCACTCCACGGAAATGCACAGGCGAGGAGCGCACCTATCAGCGCCGCGCGTCGATCACGCACGAGCAGCCGCGCCGCTCCGAGCACGAGCACCGCGGAGACGAGCCCAAGCGCAACCGCGACTCCGCGTGCGAACCCGAGGCTCGTGTTGCCCGCGAGCCGCATCGCGCCTCCCGTCACCCAAAACGGCAGCGGCAGCCAGCTCGTGCCCGTCGGATCGAGGCGCGGTGCCTCCGCCCACGCTTGCGCCAGCACGACTCGCGCGAAGTCGTCGTCGCTGACGGCCCGAAACCCGCTCGCCCACACGAGCCCGCTGACGAGCAATTTCGCGACAACAACGACAAGCGCATCGCCCGCGAACGAGGCTCGTCGCTCAGTGAGCACGCGCGTCCTCGCTGGCCGACGGCGCGCTGGCCGACGGTGCGCTGGCCGACGGTGCGGAAGTCGGTACCGACTCCGCGGTCGCGAGTTTGGTGAGCAGGGCGTGGCCTTTTTCATTCGCGGGGTGGATGGCCGGACCGTTGATATCGACCGCGAACGCGTAAAGCTCTGGCGCCTTTCCGGGCTCGCCTACGACCGCGTGAACGCGCACGTGTTGGAAGCACGCCGACTCGGTCGCCGTGCTCCACTCGACGGGGCGCCCGGGGTGCTCGGCCGCGATGAGCTCGGGGACCGTCGCGTTGCGAGGCCGGTACGCCTGAACGATCTCGAGCGCGTTTCGCTCGTCGGCTCCTTCGAATTTACGCTGCATCCAGAGAATTGAGCCAGCGGCGAAGAGGCTCGTCAGCACCATCAGCGTCGTTCGGCGATTCAACACGTCGTCTCCACGGAAGTTGCGGGAACTCTGTTTGGCGCGGGACGGAGGCGCATGCAAGCGGAGCTATCGGAAGAGCAGAAACTCCATGTAGGCTTTAGGAATGATGCGGTCCTTTGCCCTTTTCGCGGTCCTCTTTGCTGCGTGCGCACGCGCGGGCAATGGCAATGGCAACGACACGTACGGGCTCGGCTCCGACGCCGGAGGGACGACGAACGTCACGACGGGAGAGACGGGAAGCGGCGCGACGACCGCAACCACTTCGGAGGCGACGAGCAGCAGCGACACCAGCAGCGGAGTGACCAGCAACAGCGTCGGCGTGACCTCAAGCAACGCCGTGACGAGCACCAGCGTCAGCACCAGCGTCAGCACCAGCGTCAGCACCAGCGTCAGCACCAGCGTCAGCGCGAGTCTCGCGTCCTCCTCGGCTTCCGGCGGCGGCGGCAACTGCGATCCGATGATGCCCGCGCCAGGCTGCGGCGGCGGCAAACATTGCCAGCCGACGGCGAACGGCATTCCGAATTGCGTCGGCCCGGTAGGTGTCAGTCAGCAATACGGATTCTGCAAAACCACGGCCGATTGCGGCGCGGCGTACGAGTGCGTGAACACGCCTTACAGCACGGTGTACTGCATGCAGTGGTGCACGAGCGACTTCGACTGCGATGGCTTCGATCTCTGCAACACACTGAACCCGCCCGTCTACGTAGGCGTGACCGAATACGGCGTGTGCTACGACGGCGCTCCGTGATTCGCTGACTAGGCGCGCTCATCGCGTAGACCACCTACGGCCCGATACGCCCGCGCCATCGCGCTCGCGACGGTCGCTTTGCCGCGCGGCGTCTGCGGCGAGATGGTCTGCACGCGACCTGGAGTTCGGCGCTCAAGCGATGCGAGCGCCTCGATGACCGAGGTGGCGACGCCGCGCGCCGAGAGCGAATCCACCGCGGACGCGATCATGCTCGCCGGCCGTACACGGTCGTGATTTTCGAGCAAAACCCAAGCAGAAAGCGCCCCTTCCGCGTCGTTGCGCTGCTTCGTCGACCACGCCACGAGGGGCTTTATCGCGTCCACGCCCGCGACCGCTGCGCGCGCATCGGCAGCCGCCGCGAGCCCCACTCCGTCTTCGAGGCGATGCCTACCCCCAGACACGCGTTCGACCAGAACCTCGACCGTGATGTGACCTATCGCGAGTGCGATCGCGAGCTCGATGTCATTGAGCATGCGCTCGGTCCAGCCACGCATCTGCTCACCACGGAAGCGCCCCTCGGCGGGCCCAGCGGTAAGCGCTCCCGCGTTTTGTTTCAACACGCGACCGAGCATCACTCCCGACAAACGACCGCGCCACGCCGGCATCGCGGTGAGCACATAGCGAACACGGCGCGAGTCGAGCGCCACCACCGTCAATGCGGTCCGAGGAGAAAATGTCACCGCGCGGCACGCCGCAAGCACCACCTTCTCGAGGACAGAGAGACTGCGGCAATGCGGGTCGAGATCGATCTCGTCATCCGGAAGGTCATGACCTCGAGCCCGCACGCGCGTCGCCTTGCGGGCGAGATTCAAGAGGAGCTCCTCGGACAATGCAGGCTCGGACCAGGCGAGCTCGAGCAGCGCAGGCGTCACGGTGTTGCGCGAAGCCGCGAGAGCGCAAAGCTCCACGAGCCGGCCGGGGCTCCGCATGGCCCGACCGAGCACGAGGGGCTCGGCGGCGATCGGGCCTACATCGAAATCGGCAACCAATTCGGCCGCAGGCACAGCGGAGCTCACCGCGAGACCATCCGCGATCCACGCGGCGAGGCGCGCCTTTCCGGTGAGCCCGCCGTAACGCTCGAGCCGCGGCGAGAGCGCCTTGGCGACGTCGGTCACGAGCTCTCGATAGTCTTCTTCGCCACCGAGTCGCTCGTCCTGCGGGTCACGTAGCCCAATTCCAACCGCGAGTCCGACGGACGCAGGCGACTCGTTTTCGGCACACGCATGAACGAGGCCGACGACGCGCTCCCGCGGCAACAGACGAGCCGCCCACATCGCGCCCTCTTCGTCGAGCGACGAACCGGCACCCCCGAGCGCACCCGCGACATCGGCCATCAATGCGCCACCCTCGTGCATCGCCCGGAGGGCCGCCGCGAACCTCGCCGAGTCGACCGTGACGCGCCCCGCATGCTCGCCGAGCGCGGCACTCGCGCGCGCACGCACTTCGACCGCCGGATCGTTGGAAGCGAGGAGGGCTCGCTCCCTCGCCGCAAACGGATTCGATGCGACCGCCCGCCTCACGTTGCGCGCAGGGTCACGCGAGAGTTGGTCGAGCACCTCTGGATCGCGCGCATGGCGGGCTGCCACCTCACGTCGACACGAGTCCTCGTCTTGGGTCCACTCCTCGGTGACGAGCGGACCGAACGCGTGAGAAGGCAAGAGCGCCACCCACAAACGCTCGAGCAGCGGCGAGCGGGCGGGCCAACTGGCCGCGCGCTCGAGCGCCGCCATTGTGGGGTTGGGATGGGACGCCGCCGCCAACACGAAGAACGGATCGACCGGGTGCTTCGCGAGAATAACGTCACGCGCGGCGAGCGGCGTATCCGGGTGGGCGATAAGTGCTCGCTCCAACTCATCGATCACCGAACAGGCGTCCGTTTCGTGGAGCCCCTGGGCTTCGCGGTACGAAGCCTCGAGTCCGACGGCCTCGACCGCGACCCGCGACGCGACGACCCTCAGCGCCTCCGCGCCGGAAGCCGACGAACGAACAAGCGCCAAAAGGACGGTTGTGCGCCCCTCGGCAGCGAGCGCCGCGTTGACCTCAGGTGCGTTCTTCTCGGGGGTCGCAGCCAGGCGGTCGAGCAGTTCGGGGTCGAGCATGCGTTCCGAGGGTTCCGAAAAGGCGAACCCAAGCTATATACCTCGCATGTTGGCGCTCAGCCCGCCGGAGATTGTCGAGTTGCTGATCGCCCTGCCGGCGACCCGGACCCCATTTCTGTGGGGGCCGCCGGGGATCGGTAAAAGCGCCCTCGTCCGCGACGCAGCAGAGCGCCTCGGTCTTCCGTGCGTCACGCTGCTCGGAACGCAGCTCGCACCGGAAGATTTGATCGGCGTCCCCCGCATCGTTCGCTCGACCATTGGAGACGTGGAACGGCACGTCACCGAGTTCTGCCCGCCCCGGGCCATTCTGCGCGAAGAGCCATTTTTGCTGTTCATCGACGAACTTAACAGCGCCGTTCCAGACGTGCAGAAGGCCTTTTACTCGCTGATTCTCGATCGCCGTCTCGGTGACTACGCGCTGCCCGTGGGCTCACGCGTCGTCGGGGCGGGCAATCGCATCGAAGACCGCGCGCTCGTGCGACCCATGGCCACGGCGCTCTCCAATCGCATGCTGCACGTCGCTCTCGAGCCGAGCTCGGACGCGTGGCTCGCGTGGGGCTCGGAGCACGCGATCCATCCCCTCGTTCTCGGGTTCATACGAGCGCGACCGGACCGCCTCCACGAATTGCCTCCGAGCGACACGACGCCCGCCTATCCCACGCCGCGCGCGTGGCACATGCTCTCCGACTCCATCCACTCGGTGCAGGAGGCGCTCTGGCCGGCACTCGCCGCGGGCAGCGTCGGCGATCGCGCAGGCGCCGAGTTCACCGCGTTCGCTCGTCGTGCCCTTCTTGCACCCAGCCTCGCGGACCTCGCAGCCGGTCGCGCTCTCGTCCCCGAAGATCCGGATCTCCTGTATTTTCTCGGCGCTAGCTGCCTCGCCGCTCTCGGAAAAAAGAACGCGGAGGAGGGCCTCATCGCGGCTCGTGCGCTCGTCGCACTCGCCTCACGCTCGATGGAAATCGCCGTCTGGACCGTGGATGGGGCACTGAAAAAAACCCGGAAGACCGCCGCACTCGACGCGTTCCTCGAGCACATCCGCACGACCGGGTCGCAGGTGCTCGTCGACGTGCTGCGACTCGGCCGCTTCAGCCGCGACGGCTGAACCAGAGGACCCACCGTGGAGCCAATCACCGAATCGGAGCTCCGTCAGCTCTACGCGGACCCGGCCGCGGCAACGCGTCAAGCGCGAGACAAGCTCGCCGCCGCGCGCGTGTGGCTGATGAAGCACAAACCCTTCTTTGGTGTGCTCGCCCGCGCTTTCCGGCTCGAAGCGACCCTCGACGTCGCAGGCTACCGGCTGGAGCCGGACGACCGGCTGCGCTTCAACCCCATCGCGGTCCTCGGCGCGCGCTTTCCGGCCGTGTGCGCCCGCCTAGCCCACCTCTCGATGCACGCCGCACTGGGGTCTTTCCTTCGACGACGCGAGCGCGAACCCCGTCGCTGGAACGTCGCGTGCGACCTCGCGATAGCGCCACTGCTCGAGGCGGCCGATCTCGGCGTCGGACGCGCCCCCTCGCTCGGGCAGGACGAAGGCCCAAGCGTCCTGCCCGCGGGCGCCAGCGCGGAAGCCCACTACACGCGCCTTCTGCCCGGCGTCGCGCCCGATCCGTTGTGGTGCGATCTCTGCGATCCCGCCGGCGAAGAGGTCCCGCCAGCCGGAGCATTCACGCCGCAAGACGAAGGCGAAGGCGAAGGCGGGGACGAGGCCTCTCCGAATGCCGAGGCGTCACGCGCCGACACCGAGCCTGGCGGTGCGCCACGGTTCACGCTCCTCGATGCGAGCGCTCACGAGCTTCAATGGAAAATGCGACTCGCCGCGGCGTACGAAGAAGAGGTTGCCGCGGGCGGGCCGACGTTCGGCGAGCTACCGGGATGGATAGACGAGCTCGTCCGCGCAACGATCGAACCCCCCGCCGATTGGTCGGCCGTGCTGCAGCAGTCCATCCACTTGTTGCATCGGACCGATCGCAGCTACCTACGACCCTCGCGGCGCATGAGCGCCCTCGCGGAATTCGAAGGTGGCTGGCCCACCCATGTGACGATGCCCGGCCGCCGCATCGCAAACGCCGGTCGCCTCGTGGCAGTCATCGACACGTCGGCATCGCTCGCGTCAGGATCGCTCGCGCGTTTCTTCGGGGCCGTGGTGGCGACGGCCGCGGCCGAAGGAATCGACGAGCTGCGGCTCGTGCAAGCCGATTCCGCCGTCACGCGCGACGAGCTCGTGTTCGCGGCGGAGCTTCTGTTCCGCGAAATTGAAATCGCGGGACGCGGCGGGACCGACTTCGGCCCGGCACTCGTGATGCTCGCCGAAGAAGGCCGGCGCCAAGGCCTGCGCTTCACGGTGGCTTACCTCACCGACCTCGATGGTCGCTTTCCCGACGCCGAGCTGGCACGCGAGCTCGACGTGCTGTGGATCGTCCCATCGCGGGTCCGCATCAAGCCCCCGTTCGGACGGGTGCTCGAGATGACCGCCCGCTAAAGCGGCGCTTCACATCGGGAGGCAGAGACCGAGGTTGGTGCATCCCGTGCCGCTCACCGTTTTGCAGGTACGGCCCGCCAGGCAGCCGCCTTTGCCCGGCTCCGCGCCGGCCTTCGTCATATCGCAGAAGTGACGGCAGACGCCCATGTCGGGCTCGTTCTTGTTGCAGAGTTGCGACTCTCCGCAATCGTTGCGGTACGTGCACATTCCGCCCTCGTCGACGTGCGTGTCCGAAGGCGCATCGCACACGGCGAGGCACGCCGACGCGTCGGTGAGATGACACTCCTCACCGTTTTTACACTCGCCACCGTAGAGGGTGCAGATCGGCAAATAGCTGCACGCCAACGCGTAGATACTTTTGTCAGCACCGAATGAAAGGTTCACGTCGCAGGTGCCTCCGGCGCACGGCTCGTTGGTGTCGGGGCAGCAAAACGGCGAACAGAAACCGGCGACGCAGGACATCCCGCCTTTGCACTCGGTGTTCGTCGTACAGGCGCTGCCCGCGACCTTCAGACCGCCTTTGTCCGGTTGGCACTTCGAGACGGCCATGCCGCCTTCTTTTGCGACGCCGCAAACCATCCCTGCCGGGCAGTCTTGCTGGAGCAAGTCACAGTCGCCCTTGGGCACCGTGGTGGTCGCCTTCGTGCACTGAATGGTCATCGACCCGGAGGACGTGGACATCGTGGTGGTCGACGTGGTGGTCGACGTGCTCGGCGTCGTGGTCGTCGAGCTCGTGGTGGAGGACGCGCCGCCCGCTCCGGAGGAGGTCGTCTCTTCGACCGAACAGCCGTAAGACCACGCCAGCGCCGAACATGCCACCAGCGCGCACAAGGAAGAACGTCCGAAGTTCATGTTCCTCATGGTATCCGCTCCATGAGAAAAACGCCCAAAATAGCGAGCGGCATGAGCGCCGTGGTCGCTCGCGTTAAAAAAACAGCGCCTCAGTGGACCAGGGGGGGGCGGTCGACACCGAGGCGCTGATTCACCTGGTTTGCAGGATCCGGGCCACTCCTTCACAGCGTGGAAATTCGGCCGGTTCGGCCGGTTTGGCCGGCTCGGCGCGAACGTTCGCGTTTCATTCGTGAAGGGGGCTCGTGCAAACTTGGAAGAGAGGCGCCTCGTGGCAGCTTCGCTCAAACCCCCGCGTGAACCGCGTCGATCACCGCCTTGACGGTATCGACGGGGGTCTCCGGGACGATGCCGTGACCGAGGTTGAAGATGTGCCCGGGGCGTCCGCCCGCGGTACGGAGGACGGCCCGTGCGCGCTCGACCGCGACGTCGCGCGGCGCGAGGAGGAGCAACGGATCGAGGTTTCCCTGAACGGCTTTGTCGTAGCCGACGCGGGCCCACGCTTGGTCGAGCGGCGTGCGCCAGTCGACGCCGATCACCGTGCCGCCCGCGTCGCGCTGAGCCTCGAGCAGCGTCGAGGTTCCCGTGCCGAAGTGAATCACGGGCACTCCTAGGGTCATCGCGTCCGAGAGAATGTGGGCGACGTGCGGCTGCACGTAGGTGCGATAATCTTCAACGGCGAGCGAACCTACCCACGAATCGAAGAGCTGAACGGCCTGCGCACCCGCGGCGACCTGCGCGCGGAGAAAGCGGCGGACGACCTCACTCACTTTGGACATGAGATCGTGGAAAAGCTCGGGTTCCGACCACATCATCTTCTTCGTTGTTTGGTACGAAGACGATTTTCCGCCTTCGATCATGTAGCTCGCGATCGTGAACGGCGCGCCGGCAAACCCGATGAGCGGCGTCTTGCCATCGAGCTCCTTGCGGATGAGGCGAATCGCATCGAGCACGTACCCGAGCCCATCTTCCGGATCGCAGATGCGAAGGCGATCGACGTCAGCCCGTGTCCGAACCGGATGATGGATCACCGGGCCTTCGCCTTTGGCGAACTCGAACGAGGCGCCCATCGGCTCGAGCGGCAAGAGGATGTCGGCGAACAAGATGGCCGCGTCCATACCGAGCCGAAGCGGCTGCAAGGTGACTTCGAGCGCAAGCTCGGGCGTCTTGCAGATCTCGAGCATCGTGTGCTTCGCTCGAAGCGCGCGGTACTCGGCCATGTAGCGGCCTGCCTGACGCATGAACCACACCGGCGTTACGTCAACGGGTTCGCGGCGACAGGCGCGGAGAAATCGGTCGTGCATACGAGGCGTCGTAGCATAGTCGACGATTGCGTCCTCCTGGGCGGCGCGATACTTCTCCGCCCCATGAAGCTCGCCGCAAGCTGTGTTCTCGCGCTCGGCCTTTTGGCCTGCGCGACCAAGGTCAAGCAAGCCAATGCTCCCCGCGCCGATGAGTTCGCCGAGTCCGGCGACTCCGATATGGCCGCCGCGCCCGAGAAAGGTCCCGCGCCCGTCATTAAAAATGCCGACGAGCTCCGCAATTCATGCTGCAAGCAGTGCGCGTCGGGCCTCGCGGAAGACAAAAAGGGCGACGACCCGACCAAGGTCCCGTGCTCGGACTACACCTGGGTTCTCAAGGAAGAGTGTCTGAACTACTTCCGCAAGACCCCCATGACGGCCGCAGAAGCAAAGAGCTGCGCGACCACGACCGCCGCGAAGGCGCCCGCGAAGAATGCTTCAGAGGAGTGACCGAGCCGGCCTCGCGGGAGCCGCCGCGCTGGTAGTTGGGGCGCTCAGCGCCTGCCACGAGGTCCCTGGGCCGGCCGCGGTACCGACTTACCGCACCGCGACCGAAAACTCCGCGACCGCCGCACCGCGTCCCGCCGACGCTACAGCGAGCGCGCCGACGAAGACCCAAGCAATCGCGAGCGCGCCGACGAGCACCCAAGCGACAGCGAGCGCGTGGGGAAAGCGCCTCGACATGGTCGGCCAGGCGATGGGCACACGGGTGACCGTCGCGGCGTACGTTGACGCCGAACACGACGAGGCCGTGATCCGTCGCGCCATTCAGGCCGCGTTTGACGAAGTGGTGCGCCTCGAGCAGCTGATGACCCCATGGCGCGCGGACAGCGAGCTCTCCAAGGTCAACGCCGCAGCGGGCAAGGAGCCGGTAACGGTAGGCCATGAAATGCTCGAGGTGATGGAGAAGAGCCTGTGGGTGAGCGCGCACTCCGACGGAGTATTCGACGTGACGTTCGCCTCGATGGGCAAGCTGTGGCGCTTCAACCACGACATGGATGGAACGGTACCGCCCGCGGCCGAGTTGGCGAGCGCTCGCCAGCGCATCGACTACCACCGCGTGAAAGTCGACGCGCAGAAGCGCACCATTTTTCTCGAGCGCGCCGATCAACGGATCGACTTCGGCGGTATCGCCAAAGGCTATGCCGTCGATCGAGCGGCCGCGGTGTTAAGCCAGGCCGGACTCGCCGCGTACTACGTCCAGGCTGGCGGCGATCTCTACGTCAAAGGCAAGAAGCCGGACGGTTCACCGTGGCGCGTGGGTGTGCGCGATCCGCGCGGGCCTGACGGGAGCTTCTTTGCGCGTTTACCTGTTGAAAACCATGCTTTTTCGACCGCGGGTGACTACGAGCGCTCCTTCTTCAAAGATGGGCGGCGCTATCACCACATCATCGATCCGCGCACGGCTTACCCGGCGACCGCTACGCGCAGCGTCACCGTGTGGGCGAAAGACGCGTTCACGGCCGACGCCATCGACGACGCGGTCTTCATCCTCGGCCCCGCAAAAGGGCTCGCGCTCGTCGAGTCGATCGACGACTGCGGCGCGGTGATTGTCGACGCGTCGAACAAGGTGTGGATCTCGAAGCGCCTCGAAGGCTTGGTCGAGACGTTCCGCGCTCCGACCGACGGCCCCTAGGAGTTAGGCCACGCAGGCCATTCCGCGAACGCCGCGCTTACTCGCCCCGAAACACGGGCTTGCGCTTCTCGGCGAAGGCCACCAACGCCTCATCGCGATCGCGGCTACGTAGCGTTTCATCGTAGTAAACGCTCTCGAGCTCGAGGCCTCGCTCGAGCGGCACCTCAAAAGAAGCGCGGATCGCCTTCAAGGCCGCAGCCTGCGCAATCGGCGCGCCATTCGCGATGGGCTGGAGCCACGCAAGCGTCGCATCGAGCAGGTTCTCACCTTCGGGGACGACGTGATTCACAAGCCCCCACGAGAGCGCTTCCGCCGCCGATAAGCGCCGCCCAAGCGTGATCATCTCGACCGCGCGACCCTCGCCAACAACCCGCGCGAGCCGTTGCGTTCCACCCGCGCCAGGGATGATCCCGAGTGAGGTCTCGGGGAGCCCGAGCACCGCGTGAGAGGCCGCGACGCGCAAATCGCACACCAGCGCAAGCTCGAGCCCTCCGCCGAGAGCCACGCCGTTCAGCAACGCGACGACCGGCTTAGGACTCTTGTCCAAAATACCGAGCTCGCTCCGATAGAGGCCCACTTGATGACGAACGTCGTCGAGCGTAAACCCCTGGCGTTCTTTCAAGTCAGCCCCGGCGCAAAACGCACGCGTCCCCGCGCCAGTAACGATGATCGCGCGCACGGCGGAATCATCGACCAGCTCTTTGCCGAGCCGGCCGAGCGCGTACAACGTCCCGCGAGAGAGCGCGTTCAGGCGGCTATCGCGATCGATCGTGAGGATGCCTACCGCGCCGCGCCGCTCGATGAGTACCGGGACATCTTCGGTCGTCATGACTTTCTCGTCTTCGGGGCTTTCGGCTCGAAGCGCGCTTCAAGCCTCGCGAGGCGCGTCTTCACTTGCTCGTGCTCCCGTCGCAGCAGCTCGAGGTCGTCTTTCAGCTGTTTGACTTGATGCTTTCCCCGCGCACCGAGGTCACGGAGCACCTCGCGGATCCGCCGTCGCACGCGCCCGTCAAGGTCGCGCGCAAGCTGCCGCCGGAGCGCGCCTCGCGAGGCCGACTCTCCGACTTCGGCGAGCGCCTCGACCACCTCGACGCGGAGATACGGATCCGTGTCGGAGAGCAGCTCTTCCAAATGCTCGCGCGTGGCGCGCGTCGGGGCGAGCTCGGCGACGGCGGCGATGGCGGCACGGCGAGCGCGGTTCGGCTGACCGTAACGCGTGGCTTCGACGAGCAGCGGGGTTGCTCGCTCGTCACGCAGCTTCGCCAGCCCACCGATGGCGGCCGAGCGAATGACGTCCGCCCAGGACGGTCGGTCGAGCGCTTCGGTGAGCACCTCGAAGGCCTCTTTCTGGCGCGTCGCACCAAGGGCGCGGCAGGCAGCTGCGACGACGAGGTAGCTCGGGTCCCGTCGTACGAGCGACGTAAGCGCGACCATCGCCTCGGCCGTGCGGAATTCGCCGAGGGCGTTGGCCACAGCGCGACGCACTTTCGGGTGGCGGGTGTCGAGCGCGGCGTGCAGTGCGGTAAACGCGGCGGCCGTCCGCAGCGACCCAAGCGCCGCCGCCGCCGCAGCGCGCACGCCCCAAAACTCCCGTGTTTTTACGAGAGATTCGCAGAGTGCACGCACCGTGGCTGCGTCATCGCGTCGTCCGAGTTGTTCGGCCGCGAGCAAGCGACCTCGCGCAGTCGGAGCTTCCGCGAGTTGCTGGCGAAGCATGTCCGTCGGCGCCTTGCTTCGGACGCTCCCGATGATGCGCAGACGTGGATCGATGACGACAAAACGGGGCCTCGCGGCGACCGGAAAGACGAAGGTGTGGTGGGCCTCATCAACCCTCCGAACCTCGCGACGGGGCTTGCGCTGCCCCGGCTCCGCGATGTCGAGCTCGAAGTCGAGTTCGAACGGCCGCTCCTGTGTCGCGCCCAAGCCCTCGAGGGTCTGCCTGACCGAGACGACAAGCGTGCCCGCCTCGTACTGCACCTCGACGGCGAGCCGTGGGTGGCCGGCACGATGCACGGCTTGATCAAAAATTTGTTCGAGGCTCGCGCCGCTCACCGACTCGAGTGCCCGCTGCAGATCGCGCGTCTCGACCTCGCTCGCGCCGTGTTGCGCAAGGTAGCGATGAATTCCGGACCAGAACACCGCGTCCCCGAGCTCGAGCCGCAACGCGTGGATGGTCAGCCCGCCCTTCTCGTAGAGGTGGCGATCGAAAATGTCGATCGGAGCATCGTAATCGAGGCAGACGATCGGCCGCCGGTATCGCGAGTCGGCCTCGGAGAGATACGCGAGCAGATCGCCGCGCAGGCCATGTTCGTACTCGTCGCGCCCGTGCGCGTGTTCATGCCAAACATGCTCGAGGTAGGTCGCGAAGCCCTCGTTCAGCCAAGCGTGCGACCAGTCGCGACAGGTAACCAGATCTCCGAACCATTGATGGGCGAGCTCGTGGGCGATCAGATCCTCGCTCGAGACATCGAGCGCAGCGGGCTCGTCGAGCAAGACGTGCTCGTACATGGTCGTCGCGCCGGTGTTCTCCATCCCGCCAAAGATGAAGTCACTGACGACAATTTGCGTATATTTCGTCCACGGAAAATCGACACCGGTGAGCCGCGCAAAGAGTCGAATCATCTCGGGTGTACGCGAGAACGTGCGCACGCCATCGGCTTCGCGACCGGGCGGCACGAGGTAGGTGACGGGGACGTCGCCGACCTTGCCGCCGTCGAGCTCGACGAACGTGCCCGCGACGAGCGTGAACAGGTAGCTCGGCATCGCCTCGCGCATTCGGTAGTGAAAGCGGCCCTGTCGCTCGCTCGCCGCACGCGAGACGCGCTCGCCGTTCGAGAGCACGAACCAGCCGCGCTCCACCGCGGCGCGGACATCGAAGGTCTGCCGCACGTGAGGCTTGTCCTGGCAGGGGAAAATATGGCGCGCGTCTTCGTCCTGACACTGCGTCCAGATTTGCGCGGGGCGATTCGGCACGGCCGCGTCGGGTGCGAGAAAATACATCCCACGTTGCGGGGTCGCGCGATACCGGACACGCACGATCCCGGCCTTGAGCGAGACAGGCACGGGCACCCGAAGAACGTCACCGTCGTACTCGTACTGGGCCGGGCGCGCGCGTCGCGTCGTGCCGATCTCGACGGACTCGAGCTCAAACCCCACGGCGTCGAGCCGAAGCTCTGTTCCGGTCGCGTCAGCGCGCACGAACGAGAGTTCCGCCACCGCGGTGAAGGAGCGAGTCGCGTGGTTGAGGTTGAGGTCGAGATCGACGTGCTCGATCCTAAAGGGACGCGCGCGTTCGTAAACCCGCCGCGTTCCCTCGAGGGCGAAGGTCGCGCCGCCACCCTCTTTTCGGTAGGAGGACATGGCAGAGCCGCACGCGCAGCGTTCGTGGAGGCGAGACTCGTGGGTCAAAGTCTGTGCACTTTGCCTTTACCTGGTCGGCCGCTCAAGTAGAACGATAGGTAGCGACGTGTCCCGCATCGACCAAACGAGATTGCCGCTGCCGGCCGCGACGGCGCGCGCCGTCGAGGGCCTCCTCGAAGGGGAGGTGTTGCGCGTCACCTACGAGAGCGAGACGACCGGGTTTCGCGTGCTGCGCGTGCGTGTCGACGGTCAAGACGAGCCCGAAACCGTAGTCGGCGTGATTCCCACCGCGCCCCCTGGCGCCCGGATCCGCGCAACCGGCAAGCGCAGCGAGGATGCCCGTCACGGGCGGCAATTCAAAGCCGACACGCTGCTCGTGCTCGCGCCATCGACACTTGACGGCGTCGAACGCTACCTCGCATCGGGACTCGTACCGGGCATTGGCGCTGCCTACGCGAAGCGCATCGTCGCCGCATTTGGCGACAAAACTCTCGAAGTACTCGACCGATCACCGGAGCGACTCGGCGACGTTCCGGGGCTCGGCAAGCGTCGCGTCGAAGCGATTGGGCGGGCCTGGAACGAACACCGACTGGTCGGAGCGATCATGGTCTTTCTGCAATCGCATGGCGCGTCCCCCGCGCTCGCCACGCGCATCTACAAACGCTTCGGCGCCAAAGCGATGGCCATCGTGTCGCAATCACCCTACCGGCTCGCACTTGACGTTTGGGGGGTCGGCTTCAAGACCGCGGACCAAATCGCGCGGAGCCTCGGCATCCCGATCGACTCGCCAGAGCGTGCGCAAGCAGGGGTATTGCATGCGTTGCACCAAGTCTCGGAGCGGGGGCACGTGCTGGCGGAGCGGGAGTTGCTGGTCGCGGCAACAGCCGAATTGCTCGAATGTCCACTGGATGCAGTCGAGCGTGCGATCGACGTTTTGCTCGAACAAAACCGGATCATTCGCGAAGGCGATGCCATCTACACGCCCGAGCTGCACGCCGCAGAATCGCACACCGCAAAGCGCCTGCTCGCGCTGCTCGGAGACGGAGCTCCACTACGCGACGTCGACCGCGCCGTAGCGGAGTTCAAGCGAACGACGGGGCTCGAGCTCGACGAGACGCAGCGACACGCCGTGCAGCAGGCGGCCGCGAGCAAGGTGCTCGTGGTGACGGGTGGGCCGGGCGTCGGCAAGACCACGATCGTCCGGGCGATCCTAACCTTGTTCGATCTCGCGCGGATCCGAGTGGCGCTAACGGCACCGACCGGACGCGCCGCAAAGCGACTCTCGGAGGCCACAGGCCGCGAAGCGTCGACCCTGCACCGGCTCCTCGAGTTCGAACCAAAGAGCGGCTCCTTCCAGGCAAACCACCTCAAGCCGATCGAGGCGGGGGCGGTGATCGTCGACGAGACCTCGATGGTCCCAATCGAGCTTGCCTGCGCCCTGCTCGACGCCCTACCAAACACGACGCGCCTCGTCCTCGTCGGGGATGTCGATCAGCTGCCATCCGTTGGGCCGGGGGCCGTCTTACGCGACGTGATCGAGTCGGGCCGGGTTCCCGCGATCCGTCTCACCCGCATTTTCCGACAGGCCGAAGGCAGCTCGATTGTCGCGAATGCGCACCGCATCCATGAAGGCGAAGTCCCCATCGGCGCCACCGGCAAAGGCGAGCAATTCTACGTGCTCGACCGCCGGACTCCGGAGGAGGCCATCGAAGCGATTCGCGAGCTTGTCGCGACGCGCATTCCGCGGGGGTTCAAGCTCGATCCGATCGATGACGTGCAGGTGCTCACGCCGATGCAGCGCGGCCCGATGGGCGCCATCGCGCTCAACGAGATCCTCCAGGCCGAACTCAATCCCCCCACCGCTGACACCCCCGAAGTGCGCCGCGGCACGCGGGTTTTCCGGCTGGGCGACAAGGTGATGCAGCTCAAAAACGATTACGACAAAGAGGTCTTCAACGGCGATATGGGCCGAATTATCGCGATCGACCAAGAAGTCCAACGCGTCCTCGTTCGCTTCGACGAACGCGAGGTGCCGTACGGTGAAGCCGATCTCGACGAGCTCACGCTCGCCTACGCGACCAGCATCCACAAGAGCCAGGGCAGCGAGTACCCCTGCGTGATCATACCGATCCTGACGCAGCACTTCGTGATGCTGTCGCGCAATCTGATCTACACCGCGGTCACGCGCGGCAAGCGCCTCGTGATCCTGGTCGCACACCCGCGGGCACTCGCGCTCGCGCTCGCCGAGGTTCGAAAAGAGTCTCGGCGAACGCTGTTAACGGAGCGACTCCGCAACGGTTGACGGGCGCGCCCCCTTCAGGAAACGCCGGCCATCTCGAGGAGCTTCTGGCGGTTGGCGAGACCCGTGTGGGACGCCTTCGCCTTGCCACCCTCGAACACGATGATCGTCGGGACGCTGCTGATGCCGAACTTCGAAGCAAGCTTCGGGGCTTGGTCGAGATCAACCTTCGCGACCGTCAGCTTGCCGGGGAACTCATCGGCGAGCTTCTCCACAATCGGGGTGAGCATTTTGCAAGGCCCGCACCAGGTCGTGTAAAAATCGACTAACACAGGGCCGGTCGCGTTCAAGACCTCCGCGTCGAAATTCGAATCAGTGACAATCTTAACGTTGTTGCTCGCCATCGCCGTGTGCCTTTCTCGGGGTGGGCCAGGGCCGGGGCCGAGACCCAGCTCTCGCCAAATTGCGTTGCGGAGCGCGTCTTGAGACGACGCAGCTTCGAAGACGCGCAACCTAAGACGTTGAGGGATCTGCGGCAAGGGGGTGGTCGAAAGGGCGCTCTACGATTAAGGTCGCACTCCTGGCCATGGCGGACGAGATCACGCAAAAGCACCTGAGCCGCCTTCGCGTGCGCGGCGCACCCTCGAGCATTCCGGGCGCGAGCGGACTAGTCGGGAGTTACGGCTTCGAAGAAATCCAGCGACAAGCGCTGCGCGCGCTGCAAATTCCCCTCGATCGAGACTTTTCGATAGGCGAGCTCCGCGACAAGCAAACCAAGCTTGCGAAGCTTGCCGTCACGCAGGGCCTGCAGACCATCGAGAGCCCGATGATCTCACTCGAGGCCGATCCGATGGAGCAGGTCCCGCACGAATGGGAGTGGACGCTCCTCTTGCCGATCCGCGGCAAAGCGCAGGCCGACGAAGCCGCGAACATCACCGTCGCGCGGCTGCACGGCGGGGCCTACATCGAGACGCTTACGGACAAGGGCTTCGGCGACCTCCGCAGTCTCTACACCTACTTCCTCGGCGAGTTTTTGCCCGTGCGCCATCAGCAACTGACGCGGCCGGTCATCTACCATCGCGTTGTGGCCGGTCTCGAAAGCGACGACCCGAACAAATTGACGCTGGCGGTGTACGTGCCCTTCGGGATGACCTTGCGGGAACCCGTTCGCCTGCTCACCCGCGAAGAGATCTGATTGGGCGGGCGCAGGTAGCCTCGCCGTGGGACCTAGGCTGACGCCTTCTCGCGCGCGTAGGGCTGCGTTCTGGATCCTTTCCGGGGGCGCGATGGCGCTCGCACCCGCACCCTGTTTCGCCGCGGACGGACCTCCGGACGTCAGCGGCATCGAGCGACGCGGGCGCGCCGCCGGCGAGTCCATGAGCCAGGTGGCCGAAGCCCTCGCGTTCGTGCCGCGGAACGTCATCGACTACGCATTCCGGGGCACCGAGCTCGCGGCGCTCCTCATCACCGAGCGCCAGCTGGTGCCGCGTTTTCGCGACCTCTTGAGCCAACCCAACGCCGAGCTTCTCTTCTTTCCGACGCTGTTCGCCGAGACGGGCAATCCACTCAGCGTCGGGGCGCGGATGATCTTCAACAGCCCGCATCTCGCGACAAGCCAACGCGTCGGCTTTGGCGGAAAGCACCAGGTAGAGGCCGAATCGCGCGTCGTCGTGAAAGGGCGCGTCGGCAAGCTACCTTCGGTCCTCTCGCTCGAACTGTCTTACCTGCTGCAAGACAACCTCGAGTTCCACGGGATCGGGCTTGTACCGAGCTCCGACTCGCGCAACCGTTTCATCACGGGCACCGATTACACGTTCGGCTATTACACCGAGCGAAGGACGCGCGCGCTCGCGAGCGGCGGCATCCGCTTGCACGACAACGTGGAGCTCTTGTTGTCATCGAGCGCGTACCGTCGAGCCCTCTCGAACACGAATTCACGGGAGGCCGAATCGGTCGACGCGGTGTTCGAACACGACAGCGTGCCCGGGCTCGCCGCACCCGCCGGGTTTGTCGCCTATGCGGAGCTCGCCGCGCGCTTTGACTCGCGAGCCATTCGCACGCGGCCCGCTCCCGGCTGGCAACTCGAGGCGTATGCGGGTGGAGCTCGCGGGCTGGCCACCTCGAACGCCGCATTTGTGCGTGTGGGTGCGCGCGCCAGCGTCGGGATGCCAATCTACCGCGCCAGCAACATTCTCGCGATGCGCCTTGCCGTCGACACGATCACCGCCGCGGAGACTCGCGCGCTATCCTTCGCGGAGCTCGTTCACTTTCCCGAATTTCGTGGGTACGACACACGACGTGACGAAGTCGGGGTCCTCGGCTCGCTCGACTACACCTGGGTACTGACTCCCGCACTTGGAGCGCGCATCTTCATCGACGGCGTGACCGTTGCTCCTTCCCTTGGCGACATCGGCTTCGAACAGCTCCTCAAAATGCGCTTCGCGGGCGGCTTCGGCCTCGACGCCTTCGCGGGCTCGAGCACGATCGCGAGCATCGGCATGAGCGCCTCGGGTGACGGCTTGCGCCTTGTCGCTTCCTTTAGCGCACCACAACGCAACGGTGACCGGCAGCATCGGGATTAAATGACGATGTCCCTCGTTCGCGCGTCTCAATATCTTCGCTTTTTCTCGGCCGTTTGTGCCGCGGCGTTCGTAGCGAGTTGCGGCTACCGGCCCGCGCACTTCGCCGGTCGTCCGCCGGTCTTGAGCGAAGACGACGAGCAACCGATTGCGCTACCAAGGCGAGGCGCGTTCATTCCGGAGCTGCACGACGCAAGCGTCTACGTACGGCGCGAACTCGTTAACGCGCTCGAACCGCGTCGCCCCGGAGAGGCCAAAGACGTCAACGCGCTGGACGAGGTCCCTGCGTCGAGCTGGTTTCGACGCGCCGCACAGGTGGACAAACCCCTCCTCGGTTACAAACGGGAGGGGCCGCCAGCCACGCCGTTCACGGTGACGAGTGACGCGCCGACCTCGGAATCGCCGAACGCGCGCGTGATCCTCGATGCTCGCGGGCGTTCGTATGAGCTTGTTCCCGACGAGCCGGATCGCCGAGGAATGCGCAGCGGGGCGGGCGCGGCGGCGAGCCGTCTCTTGTACGCGATCGGTTACAGAACGGCCGAGGTTCACGTCGTGACCGACGAAGGCGGCGCGCGGTTTCTGGCGACACGATGGCCGCCCGGAGAGGACCTCGGGCCGACGCCGATCGCAAGCCTGCGTGATGACGATCCGAACGACCGCATCGAGCACCGTGACCGCCGCTCGCTGCGCGCACTCGAGCTCGCGGCCGCGTGGCTCGATCTTGTACGCCTTCCGCCGCGGATGTTGCGCGACGTCTACGTGGGCCCAAACGGCGAGGGGCACGTCGAGCACATGCTCGTTGGAATCGACGGCGCGCTCGGCGTGACGCGTTACGATGCCGCCCTCGCGTGGCTGCACGACCGCGATCGCGAGGACTCGAATTTTTTTGCACGGCTCTTCGGTCTCGGCCTCTCACCGAAGCGCGCCGCATACCCCCCCGATACACGAAATCCCTCGCTCGGCTTGTACGACGAGTTCGTGGCGCTCGGGAGTTTCTCCGTCTCGCCTCCCTTTGAGCCGGCCGATCGGATGCGGGCCGGCGATGCTTATTGGATGGCGAAACGCATCGCGAGCATCCCACAGCGCGTACTCGGGCGAGCCGTCATCTCGACCCGACTCCCTCCGCTTGCGCAACACGCGCTGCTGGGACTCCTCGCCGCCCGGCGTGCGCAAGTTGTCGCGTGGGGCTACGACCAAGTCTCGCCGCTGGAGCCCGGCCTCGTGTCGCCCCCAAACGAGGAACGCGGCTACCCCGCGAGGGTGCAGCTTGTCGACTTGGCGGTGGCAACCGGCATGGCGAGCAGCGAGCGAGCGAGTTACGGCGCGAAGTTCTCGGACAGCGAAGGACGCGTCATCGGACGCGTCGCGGGCCTCCGTGCAAAAAATGCCGTGGTCAGAGTGGAGTTCCCCGAGGCGAGTCGCTGCTCGGACTACCTCGTCGTTCAGGTCACCGCGCTGCGGGGCGGGCGGGCGCTACCCCATCCGGTGGAGCTCCACCTGCAACGCCGCGCAGGGGAGCTCGCGCTCGTGGGCGTTCGTCACGATTGACGCCCATCCACTCGTTGAACGTCATGAGCCCGTTCGACGAAGACGCGTCACTGGAAAAAGCTCAGGCTTGGAGCAATTGCTCGAGCAAGTCGAAATTCTCGCGCTCTTCCGGGGAGAGGCGATGATCGGCCGCAACGAGGTCGGTGATCGTCTCGAGCAAGAGTGTGCGGTGCCGTTTCGGCACGTCGGTCGGGTCGACGTCCTCGGGCGCCGGGGGCACTTTCAACCACCCCGCAACCTGCTTTTTCTCCTCGCCGCTGAGCTTGAGCTTCTTCGAAAGCTTCCCGACGAACGTGCGCTCCTCGTCTTGGATCTCGAGGTCGGCCCAAGCGAACGAACAGACAAACCGCATCAGCCGCATTCGCTCTTCGCGAGAAATTTGCTCGGACATCGCGAAAGAATAGTCGATTCGCGCGCGTCGAGAAACGTCAGAAGTGGAACGTCCACACGCCGGCGACCGTCGGGAGGGACGTAAGGAGCCGCGGTCGCCATTTTGTTGTTTTTTGTGCCTTTCCGCGGTGAACCGTATAAGGACCGACCATGTCCTACCGGGCGCGAATTCTTGCCTCCATCCTCGCAAGCGGCCTCTCCAGCTGGGTGTCCTTGGCTGCGGCGGCGTCGCCGTTCGCCACCACCCCGCCGACCGATGTCCTCGAGGCCTCTCCGGCTTACCGCTACGCCAACATGAGTGACGAGGAGACGTTCCGTGAGCTTGGTCGTCGCGGCATCGCCTACGAGCGACTCGCTGCGGTCCCCGGGGTACGAGCGCCGATTCGCCTCGCGCATGCGCTGCACGGCGTGCACATCCATTCGTCACTGCCCGAAAACGAGCGAACGGACTCGCCTTTCGAAATCCTCGATGCGCGTCTCGCTCTGGCACTCGACGACTTCACCGCGCTCCTCGAGTCGCACGACGTCGTCGAGCTCGTGCACTACACGATGTACCGCCCAAACGTCGCGAAGACCGAGAGTGAGCCCGAAGGAGGCAAAGCCGAGTCCGCCCCGCGCCACGCGCTGAAGGGCAAGGACGGCAATGCGCCGAAGGCAGAGAAGGCGCCCGCCAAAAAGACGAAGAAAAAGGCGAAGAAAAAGGGCGATTCGAACGACGCGAAGATCGCCGCGACCAAAACCAAGAGCACCAAGTCGAAGGCCCCGAAAAAAGAGAACTCGGCCGAAAAGACGCTGGGCTCCAACGCCACAGAAGCTCTTGCCGCGAAGATTTCACCGACGAGCGCGAGCGCACCTGCCGCCCAAAAAGCGGTTCCAGTCGAGCCGGCGCTGTCGATTGGCGTCTCGGCCGACGGCTCCACGCCCACCACGACGGTGCACTCATCGGGCAGCGAAGCGAACGGCTCCGGCAGTCCGGCCCCCGCGAGCGCCTCGAAGCCGAAGAACCGGCACGCGAAACACGACAAGGCCGTAAAGACACGCCACGCCTCGAAGTCCGGGAGCAAAGCCGCGGCAGACCGCGCCGGAGAAGAGACCGGGAGCCCCACGAAAGGCTCGAAGAGTCACGGCAAGAGCCCGACGAAAAAACCGGGCGACAAGGCGCACTCGAAGGACGGCAAATCGCACGCGACCTTGGAGGAGACCCCGAAGCCAGACGGCGAAGAAGCCGCGCAGGTGGAGACCTCCGATGCGGCCCCAGTGAAGCAGACGACGTGGGCACCCCCGGGCACCCGTCACCCCGCTGGCCTCGCGATCGACGTCGGAGCGTTGCGAAAAAGCGACGGCCGTTGGCTGATGGTCGCCGATCACTTCTCGGGCCACGTTGGGTCAGCCACCTGCGGCTCGACGGCCAAACCTCCCACGACCGCCGAGGGGCGCGAGCTCTGGTCGATCGTCTGCGAGTCGAGCCAGGCCGGACTTTTCAGCTACGTGCTGACGCCGAATTACAACGTCGCGCACGCGGATCATTTCCACATGGAAATAAAGCCAGGCTCGCGTCTCGTGCTCTTCCACTGAAGGCTCAAAACCACGTGGGCGCAGGCGGCGCTCAGCTGGCGTCGGTTGGCGACTCGACGAGGTCCGACCACAGAGGCTCTTGCACGACGTCGAACCGGATCCCCGCGTTTGGGCCGTCGCACCACATCGTACGGGCGCGTAGTCGAAGCGGCTGCGCTTCCGGGCGGTCGACCTCGAGCCAGAACACCATCGGAAGCTCGTCGCCGATCGGCGTCTGTAGCCGCGCTCCTGAGTCGCTCAGCTCCAGCAGGGGATAGGCCGTTGGGCGCCCGTTGCGGTAGACCCGCGCGGCGAGCGCAGTGGCCGTGCGAAGCTCGACGCGACGATCGTAGGGCGAATCGATGTTCATGTGGGTAAGTGTAAGCTTATGCCAAGAGCGCTCGCCGGGCGAGAAACACGCGAAAAAGACTCGCCTTCCGCATTCCTTCGGCTATAAACCGTCCCCCCATGCCTCAGAAGCCCATCGTTCGTCGTCGTCAGAAGGCCCGTCGCAGCAAGCAACTCGCGGTGTGGCGCGAGAAGCAGATTGTGGCGCTCGCCCAAGCACCGGTCGTTGCCGTTTCGGCTGCCACCGCCGCGAGTGCCCCGAAGTCCAAGACCGCCGCGAAGTAATTCGCGAGCGCACGAGAACAGGGGGTTCCCCTGGGTCGAGGTTTCGAGACTGCAGCCGAGCGCCGCGGTCTTGTTCTGTTTTTGTTAGGTCGCTTCTCTCACGTCGGTTGCCGCTCGAGAGTCCGGGCATCGGTGACGATCCGATCGACCGGGACGTCGTCCTCGAGGTCGGGGATTTCGGCCGCAAGCTGAAAGTCGAACGCGACGGCGACCGCGATCCCGGGGGGGCAAAACCTGCGCAGCGTGCGGTCGTAGTAACCGGCGCCATAGCCGAGTCGGTGACCGCGCCCATCGAGCAGCAGTGCGGGCACCACGATGACCTCGAGCGCCGTTGCCTCGGGGGCGTGCGCGGGTGGCTCGGAGAAACCGTGCCCGCGCTCTTCGAGGGTCGCCGAGTCCTCGACCCAGGCGAACGCGAGGGGGGCGCCTTCGCCTTGAACCCGCGGGAAAGCGAGGCGCTTGCCGACGGCTTGCCAGAGGGCGACGAGCGGCCGGAGATCGACCTCATTGTTGCGGAGGATTGGCCAGAAAAGGCCGATGGTCGCGGCCGCCGCCACCACCGGGAGCGCGGCCAATCGCTCGCGGATCCGCTCCGACCGAACCTCGAGGGCACTCACCGGGACGCTCGCGCGGAACGACCGGGCGTGCGTGCGCATCATCACCTTGGCGCGTTCGCGTTGAAGTCGCTCTTCAGGGTCCATGGGGCTCGGCTGACGATACCAGCGAACTCGGCCAAGAGCCCGCTGAGGCGACGCTCACAACATCGACACGGGATCGACGTCGAGGACGACGCGGAGATCGCGCGGGAGGTCGAGCACCGCGCGGGACAACACGGCGAGCACCTTGCGAAGCGGGCCCCGCTCTCGAGCGCGCAGCAGGACGCGAAATCGGAAGCGGTTGCGCTTGCGGGCGATCGGGGCGGGCGCGGGTCCGAGCACCTCGACCTCGGTCGTCGCGGCGCGAGCCACTGCGGCCAAACGGGCGGCAGCCGTCCGCGCTTCGGCCTCATCGACGGCCGAGATCCGCACGAGGGCCATGCGGCGAAACGGCGGATAACCAGCCTCGCTGCGATCGCGGAGCTCGCGCTCGAGAAAGCCTGCGACATCGTGCCGTGCCGCGCACTCGACCGCGGGGTGCTCGGGGTTGTACGTCTGGATGAGCACGCGCCCGGGGCGATCGTGCCGGCCCGCGCGACCCGCCACCTGCACGAGCAACTGAAAGCCGCGCTCCGACGCGCGAAAGTCAGGGATCGAGAGCGCCGAGTCCGCGTTGACGACGCCAACAAGCGTAACGCGCGGCAAATCATGGCCTTTGGTGACCATCTGCGTTCCAACCAGGATGTCGATTTCACCTTGGCGCATGCGCTCGATGATGCGCCCCGACTTCGCACCTGCAGCCACGTCGCGGTCCAGCCGAACGATCCGCGCCTCGGGAAACGCTCGTTCGAGCGCACTCTCGAGACGCTCGGTGCCTAGGCCTTCGAGCGACAGCTCTCCGCCACAGTCGGGGCAGCGAGGCGGCAAGGGCCCGATGAAGTCGCACGAGTGGCAGCGCACGCTCGAGTCGCGGCGGTGAAACGTCAGGGCAACCGAGCACAGTTTGCAGTTCTGGACGGTGCCGCACGAACCGCAAAGCACCGCGGGAGCAAAACCGCGGCGATTCAAAAAGATGATCGCTTGCTCCTTCGCGGCGAGGCATTTCTCGAGCGCACGATGAAGCGGAAGAGACAGCAGCTTCTCGCCCGTTGGACCCGCGCCAAAGCGGCGAAGATCGATGATTTCCACCTTCGGCAGCGAGGCTTGCGTCGCTCGGTCAGGCAGTGACAATTCGACGAGCTTGCCGCGGCGCGCGAGCGCGACCGATTCGAGCGAAGGAGTCGCGGAGCCGAGCACCGTCACCGCCGAGGCCCTGTGCGCGCGCAAGAGCGCCATGTCACGCGCATGGTAGCGGACGCCCTCCTCCTGTTTAAACGAGCCGTCGTGTTCCTCGTCGACGATGATGAGGCCGAGGTCGCGCACCGGAGCGAACAATGCCGAGCGCGCGCCTACCGCAATGCGCAGCTCGCCGCTGCGGAGCTTGCGCCACATGCGGTGCCGCGACGTCTCGGGCATCGCGCTGTGCAAGACGCCGACTTCGTCGCCGAAGCGGGCACGAAATCGTCCGAGTAGCTGGGGCGTAAGCGCGATCTCGGGGACGAGCACGAGAGCGCCTCGGCCAAGCGCGCGAGCCGTCGCGATCGCGTGCATGTAGACCTCGGTCTTGCCGCTGCCCGTGATCCCGAAGAGGAGAAACGACTCGGCGCGACCGAAGCCTTCGGTGATACGAGCGACGGCCGCACGTTGAGCCGGAACGAGCTCGGGAGGGGCGTCCCTCTCCACGCGACCGTCATGCAGATCGCCCGTTTCGACGGAGCGTTTTTCGAACGACGCGAGCCCAAGCTCCGTGAGTTTTTTCAGGGCGGAACGAGCGTTGCCGTAACGACCTTCGAGCTCGGCTACGCCTGTCGGACCGTTCGCGCGGAGCCACGCGAGGACCGCCGCAGCTTGGCCACGCAGCTTGCCTGGCTCTTCGACGACATCCGTCGCGGAGGCGACGAGCACCGAACGGCCGACTTGCTTCGTGTGCCCGGGGCGCTCACCCGGTAAGAGGCTGCCCTGCGCCTCGAGCTCACGCACGACCTCGCGCTCGACGGCCGGCAACGCCAACCGCAACACTTCGCCGATCGGGGCGAGGTAATAACGCGCGAGTTCCTCGAGGAACCGCAGCAACTCCAGCGGCAGCACCGGTTCGGAATCGAGCACCGCAACGACCGGCTTGAGTTTGGCCGCGTCGACGCCCTCCGGCGGCGCGTCGTGAAGCGCGAGAACGACCCCCGTAACCTTGCGGCGCCCGAACTCACAGAGCACGCGCGCACCTGGGCAGACGCGCTCCGCGAGCGCCGCCGGCACGGAGTAGCTGAAGCTCTGGCCGAGCGGCACCGGAATGGCGACAGCTGCCCAGCGACCGACGCTCAAGGGGTGTAGATGCCGCCGTCGCGAAGCATGCCTTCGCTGTTGTTGAGGCCGCCCCAGACGATCATCCGGTCGCCGGTCGAGACGGCGGAGTGACCGCGGCGCGCCGAAAGAATGCGCGGCGTCGGCTTGATCCACAAATTCGCGGTCGAGTCGAAAACGGCACCGGTGTCGAGCGGAGCGTTGTTGAACGTGCCGCCGAAGACGACCATCACTTTCTTGGTGTCGAGCCAGACGGCGGTGTGGTTCCGACGCGCATCGGGAAGATTGCCCCCGAACGAAGTCCAGCCGGAGAGCGGATCGTAGGCGGCACCAGAATTGAGATCCTGTGAGCCGTTGGCGCCGCCGAACACGAGCGTGCGCTGCCCGTCGAATACGCAGGTGTGCAGCGAGCGGGCAGAGGGCTCCGCGAGGCTCGACAGAACAACCCAGGATTCACTCTGCGGGTTGTAAGCCACTCCCGCCGAGACGTTGCCGTTGCCCCAATAAAGGTCGGTCAGAGACTCGTCGATGTTGTCTCCAAAACCGCCGAGGAGAAACATCAAGGACTTGTTCTTGTCCCACACGCCGCAGTGATCCGCGCGCGACGCGACGGGCGTGGGCTGCGCGACGATGGACGTCCACGTGTCCGCCGAAGGGCTGTACCGGGCCCCGTATTGCAGCTCGTTGCTGCTGTCGAACCCACCCCACACGATCATCTCGGTGCCGGACCAAACCGCCGAGTGCCTCGAGCGAGGCGTTGGCGCGCCGCTCATCGACATCGGGGACCAAGCGTTTTTCGCGACATCGAAGCGGGCGCCGTCGCCAAGGGGCAAGCCTTGAGCGTTTCTGCCGCCCCAAACCAGCATCTCCGACCCCGTCCAGACCGCCGTCGCGGAGTGTCGGTGCGTCGGCGCGCCGACCAGCGCCGTCGCCTTCCAGGAGAACGTAACGGGATCGTAGATCGCGCCCGTCGCCGTCGAGCCGGTAGGGCTCTGGTTGTCGAGACCACCCCACACCACCATCTTGGAGCCGGTCCACACCGCCACGTGCTGGTAGCGGGGCGAAGGCGCGTCTTTTTTGCCAACAGGCTCCCACGCATCGACGCAAGCGCCGGCGGCACACGTACCGAAGCACGCGTGGTCACACTTCCCGCAGTGCTCTTGCGAAGAGGTGAGGTCTTGGCACAGGTTCGGTCCGCAATAAGCGAGCGAATCAGGGCAAACGCACGCGCCCTTCGAGCACACCGTGCCGGGACGCAAACCACAATCGGCGAGCACGAGGCACTCGGTGCACTCGCCCTTCACGAGGTCGCAGACGCTCGTGGGCTCGGGGCAGTCGCTGTTCGAGGCGCACGCGATGGCGGCTCCTCCGCCGCCTCCGCCCATGCCCGTTTGGCTCGAAGACGCTGGCGCGCCACCGGTCCCCGCCGGAGTGGGAGGCTCGAGGCGCAGCGCGTCCACACACGCAAGCGAGAGCGTTGCCGTACCGAAAAGCCAAGTTGCTGCCCACCGAGTCGAAGCCATGCGTCCTCCTGCGTGAGCGCCACTGCGATCCACGCGCGCGCAGCTTAGTACAGCAGGGTCGCCCCGAGAAAGACATCGGCGTAGCTCGCTTGGCAGGTGAAGACCGGCGCGGTATGTAGACCGGCCCTCGGGAGCCGCTCGCTCCCTTCGGCGAACACCCCCGTGACCGCGCAACGCAACCTCCAACGCCCGCCCCGGCCAACCGGCCAGGCGATGCGGCTCGTGCTCGCCGCGGTCGCGCTTTTGAGTGGCTGCAAGCCCCAAATCGGCGACGCGTGCACGAGCGCGGTCGAGTGCTCTACTCTAGGCGATCGGTTGTGCGACATTACGCAGCCTGACGGCTACTGCACGCAGTTCGGATGCCAACCCGACGGCTGTCCGACCGAGGCGGCGTGCATCGTGTTCCGCAGCACGATCGATCCGAGCTGCGGCACGGTCCTCGACGGCAAGTACGGGCGGTTTTCACAGTCCTTTTGCATGTTGGCCTGCGTGGAGTCGGCCGACTGCCGCGCCGGTTACGAGTGCGCACTTCCAACCACACACGACGCTCGCTTACTCGACGTGAAGCGCACAGACCCCGCCACCTTCAAGGTCTGCTTGGCCGTCGCCACGGTCGTCCCTTCACCGGCCGAACCGCCGGGGATTTGCTCACCGAGCACGGCACCGCCGCTCATTCCGACCACCGCGAGTGCGGGAGCGGGCGGGATGGATGGCGGCGGCATGGGAACCGGCGGCAACTGAAGCGATGTTTGCACCGACGCTGGGGATCCGAACGGTAACCGCGGCGCTGCGTGACCTCGACCACGAAAAACCCGCGGTTCGTGTCGCAGCCGCCCAGGACCTGAAACACGCCGCGAGCGAGCACCGACCCGAAGCCGTGGCTGGCCTGGCTCGGGCCCTCAGCGACGCGCACCCCTGGGTCCGTCAAGCAGCGGCCGAGACCCTCGCCGATATGAGAGCCACCGAGGTGCTCGACGTGATGCTCGAAGTCGCGGAATACGACACGGACGACGACGTTCGTCAGCACGCGTGGATGGCCATTGGCGCGATGGGCTCAGCGGCGGCGCTCCCCGCACTCGCGCGCGCCCTCGAGGACGACGCGCCTCCCGTTCGCTTCCAAGCGTTGATCGCCTTTGCAAGGTGCGCTCCCCGTCCGCAGGCCCAAGCCGCCTTGCTCGCCGCGACCCACGACGAAGACGCGCTCGTTTGCCACATCGCGCTGCGAATGGCGGAAGAACTCGGCGACGAAACGCTGCCCGTCGAGGCGGCCATGCTCGAACGCTGCGGGGAGCTTTCCGCCCACGCCGACGCGATCGTACGCATCGCGGCCGCGATCATTCGAGCACGAGCCGGACGAGCCGATGGGGCGGCAACGCTCATCGCGGTGGCTCGGGGCGAGCTCGTCACGTCTCAACGAGAAGACGAAGCGGCGGCGATCGAACTTTGCGGCGAGCTCGGGCTTCGCGAAGCTATCGAGCCCTTGCGGCGACGTTCCCGAGGAGGCGCCTTCGGGCTCGGCGGCGATCCGTGCGCATGGCAGTGCCGCGTCGCCCTCGCCAGGCTCGGAGACGAGGCGTCGCAGCGGTGGATATTGAAAGAGCTTGCCGCGTGGAATCGAGACCGCCGTACCCTCGGTGTCGCGGCCGCGGGGCGGGCCAGGCTCGCACAAGCGCGCCCCCAACTCGAAGCGATGCGCGGCGATCCCGAACGTGCCGATCCCGACGCGGTCGACGCGGCACTGCGAGAACTCGACGCGCTCGCCCTGCCGATGGCGGCGAGATCGCTTGCTCGCGGCCCGCATCGCAAACGATGATGCGCCCAATGGGAATGGTGTCGCCTCCCGGCCACGAGGTCTTCTCCGAAGAAGACCTCGCCCCGCCGCATTGGGTTCTCCGAGCGCAGCGGCACTCGCGGATCGAGCGGACCGCCGCTTTCGTGGCCGTGCTCGCGCTTGGCCTGTGGTCGGGCGGACTCGTCGCTCTTGGCGCATGCGCGGCCCCGATGGTGTTCGGCCTCACGCCGTTTCCGTTCTCCGCCGACGCGATGGGGGCCTCTTTCGCTCGCTTCGACACGATCGCCATCGGCTGCGCGACTGTCGCGCTTGGCGCCGAGGTCGTACGAACACTGCTCGACCTCCGTCGTTCAAACACGTCACGCGGGCGATTGTCGATTCGCGCGCGACGGTACCTCGCCATCCTCGCGGGGACGCTTGCCATCGTTTCTGGAACGCAGTTCACCCCGGAAATTCAGGCACTCCATCGCGCGGGGGTTCGCCGCAACATCGGAGCGAAAGGAGCGCGGCTCAACACCGTTCACGGACGCGCCGAGGCCTTCGGCAAAGGCGAAGTCGTCGCCGCAATCGCAGTGATGGCGCTGCACCTCGCGACACTGCGAACGAGCCAAGACGACGAAGACGAAAACGACGACGAGGCGCCCGCGCCGCTGCCCCCCGGACCCCAGGCATGACCATGCGAGACGATCGACTCCTCAGCGGCTTTTTGAGCCACGACTATGTGCTTACCTTCACCATCAACGACGCCGCACGACGGGCCGAGCTCGTCGAGCTCTGCCGCGGACCTTGGATGGGCGACGCGGTGACCGACACGACCTGGGAGGTCTCGAACGATCTCAGTCCAGACGGCATGGAGAGCGCGCTCGGCCGCCTGCTCGTAGAGGGCGACAAGTGCGCGTACTATTACCTCACGCCACCCATGGAGACCGGAGTCCCTGGCGCGCAGCCGACCAAACGCATCTTTCGCGTCGTGCAGGGCTGAGCCCTTCGGTCTGACCGAGGAGAAGGGCGCTTGTTGCATCGACCCAGCGCGCGGCGTAGTCTTTTGAAGGGTTTACTTCGCGCGTTCGAACGGTCGCCGTTTGTTCCGTTAGGTGGCGTAGACCTTCGAGCTTCAGCGTGACCCAATTCGACGAAAAGACGCGCGTCACACAAGCCGTGCGCCCGGCGCAGGGTGACGCCGAGGGCGACAACCCTCCGCGTACGGACTGCCTCGTCGTTATCTACACGAAGGAGCCCACGCTGATGGGCAAACGCTTCGTGCTCGAAGACGCGGTGACGCGCGTCGGACGCGGAACGGACAACCACATCGTCCTCGACAACGACGCCGTCTCACGTCGCCACGCCCACTTCGAAGCGCGCGGCGAGCAATGGCTCGTCTCCGACGACGGCAGCACCAACGGTACGTACTGCAACGATGAGCAGGTCTTGCGCGAGGTTGCGCTCCGCAACGGCGATCGCGTCAAGGTTGGCGCAACCATCTTCAAGTTTCTCTCGGGCGCGGACGTGGAAGCCCAGTACCACGAAGAAATCTATCGCCTGACCATCGTGGACGGGCTCACCCAAATTCACAACAAGCGCTATCTCTGCGAGGCGCTCGAGCGCGAGCTCATCCGCGGGCGACGGCACAGCCGCGACCTCTCCGTGATGATGTTCGACATCGACCACTTCAAGCGGATAAACGACATGCATGGCCACCTTGCAGGTGACTTCGTGCTGAAGGAGCTCGCACAGCTCGTACAATCGCGGATCCGCCGAGATGAACTCTTCGCTCGCTACGGCGGAGAAGAGTTCTGCATCATCCTTCCGGAGACGGCGCTCGAAGGCGCGGTCGAGCTCGGAGATCGGCTCCGGCAACACATCGCCGAGCACACGTTCGTCTTCCAAAAAGACAAAATCCACGCGACGATCAGCATCGGCTGTGCCCTGATGAACGCAGACGATCGCAGCGGACCGGAGCTCTTGCAACGCGCGGACGAGCGTCTCTACGAAGCGAAGAACAGCGGTCGCAACCGCGTATGCGCGTGACCGTTCCTGGACCGAATTCGCTCGCCCACGCCGAGCGCGCCGCGGTCGTGGAGTGTCCCGCCTTCGGTCTGCGCCGCGTCGCGCGACCGGGAGCAAACGCCGATGACGCGGCCCCTATCGTGCTCGCTCGCGCGTCGGGTTGCGAGCTCATCGACGTCGATGGAAACCGTTATCTCGACTTCGCCGCGGGTTTCGGGTCGGTGCTTCTCGGTCACGGTCACCCCTCGCTCAAGCGCGCACTCCGCGACCAAGCGGACACGTTGATTCAAGGTCTCGGCGACGTGTTCTCGAGCGACGTAAAAATCGCGCTGATGGAATCGCTCGCGGCTTTGCATCCTTCGGGACACGGCCAAGTGCTGCTCACCCAATCGGGAAGCGACGCGGTCGCGGCCGCAATGAAAACGGCCACGCTCGCGACGGGACGCCACGGCTTCATCGCGTTCGACGGTGCCTACCATGGCCTCGGATTCGGGCCCCTCGCCGCGTGCGGATTTCAGGCGAGCTTTCGTAAGCCGTTTGCCCCGCAACTCAGCGCGCACGTGCAATTTTGCCCGTATCCCGGGCTGCGCGGCGCGAGCGTCGAGGCGTCCCTCGCGCTTGTGCGAGAGGGCCTTCGCTGCGGGACCGTGGCCGCCGTCCTCGTCGAACCACTCCTCGGGCGGGGCGGCTGCATCGCGCCCCCGGCAGGTTTTTTGGCGGAACTCGGGCGACTCGCGCACGAGGCCGGCGCGCTCCTCATCGCCGACGAAGTGTGGACCGGGCTCGGGCGGACAGGCGCGTGGCTCAAGAGCGAAGTCGACGGGGCCGCAGCCGACATCGTGTGCCTTGGCAAAGGGCTCGGTGGCGGCTTGCCAATCTCCGCCTGCGTGGCCTCGCGCGAGGCGATGGCCGGATGGTCTCGGGGTGAGACCATCCACACCTCGACGCACGCCGGAGCGCCCCTTGGCTGCGCCGCCGCGTTGGCGGTGTTGACGACGCTGCGGGAGGAGCGCCTCGTCGAGCGCGCTCGCGAGCTTGGCAATCGCGCGCAAGGGATCTTGCGTGAACGACTCGCGCACGACCGGGTCGTCGACGTGCGCGGAGCTGGCCTTATGATTGGTATCGAGCTCGACTCGGCTGCGACGGCACTCGCCGCGACCCGCCACCTTTTGCGCCGTGGCTTCGTCGTGGTGACAGGCGGTATCGACGGCGCGACCCTGACCTTGACCCCGCCGCTCACGATCACCGACGCCGACATCGCGTCCCTCGGCGCTGCCCTCCGCGAAGGACTCGACGCGGCATGAACCGAGAGGAAACGAGCCGCACTCTCCACGAGCGCGTGCGGTCCTTCATCGAGACGAGCGTCACGGGCTCTCCCACCGAGACCTTCGATTCGCTCGCCTGCGCCATCGCCCGCTTTCAAGCGGAGCATGTCCCCACCGTTCGCGCGGCCTTTCAGCGCGCAGACCTCGCGCCCTCGGAGCTCTCCGAATCCAGCAAAATACCTGCAATTCCGACTGACGTCTTTCGCCTGCGGCGCGTTGCAGCCCACCCCGAGACGAGCGACGTACGTATCTTCGCTACGAGCGGCACCACCGATGCTCTCCGCGGTCGCCACGCCTTTCGGGATCTCGAGACGTACCGCCGAGGGGCCCTTCGCTGGGCCGAGCGCATGCTCTGGCCCGACGTGCCTTCGCTGCGACTCGTGATGCTCGCGTGCGACGAAGAGCGCGCACCCGAATCGTCGCTCAGCTACATGCTCGCGCGCTTCGCAGAGCGGCACCAGAACGGCGCGTGGTTCTGGGACGGCGAGCGCCTCGACACCGACGGGATCGTGGCCGCGCTTACGGAACCGTCGAACGTTCCGGTGCTGGTTCTAGGCACGTCGTTCGCATTCGTACACCTCCGCGACAGCCTCCCCAGCACGCTGCCACTCCCGAAAGGCAGCCGCGTGATGCAGACCGGCGGTTTCAAGGGCCGTTCACGCGAGGTGGCCGCGAGCGAACTCCGCCGGGCGATCGCCGAGGCGTTCGTCATTGACGAGACCGCGGTGGTCGCGGAGTACGGGATGACCGAGCTCTCGAGCCAGCTCTACCAACGGCTTGGCGACGACGGCGTACACTACTTCGCGCCACCGTGGTTGCGCGTCGAGGCGGCCTGTCCCATCACGCTCGAGCCTCTTTCTCGCGGGACCGAAGGCATCGCGCGCTTCGTGGACCTCGCCAACATCGACTCCGCGGTGGCGATTCAGACCGCCGACCGCGTGGTCGTCGACGACCGCGGTGCCGTCTCGTTGCTCGGTCGCATGCCGGGTGCGCCCCCGCGCGGATGCTCGCTCGCCCTCGAACACGCGCTCGCGGCCGAGGGCTGACGGCTTGGTCCCTCGAGCCGCTGCCGAAGCGCGCGTTCGGGCGGCTCTCGCCGTGGCCAAGCGCATCGCAAACGCTGATGATTTGCTGGGTATTCGAGCGCGCGCACGCCTGATCGAGCTTGGCGATCTCTCCCGTGAAGGAGTCGAGCTTGCGTTGAGCGAGCACCTCGAGACCACCGCCACCGAGGCCGAGATCGCCTCGTTCGTCGGGCGCGCGGAAGAAGCCGCGCACTGTGCCGTCATCCTCTCAGCGAACGTCTGCACGGCTGCGCTTCGGGCGCTCGCGTTCGGACTCGCGACCGCGCCGTTGGTGCGGGTGAAGGCCTCGCGGCGGGACCCGGTTCTAGCCGAGCTCCTCGCCGGCGAGCTCCCTTCGGTCGAGCTCGTTTACACGCTGGCGGAAGCCACGGCGAACCTCCATCTCGGCGACGAGCTCCACGCCTACGGGAGCGACGCGACCCTCTCCGCGCTCGCACCTCACGCCGCGGAGCTCGGCCTCACGCTGAAGGGCCACGGGACGGGCTTTGGCCTCGCGGTGATCGAGGCCGATGACCCCGTCGAAGGATCGGCGCTCGCGCTCGCTCGAGCGATCGTGCCCTTCGACGGCCGCGGCTGCCTCTCGCCGCGCCTCGCCTTCGTCGCCGGCGACGCCGCTCGCGGACACGCTTTCGCCGTAAGCCTGAATGCGTCCCTCGAGCGTGCAGGACAAGACGTCCCGCGGGGACCCCTCTCCGACGAAGAGCGGGCCGAGCTCCGGCTTTTCCTGCGCACAAGTGAGCTCCTCGGTGAAATTTGGGAAGGCCCAAACCACCTCATCGCTCTCGACGCCTCCGCCGAGGCCGTGACACCCGCGCCCGCCCATCGCGGGATCTCGGTCGTCTCGGCATCATCCGCGGACATCTCGCGTTTGCTCACTCCATGGCGTGCGTTCGTAACCGCGATAGGTTCGCAAAAAAGGGGAGGGCCGCTCGCCTGTGCCGCCTCCCGTGTCGCTCCGTTCGCCCGCACGAGCACGCTCGCGGCGATGCAACGACCACCCTTCGACGGGCCGGTCGATCTGCGGCGCCTGGACGGTCAGCTCACGGGGACAAACACGCGCTCGCGGTAGTAACGAAGCTCGGCGATGGACTCGAGGATGTCATCCTTCGCACGGTGCTTCTCGCCCTTCACGAACGGCGGGACTCGCTCACCGTACCAGCCGCGAACGAGCTCTTTCAGGGTCGAGACGTCGACGTTGCGGTAGTGCAGGTGCGCCGCGAATGTCGCCATGTGGCGTTCGAGAAACTGACGATCCTTGTGGATCGAGTTGCCGCAGAGCGGAGAGGTGCGCTCTTTGCAGTACGGCTTCACGAACTCGAACGTCGCGGCCTCCGCCTCAGCAAGCGACACCGTTGACGCGCGGATCTTCTCGAGGAGGCCGTTTTTCGTATGGAGATTCGTGACGAACTCATCCATGCGAGCGAGGGCCGATTCTGGCTGGTAGATGACGAGGTCGGGCCCCTCGGCCACCACATTGAGCTCCGCGTCGGTGATGATCGTCGCGATCTCGACAATCGTATGCTGATCGGCGTCGAGGCCGGTCATCTCGAGGTCCACCCAGATCAAACGGGTATCCATGCGGCGCTCATAACACGGGCCTGTGGTACTGTGCCGCGGACATGCGCGTTTCGTGGAGGGCCGTCGGTCTCGCCGTAAGCGTCATCGCCTGCGTAGGATGCGAACGCCGCACGCCCCAGTGCAACCGTTTCGTTGACGTCATCAACGAAAACCAGCGAAAAATGGCGGAGGTGCTGAAGCTCGCAGGGGGTCCCGAGCCAACACCCGAGACGCTCGAGGATTACGCAAAAGCGAACGACAAGCTCGTGCTTCAACTGCGTTCCCTCAAGCTAAACGACGCAAAGCTCGAGGGCCTTCGTGACCGCTACATCGAGTTGACGCAGGGCCTCGCCGCTGGCGTGCGCAAGACCGCCTCGAAACTCGGCGCGTTCCCGAGCGAAGCCGCGAAAGCTGCCGAAGACGTCAAAACCTTCAGCCCGAAAAAGCACGCGCTCGAGAAATCGATCAACGAGTTCTGCCGCGGCAAGGACGACTGACCACGGGGTCAGTGGGCAAGCTCGGGGACGGCTGCCGGACGCAACGGAGGACGCAGCTCCCACAGCTCGTGCGCCGTCGCGCGAACCACCGGTAAGAGGTCCGCGGCCTGAGCCACCTCGGCGAGCTCGGCTCGCGTCATGAGCACGAGCAGCGGCACACACACGGCCGGAGGCGCGGTCGGGTTTAGCGCGAGGGCCATGCGGACCCGCGGACGACGGCTCCAGGCCTTCGCGACCTCGACCGCGATCTTGGGAATCGCAGGCCGCCGCGCAATCATCGTGATGACGTCAAGTTCCGTGATGCGCGGGTTCGCGAGGAGGAGCTGAGCGACCATCGGGTGGGGATCGTGGAGCAACTTCGCGAGCATCGCGCGAGAAGGCTTACGGGCGAGGGCGCGACGCTCGCCGAGCGACAGCGTTCGCTGGTCTTTGTGAACGAGCTCGGGCATCGCGGACTGATGGCCTTGGTGCGAACTGCAGCGCAAGAGGCGACTTGTGGCCACGAGGCTTGCGCCACGAGCCGCCTGTCGCACAGCTTGGATCGGCTCGAGATACTCCGGATCCACGAGCACCGGGATGAACGCGCGAAGGGCATCTCGCGCCGCTTCGCGTTCCGTTTCGTTCGCCGAATCGACGCCTTGGCACAGCTCGTCGAAAGCGAGCGCCAGCTCCTCGGCCGGAGACGCGCGCAACTCGCTCCGCGCGTAACCCACCTTGAGCGGAGGGTCACTCAGGCCCGGGATCGTGGCCATCCAGCGGGCGAGTCGAGGGCTCACGTCGAGGTCGCCTCACCGCTGCGGAACACGCGCGCGACATCCTCAGGCATGCGCCGCACGGTAAGCTCGGGCCCAACACACGCAAGCTGCGTACCCACTTCGGCGAGCAGCACCCCCGCACGCTTCACGAAATAGCGAAAACGCACCGAGACGCGCGTCAACTCGACGAGCGTCGTTTCAACGTCGAGCACATCTTCGAAGCGCGCAGGCTTGTGGTAGCGGATCGACACATCGACGACCGGCAGCTGAATGCCCATTCGCTGCCAATCCGCGTACGAGACGCCCCGCTTGTGGAGCCAGTCGACGCGCGCCGCTTCGCAATACACCAGGTAATTCGCATGGTGGACAATCGCCATCATGTCGGTCTCGCAGAAGCGCACCCGCAGCTCGTGGTGTGAGGTCGCGAGGCGTGGGTCGGGGATCTCGGCCATCCCCTCAACTCGTATCAGAATCGCAGCAGATCGCGCAGCTCCACGGCGCCGTGGTGACCCTGCCTGATGGCGTGGTCCACCCGCAACCGCGCGCTCACCGCGAACGGATCATCAGGCAAAAGGCGGTCGAGCTCATCGAGCAGGGGACCGGCCGCGGAGGGGAGCCCGAGGAGTGAAAGCGCGGTCGTCTGCTCCTTCAAGGTTCGGCCAAGGACTTCGGCGCTAACGACGTCACGCCGGGCACCGCCGCGAACGTGAGCGGCAATGCGCGCCTCCGCGGAGAGGGCGCTCGCGCCGTCCGAAGGCCGGTCGGAGACCCCGAGCGGTTCGGGATCGAAGCGCAACCACGGGCCATCGACCATGACATGGGCGACCATGCGCTCATCCCACGCCGAGTCGAGCTCAACGCGAAGCGGGCGCGCATTGGCGAGCACGCTTAAGCCGAACTCACTCGCGGAACCGCTGAGGGCGAGATCACGCAAGAGGGGCGCGACGTCGAGACCGTGGGGGAGCAACCGTGCCAGACCTGCGTTGCGTACAAGCAACGGCGAGGCGACGAGCAGCACATCGGGGCGTTGACCTTCGACGCGCTGCGCGGCCCAGAGACGCCATGCAAGATCGGGTGAACGGACGACGAGCGCCGTATCCCGTGGGAGGCGCGCGAGGGCGAGATCCGTCCACTCTTCCGCCGCGAGGCGACGAGTCCGGTCAGCCGTAAAGCTTGCCTCCTCGCAGACGACCGCCGCCAGTGTCATGTGGAACACCACCGCAAGGACGCTCGCGACGCGAGCCATGGGCAGGTCGAGACTACGCAGAAAAGCGATGACCTCGGCAACCCCGAGCGAGGCCCCGAGCGCGAAAGCCGCGACGCACAGCTGCCGATAACCCGTCGGCGTGCCGTCGAGCCATTGGCTTACCGGCGCGAGAAGATCGAACAGCGGAAGGGCGACGAGCATCATCACCGTCGAGCGCTGGCGCGAGCGAGCGGCGCCGAGCGCGAGACCGAGGCCGGCCAGGCCAAGCTGCACGAGACCGAGTTGCTGCAGCCACGAGAGCACGGCCTCGCGACCGGAACTTCGGGGCAACGCTCGCAAGCCGCTCGAAGACAAAACGCGCCGGAGCTCCGCGAGGGAGCTCGGCGAGAACGGACGCCACAACATCGGCAATGCGACGAGGGCCGCAACACCGAACGCGACAACGCCAAGCGTGAGCCCGAGGCGCGAAGGCGGCCGCCTGTCCGACGTCACGACCATCGCCGAAGCAACGACGAACAACGCAAGAGCCGCCGGCGGGGACTCCGCGAAGGCGAGTCCTGCGTAAGCCGCGACCCCAAGCCACCGTCGAGTCGCACGCGGCGAGAACGAGACCCCCTCGGTTGTTAGGTCCGCCGTCGCCTCGAGCCCTCCGAGAACGAGCGCGAGCGCAACCGCCACACCTCCGCCGACCGTTCCCTCCGCCTGCCAGCTGGGACTTAGCGCGGTCGTCAGCGCCGCGACGCCGGCGAGCACGGCCGTCATCCGATCATCGAAAAGGGGAGCCTCACCTCGATGCGGTCCCAGCCGAGCCGCTACGACGCGACGCCCGAGGCGGTAGAGTGACGCGCTCGCAAGCGCGAGGGCGAGCGCCGAGCCGGCCGCCGCACGCTCCGCCTGAGAGCCAAGCGGCAGCAGCCCGAAGAACTGCGTGACGACCGAAGAGACCGCGCCGCCAGCTCCGACGCCAACCAGGCCCCGGTCGCGCAGCGCAGGAAGGTCGGCTCGCCACTGGGCGGCCGTGGCACCGCGCGCGATCGCGAGGGACCACGCCACGAGGGGCACGATCCAACCAATCGCGCGCGAGATGCGACCGTGTGGAACCACGGGAGAGTGAGTGCCAAACCGCGCCGCTGGCGTACAAGTTTGGTGCTAATGTTCGCCGACCAAACGGCCCGACCCCCTCCGAGAGATCTGCACCCAAAATGGCTCGCTTCATCGACGAAATTCAACGTACCCACTACTGCGGCGAGCTCCGCACGAGCGATCTCGGCAAGGAGGTCGTACTCTTCGGCTGGGTGGCCCATCGCCGGGACTTCGGCGGGTGCGTGTTCATCGACTTGCGCGACCGCGAGGGCATCGCCCAGGTCGTCTTCGACGCGGACTACACCCCCGGCGAGGTCGTCCGAACGAGCGCCCTTGCAGCCCGAGAGGAGGCCTTCTGGGAGCCGCCGGTCGTGCGCGCGGCACTCCGCTTGGCCGAGGAGGCTCGGCGCGAGTGGGTGATCGGAATTCGTGGCGTCGTCGTCCACCGAGGCGAAAAGAACGTCAATCCTCGCCTCGCAACAGGCGAAGTCGAGGTGCGCGTCGCGGAAGCCGTGATCTTCAACCGCGCCGAAACGCCCGCCTTCTCGATCGAAGACGACATCCAAACCGACGAAGAGATTCGCCTCAAGTACCGCTACATCGACCTTCGCCGCGGCCCGCTGCAACGCAACTTGCGCATGCGCCACAACGTAAACCAGACGGTGCGTCAGTACCTGAGCGACGAAGGCTGCCTCGAACTCGAGACCCCGATTCTGTGCAAATACACGCCTGGTGGCGCGCGAAACTTCCTCGTTCCCTCGCGTCTCAACGCCGGGAAATTCTATGCCTTGGCCGAGAGCCCCCAGCTCTTCAAGCAGCTCTTCATGATGAGCGGCTTCGACAAGTATTTTCAAATCGTCAAGTGCTTCCGCGATGAAGACTTGCGCCTCGATCGCCAACCCGAGTTCACCCAGATCGATATCGAGATGTCCTTCGTCTCGCAGGACGACATCTTCCGCCTGCTCGAAGGGCTGATGTTCCGGGTCTTCGAAAGAACCGGCACAGCCGACTTGAAGGCCCTCTTCCCGAGCGGCGAGTTCCCGCGGATGAGCTTCGCCGAATCGGTACGCCGCTTCGGCAATGACAAGCCCGATCTCCGCTTCGGCCTCGAGCTCACGGACCTGACCGAACTTGCGATCTCGCACGACGGCGGCGGGCTGCCTCTCGTCAAAGCGATCGTCGACCGCTTCAAGGAGGGTTCCTACCGCCTCGATGTCCCAGCCGAGATCGTCAAGGCCTTCGTGATCCCCGCGAGCGCGAATTTTTCACGACCGCAGCTCGAAGCTTTCGAGAAAAACCTCGGTGAAATCAAAGGATTCAAGGGCCTCGCGCGGGCAAAAGTGGCCGAAGGCGGCGCGTGGACCCAGTCCCCGCTGACCAAGAGCGTCAGCCACGAGTTCCGCCTCGCGGTGAACGCTGCGCTTGGAGCGCAAGACGGCGACGTCCTCTGTTTCCAGTTCGGGAAGACCGACGTCGTCAACGCCACCCTCTCGAAACTGCGCCTCGACGTTGGCAAGAAGCTCGGTCTCATTCCCGAGAGCGGCCACGGTGGCAAGTGGCAGCTCTTGTGGGTCGTCAATCCGCCGCTCTTCGAGCAAAACGACGACGGCACCTGGGCCGCCGCACATCACGCGTTCACGCGTCCGGTAGACGAGCACCTCGAGCTGCTTTCGTCCGATCCGGCGCGCGTCCTCTGCTACCGCTACGACCTGGTCCTCAATGGCTTCGAGATCGGCGGCGGCTCGATTCGCCTCCACGATCCCGACGTGCAACAGAAAGTGTTCTCGGTTCTCGGCATCGAAGAAGCGGCCGCGAAGGACATGTTCGGGTTCCTCCTCGACGCCTTGCGCTCGGGCGCTCCTCCTCACGGCGGGATCGCGATCGGCATGGATCGCTTGACGATGTTGCTCTCCGGCGGGGCCACTTTGCGCGACGTCATTCCGTTCCCGAAGACCAACCAAGGCGTCGACACGATGAGCGGCGCGCCCGTGTTCGTGGCACCGAAGCAGCTCGACGAGCTGCACGTTGCGACCGCCATCAAAGGATGACGCGGAAGCTCTCGCCGCGATGAAAGCGCAACCGCCTTTGCCGCAAGCCTCCCCCTCGCGTGAGGACCTCATCGCCGCAGAGGCGCACGATGAAGGCGAGGCGCTCCTTCGCCCCCCGACCCGGCACCGACACGCCATCGCGCGTTTTTCGGCCGATCTTGCGAAGGCGCTGGGGCCGCATTTGGGTGTGCTTCGCCACTCGGACCTGTCGCCGCGAGCGGTGCTCGAAGACGCACTGATAGCGAGCCTCGGGAACCGCTGGTTGACGGCGGATCTTGCTGCAGCCCTCGAGGAGCTCGACGCGCCCCTCGAAGAGAACACGGTCCTGCGAGGCGACATCGCGCGGATGCCGCTCGCGGAGGTGCTGCAGCTTTGCCTCTTGCGACGGCAGACGGGGACCCTCCGCCTGACGAACGGCGAGCACTCGATGATCGCCGCGTTGCGCGACGGAGACGTGGATCTGGTCTTCGCGAGCGGAGCGGGCGGCGAGTTCCGACTCGGGCGCTTCCTCTTGCGGCTCGAGCTTCTCTCCCATGATTCGCTCGACCGCGCACTCGACGCCTGCGTTGGCAAAGCGCCGCTTGGCGAGTGGCTCGTTCGAAACGGAACCGTCGGGCGAGACGCTCTCGACGGCGCCCTGCGCCAACAATCCGCGGAGCTCGTCTACGAGATGATGCGCTGGACGGCCGGACGCTTCACGCTGACCGTTGAGCCCCCGTGGCCGGAAGCCGAACGCGCGCGGCTCGGACTCGGACTCGGCGCGGTTATCCTCGAGGGGTGCCGTCGCCTCGACGAGTGGCGCGAGATGGAGAGCGTGGCCGCCGCAGAAGCTGTGTTCATCCTCGACGCCGAGGCGCTCGCGTCGGTACGGCACAAGTTCGGCCCGATCGAACGCGCCGTATCGGGCCTCATCGACGGCAAATCCACGGTGCAGGAGCTCCTCGACACCAGCCACTTCGCCGCCTTCGACGTCGTGGCGGCCGTCTGTCGCCTCGTCCAAGCCAAGGTCGCCCGCCTCGCGCCTTGAACGCTCGCCTCGAGCGAGCCATCCTGCGGCCCATCGTTATGCGCCTGTTTCCCGCCCCAACCCGCGCGCTCTCCTTGGTCGTCGCAGTTTACGTCGTCGCCACCGCGGCCGCGTGGGCCACGCTTCACTGCGCGCCGAAGACGCACCCGCTCCTCGCTCTTTTTATCGCGGATTGCGTGGCGACCGTCGTCGTCTTCGCATTCAGCCGGGCCTTCGACAACTCGAGCCTTTACGACCCGTATTGGAGCGTCGCCCCGATGGTGCTCGCAGCCGGCCTGCCGTTCTCGGGGCTACCGGGAGTCGTCGCGTTCGGACCGCGTCAAGCGTTGATGGTGGCGGTGACGTTCGCGTGGGGAGGACGCCTCACTTACAACTGGCTGCGCGGCTGGGAAGGCCTCGCCCACGAAGACTGGCGCTACCTCGCGTTCCGAAAACAATTTCCGCGCGCCTACTGGGCGGTGAGCTTCTTCGGAGTCCATTGGTTTCCAACGGTATGCACGTTCGCGGGCTGCCTGGCGATGTGGACGACGGCACGAAGTACCGCTCCCCTCGGCGCAGCAGACCTCGTCGGAGCGAGCATTGCCTTAGGTGGGACGCTTGTCGAAGGACTCGCCGACTGGCACCTCCGCGCCTACCGAAAACGAGGCGCGGAAAAAGGCGAACAGGACGGGATCTGCGACGTCGGCCTCTGGAGGTGGTCTCGCCACCCGAACTACTTCGGCGAATGCGCGTTCTGGGTCGGCGTGTACCTGATCGGCGTCGGCGCAAGCTCGACCGATGCCCTCTTGACCGCAGCGGGGCCGCTCACCATCGTCGCGTTGTTCGTGTTTGGCTCGATCCCGCTGATGGAAAAACGCTCGCTCGAACGGCGTCCCGCTTTCGCCGACTATCAGCGGCGCGTCTCGATGCTCGTCCCGTGGCCACCGAAACCGCGCAACGAGCGCAACGGCCCGACACGGCCTCGATGAGCAAAACTACGCGGAGGTGGGCGCATCGGCCCACGCTCCGCGGAGGGGTTCACTTCGCCTTCTTTGCGACCTTGTCCTTTTTTTTGTCCTGCTTCTCCTTGGTGGAGAGCTTGGGCTTGTTGGATTTCGCGACCTTGATTTGTCCCTTTGCCATGACGATTAAATAACCCCCGTTGGGGACTCCAGGCCACCATGATCCGCATGCGGAACATCGTCTTTGTGGCGCCCTTCCCAATGGACGCCACCTTGCGGTTCGCCAAAGGCTTCGCCCGCCTGGAGAACGTGCGTGTATTTGGGGTGTTCCAGAAGCCACCGATGTCCGAGCGTGGCCGGACGTTTGACGACCTCGTGGCCGTGGAGGACGCCCTCGATCCCGACGAAATCGTCTCCGCCGTGCGACGCATCGAAGCGGTTTACGGACCCACCCACCGCCTCACCGGCGTGCTCGAACCGTTGCAAACCCCGCTCGGGGTCGCCCGCGAACGCCTCGGGATCGCCGGTCCATCCGCGGAAGTTGCGGAGCGTTTTCGCGACAAATCATTGATGAAAGACCACCTGCGAGCGGCCGGGATCCCGTGCGCTCGGCATCGCCTCGCGACCAGCGCAGAGGACGCACTCGCCTTCGCCAAGGAGGTCGGTTTTCCAATCGTGATAAAGCCCCCGGCCGGCGCAGGCTGCCGCGGGACCTTCCGCCTCGAGTCCGAAGACGAGCTCCGTTCGGCACTCGCGAACATTCGCCCAAGCCCCGCGAAACCGTCTTTATGCGAGGAGTTTCTCCAGGGAACCGAGCAGAGCTTCGAGGCCCTCGTCGCGGGTGGAAAAATCCTGGCCCACAGCATCAGCCACTACCAGCCGACCCCGCTCGAAGCGGTGGCGACGCCGTGGATCCAGTGGGTATGCATGCTCCCGCTCGACATCGCGGGGCCCGATTACGACGAGGTGCGGCGGGTCGGCGCGGAGGTCGTCCGAACGCTCGGACTCGATGACGGCTTCGCGCACATGGAGTGGTTCCGCCGTGCAGACGGCTCGATCGCGGTCGGAGAGGTCGCCGCGCGGCCGCCCGGTGGTCAGCTCACCGCGATGACAGGCCTCGTGCACGACATCGACATCTACCGGGCGTGGGCCCGCGCGGTCGTCGACGGACGACTCGATGCGCCGTGGAACCGACGCTACGCCGCGGCCACGATCTTCCTGCGCGGCGTTGGACGAGGTCACGTCACGCGCATCGACGGCCTCGACGAAGCCCAGCGCGTTGTCGGAAAGTGGGTCGAGGAAGTGAAGCTCCCGCGGGTAGGCGCGCCGAAGGCCGACGGCTACGAGGGCGACGGTTACGTGATCCTGCGACACCGCGATCAGGCGACGCTCGAGGCCGCGGTGTCGTTCGTCCTCAACACGGTGCGCGTCTCCTACGCGTGATCGCTTGCCGGTTCTACCGTGCGCCCGTCGAGCCGACGCTCGAGAATCGCGACGAGCACCGGGACGCAAACGCAAAGGCCGATCGCCAGACCAGCAACCCGCTCAAAACCGACGAGCCGACCGCCCCCGTCCGACGTGAGGAGCGTTGACGACACGAACGCCCCGCAGGCCGACGCAAGGTGCTGGACCGTGGACTGGATCGCCATGAACGAGCCCCGTTCGCTCGGCGACGGAACACGGCTCGTCAGCGTGTTGTAAGCAATCGCTCGCACCGACGTTCCCGCCATGAACAGGGTCACGATGAGGATCGGGTGAAACCACGGGTGGTGGCGCGCGAAACCGAAGTAGAGCGCGACGGCCGCGATGCCCGTCCCAACGACGCAGGTTGTCCGCGCGCCGGAGCGATCGGTCGCTCGCCCCGCTAGCTGCATCGAGACGAGGCTCGCGAGGCCGCCCGAAAGGTACATCAAGCCGATGCGCTCGCGAGGGTAGGCGAGGTTGCGCTGAATGTAGGTCGCTACGTTCGGCACGACCACGAAGCTCGAGAACATCACGCACACGCCAATCGCGACGCTGAGCAGGTGGTCCGGATCGCGAAATTGCTCTCGCAGCCGCGCGAGCGAAAGGCCCATCCGCTGCGGCGCCCGCGGCAAGTCTGCCATAAAGACCTGTGCGCCCGCGACCGTGGCAAGGGCAAGCAAGCCTACACCGAGGAAAGGGGTGCGCCACGAGCCGAGGCGCGCAAGCTCGAGCCCCGCGGGAACGCCAACGATCGAGGCTATCGAAAAGGCGCCCATGACGATGCCGAGCGCACGACCGCGCTTCGAGATCGGCACGGAATCGGCGACAATCGCGAGGGCGAGCGCCGTCGCCGGGCCACCAAACGCACCCGCCACCACCCGCGCGGCGAGCAGCGAACCGATGCCCGTCGCGAACGCCCCCGCGAGGGTCGCGAAGGCCAGCCCTGTGAGCACCGAGATCAGCGCTTTTTTACGCGCAAATCGGTCGATGACGAACGCCGAAATCAAGCCGCTGACAGCGGCGGCCGCCGTGTAACTCCCGCCGATCATCCCGAGTTGCGAGGTGTCGATTCCAAGGTCCCGCGAGAAGTCGGGACCGAGCGGCATCACCATCATGAAGTCGAGCACGTTCACAAATTGAACGAGCGCGAGAAGACCCACGACCTTTCGCTCCGCAGCCGTCAGCGCCGTCGAAAGGGCCGGGCGTCCGTCGGACGACGAGGTTAACGGCATCGACCGAGCACCTCGCCGCACGCGAGACCATCGGCCGTAGGAACAATCCATCCGTCGTCGCGAAGCCGCATAAGGCGCGCATCCTACGACACTCGCGAGGTCACCCGCGCATCCCTTGGCGCGGGTCGGTTCGTGGGCTCACCTCCAGCGAGGAATAACGGCAATTCGGACACGAAAAAGCGCGCGAGCGTTGGTTCGTTTTTGCGGAGGGGAAGAGATTCGAACTCTTGGATGGGTTACCCCATCGCCGGTTTTCAAAACCGGTTCCTTCGGCCACTCGGACACCCCTCCAAGAGGCACGTAGCGAGCGCGGACTCTAGCGCACCTCGGGCGCGTTTGGAAAACGTGCCGACGACTTGCTGACGAGTCAGCCGACGCGACGACGCAGGTAAGCCCAGCGGCACAAAATCACGAGCAACGCCGCCCCCGTGCAACCGAGCGCAAGCCACCAGAGCGGCAACGGAATAGGCAGCGGCAGAGGCCACTTCGGCGCCTTCGCCCACGTGCGTTTGCCGAGAAGCGTCAGCGCATTGAAGCACCCGTGCAACACGATCGACGCGAGCACCGAACCGCTCGTTTGCCGGGCAACGCCCGCCGCGAGACCGAGACACAGCGTCTGCGTTGCCGCGACGATGGCCGCGCCACCGTGCCCCTCGAGGTGCAACCACGCGAACACTACCGCCGACGCGAGCGTTGCCAATCCGCCGCGCCCGAGTGCCCCCACGATGGCCGCCACCACCGTGCGTGCGGCGCTCCGTTCGAGCCATGCCGGCGGAAGCGAGCGCGCTTTCGGCTCCGCCGCGCAAAGCCCCGCAATCGCCGACCAGATCGCGCCGCGAAAAAGGAGCTCCTCCGCCACGGGCGTGACGAGGATCGTCCAGACCGCAATCGTGCTGAGGTTCGCCTGCCGCGCGGCTCGGTTCGCGGAGCTCACGCTTGCCTTCACAGCCTGATGGCCACGCGCCAGGAGCTCCTCCTGCAGCGTCGGGAGCGCGAGCTTCCAGGCGAGAAAGAGACTCAGCGCGAGCAGCGCCGGCGCCAAAAGCGCGATCGGTAGAAGCACGCCACCTCGCGGACGTACAAGGCCGAGCGCCTCGCGCGGACGCTCGAGGAACGCGAAGCAGACGGCCCCGCCGAGAGCCGTCACCGTAAGCCAAACCAACGAGAAATAGCTCGGCTCGGTCAGCCAAGCGGCAACGGGCGCGGGCAAGTGAAACGCGAGCGTTTTCGCTGAAAATAGCCCAAACCACAGCCAGGCCGCGGCGAGCAGCCCGAGCTTGAAACGCTCTCGCAAGGAACGCCCGGCAGCGGGCCCCTCGGTCACGACGGTGACCCTGCGCGGTGCGGAGGTACGGCAGCCGTGGGGCCGAACAACGGCGCGTCTGACAACACTGCGGAGAAGGCGGGATTTGAACCCGCGGTAGAGTTTCCCCTACGCACGCTTAGCAAGCGTGTGCCTTAAGCCACTCGGCCACCTCTCCAAGCGATTCGTCCGGGCGAATCGGGGCGGGACGATGCCCGACCTCCGCCGCATTTGCAAGCAGTCTCAGGGTTGCCTCAAGACCTCGTCGAGCCAGCGCCGTGCTTCCTTGCAGCTCGCGTCCGGCCGCGCGAGCGCCTTGCCCGCGGAGCTTCGCAAGAACGGGCCGGCCACGATCCCGAGATCGGCGCCCTTCCGTTTGACGGCGATCGGGCCCTCCGGCGAACGGACCCGACACGGCGCGAATTTCGGCATCAGCAGCGTTTCCGCCTCGATCGCCTCCTTCGCATCATCGAAACGCACATGCCACGCGAGCGCAATCTCTCGCCCCCCTTCAACGTCACGACCGACGAGCGCGTAACGATCACCGCCCCAGCCTGCCGCAGCGCGGACCGCTTCCGGCGGAGAAAACCACTGTTCCAGAGCGAGTCGCAGGGCCTGCTCTCCTGAAACATCGGAATCGAGGAGCCGCCAACCCGGACCGAGCGCGGCAAAGCCCGGCGGCGCAACAACGAGCGGCGCTTCATGGGCGTCGTACTTTTCGAGATGGAGCACTTGTTCGGTGGAGCGCGGCGGATCGCGCCAAACTCGATTGACCTCAGCCCATCCACCGCGTTCACGGAGTGCGGACACGAACCGATAGCCGTCGACGTAGGGCGCCACGAGGGAAGCCTGCAGAACCGGCGGCGTGCTCAGACCGGTAGCCGAGAACGCGACCGCCATCGACATCGACAGCCGCAGGGTGTCGGCCGATAGCGGGCTCGCCGTGCCGTCGGGACCAGCGAACATCGCGGCGGTCGCATCACCTTCGGCAAAGCTGCTTGTTGCCGCGAGCACGTCGGCTTCGCCCGGGCGGTAAGTCAGTCGCCCTCCCAAGTCGAAGTGCTGATCCTGGAGCGCATGGACGAGCTCATGAGAAAGGGTCGGGCCTCGCGAAGCGTCATCCAGGTCGTCGAGCAAGTACATCGTGTGGTCGTGCGGATCGTAGAACCCCGCGATGTTGGCCTTGACCATCGCGAAGAGGCCGTCGACGAACGGATAATCCGACGGCATGAGCTCGAGCGCCGCGAGCATCTCGCCTTGAGCGTCGAGCACGGCACGCGGCACATCGCGGTTCGTTTTCTCGATGATGAGCGCGATGCCGCGATCGCGTGACACAAGCTCGTTCGCCACGGGCCGGAGGACCTCGAGTTCGTGGGCGCGAGCGACGACCGCAAGCGTCTCACGCGTCGCTCGTGCATCGCGTTCTGTCGCGAGGAGAGGCGGCTCGGTCAACGAGACGTTCGGTGCCGAGGCGCTGTTCGTTTCGGCCGCAAGCGCGAGCGCCTCGGGCGCATTCACCCTCAGATCGGCGGGCGTCGCGCAGGCCGCTAGCCCCAGCCACCAGCCGAACCAGACTCGCGTCATTGCGGTTCGACCGGTCCGTCGGCGGCCGCGCGGATAGCGTCGATCGCCGCGCGGTAGGCTGCCGTCCGCGCCTCGAGGCTCGCGTCAGCAGCCGAATTCGCGCCGTACACGGCGGAGCCCGCGACGAAGACATCGGCGCCTGCCGCCCGCGCCGCATAAGCCGTCTGCGTGGTGATGCCCCCATCGATTTGCAGCGCCGCCTCGAGGCCGCGGCGATCGAGCTCGGCTCGCAACCAGCGCAACTTCGGCAGGACGTGCGGCAAGAAGGATTGCCCGCCAAAACCTGGATTTACACTCATCACGAGGAACAAGTCGGCTTCCTCGAGCACGTAGCGGAGCGACTCTTCCGGCGAATGCGGGTTCAGCGCGACGCCCGCCTTCGCACCGAGCTTCCGGATGTGCGAGAGCGTCCGGTCAAGATGCGGCGACGCTTCGGCGTGAACGGTGACAACGTCCGCCCCCGCGTCAACGAACTGCCCGACGTACTTTTCGGGCTCGACGATCATCAGATGCACATCCACGGGAAGGCGCGACGCGGCACGCACGGCTTTGACGATCACGGGGCCGAGGGTGATGTTCGGCACGAAGCGACCATCCATGACGTCGACGTGAATCCAATCGGCACCCGCGCGTTCGACAGCTTCAACCTCGAGCGCGAGTCGACCAAAGTCCGCCGAGAGGATCGAAGGGGCAATTCGCAGGCTCGACATCGCCTCGATGTACCACCGAAAACCGAAGGCATCGATTCGGGTTTTTTGACCCTCGGCGGGGGCTCGACCGCGAGATTTTGCCCGAGTTTACGGCGGGCGCACTTGGTTGGCAGGCCTTTGCGTGTTAGGGCTCCGCTCGCGTGACTCAACCGATGGAACAAGCGCTCTCGAGCGGGCCTCTTACGAAGGCCGCTTACGACCAGATCGTCCGAGTAATCGACAAGTGGTGGGGCGGGCCGACGACGGCGCTCGCGCACCCCGCGTTTTTTTATGAGCTCGGAGAGCTTGCGCGAGTCGTCGAGTCGGAGGGGCGCGTCGTCGGTTTTCTCTTCGGTTTCATCGCGCCGACGGGTCCCACGGGCTACGTGCACCTCGTCGGGATCGATCCCGAATTCCGCCGCCGACAGGTCGGCTCGTTGCTGTACCGCTCGTTTGAGCACGCTTGCCGCGAGGCCGGTTGCTCGAGACTGAAAGCCATCACGGCCCTCGGAGACGACGGCTCGGTGCGCTTTCACGAGGCGCTCGGCTGGAGCACGGAGACACGGGAAGATTACGCAGGCGCCGGCCGCGCCCGGCAGGTCTTCGTGAAAAGCCTAGAACCTGGTTGAGATCGGCCGGCTGTCCCGACGGGGGTGGCTGCGTTCGACGGTGTCCTCGCCCACCCGGCTGTTGATAAACATCAAGTCACCGGGGGGTCTCTTTCGAGTTCCGCGCGCCCCTGAGTCGGCAATCAGGCGTCGTCCTCACTCGGTAGGCGTCGACGAAGGAGCAGCCCCTCGCGTCAGAACGCGGCACATCGAGCTTGGGCCCTTCGGCCCTTGGGCATACATCGCGACGTGGCCGTTGTCTCCGCGGGCGCGCACGAACACCGAGCGCCCACTCTGAGGAAGCGGGACGATCGCGCCGAGCGCTTGGGGCCGGTCAACGGGCAGCTCCTCGACCACCACAACCGTATCCCCATTGACGATATCGACGGCGAAAATCGAAGGTCGGCGCGCCTGGCCCTCGGGAGCGCTGCACGTCGAGCCTTGAGTGCGTACCGCGAGGGCGACTTGGTCCCGCGAGAGCGTGGGCGTCTCGCCCATCCAGGACAGCCTCGGGTCCGTCGCGGCGCCGACCACGACATCGAGGCACGTGCACCTCGCGCTCGGTGCTGCGTGAGCGGACATCGTCAATCCGTGTCGAACGCCGCGAAGCGCGAAAGACTGCGGGTTTGTCTCGGTGCCCTTGGAAGCAAAGAGTGACTCGACCTCTCGCCAAGGCGCTTGGCCGGAAGCGTCGCTCCTCGTCCAGTCCCGGTCCAACATCAAGTCATCCTTCTTCGTGCATCCGAGAGGGGCGGCCACGCAGCAGCTCGCTGCAAAGAATAGGACCAGGCGGTTCACCCCCCGAGCGTGCCCTGGTTCCGCAGGCCGGGCCAAGTGCGCGGCCTCTGCCCATGAACGGTTTGCGCCGGGCGCACGCGAGCGCACCTCCCCGGACAAGGCCGAAAGCCCTCCCGCGATGTTTCACGGGAAACATCTTTCGGCCGAGACCCTGCCGCACCTCCCCGGACAACGCCGAAAGCCCTCCCGCGATGTTTCACGGGAAACATCTCCCCCGGGCCGAGACCCTGCCGCACCTCCCCGGACAACGCCGAAGGCCCTCCCGCGATGTTTCACGGGAAACATCTTTCGGCCGAGACCCTGCCGCCACTCCCCCACCCAACACGGACCTACTTAGGGCACACCAGCTGGTAAGCCGCGTTCAATTCGGCCGTCCGACGCTCCGCCGCACGCCGCTCATCGAGACTGCCGCCCGCAACGCGATCGGGATGATGCTTGCGAATTTGCTCATGGTACGCACGCCGCAGTTGCTCCGGCGTCGCGTCCACCCCCACGCAAAGCACCTCGTAGGGCGAGCGCGCCACCGTCGTCGCAACCGGAACGCCTGGTTTGGCGGGCACCGTGCTCCCCGGCTTGGAGGCTTTCGGCCGCGCGGACCGCGGCGTGAGCACCACGTTGCGATAGCCCCAAACGAGGAGATAACCCACCGCGACGAGAAACAACCCAGCCACAAACCCTCCCGTGCTCCTTACACCAACTCCCAAGAAGAACCTCGCGAAGCTCGGACCGCCCACGAGCGCCGCCCCGAATCACGCCTCGTCGTCTGCCAAGGTGTCTCCCGAGGTGTCACCCGAAGTGTCCGCCGAGGACTCTTCCGAAGTGTCCCCCACGCTTCCTGCCTCGAACGTCAACGTATCGAACTCCAGGGTCGAGAGCGTGCGCTCACCAACCGCCTCAGACGCCTGCTCGAGCTCCGCACCGCCATTCCCGGGGCTGACCCACGTGCGCGAGGCCCGAAGGCTCTGGCGGATCGCAACCAGATCGACATTCTTCAGCGTCTCCCCGAAAAGCAACTCGTCCGCAGGCGACGACTCGCGCGACACCCCCCGACTCCGCATCGTCGGCTCCGAGCTACCCTCCGCCCCGCCCTCCCGCACGCCCGCGGCTGCAGCGAACTCCGCATCCGTCCGACCAAGCTCCTCCAGCACGTCCCCCGAATCGAACTCCTCGCCTCGGACGCCAAGAGCCGCGGCGACGCTCGCAGGCAGGGTCCCAACGAGCGGAGTCTCCCCGCCGAGTCGGCGCTCAACCTCGTTCCAATCGGTCGGTACCCCTGCGAGCTCGACGCCCGCGGCCACCCGCAACACCGCGAGCTCCTCAAGCGACGTGAGCTTCACCAGCCCACGCCACGTAACCCGAACCTCTTTCGTATCCGCGCAAATAGCCACGGTATCGATCCCGAGTGCGACCAGCTCATCAACGCCGGCCGGCCCCCAAAAAAGACGCGCAACTGCCTGAATACTTGGGAAAAACGACTGCAGGCGCGGGCGTTGAGCGTCCACCCCATCGAGCACGATCCACTCGTCGCCAACCATGCCGTCCAACTGCTGATCGGCAGGCGCCGCCTGAAAAAAACGCCAATCGAAGCCGCTACCCACGACCGGCACGGGACGTTGGAGATCGCGCCGTTGCTCGCTGGAGAGATACTGCCGACGGGATTTCCAATAACGCGAAACCGGACCGAACCCCGCAGGCACCGCCGCACGAACCGGATCGAGCACATTCGGCAGGCGACCAAGCTCATCTCTGCCACAGCCAACCGGGTTCGCATCAACCCCCGCCCCTCCCTGCGCGCGCTCGTAGACGAGCGGCATCTGCAAAAACGGCTGCGGCACCGCACCCGCTTGGGCCCGATCGCCAAGCACCGTGACGACCTTGTCGAGCAGCGGAACCCCCGAACGGTAGATCGCCAAACGCACCGCCATCGCCGCCGTCGGCAGTCCACCCGGCGCAACGGCGTGGCCCGTCATCCAAACATCCGTGCGCGGCCGAAAAGGCACGACATCGGCCGCATGGCTCAAGCTGCGGGTCGCATCCCCCTCGTGGTGCAAATCAACCACCGCTAAGGGCAACGGCTCAAGCACCGTCATCGCGCGGTCGTGCTCCATACGAAACCGCGCCTGCACCACCAGCGTCAGCTGCAGCTCCGGCCCGCTCCGCCAAAAGAGCGCCCCGGCCGAAGCCGGCCCAAGGGGCACCACGCGCGCCAAACTCTGCTCAGTTCCCCCGCTCACACCGGGAGAAAAGCACATCTCACCCAAGCGCGATCACGAAATGACGCGGCCACGCTCGAGCTCGACCCGCACGGGCGAAAACACGTCGAAGACCCGCGGTTCATGCGTGACCACCGCCACCAGCGCGCCACGCCCAAGCTCCTCCTTCAGCACCTCGAGCAACCGCGCGACACCGGATTTGTCGAGACCCGTTGTCGGCTCGTCGAGCAAAATCAAAGACGGCTCGTGCACCAGCGCGCGCGCGAGCGCGACCCTCTGGCGTTGCCCACGCGACATCGTTCGGACCGCCCGTTCGGCGAACCGCCCAAGCTCGAACCTCTCTTCGACACGCCGCCACGCCTCGTCAGCCGCCAGCCCCAAGAGCGCTGCAGCAAGCCCAATGTTGGCGCGCCCGGATAAGTCCCCATACGCCAACGGTTCGTGCGACACCCAACCCACCGCCCGGCGAACCTCCGTCGCAGCCGGCCCGAGCGGCTCGAATTCGAGTGATCCCGAGGAGGGTCGCAACATCATCCCTACAACGCGCAGCAACGTGGTTTTTCCAGACCCATTCGCGCCTTCGACCAGCGTGAGACCCGGTAAAAGCTCCACGTCGACCCCGCGCAGCGCCGCCGTCGCACCGAAGGTCTTGACCAACCGCGTGCCGCGGACCCGGGTGATGGGCCCAACCTCGCGTCGCGAGGTCTCCGTTGTGAACGCCTTCCCTGTCGCCAACACCACGTCGCCTTCACCAGCGCTACCAGATCCCATCGTCTCGGCTCCGCAGGCTACCCCAGCCCCTGACCCCCCGCCACCGCTTGTGGAAAACATCGGGAACACCCTGTGAACGTCCATCCAATAACCCCGGGGTAACCCGTGCCTCGAGCCACCGAAGCCCGTTGTCCACCGGTTCTCCGACCAAGCCCTGCAGAAGAACTCCACCGGCCATGATGCCTCAACCATTTGACATCATAGAGAAATATGGCTTATCCCCACTTTCAACAGCCCCTACTACTACGGCTGATCTTATTTATAATCCTCTCTGGAGATCGAAGAGAGAGGCTCAGAAGATCCAAGCTCAGCTTGAGCCGTTTTCTATCAGCCACGCGCTCCCAACCCTGCTAAGAGACGCTCTCTCGTACGAACAGAGCGGTCATTTGCATGGAATTTGTTGCTCCGAAAAAGCTTCTCGAGAAGCACCTATCGCGCTGCCAAGGTGTCGCTGACAAGAAAAGCACGATGCCCGTGTTGGCGAACGTGCTTCTCTCGGCCGAGGGCAACTCGCTCACCATCGCAGCAACGGATCTCTACCTGACCATCACAGGCTCGATGGAAGCCGAGATCAAGCGACCCGGTAGTGTCGCATTGCCAGCTCGTGACGTTCACGAACGCGTCAAGGCGATGCCCGACGGTCCGATCAAGATCACCGTCACCAACGGTTCGACGACCATCCTGCAAGCTGTCGGCTCCGCTCGTCGCTACACGGTGCATGGTCTCCCCGGGAGCGATTTTCCTCAGCTGCCGGAACCCTCCGCTGACGCCCCAACGATCGACATCAGCGTCGCGACACTCCAGAAGCTCGTCAAGCGCACCATCTTTTCGATCTCCAGCGACGAGACGCGGCCCCACCTCAACAGCGCACTTTTCGAGTGCCGTGCCTCGAAAGGTGCGACGCCTGGCATCGTGCGGATGGTGACCACCGATGGTCATCGACTGAGCAAAATGCAGCTGTCCGTCCCAAACCTTGGGGCCGAAACGACGATGCTCGTCCCGCATAAGGCGATGCAAGAGCTTCGCAAACTCTTCGATGATGTCGTCGACAATCGCGACACCACGATGGTCAGCATTACCCAAGCCGGACCAAACGCATTTTTCAAAGTGGCTGGTGTCCGCTTTTCCGTGAAGCTTATCGACGCGCAGTTCCCGCCTTACGATCAGGTCATACCTGCGAGCAGCGAGCACATCGTTACCGCTGGACGCACCGCCTTCATGGATGCGCTCAAAGCCGTCTCGCTCGCTGCCAGCGATCGCACGTACGGCGTTAAGCTCGCGATTGCGCCGAACGCCCTCCGCATCTCCAGTGAAAGCCCGGAGAGTGGCAACGGCTTCGACGAGATCCCAGTCGAATACGACGGTCCCGAGCTCTCCGTCGGATTCAACGCGCAGTATCTGCAACACGTTCTAGCAGCCATGGATGTCGAGGATGAAGTCACTCTCGGTTTGAGTGGCGAGCTCGATCCAGCCGTTCTTCGTCCCGCCGGCATAGGCAGTGATGAGTTCGTCGCGGTCGTGATGCCGATGCGGATCTGACACCAGCGTGAACGCGTTTTGATCAAACCGCTCACGCTCGATCGCCTGTCACTCCTCGACGTTCGGAATCTGGCGAGCGTCGAGCTCGAGCCGGCGCCGCACATCAACGTCATTGCCGGAAACAACGGCCAAGGAAAGACGAGCGTTCTTGAAGCGATCTACGCTCTCGCAACGTCTCGGAGCTTTCGCACGACGACGACCCGTGAGCTTGTGCGCCACTCGACCCCGATGGCCCGCATTCGAGGGAGACTCGCCGAACATTGGCCTACCGGGAAACTCAACCGCGACCAAGGGATCGACCTGTCCGCGCGCGGCAAACGTGAACTCGTCTTGGACTCCGAACCACCCGTCTCGCTCACGCACTATGCAACTCGATCGCCCGTAGTCGTCTTTGAACCGAAACAGCTCGCCCTCACAACCGGACCCGCGGCGGAGCGCAGAACACTCCTCGACCGCGTCACGCTTTTTACGCATCCCGAAGTTGGAGTGCACCGAGCGCGGTATGCGATGGCGCTAAAAGAACGCCTCATTCTACTTGCCGACCGCCATCGGGACAGGTCAGCCGAGCTCTCTGCCTACGAGACCCTGCTGGCCGAACACGGCGCGCAGCTCACGAGCATTCGTGCCCTGGCCGTAGCCGCGCTCCTCGAACCCTTGAAGGAAGCCTTTCATCGTATTGCCGCACCTAATCTCAACCTCGATGTGCGGTACGTGCCTGGCGGCAGCGCAGACGCCGGGGAGATGCTCGCCCGATTGGCGCACGATCGGCGTGCCGACCAGCAGCGAAAACGGACGGGTTACGGACCCCACCGCGACGACCTCGAGCTCACGCTCGATGGCCATGAAGCACGGGTTGTGGCCTCGCAGGGGCAGCATCGTGCGCTCACTCTCGCGTTGAAAATCGCCGAGCATCGAGCGATCGCCAGCGCACGCGGAGTGCAGCCAATTCTCCTGCTCGATGACGTCTCGAGTGAGCTCGACGCCGATCGAACCGCCGCGCTCTTCGACCATCTCGCGACGACCGAGAGCCAGATCTTCCTCACCACGACGCGCCGCGATTGGATCCTCGTTTCGGGTGCGACGCGCGACCGAGCCGATTTCATCGTCGAGGGCGGAATCGTGACCCCGGCGTGATGAGCGTCCCACCTTGCTACTCACCGTCGAGCAGTGTCGAGCAGTGTCGAGCACCGGCGCAGCTCGGATAGCGAAGGAGGAGATGCTCCCGGACAATGAGTGTGCTAATTGTCCGCCTCGAATAAGGCGCGGTAATTTCAACTAGTTAGCGCCTACAACGACCGGCCCGAGCGGGCATTCGGTCACGAACGCGAGCCGCACCTCGGGCATCGATGAGCGAAACGACTCCAACTGAAGAAACCGCGAGTGCGCAGCCCGCAGTGGAGGCGTCTGTTTACGACGCCTCGAGCATCACCGCCCTCGAGGGTCTCGATGCTGTGCGCAAGCGACCTGGCATGTACATCGGCGACGTGCACGATGGCTCAGGCTTGCACCATCTCGTCTGGGAAGCCGTCGACAACGCGGTCGATGAACATCTCGCCGGTCATTGTTCGGTAATCGACATCGTCATTCACTTCGATGGCTCGGTGAGCGTCGAGGACAATGGTCGCGGCATTCCGGTAGGCCAGCACGCGAAGGGCGTCAGCGCGGCCGAGGTCGTGATGACGATCTTGCACGCGGGCGGCAAGTTCGACAACAACAGCTACAAGGTCTCAGCGGGACTTCACGGTGTTGGCGTCAGCGCGGTCAACGCGTGCTCCGAGACGCTGAAACTCGAGATCAAGCGCGACGGCAAAGTCTGGCAGCAAGAGTACACGCGCGGCGTACCCAAGTACCCGCTCAAGAGCATCGGCGAGACACTCGCGACCGGCACGAAGGTCCGCTTCAAGCCAGATTTCCAGATTTTCTCGATCCTCGATTTCAGTTACGACACGCTGGCTAACCGAGTTCGCGAGCTCGCGTTTTTGAACGCCGGCTTGATCCTCAACTTGAGTGACGAACGTCCCGGTGGGTCGGCGGAAACCTTCCTTTTTAAGGGAGGCGTACGCGAGTTCGTTCAGCATCTCGGTGCGTCGAAAGAACCGATTCACGCGGAGGTCGTTCACTTCATCGCCCAAGGTGACACCACCATTGACGGTAGGACCGCGCCCGTGATCGTCGAGGTCGCGCTTCAGTGGACGAGCTCCTACCAAGAAGCGATCTTCTGTTACACGAACAACGTCAAGAACCGCGATGGCGGAACCCACCTTACCGGCCTTCGTGCGGCGCTAACGAAGTGCATCAACGCCTACGGCACGAATCAGAATCTCTTTCGCGACTTCAAGAGCGGACTTCAGGGCGAAGACACACGCGAAGGCCTGACGTGCGTACTCAGCATCAAGCACCCCGATCCTTCTTTCGACTCTCAGACAAAATCGAAACTCGTCTCGAGTGAAGTCAAAGGCATCGTCGAGACCGCGGTCAGCGACAAGCTGTCGCAGTTTTTTGAAGAGCACCCTGATGTCGCGCGCATCATTCTAGAGAAGGCCCTTCAATCGGCGCGTGCGCGTGAGGCTGCCCGCAAAGCTCGCGAGGCCGTGCGCAAAACCTCGCTCGACATCGCCTCGCTCGCCGGCAAGCTCTCCGGCTGCCAGAGCAAAGATCCCACGGTGACCGAGATCTACATCGTCGAGGGTGAGAGCGCCGGCGGCAGTGCGAAGATGGGTCGCGATCGCCGCTACCAAGCGATTTTGCCGCTGAAGGGGAAGATCCTGAACGTCGAACGCGCGAGCATCGAACGCATGCTCGGCTCAGTCGAAGTCGGCACACTGATAACCGCGCTCGGTTGCGGTGTCAGCGGCGCGGGCGGTCTCGATATCGAGAAGCTTCGCTACCACAAGGTCATCCTGATGACCGATGCCGATGTCGATGGCGCACACATCCGCACCCTGCTTTTGACGTTTTTCTACCGGCAGATGCGCGAGCTCATCGACCGAGGGTACCTCTACATCGCCCAGCCCCCGCTCTACCGGGTGACGCGCGGGAAGAAGGACCTCTACCTGAAAGACGACAACGCGCTCGAGACGTTCGTCACCGAGCACGCCGTCGAGAAGCTCGAGCTCTCTCCTGCGGCTGGCGGCGTATCGATTTCGGGGCAACCGTTGCTCCGCCTCGCTGTGCGGCTGAAGCGTTTCAAGTCGGCGCTGTCGAATCTCGATAAGCGCTGCGATGCTCGCGTGGCAGCCGCTCTTTTGCGCTCCACCGCGATGGATCTCGAGGATCTTCACGACCGTGAGAAGGTCGATGCCGCAGCAAAAACGCTGCACACCTACCTCGAGGCGCATTACCCGGACATGCTCCCGCTCGTGATTACGGTCGGCTGGGATCCGGAGCACAGCGCGGGCCGCATCGAGGTTGCAACGCAGGGCGCGATTCGGGGGAGAAAGAGCGTTGTCGATTGGCGATTGCTCGAGTCACCCGAATATCAAGAGGCGCTCACGTCACAGAAAGATCTGCTCAGCATCGGCGAGCCCCCGTACCTTGCGCGAGGGCCCGAAGGCGAGACGACGCTCGCGGGCTCCGAGGCATTGAGTGCATTCTTCGATGTTCGCGGACGCAAGGGGATCTCGGTAAGCCGCTACAAAGGTCTCGGCGAGATGAACGCAGACGAACTTTGGGAGACGACGATGAACCCCGACGCGCGCGTCCTGCGCCAGGTGCGGGTGGACGATGCTCTTGCGGGTGACGAGCTGTTTTCAATCTTGATGGGCGATCAGGTTGAGCCGCGACGCGCGTTCATCGAACAGCATGCGCTCTCGGTACAGAATCTCGACATCTAAGGGTGTCGACCACGTGAGAAGCGCGTGGCAGATCGGCTGCTGGGCGCACGGCAGCAGACGGGACGAAAAGAGGGGCGGATGGACGCGGAATCGTCGACAGAAGCACGCTCGTTTGGGCAGGAATTTCCGAAGATAAGCGCGCTCATTCGTGAAGAATGGCCGGTGGTCGACCCGGCCTTGCTCGAGGCGACGAACGGGGATGTCGATAGCGTCGTGGCGTTGGTAGCCGCTGCCACCGAGCACACGCGTGTCCTGGTTCGTCGTCAGCTCGAGGAGCTACGCCGAGCGGCTGTCGAGCCAAACACACCCGCATTTTCCGTGGCCGACTGGAACGAGCTGATGCGCCGAATTCAATCGCGAGCCGGTGGCGTCGCGCGCGATCTCAAGTCGCAGGCGCTCGAGGAAGCGACCGTCCAGGTACGGCGCAATCCGATCGCGAGTCTGCTCGTCGCCCTTGGATTGGGCTTTTTGCTAGGGCTCGCCTTGCGAGGGAACGCTCGTCGTGGCTGACACCGGCGAAGGTCCGCGCGAGCCCGGCTTCGCTGGCTCCGGTTGGCTCCGTGCGCTCGGCACAATGCTTGGGGTCCATGTCGAGTACGCCCAGCGTGAAGTCTCAAGCGACCTGCGGCGTCTCTTCGGCGCGGCGGTCCTTCTCGTGCTCGCAGCCATCGGCACCTTGCTCGCGCTCGGGGGTCTCCATGCCGCCCTTATCATCGAGCTCCACCGCGAGTTCTCGTGGCGCTGGAGTGAGGCGTGCGCGGTTGTGGCGCTCGGAGACCTGCTCATTACCCTCGTGCTTCTGGTGATGGCGCGCATGCGGCTTCGTCGTCCCGTTCTTGTTGAGACCCGCGCCCTCGTGCGCCGGACGGTCGCGTCGCTGACCGAGCCATGACGCGCTCGTCCAATGAAGGCTTGCGAGTTCTCCTCACCGGCGCGGCGAGCGGAATCGGGTGTGCCGTTGCCGCGAAGCTCCTCGCAGCGGGGGCGAAGGTGCTCGCGACGGATCGGGATCCCGACGCGCTTTTGAAAGCGAGTGCCCAGTGGTCGGGTGGCGAGCTCGTTCGCGCGCGCCTCGACGTGACGGAACCGAAGGACTGGCAAGCGGCGCTCGAGGAAGCCGTGCGACGCTTTGGTGGGCTCGATGTCCTCTACAACGTGGCGGGTTTTCTCTCGCCGGGCTGGGTCCACGAGTTCGACGTCAGCGACATCGATCGGCACCTCTCGGTCAACGTGAAGGGCGTCATGCTCGGCACGCGTTACGGCGCGGCGCACATGGTGCAAAGGGGCGCGGGTCACATCGTCAACATCGCATCGATGGCCGCCTACGGGCCCGTCCCGGGGCTCGCCCTCTACTCGGCAACAAAGTACGCGGTGCGAGCATTTTCATTGGCGGCGGCGGCGGAGCTGCGCCCGCGCGGCGTTGCGGTGACGGTGGTCTGTCCCGACGCCGTGGCGACCCCGATGCTCGACAAACAAACGGAGTACGACGAAGCGAACCTCGTGTTTTCGGCTCCGAGGATCCTTACCGCCGAGGAAGTGGCGAACGTGCTGACGGACGAAGTCCTCCGAAAGCGCCCGCTCGAGGTCGCGCTGCCTCGCGCTCGTAAATGGCTCGCCCGCGCCGCCGACTGGGCGCCCGAGGCGGCCGAGTTTCTCCGGCCGATGCTCGCGCGAGCAGGCGAGGCCAAGCGCAAATCTTTCCGCCGACCCTGAGCTTCGCGAGCCCGCACGACCGAGGCTCAGGGCGTGAGCGGATCGCGCCAGACCCAGCCGTTGATCGTGAAGCGGCCCTCCTCGAAGGCGAGCGGCATCGATGCGACGAGCGGCCTCACTTGGTGGAGGAGGCTCGAGTCGAAAAACACGAGCGAATTGTCTTCGGGATCGATCACCACCGGCTCGCCTTCCTCGAGCACGAGCTCGCCCCCCTTCCAACGCTGGATACCGTGAAAAAAATAGACGTAACTGAGCGCGCGCGAGCTCGCCTCCAGGCCTTGGTTGTCGCGGTGCGGGCGGTAGAAACCACCGTCGAGATGAACCGTCAGCTGCCGTTCGATACGCGCGACTCGCGGCAGCTCCACGCCAAGTCCAAGAGCCACTTCCGGCGCGACCTCGCGAACCCGTGCGACGAGCTCATCCGCCTCGTCGACCGTCGTGTAGTGCACGAACGCCCGTCGGTGGTCGTCTGCGCCGCCCGTGCTTGCTTCGACGAAGTATTTTCTCTCCGCGACGGCCGCGCGAAAGAGGGCGTTGCGCTCGCCGGTGGGGAGAAACTGTCGGATGCGCGCGGCAAAAAAGCGTTCGCGACCAAGCCACTCGATCGAGGAATTCCGCGGGCTTTTCACGGCGCGTGCAGTGTGCGCCCAAGCTCCGCTGTGAGCGCGTCGGTCAGGTGCAAGCAAGCGTCCAAGAACGCGTTTCGCCCCTGAATCGCAGCGCGCGCGACCGAGAGCAGACGGACGGTCAAACTTCGGCGGGGCGACGCCCGCCAACGCACGAGCGGCTCCGGATGTGCCGTCAGATGTGGTGTCAGATGTGCCGTCAATTGCGGCGCGAGGCTTACCGTCCGCGCCGGCGTCACGGTCGACTCCTCGAGCCACACGAAGCCTTCATCCGTCATGGTGCGCATGCCTCAAAGGATCGCAGCGGCGCCTTCGACGGGACAACTAATCCGCCGGCGAAGCTCTCCTGTCGAGCCAGCCTTTCACTGTCGACGCGGCGAGAATGAGGCCGCCACCAAGGAGCGCCAGCGGCCCGCTTCGCTCCCCGTGCAGCCACCATGTCCAGAGTGGGCTTACGGCAGGCTCGACCAGAATCAAAAGCGAGCCCTCGAAGGCGCCCACCCCTCGCAGCCCGTAGGTGAGGAGCGCATAGGCGACGCCGATTTGCACGACGCCGAGATAGAGGACGATCGCGACGTCGAACGCTCCCAGCGCCTCGAAACCGCCGCTCAGCATGGGGCCCGCGCAGGCCAAGACCGCGATGACGTTGCCCGCAAAGACGCTGCGCATCGCTTCACCAGGCTCGCGCCCTCTCTCTTCTTGCCACCGCAAACCAAGCAACGTGCACGCCCAGGCGAAGCCCGATGCCGTCGCGAGGAGATTGCCCAAGAGCGGCCGCGGTGCGGAGAGTGTGGCCGGAGCGCCCTCGAGATAAAACAAGGCGAGCCCTGAAGCGAGCACGCCCATCACGAGGAGGTCGCGCCGCCGAATGTGCTCACCCAGGAGTCGTGGCGCGAGCAACAGCAAGTAGAGCGGCGCGGCGGATTGCAGGAAAATCGTGTTCGCGGCGGTGGTCAGCTTGTTGCCAAGAACGAAGAGCACGAGGCACGAGGCAAAGGCGCAGCCCACCCCGAGAGTCGCCAGGCTGAAGCCGCGCCGCACGCTCGGGAACAGCGCCGCGAGGGCGATGGCAGCAACGGCCGACCTCAGCCCGGCGATATGCCAACCACCGAGCGCGCTCCACTTGATGCCAGCCCCACCCGTTGAAAAGAGGAGCGCCGCGCCGACGACGGCAAGGCGATGCCGCCCGACGTCCGCAGGAGGAACGGCTCGAGGCATGCCGTGACGATACTTCCAAAAAACGCAGGCGTGGACGAACTCGCCCGGGCGACGCAGACTGGAGGCATGCCTTCGCCCACGGAACCGCAAGACCGGAACACTCGCGATGCTGCGCCCATGTCAACGCCGGCGCGCATCGTCGAGAGTGACGGGCGGGTGCACACAGGTTGGTTCGACCGCCCGTTTGTCGACGCGAGTCTCGATGCGGCTCCAGTCGTGCATCCGCTCTCGCGACTGCGCGGCACGCCGTTCGCGCCGATCGAGCGAGCCTTCAGCGCGTTGCGCCTCAAGCAGTGGCACTACACGAGCGTGGTTACCGACAAGCTGCTCTTCGCTTGTGCGGTCGTCGACGCGGGTTATCTCGGCAACGCCTTCGCCTACGTGGTCTGTCGGCAGACGGGCGAGACCTACGAGTACTCGACGCTGACACCTGGCGCCGCTGGGATCACGATCGCGGCGAACTCGATCGATGGAACGACGAGCATTCGCTGGCCCGGGTTCGGTACGCTTGCGCTGCACAATGACTCCGCTCGTGGGGAGCGTCGCATCGTCGCGAACCTGGTAGGACGTAAGCACTTTGGTGCGCGCCCCCCTCTCGTCGCCGACATTCTCATCCGCGACAATGGCCGCAAACCCGAGCCCATCATTGTTGTCGAGGAGTCTGCACCCGGACGCTGGATTTACACTCACAAGTGTTATGCCCTCGAAGCGAGCGGCACCTTGCGTGCGGGAACACTCGGGGACGCCTTCGCCGTCGGGGAGGGCCTCGCCGGGATTGACTACAACCGCGGCCATCGCGTGCGCGAGACGTATTGGAACTGGGCGGCAGCGAGCGGACACGCAACCGAAGGCACCCGAATCGGCTGGAATTTGACGACGGGGCGGCGCCCGGACGAGCCGCCCTCGTCCAGCGGTGACGAGGCCGGTGAGTCGGCGTTATGGCTCGGCGATGCGTGTGTGAAACTTGGAAGTGTGCACTTTGAGTACGACAACCGTGAGTTGATGAAGCCCTGGCGCATACGGGATCTCGAGGGCCTTGTGGATCTGACGTTCGCGCCTGTGGGCGAGCGAGCCGAGGACATCAATGCCGGCATCCTGGTCAGCCGTTTTCACCAGCCTTACGGTAGGTTTTCGGGGACCCTGCGTCGTCGGGACGGTGCGACGTTCACACTCGACAACGTCTACGGTGTCGTCGAGCAGCACTTCGCGAAGTGGTAAGGCGTCCGCCTCAGCAGCTCGACTTTTCCTTGCATGCGCCGACGCGCGGAGTCGCTTTTCCGACGCCCATGCTGCACCAGCTCGGGAAGCCCTCGGGAAAGCCCTTCTTCAGCCACGGCGAATCGCCAGCCTTGAGCCAGCGCGGGTGGTCCAGCACAAACTCCCACATCACGCCAAAGGTTGTCGGCGAGCTCGGAAGTGGCTCGAACGGCGGCACCGAGTGGCCGCAGTTGTGGATGCATTCAAGGAGGAAGTGCTCATTCTTTGCGAGCTTGTTCGCCAAGCTCTTGGAGAGCTGGTCGAAGCTAAAGATGCCGGCGCAACTGTCGGTAGGACCGCCCCAAAGCACCATCGCCGGAAGCGCGCGCGGGCCTTCATTCCATGAACGGACGGGGTCGCCTTCGCCGCCGGACAGAGATTCGAAAGAGGAGAGAACCTCGCTGCGTTTTCCTGCGAGCACTTGGGTGAAGAGCGCACCGGCACTCACTCCCACGCTCGAGATGCATTGGCGATTGATGTTGAACGAGTGATTCACGCACGCGAGTGTGCGGTCGAAAAAGGAGAGATCCTCCTGGACGCGCTTCTCCGAGTTGCCGACGACGGGAGTCGACGCGGAGAGGAATGGCCACTTGAAGGGGAGGTCGCCTTTGGCTTCCATCGCGACGCCGATAAAGCGGTAGTGGTCGACGGCTGTTTGGACCTCGGCCTTGTTCAGGAAGCCCTGGCCACTGCCCCCGAGCCAATGCCAAAGAAACACCACGGGGAGCTTTTCGTCTGGCTGGAGGTCGCTTGGGACGGCGAGCAAAAATGTTCGATTGTCGACGGTGTTGGCGCCCGCCTTGACGTCGGGGCAACCGGTGGCGTCGACGAGTGCGCTGAGGGGTGGCGCGTCAGCAGGAGGCTCGTCGAAGCAGCCCAACTGGGTGGACATGCCACCGCTGCCGCTGCTGCTCGAGGTGGCCGTGGTCACGCCGACCGCGGGGCCGTCCGAAGTCGAGCTGCCGTCGAAAGTCGACTGGCCGCCGGCTCCTGCGGAAGGGGAACCGGTGCCTCCCCCGCTGGCGGTGTCGAGGGTCGAGCTGGCCGTGCCGCTGCAGGCGAGAAGGAGCACGGCGAGCAATGGGATGGAGCGGGTGAACATGGTGTCGATCCTCTCTGGGTGGGGCGGAGCTTATCGTGCCATAGGCCGGCTGGCCGGTCGATACCGTGGGGCGCAATGTCAGGTCGGGGGGCAACGCACGTGCCGGCGGTCTTGCGGCCCCGTTGCGCGTGGTTAGCTTCGCCGCGACTTCAACGGGAGACAGGGAATTAGCGATGAGCATCGAGAAGATGACGAGCAAAGCGCAGCAGGCGCTCCGTTCGGCCGCGGAGCAAGCGAGCCGGCGCGGCAACCCCGAGATCCACCCCGAGCACCTTGCCATCGCGCTCGTCGAGCAGACCGACGGCGTCGTGCCTCCGCTCGTCGAGAAGGCCGGCGGAAATCTCCCCGGGCTGACACGCGATCTCGAGCGCCGTGTCGCGCGTTTTCCTCAGGCGAGCGGCGGCGGCGAGCCGCGGTTGTCCTCGCGCACCCTCGTGGTGTTGCAGACCGCCGAGGCTGAGGCGAAGGCGATGGGCGACGAGTACATCTCGACCGAGCACGTGCTCCTAGCAGCTGCCCGAAAGGACCGCGAGGTGCAGGGTGCGCTCGAGTCCTCGGGGCTCAGTCTCGACAAACTCGTGAGCGCGCTGAAGGTCATGCGCGGCTCGCAGCGGATAACCGACCGCGAGCCAGAGGGAAAGCTCCAGGCGCTCGAGAAGTACTGCCACGATCTGACGAGTCGAGCCCGCGCGGGGAAGCTCGATCCGGTGATTGGGCGGGATGAAGAAATCCGTCGAGTGATGCAGGTGCTGACTCGTCGCACGAAGAACAACCCCGTGTTGATAGGGGAGCCCGGCGTCGGCAAGACCGCCATTGTCGAGGGGATCGCTGTCCGCATCGTCAATGGAGATGTCCCCGAGTCGCTGAAGGACAAACAACTGCTCTCACTCGATCTGGCCTCTCTCGTTGCCGGTGCGAAGTTTCGCGGCGAGTTCGAGGAGCGCTTGAAGGCGGTGTTGAAGGAGGTGTCGGCGTCCGATGGTCGCATCGTGCTCTTCATCGACGAGCTTCACATGCTCGTCGGAGCGGGCGGCGCGGAGGGAGCGATCGACGCGGCCAATATGCTGAAACCCGCACTCGCGCGGGGTGAGCTGCGGTGCATCGGAGCCACGACCCTGGATGAATACCGCAAGCGCATCGAGAAGGATAAGGCCCTCGAGCGGCGCTTTCAGCAGGTCTACGTAAAGCAGCCGTCGGTCGAAGACACGATCGCGATCTTGCGCGGACTCAAGGATCGCTACGAGGTGCATCACGGTATCCGCATTCAAGACTCGGCGATCGTTGCGGCGGCCGTGCTCTCGAATCGCTACATCACCGAGCGCTTCCTGCCAGACAAGGCGATCGATCTCATCGATGAAGCGGCGTCGAAGATCCGCATGGAGATCGATAGCTTGCCGTTGCCGATCGATTCGCTCGAGCGAAGGCTCATGACGTTGCAGATCGAGGAGCAGTCGCTCAAGCGCGAGCAAGACAGCGTGAGTCGAACGCGAATAAGTGAGCTTCAGCGCGAGATCGCAGAGCTAAGGAGCGAACGCGATGGGCTGCGGGCCCAGTGGCTCCGCGAACGCGAGTTCATCGCCATCATCCGTCGAACCAAGGAGGAGATAGAGCAGCTGCGAGTCGAGGAGGAACAAGCTCAGCGCGCGGGGGACCTGGAGACGGCGGCGCGGCTTCACTACGGCCGCATCCCCGAAGAGGAAAAAAAGCTCGCGTTGCAACGGGAACATCTCGCCGTCGTTCAGAAGACGCAGACGTTCCTCAAGGAGGAAGTGACGGATGAAGACATCGCGGGCGTGGTCTCCAAGTGGACGGGGATCCCCGTCTCGAAGATGCTCGCCACCGAGATGCAGCGGCTCTTGCGCCTCGAAGATGAGCTGCGACAGCGCGTCGTTGGGCAGGAGGATGCGCTTACGGCGGTCGCGAACGCCGTTCGCCGTTCGCGTGCGGGTCTCGGAGAAGAGCGGCGGCCCATCGGCTCGTTTCTCTTCCTTGGCCCGACGGGCGTTGGCAAGACGGAGCTCGCCCGTGCGCTGGCGGAGCTCTTGTTCGACGACGAGCGCGCGCTGGTGCGCATCGACATGAGCGAATACGGCGAGCGACACTCAACGGCACGCATGATCGGTGCGCCGCCCGGCTACGTTGGCTACGAGGCAGGCGGCCAGTTAACCGAACCGGTTCGGCGACGCCCGTACACGATTGTCCTCTTCGACGAGGTCGAGAAGGCGCACGACGATGTGTGGAACGTCCTGCTCCAGGTGCTCGATGACGGGCACCTGACGGATGGTCAAGGCAACGTGGTCGACTTCAAGAACACGGTGATCATCATGACCTCGAATCTCGGGAGCGACATCGCCGCCGACATCGAGCTGCAGCAGGACATCTCGGAGACGGAAAAGCGCGAGCTTACGGCGCGTGCGTTTCGCGAAGCTTTGCGCAAGCGGTTCCGTCCGGAGCTCTTGAATCGCCTCGACGAAGTGGTTGTCTTCCAGCGACTCGAGCGCCAGCAGATGCGCGGCATCGTCGACATTCAGCTCGGGCGCTTTCTTGCGCGACTCGGGAACCGCGATGTAACTGCCGAGGTGACGGATGCCGCGAAGGACCGATTGATCCTCGAAGGCTGGGATCCGCAGTATGGCGCGCGACCGTTGAAGCGTGCGATCCAGCGACTCGTTGAGAACGAGCTCGCGAAACGGATCCTCGCGGGGGAGTTCGTCGCGGGCGACAGCATTCAGATCGATGCCGTGGCGGGGCAGCTCGTGTTCCGAAAAACCGTGTTGAACTAGACTCTCGTGGCTGAGAGTCGCGCGGCTCAGCCGTTCGGGCCGAGGCCTCGGTTGCTTGGGCGAGAGACTCGCACCGCTGCGCAGACGCGTCGGAGCTCGTCGAGCACGGCGTGACTCGCGGCCTGTTGTACTTGGATACGGTTCCCAGGAAAAACGCGCATGTTCACCACCGTGCCGCCCGGATGAGCGACCGCCCAGTGCACAAGTCCGACGGGTTTGTCCGGTGTCGCACCGGTCGGTCCGGCGATCCCGGTGACCGCGAGGGCGACGTCGCTACCGAACGTGCGCCGCGCGCCTTCGGCCATTTCGGCTGCGACTTCGGCGCTCACCGAGCCATGGCCGCGTAGCGTGTCTTCCGATACGCCGAGGAGCTTTGACTTCGCAGCGTTGGTGTACGTCACCGTGGCGCCGACGAAGTAGTCGCTTGCAGGCGTTCGGGTGAATTCCCGCGCGATGAGTCCGCCGGTACACGACTCAGCGACGGAGAGACTCCAGCCGCGCGAACGCAGCGCTCGAGCGACGACGAGCGGGAGCGAATCTGCGCCCTCTCCGTAGACGAGACTCCCGAGGCGAGATCGGGCGTCGTCAGCGGCGGCTTCTACAAGGCGTCGCGCGTCGGCCTGGTTCGAAGCGCGTCCCATCACCTTCACGTCCACTTCGGGGCCGGTGATGCGAAACCCGAGCAGAACGCCGGGGTGAGCCGCTTCAAGCCCGTCGAGGCTCTCGGCCACGATCGATTCTCCCGCGCCGTAGGTGTGAAGCACGATCCGAAAACTGTCGTTCTTCGCCGACGGCATCATTCGCGGCACCACGTGCTGCTCGAACATCGCCCGCATTTCTGTAGGCACGCCCGGCATGAAGAACGCGAGCCTCTCCTCCTGGGCGAGCACGAAGCCGGGCGCCGAGCCAACCGAGTTCGGAAGGATTTCGGCACCAATCGGAAGGTGGGCTTGCTTCACGTGGCCCGCGCGGACGATCCGACCGGCCTTCTCGAGCTTGCGCCGCATCGTGGCGAGCGCGTCGTCATCGAGGGCAAGCTGGGTACCCAAGACTTCGGCGGCGACTTCCGCGGTCAAATCATCCGTTGTTGGGCCGAGTCCGCCTGTCGCGATCACGAAATGATTTTCGGCGAGGAGACGGCGAAGCGTTGCCGCAAGGACGGCGCGATCGTCGCCGACGCTCTCGATGCGAACAACGTGGAGGCCGATCGAGGTCAGCTGCTCTCCGAGCCATTGCGCGTTGGAGTTTGCGATCTCCCCCTGGAGGAGCTCGGTGCCGATCGACAGGAGGGCAACGGTCATGAGCGGAACCAATGAGCGTATAGGAAACTGAACGATTCGCGAAGCTCATCTTCGCTATTTGTCACGGAGCCACTCGCAGTGGAGCGACCGCGCCGTGACCTTCGAGCGCGTCCTTCGATACGGACACCGAGACGTTTACGATGCGCCATTCGCCATCGTGCCGGTCGAGCCGCAGCGACACGGTGCGGCTGTCTTCGTGCCGGCTTCCTTCGCGCCGGACTCCCGAGAGGTGAGCTTCACCGACCGCGACGGCGTGCTCCTTGGAGTCGTCGAGTCGAATTCGCAGCTTCTCGAGATTCACCGCGATAGACGCGTAGTCTGCAGGTGCCTGCATCGCGAGCTCGACGAGTGCGGGCCGCCCTTGATCAACCGCCCCGAGCTCCGGGATCGCAAGCGAGACGTCTTTCGCGAAGAGTTCGGCGAAGTCCTTGCGAAGGCGTGCGCCGCGAATCGTGGTGGTCTCGCGGCCGTCGCTCACGGCGAGGCTCGCGGCGAGCGCCTGAAGCCGCATGCCGATGCGCTCCTCTTCGGTCTTTCCGAACTGGAGCGCGTACACGATAAGCGCCGTCCCGAGGGCGATGCCGAGAAGAGGGAGCGCGCGTTTCATTGCCCACTCGCAGCATACACACAACGAAACCCGAGCGCCGGCGAGCGCCCGTCGGAGGGCATCGCTCGCGCGCTGAACGAGCGGAGCGCCGTTACGCTCGCTTCCGCCCAAGAGCCGCCTCGCGCCTCGAAGCCGCCGGGCGAAGTCACCCACTCTTCGACGTTGCCCGCGAGATCCAGGATCCCCTCGGGCGTGGCCCCCGATGGATGCGAGCCCGCGAGCTGCGGGCCGGTCGCGCCTTGCCCGCATGGTCCGGTCGCGAGGCCGTAGGCGACACGCCGACACACCGCGCCCGCGTCGCCCCATGGGTAGCGCCGCCCTTGTCGCCCCATCGCGGCGTAGGCGAACTGCGCTGCGCTTGGCAACGCTCCGCCACGCCACCCGCAGTAGCTCGCCGCTTGTTTCGCCGTGACGTTCGTCTGTGGAAGTCCAGGCTCGCCGCGCATGGGAGCGACCTCACATCCACCGCCAGCCACGCACTCCGCGTAGCTCCGCTCGACGACTTCGCCTCGATCGATTGCAAATGCCGCGAGCTCGGCCGGCGGCTCACGGCTCGAGGTGTCGTCCCAATCGGTCGGCACGCCGAGGACTCGGCCTTGCGGCAACACGATGCTTTCGCCGACGAGAACGCAACCTTGCGCGCTCGGGTTTTGGGTCGCCGCGCAGCGAGAAGGAGCCCCTCGGCAGGCGCCGCCGTCGAGCGACTGGCCTTCGCCGCAGCATCGCGGGCCGAGCCGCAGCAGACCTGCAGGACACAGCTCGGGTGCCCGAGCGTCGTTCGTTCCGTACCAGACGACCGCCGCTATCGACGCTCCGGCGAGAAGCACGGTCGCCGCGGCCAGCTTCACGCGGTCGTCGCTCGGACCGTGAGTGTGAGCACGCCGAGGACACACGTCCGCAGGACCCGCCCAACGCGCCGTTTCATCGCGTCTCGAGTTTCGCCAAAACGCGGGCAAGCGCGTCAACGAGAGCGGTACGGAGGCGCTCGTAACTCTTAGGGCCGACCTCTCCTGTCGCTCTTGCGGCTTCGAGTGCCGTGAGCTCGCCGAGCAAGGCGTCGCGCGCTTCGGAGAGCTCGAGTGCGAGCGCGGCCTTGTCGGATTTGGTTCCGCTCTTTCGGAGTTCGGCGGCGCCCAGCGCCAGCGCGAGTGCGGCGAGGGTCGCGGCTACGATCGGACCATTGCCGTTCGACGGCAGCCCTTGCACGGTGACGTCAAGTTCACCGTTGGTGACGTTTGCGAGGAATTCCGCAGGGTTTTTTGACGCTTCGAGCTGTCGCAGCGCTTGAAGGACCTTCTGTCCATCGCGGCGCCGTGAGGGTTGAGCTGGCGCGAATCCCGCCACGGTGAGCGACATGCCTGGGCCCGCGTTGACGCTGACTTGAGCTGCGAGCACGCGCGGAGGCAGCGGCAACCGAAGGCCCAGCGTCGGCCCGTTCTCGAGGGGAAGGGTGTAGCCGTAGGTCAACTCGGCTTGGCCTGGAGGAAAGGTTCCCTGCAGCGAGACTTCACCGTTGTGCTCGCGCAGAGAAATGCCCGTTGCGGACTCCTCCTGGCTGAAGGCGCGAGCCCCCGGAGGCAGCTTCATCGTGAGGCCTTGGGCGAGGAATGCCGGACCGAAGGTGAAGGTGCGCAGCAGGTGATTGACCCGAACGGTGTCCTGCTTCACCTCGAGGACGACGAACGCTTCGATGACGAAGCGCGCTTCCGATAAGTTTTTCACCACCTCGTGCGAGTGCAAGAGGACCTGCGCTCCGCCTTCTGTCTTGAGCATGAACGACGGGCTCGCGAAGGTTGCGCCGTCGCGCTGGGTGCGCACGCGGTAGCTCGTTCCGCCGCCGACCTTGAGGCCGACGAATTGCGCTTCGCCTTTTGGATCGACGCGGGCGGCACGCTCGTCATGCGATTCGCCTTGCGCCACGGTGTTGCGATCGATGTCGAGCACGATGGGCGCTCCGCCAATCGGCATGTCCGAGGCATCGACCAAGTGAACGAAAATGCTTCCGGCTGGCAGCTCCGGATCGATGCCGACTTGATCCGGGTTTGGTCCTTCCGGCGCGAGAGGGCGGCTATCCGTCGGCGGATGGCCCGCGGGCAGCGCCGCGTCGCCATGCGGTCCGGGCACCGCGGAGGGCCCCGTCGCTGGTTTATTCGCTGGCGCAGCGGACGGCACCGCGGAAGCGGCTGGCGCTCCGGAAGGCACGATCGATGCTGCCGGCGGAGGCGTTGCCGCGAGGGCGCTCCCCGCGACGAGCACGAACAGCGCGGCAACTCCCGTCGAAGCCTTCACGACGACACCTCCTCGGCGTCGAGCTTGGCTCCGCAGCCTTTGCAGAACGCGGCGTCACCGTCGTTTTTCACGGGGCATTCGGGGCAGTCTTGCACGATGGCTGAAGGCTTCTTTTTGGCGGGTTTTTTCGTCGTGGTAGGCGCGTCGCCGCTTTTCGCGAGGTGCTTGGCGGCGAGCGCTTCGGCGCGTGCTCGATCGGGGGCGTGGGCCTCGTCGATTTGGCGGAGCAGACGCTTGGCCTCGGCACGGTAGCGACCGAGGAGGGCGGCATAGTCCTCCTCGGAGATCTTGCCGACCGAGCGCTCGAATTCGATGTCCTTTATTGCACGCAGCACCGCTCGCTTTTGCTCTTCCTCGCTCGAGGGCGCGCCGAGTGCGAACGCGTCTTCGGGTGCGAGCGGCGTCTCGCCGACGAGAGCGCGAACGCTGGTCCACAAGGTGGCGATGGCACCGATGAGCGCGCTGCCCGTGAGAATGAGGACGGCGAGAGGGGGTCCGGCGACCACGCCCGCGCCGAGGGCGAGCGCCACCGCGCCGAAGGGGGCAAGCTTCGTTGCGAGAGCGATTCCGCGCTCGAGGCTGCTGTCGTTTCGTTCGCGGCTCACGGGTCCTCGTCGAGATGGTTCAGCTCGTCATCGAGACGCGCGTCATAGGCGTCGCGGCCGGCGCCGTCATCCTCGGTCTCTTTGTCGGTCTTGCTCCGCGTGCGCTGCCGGATGAAGCGGAAGATAAGCCCGCCTCCGAGCGCGAGCCCGAACAGCGGCACAGCCCACAATGCGCGCGCTCCGCCTTCATCGACCTGAACCAAGACGGCGTCGCTCCCGTGCTTCGCCGCGTAGTCGCTGAGAATGGTCTCCGTGGTCTTGCCTTGCTTCAATTCCGCGCGAATCGCCGCACGCATGTCATGCGCCCAGCCGCACGTGCACGTCGATAGCGCCTCGTGCGGGCAGGTCCCGCAGTCGCAGAGGAGCTGCGCGAACAAGGACTTTTCCTTCGGTGTCTGCTCTTCGACGAAGCCTTCGCGCTTCATCTCTTGTTGCTGCCCGTACGCGTACGAGGGCGCGAGTGCGAGGACGACGCTCAGCATCACCATGGTGCCCGCGGTGCCGAGGGCCCGGACGTACGAGAACGCTCCCGCCTCCGCCTCTGCGTGGGTCGCCTCGGGCCACATCGCAACGAGCGCGCCTACGATCAAAATCATCACGCCGCACCAGACGAAGGAGACGAGCGGGTTGACGTGGGCTTGCACGCTCGCGGCCTTGGTCTCGGGGTTGATCATTCCGACGACGACGTAGAGGTCGTTCTTCGGCGTCGAGAAACGGCCGATTTCGGTCGAGGGTTGGTCGGGCGACGCTTTGTAAATGAAGCGTGCCGGATGGATCTGACCGACGAGCGCGCCGCCTTTCATCACGTCGATGTCGGTGACCACGGCCGTCTTCTCGTGGTCGACATCGCGGTGCGTGCCCCGGTAGGTCATCGAGTACTCGCCGATGGTCATCGTCTCGTTTGGGCCGAGGTTCGCTTCTTTGTCGAGGCCCCAGGCTCGTCCCGCGAAGCCGAAGAACATGACGGCGATGCCAACGTGGACGATGTAGCCACCGTAACGACGGCGCGATTTTGATACGAGCCTCGTCAGTGCGACGAAGACACTCTCCGGCTTGCTCCTGCGGCGCGCCGCAATGCCGCGGTAGAACTCCTGAAGCACAACGGCGATGTTGTACGTGACGAGCATGATCGTCACGAGCGGGAGCTTGCCCTGCAGCCACGCGAGCCGCAGCCAAAGGGCGCTCTCCTTGACGGGCTCGGAGACGACGAACGCGGGAAATCCGAGCTTCGTACCGAAGGCCACGTGGGCTGCGCCGGCGGCGACCATTGCGGCGATCGGGAAGGTGAAGGATTGGTAGAAGAGGCGAGCCGAAGTCTTGCGCCAGCCGAGCAGCGGAGCCGTTCCCATCAAGAAGATCAGCACGAGCGCCACCGGCGGGATGAAGGCGTTGTAGAACGTGGGTCCTACCGTGGCCTTCTGGTTCAACAGCCACTCCGAGATCCGGGGCCAGACGGTTGCGAGCGCGATGAAGACCATCAGCCCGACGAGCGCCCAGTTGTTCATGAGGAACGTGAACTCACGGCTCAGCCAGGCGTCGAAGACTCCGTCGCTCTTCAGCTTGTCGGCCCGGCGCAGGATGAGCGCCGTCGAGACCGCGATGATCAGGATCATGTAGACGGCGAAGTAGTTGCCGATGCTCGATTGCGCGAAGGCGTGGACGCTCGCGATGAGGCCCGAGCGGGTGAGAAAGGTGCCGAAGTACGTGAGGAAAAACGTCAAGCAGATGAGGATGACGTTCCACATCTTCAGCATCCCGCGGCGCTCCTGGACCATCGTCGAATGCACGTAGGCGCTCGCGGTTAGCCACGGTAAAAACGCTGCGTTTTCGACGGGATCCCACGCCCAGTAGCCGCCCCAGCCGAGTTCTTCGTAAGCCCAGAGCATGCCGAGCGCGTTGCCGATGGCCAAGAACAGCCAGCTAAAAAGCATCCACTTGCGCGTCGCGATGATCCACTCGTTGTCGAGTCGCCCCGTGACGAGTGCCGCGATGGCGAAGCTGAACGGCACCGCGCAGCTCGTGAAGCCGATGTAGAGGCTCGGCGGGTGGATGATCATGTAGAAGTTGCGAAGCTGGTAGTTGAGCCCCGCGCCGTCGGGTGACGCGCCGCCGATCTGGGTGCGGAATGGATTCGCCGCGAAGAGCATCAAGATCGCGAGAAAAATGAGGACGCTCATTTGCGTCGCGATGACGTACGGCTGCAGATCCCGGTAGCGACCCTTCAGCCACGCGGTGCAGACGCCGGAGAAGAACGCCGTCAGAAACAGCCACCAGAGGAGCGAGCCATCTTGGCCACCCCAGAGCGCCGCTATCAGCCATGGCGTCGACATCGTTCGATCGCTGTAGCGCGCGACATAATCGAGCCGAAAGTCGTGGGAAACGAACGCGTACGCGAGCACCAAGACCGCAAGGCCTACGAGGGCGATCGTGCCGAAGGCGCCGCTCCTCGCGGCTTGCAAGAGCCTCGGCCTTCCGCCTCCTGCAGCGAGCGCAACCGAGAACGTGTACGCAGCGGCGACCAGGATCGCGCAAAGGACTCCGGTTCCGAATTCAGGCAGGCTGTTCCACATGGTTTAAGGGGCGGGACAAGGGGTGTCCTCGCGTGAAGGGCATAGCACGCGGTAGCAAGGGATTCTCGCGGTTCTTGGCCGTTCTCCGCCGACCCTCGCGTGGGGCTCACCGAGGGAGAGGCGGCGTTTGGCTGGGTCCCGCCGTCGTGAACTCGGTCCACGTGCCGCCCATGAGGCGCTCGTGCGGCAGGAAGCGGGCCTTGTACGCCATCGCTTCGCTCGCTTGAATGTAGAGCCCGAGGTAGAGGTACCGGATGCCGAGTTGCCGGCAGAGCTCGACTTGTTTCAAGATCGAGTAGGTGCCCGGACTCAGCGACGCGTGCGCGGGATCCCAGTAAAAATACACGGCGCTGAGCGCATCATCGGTCCTGTCGACGATCGCGACGCCGAGCAGTTGCTCACCGAGCAAGTAGCGCATCTCGAAGGTCTCGCAACAGGTGTCACCGAGGAACGAGCGAAAGGCGTCCGCGCTCGTCTGGTGCTCGCCGTTCGAGAGTTTCCGGCCGTTTTTGTGGTCGTTGTAGAGCTGCACCCGCGCGGCATCGACGACGGGTGGGCCGAGCTGCAATCGAAGGAGGCGGTCGCCCGCGCGAAGCACGCGCCTTTGGGTCTTGGTCGGGCGAAAGCGGCTCACGTCGAGACGAAGGGGTTCGCACGCGCGGCAGGTCGGGCACGCGGTCCGGTACAAGAGGCGACCTTGGCGTCGGTCGCCTTCCGCGAGGCGCGCACCGAACTCCTCTCGCGTCAGCGGACGCACCGGCAACCGCAGCGGCAAACGCCACGTCTCCTGGGCGAGGTAGGAGCACGTGCCGGGCTCGTCGTAGACCACGAGCTCAGGGGGCTGTGAGGCAACCACGCGAAGCCTGGGCGAGACGCTCATCGCAGCTTTCACCATGCGTCCGCCCCGCCGTCTCCGCAAACGGGGCACCTCGACCCGTTTCGCGCGGGGCTTAGGTTCGCACGCAATTTCGCCCCGCGGCTTTGGCCGCGTAGAGAGCGGAGTCGGCGCGCTCGTAGAGGTCTTTCGGCTTCGAGCGATCGTCGGGGACCAGGTAGCCGAGGCCGAAGCTGCACGTCACATGGACGGGCTCGGCTTCAACGAGGAAGGGGGTCTCTTCGATCATCTTGCGGAGACGTTCGGCAAGGATCCCGGCGCCCGCGACCGTGCCTTCGGGGATGAGCAGCGCGAACTCTTCCCCGCCGATCCGGGCAAACACGTCTTCACGTCGAATGAGCTGGGCGACCGCGGCCGCGAGCTGTCGGAGGATCTCGTCGCCGCCGAGGTGTCCGCGCGTGTCGTTGACGCGCTTGAAGTGATCGATGTCGAACATGATGAGGGCGAGCGGGCGTTCGTAGCGAATCGCTCGCGAGAGCTCACCGAGGAGCTGTTGCTCGAAGTAGCGACGGTTGTAGGCCAGGGTCAGGCCGTCGTTCGTCATCAGGTGGTAGATGACCTCGTGGTAGTCCGCCTCGATGTTTCCGCCGTGTAAGAACTTGTAAATCGTTCGCCCGACTTTGACTTGGTCGCCGTCGCAGAGCGTGCGTTTTGGCACGAGGACGTTGTTGATGAAGACGCCATTGGTCGAGCCGAGGTCTTCTATCTCGAAGACGCCCCGCTGACGGGTGACTCGCGCGTGCATGCGGCTCACGGTCTCGTCGTCGAGCACCACCTGGCACTCGGTTGCGCGACCGAACGTGACGGGCGCGTCGGACTCGAGCGTGATGCGCCGCCCGAGCTCGTCGCCGTAGAGGACGATCAGACACGCCGTGCCAGGGTCGAGGCTCGACTCCGGCGGTCCGAGCGAGTCGATTAACGTTTCGCGTTTCTCTCGCTCCGCCACAAGAGCGACGCTAGCACGAGCGCACACAACGTGGCCCTTTCCGCGGGAGCCGGTAGAGCCTACGGCACGCACATGTGGCTGAGGCGGCACTGGCAGCTCGCTCTGGGCTGTGGCCTCGGGCTCGGGGGCGCAGGGCAATTCGCCGTGGGGGCCTTCGGCCGTGCGGACTTCGACTCGACCGTCGCGCAGCGTTTTGCCGGGCTCGGTTACGCGACGGCGTGCCTGGTTTGCGTAGCCCATCTCTTCGCTATCGCGACGGCCGGGCTCTTGACGCGTCGGCCCGTGCGTCTCGCTCTCGTGACCTTGAGCGCCGTGTTTTGGAGCACGCTCGCGCTCGTGCTCGCGTCCGGCGTGGTGTTCCGCGTCGCCTCGGGGACCTACATCACGGCCGGCGTTTTGATGTTCACGATGAACGGTAGCGACGCCATCGCGCATGCAGCCCAGGGTGAATACCTTCGCTGGGCGATTGCGGCGATCACGGTTTTTTTGCTGTTCGTATTTACCGGGATCCGCACGTTGCGCGCCGCCTCCGAGAGCCCTGAGCGTGCGGGCCGGCGGGACTGGGTGCTCGGGCTCGGCCTGCTCGTCGTGGTGTCGATGATGTGGATGCGGCGCGGCGACACGCGCTTTCTACGCGGCATGTTCATAAGCGGCCCGTTGCTCGCCCTCGCCAGCTCGTTTGACGCGGAGCTCCCTCGCGACGGGCGTTCCGCGAGAGGCGGGCTCGAGTCGATGGTTTTTTCCGGGCCGTCGCGTGCCGCGGAGCAAGGCTTTCGCGATTCGGTCGAAAAAACCCGCACCGACGGCTGCGAAGGCGCGCCCTGCGGCAGGCCCAACGTCCTGCTTTTTGTCCTCGAGTCGATAGCCCCAGCACATCTCGGAGCGTTCGGAGCTGCGCGGCCTACGCCGGCCATCGATCGGTTGATCGCCGAGGGCTCCCTGATGACGCGCGCGTGGACCACGGCCACCCACTCGAATTACGCCCAGCCTGCGATCTTGTCGTCGCTCTTCCCCCGCCGCGGCAACGGCCTCGACCAGTATCAGGACCTCGACTACCCGCGGTTCCTCTACCACGACCTCTTCCACATGCTCGGTTACGAGACCGCGACCATCTCGAGCCAGGATGAAGATTGGCAGGGCATGCGGCGCTTTCAAAACACCGGAACGCCCACGTTTTATTGGTATTCCGATGATTTCAAGGGTGACGCGCTCGATAGCGGTGTCGAGCGAACGGTCCCCGATGAGGTGACGACGGACCAGGTTCTCGCGTGGCTCGCCCGCCCTCGAAAAGGGCCGTTCGCGCTCTACGTAAATTTTCAGGGCACGCATTTTCCGTACACCCTCGCGAAGGGGAACCCGCGGCCCTACCAGCCCGACGAACCCGATTGGTCGAGCTACTCGTACCTCCGCTACCTCGAGTCGGATCGCGAGGTCGTCAAGAACCGCTACGACAACGCGCTCGCGCATGTTGACCGTCAAATCGCACGAATTCGCGCCGCTCTCGAGGACGCCCACCTCTTTGACGACACGCTCGTCGTCTTCACCGCCGACCACGGTGAGATGTTCTTCGATCGCGACATGGTGACCCACGGCCGCACGCTCTACGACATTGAGTCGCGCGTCCCGATCGCGCTGCGCTGGCCTGGGCACGTGCCCGTCGAGCGTCGCGATGAGCCGGTCTCCCACCTCGACGTGATGCCGACGGTTGCCGAGTGGCTCGGCGTGCCGCCGCATCCTTCCTGGCAGGGCCGAAGCTTTCGCGAGCGGCGGCGTGCGGGCGGGCCACAAGACGCGGTCTTTCTCAACATTCAGGGCCTGCGCTCCGTCGACGGGATCGTCTGCTGGCCCTATAAACTCGTGGTGGATCGCAGCGGCAAGCAGGCGCATCTCTTCGACCTCGCGAAGGATCCAGCCGAGGCGCACGATGTCGTCGACGCCGAGCCCGCGATCGTGGCCGCACTCGAAGACACGCTGACCCAACAGTTTTTGGCGCAGCTCGACTACCACCGCGAAGACGCCCTTGCGCTGAGGGCGTTGGTGTTCGCTCCGCGGCTGCGGACGTGCCCGCTGCTCGCTCCGCGCGCCCCCTGACGCGCTCGACTCACTGCTCGAAAACCGGCGTCACGGCGGGGCGCGTTTCGGTGTAGTTGAAAGCTTCGGCCGCCCGCGAATTCTTCCATGACGATGCATCCTTCACCCGACACCCTCGAACGGCTGATTCGTCAGCGGATCCTGATCATCGACGGCGCGATGGGCACGATGGTTCAGCAGCACAACCTCGGGGAGACCGAGTTTCGCGGCGAGCGCTTCCGCAACCACGGCTGCGAGCTCAAGGGGAACATCGATCTCCTCACGCTCACGCAACCCGCCATCATCGCCTCGGTGCACCGCGCGTACCTCGAGGCGGGCGCCGACATCATCGAGACCAATACCTTCAGCGGCACCACGATCGCCCAGGCGGACTTCAAGTGCGAAGGACTGGTCTACGATCTCAATGTCGAGGCCGCGCGCATCGCTCGTCGGGTCGCCGACGAGTTCTCGAATCGCACGCCCGAGCGGCCGCGCTTTGTGGCCGGAGCCATCGGACCGACCAACCGCGCGCTCAGCCTCTCGCCCGACGTCAACGATCCGGGCTTTCGCGCCGTCACCTTCGACCAGGTGAAACTTGCGTACCGCGAGCAGGTGGCGGCGCTGCTCGACGGCGGAGTCGATCTCATTTTGATCGAGACCATCTTCGATACGCTCAATGCGAAAGCGGCTCTGGTGGCCCTGGCTGAAGAGTGTGAACGGCGCGGCGTTGCGTCCCCTCCGCTGATGTTGAGCGTCACCATCACCGACCAGAGCGGGCGCACGCTCTCCGGCCAGACGATTGACGCCTTTTGGCGGTCGGTCAGCCACGCGAGACCCTTCAGCGTCGGCATCAACTGCGCCCTCGGCGCACAGCAAATGCGCCCGTATTTCGCTGAGCTCTCGCGTATCGCGCCCGTCTATACGAGCTGTTATCCGAACGCCGGATTGCCGAACGCGTTTGGCGGCTATGACGAGTCACCCGAGCAAACGGCATCGTTCCTTCGCGAGTTTGCCGAGGCGGGCTTCGCCAACATTCTCGGTGGCTGTTGCGGCACGACTCCGGAGCACGTCCGAGCGATCGCCGAGGCGGTGAGCGAGGTGGTTCCACGCGTCCTGCCGGCGCCCGAGGACTTCAGCTTTTTCAGTGGCCTCGAGACCTTGACCGTCCGTCCGGAGTCGAACTTCCTGCTCGTCGGCGAGCGCACGAACGTCACAGGCTCGAAGCGTTTTGCGCGCCTGATCAAGGATGGCAATTACGCCGAGGCGCTCGTCGTCGCGCGTGAGCAGGTGCAGGGCGGCGCCAACGTCATCGACATCAACATGGACGAAGGCATGCTCGACGGCGAAGCCGCGATGACGCGCTTTTTGAACCTCGTCGCGACGGAGCCCGACATCGCTCGGTTGCCGATCATGGTCGACAGCTCCAAGTGGTCGGTGCTCGAGGCGGGCCTGAAGTGCATTCAAGGCAAGGGCATCGTCAACTCGATAAGCTTGAAGGAAGGCGAAGCCGATTTTCTCGCCAAGGCCCGCACGGTCCAGCGGTTCGGCGCGGGCGTGGTCGTCATGGCTTTCGACGAGCAGGGGCAGGCCGACACCGTGGCGCGCAAGCTCGAGATCTGTTCGCGCGCCTACCACCTTCTTACGACCGAGGCCGGCTTCGACCCTCACGACATCGTCTTCGATCCAAACGTGCTCGCTGTGGCTACGGGTCTTGAAGAGCACAACGAGTTCGGCAAAGCCTTCATCGAGGCGACGCGGCTCATCAAAGCGCGTCTCCCTGGTGCGCTCGTATCGGGTGGCGTCAGCAATTTGTCTTTCAGTTTCCGCGGCAACGACCTCGTCCGCGAGGCGATGCACGCTGCGTTCTTGTTTCACGCCATCGAGGCCGGCATGGACATGGGCATCGTCAACGCCGGGCAACTCGCGGTGTACCAGAACATCCCCGCGGAGCTTTTGCTGCGAGTCGAGGATGTGATTTTCAATCGGCGTCTCGATGCGACCGAGCGGTTGATTGAGCTTGCGAAGAACGTCCACGGCAGCGGCACCAAACGCGAGGTGGACTTGTCGTGGCGCGAAGCTCCCGTCGGCAAGCGCATCGAGTACGCGATGGTAAACGGCATCGTCGACTTCATCGATGCGGACGTCGAGGAGGCGCGGCTGACGTTCGCGCGTCCGCTCGAGGTGATCGAGGGGCCGATGATGGACGGCATGAGGGTTGTCGGTGACCTCTTTGGCGAAGGGAAGATGTTCCTGCCGCAGGTCGTCAAGAGCGCGCGCGTGATGAAGCGCGGGGTGAACGTACTGACCCCCTACATGGAGGCCGATAAAGCCGCGGGGGGTCGTCGCTCGCAGGGCAAGATCGTGCTCGCAACCGTGAAGGGAGATGTGCACGACATCGGAAAAAACATCGTGGGCGTGGTCCTCGGTTGCAACAACTACGAGGTCATCGATCTTGGCGTGATGGTGTCGAGTCAGAAGATTTTGCAGACCGCGCGCGAAGAAGGAGCGGACGTGGTCGGGCTCTCTGGGCTCATCACGCCGAGCCTCGATGAGATGGTGCAGGTCGCGCAGGAAATGGAGCGCCAAGGCTTCGACATCCCGCTCTTGATCGGCGGAGCGACCACGAGCCGGCAACACACCGCGGTGAAGATCGCCCCGCAATTTCAAGGGATCACGATGCATGTGGCCGATGCGTCACGCGCGGTGAACGTGGTCGGTAGCTTGCTCGATCCCGTGGGGCGCTCGAAGCTCGATGCCAAGAATCGCGCCGAGCAAGAGAGCTTACGCGAGCTCTACGGCCAGACGAAAGCGAAGCCGCTCATCGCACTTGGCGAGGCGCGGGCGCGACGACACCTGGTCGGTTTCGATGAGGCGATCATCCGGCGGCCGTCGTTCGTCGGTCGTCGGGAGATCCCGCTCGATCTGGAAGAATTGCGCAGTTACATCGATTGGCAGTTCTTCTTCGCGGCGTGGGAGCTCAAGGGAAAATACCCGCAAATCTTCGACAGCCCGAAATTGGGCAAGGCCGCGCGCGAGCTCTACGACGAAGGCAACGTGCTGCTCGATGCGATCGTCCGCCAAGGGTCGATTCTCGCGCGAGCGGCGGTCGCGCTCTGGCCTGCGAACTCGGACGGCGATGACATCGTTCTGTGGACGGATGCGGCGTCGGCCGCGGACCCTTCTACCCGCGTCGAGCTCGCCCGCTTCCCGATGCTCCGTCAGCAGCAGAGCAAAGACGAGCGCACGCCTTGTCGCTCGCTCGCCGATTACGTCGCGCCAGCGGACAGCGGCCTCGTCGACTGGGTCGGGGGCTTTGCCGTCACCGCGGGTCTCGGTGCCGACACGCTCGCCAACCGCTATCAGGCCGAGGGGGATGACTACCGCTCGATCATGGTCAAGGCGCTCGCGGACAGGCTTGCCGAGGCGGGCGCCGAACTCTTGCACGAGCGTGCCCGTGGCGAGTGGGGTCACGAGACGCGCGAGCTTTCGAATCAGGATCGCATCGCCGAAAAATTCCGGGGGATCCGCCCCGCATTCGGTTACCCAGCGTGTCCCGATCACAGCGAGAAGACGACCCTCTTCAAGCTGCTCGACGCCGAGTCCATCGGCATGTCGCTCACCGAGAGTTTCGCGATGCTCCCAGCGGCGAGCGTGAGCGGCCTCTATTTGCACCACCCCGAAGCGCGCTACTTCAATGTGGGTCAGCTATCCCGCGATCAGGTGGTGGACTACGCCGCGCGAAAAGGCGTGGCCGTGGCCGAAGTCGAGCGGTGGCTCCGGTCCTCGTTGGCGTACGAGGCGGACGTCGTCGCGGCGGAGTGAGCGCGGCGAAGGGCGTAGGAGGCTACTGCTCGAAGGTGCCGATCCAATGACCTCGTTCACCTGCGCGCGTGTCGTGTTCGAGGCATCGGTTGGCAGCGCGGGCAGAAGTGGGTGCCGCGCTGGCCGAGCACGATCTTTTCAATCGTGGTGCTGCACGTAGGGCATGGGTTTCCGTCGTTCGCGTAAACGCGAAGCTGCGCGGCGTAGCTGCCCACGTTGCCGTTGACGGTGCGGTAGTCCGAGATGGTGGTGCCGCGGTGCTCGATCGCCCGCTCGAGGATCGCGATAGCGGCGCGTCGCAGCCGAGCCGCTTGGTCGGGCGTGATGCCATTCGCCAAAGTGCGCGGATGGATCCCCACCTCGAAGAGGGCCTCATCGACGTAGATGTTGCCGAGCCCCGCAACCACGCGCTGCGACAAGAGCAGCGGCTTGATGGGTCCGCGCGCTCGAGCGAGGGAGGCCACGAACACCGCGTCGGTGAACGCCGGGTCGAACGGCTCGGGGCCGAGTGCGGCGAGGGTCGGCAGCGCGTCGTACTCGCCTGCGCGAACGACGAGGCATCGTCCGAAGCGTCGCGCGTCGCGGAAGTAGAGATGGCTTGGCGCGGGGCCCGAGAGCTGGAGCTCGACCCGCAGGTGGTCCTTCGGCGGCACCTTCGAGACGATGCCGGTCATGCCGAGATGCAAGATGAGCTCGTCGCCTTTCGATAGCGGGAGCAGCAAAAATTTGCCTCGTCGCCGCACGTCGAGGATTCGTTGTCCGGCGGCTCGCTCGAGGTTCGCGTACTTGGGTCCGGCGGGGGCCGCGACGCGGGCGGCCGAGCGGATCGTGCGGCCCGTGAGCCACGGCGCAAGCTCGCGGCGCACCGTCTCGACTTCGGGAAGCTCGGGCATAAGAGCCTTGAAGTGTAGGCGAACCCACGGGGGGCTCGCCCGCGAAAAGCGAGGCGTGCGTGCGCCATGGTATGGTCCACACGCCATGAAGCTGTGCGTGATCGGGACCGGATACGTCGGGTTGGTGAGTGGCGCGTGTTTCGCCGAGACCGGCAATGACGTCGTGTGTGTGGACATCGACGCGGCCAAGATTGAGCGCCTCCGTGCGGGCGAGATCCCGATCTTCGAGCCGGGCCTCGCCGAGATGGTGTCGCGCAATGTGGCTGAGAAACGCCTCGCTTTTTCGAGTGAAGTGGCCGCGGTGATCGCCGTAAGCGAGGTCGTCTTTGTCGCGGTCGGTACGCCGCCGCGCTCGGATGGCGCCGCCGATCTTCAGGCTGTCGATAAAGTGGCTGACGCCGTGGCGGCGAACGTAACTCGCGAGATTGTGCTCGTGATGAAGTCCACCGTGCCGGTTGGAACGAACGCGCGCGTGAGGCGCATCGTCAAGGACGCGGCGCATCCGATCCACGTCGTCTCGAACCCCGAGTTTTTGAAGGAGGGCAACGCCCTCGATGACTTCATGCGGCCCGATCGCATCATTGTCGGTTGCGATGCCGATGACGCCTTCGCGCGCGACGTGATGACGCGCCTCTACCATCCGGTGACGCTCTCGTCGGACAGGTTCATCTTCATGGATCCGTCGAGTGCCGAGCTCACGAAATACGTCGCGAACACCATGCTCGCGATGCGCATCTCGTTCATGAACGAAGTGGCGACGCTGTGCGAGAAGGTTGGCGCGGACGTGCACCTCGTGCGCAAAGGTGTCGGCAGCGACGAGCGCATCGGCCACAAGTTTCTGCATGCGGGCCCGGGTTACGGCGGCTCGTGTTTTCCGAAAGACGTCGTCGCGCTCGTGCACACGGGACACGAGCACGGCGTCGAGCTCGAGCTCGCGAGCGCCACCGATCGGGTGAATTTGCGCCACAAAGGCACCCTCGCCCGCAAGCTGAAGCAGGTGCACTTCGAGGGCGATCTCCGCGGAAAGCGCATCGCGATTTGGGGGCTCGCGTTCAAGCCACGCACCGACGATGTGCGCGAGAGCCCGGCCCTGCAGCTTATCGAGGCGCTGCTCTCCGAGGGGGCCGAAGTCCGGGCGCACGATCCCGAGGCGATGGCCGGCGTGCGGGCACTTTACGGCGATCGGATCACCCTCGTCGAGGACGCGTACGAGGCCGCCGAGGGGGCGGATGCGCTCGTGCTCGTCACCGAGTGGCGGCAGTACCAAAACCCTGATTTTGCCCGCCTTCGGTCCCTTATGAAGCGGCCGCTGCTCGTCGATGGGCGCAATATTTGGTCCGGTTACGGTCTCCGCAAGCAGGGGTTCACCTACGACGGCATCGGCGTCCGCGGCTCCTGAATCTGGCCCCAACCCGAGGCGTCGTTTTGTGCCCGAATGGGCCTTCCGCCTTCCGCCTTTGTTGAGTTGCCCGGCAGGGCGGCTTAGCATCGTCGCCTCTTGGAGGTATCGATGAAGCTTCGTCCAGTTTTGGGAGTTGTCGCGGTTCTTGGTCTTTCGTCTGGAGCCGCGTTTGCCGGCGACGGTGACGGCGTCGTGAAGGCCAAGCCTGCCGAAACGGCGCCCTCCGCGCCCGCGAAAAAGGACGAGAATCATGCGTCCGAGAACACGCTCGACACGACCGCGGAGAAGACCTCCGAGAAGACGTCGGAGAACGCCGGCGAGCTGACGGCCGAGGCCGGTGACGCGGCGCCCGAAGAGAAAGGCAACCGCATCGTGTCGGTCGGCATCGGCGCCCAATTCATGGGCGGCGCGAATTTTTTCGACAAGCCGGACGACCAGAGCATCAACGGGGTGAATTCCGACCCGAAGTATCCCGGCTTTGCCGGCTCGAGCATCGGGGGCGGCGGCTTCATCGACGTGCGGTTCATCGACTACATCGGCTTCGAGTTCGGTGTGCTTCACATGACGGACAAGGGCTCAGCCGAGATCACGATCACGGATCTGGCGAGCGGAGCTCAGTCCAACTTCGACATCAACCTGAAGCAGAACGCTCTCCATATGCCGCTGCTGCTGAAGGCCTCGGTGCCGGGCGTGCTCGCGCAACCGGTCTTCTTCGTCGGTCCGGAGTTCGTCGTTCCGCTGCCTGCCTGCAAAGTCGATTCGGCCGATCGCGCCACGAAGCCCGAATGCCAAGCGGAAGTCGTCGCGACAACCCCCGGTGCTTCGCTTGGGACGAAGTACGGCATCATCACGCAGAACTCGGTCAACGTGATGTTCGGCCTCGGCGCCGAGTTCAAGCTGCCGATCCCGAACGTGGACATCCGCATTCCGCTCACGTTCCGCGGCGCGTTCAACCCGGGCGTCAGCAGCAAGCGCGACGATCGCGAGAAGGATACCGTGACGGGCAACCTTCTTGAGCGCGTCGACTACGTTACGAACTGGAAGTTCGCCGTGTACGGCAACATCGGCACATCCATCCACTTCTGAGAGTGGCGAGGCCGATGCGCCCGCGGATCAGCTGAGGCCGACGTAGAGCTGCTGGACGTCGTCGTCTTCGTCGAGCGACTCGAGGAACGCTTCGACTTCGGCGCGTTTTTGTTCGTCGTCGAGGGTGATCGGGTTCTTCGCCTTCCAGATTTGGCGGGCACTCGAGAGCGCCCAGCCGCGCTCCGCGAGGGCTTTCGAGACCGTGTCGACGTCGGTCGGGTCGGTGTAAAAGGTCGTGCCGCCTTCGTCTCCCGGCTCGAGATCTTGCGCCCCAGCTTCGATCGCCGCCTCCTCCGGATCGGCCCCCGTGGCATGCGTCGCTTCGATGGCTCCAAGCCGCGCGAAGTCCCACGACACGGCTCCCGCGGTGCCCATCTGCCCTTTGCGGAACACGAGCTTGATGTTGGCGGACGTGCGGTTGCGGTTGTCGGTCAAACACTCGACGATCACCGGCACCATGTGGGGCGTGAAGCCCTCGTAGGTCACGGTCTCGAACACGACGGCCGCGTCGAGGAGACCCGCGCCTTTCTTGATGGCGCGCTCCATGGTTTCCCGCGTCATCGAGGCCTTGCGCGCCGCTTCGACCGCCATGCGCAGTCGCGGGTTCATCGACGGATCGGCGCCATCCCGTGCCGCGATCATCAATTCACGCGAGAGCCGCGTCATGATGCGACCCTTCGCGTTGGCGGCTTCTTCGCGACCCTTCTGCTTCCACTGTGCGCCCATGGTGCCGTCCGCGGTACCACCGCTCGCGCGTGGCGGCGAGGGGGCGGCGGTAAGGTTTACAATTGACTCAGGATTTTGCTTCGGGTTTTCCTGCCTTCCGATGACGAGACACGTTCTTCCCTTCGCCTCTCGCGTTCTCCGCTCCCCTGTCGCGCTCGCGTCTTTTTTGCCGGCAGCGTTCGCCGCCTGCGGCTCGTCGTCGGACGAGACCGCTGCCGCAACGTCTTCCGCGTCATCTTCCGCGTCGTCTTCCTCGTCGACGTCTTCCTCGTCGAGCTCGACGGGCTCGGGCATGGCGATGACGACGGGCCACCTCGTCATCGACTCGGGCTCGTCCGGCACGCGCTTCTGCGTCTTCGACGTGGCGCGCGACGTCTCCACGAAGAAGTGCTCCGTCGGTGCTGCCGCGCCCATCTGCGCCAAGAGTAATGGCGGCCTCGCGGCGCTCGTCGACGGCAAGGATCCGAAGGATGTGCCCGCGCTCGTGACGCCGAAACTCGAAGAGGCGTGGGTGGCCATCGATCACGCGTTTGTCGTTATGGGCAAAGATCTGGGTGAGCTGCAGAAGGTCAAGCTCGCGGCCGCGCTCGGAACCGGCGGCTACCGCGATCCGGCTACCGCGGCGCCGGCGATGAACCCCGCGTGGGATGCCGTCTGGACCACGATCGATACGTTCTTGAAAGGGAAGGGGTTCACCGAGGTGGTCGCGAAGGCGGTCCCCGGTGAAGACGAAGCTCGCCTCGCTTGGGTCGGCGTCAACGAGGGAGTGGCACCCGGCAAGCCGTTCGCGATCATCGAAACCGGTGGCGCGACCCTGCAGCTTGCCGGAGGAGCCCCCGGCGACGCCTACGACCTGCTCGTCGGAGGCTCGATCTACCGCGGTCAGAACTACGAGTTTTCCCAGCTGAGCGGCGACCCCGCGTTCTCGGTCTGCTTCTCGCCTATGGATCGTTCAAAGCAAGACGGCGCGCAGTGCGTGGCGTACCTCGCCGAGAAGGTCTTCACCACGAACGGTCTCGAGGCGGTCGTCGCGCAGATATCGCCGCGCGAGCTCTACGGGCTCGGTGCTCCTTGGAGCGGCATTTTCCGTGAATTTCCGAACGCGCCGCCGTGGACGCCGAAGACCGACGACGCGTTCCATCCTGCGTTTACGCTCGAGAATCTGAAGGCGCTCGCAGCGAAGGCGTGCCCCCTCTCCGACGCGGACGTCCTCGCGTTCGCGCCGAACTCCTTCGACGCGAAGAGCATGACCAACAATCTTTGTTATTCGCTGTCCTTCCATGCCGCGTACCTCGAGGCCTTCAAAGGCGTCGCCGACATGCCGTCGATTCATGCCGGCGGGGACGACCAGTGGGCACGAGGCGCGTCGGTCACGGCAAAGTTCTTCTCCGACTGCGAGTGACGATGGCGATGCGCGCTTGTCCTTCGTTCTGGGGCTTCGCTTGGGGCTTCGCTTGGGGCTTCGCTTCGCTCGCCTCTCTTGGCTGCGAGCCGCTTGCGGTCGACTACGACCTCCCACGCGAGGACGTCCCCATCTATCGACGCTCTTCGCTCGTCGAGCCCAAGGATCCGGGTAGTCCCGCGCAACTGCGCGTCGTTGCGTGGAACATCAAGTATGGCGCCGGGCGCATCCCCTTCTGGTTCGATTGCTGGGGCGATCGGGTCGCGATGTCGCAGGCCGAAGTCGACGCGAATCTAAAGGGCATCTACGCGCTGATAAACGAGCTCGATCCCGACGTCCTGATGACCGAGGAGATTGAGGTCAACTCGCGGCGCTCGGCGTACGTCGACATGGTCCGCGGGATCCTCGAGCACACGAACCTCAATTACGCTGCGTACTACGAGACCTGGAACTCCCAGTACGTGGCCTCCGAAGGCGTCGGCCGCATTGCCCTCGGGAACGCGATCTTCAGCAAATACCCGATAAAACGCGCCGAGCGCATCCGCCAAGAGGATCGCACCGATCAGGGCGCCCTCACGCGCTTGTTCTACATTCACCGTGCGATTGGCCGTGCCGAACTCGAGCTCCACCCGGGCAAGCGCGCGGTCGCGTTCGTGGTCCACACCGAGGCGTACGACAACGACGGCACCAAGCAGCGGCAGCTCCAACAGATCCGCGACGTGGTCGCCGGCGAGACGTGGCCCTCAATCGTGGGAGGGGATTTCAACGAGCTGCCGCCTACGGCCCTGCGCCTCGAGCAATTCCTCGACGAGCGCACCGATCCGGTGTGCAGCGATGAGTTTGCGCAGCCACCGTACACGCCGCAGGCGATGCAGCCATTCTTCGACGAGTTCGAGCCTGCCATCGCCCTCGCGCGGTACGGCACGACCGAAGCTGAGCAGTCGCGTTACTTCACGCACACCGTGCTCGGTCCCGACGATCGCAACGAGGAGGGCAAGCCTGGTGACTGGAATCGCACGCTCGACTACCTCTTCGTGACCAAGCCTTCGACGTGGCGAGCCGGCTCGACCGATGCCGTTCAGCACTTGGGACAAAACGTCGGCGGGAAAGATGGCCTCGGGCCCGTGGTGCTTTCGGACGTTCGGCGACTGTCCGATCACGCGCCGGTCGTCGGTATCTGGCAGGTCAAACCGTGAGCGCATGCGCGAGGATGGCCCGTGCGATCGCGGTGGTGGTCTCGGTCGGTGTTGGCTCCTCGGCGTCGGCGCAGCCCTTGCCACCCCGTGAGACGGCGGACCTTCTGCCTGCCGGGCAGTTTCAGGTTGGCGTCTTCAATCCGCTGCGCGTGGGGTTGCGGCATGTCGAGCTCGAGCTCCATCCGCTGACGGCGCTCGTGGCTCCGCACGTCGATGCGCGGTTTTGGCTGCGCTCCCCCGCTCATCCTGGGGCGGTGCGCGTGAGCGGCGTTGTCGGTCTCGGCGTTCCGACGGGCGCCTGGCACCTCGCGCAGCCCTTCGGGTTGTCGGGCGATATCGTGCCGTCGTGCAAGGTCTCGGTGCACGAGCCCACGCTCGCGAAGTGGTGCGATCGCCCAGGAATTTTGCTGGTCCCCAAGGTGGCGCTCTGGATGTCGAGAGGCGCGTTCGTTCGTGACGGGCACGAGCGCGGAACGTTGACCGTGCGTGCTGAGTTTACCAAGGGCTTCGCGCTGACGGGTGAGACCGCCAAGTCGCTCGACGCGTGGGCGCCCGTTACGGTTCAGTTCGCGCCGTTCCTCGGGCAGTGGCGCACCGAATTTCGTGTGGGGTACGATCACGCCATCTTGGATTGGCTGCGCCTTCGCGGGGAGCTCGGCGTGTATTTCATCGGCCGCCCGAAAGACGATCCGCTCTCGCCGCTCTTCGTCAGTGGCTACGCGGGCGTGGATGTTCGGACGAGCGCGCACACCCGCGTCACGCTCGGCGCGATGGCGTGGAATGCGGACACCCATCGGCGCGTCGTGACAACCGATGCCGAGGGGTTTGCGTCCGTCTCGTACGCGCGGTCGAACCAAGTCTGGCCGACGGTTGACTTTCTCCTACGCTACTGAGCTTTGTGGAATCAACGCTTCGCATGGCGGCACCGATCGGACGGGCTTCGCGCGGTGGATCTGCTAGGAACGGGTTAATGCGGTCGACGCTCCCACTCGTGTTCTCGGCGCTTGTCGCGGTGGGCTTCGCGGCCTGCGGTGACGGTGGGGCCGACACGGCGACAGCGGCTTCGTCGGCTTCGTCGGCCTTGTCCTCGTCCTCGGCGGCGGGCGGAACCGCTGGGCACGGCGGCGCGCTCACCACGCACAGCGCCGGGGGTAGCGGTGGCACCGGTGGGCAAGGCGGTGAACACGCGTCCTCGTCGGTTGCGACGGGCGCGGGCGGCGCAGGAGGCGGCTGCCAAAATCTCCTCCCTGCGGTGACCGAGCCTCCCGCGAAGCTCTCCGAGACGGGCCTGTACGCGGACATCACGACGAAGAAAGTTGCCGCTTACGCACGCGCGTATGCACCCCAATTCTCGCTCTGGGCGGACGACGCGAAAAAGCAGCGGCACGTCTACTTGCCGGAGTGCGGCACCATCGACACGACCGACATGGACGGGTGGCAGTTTCCCGTTGGAACGCGCGCGTGGAAAGAGTTCAGTCTTGGCGGCAAGCGCCTCGAGACTCGGATGATGGTGCGCTACGGCTCCGCCACGAAGGACATTTTGTACGCGACCTACCAGTGGGACGAGGAGCAAACGGACGCGACGCTGGTCGTTGGTGGAGCGAAGAACGTGCTCGGCACCGATCATGACATCCCCGACGAGCTCGGCTGCAGACGTTGCCACGGTCCGTATCCCGCCAAGGGCGGCCTCCCCTCGCGGTTCCTCGGTCTCGACGCCTTGCAACTCAGCCACGACGGACCGGGCCTCACGCTCGCTAGCCTGATAGCCGAGGGCCTCCTCTCCTCTCCGCCCGCCGGAAACTTCGTCGTGCCCGGAACGGCGATCGAACGTGAAGCGCTCGGCTATCTGCATGCGAACTGTGGCTCGTGCCACAACGATACGAGCGAGGGCCTTCTCTTTCCGAGCTTCAACGCGCGCGTGAAGACGACCGACGCGGACGTGGTCAGCACGGGCGCGTACAAGACCATGGTAAATCAGCCGACCCAGCTTTTTGTCGGGTTTGGCTGCAACTATCGGCTTGCCGGCGGCAGCACCGCGAACAGCTGCTCGTACGTTCGAATGACCGAGCGCGGCACCGACATGGCGCCGAATTTGAAACAGATGCCACCGACGGGGACCGAGGTCATCGACGTCACGGGGACAGCGGCCCTCGGCGCGTGGATTGCGATCTTGCCGCCTCCGCCGTAGTCGAGCCGCTCGCGCTCGCGGGAGTGAATCGTTCACGCTCCCAGCGCTGAAACACGTACCCAACGCCGTTCTCTTCGTGGCGCGCGGAGGCCTCGGCGAGCACGAACGAGGCCTCGAGCGGAGGGAAGAAGGCGTCGCAGTCGCGGTGGCCTTCGATGCGCGTGAGGTACACCGTTTGGCAGGCAGGGTGGGCGAGTGCGTCGCGGTAGAGCACGCCTCCGCCGATGATGAAAAGCGTCTCGATGTCGGGGGCGGCGCGAGCGCGTGAAAGCGCGTCCTCGAGGCTGGTGGCGACGATAGCTTTGCCCGCGGTGTCGTAGTTTGGGTCGTGAGTGACCACGACGTTCAGCCGCGAGGGCAGCGGCCGAAAACGATCCGGTACCGACTCCCAGGTGCGTCGTCCCATGATGACGGCGTTGCGCTTTTTTTGGTCGAGCGTGGCCGTTGTCTGCCTTCGAAAAAAAGCGAGGTCACCCGGTAGGCGCCACGGAAGCTCGCCGTTTTTTCCAATGCCGCCGCCCTCGTCCGCGGCCACCACGAGCGCGAAGGTCATACCGCGACCGGAAACTTGATGAACGGGTGGTGCTGGTAACTCGTCAGCGTGACGTCCTCGAAGCGGAGTGCATCGAGCGGCTTGTCGGCGATCGTCACCACAGGAAGCGGGAACGGCTCGCGCGCGAGCTGCACGCGGAGGCCCTCGACGTGGTTCAGGTACACGTGCGCATCTCCGATGGTGTGAACGAAAACGCCCGGCTCGAGGCCGCATGCTTTCGCCACGATCATGAGGAGCAGCGCGTAGCTTGCGATGTTGAACGGCACGCCAAGCGCGAGGTCGGCCGAGCGTTGGTAGAGCTGGAGGTCGAGTCTTTTACCGCTGACATAGAACTGGAAGAGCAGGTGGCAAGGCGGCAGCCGCATCTTGGGCACGTCGGCTACGTTCCATGCGCTGACGAGAATGCGGCGCGAAACTGGCTCGGTTTTGATGAGCTCGATCGCGGCGTGAAGCTGATCGATTCCTTTGCCGTCGCGGCTCGTTTCGCCGCCCCAGTTCCGCCACTGGAAACCGTAGATGGGGCCGAGCTCGCCGCGTTCGTCGGCCCATGCGTTCCAGATCGGCGTGTGCTCCGCGAGGCCTTCGTTGATGTTGGTCGAGCCGCGCAGGAACCACAGCAACTCTCGCACCACGGCATCGAAGAGCACCTTCTTCGTCGTGACGAGCGGGAACCCACAACGGAGATCGTATCGGGTCTGCGTTCCGAACACGCTCAACGTGCCGGTCCCCGTTCGATCCCGTCGCTCTTCGCCTTGTTCGAGGACCGTTCGCACGAGATCGGTGTACGGCTTCATCGGGACGAGGCCGGAGCTTGGACGATTCTCCGCGGCGAAACAACGACCGCTTTCGTCCCGCCCGCGGGCGCTATACTGAAAGCCACATGGCCGAGACGGAGCCGCTTCCCCACGACGATCTGATTTTCGATTGGAACGAGTTCGATCGGCGCGGGCGCATCATCCCAAAAGGCATCGAGTTTTTCGATGAGACGCTGCGCGATGGCCTGCAGAACCCATCGGTGACAGACCCGCCCCTCGAGAAAAAGCTCGAGCTATTGCACGAGATGGCCGCGCTCGGGATCCACGCCGCCGACATCGGTTTGCCCGGGAGCTCCAAGCGCGCGTTCGACGACTGCTTGCGCATGTGCCGTGAGGTGAGCGACCACCGCTTGCCGCTCAAGGTGGCGTTTGCGGGCCGCACCGTCGTGGCGGACATCCTCCCGATGATCGAGATCTCGCAGCAAGCGGGGATGCCGATCGAAGTCTACACGTTCATCGGTTCGAGCCCGATTCGCCAATTCGCTGAGGATTGGGATCTCGACCTCATCTTGCGACGCAGCGCCGAAGCGATCGATGTGGGCGTGAAGGCCGGACTCGAGATCGCGTACGTCACCGAGGACACGACGCGCTCGCGTCCCGAGGTGTTGTCGGCGCTCTTCAAGATGGCGATCGACCACGGCGCGTCGCGTCTTTGTTTGTGCGATACCGTCGGCCACTCGACGCCCGACGGCGTCCGCAACTTGATAGCTTTCACCAAGAGCGTCATTGCGGGCGCGGGCGCGGGCGCGAGCGTGAAGATCGATTGGCATGGTCACAACGATCGAGGTCTCGCTCTCGTCAACGCGATCTGGGCGCTCGAGTGCGGCGCGCATCGCGTGCACGGCACGGCTCTTGGCATTGGCGAGCGCGTCGGCAACGCCGCGATGGAGCTCATTCTGTTGAACCTCAAGTTGCTCGGCTTGCTCGAGGACCAGGACCTGAAGCGCCTGCTCAGCTACTGCACGAAGGCGGCTGATGCGCTCGGTTGGTCCATCCCGATAAACTACCCGCTCGTTGGACGAGACGCCTTCCGCACGTCGACGGGCGTGCACGCCGCCGCCATCATCAAAGCGAAGAACAAGGGGGACGCTTGGCTCGCCGATCGCGTCTACTCGGGCGTGCCGGCGGGGATGTTCGGGCGCGAACAGGAAATTGGCGTCGGCTACATGTCGGGCGCATCGAATGTGAATTTTTGGCTGCGGCACCGAGGCATTGAGCCTACGCCCGCGCGCGTCGAGGCCGTCTTGCAGCGCGCGAAAGGGCAGCAACACAACCTGACCGACGAGGAGATCCACGAGGCATTGGCTTCGCTGGATTGAGCGGATGGGTGCGTCGGTCGAGCGGCTGACGATTTGGATCGCGGCCCTTTTGTGTCTCCTCACGGTTGGGAGCCTGCGGGATCTACCCGTCGCGTCCCCGCACTTCGCGCAAAAGAGCGAAGGGCCTGCGCTCGCGGCCGGCTTGGTCGTGCGCGTGTTGGCGAATGAGGCCCCTTTCGATGGCGCCGAGGTACGCGTCTTTGGTGAACGTGATGGGCAGGCCGTCGCGCTCGGGCGAGGCGAGACGACGAGCGGGAACGTGCGCTTCGAGGGGCTCAGTGCGGGGCCGGTCTGGTTGGTGGTCTTCGGTGCTGGCCACGCGCGGATGAGTCGCCGCGTCGTGCTCGCGCCCGGTGAGCAAGAGGCCGAGCTTGTGCTCGCTGCGGCTTCGAGCTTCGAGGTCGTCGTCGTCGATGCTGCGCAGCGACCGATACGAAACGCCGCGGTTTACGTGCACGCCGGTGATCCGATTCCGAGTGCCGCCTACACCGATCCTTCGGGTCTTGCGGCGTTCGAGGCGCTCGGGCTGGGACCGTACGCGGTGGAGGTCGTTGCGGTTGGGTTTGCTCGCGTGCAACTGCGCGAGCTCGAGGGGGCGGAGTCTCCTCTTTTTGTGAAGCTCGAGCGTGACGCGCAATTGATCGTTCATGTGCTCGACTCGAAAGGCGCGCCTGCTTCGGATGCGACGGTGCTCGTCGCCGGCTCGACGCTTTGGCCTGCCAAGCAGGTGCTCTCCGATGGCGGCGGAAGGAGCGAGCTTGGCGGATTGCCGCGTGGCTTCTACGAGCTCCGCGCGACCCGCGGCGCCGAGGTGAGTGAGGTCTCCGACGGCGTGTTGCTCGAGCCCGGCGAACAGCGCGAGGTCGAGCTCCATCTCGTCGAGGGAACCTTCATCGACGTGTTCGTCACCGATGGCGCAGGTGATCCCGCGAAGCCCGTTGCCGAAGCGGAGGTCGCGCTCGTCGAAGGCGGCCTCTCCTCGTTTCCGATCGTTGGTCGGACCGATGCGGAGGGCCTCGTGCGACTCGGGCCGATCGTTGGCGGAGACGCGACCGCTTCGGCTGATGCGGTGGGTTTCGTTCCGAGGCACGCGGTTCTCATCGAGCAGGGGCAGGGTGGTGTTCGCGTGCCGCTCTCGCGTGCCGGGAAGCTCGCGGGTCGGGTGACCGACGAGCGCGGTTATCCGATCGAGGGGGTCGCGCTGGAGGTTCTAGGCGTGGGCGTCGATGGCATGCCGATCGCGGACAGCGCCCTATTGATTGGCTTGCGCAGCGACTACACGCAGTTTCGAGCCACCGGATCCGCGGCGCTCGTGCCACGCGGCGAGCTCGGTGTGATGGGCGCCGTTCCGGGCGTGCCGCTCTCGTCCCCCGACCGTACGGTGGCGAGTGGCGCGTCGCTCGGTGGCGGCCTCCTCCCGTGGGCGAGCCGACGCGACGGCACCTTTGAGCTTGGGCCCGTGACGCCGGGTCGCGTGCAAATCCTCGCGCGTCACCCCAATTACGTCGACACGCTGGCCGATGCGGTCACGCTTGGGCCGGGAGGGTCGGTCGATGTGCCCATCGTCATGCGGCGCGGCGGAACGCTGGAAGGTCGCGTGTTCGAAGGCAACCGTCGCCCTGTGGCTGCGGCTCGTATCGAGCTGCTCTCGCCCGATGGCGCGGTCGAGCGGATCACCTTCAGCGCGGACGACGGAGGCTTCGCGTTCGCCGCTGTGCCGCAAGATGTCGTGCTCGCGGTCGCGCGTACGGAGGAGCCCGAGACCATCATCTTGAAGCTGAATCTCGAGGTGCCTCCCGACGCGCGTCGCGTGGTGGAGCTTGCGCTGCCCGAGCGGCGCGATGCCATCACGATTCGCGTTCTCGATGATCGCGGATTTCGTCTCGATCGGGTCGAGCTTGCGGTGGCTTCGCTCGATCCCGAGACGGCCCTCACGCGCACGGCGTTTTCGGATTCGGCTGGAGAGGCTGTGGTGGCGGGGGCTCGCGGCTTGCCACTGAGGCTGGTCGTGAGGCGACGCGGTCACGCTCCACTCGTCACGGAAATCGAGCGCGCGCCGGCCGAGCTCACCTTGGCGCTCGCGAGCGAGGTGTCACTCGACGGCGAAGTCCATGCACGCGAGGGCTGGCAGAAGGGCGCCTCGATAACGTTGCTCACGCCCTCCGGTGATCGGCACGCCAAGACGGATGAAGCGGGCCGCTTTCACTTAGGAGAGCTCGCACCGGGGCGCGCGCGAATCCTGGTCATGCAGCCCGGATTTGCGTTCGAAGAGCACGATGTCTCGCTCGAGCCTGACTCGCGTGGCCGCGTCGCGTTGCCGACCATTGAGCTCTCCCGAGGCGGCTCGCTCGAGGGCATCGTCGTCGATGATCACGGTGTGCCCGTCACCGGTGCGCGCGTGGCCTTTGGGCGTGTCCCCACGTACCTCCCCGCGGGGCCGCTTCCTCCGGGTGTGACCGAGACCGATGGCGCCGGGCGGTTTTTGCTCGTCGACCTCGAGGCGGGCGAGGCTTCGGTCGAAGCTTACAAATCGGGGACGGGCCGCGCGTCGCTCGTCGACCTCGAGGTGCGCGCCGGGGACTCGCGCCGTGACCTTCGGCTCGAGCTCGCCCCGGAACCCGATGCGATGGTGGAGTCGGCCTCGGCGGCGACCCTTGCCGTCACGATGAGCGAGCACCAACCGGCGTCGCGGGTTGCTATTTTGCTCGATCACGTCCCGTATGGCGGCGAAGCCCAGCGCGCGGGGTTGCTCGCGGGCGATGAGCTCACACGCATCGACGGGATCGCCGCCGCAACGCTAGAGCAGGCTCGACAGCGACTCGATGGGCCACTCGCCCACGACATGGTGCTCGAACTCTACCGCCCGAAGACGGGCACGTATCGCGTGCGCGTTCGACGCGAGAAATTGCGGCCCTGATAGTGTTTTTACGGCATTGCGTGCAAGCCATGCGGCCGCTCGCCGAAGATCGCTTGTCCGATGCGCACCATCGTTGCGCCTTCTTCGATCGCCACTTCAAAATCGTGTGACATGCCCATCGAGAGCTCGCACATGCGCGCGTCACCGAGTGCACTCTGCAAGCGCCGGAGCTCACGAAACCAGGGTCGCGCTTCTTCGGGATCGTCCACCGGCGGAGGCATCGTCATCAATCCGCGGACCTCGAGACCTTCGCACGCGTGGGCGATAGCAACGAGCTTCGGCAGCTCCTCGGGAGGGCAGCCGCCCTTCTGGGCTTCGCGGGCGACATTGACTTGCAGCAGTACCGCCGCGCGGACCCCGGCGGCGCGGGCGCGCTTGTCGAGCTCCCGGAGCAGCTCCTCGCGATCGACCGCGTGAAAGAGCGCAACCTTCCCCACGAGCGCACGCACCTTGTTTGTCTGGAGCTGCCCGATGTGATGCAACCGAACGTCGAGCCCGGCGAGTGCGGCCGCCTTGTGCTGGAGCTCTTGCGCGTAGTTCTCGCCGAAGTCACCGCAGCCGGCCGCGAAGGCTGCGCGGAGGGCTTCCTCCGGCTGCTTTTTGCTTACCGCGATTAACGTCACGCTGTCTCGGGCTCGGCCCGCTCGGCGCGCGGCCTCGGACACGCGTTCGCGAATGGTGCGAAGATTTTCTTCGATTGAGTGCATTGCTGGGTTCCGTGTCCTTTGGTGGTCCGCGCTTCGGGTGAAGCGTCTATAGATCAGGGCAGAGTGCAACCTCCCACGGCCACGCTTTTCGATCTCGACGTTCCCCCTGCGCTGGCCCGGTTGCGAGCGAATCTCGAGGCGCTCGCCGTTCGGCAGCCGGTGCTTGCCGAGCTCGTTGGTCGGGCTGCCGCGGCGCCGGTGTTGGTTGCGAAAAATGGCGAGCCCACCTCCATGTTTACGGTTGGTGCGACCAGCCGATGGGTTCACTCCGCCTACGATCCTTCGGCGGAGGCGCGCCGGCTAGCGAAGACCGTCCCCGCGACCGCCACGGCCGTGATGGTCGTTGGCGCGGGCCTCGGTTACTTGCCGGCGTTGCTGATCAAGGAGGCTCCGTCGCGCCAGGTGATCGTCGTCGAGCCTGAGCTCCGGTTCCTGCGCGCGATGTTCGCGTTGTTCGATGTCAGCACGGCGCTCCGCTCGGGCGGCCTCGTCGTCTTGCGCTCCGACGAAGAAGACGTGCCCCTGCTCGCTGACCTCCCCGCGGAGCCGTTCGTGATTCGCTGGCCGGCGCTCCACGACGTGTATGCCGACAGGCAGCGGCACTTGCGTTTTTTGCGCCGACGCCGGGGCGAGCGCGGTCGCATTCTCGCGGTCGCCTACAAGCTCTTGGTCGGGGACATCGTCGAGGAGCTCGAGAGCCTCGGCTTCGCGGTGCGCGTCGTCGAGCCCTCGGAGCTGACGGTCGACTCGTTCCGCGAGCTTGCGGCGGCGGTTCGGCCAGACCTGCTTTTCTCTATCAACCACAGTCCAGAGCTAGCCCTCGTCGCGACCCGACAAGGCATTGGCTACGTGTCCTGGACGATCGATCCGTTGCCGCCTTCGCGGCTCCACGTCCACCCGGGGACGGACGTCACCCGCTGCTTGTCGTTCGCGCACCGTCATGATTTCGTGGCCGAGCTCCGGCGCTCCGGTCTTCCGAACGCGTTCTACTTGCCGCTCGCGGCGGGGCGTCATCGTCACGCACTCGCCGATCGCGCGAGCGTGGCGTCGCTGCGGGCACCCGTCAGTTTCGCGGGCGTCTCCCTCGCGGTCGAGCGCGAGGGCCTCGTTCGCCGCCTCGAACAACTCGGTGCCGACAAGGTGCTCGTGGCCCGACTCGAAGCCTGGATCGCCGCGGAATTTGGCGCCCACGGCCAAGCGGCGAGTTACACGGGGCTCCCGGAGGACGGCTCGGCGTTGCCTGATTGGCTTGTGCTCGCGCTGCCACGGGCCGATCGCATCGAGCTGACCGACCGCATCAACGGCACCTTGTCGCACCTGCTGCGCCTTCATCGCGTGCGGTTGCTCGTGCCGCACGGCATTCACGTTTGGGGTGACGAAGGTTGGCAGGCGCTCGGCGAGACGTACCGCGGGCGCGCGGCGCATGGCGAGCAGCTCACCGCGATCTACAACGCGAGCGCCGTGAATCTCGACATCCCGCGCCTCTACCAGCGCGACATCGCCACTCTGCGCGTCTTCGACATCCTCGCGTGCGGGGGCGTTCTTCTCACCGAGCCGACCCCGCAGCTCCTCGAGTTTTTCCGCGACGGCGAGCACCTCTACACGTACCGAACGGATGCGGAACTCGTGCTGCGCGTGCAGCAAATTACCGCAGATCCAGAATCATCACGGCTCGTCGCCGAGCGCGGTCGGCAGCTCGTGTTGCGCGAGCACCTCCTGTCGCATCGCGTGGCGCGGATCGTTGGCGAGGCCGAGGCTCGCGGGCTTATCGGTCCGCCGTCCGTCGCTTTGTAAGAGCCTCGTGCCTGTCCGAAATCAGGCAGGGCATTCGGCGCGGCAGCGCGCGAGCAGCGGCAAGGTCTCGTGTTCGAGGAGATCGGCGATGCGCACGCCATCTTGGTCGGCTTGGGCTTGGCCTAGCTCGGCGAGAAGGGCGCAGAGTTGGTCATCGACGGCGCGCAGCTCGGCGTTCGTCGGTGCGTCGTTTAACGCGAGCACCAGCGTGTTGTGCAGGTTGCCTAACGACTCGCTGACGACGATCATCCGTTCGGCCGCCGTCATCCGCTCGCCTGTGCGGTAGGCGTCGCCGCACGATCGGACGTGCTCGACGTACTCGGGCAGCACCGAGGCCAGGTCGCGCAAGGGCTGTCGGTCGAGCGAGATGGCAGGGGCGAACTGAACCCCGCGCTGGCGCTGGTTTGCCATCGCGGCAAGCCGCTCCCGAAAATTCGTGATGGTTCGAACGAGCCCGTCCCGAATGTCGACTTCCGGTTCGAACTTCAAGAGCCGCCGAGCCTTCGTGATGTCGGGTTTGCGCTTTCGCGGATCGTCGACGGGCAGACCGCGCCAAGCGATCGGCGTGGTCGCACCCGTCAGCTCGAGCACGAGCGTCGCGAGATCTTTGATCGTGAGCTCGCCGGGGTTGCCGAGGTTGACCGGCCCTTCGAACGGGCTGACGGTTGCGACCCGCAGCAGGCCTTCGACCAGATCGTCGACGTAGCAAAACGAGCGGCTCTGCGCGCCGTCGCCGAACACCGTCAGCGGTTGGCCCATCAGCGCTTGGGTGATGAAACTCGACACCACGCGGCCGTCGTCGAAGGCCATCCGCGGCCCGTAGGTATTGAAGATGCGCACGATGCGCGCGTCGACACGCCAGCGGCGGTAGGCATCGTGCAGCAGCGTCTCTGCGCAGCGCTTGCCTTCGTCGTAACAGGAGCGCTCGCCTATTGGGTTTACGTTGCCCCAGTAGCTCTCCGGTTGCGGATGCACGAGCGGATCGCCGTACACCTCGGATGTCGAGGCGTGCACGATCGTGCAGTTGCGCCCGCGCGCCATCTCGATCAGCCGTTGCGCGCCGAGGACGCTGGTCGTGAGCGTCGCGTACGGATCGTGTTGGTAGTGGATCGGTGACGCGGGGCACGCGAAATTGAAGACGAGCTCCGCGTAGACGGGCAGCTTCTCGCGCACATCGCCGATCTCGAAGTGGAAATGGGGGTGGCGCCCGGCGGCGTCGAGGTTGATAAGATCGCCGGTCATCAGGTTGTCGAGGCCGACGACCTCGAAGCCTTCGGCGAGCAGCCGATCACACAGGTGGGAGCCGAGAAACCCCGCTGCACCCGTGACGAGCACCGTACGACGGACCGTGCCGAGACCCATGGCGGGAGGGTACCATCAGCGCCCGGCTACGGCAGAATCTCCGGCGTTGTACGACAACGCGGTCTCCCTCGTGTGCCAGTCTGTGCCGGGTCACGCGGGCACCGGAACGTGCAATCCATAGCTTACCTGTGGCATCCTTCGTGCTGTACTCGCTCGTGATGGCGGTCGCCGTCACGGAGTCGGACGGTCGACTCGTCGCGAGAGAGCAACTCTTCTGCCTGGGGATCCGACGCATGACCACCAATCTTTTTGTTCGCATTGGCTTCAGTCTGCTCCTGCTCGCGGCGCATGCGGGCTGTGGCTTCAACCCACAGCCCGAAACGCCAGGCGAGGAGTTGGGGTCAACTGGTCCTGATGCCAACTCAACCGAGACTACCACCGGAGCCTCCGGCGTTATGGAAAACACGGGAAGCGCGACTGGCGCGGGTGGCGCGGGTGGCGCGGGTGGCGCGACTGGCGCGGGTGGCGCGGGTGGCGCGACTGGCGCGACTGGCGCGGGTGGCGCGGGTGGCTCCTGACGCTCAGCGCTCGATGATCATGACCTCGCGAGCGCCGTAGCACGTCACGACGGCCCGCGAGCCATCGGCCGCGATCGCGATCCGGCCTGCGCCTTCGCCCGTATCGCGGCGCGCGACGACGTGTGGCGGCGTGCCGGCGATGATGACGACACCCGAGCCCGTCGGCGGCCAGTTCGTACCGCCGAGCGACACCGCGAGCCATTTTCCATCGGGACTCGCCGCGCCCGCTCCTGGCGTGCCGGGGAGCATCAACGTGTTGCTGCGTTTCGCGGTCTCGAGATCGATCACCGTCGCGGTGCGCGCTTTGCTGTCGAGCGTGACCCCGTTGCGTCCGTCGAGAATGAACGCGTCGATCGGCGCTTGGCCGACCGGAATCGACACGGGCCGATGGCTCGCTTCGGTCTCGAAGAGCCATGCGCTGTTCGACAGCGGGTCGGCGACGAGGAGCATTTTGCCGTCCGGCGATACGGCGCCGCCACGAGGATCGCGGCCGAGCGAGACGCTGCGCCTCGTCGCGCCGAAGGGCTTCTCTGTAGGATCGAACAGCTCGAGTGAGGCCGTCGTCGGGGCATCGCCTTGGCGCGAGTTGCCAAGCGCGCCGACGAACGAGCGACCGTGACTGTGCAACAGGAACAGCCGCTCGGTGTCGTGGGGCAGGCGGAGCTCCGCGAGCGATCGTCCGGTCGCGGCGTCATACCAGCCGACTTTGCGAGCTTTGCTCGAGGCGCTAAGCACCGTCTTGCCATCGGGCATCGGCACGACGTCCGCCGGATCGGAGCCGACATTGAGCAGCACGAACTCGCGGTCCCATGTCTGCACGTCGAGCAGCGGGATGTGTGGCGCGTCATGCCGTTGAATGACGGCGAGATACCGACCATGCAGCAATTTCAAGCGGTTCCCCTGCGCGGGCACCGGGAGAATGTGCGTCAACTTGCCGGAGGCGACGTCGTAGGCGCGGATCTTCGCGTCGTCGCCGCTGACGTAGACGGTGTTGCCGTCGTTGCTGAAGACGGAATCAAGAGGGTGAACGTCGACGCGAATGGTGTGAGTCCAGAAGCTCCGCGCCTCGGGTCGAGAAGCGTCTTTCGCGCCGCTCGTAGCTTCGGGCGTCGGGCCGATCGCGCCCGGTGAAGGCTCCGCGCTTGCGGCCGGATCGGCGCTGCCAGCGGGTGCCATGCGCGTGAGAGGCGGCGCGTCGCCGACGGGAGATGGACCGCGGCGAGCGATGGCGAGCACGGCGCCTGTTGCGAGGAGCCCGGCGACGGCGGCGATGGCCCACCTGCGGCGGGTTGACATCGGGTTCACGATGTCGAGCCATTTACGGCACGTGGGGCATTTTCGCGCGCCCACGATGATCGGGGCTCGGCACGCGGGGCACGGGATCCGCGGCTCTTCGTCCGACGACGGCGACGAGTCGGTCATCGCAGGGCCCACGCCGTCTTGTTGCGGTCCGAGATCACGATGGCCGTCTTGCCGTCGGGCGAGAGGCGCACGCGATGGCCTTCCGCTCCGAGCTCGATCAGCGTGAGCTCGTAGGTCTTCAAATCGAGCAACCCGACCGCGCCTTGCCCACCGCGCGGCAGCACGAGCACCGCCTGGCGTCCGTCGGGCGTCACCACGAGGTCGCTCACGCGGGCGTTCAGCTCGATGCGCTTGAGTGGCGCGCGGCGCGCGAGATCGATGACGTCCACCGCATGCCCGGCGTTGCAGCGGACGATCGCCCGACGACCGTCGCGGATAAGCTCGATCTGCTCGGGTTGCAGGCACGTGGCGATCGGCGGCTGTTCGCGCACGGCCTCTTCCGGTGGGTATTCGAGCGGGACGACTTCATTGCGCTCGCGCAGCACGACGAAGCTCGTCGCGGCATCCGGACCCATCATGACGTCGACGGGGTTGCCTTCCAGCCCCGTTCGCACGCGGTCTTGCTGGGAGGGCAGCCGGCTCGGATCGAGCGCGTAGGTCGCCCCGAGTTGGAGCGCGTTCGCGTGCGGTTTCAGCCCCGGAAGCGGGATGTTGCCGTTGCTCGTCATGGCGCGTTTGCCTGCGTCGTCGACGGCGACGGCGCCGACTTGGTCATCACCGAACGTGAAGCGCGCCACTTCGGCGTGGTAGTCCGTGGCGATCACCGCGAGCGCATGGGCCGCGGGTAGCGAGACGACCACGGTCGCGCCCGCCCCCCCGACCGCAAGATCGCCAACCGCACGGCCGACTTCGATCGACTTTTCGACCGTGGTCGTCGCAGCGTCGATCACGTAAATACGCTCGGGTGACGTCGCGTAAACACGGTTACCGACGCGGTAGAGCTGTTGCGCTTGCGGTGCATCGCTGACGAGGCTCAGCACCTCGCCGCTGCGTGCGTTCGTCACTTGGACGCCGCCCAAGTACGACACGAGGTAGCGCTCCGCGTCGAGGGCCAGCACGTCGACGACGTCTCCGGGCAGCGGGAACGGGCCGGCCACCGTTGGCGTCGTCGGCAAGTGCCCGACGTCATTTCCCGGGCGAAACACGCATTTTCCGAGTTCGCAGGCCTCGCCGTTCCAGCACGGGACGTCGCACGCCGGCTCCGCGACCGTGATGCCCGGTGTCGAGGCGGCGCGGATCGGTCGATACGCTTCGGGCGCGAGGAATCGGAGGGCCAACCCAAAACCGATCAAGCCGCCGACAACGCCGAAAGTGACGACCGGGCGCCAGTGGGCGGCGAGCCAGCCTCGCACCGTGAGAGGCGGGGGCGCGGGTCGCAGCGAGACCATGCCCGTAGGCTCACCGCAATCGGGGCAGAGCTTCGCGCGCGCCGGGATTTGGTGGAGGCACACGTTGCAGCGACGGGTGTCGCCGACGATCGCTTCCGCAATCGGGCTCCGGGGCCCTCGGTCTACGCGGTCAAACACAGCACCGAGGGTCGTAGAACGAAGCCCCTTACGCGTCCATCCTCAACATCGGTCGCCGCCTGCGGCTCAAGGGCGTGGGGCGCCCTCGTCGTCTCCGATGAATTCCAATGGATATCGAGATGTTGCGGGCGGTTCGACGTCCTCCGGAGTGGAGGTTTCCTCGCCGAAGAAGGAGCGCCAGTGCAAGCGATGTCGCGTCGGTCTGAGGTGGTCGAGCCGGGCGTGTCCGTTTGGCGCGAGGTAGGCCACGGGCGAGCCGTCGAGCACCGCGATCATCGTCCGATCGCTCCAGTTCACGGTGCTCAGTGTCGCGTGCAAGGGCGAGCCCTTTGGCGCGGGGACGCTGTCTTTTCCTAAGCCGAGGGCGCCTTGCTCCTCTTCGGTGACGAGCACGGCCGAGCTCGGACCGGGCACGCCCGCGCTGCGTGGTTTCGCTTCCGCCGGGGGAACGTACACGGGTGACGCGTCTTTCTCGTGGACCACGAGGCTCGTCACCTCGAAGCGCACCGATTCGGCCTTGGTGTTCGAGCCCCAGACATAGCTTGCGCTGAGGGGGAGTTCGCCTTCCGCCTCGCCGAGGCAAAGGCTGACCGAAGGATCGATGCCGGCCCACTCTACCAGGGTCCGGCAGAGCACCGCGCCACCGAGGCCGGCTTCTCGAACGCGCGCAAGCTCGAGGGTCACCATGCCGAAACTGCTCGTCAACTCGACCCGCCGCACCGCGAGTCCGATGCGGGTACCTACGCCGCGCTCGGTCGCCTTGCCTTTCGAGAGCGGGCTTGCGTCGAGCCGCCGATCGCCGAGGGTGGCACGCAGCATTCCTGGTACGAGCACACGGTACTCGCCGCGATCGGGCCACACCAGCAAGGCGCCGTAGCGGTCGGCCCGCGCGAGCAACTCGGTCCCGGCGGGTAGCGTCAGTCGCGCCGACTGAAACCCGAAACGCATCCGACCGTTCGACGTGAGCTGGATCGCGTGGTCGGCCGCGACGCGTGCGCGTGACGGGGCGGGCTCGTCTCCCGCGTTCTCACTCGGCCGAGGCCAGCTCCAGCGCGCTTCGAGCGCCACCCCTGCGAGCTCGACCTTGGCCGCAGCGGGGAGCTCAGGCGCGACGGGCTCGCCTAACGAGAGCGGCTCCGGTGGCAACACCACGGGGGGTGGCGTACCGAGGTCACGCCCACCGGCCGACGACGAGGCGTCTGCGATCGCGAGCGATTTCGGCTGCGGAACGACGCTGGAAGCCGCAGTCTCGCTCCCCTCCAAAGGCGGAGCCCGGAGCGCCGATTGGCCGGCAGGATCGCAGCCCAAGAGCACGGCGAGCACGGCGAGTCGCTTCATGTTTCGAACGTGTCGATCACCGCGATGCCCGACAAGAGCTCGGGCGGGTTCGGCGCGTGGTGGGTATCGAGCAGGATGGAGACGCACGCGCGATGGCTCTCGAGGAGCGCATTGCAGTTCCCCGGCTCGTTGTCGAACACCGCGAGCACCGGACCGACCCGCTCGAGCAGCGCCCCGGTCTCGCGCTTGAAGCGGTCATCGGGAATGTCAAAAGCGGGTTTCGTCACCAGGCTCGTGCCGACCGTGGCGATAGGGAAGCCACAATCTCGAAGACTCGCCAGGGTACCGAGGGACATCTTCGGCGTGTCGCGGCCGGTGAGGTACATCAGGTTGGCGCCAGCGTCGTAGCAACGGTTGGCGAACGAGACGGCCCCCGCGAGCGCGACGTCGTGGCGCAGGTAATCGTCGATGAAAAAGCGCTCGAACCAGAAGCGCTGGCCTGCCGCGAGGAGCTCGGGCTCGACGACTCCGAGGTGTTTCAGGTTGTCGATGAGGCCGTAACGGATGTCGTTGTTTTCGGCCTTACCAACGGCAGCCGAGGCGACGGGATGCGTGTCTCGCCAGTGGTCAGCGAGCTCGTGCAAGATGGCGACGACGCGCGGGCGGTTGTCGAGGAGCGTGCCGTCCAGATCGAACACGATAAGCGGCGCGCGCCCTCCAATCCGCTCGGCGGAGCGAGCGACTAGGCCTTCGAGAAGTTCTCGCCGAGCGCCTGCGGACAACCTCAATGGGAAAAAACGCGACTGCACGTGAGAGGCTCTACCTTAGGCGCGCGTTTTGCGGAAGTCCGCGCACGCGGCTATGTAGGCATTTGTGCGACAAGGTTGTACCTTTTGGGCCGCGGACGTTAGAATTGGGCGATGCATCGTCCTCTCGCCTGGCTGGTCGCTCTCGCGCTCGTTCCGTCGACGCTGGCGTGCAGCACGAGCCCGAAGCGCCAGCTTCAGGGCAAGTGGGTGGGCGAACGTGTCGAGCACTTCTCCCCCGCGCAAGCGACGCGCGCGGCCGGTTGGGTCATCGGTACTTCGTTCGAGTTCGAGGGGTCGCGCGTGTCCATTGCGATCCCGGCGGAGACCCCCCGCGAAGGAACCTTCGAAGTGATGAAGGTTACCGAGGGCACGTTGTCGCTCGCTTTTTTGCGTTCGGACGGCGTGCGCGAGACCGCTGACTTTCGCATCGAAGACGACGGCCACCTGCGTTGGCAGCTCGGCGACGGCCGCAGCGTGCTCCTCCGTAAATCCACCAACTGAGCGTCGTCGGCGACCGTTGCTCGCAGCGGCGGGCTGACTTACACGGGTGGGCATGGCGGTGCGGCGGCGAGGTCTCCCCGAGAGTGCCGTCGGGCTTTTCGATCATCGTGCGCGCGCCTCGGCTCCGCTCGCTGAACGCATGCGGCCAAGCTCGCTTGCCGACGTCGTCGGGCACCGCGAGCTCATCTGCGCGAACGGTCCCCTCGCGCGAGCGATTGCGGCCGACCGCCTGCCCAGCGTCATTCTCTGGGGCCCACCCGGCGCCGGAAAAACCACGCTCGCACAGGTGATCGCGGCGTCTACCCGCGCGACGTTCGTGGCTTTCAGCGCCGTGCTCGGCGGCGTGGCCGAGGTCCGTGTGATCGTCGAACATGCGCGCGAGCGACGGGCGATAGGCGCGGGCCGCACGATCTTGTTCGTCGACGAAATCCACCGCTTCAACAAGGCGCAGCAGGACGCGTTCTTGCCCCACGTCGAGGACGGCACGGTCACGTTGATCGGCGCGACGACCGAAAATCCATCGTTCGCGCTCAACGCTCCGCTGCTCTCGCGATGCACCGTTTTTCGCCTCGAGGCGATCGACAAAGAGGACCTCGTGCAGATGATGCGTCGAGCCCTCGCGCACCCCGAAGGGCTGGGCGGAAGGCTTGCGGTTGACGAGGACGCGCTCTTCGCGATCGCCGAGCTTGCGCGCGGCGACGGTCGCCGTTCACTGAATCTGCTCGAGGTCGCGTCCGAGCAGGCCGAGCGCGCGGGCCTGCCCTCGGTCGATGTTGCGCAGGTTGCCGCGGTCGCTGGGCACCGCACTCTCTTGTACGACAAGGCGGGGGAGGAGCATCACAACGTCACGAGCGCGTTCATCAAGTCAATGCGTGGCTCCGATCCGGATGCCGCCGTCTACTGGATGATGCGCATGGTCGAGGCCGGCGACGATCCGCTCTTCATCCTGCGACGCATGATCATCTTCGCGAGCGAGGACGTCGGTAACGCCGATCCGCGGGCGCTCGAGCTCACCGTCGCGGCCGACGCGGCTTTCCGCCGACTCGGATTGCCCGAGGGCATCTACCCGATGGCGCAGACCGCGATCTACTTGGCCTGCGCGCCGAAATCGAACGCGGCGAACGTCGCCTGGCACCGGGCAAAAGAACGCATCGAAGCGACCGGAGCGCTGCCCGTGCCGCTTCACCTACGCAATGCGCCGACCACGCTGATGAAGGAGCACGGGTACGGCGACGGGTACCGCTACGCGCACGATGAACAGGACGGCTTCGCGCGTGGGGCGGCCTATCTGCCCGAGGCTCTTGCGGGCGAGCGCTACTACGAGCCGACGAGTCGCGGGCTCGAAGGCAAGATTGGCGAGTGGCTGAAAAAGCTACGCGGGGAGTGACGCCAAGGCCGACTCAATCTCGCTGGCCGCATGCTCGTTGTGGTTCGCGCGGGCTTTTTCTAAGCCCACGGTGAGCCACTCGCGCGCCTCGCTCGTGCGGTTCACCTTGCCGAGCAGTTGGCCGCACATCAGGTACGCTGGAACGTAGTTCGGGTCTTGCTCGCGGAGTTTCGCGAATGCGGCGACGGCATCGTCGGTCCGATCGAAGCCTACGTATTCCAGCGCAAGGCCATACAGTACGAACGAGTCGCTCGAGCCGCCGGCCACCATTTTCTCGAGCACCGCGAGGCGCTTTTCGCTGGCCATCAGCTCGCCTCCACGACGCCGATGAACGGCAGGTTGCGGTAACGCTGCGCGAAGTCCAGGCCGTACCCGACGACGAACTTGTCTTCGATCGTGAAGCCCAAATAGTCCACCGGAACCTCAACGCGCGTGCGCGACGGTTTGTGCAAGAGCGCGCACACCTTCAGGCTCGCCGGCTTGCGCGCGCGGAAGAGATCGAGGAGATGCGCGATGGTGAGGCCCGTATCGACGATGTCTTCGACGACGAGGACGTGTTCGCCTTCGATGGGCTTCGTCAGGTCCTGGGTGATCTGGACTTGCCCGGTCGTCTCGGTGCCCTCGCCGTAGCTCTGTACGCCGAGGAATTCGATGCGGACATCGCCTTCGATGGCGCGCGCGAGATCGGCTGTGAGGACGAAGCTGCCTTTGAGCACGCACACGAGGACGATCGGCTTGCCGGCGTAGTCCCGGGTGATTTCCGCGCCGAGCTCCCGGACGCGTGCCGCGATCTGGTCGGCGGAAAAAAAGACGCTGAATCGTTCGCTCACGGCGAGAGTGCTACGGGCAGCATCCTTTGCGGTCAAGCGTCTCCGCGCGCTCCGTGCAGACGTGCTACACGACGCCCCGTGCAACTCTCGTTGGTGGAACTCGACGCGCGTTTTCGCGCCGCGTTGCGCACGGAGGTGCCGCGCGGTCCGGACACCCGTGAGGCCGCGGTGGCCGTCGTGATGCGGCGGCTCGATGCTCCCGAGGTCTTGCTTATCAAGCGCGCGGAGCACGCCGCCGATCCGTGGTCCGGGCACATCGCCCTTCCTGGGGGCCGTCACGATCCCGCCGACCAGGACTCCCTCGCGACCGCGATCCGCGAGGCCCAGGAGGAGGTCGGGCTCGAGCTTGCCCGAACGGCCCGCTACCTCGGCGCGCTCGATGACGTTCAGGCTCTGTGGCGCACGCAGCACATCGACATGGTCATCGTTCCGCACGTGTTCGTCCTCGAGAGCGAGGTCGTGCTCGAGCCCGATCCGGCTGAAGTCGAGCAGGTGCTCTGGGCCCCCCTTACGCCGATGCTGCGAGGCGAGAGCCGGGCGACGCACTCCTACCGTCACGAAGGGCAGGACCTGAGCTTCCCAGCCTGGCGTGTTGGGGAGCACACCGTTTGGGGACTTACCCACCGTATGCTCGACTCGCTCTTCGGGCTGCTTCGCCCCCCCGCCGAGCCGTGATTTCTTGCAAAATTTCAGCATCGACGCTTTGACGCTCGTCGGCGGTTCGGTGTAGCTGAATGCCGCTCCGGGATGGGTTTCCCACAGGATGTCCAGACCCCCTCCCCTCTCCACAGGAGTCGCTCTGTGCCCGCCGCTCGCTTCGATTGCGGGCGCACCCGCCGAAGCCGTCATTAAGCTTTGGTCTTGCTCGAAGGATGGTTGCCAAGTGATTGAATTAACTAATGTTTTTGGTTATTTTCGATGTTTTTCGAGTCGTCAAGCCTCTCGTCTGAAAATGTTGTCAAGCCTGCGCCTGTGCTCAGGGGTTGGGGCTCGATCGGGCTTCACCCCTGTGGAAAACCTGGGGCGAGAGGCTGTTGCGCGCAGATTCTCCACAAGGTGGCTCGGGTCGGGCGTCGTCGCCGCGGGGCTTGTTTTTTCCAGCGCTGACGCTCGCGCCGACGACTCGAACTTCGCGCCGGGGCCCTCGGCTCGTCGTGGAGGCTTTACGTTCGGCATGCAGCTTGGCCCCCAGGTTGGCTCGGCACGCGGTTACCCGAATGACGCGCGGCAAATCGGGCGGAGCGCGTATCTCACCGACACGGGCTACTCGATCGGCGGGGCGGGGAGCGCGTGGGTGGGCATCACCTTCAATGACTACCTCTCGTTCAACCTTGCGGGGTACGCCGGGGCGCTGGTCGGGGCTCAACACCGGACGACCTACCAAGCGTTTGCATTTCGTGTCGAAGCGTTCCCGGCCTACGTCGCGGGCGGGCCCTTCCGCGACCTCGGCGTATCGCTCGAGTCCGGCCTCGGCGTGGTCTCATCAACGCTTCGAGCCGATGACGCCATTCGGCCTATCGACTCGGGTTCGGCATCGCGCTTTGCACTCGGCGCGTTCTACGAGGGGTTCCGTGTCTGGAAGCTCGCGACGGGCCCGTTTGTCGAGGCCGACATGATGTGGAGCGCCTCGGCGGTGCGCCCGACGGTATGGCTCGGCTGGCGCATGAATTTCGCGAACAAGCCGTGAGGACACGGTTACCCCAAACCAATCTGGTGAACCGATGAGCGGGCTCGAGTTCGAGAAGTGGCAGGGTCTCGGCAACGATTTCGTGGTCGTGCGCGGCGGAGATCCCGGAGCGGAGCTCGCGGCGCGGCTATGCGATCGGCGACGCGGTATTGGAGCGGACGGCGTGATTGCCATCGCCGAAGACGCAACGGGTGTGCGCATGATCGTGCGCAACGCCGACGGCTCACGCCCCGAGATGTGCGGCAACGGCGTGCGCTGCGTTGTCGGTAGCGTGGCTGTGCGCGGCGGGCTCGTCCGCGGCGAGCTCGTCGTCATCGCCGACGCGGGCCCGCGCCACTGCAGCTTCGAAGGCGACGGCGCCGGGAGCTATCGTGTGACGGTGGCGATGGGGCGAGCGCGCCTCGAAGGGCCGGTGCTGACGCCCGCTTTTGAGGGGCATGCGTTTGTGCGCGTCGACCTAGGCAATCCTCACGCGGTCAGCTTCGATCCGCACCTCGACGCGGACCTCGATCGCATCGGCCCCCTGCTCGAGGCGGGCACGCCGGGCGGCATCAACGTCGAACTTTGCCGGGTGGTCCATTCGACTCGAATCGAGGTCATCGTATGGGAGCGTGGCTGCGGCCGAACCGAGGCGTGTGGCACAGGCGCGTGCGCGGTGGCGGCTGCGGCCGTCGCGGCGGGGCTCGCATCCGCGAAGGAGGCCATCGAGGTCGTGCTGCCGGGCGGCGCACTCGCGATCACCATCGACGCCCACACCGGAATCGCAACGATGCGCGGACCCGCGGAGCTTGCGTTTCGCGGGACAACGAACCTCGACTGACGCATCTTCGCGGACGCGGTATACGTTTTCCCGATGTCCGCTCTCCACTTGTCGCAACGTGGGGCACTCGCTCCGGCCTCGCCTATTCGCCGCCTGACGCCGCTTGCCGACGCTGCCCGCGAGCGAGGGCTCGTCGTCCATCAATTGAACATCGGCCAGCCCGACATCGCGACGCCCCCCGCGATGATCGCGGCTTACCGCAGCTACGACGAGCGTGTGCTCGCGTACGCACCGAGCGACGGTTTCCGCGCGTACCGTGAGCGCCTCGCGACCTACTACACCGAGCTGTCGCAGGACGGCGGCGGTGCGACGGTTTCCGCGGCCGATATCGTCGTCACCGTCGGCGGCTCCGAGGCGTTGTTGTTCGCCATCGCGGCGGTCTGTGAGCCTGGCGACGAGTTGCTCGTCTGTGAGCCGTTTTACACAAATTACGCTGGTTTTTCTCACATGCTGGGTGTCAACGTTCGAGCGGTGACGACCTTCGCGAAGGATGGTTTTCGCATCGATCCGGAGCGCGTCGAAGCGGCGATCGGTCCCAAGACGCGCGCCTTGTGCCTGCCGACGCCGGGCAACCCTACCGGCGTCGTGTTGTCGCGAGCGGACCTCGAGGCGCTCGCGGCGATTTGCCGCAGGCGGAACCTCTATTTCATCTGCGATGAGGTCTACCGCGAGTTCGTCTATGACGGCCCCGAGGGCTCGCGCGCGGCGTCCCTGCTTTCGCTCGCTGACTTCGATGAGCACGCGATCATCATCGACTCCGTGTCGAAGCGTTACAGCGCCTGCGGTGCCCGCATTGGCGCGCTCGTCACGCGCAACAAGGCGCTCCGCGAAGCGGCGCTTCGGTTCGGTCAAGCTCGCCTGTCGCCCGCGACCGTGGACCAGTACGCCGCAATGGCGGCTCTCGATACGCCGCCGTCTTACTTCCGCGAGGTCGTGAGCGAGTACCGCGCGCGTCGCGATGCGCTCGTCGCGGGGCTGCGAGGCATCGGGGTCGACTGCGCCTTGCCCGCGGGAGCATTTTACCTCGTGGCGCCGCTGCCAATCGATGACGCCGATCGCTTTTGTCGGTTCTTGCTCGAGCAGTTCGACCTCGACGGCGAGACGGTGATGCTCGCGCCCGCGTCGGGGTTTTACGCGACCGAAGGACTCGGGAGAACCGAGGCTCGGATTGCGTACGTGCTCGACGTGCCCCGCCTCGAGCGTTGCGTGACGATCCTAGGCTCGGCGTTCGCGGCTTACCGCGCGCAGAAAGACGTAGGGCGGCGATGACGTCCCCGGACATCATGCAAAAAGTCGAAAGGACGGGTGATGCGTCGGCGAGTGGTCGCGGCGTCCGTGCGGCAGTAGCCTACGGGCAATGTCCAACGAGTCGCTGACGGTCCGAGCTTTTCCTATCCCTTTCGACCGCGTCTCGGTGGACCAAATCGGGCCTGCGGTGACCGAGCTCCTGGTTGGCGCGACGCGAGCTCTCGACGTGATCGGCGCGGCCCCACCGCCGTACACGTTTGACGGCACGCTGGGCGCTCTCGAGCGCGCGACGGAGGGGCTCGAGCACGCGATGCACATCGTCGGGCACCTCGAACACGTTGCGACTACGCCTGCCCTGCGTGAGGCCTACGCCGAAGCGCAGCCACGGGTGAGCGAGTTCTCGAGCCGCGTCCCGCTGCATGCAGGCGTATGGCGAGTTTTGCGAGCGTTTTCCGAGACCGATGAGGCGCGTGCGCTCACAGGGCACAAGCGGCGCTTGCTCGACAAGACCATCGAGGCCTTCCGGCGGCACGGCGCGGAGCTCTCGGCTGAGGGCAAGGAGCGTCTTGCGACGATCGACGTCGAGCTCGCCACGATTACGCTTAAATTCGGACAAAATACGCTCGATGCGACCAACGCGTTCGAGCTCATCGTGGCCGAGAAGTCGCGGCTGTCGGGCTTACCGGAGAGTGCGCTCGCGGCGGCCCGCGAGAGTGCGGACGCGAAAGGCAAGGCCGGCTTCCGCTTCACGTTGCAGGCGCCAAGTCTGATTCCGGCACTGACGTACCTCGATGACGCGGGGCTGCGTGAAACCATCTACCGAGCTCACGTCGCGCGCGGCGCCGCCGAGCCTTTCGACAACCGCGCCCACGTCGCCCGGATCGTTTTTCTCCGTGCGGAGAAGGCGAAGCTTCTCGGTTACGCGACCTTCGCCGACCTCGTGCTCGAGGACCGCATGGCGAAGACGGGCGCCCGTGCTCGCGCCTTCGTCGATGATTTGCGTGTGCGCACCGAGCGCGCGTTCGAGCAGGAAAAAGCCGAGCTTGCTGAATTTCGCCGTGAGCTCGAGGGGCCCGACGCGCGGACGCTCGCAGCGTGGGATGTCGGCTACTACGCGGAGAAGCTTCGCCGCGCCCGCTTCCAATTCGATGAGGAGGCCTTGCGCCCGTACTTCTCGTTCAGCCGGGTGCTCGATGGCGCGTTTGAGCTCGCAGGAACTATTTATGGCGTACGTTTCGAGCCGTGGTCGGACGTGCCGACGTGGGACCCGACCGTGAGCGCCTACAAGGTTATCAACGCGGCCGACGGCGAGTGGCTCGCGGGCATTTACGTCGATCCTTACCCGCGCGAGAGCAAACACGGTGGCGCGTGGATGGACGGGCTGCTCGCTCGCGGGGCGCTCGAGTCCGACCGCCGCCACATCGGCTTGCTGGCGACGAACTGCACGCCTTCGGTCGGCGGCCGGGATGCGCTCCTCACCCATCAAGAGGTCGAGACCCTGTTCCATGAGCTCGGGCACTTGATGCACCATTGCTTGAGTCGCACCGAGCTTCGCAGTCAGGCTGGTACCAACGTGGCTTGGGATTTCGTCGAGCTGCCTTCGCAGATCCTGGAGAATTGGTGCTGGGAGCGCGAAGCCCTCGACAGATTTGCTCGCCATGTCGAGACAGATGAGCCGATTCCGGAGGCGCTCTTCCAGGCCATGTGCCGCGCGCGAACCTTCCGGGCCGCGAGCGCGCAGATGCGCCAGTTGAGCTTCGCGTTGACCGATTTACGCCTCCACACGGAGTTCGATGTGGCTCGTGACGGTGACCCCATCGCGTACTCACGAGCGATCCTCGAGAGCATGAGTCCGAGCGTATTGCCGCCTGAACACGCGGTCTTTGCGTCGTTCGGCCATATCTTCTCCGACGCGGTCGGTTACGCCGCTGGTTACTACTCGTACAAGTGGGCCGAGGTGCTCGACGCGGACGCCTTCACGCGCTTTCGCAAGGAGGGATTGCTCTCGTCCGAGGTGGGCGGGGCCTTCCGTCGCGAGGTTCTCGAGCGCGGTGACGAGGCCGATCCCGCCGAGCTTTTCCGCGCCTTTATGGGGCGCGACCCCGAACTCGGGCCGTTACTCGAGCGGTTGGGCTTGTCCGCGGCGTGAGCGGAGGGCAAAGCGTGGGCCTTGGCGTCTTCCGGCGTCCCCCGGAAAGTTAGCCAACTTTGGCCTCCGTGGTACGGCCGCAGCATGGCCGCTACTGCCGCGCTCACCGTCTCCCCTTCGTCGCCCGCGACTCGTTCCAGCGGCGGTCCCGCACGCGAGGCGATGCTCCTCGAGCTCGAGGGGGACCTTGTTCGCCTACGGCTCGGGTTGACGACGTTCGTCGCCGATCCCCGTGACGCGGGGCCGCGCGGTCGTTTCGCCGAGGACCTTCGAAAGGTTGCCGCCGGCACGACCGTCCTTGACTGGCCGATTGTGGCGGCCGCTCTCTCGCGGGCCGAGGCCCTCGTGAAGAGTGCCGGCGTGCTCGGCTCGCTCGATGACGATGAGCAGGAGACTCTCGAGGCCGCGGTCGACCGGTTTGCCGACGCGCTGCATGACGACGGCGATCGCGAGCCGACGCCTACCTCGGGGCCGCTGCGTGCAGCCTCGCCGGGGGTAACCCCAGGCCGCCAGACGCAACTGCTCAGCGTACCGGTGTTCGTCGCGGGGAGCCGTGCCATCGCCGATACCCTCCGTGCGCGCGGCGCCGCCGAGGGTGACGGCTACGTGTTCGCCGTGCGTCATCTTCCGCGGCTCGACACCGCTTACGCCGCCGTTCGGGCAGCGGATCCTCGTCCAGACGTGATTCTCGTCGACGGTGATGAGCCCGGTGCCGAACAGCTCGTCGAGGATCTCCTCGGTGATTCGCGAACCGATGCGGTGCCGATCGTCGTCGTCGGAACGTGGTCCGCGCCCGAACACGCGGCTCGCTTCGTCGCTCTTGGCGCAGCTCGTTGCCTGCCAAAACCCCTCGCCGCCGGGGAGCTTCGGCGTGCCTGCGCGCAGGTGTCCCCAGGGGTGCCGAGCACCCGCTACGAGCCGCTCGGACGCATGACGCTCGACGATCTCGGTGCTCGCCTCGCAAGTGAGCTCCACTCGAGTCTATGTGACTCCGCGATTGATGACCGAATGCGCCGTAAGCTCGTCGACCTCGGCGAGGGCAGCGCCGTGCTCACCGTGATGTGGGATGCCGTGGCGCGGATCCGTGAGCTCGTCAGCGCGCAATCGGCGGGCGAACTCCGCTTCGCGGCACGCCGGTGCGAGGAAGCGTTGCCGGCCGGGGTCGCGCTTGTCCGCTCGACGTCGCGCGACAAAAGCGAGCGTTCCATTGGACTCGACCGGCGCGCCGAATCGGCGTCCCTCGCCGCCATGACCGTACTCGTGGCCGAGGATGACCTCACCACCAACTGGTTTTTGAGCGGAGTTCTCCGCGACGCTGGGGCCACCGTCATCGACGCGTTCTCGGCGCAAGAGGCGCTCGACTGCGCCCGCGAGACGCCGCCGGATGCGGTTATCGCCGGTCTCAGCGTAGGTACGGTCGGCGGAGTTTCGCTCGCTCGTGCGGTGCGCGAGGACGTCCTGTTGCGCGACGTGCCCGTTATTGTGCTCGGTGCCGACAACGCCCAAGTCCGCCGCGCCGAGGAGCTGGACGAATGCGGGGCCGGCGCGATCTTGAAGGGCGCATCGTCGGAGGTCGTCTTGCAACGCGTGCGTGAAGTCACGCGAGCGCGACGCAGCCTTGCCGCGCGTCTCTCGGATGGCGTTCGAATCCAAGGTCGTCTCGACGATCTCGCGCCCACGTCGCTCTTGCGTCTCGTGTGCCAGACGACCCCGAATTCGCGGGTGACCTTGCACGGTGGTGACGCGGTGGTGGAAGTCGAGGTTCGTGACGGAAAGCCTGTGCGAGCGTGCCGCACGACGGCCGATGGCAACTTGAGGCACGGTGTTGATGCGCTCGCGGCCGTCCTCGCGCTCGGTGCCGGTCGCTTCCTCGTCGAGGCGTCGGAACAGCCCGTGGTGAGCGAGCTATCGGGTTCGCTCTTGGAGGTTCTCGCCGGCACGGTGGAGCGAGTCCGCGGCATGCAGCGGGCAGTTTCGGGAGCCGAACTCTTGCGTATTGAGCGAGTAGGCTTCGACGCGGAGGCCCTCGCGGGGCTCGTGGTGATGACCCCCGAGCCCGCTCGAACGGCGCTCGCCGCGATGATGTCGGGGCGGTCGCCATGGTCGCTCGTGGAGACGGGTGTCGCCTCCCTCAATCTGGTCGAGCGCGTGCTCGTCGACGTGGCGCGCCGCAACGCGATTGTTGATCTCGAGCGTGGCGAAGGCCCAAGCGCCGTGCGCTCGCTTCCCGTGCTCGTCGATGTGACGCCCGTGCCCGGGCATGTCATGCCGACGGCCGAGCGGGTTGCCCACCGCGTCGTGGCTCCTTCGGTCGAGCTCGTGCGTGCCGCCATGGCTCCGCTGCTGCCTCCGCCTCTGCCTCCGCTGGCATTCGAGCTCGCACGCGTGTTCGTGCCTGTTGCCTCGTTGGCGCCCTCTGGGCCCGCGCCGCTTGAGTTCGGTTTCGAGACGTCGACCGAAGCTTTCGACCTTCCGATGGCGGACGACCCGTCTTGGGTTTCACCTGTCGCGCGTGTTTCCACCGCGGACGTGCGGCACTCGAGCGTCGGGGCCGAGGTCGTGTTCGAACCCGTCGAGGACGACGAACTTTCGCCCGCCGCCGGTCCTGAACCCGTGATCACGCGCCCGTCGAGTCCGTCGAGTCCGTCGCGCCTGACCGCGTCGACGCCGCCTCGTGCGCGCCCGTCGGCGCCTTCCGTCCAGCCTTCGTTCGAGCGTCCGATCCGTGGCGCGCACACTCCGATTTTGGTGTCGCGGCTCGCCGTGAGTCAGGAAGCGCTCCGCCGTTCCACCACGCCGATCTTGACCTCGGCGGTGCGTGAAGGTCAGCGCACCGAGCTTGCCTCGCTCGATCGACCGGCAACCCCTACGCGCGAGCTGGCCGCGCCCGTGCCTGTTGTGGCCGCGCCCGTGCCTGTTGTGGCCGCGCCGGTGCCTGTTGTGGCCGCGCCGGTGCCTGTTGTGGCCGCGCCCGTGCCTGTTGTGGCCGCGCCGGTGCCGAGCGCCCCTTCGGCCCTTGCGGCGCAGCAGGAGGCCGACGCGCAGGAGGTCCCCTTGCCGAAGTCTGCGATGCCTTCGAGTTATTTGCCTCGCTCGACGATCGCCGTCGCGCCGAAGCCCTCGTCGTTCCGTTTTGTCGCTCCCGTCGTTTTCGCGGTGGTCGGCGTGACGCTCGCTGTCGGTGCCCGTTGGTGGCGCTATCAGGATCACGCGCCGCAGTCCGCTCCGGTCGGCGTCGTGCAAGCTCCGGGGCTAGCGGAGCTCGCGACGTCCCCCGAGGGCGTAGCCGTTGCAGCGACCGATGCTGCCGCCCGAGGTGCGAACGCGCGAACGCCTCGAGGCGCCGCCTCGGTGGTGGACGAGCCTCCCGCGACGGACGTCGAGGTGGCGAAGGTGGCGTCGGAGACCCCACCCGCGGCGGTCCCGGCCGAGCCTGAAGAGGCCCCCGTCGAATCGCCGCTTAGTGCCAAGGAGCGACGAAAAGTGGATGCCGAACATGGCATTGTCGAGATCGTCGCTGGTCGCAAAGATGAGATTTTCGTCGATGGAAAGCGCCTCGGCACCGGTCCGACGCAACGGCTCGCGCTGCCGGCTGGCGGCGAGCGACACGAGATCCGCGTGAAGATGCGTGGCGAGGAGCGCGTGCGCTACGTCACGGCAAAAGCTGGCGTGAAGCTGCGTTTCCGCATCGCTCCGCCTTGGTCGCACTGAGCTTCGGCGCTTGCGACGCGAGACGACTCCACACCGGATCCGCGGTATGCACCGCGTGATGGCATGTTGGCGTTGGGGCCGCGCGGTTGGGCTTTCGGTGGCCCTCTTGCTGCCGCTCGTCGCGTGCGGTGAACGCGAGGGCGTCGGTGGCGCTACGTCTGCTGCGCGCTCGGCCGAGCCGCCGCTCGAGCCGCCCGGGCTCCGCAAGGTGCTCTCGATCGTCGATGACCTGGGATGGTGCGACATCGACCATCGGGGGATCCTTCTCGATCTCGGGACGGACGCCGTCGCGGGTCGCTACGCAGGCGCGCTCGTTACGCCTCAGGGTGTTGTGGCGACCGAGCACGAGGGGGCGACGTGGGCGCGAGTCTACGACGGTAAGCTTTCGCTCACGTTCGTCCAGCCGTACGCCGCCCGTGTGTTCGTGTCGCTGCGCGCCGCAGGGCAAGACGCTCGCCGCGCCGACATCAGCATCGATGATTTGCCGATAGGTCAGGTCTCGCTGTCGCGCGAAGACAAAATCGTCTCGACCTCGGCGACGCGGTTGCCAATCGACGCCGGCCTTCACGAGCTGACGCTGCGTTTTCGCGGCTCGCGAGGCGCCGATGACGTGCCCTACGCGGAAGTCGATTGGATCCGCGTAGCGGTTCCCGATGAGCTGTCGCGCAGCTACGGAGCGCCGACCTTGTACGACGTAAGGGCGCCGGCCGCCCAGCTCGGCGGAGTCCCTCGTCGTGCACTTGCGCTTCGAGCTCCGACGACGGTCGCGTGCACGCTGCGGGTGCCGTCGAACGCGACGTTTCGCGCGGGCGTGGGCATGATGGGAGGCGGAAAAGCGACCGCCGCGATCGCGGTCCGCGAGGACGGCGCCGAACCGGTTGAGCTTAGGCGCATCGAGGTCGAGGGCGGTGACGCCGCCGCATGGACGGACGTTGATGTCTCGCTCGCTTCGTACGCTGGGCGCATCTTGCGGATCGAGGTCAGCGCATTGGAGACGAGCGGCACGGGCCGGCTGATGTTCGGCGATCCTGCCGTCTTCGTTCCCGAGCGCCTCGGTGAGACGGTGCCGCGAGCGAAAACGGCCGTGCTCGTCGTGTTCGATGGGGTCGCGCGGGCCGATCTTCCCCCTTGGCTCGACGACGCTCCGCACGCACCGAACCTTGCGCATCTTGTGGCGACCGGCACGGTGTTCGACGATCACCGCGGGACGAGCACGCTTGCCAATGCCTCCCTCGCGGCGCTCCTCACCGGCCTGCCGCCACGAGCGCTCGCGTTCGTCGATGCCGCTGCACGTCTCCCGAAAGTGGTGACGACGCTCGGTGACTTCGCACGGCAGGGCAGCGTGCGCGCGGCAATGTTCACCGCAGTACCCACCACCTCGGCGGCGTTTGGTTTCGAGCGACACTGGGAGTCATTTTTCTCGTATCCGCCCAACGAAGGAAAAGCCGGGACGGCCGCGATCGACGACGCGACCGCGTGGCTCAGCGACGTCGGCACCAAGGAGAACGAGGCGCGTCCCATGCTCGCCGTCATCCACGCTCGCGGGGGTCATCCGCCGTGGGACCTGACGCCAGCCGAGACCGCCAAGTTGCCCCCGCAAAAGTACGCGGGCGCGCTTCGGGCGCGCGATGCCGCGCAATCGATCGCAAGCCTTCATGGAAATTTCGCCAAGCTCGCTCAGGTCGACGAGGAGCGCCTTCGCGCAATGCATTTTGCCGCGTTTTACGGCCAAGATGCCGCTCTCGGGCGTCTCATCCGAAAGCTCCACGAGACCGGCCGTTGGGACTCGACCCTCCTCATCGTGACGGCGGACGTCTCCTCGGCGATGCGCACGCTCTTTGCCGATGGATTGCCCCTGTCCGAAGGCCCGCTCTCTTTGCCGCTCTACGTTCACTTCCCCGGAAGCCCGTCCGTACCCTCGCGCGTGGCGCTGCCTACGAGCCCGCCCGACGTGACGCGCACCATCCTCGCATCTCTCGGCTTGAAGGCTCCGCCCGAGCTCGGCGGCTACGACCTCGCGGCGGTTGCGGCAGGCAAAGACGACGATCCCTACGGCATCCGTGTCGCGTACGCGGAGGACACGTACTCGGCGCGCTGGGGCAACTACGTTCTCTCTGGCAAACTCGACGGCCGTCGCCCGATGCTCTGCGACACGTCGCGCGATCCGACCTGCGCTTACGATCGCTCGCATCGTGCACCGTTCGTCACGCATGCCCTCTTCCGCCGCTTCTCGGCCCTCGACGCCGCGCTTCCGAAGGCGCCTGAACGCGAGCCCTCCTCCCTCGATTCGGAGACCGCTGCGGCCTTCAAGGTCTGGGGCCTCTACTAGCGTCGCGTCGCGCGTCCTGCCCGACAGCTCAGCGTTGCTGCGTGCGGACTTCGGTGCCGCGGACGACGGTCGTCATCAGTCGGTCGACTTCGCGGTAGAGCTGCGTCGCCGTGCGCGGCTTTGCGTTTTGCCGCGACTCTGCCGGGACCTCGGAATCGACGATTCCGGGGAGGGCGAGGGGCAATCCGAAAGACAACATGGCGCACCCGACTGAACGGACGAGCGGCGCCGATCTTGAGCCCTTCCCGAAGTTACAGCGAATCGTGGGCGATCACGTCGCCGTCGATCTCACCGAGGCCACGCGCAAATGCCTGCAATTCGGGCGTCAATTGCGACATCAGCCGATCCATCTTTTGGGAGAGGTCGGCTCGATCTTTCCCGTCAAGCCATCCGGCCGTTGCGCCCGTGGCCCTCAGGTACCAGGGGACGCGCTTCGGATTGAGCAGGCGATCGATGGCCGCGCTCGTGCCGGCGTTCTCTCGAAGTGGCTCAAACGCTCGCAGGCGTCCTTCGAGCGCGAGGCTGTCGCTCGCAAACGCCGGCGTGAGAGCGTCACGTTTCGCGAGTCGCCGTAAGGCTGCGTGAAGTTCCTTCGTCGAGTCGTTCTCCGGCACGAGAAAATAATCGACCAGGCGCGCTCGCCCGCGGAGAAGCGCGGCGTCGAGCTTCAACCGTTCAGCGAAGGCGGCATGGTCGTTCCGAACGAGCAGGCCTTCGATGTCTGCCGACAGAGCCTTCAGTGCCGGGCGGTCAAGTTGGTAGAGGACCAGCTTCGAGCGGCTCATAAGAAGCCTCCCGCGCGCTCGACGACCGCCGCGACCGCGCTCGGCCCGAAGCGTCGAATGCATTGGCGGCCGTGGGCGAAACCGGCGTAGCGATCGGACGCATCACCATCGGCCACTGCCCCTTCGATGTGCAAATCCCGCGCGGCGACCGTGCGCGCGAGCGCGGGATCAATCACGAGTAGCTCGACGAGCCCGCGGCGCTGCACGTCGGCGTCGTTCGAGAGCGCCCGGCTCCACGCGAGAGCCCACGTTGGTGCGCCAGCCTTCTCGGCGCGTTGGCGGAACGCCTCCGCCCGCGCCGGATCGTCCAGTACCGAGGCAAGCTGCAAAGCGAGGCGCCACGTGGTTGTTTCCGCGCCAACCTTTGGCAAGAGCTCTTCAAGCTCGGCGTCGTCACCGGCCTCAAGGGCGGCGGCGGCACGCAGCACGAGGCGCAGGCCCTTTCCGCGGTCGAGCTCCTTCAAGAGGCGCCGCATTTCGGTCGTGTCGCCTCGTTCTTTTGCTGCGAGGACGTCGTCCAAGCCTTGTTGCGAGGCAGGCTCGATGCCGTCCAGCGCGGGGCGTCCGCCGCGGTCGTTGTCGTGAGCACGGCGCGCGGCACGAGGGGCATCTTCTTCGAGCGTCGCCGCGTCGTCGGCGTCGAGAACGCCGAGCTTCACCTTGAGTTTATCGAGCCAGCTCATTGCGCGTCCCTGTCACTCCGAGCCATCGACGAAAAAGTCATCGTCTTGATGCTTTGGCGTCTTGAGGATCGAGCCGTCCGGCGCGTCGCGACGCACGACCACGGTGCGAGCCGTCGTCGTGTCCGGCGATTCGCGGGCAATGACGCTGATCATGTTCACGCCCGGCGCAAGTGGCGCGTCGAAGCTGAACGTCGCGCGTTTGGGATCCGCGCCGTTGCGGTTCGAGACGTAGTGAAGCTTTCGGCTCCCGACGAACAGGTAGAGGTCGAGCAGGCGCTCGCTGTCGTACGCCTCGACGTCGATGCGGATTTTTTCGCCACGAGTGGCCTTGTCGGCGGCTTTCAACGTGACCACGGGTGGCGCGTGTGAAAAGAGCGGCGAGTAGGGAACGTCCTCGTCTTTCTTCGCTTGGCCTCCGGCATCGAAAGAGCCTTCCTTCAGGAACGCGAAGCGATTCGGGCCGAGCAGGACCTTGGTCGTCATGCCCTTCGGGCCCTTGTGGTGACCGACGATCTGCAGGTTCGTCCCCGCGCTCAGCACGCCGAAGGGTGCGCGTTCGAGGGTCGCGTCGCCGTAGAGCTGTGCGCCTTCTTTCGCGGTGACGCCGCCCTCCGCCGACTCGATCGTGGCAGCTGCGCGCACTGGAATACGAAGCTTCTCGTTCGCGTACTCGCGCAGATCGCGGTCGCCCACCGACAGGCCGAGCACGACTTCGTTTTCCGCGAGTTGCGGTTGCACTTCGAACGTGAACGCCACCTGCCGCACGTCGCCCGGGTCCATGCCGTCGAGTTGGTAGCGACCGTTCTTCAAGAGCACGCCATCGCCTGAACGGTTCGACAGGTTCGCCTGCGTATCGAGCGACCGGCCTTTGCCCACGTTCTTGACGGTGAGGAAAATCGTCACCATCTCGCCGCGCTGAATCAGGCCATCACCGTTGGAACCTTCGAGGTTATCGGCGATCTGGTAGCTGTATTGGAACTGCGGCCGCGGCAGCGACTCGATGCTCGGGCGCAGCTCGGCGGTGGCCGGGGTGTGACCGCCTGCCGCGTCAAAGTGGATCTTCACCCCGTCGCTGCGATCGAGCGATTCTTTTGGCAAATGGCACACGCGCTTCGGATCTTTCGGAAGCGGCGCGGTCGTCGCGATTTTGCGGCCTTCAATCTCGCACCACGAAAGCGGCACCGTGACGGTCTTCGTGTCGCCGCCGGCGAGCTTGCCGAAGACGAGCTCCTTCTCGTTGAAGAACGGGTTGTCGCTGTCGGTGACCGCACGCAATCGGTAGACCGGGGCCTTGCCGTTGTTCGTTACCTTGACGGTGAGGTTCAGCGGATCGCCGGCTTTCACGACGTCGCCTGCGTGATCGGTCGACACCACGACCTCGAAGTCATCCTTCGTCGGTCCGGCCGTCGGCTTCTGTCCGGGCAATGACCAATCGACGTCGATCTTCTTCAGCTCGTCGGAGACCTTGTTGAGTTCCTTCTGTCGCGTCGATTCGATGAAGCCTGTCGCGGCGCTGAGTTGCGCTTCGGCTTCCTTGCCTGCCGGCAGCTGCAGTGCCAGCTCGCGAGCGAACTCGATCGGAAAATCGACCTGGAATTCTTCGTCCAGCTCGCCGCCGAGCTCACGCATTGTCTCGCGTTCGCGCTGCGGCAGGTAGTACCGCACGACCTGCCCCGGCGAGGTCGGCTTCGCGGCGCGCTCGTTCGACAAGCGGTGCTCGAGATCGCGTTCTCGCACCCCGGTGTGCTGCAGCGTCAGGTCCATTTCGAGCGGATCCACGGTCATCGGATCGAGCTCGATGTGTGGCGTCACGCCGACCCCTTGGATCGATTGATCTCCCGGTGTCAGGTACTGCGCGATCGTAAGCTTCAGTGCGGCCTTGTCTGGTGTGACGTCGGGGAAGACGAGCTGCACGCTGCCTTTGCCGAAGGTCGTCTCACCGACGATCACCGCGCGCTTCAAGTTTTTCAGCGCGCCCGCGACGATCTCGCTGGCACTGGCGCTCGATTGGTTGACGAGCACGACCAGCGGATAGTCCGGCTCGTTTTCGTTTGCGGTCGCGTTCTTCTCTTCGCGGCCTTCGGAAGCGCCGACCGTGGCCACAAGAGTGCCGCTCTTGATCCAAATATCGGCGACCTTTGCCGCTTGGTCGAGCAATCCGCCAGGGTTTCCGCGCATATCGAGCACGACGCCCTTGATCGCGCCGCCTTCATTCGCCGAGGCTGGACGGTGCCGCGCGAGGAGCTCTTTTATCTCGTCGGAGGAGCTCTGCTGGAACTGCTTTAGGCGCACGTAGACGACGTCGCCTGGGAGTTTTTTTGCGATCACACTCGGCACTCGAATGTTCTCGCGGGTGAGGACGAACTCCTTCGTGCCTTCCCATTCGTCCGGTCGCTGAACCCACACGGAGACCTTCGAGCCCGGTTTGCCGCGCAAGCGCCTCACCGCGTCGTCGAGCGGCATGTTGAGCGTCGACTCGTTGTTGATCTTCAGGATTCGATCGTACTTCCGAAGACCCGCGCGCCCCGCCGGCGTGTCTGGCATCGGGCGGATCACCGTGAGCAGCTGATCGCGGAGCGAGATGACGATGCCGAGGCCGCCGAAATGGCCCGACGTCGAGAGGTTCATCTCCCTGTACGCGTCAGGGCTCATGAAGACGCTGTGCGGATCGAGGGTGCGGAGGATCCCGTTGCAGGCGGCGTACTCGACGTCGCGCAGCTCGACGCCTTCCGCGGACGCGAGGTGCTTCTGCATGAAAACGAACACCTCACGCAGCTTTGCGGCCACGTCCCACGGCCCGAGCACATCGTCGACGCGCAGCTCGATCTGCTCGGTGTCGACGCGCACCGTGACGATGCCGGGCTTCTCGGCGCTCGGCAGCACGATGACCTGGGCCACGTCGCGCTGAATCTGGTTGAGCGCGCTGAGAAGCATGTCCTTCGGGCGGACGCGATCCGGATCGACGTAGCGATCGCGGATGTACTTCAGCGTCTCGTTGACGGCTTCGAGGCGCGTCAAATCGTACGCGCGCGCGGAGCCCGGTTTCGCCGGCGCGATCTGGGACCGAAACCCGTACCAGAGTCCACCGGACCCGAACGAGTGAGCCAGAAATCCCGAGAGTCCTAAGGCTCCCGTGACGATGAGGAGCTTGCCTACACGCTCGACGGTTCGCATGGTGTCTGAACGACGAACGCCGTCGTCGTCGTTCGGCGAGTGTGGCACGTCCTTACGGCGAAGGCGAACGAAGGCCGGCGGGCTCTCCCGCCTCAAGGCGCGTGCCAGAGAGACCTCGCAACCTCAGGCGGCGTCGCCTTCCTTCTTGACGCTCACGCCTTCGGTCAGCTTCTCAGGCGGCACGGCGGTTCCGTCCGGAAGTTTCTCCGGTTCGTCTTCGTCGCGAAGGCCTTTCTTGAAATTGCGGATACCTTGCCCGAGGCCTTTGCCGATGTCCGCGATCTTTCCCCCGCCGAAGAACAACAGCGCAACGACCAGGATCAGGATAATTTCAAATGGACCGAATCGACCACCCATGAGACTCCGTGGGCGCCCAAAAACGAAGCGCGCAATGGATCGATGATTACCATCCGCGTCGCCACCGCGCAACGGCGGGCCGTTGCCTTCGTGCCGCCACACGCCACGAAGGCGCCGCTTCTTCTATCCGCGAGGCATCGCTTGTATGGTTTCGCTCGTGAGAAAATACCCCACAGCAACTCCGGCGTCCCGTTTGGGGCTCGGCGTCATCGCTTTGATCTTCGCCATCGCCGGAGTCGGGTGCCCGTGCGCCCGCGGTCCGGTGAACGCGAGCCCGGGGTTACGCTGGTGGCTTTTCTCGAATTTCGGCGCGAGCAAGATCTGCCCCGAAATGGTGAAGCGCGGCGTCGGTCTCAAGTTGCAAGACCGCGGGGCCACCGTCGGGCGCTTCTTCCCGAACGGGTGCAACGTTGATGTCGACAACCAGAACCAGCTCGTCACCGTGCACTTTACCGGCACGGGTTACGCTTACACCCCGCTCAGCCGTCGCATCGGCTTTCGCTGCAGCGCGGCCGTCCAATACCGCGCCGACTTTTACCTCGACGACGACGATATTTATGTTTGGGGCAAAGTGAACCGCATCGTCAGCGGGCCCAACTTCGAGCTCGGTTACGTCGAGAACAAGGTGGCCGACGTCGCCACGAGCCTGACGCCGCTTGGGGGGCTCGCCACCAGTTTCGGCAATCAAATCGTTGCCGGCGAGCTCACCCGAGGGTTCACCGTGCTTCAGAACTGGGACACCGGGAGCAACAGCTTCGCCCTCGGCATTTTGATGCCGCCGCAGAAGCCAACGAGCCCGTTCGACGTCAGTCAGGACGCGCGCTACACGTTCGCCAACGAGGCCACCGAGGTGCAGGCGAACCAGCGTGACTTTTTGGGGCCCTTCGATGTCGTCGAGGGAACGCAGCAGTTGATCTTGAAGCTGCAACTCCAAGGCCCCGCTGTGGACGTGATGGTGGTGCCGAAGACCGTTGGCGATGCGTGGCGTGAGGGTTACCAGCTCGGCGCGCCGCTCGGTCCGCCACCGGGTCCGGTTCTCGCCGGGGCGCCGCTGCATCCGGGGCTTGCCGTTCAGACTGCGTACCAATTGCCGCCGGGCGCGTATTACGTCGTCATCGACAACACCGCTTACGCGGGCAGTGTCGCGCCGCCCGCTCCTTCGCTCTTGGATCCGCTCGGCATCGCGTCGGTTGCTCGCGTAAGCTACACGGCCCAGCTCGCCGATCGTTGACGAGGCCAGGGTGGATAACGCAATCGTTCTTCGCCCTGCGCGCCTCGAGGACCTCGGCGTCGTCGCTCGCATGGCCGAGAAGCTGCTCGCGCTGCATCACGCTTTCGACGGGCAGCGCTTCTTCATGCCGGAGAGCGCGGCGGAGGGCTACGCGGGCTGGTTCGCCCAGGAGCTCGAGCGCACCGAGGTCGTGTTGCTCGTCGCCGAGCGCGAAGGCCTGCTCCTCGGTTACGCTTACGGTCGCCTCGAAGAGCGAGACTGGAATCAACTGCTCGACGCGTGCGGGGCGCTGCACGACCTGTGGATTGAACCGGAAGCTCGCCGCGACGGCGTGGCCGAAGCGCTCGTTCTTGCCGTGGTCGAGGCGCTTCGAGAGAAGGGCGCGCCGCGGCTCGTCCTCCATGCGGCAGCCGCCAATCAATCCGCGCAGGCGTTGTTTGCGAGGCTCGGGTTCCGCCGCACGATGGTCGAGATGACCTGTGAACTGTGAGCGCGGCGCTCGTCAGCGTTTAGGGTGACCGCTTAGCGCTTTTTTTTGGCGCGAGCCTTTTGGCAGGTATCGCAGACCCCGTAGATCTCGTGCTTGTGCGAGGCCATCTCGAAGCCGAGGCGCGCCGCGAGCTTCGCCTGCAGCTCCTCGATCGCCTCGTCGTGGAACTCGATGATGCGGCGACACTCGAGGCAAATCAGGTGGTCGTGGTGGTGGTCATCGCCTTCATCCGCGAGCTCGTAACGGGTCGGCCCGTCGCCGAAGTTGTGTTCGTTCGCGATGCCGCTCTCGCTGAAGAGCTTGAGCGTTCGGTAGACGGTGGCGTAGCCGATCCGCGGATCCGCTTGGCGCGCGCGCGACAACAACTCCTCGATCGTGATGTGCCTTGGCCCGTTGAAAAAAGTGTCCGCGATCGTCCGGCGCTGGCCCGTCGAGCGCAGGCCTTTCTTGTCCATGTACGCGTTCAGGCGCGCGTTGAGCGAGTCGTGTGCGGAAGCCTCCCCCATGATTCTTGCCGGGAGGGTGCGGGCGCCGTGGCCGCCGGTCAAGCGGCGAAGTTTGTAGCGTTAGGCCGCGTTAGGCGCGCTGGCGCGAGGTGGTCGCCTTGAGATTTGATTCGGCCGCTGCTATGGGCAGCAGCATGAAACGCATCTTCTCCGTCGGCATCCGAGGACCTCGCAAATTTTGGTCGGCCGCGCTCGTCCTCGGTTGGGCCGTTGGCGCCAGCGGCTGCGGCGGGGCGGCGACGCCGGTGCCGGTGCCTGTCACTCCGAGAGCGGAGCTCGCCACGCCCGCCACGCCCGCGGCAAAGATTGCAAAAAGGCCCTATGACAACGCCGATTGGTGGCCCAATCAACTCGACCTGCGAGCCCTCAAAGCGAACGCGCTGAAGAACGACCCGATCGATCCGACGTTCGACTACAGCGCCGCGTTCAAGAAACTCGACATGGCTGCCGTGAAGAAGGACATCCAGAGTGTCCTCACCACCTCGCAAGACTGGTGGCCAGCGGACTACGGAACTTACGGCGGACTGATGATCCGCTTGGCGTGGCACAGCGCCGGCACCTATCGGGTCACCGACGGCCGCGGCGGCGCAGGCTCCGGCACGATTCGCTTCGCGCCGTTGAACAGCTGGCCCGACAACGCCAACCTCGACAAGGCACGTCGCCTGCTTTGGCCGCTGAAGAAGAAGTACGGGCGCAGCTTGTCGTGGGCCGACTTGATGGTGCTCACGGGGAACGTCGCGCTCGAGTCGATGGGCTTCAAGACGTTCGGTTTCGCCGGCGGCCGCGAAGACGTCTTCGAGCCGACGGACATCAACTGGGGACCGGAGACCGAGTGGCTGGCGAGCGATCGTTTTACCAAAGACGGCAAAGCTCTGGCGCACCCTCTCGGCGCGGTGCAAATGGGTCTCATCTACGTCAACCCCGAAGGGCCCAACGGCAAGGCCGACCCGCTTGAAGCCGCGAAACACATCCGTCTCGCGTTCAGTCGCATGGCCATGAACGACGAGGAGACCATCGCGCTGATTGCCGGTGGGCACACCCTCGGCAAAGCCCACGGCGCGGCCAAACCGGAAGCGTGCGTCGGTGCCGAGCCGGAGCGCGCCGGTATCGAAGAGCAGGGCCTCGGTTGGAAGAACAAGTGCAAGTCTGGCAAGGGCGCAGACACGATCACGAGTGGCCTGGAAGGCGCGTGGACCAATACGCCCGCGCGATGGTCGCACAGCTATTTCAAGAACCTCTTCGAGAACGAGTGGGAGCTGACCAAGAGCCCCGCCGGCGCGCAGCAGTGGGTCCCCAAGAACGGCAAAGAGACGGTGCCGGACGCGCACACGGCGGGCAAATTCCACAAGCCCATCATGTTCACGACCGACCTCGCATTGAAGGAGGATCCCGAATTTCGCAAGGTCTCCGAGCGGTTCTACAAGAACCCCAAGGAGTTCGAAGATGCCTTCGGCCGCGCGTGGTTCAAGCTGACTCACCGTGACATGGGCCCACGTGTTCGCCTGCTGGGCTCGACCGTGCCGGATGCGCAGCTGTGGCAAGACCCGGTTCCGGCGGTTGACTTCAAGCTCGTGGCCGACGCGGAGATTGCGTCGCTCAAGAAAGAGGTCCTCGAGTCGGGGCTGACGACCTCGCAGTTGGTCAAGCTCGCCTGGGCCTCGGCCTCGACTTACCGCGACACCGACCTGCGTGGTGGCGCCAATGGGGCCCGCGTTCGTCTCGCTCCGCAGAAAGACTGGGAGGTCAATCTGCCGGCAGACCTCGGCAAGGTCATCGCCAAGCTCGAAGCGATCCAGGCGAAGTTTAACAAAGCCGCGCCCGGTGGAAAAAAGATCTCCCTCGCAGATCTGATCGTCCTCGCCGGCAACTCGGCTGTGGAAGCGGCAGCCAAGAGCGCCGGCACCGAACTCAAGGTTCCGTTTTTGCCTGGGCGCACCGACGCGACGCAAGAGATGACCGAAGTGAGCTCGTTCCAAAACCTGAAGCCGACGGCCGACGGCTTTCGAAATTACTTCGGTTTGGGCAACACGCGAACGGCGCCTGAGCTCTTGGTCGATAAGGCCGATTTGCTCTCGCTGAGCGCGCCCGAGATGACCGTCCTCGTGGCTGGGTTGCGTGTGCTCGACGCCAACTTCGACGGCTCCAAGCTCGGCGTCTTCACCGACAAGCCTGGCACGCTGAGCAATGACTTCTTCGTGAACCTGCTCGACATGAACGTCGACTGGAAGAAGTCGGCAACGAGCGAGTCGATCTACGAAGGCCGCGATCCGAAGACGAATGCCGTTAAGTGGACGGCGACCACCGTCGACCTCGTCTTCGGCTCGAACTCGCAGCTGCGCGCCATCTCGGAGGTGTACGCCTCGGATGACGGCAAAGAGAAGTTCGCCAAGGACTTCGCCGCCGTCTGGAACAAAGTAATGGACCAGGGCCGCTTCGAGCTGACGACGAAGCGCTGACAGACACGGCGGCAGGCCGCTTTGCTTTGTTGTTTAGGCAACGGTGAAGTTGGCCGCAGGCGCGGGCGGTTGATATCGGCCGAGTGCCGTCAATGCCCGCGAATCGCTTGCTCCGCGCGTTTCTAACCGTCGTCATCACCGTGGGGGGCGTGGCTGCCGACGAGCGCCAGGTCATCGACCGCGGGTACGCTCTCGCCGCTCGGCTCGGGGCGCGCACGCGGGTGGAGACAGCCCGACCGATGAGCGCGCGCATCGGCGCCGTTGCCGCGGCGCTCGTGGCCACGGTGCCGTCCGAGGCCTTCTTGGGCGTCGCCTTGGGCGATCTCGGCAAAGACGCGGCGCGCGCGCCTGTTGAGGATGCCGACACCGCGAACGAGGCCGCTGCCTTGGCACGCGACGCAGCGGTCGAGCCCGCCCCGCCGCCTGAGGACACGGCCCCCGTGCTCGTCGCCGACGCCGAGGAGGAGGAGGCACCGGGCCCCGTCTTGCTCAGCATCGGTCGCGAGACGTGGGTACTCGCCGAACCGCGATGGGAGAGTAAAAAGCTTGGTTATCTGCGAGCTGGAGCGAGCGCGCGCCGCGACGAGAAGCCCGCCTCGCGCCGCGACTGCCGCGGCGGGTGGTACCGCATTCAGCCTCGAGGTTACGTGTGCGTAGGCTCGCGCGCGACGCTCGCGTTCGACAACCCTGCGGCGGCTCTGTCCGCCAAGCGACCCGATCGCACGGGCCTGCCGTACCTCTACGCGCTCACGCGTTACCCGCCTCCTCCACTTTACGCGCGCCTCCCGACGCCGGAGGAGCAAGAGGGCGTCGAACGGAACCTGACGGGCCAACTGCGGCAGGCCGCCGCGACAGCCAAAAAGGCCGATTATGTCGCGCCTCCGGCGGCCGATCCGCTGCCAGAGTTGCTCTCGCACGGCGAGCTTTTACCCTCGGTTAGCGGAGATCCGCGGCGCCACGACGACCTCCTCGTCGGTCACGCCAAGAAGCATTCGGGCTGGGCGTTCCTCGCCACGTACGAGGCGCACGGTCGCACCTTCGGGCTGACGACCGAGCTTGCGCTGGTTCCGCTCGACCGCACCCGCATCGTCAAGCCGTCGTCGTTCCGCGGCCTGGAGCTCTCGGACGAGCTGAGCCTGCCTATCGCTTTTACGCGCGCCAAGTCTGCGAAGAGCTACGCCATCGATTCGGCGGGCGGCGTCACCGTCGGCCCCTCCCTTGAGTACCGCTCCACCGTTTCGCTGACCGGTCGTGAACACCGTTCACGCGAGGGTTTGCTGCTCGAAGCGCGCGACGGCTCATGGCTTCGCGCCGACCAGGTCACCGTCATCGAGCGCGACGACGAGCTGCCCCGCTTCGCTCGCAACAGCACCAAATGGATCGACGTCTCGATCCTCCGCCAGTCGCTTGTCGCGTACGAAGGTGCCCGGCCGGTCTACGCGACGCTCGTCTCCACCGGCAAAGACGGAACCGCCGACCACAAAGACAGCCACGCCACGATTCAGGGCACGTTCCTCGTGCACACAAAGCACCTCAGCGTGACGATGGACAGCGACGACGACAAGGACGAGTTCGATCTTCGTGACGTGCCGTACGTTCAGTATTTCACCGAAGGATATGCGCTCCACGCCGCCTATTGGCATGACGACTTCGGCAATCCGCGTAGCCACGGCTGCGTCAACCTCGCGCCGCTCGACGCCTCGTGGCTCTTCGACTGGACGACTCCGGGCGTTCCTGAAGGCTGGCACGCGGCGATGTCGCTCAAGGATGGGACGATCGTGCACATTCATCCTTGATTTGGGGCGGTCGCCGAGGCCATATCTCGTCATGGACCGTACGTCGTTCGAGAAGCTCATCGCCATCGACGAAATTCTCTCTGAAGAGGAGCGTCTCGTACGCGGTGAGGTGCGCCGCTTCGTGCGAGAGCGCTACCTGCCTCGGGCGGGTGACCTCTTCGCGAAAGAAGAGTTCCCGATGGATCTCATCCCCGCCTTAGGCGAGCTCGGCCTGCTGGGCGGCAGCATCCAGGGTTACGGCTGCGCCGGCATGAGTCAGGTGATGTACGGGTTGGCGATGCAGGAGCTCGAGTACGGAGACAGTGGCCTGCGCAGCTTTGCGAGTGTCCAGGGCTCGCTTGCGATGTGGCCGATTTCTGCCTTCGGCTCCGAGGAGCAGAAGAACCGCTTTTTGCCGAGGATGGCGACAGGCGAGCTTATCGGCTGCTTCGGTCTCACCGAGCCCGATGCCGGTTCCGATCCGTCCGCGATGGTGACGCGCGCGCGGACCGACGGAGACGACTACGTGTTGAATGGCACGAAGATGTGGATCACCAACTCGCCGATCGCGCACCTCGCGATCGTGTGGGCAAAAGTCGATGCGGGCGGCGCCGAGTCTGTCCGCGGCTTCATCGTCGAGCGCGGCATGCCTGGCTTCGAGACCCCTACCATTCACGGGAAGATGAGCCTGCGCGCGAGCTCGACGGGCGAGATCGTCCTCACCGACGTGCGCGTTCCCTCGCGCAACATGCTTCCCGAAGTGCAAGGCCTTCGCGGTCCGCTCTCGTGCCTCTCGACGGCGCGCTTCGGCATTGCGTGTGGCGCACTCGGCGCTGCGCGGGCGTGCCTCGACTCGTCGATCGACTACGCCTGCGAGCGAATGATGTTTGGCAAGCCGATCGCGGGCAAGCAGCTCATCCAGAAGCAACTCGCGGATATGGCGACCGACATCGCTTCCGGCATGTTGATGTGGATGCACTTCGCGCGGTTGAAGGACGCGAAGGGCCACATCACGCCGGTGCAGGTCTCGGTCTGCAAGCGCAACAATTGCAAGGTGGCGCTCGAGGCCGCACGCGTCTCACGCAGCATCCTCGGCGGCAACGGCATCCTCCTCGAGTACCCGGCGATCCGCCATATGCTGAACCTCGAGAGCGTCTACACCTACGAGGGCACAAACGAGGTGCACGAGCTCATTCTCGGCCACGCCCTCACGGGGATCAACGCGTTCTGAGTCGGGTGCTCGATCCGCTGACGCGCACGACCATGACACGACGCGTCCGTCTCGGGTAACCTCGCCCTCATGTCGAGCCCTCCCTCCTCCACGGGCAACCGCTGGGTCACTCCTATCCTCGTGACCGGCGGGATGGCGGTCGTCTTGTTCGCGACGTTGTTCGCGGTGGATCACTTCGTCGCCGGCGGCCCGGGCAGCGGCGGATCAGGTCCAGTGTCGAGGTACTTCGCTTTCGACCAAGACCACATCACCGACGCGGTGGCTTCTCTCGGCGCGATGATCGCCGGCGTCCTCGGCATCGTCATCACCGTGGTGAGCCTCGTGGTTCAGCTGTCCGCCGAGCGCTACACCGGTGTCGCGCGGATGTTCCTTCGCGACCGCATCAACATGGGCGTGATGGGGTACTACGTCGTGGCCTGCTGTTGCGGCGTGATGGTGAGCCTGTCCGTTCACGCGGACTTCGTTCCGCGCGCCACCCTCGTGGCCATGATGCTCGCGACGATGTTCGGCCTGCTGCTGATGGCGCCCTACTTCGCTTACGTTTTTTGGTTCTTAGAGCCGTCGCATATCGTCTCGCGCATTCACCTTCTCGCGCTCCGCGGCTTCCGTGACGCAGCGCAAAGCGATCGCCCCGAGGTCCTCTCTGCGGCGCAGGCGCATGTGCTGCAGGCGATGGAGGAGCTGACGGACATCATCTCGCACTCGATCCAGGGAAAAGACAAGATGATCGCGAGCGGCGCGGTCGACGCGATCACGGAGTTTACGGTCGGCTATCTCCATCACAAGCCCACGACCCCGACCGGATGGTTCGAGTTCGGCCCGCAGATCTTGAAGAACCCGGATGTCGTTGCGCTCGATCCCGAGGCGCGCGAGGAGCTCGTGCTGCGACGCACGTGGGTCGAGTGGAAGGCGATGCGGCAGCTCCTCGGTGTCTACAACGAGGCCTTGGAGACGATGCCGGACATCAACTATCTCATCGCGATCGATACACGCTACATCGGCGAAGCGGCAGTGAAGCTCGGTGATACCGAATGCCTCCAGCTCACGTTCCGCTATATGAATTCCTACCTGCGAGCGACGCTCAACGCCCGCAATGTGCGCACGGCGTACAACGTCTTGAACCAGTACCGCTACCTCGTTGAAGGCGTGATGCGCGCGGGCCAAGGCAAGGTGGCCGCGGGGGCGGTCGAGCACCTCAAGTACTACGGGTTCGTTAGCTACGACATGAAGCTTCCGTTCGTCACCGAGACCATCGCCTACGACATAAGCAGCCTCTGCGCGACGGCGCACCGGCTGAAGCTCCCCGAGCAGGACAGCCTCCTCGAGTCGCTTCTCAAGCTTGATCGCGAGACGAAAGGTCTCGCGGAGGAGCAGTCGCTTCGCGGTGTTCGCAAGGCGCAGATCAAGCTCGCGGCGTACTTCCTTACCGTTGAGGATCGTGACCGCGCGCGCCGAATTCAGCGGGACATGGAGTGCGATCCGATCGAAAAATTGCTCGCGATTCGCGATGAGCTGGCGCGGATCGAGACCAAGGATTTTTGGGAGATCGTCGACCGCGGGCGCAACTTCGATTTTATGCCCCCTGACGAGAAGGCCGCGATGATGCGGTTTTTTTCCTGGTTTGACGGTGTGGATTCAACCGCGGGCACGTCCACTGGGACGGATGGCTGATGCGCCGCCGCGAGCTTCTCTCGTGGGCTTCGGCGTCGTGCGTTGTGGCCGCGGGTTCGACCCTCGTCGGCTGTGAAGGGTGCTCACCACGGAGTGACGCTCCGCTGCCTGCGTTGCCGACGAGTCGCGCTTTTTCGGGGCCTCCGGCATGGCGTGAAGTCGAGTTCGCTGCCGATGCCGATTGGCCTGAACCCGGAAGGAGCGCCGTGCGTGTGGCCGCGGGCATGCCGCTCCTTGTCGCGTTGCACGGCGCGGGGGAACAAGCGCGCGGCCTCGTTGCCGGCTCACTCGGCTGGCGCGACGACTACGCGCTCGAGCGCGGGGACCGGAGGCTTCACGCTCCGCCGCTGACGCGCGAAGATTTCGAGTCGTTCGTCCAGCCCGGGCGCCTCGCCGAGCTCAACACGTCGCTTGTGAACGTGCCGTTCGAGGGCCTCGCTGTTGCCTGCCCGTACACGCCGCGCATCCAAACGCTCGAAGGGGCAAAACGCTGGGCGACCTGGCTCGAGCGCACGCTGTTGCCGCGGGCGCGAAAAGACGCGGGCCTCGCCCCGAACGCGCGGATCGGAATCGACGGCGTCAGCATGGGTGGTCGTCTCGCGCTGCTACTCGGACTTGGGCGCCCCGACCTCTTCGACGCCGTGGGTGCGCTCCAGCCCGCACTTGCGGTCGATGAAGCCGGTTTCTTTTGCGACCTCGCGGCGGCCGCGCAGCGTGAGCGCCCCCGCCCGTTGCGGCTCGTCACCTCCGAGGCCGATGCGTTTCGCGACGCCATTCACGTCTTGTCGGAAGGCCTCACGCGGCGCGGCATCGAACATCGTTTGCTCGTCACGCCTGGTCCCCACGACTACGCCTGGAATCGCGGCCCCGGCAGCATCGAGATGCTGCTGTGGCACGATCGCGTCTTGCGCGGTCGACCGGCCGTGTGACGCGTCGAGCGGAGCGCGAGGAAAAACTCAGCTTCCCCAGCGCTCGCGCCAGCCTGCGGCCATCGCGGCATCTTCGGTCGTGTCGATCTCCATGTAACCGCCGTGCATCGTCGCGCAGTGGATGGGTTCGCCGCGCTCGAGCATGTGCTGCAAGAGATCGATCACGTAGGCCTTTTTGAAGCTGCGCCCTTCGCGGAATTCGGCCGCGTCACCGAATTGTCGGGCGGTCTCGTCGAACGCGGCGAGAAAACGCCGAGCCCCGGCCGCCGTGAGTTTCATCACTCCGATGAACTCGCCGGTCGCGCGCTCGGAGGCGATGCGCCGTGAGAGCTCGACGACGCGATCACCTTCCGCGACGAGCTTCTCCGCGTCGGTCTCGGGGTGCTGGCTGCGCCCGTGGTAGCGGCTCCGCCAGTCCGTGTCGCAGACGAGGGTGATGTCGTGGGTCGAGGCCAACGCGAGGGCGATCGCCTCCGGTCGGTAGACGATGTCGCTGTAGCTCGAAAGAAATCCATCCTCAAAATGTTCGCGCGCGCAGAGCAGGGATAAGAGGATGTTGTTGTTTTCCCAATCCTCGTTTTTGACGTAGCGAAACTCGGGGTAGCGGGCCTGGATGACGTCGGCACGGTAGCCGCAGATGAACACAATCTCCGACCGCGCGAAGCCTCCGGCGTCGAAGGCGTCGAGGATGCTCTCGAGCATCGGGCGACCGAGCACCGGCACCAGTGTCTTCGGGAGCTCGTCGGTGAGATGCTCCAAGCGCCTTCCGCGACCCGCCCCGATGATGATCGCTTTCACGGGGCTACCGCGTAGCACTCCTCGGCGCCCTTTCGGCCGACAAAATGAAGAAGGGCCGCAGCGCATGGCTACGGCCCTTCGAGACGCGGTCGGGTCGACAGCCTCCGATGGGAGGTCCCGGTCCCGACGCGTGAAACGCTCAGGTGTCGTTCGAGCAGGCCGCGGTCTGGGCCTTGCATGTGTCCTGCGCCGCCGCCTTGAGGCAGTCCTCGCAGGCCATCGCGGTCGAGTCGCACATCGCGCCGCAGTCGGCCTCGCATGCGCCGCAGACGCAGCTGTCCAGAGACTCCGCCAGCGTCTGGCTCGCCGGGCAGAGCTCGCCCATGCCGCCGTTCGAGTAGTACTCGGAACAGCTGACGCACGGGCCCGTACCGGTGCTCACGTTCGCGCCGGAGCTCGCGTCTGTGCTCGCGTCCGTGCTCGCGTCCGTGCTCGCGTCCGTCGACACGTTCGCGCTGCTGCTCGCGCCGCCCGCGCCGCCCGTGCCATCCGTGTCATCGACGATGATGCACGCCGTGCTGGCGACCATCGCGCTCGCGGAAACAGCCCCAAGAAGCCAAATCGATTTGTTATTCATTGTTTGTCCCTCCAAAATAGTGTGCACGCCCGAACGACCCCACCTCGGCGCTGCCGAGCCGGCCCCGTGCCGGTATATTCCATACCGCCAAGGGCAAGGTCAAGCAAACGGCTGACGCAGCGCGCCAGTGGTTCTAGGCGTAACCCCGCTGCGCTGGCGCTCACAATTGAAAGCACGAAATGGCCCAAGGACGGCCATTTCGCTTCCTTTTTCATCGGATCGAGGTAGGGTTCCGCCCCTCCAAAGCGTCTGCGGGTGGTTTCGTACCCCCGCCCGGTTCCACGCGCTCGAACCGGCAAGGACTGTCCTGACGCAGCGGAGTGAGGCGCCCGGCATTTCGCTTGGCACTTCATCGCGAAAAGCGAATCCGGGCCCTGGGCCCATCGAATCGACACCCGTGAGCGCGGGAAAACGGCACCTATCATGAATCAGCATCCAGGCATCATCGGCAAGAAGCTCGGGGCCACCCAGATCTTCCTTGATGACGGCACCGTTGTCGCTTGCACCGTCGTGCAGGCCGGCAGCACGGTCGTTGGCAAGCGCACTCTCGAGCGAGACGGCTACGACGCTTTGATCGTCGGTTTCGGCGAGAAGACGGCGAGGCGCTCCAACAAGTCGGAGATCGTTGCGATGGAAAAAGCGGGCGTCGCGATCCCGCAGGTCATGCGCGAGCTTCGCTGCAGCGCGGAGCACGCCGCGAAGTACGAGCTCGGCCAGATCCTCAAGATCGAAGAGATCTTCGAAGAGGGCCAGAAGGTCGATGTCCAGTCGAAGTCGCGCGGTCGCGGTTTCCAAGGCGTCTTCCGTCGCTACCACTTCTCGGGTCTCCCCGCGACCCACGGTACGCATGAGTGGCGCCGTCACGGCGGCTCGATCGGTACCAACATGACCCCGGGTCGCGTCATGCTCGGCAAGAAGATGCCGGGCCAGATGGGCAACGCCACGGTGTCCGTTCTGAACCAGCGCATCGTGAGGCTCCTCCCGGAGCAGCAGCTCATCCTCCTCGAGGGCAACGTCCCGGGCGCAGCCAACGCGATGGTGCGCATCCAGGGAGCGGTCAAGAAGAAGAACGGCGGCAAGAAGTAGCCGTAGAGCGTGTGAGCGCACGGGCCGAGTGTGGGTCGTGTGCTCCGCGTCGATCGAAGGCGTGGGCCAATCCGGTTCGCGCCTTCGTTTCATTTTGAGACTAAGAGTTGAGACGAGCATGACGAAGCGAGGACGACCTGGCGGAGGCTTCAACGCCTACCGCAAGCCCGACCGCTATGCGGAGGCGGCGAAAAAACAGGGTTATGTCGCGCGCAGTGTCTTCAAGCTCGAGGAGATCGATCGTCGCGTACACCTCTTGAAAGGCGGCCTTCGGGTACTCGATCTCGGCGCCGCGCCAGGCTCGTGGTCGCAATACGCCGCGAAAAAAATAAGCGGCAGCGGCCGCCTCCTCGCGGTTGACCGCAAGGCGATCGAAGCGCCTTTGCCCCCGCAGGTGAAGACCCTCGTCGGAGACGCGCTGACCTTAGGTCCGGAGCTCGAGTTGTTCGCGCCCTACGATGTCGTCTTGAGCGACATGGCTCCGGAAACGATGGGCCACAAAGAGACGGACAAGATTCGCAGCTTCGAGCTCTTCTGCCGCGCCGTGAACGTGGCGGCCGCTCTCGGCGCGCCGGGAGGCAGCTTCGTCGGCAAGATCTTCATGGGCCGGCAGTTCGTCGAAGCGCGCTCTCTCTTGAGGCAACACTACGCGAAGGTGCGCACGCTCCGCCCCGAGGCGGTGCGCGGGATAAGCTACGAAGTTTTCCTCGTGGGGCTCGACAAGCGCGCCGTGCCTACCGCGCCAGGCTCGCCGGGCATGGCGACCGACGCGGACGACGACGACGACGACGGCGACGATCAGTCGTAGAGCCCCGCGAGCTCTTCGGGATAAAAGCCCATCGGCCTTGGCTCCGGTGAGAGGGAGATACCGAAGGCGTCACGTACACGGTTTCTCACGTCCGTCGCGAAGGCGACGATGTCGGCCGCGGTCGCGCGCCCATGATTGACGACCGCGAGGCTGTGTTTCGTCGAGAGGCCGACTTCGCCGCTGCGCGTCCCTTTTGCGAAGCCTGCCCGCTCGATCAACCACGCCGCGCTGAGCTTGACCTGTGAGCCATGAGAAAATCGCGGCATCGGTGCATCGACGCCGCGAGAGAGCGCACGCACCTCGACGGCCTGGGCTTGCTCCGGTGACAGCGTGGGGTTGACGAAAAACGAGCCCGCGCTCTTGCCGTTTGCATCGTGAGCGTCGAGCAGCATCGATTTCGCGCGGCGCAGGCTGAGGACGGTGTCTCGAACGTGCGCGACCGTCGGCTCGGCTTCGTTTGCGAGGGCTCGGGCAAGCTCGGCGTACGCGAGGGTGGGTCGGCACCGCGTGAGCTCAAACTCGACCCCAACCACGACGTAACGGTCGGCGAGCTTCGTCTTGAACACGCTGTCGCGGTAGCCGAACTCGCAGGCGGCCTGAGCAAACTCGACGGTTTGACCATCCGCCCGGCTCATGAGCTCGACGCGTCGAATGACCTGTCCAACCTCTTGGCCATAGGCGCCGATGTTCTGCATCGGTGCGGCTCCGACCTCGCCGGGGATCCCCGAGAGACACTCGAGCCCCGCGTAGCCTTCGGCCACCGACCACCGGACGAGCGCGTCCCAATTCGTGCCGGCCGCTACGGTGACCCGCGCGCGGTCTTCATGAGTCGTGGCGTCGATCGCCTCGTTGCGCACCCGCAGGACAAGCCCCTCGATGCCGCGATCGGCGACGAGCACGTTCGAGCCTCCACCGAGGACGACCGTAGGCAGACCGCGTTCGTCTGCCCATGCGAGGGCCTGCAGGATCTGTTCGCGGCTCCGCGCTTCGCACCAGTGTGCGGCCGGCCCTCCTACGCCAAGGGTTGTGTGCTCCGCGAGCGAAACACCAACAGAAACATTCATTTTTTTACCAAAATCGCGCGCGTCGAGAACGCGAACCCTTCGTCGACTTGCCGAATGCGACTCGCAAAAGCTTCGAACTCAGCTGGGTCGACGACGTGCACCGGAAGGTTTACCTCGAAGCTCTCGTCGAGGACTCGCCCCTTCTCGGTGACGCTCCGACGCGCGGAGAATGGAGAGCTGCCGCTCGCGGTCACGTCGAGCGCAGGAGCGGGGCGACCGAGTTTCGCTCCGCTCGGAAGCGTTACGGTGCGATGGACGCGGTAGTAGAGCGGCGCATCGACGGCGAGGGTGCTCGCTCGATCGGCTTGAGCGGTGTAGCGCGCGGCGAGACTGCTCGACCGCGGACGGGGCAGCACGCTGTGGAAGGGTTCGATCCCCGGTAGCGTCCAGGAGCTCTGTTTGCGGTCGTCGGCTTCGGCAAAGCTCGACGGGGCGATTTCGGCTGAAATCGCGATCTGCCAAGAGCCCACGTCCGATGACAGCGCGACGTCACGGACGTCGGCCCAGGGGACCCAGCCGAGAGCGATGCTGCGCAGCAAATTGGTGCGTTGTTCGCCGACCAAGGTTTCGAGCGCGCCGGCGATCCGCTGAGCTGCGCGCCCATGAATCACGGCGCGAAACGTTCCTTTGGCGAGGCCTTGCTCGTCGAGCTCGAGAGCGATGTCGATGGCGTCGGCGTCCTCGTCGCTGGTGCCATCGACCCGCACGAGGCTCCCGTCGCCAAGCAGACTCATCCGTCCACGGAGCTCCGGGCTCACACGGCCTGGTGGCAGTGGTGGCCCTTCGACATCGGCGTCTATCCAAAGGTGCCGTTCGCCGATGCGAACGAGGACGAGCGGGTGCGTGAAGCGGCCGATGTGCGGCGGAAAATTTGGAGCCACGCTCCAGGGCCGGGTCTCTGCGACTGCGATGCGACTCTCGATCCCCGCTTCGCGCAGTGCACGGTGTACGACCCAGGTGCGGCTCCCGTCGCCGCGTTCCAGGATCTCGCGTGCGAGTTCGCCGCGGTCACCGGAGAAGGCGGCCACATGATCGCTTAGGGCACGCGGATCCGCGATACGAACCGCCTTGCCGACCGCTGCGGTGATGCGCAGAACGCGGGCTTCCTGGTCGAGCGCGGTTGCGTCGGGTCCGAGGGCCGCGGCCGTGAATCGTGCAACGAACGGATCCGCCTCGTCTCGCATGCGCAGGTGTTCGCCGAGGGCGCGACCGATGCGGCTGTAGTCGTCGGTCCCGAAGCTCACCGCGACGTGGGCCTCGAGTGGCGGCACGTCGAGCTCGAGGCGGCGCGGCGCAAGGTTGGCGAGGCGCCAAGTCGAGGTGACGATGCCGTCTCGCTCTTCGGTGACGGGCTCGCCGAGGAGCGCGTGTGCCCACACCTTCATCGGTACGCTCGTCGGACGACGTAATTCGATGCGTCCTTCACGCACGCTTGTTCGAGGGGGCATCGAGTCGGGACCGTCGACGACGAGCTGCCCGTGCTCTTCTGGGAGCGCCCAGCCGATTGCGATCCGTTCGACGTAGTCGCCTTTTTCGAGCTGCGACAAATCGGTGTGACCCTGCGTGCCGTGCGCGTTCGGATCGGGGTCGAGCACGCGGCCATCGCGCTTGTGGATTCGACGTCGCAACACGCGCGATGCCCATTTTCCCATCACGCGCGGATCGTCGGCCTCGGCGCCGCTCGCGACGTCTTCGGTGTCGCTCAGGCGCCTCAGATCGTAGGTCCAATAGAACAAGAGGCCGCGTGCGTTCACGTCGTAACGTTCAATGTGTCGGAGCACGGCCGTGCCTGCTCCAGGCAAGAAGGCGTCAGCGCGATCTTTCGCGACGAGCACCACACCTTCGGCCTCGAGGGCGGGTGCGGGATCGGCGACAACACCGAGCATGCGCGCAAGTGGCTCGTAACCGTAGGGCGCGTCCCCGAGGTTCAAGAGATCGCGCTCGAGTCGCTGTCTGGCATCGGTGGGCGCGAGTAAGGCCAAGAGCGCCGTGTCACGTTCGGCCAACGGGAGCGCGTCGTAGAGTCGCGCCGCGCGCTCCACGTGGCCGTGGGCCAACCATTGACCGAGTTCGAGCTTGCGAAATAACGCCGGGGATCCTCGCAGGCGTCGCAGCCGTTCGAGTTCAGCTACGGCGCCATCGAGGTTGTCGGTCTCGAGGAGCGCCATCAGGCAACTCGGGGCGCTTCGCGACGTGCCGCCCCGACACGCGGCCTCGATAAGCTCGCGGCCGACCCGCGTATGGATGACGGCATCGACGTCCGCCGTAAGGGCCGAACCTGGCGAAACGACCGCGAGCTCCTCGTAGGCGTTCCGCGCGACATCCTTCAGGTTGGCGGCATGTGCCGTGAGGGCGAGGTAAGCGAGCTCAGGGGCCGAGTGCTTCGTTTCGCGGAGTGAGTCCCGAGGACGCGTGACGCCGAGTCCCACCAGTGCGGCGAAGGTTCCGGATCCGGCCCCCGCTCGCTCGAGGCTCGATTGCGCTGCGGCGAGTCGCGCTTCCCAACAGTCGGGGCATTGCGTCTGTGCGCGCTCGGCTGTGCTCCGCAGGATGTTGTCGAGGGTCACGCCGGTCAGCTCGTCGGCCGCGCGCCAACTGCGCATCCGTAGCAGCTGAACGTGCGTCGGCGGCTCGGCGGAGAGCGCGCCCGGTTGGTCGAGGCGGCGGCCCGCGCGACGGTCGAGGCCGAGTGCGAGGTCGGCGCTCGCGGCAGTGATGAGCTCTTCTCGCGAGTGAGGTTCCGGTACGAGCTCGATTGTGCTCGCGCGGCTGGCTCGTGTGCCCGCTTGTTCGCCTGCCACCGGTGCGACCGTCGCGATGGGCACGCCGTGTTCGTCGACGAGCTGGAGGGAGACGCGTTCTCCGACTTCGATTGGGGCGATGCGTAGAACCAGGCGTGCGCGGCCGGCTTCGACCCATGCCCGTCCGAAGCCGAGCGCCGTTCCTTCGGTGGTGTCGAGTGTGCGTTTAACCAGCGTTTCTCCGCCTAGATCGAGTCGAATGGGCGAGCGCGCGCCGACCGCCGCGTAAACCCAACCGGCCTTCGGTTGCAGCACGTCGACGACGATGGCGCGCAGCCCGCCGTTCGAGCCGGTCGCCCCGAGCTCGAGTGCGCAGGCGTCGGCAAGACTCGGTTCGAAGGCGACTTCATTCCCGAAGGGGCCGACGCCCGGCAAGCGCGCGGGCAGCGGCCCGACGGTTGGGATGGCGAGCGGCGCATCCAGCGAGGAGAGGGCTGGCCACGCGAGCGGCCCGATGACGACCGCCTGCTCGACGCATCCGGCTTGGCGGCGAAACGCGGCGGCTTCGGGGATTGCCCCGGTGCGCAACGCGAGCTCGTGCAGCGAGAAGGCGAGCATTGGCCCGAGAATCGGGTGGTCCACGGCCCGCGAGTGGGCCGCGCGAAGTCGCGCGGTGACGTCGATGAATGCCGCGCGCGAACGGTGAACGATGGCGTGGTCGACGTTTCTCGGGAGCTCGGCGGTGCGCCGCCACACGAGCGCATCGAGCGATGCTGCCAGGACGGGCGCGGCCCAAGGGTCATTCCACCGCTCGAGGGTCGCATCGATGGCGTCGAGGTAGCCGCTTGCGGCCAATGGATCGTGCGCTTCCGCGGACAGCGCCGAGTCGAACATCATGGGGAGCGCCGCGTGACTGACGCTCGGCCTCTCGGCCGTATGGGGCCGACATGAGGCCAGCACCAAAACCCCGAAGATCCCAGCAAAACGCCTGCGATTGCGCATCAGCCGCGACTCTTACTCAACGACGCGCTGAGCGCCAGTGCCGCGAACCGGCTCAGCCCGAGACGAAGAGCTCTCGTTCGGCACCGCCAAACACCACCGCATCGAGCAGGCGATCCTCGCGAACCAACGCAAGTGACGCCGCGTTCCTATCGAGCTGCAGCCGCTCGCCGTCATCGTCGAAGCCGCACGCCTCGGCGCCGAGGGTGGAACCTATCTGCCACAGCGCTTCAGCGGGCGAACCACCTTGGAATGGCACGACGGTGCGGCGGCCGGTTCGCAGCCGTTCGCCGAGCTCGATGCCGCGCAAATCCTCGAGCGGCGCCGTCACGACGTGGCTGTCGATGCCGACGCACAACCGCACACCTGCCTCGATGAGCGCCGTCACGTTCGGAAGGCCGTCGCCGAGGTCGCGCTCCGTCGTCGGGCAGAGGCACACTCGCGCCCCAGCGTCCCCGAGAAGACGCGGCTCGTGTTCGGCGAGGTGCGTCGCATGGACGGCGACGAAGCGGCTGCCAAGCACGCCCCGTTCCGCGAGGAGCTCGACCGGGCGCAGACCGGTTTCCGCGAGGCACGCGGCGACCTCGGCGGGTTGTTCCGCGACGTGCATGTGGAGCGGCATCGCGTGCGTCGTCGCAAACGCGGCGAGCTCACTCAGCCAATCGGGTGGCACTGCGCGAACGCTGTGAGGCGCGAGTCCCACGCGGACTTTTGGATGGTGCGCGTAGCGAGCGGCGAGGCCCTCGGTGTCGCCGAGTGCAGCGTCGAGCGAAGCGTCGGCGAAGCGTCGCTGCACGCCTTCGGGGGCAAGCCCGGCTCCGCCCCGCGCGTACACGACCCGCAAAAGGCAGATGCGCAACCCTTCGTCGAGCGCGGCCCTGATCACGGCCTCGGCCATCGCCAACCGATCGGCGTACGGCGTGCCGTCCGGCTGATGATGCACGTAATGGAACTCCCCTACGGTGCGCACGCCCGCGCGGAAGAGCTCGCGGTAGGCAACGCGCGAGATGGCGTGGATAGACTCCGGCGTCAGGCCCTCGGCGACCCCGTACATCGCGGCCCGCCAGCTCCAAAAATCGTCCACGGTGCCCGTCGCGGCTGCGCGCTGCGCCGTCCCTCGCATCGCTCGCTGGAATGCGTGCGAGTGCGCGGTGGTCAGAGCGGGAAGCGTCGCTCTCCCCGTTGCGTCTACGATCATGCGCGTCATTCTACTCCGAAGCGGCGGTGCCCGAAGCGCTCGGGGCTGGTCCGTACAAGAGCTCCTTGCCCCGTGGCCAGCGACCGGCGGGCATCTCGGCAAACCACTGGCGCGCGAGCTCGGGCATCGGTGCGCACGCGCGTTCTCCGAGATCGGTCTGCTCTTCCGGATCGTCTACCACGTCAAAACAATGGAATTCGTGATCCCACTGCCGTGCCTCGAGCTTCTTTGAGCCTTGCATCATTCCCCAGTTGCGGAACCCGCACTCCCAGAGCCAAGAGCAATTCGAGAGCGGTACCGGCGTCGTGGTTCTTTCGGCGCGCGTGATGGGATGCCCGAGCATCCGACGGCGAAAGGGTACGAGCTCGGGGGCGTCCCAGAGGCCGAGAAGATCGAGCATGGTGGCGTGCAGATCGTAGTGCCACACAAACTGCGTCTTCGCCGTGCGGAGCGAGCCTCTCTCCTCGTCGGACAAAGTTCCCTCAGGCGCGTCGATCCATCCTGGCACTTTGATCTCTTCGTCGTAGAGCGCGCTCGTGTGGCCCATCTCCCAGTGTTCGCGGAACGACTCGCCGTGGTCGGACGTAAACACGATGACCGTGCGCTCCCCTTTGTCGCTCGCGCGGACGTGCTCGAGCAGTCGCCCGACGGCGCGGTCGGAGAGGTACGCGACGTTCTTGTAATAATTGAAAAACGAGTCATTCCGGTCGGCGGCTTTCGTGAACTCTGACGGCTGGAACGGCGCGTGCGCGGGGTCATAAACATAAGGAAAATGCACGTTGGAGTAGTGCACGACGCCAAAGAATGGTTCGGGAAGCTCCTCCCAGTCGGCAATTACTTTGTCCGTGAGCAAAGCGTCGTTTGCGCCGGCGTCGAAGTTTGCGTTCTGGTCGAGCTGGGTCGCGACGGTGAAGCGCACCGTGGGAACGTCTTGCACATAGAGTCGCATGCTCCCGAACATGACGTGCTGACTCGTCCAGTAGGCGCCGTGGTAGCCCGCGGCGTCGGCAAACTCCCACAAAAGCGGCGCGCTCATCAGGACCTCGAAGGGCTCATTCGCCGCGATGCCGCTCCACAAGTTCGAGATGCTGATGGCGGTCGTCGATGCGTTGGCGCGCAGCTGATTGAACGCATGACGCTTCGGCACCGCGGCGTTCGAGAACGGGGTCGCGCAGTGCGGTGGTTCTCCTTCTGGGGCGGCGTCGGGATCGTAGTCATTGCAGACGACGTCGCGGCGGAGGCTCTCTTGAAGGACGAAGAGCACGTTGCGTCGGCGTGCGGGTTGCGGTGTCAGCGTCGGCACGGAGAGCGGCGTTCGCACCTGGACGCGGAGATCGGGCGCGTCATTCGCGACGTAGAAGCGTTCTTTTACGTGGTCCACGAGTCCGTCGAAGTAGATCAGATCCGGCGTGGTCGACTGCCAGACGCGGAAGCTCGCCGGAATGCGAGTCACTCCGTAGAGCACCATCGGGATCAGCAGTGGAGCGAGTCGGCGTGCCCACGGCCGTGGTCGGATCGTGTGTCGAGCGGCCGCCACCAGCGCGACGGAGAGCGCGAACGCGAACAAGAAACGCACCGCAATCGCGGGTCGCCAGAGGGGCAGGTAACCCCAGATGAGGCGCGGGAACGAGCGCGCGAAGATCGCGGCGTCATGTGAAAAATAGATGTCGTAGAGCGAGAAAAAACCGCTCTGGACGCCGTTCGCTAGCGTGAACCCGGTGATGAAGAGACCCGCGGCGACCTCGCGTATGAGCCCCCGGTTGCGCGACGCGTTGTAGAGCAATACGCCCCACAAAATCGCGCTCGCGAGGATGGTGCCTAGGTACGCGTTGACGTGCAAGCGGTCGAACGCGCGGAGATGGGCCGAGCGGCGAGCGGCATCGCTGAGCACGATCGCCAAGGCGGGTGCGAGGAGCAGGCCGAACCCTGCGAGTCGCCGTCGTAGGCGCCGTGCGCGCCGACGCGGCCGTGCAGTAGGAGCGGGTTTTTCGGTCACGGGCCAAGGACGGTAGCAAATTGCGGGTGGCGGGAGGAGCGAGCGTACGTCAGCGGGACCCGCGACCGGGGAGGGTGCCAAAAAGGGTCGTCGCGTGGCGCGCGAGCTCGGCGCATTCGGGTGCGTCGCTGGCTAGCGGATGCACTTCGCCGGGGTCGGCTTGCACGTCGTAGCAGAGCCACTCTCGGTCCCATTCACGCGCGTGAACCTTTCGAAAGCCGCGCATGACGCCCCAGTTTTCGAAGGCGCAGCCCCATACGCCAGAGCAATTTGTAAGCGCGATCGTCGTGAGCGCGCGGTCTTTTCTTAGGAGCGAGCCACCGACCATTTTTGCGCGGAACGGCGCGAGACCGGGCGCGTCCCAGAGACCCATCAGATCGAGCATGGTGGGGGCGAGGTCGGTGTGGAATGTCGGGGCCGCAGCGTAGCTCTCGAGCGCGGACACTTCGTCATGTGAGAGTGTGCCTGCGGGGGCGTCGACCCAGCCCGGCACGTGCAGCTCCGTGTCGTAGACGGACGCGGTATGGCCGAGCTGCCCGTGCTCGCGGAACTGTTCGCCGTGATCGGAAGTGTAGACGATCACCGTGCGCTCGCCGAAGGGCGTGTTCCGCAGTCCCTCGATAAGCTTGGCGATCGAGCGATCCTGCAAGTAGACGGCGTTGGTGTAGTAGTTTTTGTACGCCGCGTTGTCCGCTTCGGATTTGCTTGCGAGCGAGGGTTGGAACGGCGCGTCGTTTGGATCGATTTTGTAAGGTACGTGGGTGTTTCCGAACTGCGCGAGCGCGAAAAATGGCTCCTTTAGCCTCGGCAATTCCGCCAGCACGCGCTCGGCGAGCCGCGCATCGTCCGCGCCGTTGTCGATGTCGGCGACCGGATCGAGGGTGGTCGCGTGACAATGAAAATCCAGCGGTAGGTCTTGGACCCAATGCCGCGAGTTTGCGAACATCATGTGGTGGCTCGTCCAATAGGCGGTCGTGAGCCCTGCGGCGTGCGCAAAGTCGAACAGCACGGGGGCCGAGTGGAGCGGTTCGCGCCCCGCGTTGGGTTCGAGTCCCGACCACAGCACCGCAAGCTCGATCGCCGTCGTCGCGGCGTTCGAGCGGAGCTCGGCGAGTGGCAAGCGTTTCGGTGCTGCGCGATTCGTGAAAGGCATCGCCGGGCACTCCTCGCGGAACGAGGGGCAACCGACGTCGGCGCGAACGCTCTCGGTCAGGATGAAGAGCACGTTGCGTGGGAGGCTCGGCTTCGCGTCGAGTTTCGGCACGGGTTTGGGGCTGCGGCGCGCGGGCCGGATGTCGGGCTGCTTCGACACGCCGGTCATGTTTTTGAAGAGCCCACCCATCGCGTGAAAGTAGAGGATGTCGGGTGTGGAGCCCTGGACCGCGCGGTACGAGCACGGCAGCAGCAGGGCGCCGCCGACCGCGAACGGCGCCGCAAAGCTCCCGTAGCGCGCAGCCTTGCGCGGCGTGCGAACAAGCGAGCGGCCGAGCGAGACGAGCGTCGTCGCGGCGAGGGCCGTCGGCAGCATGACCCATAGAAAATGGCGCCGGTCCGCATCGATCTGGTCAACGACGCTGTCGGCCATCGTCGTGCCAAAGAGGGTCGCGTCCAGGTTCAGGTAGGTCGAATACTGTTGGTAAAAATAGATCTGGCCCCCGAGCGACGCTGTGGCGAGGCCGATGAATGCCGCCGCACCAAGCCATCGCCCGAGCCCTCTCCGCGCCGACGCAAGCGCCAGGAGAAGCCCCCACATCACGCCGCCTTGGACGACCGCGAAAGCGTAACTTGCGAGGTGTTTTGCTGAGAATGCGGCGATTCGTTCGCCGCGCAGCGCGACGTCCACCAACACCACGAAGAGCGCAGGGGCAGCGAGCACGACCGCTCTACGCAGCCGCGGTCGCCGCGCGAGCTCGCGGAGCCAGGTGTGGTGAGTGGCCGCGCGGGTCGTTGGAGGTGCGGTCATCGCCACGGTGGGTCTCGAGTGCCGGGTTCGCTGTATGGCTCGATTGCCCCTCGGCAGGCAACCTTCGATTGTGGCCCCGCTGCCGGCGCGCGCGCTCACTCCACCGGGCAGCCTGCACGGGCGCGGGTGATGAGGAGCGCATCGATCGCGCGCTGGTCGGACTCGTGAAAGGACTCGGGCCCGATCGTTCGCACGGCCGCGATGAAGCGCGGCCAACTTCGGTCGCACGCCTGGAAGAGCGCCGCGAATCCGTCGGCGCCGGAGTTGTAAGCTTGGGCCTGCGAGAGCGCCGCGTTGTTCAAGTCTGCCGTGATCCCGAGCTCGCGTTTGACGGCATCGATGGTCGCTCGCTTCCGCGCGAGCTTTTCCGAAGTTGGGAGTGACGTCGCGTAGAGCGTCGCCAGGGCCGCGTGCGTCTCGCCGAGGCGCGTCACTCGGCGCTCGTGTTCGTGCGTTCGTTCGCGGTGCTCGAAGAGCCTCCACGGATCGGCGCGCAGGCGATCCCGCACGTACGCGGTCGCCATTCCGTTGCCCACGAAGTTCGCGAGGCTCTCGTTGTAGACCGTCTGGCTCGCCACGAAATGGGTCGCGTGCATCGACTCGTGGAGCACGACCTCGACAAGCTCCTCGGGTCCGTCCTTCAACATCGTGGAGAGCACCGGATCGCGGAACCAACCGAGGGTCGAATAGGCCCGGGCCTCACGCATGTAGACGTCGTGCCCAGCCGTCGCGAGCGCGCGTGCGTGTCGCAGGGCGTCGTCGCGGTCGAACCAGCCGAGGTAGGGCACCGCGCCGACAATGGGGAAGCGCCACGTCACGGCCTCGAAGCGCAGCGGATGGGACGCGGTCACCACCCAAACGACGGCCTCGCGTTCGAGGTCGGCGTAGTCGCGGTAGCTGTCCGTGCGCGTCAGGCCAAGGCTCTCGCCGTAGCGCTTCACGTCTTCGATCATCGCGAGCATGTCGCGGGTCGCGGGCGGGACGTTTGGATCGGCGAGCGCTTCTTCGATCGGCCGCGACCGAAAGCCGATGTCCTCCTGGCCCGCCGCGGCTTGACCGAGGTAACACACCTCGAGGCATCCTCCGAGCAAGGGGGCAGCGAGGGCAAGGGCGAGCCACGATCTGGACATCCGGGCCACTATAGCCTGGGCGACGGCTCGCCATCGAAGGCCGTCATTTCCCTCGTTTTTGACGCGATTGTGGCGCTGGGGTGAGCCGTGAACGTGCGTGCGCGAGCGACTGCCGCTAGACTCAAACCCGATGGGAAAGGTGTTCGATATCCTGATCGCGATCCTCGGCTTGGCCGTATTGATGATCGTGCACGAAGCGGGGCACTTCTTCGCGGCGCGGTCCTTCGGGATGCGCGTGACCACGTTCTCGATCGGTTTTGGACCGACCTTCTTCAAGATCGAACCGCAAGACGGTTACTTCTGGTTTACGACGCTCGCGGGCAAGGTGCGGCTGCGCCTCGGCAAGCACGACGCGGAGAAGCACGGTCCGACGGTGTACCAAGCCGCGATGATCCCGTTTCTCGCGTACGTGCAAATCGCCGGGATGAACCCTTTCGAGGAAAATGACCCGAAAGACAAAGGCAGTTACGCGAATGCGAGCTTGCTCGGTCGGGTCGTCACCATCTTTGGCGGCCCACTCGCCAATTATCTCTTCGCATCGGTGTTTTTCTTTTTCAGCTATTTTTATGGTGGATTGACGACCTTCCCGTCGCCCAGTGAGGTCGGGAGCAACGCGGTCGAGGTGATGGTAGGCGAGCCCGCGGAGCAGGCCGGCCTTCGGGACGGTGATCGGGTCGTCGAGGTTTCAGGGCAAGCGGTCGACTCGTGGGAGGCGATGGCCAAGAACGTCTCGGCCCACCCGGGCGAACCGATCGTCATCGTCGTCAATCGCCAGGATGAACGCGTCGCGTTGACGATGACCCCGCGCCGTGATGAGCGAAACGAGAAGCGGGGCATCATCGGCGTGAGACCTCGCGGCCGGCATGAGCCCGTGACGGCGGGCCAAGCCGTCAAGCTTGCGATCACGAGTCCACCCGTCGTCGTGAAAAACCTCGTCCTTGGGCTCGGCGATATGCTGACCGGCAGAGTGAAGCCAGAAGTCCACGGCCCGGTCACGATCATTACGGAGGGCGCGAAGATGGTGCGCCGCTCGTTTACCGACTGGCTGAACTTGATGGGCGTGCTCTCCGCTTACCTCGGGGCCTTCAACTTGATTCCGTTCCCGGCGCTCGATGGCGGCAGGCTCGTGTTCCTCGGCTATGAGCTGACGACCCGGCGCAAACCAAACGCGCGCGTCGAGGCGCACATTCACGTGGTCGGCCTGATGATGCTGCTCGGCGTGATGCTCTACGTGACGATTTTTAACGACCTGAAGCTCGGTCGCTGACGTACGCGATGGTGCGGGCGAAGCGACGCGCGCGCTTGAGGGCATTCTCGGCGCCAGCCTTCTTGTGTGCTGCGTTTTGCCTCGCGGTTCTGCTGCCGACGCGTGCGCTCGCGGACGATCGGCCGACCCCCGGAAGTGACGTCGAAGGACCGCCGCCTTTGCCCGGGCTCTCGCATCGTGGCATCGCCGTGGACACCGAGTACACGCTCGCCTCCGCGGAGCCGACCGACGTTACCTCCCGCGAAACGATTACGGCGGGCCGCGCCTACTCGTACGCTGCGCGAGTGGCCGTCGAATGGGCCGTCGCACCTCGCCGCTTTTTCGTCGGCGCGGCGAGCGAGCTTGGCGCCGCGAGAGTGCCCGCAGGAACGACGCCCGCGAGTGGTGGTGTGGCCGCGGTGTTCGGTAACCCCGAGATTTGGGCGCGTGCTCTCTGGACGAGCCGCGTGGGCTTGGCGGCGGGGGGAGGGCTTGGCCTCGTGCTCCCGCTCCCGCGAGCGTTTGATTCGGCTGAGCTCGAAGCCGTGCGAGCGTCGCGCGTCGTGCGACCGTGGGCCCTGCCTCTCTTCGACGATCTCTCGCTGACCGTGCGCCCGTTTGTGGACCTCCGTCACGTGACAGGTCCGGTCGTGCTGCAAGTGCGCCAGGGACTCGATGTCGCCTTTCGAATCCGCGACCCGGAAGCGAGCGAAAATCGCATCGACATGACGGCGCTGGTCAGCGTGTACGCCGGCGTGCGCGTGGCTCAGCCGGTGACCCTCGGGCTCGAGTTCCACGAGGTGTACTCGCTCACCGAAGAGGTCACGGCTCCTTCCTGCGCTCCGCCCTGCGATCGGTATCGCATCCAGCTCACCCTCGCGCCAAGCGTGCGGCTGCAGTTTCGAGTTGTCACGCCGACCCTAAGCTTGCTTCTGCCGATCTCGACGCCTCTTCGGGCCGATGTCGCTTCCTACTACGCCGCGCGTCTTCACCTCGGCGCGCGCTTCACGTTGCCTTGAGTCGGCTCGCATCAACGTCGCGGTAGGTCTTCGCGGCGCTCACCGTGAGCCGAGCTGACGCAGCTCCCGAAGCGGCTCCGTGACGAGCCGCGGATCGGGGTCGCAATTCAGCGAGCGGAGGGCGCGGATGAGTACGCGAGCCATCTGGTGAGCACTCTCGAAACGGTCTTTCGGATCGAAGGCGAGGGCGCGCTCGATGACGTTGGCGAGCTCGTCTGGGACGTCATCACGGAGGGCGCGTATCGGTGGGGTTTCGCCTCGACTCGCCGCGGCGAAAATCTCGATGTCGTCTTGGCCCTCGAAAAGCGTGCGTCCGGCGAGCGCTTGCCAGAGCACGATGCCGAGTGAGTAGAGATCGGATTGCGTTGTCGCTTCGGGAACTTTCGTCAGCTCTGGGGCGAGGTAGCCGACCTTGCCTTTGACGATGTCGGGAGCGGTCATGCGCGCGCGATCCGTTGCCCGTGCGAGTCCGAAATCAGCCAATTTTACGATGCCATTGGTCCCGAGCAGGATGTTCTGTGGCGTCACGTCGCGGTGAAAAATTGGCGACACGCGCCCGTGAGGGTCTTTCCGTTCGTGGGCCGCCTGAAGTCCGCGCAACGTGTCGAGGCCGAGCATCGCGACAAAAGGCCAGGGGATGCGTACGCCATGCTCGGAGCCGAGGCGCAAGAACTGGCTTAGCGACATCCCGTCTACCCATTCCATCACGAGGAAGTAACGGTCCTCGCCTTGTCCGAAGTCATAGACCTGGACGATGTTCGGGTGGACGAGCTGCGCCGATACGCGAGCCTCCTCGACGAACATCGCGACAAACGCCGGGTCGTGCGCCAGCCGCGCGTGGATAAGCTTTACCGCGACGAAGCGCTCGAACGCCGCGGGTCCACGCTGCACGGCCCGCCAGACGGTGGCCATTCCTCCGGTGCCCGCGATGTCGACGAGCTGGTACTTCCCGGCGAGCATCGTGCCGGGCCCATCCATTCGGAGACTTTACTCGTTTTGCGGGGGCGCGTGTCGAGGTAAGACGCGCGCACCCATGGACCTCTTTCCACTCCTCGAGAAGCACGACTTCGGTGCCGTTCACGTCGGCCGCGATGCCGCCAGTGGCATGCATTGCTTCGTCGCAATTCACGACACGCGGCTCGGCCCGGCCATCGGTGGTTGCCGCTTCTTGCACTACACCGAAGAGCGAGACGCCCTCGTCGATGCTCTGCGGCTCGCACGGGGCATGACCTACAAGGCCGCGCTCGCGGGTTTGCCGCACGGCGGGGGAAAAACGGTGATGATTCGTCCGAACAAACTGTTCGATCGCGCGGCCCTCTTCCGGGCTTTCGGGCGCTTCATCGACGGCCTCGGGGGCCAGTACTTTACCGCGGAGGATTCCGGCACCGGCGTCGAAGACATGGAGGTCTTGCGCGGCGTCACCAAGCAAGTCGTAGGCACGGGCGGGGGCTCGGGGGATCCGTCGCCGTTTACGGCGCTCGGCGTTCGCCGGGGGATTGAAGCGTGCGTGGCCATCCAGCTCGGCCGCACCTCCCTCGAGGGACTGCACGTTGCGGTGCAGGGTGTCGGACACGTTGGCTATCACCTCTGCAAAGAGCTGTTCGAGCAAGGTGCGGTGCTCTCCGTATCGGACGTCGATCCGTTGAAAGCCGAGCGTGCCGAGCGGGAATTCAAAGCCACGATCGTCCCGAACACGGCGATCTTTGATGTCGTGTGCGACGTGCTCGCGCCGTGTGCGCTCGGTTCGGCGCTCAACGATGAAACGATCCCGCGATTGAAGGCCCGGGTCGTTGCCGGCGCGGCGAACAACCAGCTTGCGGAGCCGCGCCACGGGGACGATCTTCACTCGCGCGGCATCCTCTACGCCCCCGACTACGCGATCAACGCGGGCGGTCTCATCAATGTCGCGCTCGAGCTTCAAGGCTACGATGCGCTCAAAGCTAGGGAGAAGACGATGAAGGTGTTCGATACGATCCTCGAAATTTCGGAGCGCTCGAAGAGTTCGTTCACGCCCACCTATCGCGTGGCCGACTTGATGGTTGAAGAGAGGCTCGGTCACGTGGCGAGCACCCCGGAGGCGCGATGAGCATCACGCGCCACGCGGGCCGCCCCGCCTCCGACCTTCGTCCCGTCACCGTCGTGACCGGTTTTCACACGATGAGCGAAGGCTCCGCCCTCTATCGGTCCGGCGGAACGCTCGTGCTCGTGACCGCGTCCCTCGAGGACTCCATCCCGAAGTGGCTGGATGACAAAGAGGGAGGTTGGCTCACCGCGGAGTACCAAATGCACCCGCGCGCAAACCCGAAACGGCGCGAAGAACGCGAGGGTCGCAACAAACCGCCGAAGGGCCGCACCCTCGAGATCCAGCGCCTCGTCGGGCGGGCCTTGCGCTCGTCACTCGACCTGAAGGCGCTCGGGCCTCGCACCCTCACGATCGATTGCGATGTGCTCGAGGCCGATGGCGGCACGCGCACCGCTTCGGTGACGGCGGGCTTTATTGCGACGGCGCTCGCACTTCATTCGCGCGGGCTCGCACGTGTCATTCGCGATCAGGTTGCCGCGGTCAGCGTGGGTTTCGTCGATGGCGAGGTGCTGGTCGACCTCGATTACTCCGAAGACAGCCGCGCGCGCGTCGATCTCAACGTCGTGGCGACTCTCGAAGGTGAGCTTATCGAGGTTCAAGGCACCGCCGAGGGGCGGGCGCTTCCGCGAAGCGATTTCGATCGGATGCTCGATGCGGCGCTCGTTGCAATTCGCGGCCTCGGCGACGTGCAGAAAAGCGCGCTCGACGGCGCTGGCGCGGACTTGCGTATTTTGATGAAAAAGGCGGAGCGCTGAACCGTGCACGAGGGAGGCGTGGCGCCCGTGTTGACTCTCGTCGTTGCGACGGGAAATCGGCACAAACTCATTGAAATACGGGCAATTTTGCGTGGGCTGCCCCTAGAGGTCCTCGGTGTCTCGGAGGTGCTCGCGCCGCCGCACGTCGAAGAGGATGGTGACACCTTCGTCGCCAACGCTCAGAAAAAGGCCCGCACGATCGCCACGGCTTCTCGGCACCTCACCCTCGCGGACGACTCCGGACTCGAGGTCGATGCGCTGGGTGGCAGGCCCGGTGTCCGCTCCGCCCGTTATGCAGGCGAGCGCGCGTCCGATGCCGACAACTGCGCGCACCTCCTCGGTGAGCTCCGTGAGGTCGGCGAGCTCGGTCGTGCGGCGCGGTTTCGCTGCGCCCTCGTTCTCGTCGATCCGTGGGGCGTCGCCGGCAGCAACGAGCACGTTGTCGAAGGGACGTGCGAGGGCCGCATCGCGATGGCCCCAAGCGGCTCGTGCGGGTTCGGCTACGACCCGCTGTTCGTCGTCGCGGGCGCGGGTGACGGTGGCGCTCCGTGCACGATGGCGGAGCTTTCGGACGAAGCCAAAAACGCCATCAGCCATCGCGGCCAAGCCCTCGCCGCGCTGCGCCCGATCCTCGAGAGCCTCGTCTTGGCGCGCCTCGCGACGTCCCGGGAAGCGCTCCAACTGGGCCGCACGGTTTGACCGGATCGGGGATCGCGAGTAAGCGGTCGATCGTGGCGTTCGACCGGAAATCGCTGAGGGCCGTGAGTTATTCGACCGTCGGCATTGAGCTCACCCTCTCGGTGCTGTTTGGCTTTTTCGGTGGTCGTTGGCTCGACGCCAAATTCGCAACGGAGCCCGTCTTGGCGATCCTCGGGCTCGCGTTCGGCGTCGCAGCAGGCTTTCGCTCGCTTTACCGCGCGACGATGCGCATGAAGCACGAGACCGAGACTGACGGCTTTCGCGCCGCGGACGTCGGCCGCAGCGCACGCTTCGCGATGAGCGAACGGATGGCGGCGAGCCGTGAGCGCTCCGCGATTCGGGAAGAGAGCCTTCCCAAGCCCGCGAGCGGACCGGCTCCTGGGGCGACTCAGACGCCACGCGAGGAGCCCGATGCTTAAGCTGCCGACCAAAGCGAGTCCGGTCAAACCGTTCGAAGCGGACATCATTTTTTCGCTGACCGCCGTCGGCGCTGTCGCGGTGGTGTTCGCCGTTGCCGCTCTCGCGATCGGTGGTCCGGCAGCTGGTCTCGGCGTTGCGGTCGGTGGACTCGTCGCCACGTTGAACTTGTGGTTCTTCGCGTACGTCGGTCGCGGCGTCCTGTCGGGCGGACCCGGCTCGCGTTACTGGGCGATGATCGCGGTGCTGAAGATCCTCCTGCTCTTCGGGGGCGCCTGGCTTCTCATGAAGTCGGGGCTCACCTCGCCATTGACGCTCGCGGTCGGCTACGGCGCGCTGCCTCTCGGCATCATGATCGGTTCGCTTCTGCGAAGCGGATACGACGTCGAGCCTCCTGCGGACACGGACGTCAATGTTGCTGGCCTTCCGGACGGGAACCTGGTACCTGCCACGCCAGAATCCGAGCACAAGCCTGAGTAGGCTCGGTTCCAACGACGATGCCTGAGCACATATCGCTTCTGCATTACCTGCTTTACCGCTTCGACCTGCTGCGCTTGAACGCACACGCGGAGTCGTTGCAGGGGCACGAACTCGGCTACCGAGATTACGAGCCGCTCGCGATGGCGCTCGTGCTGATGCTCATGCTCGTCTACCTCGCGAGCGAGGTGCGCGGCATCATCAAGAACACGAAAGAAGCGGTAATTCCTGAAGAGGAGCTGACGCTTCGGACGTTCTTCGAGGTCTTCTTCGAGACGTTTTACACCATCGCCAAAGACGTCATGGGACCGAAGAACGGGAAGCGCTACTTCCCGCTGATCGGGGCCTGCGCCATCTTCATCTTCACGTCGAACGCCATCGGCCTCATCCCCGGGATGATGCCGCCGACCGCGAACCTCAACGTCACATTCGGCTGCGCGTTTCTCGTCTTTCTCGCCTTCAATTATTTCGGCTTGAAGGAAAACGGGATGGGTTACGTAAAGCACATGGCGGGCTGGGGCATGTTCCCGAGCCTCTTGCCGAACCTGCTGCTCGCGTTGCTGATGTTTCCCATTGAGGTCATCTCGACCTGCGTGCGCCCGTTGACGCTGGCGATTCGGTTGATGCTCAACCTCGCTGTCGACCACCTGTTGGTCAGCATCTTCATGGGCCTCTTTGCCATTGCGCTGCCACTGCCGGTGATGCTCCTCGGCATCATCGTCATCGTGGTTCAAACGATGGTCTTCTGCCTCCTCTCGTCGATTTACATCGGTCTCGCTACGGCCCACGCCGAACACCACTGAGGTTCGGGTGCGGGGCGGCGAGACTGAGAAATGCAACGAGGGGCTAGTCAACGACCCAAAGACGGATTACACGGGGCGCCACGTTCCAGCGGCGCATCCGCACTAAGATAGAAATTGAAGGAGCAGATTCGATGACTTTGAAGAAGAAGGTGTCGCTCTTCGTGGCGATTCTCACCGGCCTCGTTCTGTCGCCGGCGCTCGCCATGGCGCAGCAAGCGGCCGTTGCCGCCCCGTCGAACAAATTCGACACCAACTCGTGGCTCGGCGTTGCCGCTGCGCTCGCTATTGCGATCGCAGCCACCGCTGGTACTACGGCGCAGGGCCGTGCCACCTCGGCAGCACTCGAGGGCATCGCCCGCCAGCCGAGCGCGTCGGGCCGCATCCAGACCCCGATGATCCTCGGCCTGGCCCTCATTGAGTCGCTCGTGCTGTTCGCGTTCGTCGTCGCGTACCTCCTTCAGGCGAAGATCGTCAACACCTGAGGGCGAGCGCGCGTCAGCTGACTCTTCGGCTGACGCGCTTGCAGCGAATCACCGCTCTGCGGTGACCTAGAACCGCGGTTGACCAAAAGTCGATCGCGGTTTTTCGTTTTGTCGGGGATATCGAGCGCGCAACAAAAACGGTGGTGGTCGCTCAGGTGGGCGGCGAGTCCGATCGAACGCGCTGCAGCAGCGTGCGAAAGGTGCGCTTGAGCGACTTCAAGATGGCCGGATCCTCGCCGAGCGCATCGAGCGTCTCGCCGACGGCTTCGAGCGTCGAGAGAAAGCCCCGCTGCGGTTGCTTCCGGATCTTCCCGTAAGCGCTGGGCTCGGTCGGGTGCAAGACGAGGCGCGGTAGCTTCACCATCCACGGGTTGCGCCACCACAGGGTCTTCGCTTGTGACCACGTGCCATCGAGCACGATGATGCCTTCGAGTGGCGACTCGCGCAGATTCATGCGCGTGCCTTTGCGTTCGATCACCACGAGTGCCGCCTTTTGCTCCGTCGGCGTAAGCGCGCGGGGGAGCGAGTGCGGGTAGAGGATCGCCCAGCGTTTTGATTCGACCTCGCTGCGGTCAAGAGCGCGTCCGAGGCTCGCCCAGTAGAGGCCGGGTCGCACGGTGACGGCATCGGGCAGCGAAAGCGCGGTGATTCGCGCGGTCCCGAGCGACATGTCCATTTCCTGCGGGTGCTGGAGGATGACCACTTTGGTGCGGGACGCGTGCGTCTCGATGCGATCGCAGACGCACCAAGAAGGGGGCTTGCCGCAGCGTTCGCAGGCCTCTGCGGGAGCGGGAGTTTGAGCGTCGGACATGGGGGGCTACTCTTACACTGCGGGGCGAGACGCGTCTCGGTTTCCACCGACGCTCGGCTCGAGGTTGACGCGTTGCGCGGGGGTTAGTCCTTGGAGCCTTCGTTGTAGCCGCGTGGGCGGTGCTGCGGATCGACGCCCTTGTTCTTCTCGTGGTGCGTGAGCGTATCGGTCACGAGGTAGGCGATCCAGCTGTTGCCCGTTGGTTTTTCGGCGATCGCGCGCAGCTCGTTCTCGTGGGCGAGCAAGATGTTTTTGTCGTACATGCACTGCAAAGCGAGCGAGATGAGCGACTTGTCGTTCGGGCCAATCGCAAAGCCTTGCGCGTAATGCGGCCACGCCTCTTCGGCGCGTCCCATGCGGCATAGCGTGTCGCCCGTGTAGATGTGGGCCATCGGCCATTTTGGGGCGAGCCTCCGTGCGACGTGGCTCTCTGCGAGGCGCGTCTCGAGGTCCCCGCGTGCGCCTACCATCACCGAGTAGTTGAGGTGCGCCTTCGCGCTGTTCGGCACCGCTTCTTTCGTCGCGCACCAGAACGACACGTCGTCTCGGTAATCCATCGCGTGGAGGTACGCGCGCGCCCCTTGAAAGCCGAAGAAGATCCCGAGCATGAGGGCGACTGACCACGCAGGGAACCGCGGCACGCGTACGGGAAGACGCTCCACGCTCCATGCGAATGCGCTCGCGAGGACGAGCGAGCTTCCAATCACGGGGAAGTACCAGAAGCGCTCCGCTCGCACCGTGGGCAGAACGACGGGGATGTTGGAGTGAGGAAAATAGCTCACCACAACCCACACGAAGCCGAGCGCCACCACCGACGCGAGAACCTGAGCCCAGGGCGCGGCCTCGCGCGCCGCAAAAGTGGGATGTTTCCCTTTCCTGCCCTCGACGAGGAGCCCGATGCCGAGGAGCACGAGAGCGGCTCCGAAGGGCCACGTGCGAACACCTCCGGCATCCGAATCCAGGCCGATCATTTCGACTTCGGTTACGATGGCGACGACGCCTGCGACGAGCGCGATCACGCCCCCGTCGATCAGACTCAAACGTCGGTGGAGGCCCCTCCGAATCGTGAGCTTTTCGGCTCGTTGCTCGAGCAGGATTCCCCGCAGCCAGAGCGCGAGCGCGGCGAGTGGCGAGAGCACCATCATCGCTCCGCCGGCCAGCGTCTCCCAGCCCCGAAGGGTCTCTGGCACCGGCTCCTGAGGGTACGAGTAATCACCGCTCAAGTGCCACGGGAGGACGAGCTGGCCGAGGCCGCGCCAGAAGACGCGCAGTGCTCCGGCGATGCGGTGCGGGGTGTCGGCGTCGACAAACGGATTGTTCAGCGGATCTTTTGGGAGCGGCGCCTGATGAAACCACACGAGGAAAGTTCGGTAGTGGCGCGCCGCCCGGGTCGCGTGCGCCGGTAGCTCCGTGCGCAGCGCTTCGGGTAGCGGCGAAGGGAACCACTCTTTGCGGAGCTCGACGTAGAGAACGAATGCGCCGACTGCGGCGGCGAGGGCGAGGAAGGTGCGGGTCCAGCGGGCGGGGCGCTCTCCGTGGAGCAGCGGGGCGGTGAGCATCGCCGCGACGGGGACGAGCGGCACGCAGACGAGTGCGCTCTCTTTCGCGAAGAGGCCGAAGAGCAGCGCAGCGAACACCCCGAAGGGCATGCCCCATCCCGGGAGGCGGAGTGCGCCAAGCGCGAGCATCGCCCCGAGTCCGCCGAGTACGTCCGCGAGGCCGACGATCCCGCTGACGGCTTCGGTGAGTAGCGCCGTTGTCACGAAGGTGAGCCCCGCGAGCCAAGCCAACGTTCGCCGGCGGGTGACGGCGAACGCGAACGAGGCGAGCAACGCGCCGTTCAGGGCGTGCAGCACCACGTTCACCAAATGGTGGAAAAAGGGATGTTTTGGGAGATGCGCGAGGCTCGTCGGCAAGCGCCAGTGCAGGCTCCAGAGCGCGCGCCAAATGAGGTTCGGGATCGGCCGGTAGCTGCCGATGCTCGCCTCAGGTGGCAGCCCCCAGAAATCGCGGTACCAGGCGTCGCCATACGCGAGTCCAAGACGACCGGTGACGTAGGGGTTCGCGAGCAACGCTTCTTGCTCGTCGAAAATGTAGTTGGTCGCTGGGTGTCGAGTGAACAGCACCAGCGCCACCAAGAGGAACGGCATCAGCGCGACGAGCGTGTGCGGATCGTTGTCGCGCACGTGCGCCACCATCGCGCGTGCTATCCGCTGCGTCGCCGCGCCGATGCGCCAAAGGACTGTGCGCTTCATGGGCACAGTTGACGCTGCCGGCAGCTCGGGCCGAACCTCCGCGCTCACACGGCCCCGTCCGGCTCCTCGTCGATCGGCCAGATGTCGCCCCATAGCGCCTGCCCGCCGTCGACGCGGCAAATGCTTCCCGTAATGAAATCATTGCGATCGCTCGCGAGAAACACGATGACCCGTGCCACCTCGTTTACGTTTCCGAGGCGCTTGAGCGGCGTGGCTTTGCGAGCGAGCTCGAGTGGCCCTTCGCCGTATTGCGCGGTGCCACTCGATCGGATGTTGTTGCCCGGGGCGACGCAGTTGAGACGGATGCCGTGGCGCGCCCACTCGACCGCGAGCGACATCGTCAGGTTCTCGACTCCCGCGCGTGCGGCCCCGGTGTGCGCCATGCCTGGGAAGCCTCGAACAACGGTGGCCGTGACCATGACCACGCGGCCGCGCTTCTGCGGGATCATCGCGCGCGTGGCGACTTCGCGCGTCATGTAGAAGGTGCCGTTCAAGTTGTTGCGGACGACCGCTTCCCAGCCGCGTGGCGACATCACCTCGGCCGGCGCCGGGAACTGCCCACCGGCATTGTTGACCAACACGTCGATCGTGCCGAAACGTTCGAGGACCTGGTCTATCAGCCGACTTACCTGTTCCGGTTCGCGGATGTCGCACGGTGCGGCGAAGACCCCCTCCTCGGGTCCAGCAAGTCCGCAAAGCTCTTCGGTCGCCGTCACGAGCTTCGCTTCGTTTCTCCCGCAAATGACGACGCGGGCGCCAAGCTCACGCAGCTCCTTCGCGGTCGCGAGGCCGATGCCACTTCCGCCCCCCGTCACCAAGACGACTTGCCCTTCGAAGAGCCCAGGCACAAACATCGAATCGACTTCAGACACGACGATTCGTTTACAACATTGCGTTCCCGACCGCACGGGGCAGAAGTCGCGCGCGAATCGCGAGGCTGGACCGGGGCCGTTGACCGAGTTAGGGCCAGGTACTCCGACTGACTCCGACTGAGCCAACGATGTCGCTCAAATCAGTTACAGGCCCGCCGACCACCAGCCCTTCGCTCGCGTCGCTCCTCGCACCGGAGCCGCCGCCGACGGAGAGCCTCGCGCAGAAGCTCATCGAGCGCTTTCAATCTTCGGCCTACCAGCCCCCGCTCGTTGCGGACGTCGCGGCCCGCTTGGTTGAGCTCTCTCGTCGTCCTTTCAAGCCGACCGAGGCCATTGCGCTCCTCGAGCGCGACGCCTTCCTTGCCGGTCGGGTGATGCAGGTGGCGCAGTCGCCGGTCCATAGCGGAGGAGGCGCCGTCACGTCGCTCGCCGAAGCGGTGACCCGACTCGGTCAGGCGACGCTCGGCCCAATGTTTCTCGCGGCGAGCACAAAAATGCGGATCTTTCGTAATCGGTCCTACATGCCGCCGATGGTGCAAGTGCAGGCTCACTCGACCGCGGTCGCGCATCTCGCCCGCCTCGCGAGCCGTCACACGACGGTCGATTCGCAAGTGGCGTTCACCTGCGGGTTGCTCCACGACGTCGGCATCACCGCTGCGCTGATGATCTACGGGGATACCGAGATCACGGCGCCTTCCGTCTCGCTATCTCGCCCATTGACGGCACCTTCTGCGGCACCTTCCGCGGTACCTTCCGCGATAGCGCCAGCGGCTCCCGTACCCCCAGCGCCAACCGAGTGGCAGGAACTCTGGCCGACGATCCGCCCGGTCCATGAGCGCGCGACCGAGTGGCTTTGTGGTCGCTGGAAGCTACCGCCGATGCTCACGGAGGCGATTGCCCATCACCACGATGTTCGCCCGGCCCGAAAGCCGTCGTCGCTCGCCGCTGTCGTGGCGCTCGCGGATGGGCTGGCTTTCTCGCTTGGCTTTCCGGCGTGTGACGAGCTCGATCCTGATCAGGTGCCGGCCGCGCTCGCCGCTCTTGGGCTCACGGCGGCGCAGCATCAGGCGTTGCTAACGGACGCGAGTCGCATCCAGGCTCACGTCAGTTCCCGCTGAGCCGTCCGGCTCTTGGGTCGTCGCCACGACTCGTGACGAGCGGCACGGCAGGCGCTATAGATGCGGAATGCTGATCGGAGACTCCATTCGCGAAGCGATCGAACACGCGATTGCGGGGGCTGAGGTCGGTGTGACCGGGGATGGCCGCCATTTTCAGCTCACCGTCGTGTCCACGGCTTTCGAGCAAAAGAGCACGCTCGAGCGGCACCGGATGGTGCTCGGCGCGCTTAAAGCATTGATGGCTGGCGACGCCGCCCCCGTGCACGCCATCGACTCGATCGTCGCGCGGACCCCCTGACGATGCCGTGGGTGCGTGCCAACGTGCGAGGGACGAAGGTCTTCGCGAGAGTGGATGAAGCCGGCGGCCTCGTCAGCGCCGGCGGGCGCGTCGAGATTCGCTACCAGCAGCGTGACGGGCGACTCTACCGCGCGGTCACCTCGAACGTCGTCATCCTCGATCCGACGGTGCTTCCGGAGGATACGTGCAACCCCGCCGAAGAAGTGAAGCGCGACGCACCGAAAGGCGCTCCCGCGGTTCGTGAAGGCGGCTCGGCAAGCGCCGCCAAAGGTTCGACCGCGCCATCGGGTAAGCCACCGACGAGCCCCGCGCCCAATTCGGCACTCGCGTACAGCGACGGCGCCTGCTCGGGAAATCCTGGTCCCGCCGGCCTCGGTGTCGTTGTCGTCACGGAAGGCGAGCGCATCGAGCTCTCCGAGTACCTTGGCCACGCGACGAACAACGTGGCCGAGCTGACCGCCGTGCTCCGTGCGATCGAGGCTATCGATCCTGCGATGCCCCTCGTGGTTTATACCGACAGTCGCTACGCGATCGGCGTCGTTCAGCAAGGTTGGAAAGCCAAAGCGAACACCGAGCTTGTGGCTGAGCTTCGTCGCAGCATCGTCGGTCGCAAGGTCGAGCTTCGCTACGTTCCGGGTCACGCGGGTGTCGAACTCAACGAGCGCGCCGACGTGCTCGCACGGGACTCGATATCCCACCGTGGTTCGCAGCGAAAGGTGATGCCGCGCACTCGCGCTCCGGTACCCGCCCCTGAAGGTTGAGGGCTCGTCCGTGCTAACGTCGCCGGCCCCATGACCCCTCCTCGACCCCGCCCGCTCGTGCTCGCCGTGCTCGACGGGATCGGTGTCGCCGAGCCAGCTGAGGGCAACGCGGTTCTGGCGGCCCGGATGCCCGTGCTCGTCGAGCTGCGCGCTCGGGGGCTCTCGACTTCGCTTGCGGCGAGCGGCGTGAGCGTCGGACTGCCCGAGGGAGCACGCGGTTCTGGAGAGGCCGGCCTTCTTACGCTTGGCGCGGGGCGCATCGTCAAAAGCACGCGCGTGGTCATCGACGACGCCATTGCCGCCAACAAGCATGGCCACAACGTCGAGCTCGACCGCTTGATGCAACTCGCCGTCTACGACGCCTCCCCGCTCCACCTCATCGGACTCGTGTCGACCGCGGGCGTACACAGCTCCTTCGAGCACCTGCTCGCCCTCGTCGATCTCGCTGCATTCCACGAGATACCGGTCGTCATTCACGCGGTCCTCGATGGCGTCGACACTCCGCCGAAGAGCGCGGCCTCGCTCCTCGATCGGTTGCAGCTGCATCTCGAGGGCAAGAACGCGGTTGTCGGCACGGTCTCGGGGCGCCACTATGCGATGGACGGCGACGGGCGTTGGGATCGCGTCCACTGTGCGTTCCACGCGATCGTTCGGGACAACGTACTCGGCCCGACGGCACAGCGGTCCGAGACGGTGTTTGATGCGCTGAGCCTCGCCTACGGGCAGGGCATTACCGATGCGTACGTCGAGCCCACGCGAATCGGTGAGTACCAAGGGCTGCGCGGCGACTTCTTGTGCGATTTTAGCGGAACGCCGCCCGTGTGGGAGTGGACGGGTGAGGATTGCGGTCTCGTCTTCCACCATCGAGGCGATGGCCTCCGCCAGCTGACGCAGCTCCTCGGCCGAGACGGCTTGCCGGACGAAATTGTGAGCGATCTATTGATGGATCGGCATCACCCGGTTCGTGCGTTTCGTGAGCATTGCCTCGGCACGCTCGCGCGGAGTTCGAGCGCGCTCTCGCTTCCGGTCGCGTTCCCGCGTGCGCCGAGTGCGGCTTGCTTGGGCGAGGTGCTCGCGCGTGCTCACTGCACGCAGCTTCGTATCTTTGAGTCCGATCGCATCGACCACGCGACCACGTTCTTCGGTGGTGGTCGCGAACTTCCCGTGGAGGGTGAGTTCCGCGAGAGCGTCCCGTCGCCGAAGCTCATCGAACGCTACGATGAAAAACCCGAGCTCCACATCGCGCGGGTTGCGCAGCGCGCCGTTGCTGCGATTGAAGCTGGGCAGCATGACGTCATCTTCGTCCACCTCGGGAGCGCGGAACGCGTTGCGGGGACCGGAAATCGGGACGCGACGAAGCTCGCGCTCGAAGCCCTCGATGTGGCGCTCGGTACGATCGTGAAGGCTACCGCTGCCGCAAACGGGGCGCTCGTGGTTACCGCCGACCACGGAGGTTGCGAAGCGCTCCAAGATAGCCGGGGTCGATCCCAGGGTCCCCATTCGACGAATCCCGTTCCGTTCGTTCTCGTCTGCGATGGGCTCGACGGCGCAAGCCTGAGAGCGGGAGGCGGTCTCGCTGACGTCGCACCGACGATCCTCGACGTGCTTGCACTCGAGTGCCCCCAAGAGATGACCGGCCGGTCACTCCTCATTCGGGGATGATGGAAAACGAAGCCGTCGGTCCGTATCAGGTCCTGGAGACGGTCTCCGTCGAGCGGCTCGTCGTAACGCTCCGGGCGCGACGCGGTCGTGAACCGAGCGTGCTTATCAAGACAGCGAAGCCCGGACTGACGAACGTGGCTCCGGCGGCGCGTGCCCTCGAGCGCGAGATCGAGGTGTTCGGGGCCCTTCGACACCCGGCCTGGCCGACCTTGATCGAGGTCCTGCGTGACGGGCCCACTCCTGCGCTCGTGCTCGTCGATCGTGCGGGGCATCGCCTCGACGCGGTGTTGCGGCAAGCGACGCGGATCGCGCCTTCGTCTGCGATGGCCATCGCCATTGAGGTCGCGCTCGGGCTCGGTGCGCTGCACCGGGTTGGGGGTTCGCACGCCGCGTGGCGTCCGTCGATGGTCGAGCTCACGGCCCAAGGTGGCGTTTGCCTTCATGCACCCGTCGCGGCGGAGCCCGGTCCGAGCGATCTCGATGCGCCGGAGTACTTGTCGCCGGAGCAGATCATCGGGGACGAGGCCGATGCTCGGAGCGATGTTTTCCTCATCGGTGGGCTTCTCTATCGGATGCTGACTGGCAGGAGCCCGTTCGAGGGCGATCGTGAGGGCGTAAGCCAGCGTGTCCGCCACGCGCCGCCGTTGCCTCTCGGCGAAAAAGCAGTGCGCATTCCGTCTTCGTTGCAGGCCATCGTGATGGGTTGCCTCGAGAAGCGCCGCCACGACAGATTCCCCGATCTCGCGTCGGTTGCGGCCCGGCTGACGCGCTCGCTGCGCCAAGAGACCTCGCTGCCGTCGGACGTCCTCGTCGCGCGGGTGCTCGCGGAGATCGGACTTGGCGAAGGGCTCCCCGAACCGCTCGATCGAAAGGCCGTGCGCGGCTCTGCGTTCCCCGCGCTCCAGGTGCCGCGCTCGCTCGCTCTGCTCGCTGGCGTTGGGGCGCTCGTCCTCGTTGGGGCGCTCGTTTGGCGCCTTGGCGGGGATGCCGCCGAGGACGGTCCGACCGGGGCCCGCGGCGTTCTCGATGAGTCGGGCCACCTTCGCGTACTCGCGCGGCCGTGGGCAGAGCTCATCGTCGATGGCAGGCGCATCGACGTGACGCCGATCGGCGCGCCGCTCGCCGTCTCCCCCGGAAAGCACAGCGTGATTTTGCGGCATCCCTCGGCTCCCGATGAAACGCGCTCGATCGAGCTTATCTCCGGCCAGACCGTGCTCATCGATGTGGACATGAAGGTCACCTACCCGCCCAAGGCTTCGGCACCGACTCACCCATCGGCGAGTCCGAGCGCGTCGCCGCTGCCATCCCGCTGATCCGAGAAGAAACACCGCCGCCGTCACGCGCCCCTCCCTACGTTTTCGGGCGCCTTGGCGTGCTCATCAACCCCTTCGCTCGGCGCGTCGAGCACCGCTTTGGATTCGAGTCGCCGCAACATACGCGCCCCGATCCCACGCACGCGCAGCAGGTCCCGGAGACTCCGAAACTTCCCCACACGCTCGCGCAAGGCGACTATCGCCCGCGCACGTTTCTCGCCAACGCCCGGCAGCTCCATCAAATCCGTGATGCCGGCGCGATTGAGCACGACACGACCGTCCGCGAGCACCCCGCCTTCGACGCGCATGCCGTCTTTGCACGGTGGGACCAGCCCCGTGGCGGGCAGCGCGGCCAACACGGTTGCGGGCACCGTGGCGACGCCCAGGGGGGTGACTTCTGCTACCGCTTTTGCCCTTTCGACAGGTGGCGCGAACACCCGCGGTACGGTTCGCGAGCCTACCCAAAGCAGCGAGCCGAGCGCGGCCGCCCACCCGAGGCCCTTTCCGAGCCGCCGCGCGAGTGGCCCGGCGGTGGTCTGTGTCCGTTCGTTCATAACGCTCATGGCGCCCGACATAGCGAGCCGCGTGCCAGGCGTTAGAACTCAATAATTAACGTAAATATGCTGCTTATTGGCGCAGCCTCTCCGCGTCGTCGGCCTTCTTCAGGTGGCGGCCGCCACCCGCCCGCCGTCGGTCCGCCACCCCTCCGCCTTGCACGCGGCCTTTTCGCGCGACGTCCGCTATCGTCCCCTCACGATGGTCACTCCGCTCGCAGGTTGGTTCACCGCGCTCTCGATGTCGCTCGCCGCGCTCTCCGGTTGCAGCCAGAGCCCCGTCGAGCTTCCACCGTTGTCGATTCCCGACGAGCCGGATTGCGACCCGCTCGTCCCCGAGCATTGCGCGATGCCGTTTCCATCGAGTCGCTACCTCGAGAAGGATGAGACGCGCGTCACCGGGTACACGCTCGCGTACGGACCCACCACCTTGCCCGCGAATCAGGCCGGCGTTCATGTCGATCCAGCGCCCTATCGCCGCCTCGACGGTTTCGGCGTCGGCCAACCCGCGGTCGTTTATTTCCCGCGACTCGACGCCGCTTCGATACCCGACGAGACGCGCATCGAGGACTCGCTCGCAAACACCTCGCCGATTGGTTTTTTCAAGGTCACCGGCGACGCCACCTTCGAGCGAATTCCCTGCTGGGCGGAGCTCGACCTCACCGAGCCCGATGTCGAGAAGCGCGCCCTCGTCGTGCGTCCCGCGGTGCTCCTCGAGGAGGCTACGCGTTACGTCGTCGCGCTCCGGGGTCTCGTCTCCCGCGACGGAAGCCCAATTGCGCCGAGTGACGCGTTCCTCGCGCTGCGCGATCACCGCAGTGCGGGCACCCCGGTCGAATCCCGCCAGGAGCGTTTCGATGGGCTCTTTGCCGGCCTTGAAGCGCAAGGGTTCGCGCGCGGTGAGCTGACCCTCGCGTTCGACTGGGTGACGGCTTCGAGCGAAGCGCTGCACGGGCCGCTCCTTCACATGCGCGATGACGCCCTCGCGAGTCTCGGTGACGCCTCGCCTGCGGTTACGGTCAAGACTGTGACGGAGTTTACGGTGGCCGAGAGTCCCGACATCGCCTTCGAGCTCGAAGGGACGTTTGCCGTTCCGCATTACTTGCACGAAGTGAAGGTCGGCAGCCAAAAGGCCTACAAGCTCACCTTCGGTCAGAACGGATTGCCTGAAAAAACCGGGATGATCGACGCTGGATTTCTCATGCGCGTGCCGCGGAGCGCGCTCCCAATTGCACCGGCCGTGGTGGGCGCACCGCACGGCGCCGTCCTTCACGGTCACGGCTTGAATGGCAGCTACACTCAGGTGCGCTCAGGTTGGATGAATCGCCTCGCCAACAAGGAGAAGTTCGTCATCGTGGGCACGGACATGCTCGGCATGAGTCACGAGGACGTCGATACAATCCTCGCGCTCCTAAGCGATCTATCGGATTTTCCTGCGCTCTCCGACAGGCTTCACCAGGGCGCGCTCAATCACGTCTTTCTCGCTCGTGCGCTCAAGCGCGGCTTCGGCAAACTTCCCGCGCTCGGGTCACGCGGCGTCGTCATCGACGAGAGTCAGCTCTTCTACAACGGCATTTCACAAGGTGGCATTTTTGGGGCGACCCACATGGCGCTGAGTACCGACATCGAGCGCGGACACCTCGGCGTGCCCGGGAACAACTACTCGACACTGCTGCAACGCTCGACCGACTTTGCGGGCTTCTTCCTCCTCCTCCGTGTGATCTATCCGTCGCCCCACGACCGCCTGGTGTTGTTGTCCGCCATCCAAGGCCTGTGGGACTCGGTCGATCCCGTAAGCCACTATCGGCACCTCTCGGTCGAGCCCCATCCGCACACGCCTGCCCATGACGTTCTCCTCGCTTCGGCCAAAGGCGATTGGCAGGTCGCGCTGCTGACGAACGAAGTCGTCGCGCGCTCCAAGCTCGGCATCGAGCTCATGCCGGGTTACGGCAAAGACGTCGCGCTCGTCACACCGGGCAGCTACCCGCATCACGGCTCCGGCATCGTCAATTACGAGTTTGGCAATCCGTGGCCCGCGCCTGGCAACCTGCCGCCGTTCGACTCCGTCGGTGACCCGCACGCGCTACCGCGGGAGCTCGAGTCGCACAACCACCAGATGGTGCAGTTCTGGCGCACCGGTGAGATTGTCGACGTGTGTGGAGGCGATGGTTGCACGCCCAATTGAGCCAGGCGTTGTGGGTCCCTCGTGTTCGGGTTACACTTGCTCGCGTGAACGATAGACTCTTCTCCTTTGCGTTCGGCGTACTCCTGGCGTGCGTAGGCTGTGGTGACGCGGCGGCCGTCGCGCCTTCCTCGGCGGCATCCTCCTCCTCCTCCGGCGGTGCGGGGGGAGGTGGCGCCGCTACGCTCGCCGTCGTCGAGGTCGTCCTCTTCACCCACATCGAGGATCAGTCTCCCGTAGGTGAGCTCGGTAGTGCCCCGAGCAAGGCTTCGTATCTCGGGCTACGCGGCGCGCTCATCGAAGTGGCCACTTTCGCAAAGGCGCGCAAGCTTTCGTGGGTGCTGCAACCCGACTGGAAATACCTCGAGGCCGCCCGGCTCTACGAAGACGATGCGCTCAAGGCGAGCACCAACGGCAAGAATCTCTTCGTTCATTTGCGCGACGATCTCGGCGTCGCGATCGATCCTCACTCCCACGAGAAGGGTGGCTACAACTACACCGACGTCGCGCACTTGCTCGAGCTACTCGGCGTCGGAGGCAGCACCGTCATCGGCGGTCACATCTGGGATCCTTCGCTGCCCGAGTTCGCCGAATGGGATCGTTTTCGAGTGCCCCTCGCAGGCATGAAGTTCCCGGCCGCGCTCTGGCGAGGCGACATCTTGATCGGTGCCGGCACGCCCAACCACGTGAATGACCCGCTGGTCAGTGGCGCATGGCGACCCCAGGACCGCGACCATTATTTCGACGACGCTCCGGCCGGCAACATCGTCGCCTTTGGCGCGTGGCACGACCAGGTAGCCGGCGTCGAAGAGCTCGTCGCGCTTTACGCCGACGGCACCGTTAAGCCCGGCCAGATGCTCACCGCGAGCTGGAATATCGAACCCAGCGCGATCGTGGCGAAAGACGGTCCGAGCACCATCGATGCCACGGTGTTCGAGCCGCTCGCGGCGCTGGTCGCCAAGGGGCTCGTCGAGTCGACGGACTTCACGTCGCTCACACAGAGATGGCAGACCGACTTCGGCGGTCAAGCCACGATCTACAAGCCCTGACCGCGCCCGGTTGGAGGAGCCTCAGGCGCGTCATGACCGCGCGGGTGGTTCGTTCGGCGTCGAGGCTCAGCCGAGCAGCTTCGCGAGCTCGCCCGACGCGATGAGCTTGTCGAGATCGTCGCGGCCGCCGATAAGGGAGCCCTTGACGAACACCATCGGAAAGGTCGGCCAGCCCGTCCACATCTTCAGGGCGTTGCGCCGCCGCCACTCGCTCAAATACGAGCCATATTCCAAGTAGGCGTACGCGATTCCCGCCTGGTCGAGGGCTTTTCGCGCGCGTCTCACCACGGGGTTTTGCGCCATCCCCACGACGACGACGGCGTTCGAGGTGATCGCGCTTTTTACTTCGTCAACGATGCCGCCGTGCTGGTTCGCGACCTTCTCGCGGATCGCAGGGTGCAGCTTTTCTTCAACTAAAATTGGGCGACTCATCGAATGGTGTTCTCCGCTCGGACCAGAAGGTCCGACTTCGCGAGGAGAAGCGCGACGCGCCTTTTTGCGTGCGGAGATTCTTCTCGTGGTGTTGTGGTAACGACGTAGCAGTGGCGCCGAGGATCGACAAGGCTTGGGGGTGCGCGGCGTATCGGCCACGCGCGCCGAAGAGTTTCTCGACGTCCGGCGATCGCGGCTAGACGTCTTACCGCTGCGGAGTAGCATCCGCTCGTAAAGGTCCCCCGTCGATGTCCCCTACAAGTCTGACTCGCCGCTCGCTCTTGGGCGCGGCTGCGGCAGCCGTCGCAGGCTCCGCCGAAGCCGACGCCGCCGCGAAGCGTTGGGCTGCGAGGCCGCCGGCTGGATTCACGCGCTTGTCGATCCCGGGCAAGGTCGTCCGTGCGACACGCCCCGATTCGCGGCAGGCGAATGGCGCCTACCCGAAGCCCGAAGCGGCGCAGGCGCTCCTTCAAGCGGCGATGACCGGGCTGACCGGCAAGGAGACGCTTCGCGAGGCGATGGCGATGGTGATCCATAAGGATGACGTCGTGGCCATCAAGCCGAACGGGATCGCCGGTCGAAAGACGATGAAGATGGCCACGAGTGTCGAGCTCTTGGCAGCCGTCGTGCAGGCGGTGCTCGACGTTGGCGTTCCGCCCGAGAAAATCACCGTCTACGAGCAATACCGCGACTTTTTGTTCGCTACGCGCTGCATCACCGAGAAAGAGACGCTCAAACCCGCCAAAGAAATGCCCGCGGGGATCCGCTACGCCGTGCATCTCAACAAAGACGCCGAGATGGGTGAGCTTGCCGTTGGCGGCGTGCTGACCAAGTTCGTGACGCCGTTCACCTCGGCTACGGCGGTGATCAACGTCGGTCAGATGAAGGACCATTCGATCTGCGGCTTCACGGGCGCGATGAAGAACATCACCCACGGTAGCTGCATCAATCCGCACGCGTTTCACGCGCACACGGCGTCGCCGCAGATAGCCCACCTTTTTTCCCAAGAGGTGGTGCGGACCCGCGTGGCGTTGCATCTCATCGACGCCTTCCAGGTGATCTACGACGAAGGCCCCATCGACATGAACCCGCGGCGGCGTGTCCCCCACGACTCGGTGTACGCCTCGACCGATCCCGTCGCGCTCGACGTCGTGGGTTGGGAACTGATCGAACAGCTTCGAAAAGAGAACGGCCTGCCGACCTTGGCTCAGGCAGGTCGGGAGCCAACCTACATACGGGTCGCCGGTGACCTCGGCCTCGGCGTGTTTGACCGCGCGGCAATTTCCCTTCGAGAGATCCGCGTTTAAGTTCCATTCGGCGCCGAGTTCGATCCTTCGGTGGGGGTCACCGGGCCGCAGCGCCGCCCGCTCGAGAACGGCTGAAGCAAATCTCGGGCCGTCCGAAATAGTGCGTGTTAGAGTGCCTTTTGACGCCAGGGGGAATCGGCGTAGCGGAAAAGAGGAAGCTGAATGGCGTTTGGGATGGAGATGAAGCTACAGGTCAGGCTGTCCCAACAGCTTGTCATGACGCCTCAGCTCGTCCAGGCGATCCGCCTGCTGCAGCTGTCGCGACTCGAGCTCGTGGATGAAGTCCGCAAGGAGCTCGACGGCAACCCCGTGTTGGCCGATGACCACGTTGAGCCGAAGGATCCGGACGCGGGCAACCGGACGGACGAGGCGCCGAATGACGCGGCTCTCGAAAGCAAAGCCGAGGCCGAGCGCGCCCGCGAGCCGGATCAGAATCAGGACATCGACTGGGCGAGCTACCTCGAGAACCAGCAGCTTCGTCAGCCCCTCGGCGCGTCGCGCTCGGGGTTCGAAGAGCTGCCGCCGATCGACCAGAACCTGACGAAGCCCTCCAGTCTTCGGGAACACCTCCTCTGGCAGCTCCAGATGGGCGATTTCGTCGACAACGAGCGCCGCTTCGCTTTGCTGGTGATCGGCAACCTCGATGACAAAGGCTACCTTGACCTGAATGGCGGGATCGGTCCCGACGGCGAGGCGCGTCCCGACTTCACCATCGAGGACTTCGCCCGCGAAGCCGAGCTCGACCTCGATGACGCCGAGGATGTGCTCCTGATGATCCAGCGGTTCGATCCCGTCGGCGTGGCTGCGCGCAGCCTTCAGGAGTGCTTGCTCGTTCAGGCGGACGTCCTTGGCTTCGATGAAATTGAAAAGACGCTGATCCGAAACCACCTGCCAGACGTCGAGCGACGCAATCTCAATGCGATCGTCAAGGCGCTCGAGATTCCGCTCGAAGACGTGATCGACGCGGTGCAGGAGATCCAGAAGCTCGAGAGCATCCCGGCGCGCAATTTCTCCGATATTGACGAACGCTCGATCGCCATCACCCCCGACGTTTTCGTCGTGAAGGACGATGACCGCTTCCTCGTCACCGACAACGACCGCGGAATGCAGCGCCTCTACATCAACGAGGATCTGATCAAGCGGATGCTGCGGGATCCGAAGGCGAAAGAGTTCATCAACGAGAAGCTCCGCAGCGCGCAGTGGCTGATCCGCGCGATCGAGCAGCGCCGCCGCACCATCATCAAGGTGACCGAGTGCATCGTCGAGAAGCAGCGCGAGTTCTTCGAGAAGGGCGTCGCCTATCTCAAGCCGATGATTCTCCGGGACATTGCGGAGGCGGTCAGCATGCACGAGTCCACCATCTCGCGGGTGACCTCGAACAAATACGTTCACACCCCGCAAGGGCTCTTCGAGCTGAAGTATTTCTTCAACTCTTCGATCTCGCGCGTCGGCGAGGAGGACATCGCGTCCGAGAGCGTGAAGCAGGCGATCAAGGTGATCTGCGCCGCCGAGGACAAAGGCCGGCCGATGAGCGACCAGGCGATCGTCAAGAAGCTGAAGGAGGACCACGGGGTGAAGATCGCGCGGCGCACCGTCGCAAAATACCGTGAAATGCTAGGGATCTTGTCCTCGGCGAAGCGGAAGAAGCTCTACTGAGCGCGGAGGCCCATCATGCGGCAAGTGGCAGTTTGGCTTGTGGTTGGAGTTGTCCTGACGGCGTGCGGAATCGAGGGCGAGCAGCTCTTCGGTGACGCCGCAGCGGGTGGCTCTGATGCGGCGACGTCGGCGTCGGCGTCGGGCAGCACCGCGGTGGCCGCAACAACGGGGCAGGGCGGCGCGTCCACCGAGAACGGCGTCGGCGGAGCGTTCACCGTCAGCGGCGTGAGCTCGTCGAGCGTGTCGTCGTCGAGCGCGTCCACCGGCGGCATGAACGAGACTTTGTGCCTGCCGAAGGACAACGATTCGAAGTGCAGTAAATGCATCAAGGGGACGTGCTGCGCGGAGCTCGACGCCTGCGCGGGTGACGTGGCGTGCGCCTGCGTGCTCGCGTGCACGGTGGCGCAGCAGCAGAGTTGCTACTCGAAGTGCAACACGAACTGGAATCAGCCAGCGTGGTCCTCGCTCGTGAATTGCCGCACGTTGAAGTGCGGGTTCGACTGCATCGGGCAGTGACGCGGAAAGCGTCGGCGCTGGCAGCGCGCACGGGCGGATGATACGAGTCCGCTCTCGGCGACCCACGATGACGAACGCGATTTCTACCTGGAGTCCCAAGGCCCTCTTCGAGCGGTACTTCTTGCCGCTCTACCCGCCCGAGCTTCGGGGTGACCTCGCGCGTGCGCGCACCACCGACGCGAATCCGGCCCAAAATCCTCGACTCGTCGATGCGGCCCAAGACATCGCCGAGGCGTTCGCGAAGCTCGCCCCCGAGGCTCTCGGCATCGAGCTCGACCTCGATTTTTCCGACGCGTCGGTGCACAGGCTCGCCGCCGCGATAACCCGCGAGGCGCGCGACCGCCTCTTGCCGGCCATCGAGGACGCCGGTTTCGTTCCGCCGCTCGTTCATCTCGTCACCCACGGCGCGGTTTACGTTGGGGCCTGTGTCGTGAAGAACCACGGCGGCGTCTGGCAGCTGCGCAATCCGCTGTGGGAGTCGCTCGTGCGGCTCGACTCCCGCGCGGGCTCCGGCGATCTCGCGGTTTTTCAGTGGTGGCTGAAGGCACTCTCGGACGAGGAGCTCGGTGAGCCGCGGCTCGGGGATCGCTACCGCATGAACGTCGAAGTTCCGACGGCACGCCCCGAAGAGCTACCCGTGATCGCCCCGCCGGACCGCAAGCTGCCGCGCTTGTCGAAGGTTCGCTACGACACGTTTTATCAACACTTGAAGGCCCATATCCCCGAGCTTCGCGACGTGGGCGAACACTTCCCGACGGCTGAGCGCTTCGCCGAATTCGGCTTCGATTGGCTCGACTTCATGCTGCTCGGCGGCGGTCGGATGCTCCTCGTCCACGGCCCGAGCGCGAACGGCGTCCACCTCTTCTGGCTCGATGCGAGCGGCTTCTCGGGTTCGGTTTTTTTCCCGGCGGATGCCCTCCCGCCCCATCGGCTCGAGGTCGATGGCGACACGCTGGCCGTGACGGTGCCGGTCCTCGGTCGAGAGCAGCGGCACGAACTGCTTTGGTGGGGTCCGGGGCGCTGAGGCCGATCGCACTGGAGGCGGTCGTCGCGAGCTTGTAACCTCACGCCGTGCTCGCGCCAGACGTACGCTTCGAAGGCTTCAGCTGCCGTGATTGGCAGCGCGTCCTGGAGCTCTTTCACCCGATTCGCCCCACCGGTGAACTGCGCGATCCCGACCGGCCGCAGGGCACGATCATCGCCGTGCACGCGCGCGGAAAACTCCGTAAATTGCTGCACTCCCAGGCGGGGAGGCTGCGACTCGAAGATGTCGCGCTCGATTGGCCGATGTCCGCTGAGGCGCTCGCTCGTCGTCATGAGGCGAGTCACGCGATCGTCCTCGAGAGCGGCGCCCTCGAGTGGATTTTCGAGGAACTCGGTGGGCGCCTCGGGCCCGGAGATGACCTGACGACGCAGTTACTCGCCTTGCTCACGCTCGGTCGCGAGCAGGTTGAGCGCGGCGCAATCGAGCTCTGGCCGCGGCGGCTGGCAGGCGTGCCAATCCCACGCGCGGCGACCGTCGACCGGATGCTCGATTCGGTCTGCCCCCCAGGGAAAGCGATGCTGCTCGGCCTCTTCGACCGCGACGAACTGTGGACGAGCCTGTGCATTCGGCGGCAAAAAGACGGCTTCGATTGGATCATGGGCCCCGAGGCGATTCGCTCGGAGCTCGGTCTCTTGTCCGGTGATTTTAGGCGCGACCATCGCCATCTCGCGCGCGCGGCATCGAACCGCGTCGGCCCTCTGGCGTTAGGCTGCTACGCCGATGTGCACACGTTCCGGCGGCTCGAGGTGGATCCGACGCCGGGCGCGTGGGCGCTGGCCGTGGCTGTGCGGGACATCGTGCTCTACCCGGCGCCGCCCGGAATGGCCGTGCCGATTGGGCTCGACGTAGGTCGCGCGGCGTGGCGTGCATTCCGTAGCGTTGCGGCGCGTATCGACCCGACGGGCATGCTCGATCCCGTCCTCAGTAGGGTGCGCGAGGCGGTGAGCGCCGGGCGACCCTTTGAAGAGTCGCTCGGTTTCGATCCGCTCGAGGTGCTGCGCCGGCTCTTGTCGCGCGACCGCTGACAGCTATTGGTAGAAGCGTTTGCCGCTCTTCGCCATCTCTACGAGCACCGGAGCGGGCTCGAAGCGAATGCCGAAGCGATCGCGGTAGTGGCGAATGCGGTCGAGAACGACGTTGGCGCCGAGCGTGTCGACGTAGCGGAAAGGACCACCGAGGAACGGCGGAAAGCCGAGCCCGAAGATCGCACCGATGTCACCGTCGCGCGGCGAGCGAAGGATCCCATCGCTGAAGCAATGCAGCGCTTCATTGATGAACTGAAGGTTGCATCGCTCCTGGATCTCCGCGACCGAAACCGGCGATTTTTTCGGCACAGGAAGGCCGAGCGCCGCGTAGGCCGTCTCGTCGACGTGCTTGCCCTTGCCCTTCTTTTTTGCGGCGGCACCGTAGAGGTAGAACCCCTTCTCGTTTTTGCGGCCCTTGCGTCCTTCGTCCGTGAGGCGAGTGACGATTGGAGGGGGTGTCATGCGCTCACCGAAGGCGGCGAGCATGATTGGGCCAACGTGAGCTGCGACGTCGAGTCCGACCTCGTCGACGAGGGTCATCGGACCCACCGGCCAGCCCCAGCTGGTCATCGCCTTGTCGATAACGTCGATCGCCACGCCTTCGACGAGCAGGAAGCTCGCTTCGTTCATGTACGGACCGAGTAGCCGGCTTGTGTAGAAGCCGACGCCGTCGTTGACGACGATGACGGTCTTGCCTTGGCGCTTACCGATGGCCACCGCCGTGGCCACCACTTCGTCCGCGGTGCCCTTCGTGCGGATGACCTCGAGGAGCGGCATCTTGTGAACCGGACTGAAGTAATGCATCCCGACGATGTTCTCGGGGTGTTTGGCGCCTTCCGCGATGCGGCCGATCGGAATCGATGAGGTGTTGGACGCGAAGATCACGCCCGACTTGCAGTTTGCTTCGACCTCGGCGACGACCCGCTTTTTCAAGTCGAGATCTTCGAAGACCGCCTCGATCATGAGCTCGGTCTGCTTCATGCCGCTGTAGTCGCTCGTCGTGCTGAGTCGGCTGAGTATCGCGGCCTTGTCGCGCGGGGTGAGCTGACGCTTCTTTACGCGCTCGTCGAGGATGTCGGCTACGTATTTCACGCCGCGGCCGAGCGATGCGCCGTCGCGATCTTTCAAGCGAACCTGGAGCCCTTTGTCGAGCGACACGTAGGCGATCCCCGCGCCCATGAGGCCCGCGCCGATCATGCCGAGCTTCGCGATCTCCCGTGATTTTGCGTCGGAATCGACGCCGGAGTCCTTCTTCAGCGCCGTCGTCGCGAAGAAAATGCTCCGCAGGTTCGCCGATACGTCGCTCTTGACGAGCTCGCCGAACGCCTGCGCTTCGAGCACTTGCGAGGCCTCGAGTCCGCGTGACGCGAACGCCTCGAGCACATCGATGATCTTCCCGGGTGAGGGATAGTGTCCGCCGGTCTTCTTGGCGACGGTCTCGCGTGCCTTCTTGAAGAGGATCACGCGGCCGAGGGGGTTTTTCTCGAGTGCGAGCGTCTGCAGATCCGGCTTCGCCTTCTTGGTTTTGGCTTTGCCCGAGACGCGCTCGCCGGCGAGCCGCAGGGCGACTTTGCAAGCGACCTCGAGCAGGATTTCTTGCGGCACGACGTCCTCGGCGACCCCGAGCTTCTTCGCCTTTTCGGGGCGCATGTTCTTGCCGGTGAGGCCGAAGTCGAGCGCGACCTGGAGGCTCGTCAGGGCCGCGAGGCGCTGCAGCCCCGAGAGGCCCGGCAAGAGGCCGAGCTGCACCTCGGGGAGGCCGAGCACGGTGCTCTTCGCGTTCGAGAGCACGCGCGCATGGCAAGCGAGCGCCACCTCGAAGCCGCCACCGAGTGCGGCGCCGTGAACCGCCGCGACGATGGGCTTCGTTGAGGCCGCGAGCTTCGCCATCGCGTCGTGTCCGCGCTGAACGATGGCGCGTGCGGCCTCGGCCGTGGCAACGCTCTCCAGCATTTTAACGTCGGCGCCGGCGATGAAGCTGTCTTTTTTGCCGCTGATGAAGACGGCGGCGCGCACATCCGGGTGCTTGTCTATCTGTTCGAAGGCGCGAGCGAAGATGTCGATAAAGTCCGCGCGCAGCGTGTTCACAGGCTCGCCCGGAATGTCGTAAGTGAGGACGGCGACCCCGTCGGGGCGGACGTTGACTGAGAGAGGAGACGATGTTTCGGGAGCGTTCATGGGGCCTCCAGGACGATAGCGGCGCCGAGGCCACCGGCGGCACAGACGGTGAGGAGCGCATGCTTGCCGCCGCGCCGTTTGAGCTCATTGAGCGCGGAGGTGACCAAGCGGCCACCGGTGGCGGCGAACGGGTGGCCGATCGCGATTGAGCCGCCGTTGACATTGAGCTTCGCGGGATCGACCTCGCCCACCGCTTCGCTGCGGCCGAGGTGCTTTTGCGCGAACTCCTTCGAGGCGAGTGCTTTCAGGTTGGCGGCCACCTGCGCGGCGAACGCCTCGTGCACCTCGACGATGTCCATGTCGGCGAGCGTGAGCCCCGCGCGATCGAGCGCCTTCGGTGCCGCGAAGACGGGCGCCATCAACAGCTGCCATGCGGGATCGACGGCTGCATACGCGTACGATTTCAGGTACCCGAGCGGCGCGAAGCCGAGCGCGTTTGCCTTCGATTCGCTCATCATCAGCAGCGCGCTCGCGCCATCGGTCAGCGGAGAGGCGTTGCCGGCGGTGATCGTCCCGTGGCGGCGATCGAACACCGGGTTCAACTTCGCGAGCGCCTCGAGGGTCGTCGATTCGCGGACGACGTTGTCGCGCTCGACGGCGGTATCGAACGGCGGCGCGAGCATGGTCATCACTTCATCTTTGAAGACGCCGTCGTTCCACGCCTTGGCGGCGCGGCGGTGCGACTCGAACGCGATCCGGTCCTGCTCTTCGCGGGTGATCCCATTCATCTTCGCCATCTTCTCGGCGGCTTCGCCCATCTGCTCGCCGGTCGAAGGCTCTTTCGAGAAGCCGGGAGGACTTGGGAGCAGATCTTTCGGCGAAATCGAGGCGATCGCCTTCAGGCGCGCTTGCAGTGTTTTCGCTTTTTGCAGGTTCATCAAGGCATCGCGCAGGCGTGGGCTGACCTTGAGAGGCACGTCGGTGGTGCTGTCCGCGCCGCCGGCAATGCCGACATCGTGTTGGCCGAGTTGGATGGCTTGAGCCACGTCGGTCATCGCCTGGAGCGAGGTCGCGCAGGCACGCGAGACGCTGTAGGCGTCGATGTTTCGGGGGAGTCCTGCGCCGATCAGCACTTCGCGGGCGATGTTGAGCCAATCGACGCTCGGAACGACCTGCCCATAGATCAGCAGGCCGATCTCACGCGGATCGATCTCGCTGCGCTGCACCAATTCTTTGACGACCGCGCTGCCGAGATCGACTGTGCGCAGCCGCTTGAGCTCGGTTCCAGCTTTGCAGAATGGCGTCCGTAGACCGGCGACGATCGCGACGCGCTCACCCTTGTTCTCGTTGCTTTTGCCCATGAATCCTCGGTGACCGAGTCCATAGGGATGCTGACGCGGAGTGTCAAACCGCGAAGCTACGTATTTCGGCCGGCCGGTCGGTTAGGGTTTCGGTTTCGGCTTCGCGGCGCGTCGGGCGATCTGCACGATCGAGACGGGTAGAAACACGACCAGAGCGAGCGCCTCCTGTGGCACCTGGCTCACGGTGATATCGAAGCCGTAGACGACGCCGAGTGCGACCAGCAAAAGCAGGGCGAGCCCAACGACGCTCATCGCTTGCCCGAAGGCGATCGGGTCCATGCCTTTGGTGGCCGCGAGCTGAATTCCCGGGACCGCCGCCACGCTTGCTTCGACGACCTTCGTGTCGGCGAACTTGTCGTGAAATCCGCGCTGATCGCGGTCCCGCGCGAGCGTGGTTATCCCGAGCGCCACGAGGCCCGCTCCAAGCGCCAGAGGGCCGGTGGTGAGCAAGCGAGCGAACATGGCGCCGCTCGAGAAAGGCTTGGTCAAGAACGCGGCGACGGCGATGACGGCCGCCCCGCTCAGCCATTGGCGGAGCAGCACCGCATGCAGAAAGTCGACGGGGCGATCGTCGGTGCGGACGATGCGGAGACCCACGAGACTCTTGCCTATCGAGCGGCCATGCGTCGCCGCCTGGTAGGTCTGATAAGCGAAGAGACCCACGAGGAGTCCGAGCGCGGCGGTGAATGCGCCGATGCCCTTCGTGGTGAAGCCGCCTTGCCAGGGTTCGGTGACGACGACATCCGGATTGTTGAACAGCGCGAGTGGGTGGAAGCTGGTGAAGCAACCATTCGTCAGTGCGACGAAGAACGCAGCGACGCCGTAGAGCAGGGCGTCGACGAGCGCGGCTTTCAGGCGCAGAGCGGGCGCCGCGATCTCACCTTCGGCGACGTCGAGGGCGCTCGCTGCGCGGCGGGTTTCGCGAACGCGGCTCTCCGGCGACTCGGTGTTCGAGCCGAGGCGCGTGCCATCGCCGAGCAAGGAGGCGTGGCTCGAGCCGTGGCGGGCGAAGAGCGCGTCAGCCGTCGCCACGAGTTCGTCGATGCGGTCCGCGTCGAGCGCGCCGTAAAGCGTCAACGCGAGCGTGTCGCCGCGAGTACGAAGCCAGACTTCGGGAAGCTCGAGGAGCGCCGCGCGAACCTCGTCATCGAGCCATTTTTTTGCGGTTTTTGCGTTGTCACCGTCGACGATGAACGCTTCGCCGAAGGCGTCGTCGATGACGAGGCCGCGGTTATCGAGCGGGCGGCCATCGACGATCGGCAGCGGGCGGACGACGAGCGACGGCGCCGCCTTCTTCAGGCGGCAGACCACGGTGTGTTGTGCAGAGAGCGTCTCGCCGGATGCTGCGCGCACCGCGAGGTAGGCCTGTTGAGGCACGAGCACGATGTCGGCCACCCGTGCGCCGGCGCCTGCGTCTTCGACGAGGGCAAGCAGCGCCTCGGGGAGAGCGCGTACGCGACGGCTCAGCTTTGTTTTGTCGCGGTCGAGCAGCGCCCCGAGAAACTCATCTACCCAGCGGTTCAGGTAGAGCTTCCGGCGCACGTCTTCGGTCGTCCCACCGAGCACCACCGAGAGGTAGCTGCCCAGCACCATAAGCGGACCTATGAACCACAACCAACGCATGACCGTGCTCTCCTCGGACGACCGCGCCCCGTTTGCGGTTTGGGCGCGTGTACGCTTGCGGCGTTACGGGCTCGTGCGTAACAGAATCCCCCTCCTGAGAGAAGCCGCGGGCCTCACCTTCGGCTTCGGGCCGCTTCATGAACCGCCTCGAAGACCTCCGACAGTTGCTCGACACGCACCGCCCGTCCGACGCTCGGGAGGCGGGGTTCATCGAGCGGATCCGCGCGCTCACTTTGTACGGCGAGGCTGCATTTAACCGCGAAAACTATGCGCCAGGGCACATCACGGCGAGCGCCTTTGTCGTCAGTCCCGATCAGTCGCGCGTGCTCTTGATCCTTCACGGAAAGCTCGGTCTGTGGTTGCAGCCTGGCGGTCATGTCGAGCCGGAAGATGCCTCGGTGCTGGAGGCCGCTCGCCGCGAAGTGCTGGAAGAAGTCGGCGTGAGTGACCTGGAGGTCGCGAGCGAGGGGCTCTTCGACGTCGACATCCATGCGATTCCGGGCTCGCCGAAGGCTCCGGCTCACGAGCATTTCGACGTGCGATTCTTGTTTCGAGCGCGCTCGCTCGATGTCCGAGCGGGCGACGAGGTGAAGGCGGTTCGTTGGGTCGCCGATGATGCTCGAGAGCTTGCCGGTAGCGACGAGTCCGTGGCGCGCGCGCTTCGTCGTATTCGAGCAAGGCGGTAGCGGGAGCTCAGAGAACGCCGGACAAGTGCAGCCAAAGCCCCACGCCTATCGCGACGGCGACAAGGGCGAACACGAGAACGACGGCGCCGCGCAGGCGCCCGTGCGACTGCGGGGCAAAGGCGGGGGCGAGCGCGGGCGGTTGGGGGACATCGGCGAACGCGTGCGCGGGACGCGAAACCGACACTGGCGCCGTCGTGATGCGCGGCGATCCCTCGCTCGGCGTTGATGCCGGGGTGTGAAGCCAAATCCCCGCGGGGGCGGGCTGCGCCGCGGCTTCAGCCACGAGCAGGTCGCGTTGCGATGAGCTCCGACTTCGCGTGCTCGCGACGTTCGCCGGGGCGACGCTGATGGCTCCGAATGCGCGCGCCCCTGTGCTCGCGGAGCGACTACTCGGGAGGTCCTCGTCCGCATCCTCCATCAGAATGGTGGCGGACCCGCCGAGTGCAATGGCTGCGAGCGGCCGCGTCTTGAACGGGCTCGGCACGCGCCAACTTGAGTCGACGCTGAGGCTCTCGAGGTCGGCGAGCATCTCGCGCGCCGACGTGTAGCGTTCCGCCAGAGGTTTGCTCGTCGCGCGGTAGAGGATGGGGCCGAGCGGCGAGGCGAGCACGCGAGGATCGAGCGGCAGGCGGTCGGGCGAGACGTGCGTGAGGTACACGCTGATCAGGGAATCGCCTACGACGACGCGTTCGCCGGTGAGCGCTTCGGTGAGCACGAGGCCGAGCGCGTAGAGATCGGTGGACGGATGCACTTGCTCGCCGCGAACTTGTTCCGGAGCCATGTATTGCGGTGTCCCGACGGCCTGGCCAGCCTCGGTCAGCTCCGTCGTTGCGCGGCCTTCGCGGTTCAACGCCTTCGCGACGCCGAAGTCGAGCACCTTGGTCCACGGATGCGCGTCGAGCAGAAACACGTTCTGCGGCTTGATGTCGCGATGGATAATTCCGCATTCGTGCGCCGCGATAAGCGCGTGCAGCGAATCGATGCCGATACGCATGACGTGTCCAAGCTCGAGCGGCCCTGCTCGTTCGAGGGCCTCTGCGAGGGAGCAGCCCTCGAGCAACTCGAACGCGATGAAAGCGCGCGCTTTTTCGTCTTGACCGAAGTCAGTTACTCGAACAATGTTGGGTTGGACGAGTTCTTTCACGAGCGCGGCTTCGCGTTTGAAGCGCCGCAGATCCGTGTCGTCCGCACTGAAGGTTGAGAGCATCACCTTCAGCGCCACCGAGCCGCCGTCGACGAGGTCACTTGCGCGGTAGACGGCACCGAAGCCGCCACGCCCGACGATGCCCTCGATGCGGTAGCGCGCAGCGAAGACGTCTCCGTTTTTTGGGTTAAACCAGCGGGCGCTCACGAGTCGCGCCTCCTCAGTACATTTTCACATGAGGCGAAGTCCCAGGCACCGCAAACGGGTTCGCGAGCGGGGGGGACGATGGGGTCGCAGTCGGTCCGGTGGCTGGGGGTAGTTTGCCAACGCCGACGCGCGCGGTGCTCGGGGGCAGGGAGTCGCTTTTTCGCGGTACCGTTGCGGAGCCGGTGGCCGCGGGCTCGGGCGGCGCGGTGCCAGGCGCGGTCGCGATCGCGGGCGTCGCGGTTGCGGTCGCGGTTGCCGTCGCGGTCGTGGCGCTCGCAGCGGTGCCGGAGCGTCCGCCGGAGGCCGAAATTCCGAAGCCGATCGCCGCGCCAGCGACGATGACGCCAACTGCGATGCCGAGCACGAGCGTCATGCCGCGCTGATTCGCGGCCGGTGGCGCAGGGGCCTCTGGGGGCGACATCGGTACGGGGTGCGTTGAGACGTACGCGTTCGGGGGCGGAGTCGAGGGTGACCCGTACGGGTCCGCTGCGGGCGGTGGATACCCGGAATCGACCCCCATCGGCGAGACGATCATAGGGCGCCCCGAGGCGTCGCGCTGAATTCGCACGGTTGGTTCGTGGCGCCGTCGGTCCCGTGCTTTCGGGGCGATCTGGACCTTGGGTTCGCCCGCCGCGGCGTGATGCGACTTTACCGGCGCGGCGTACGCGTGCTCGCGGCGCGCGTCGGACGGACGCGAATCGCCGGCGGGGGCCGGCGGCGGAGGCACAGGGGCGCGGCGCGAGGGGTCGTCGGTCATTATCGTTCGGGCGCGCGTGAGGGCCGGACTTCTTATTGAATCCCATTTCGCGGCGAGCCACCACCCCGAAAGCGTCGCGCCCGGCGGCGTCAGCGCGGACTTGGGTGGAGCAGTACGGATTGGGGGTGTGCGGGCGCGGGTGCTGGCGTTGGTGTTCGCAGGGGCTGCGGGCTCGGAGCTGGCGCGCTCGCTACAGCCCGCCGCTGGGGTTCACCGGAGCGGTTTGGGGTCGAGGCGTCGGGCGAGGCGGGTGGGCTCGGTGGCGCCGCAGAACTTACAAGTCTCGATGAGCCTTGGCCTGCGGCTGCGATCTCGCGCGTCGCCTGCGGCGTCGTTTCTTGCGCATCGCTCGGGGCTGCGCTTCGTTCGGGCGCGGCTGTCGATGCCTGCCTTTGCGTCTGCGTTGCAACGCGGAGGCGCGGCTCGAGCACGGCTCGGAAGAGGACGAGGCCGCTCGCCACGCCCACCACCGCACCGAACAACGCGACGTTGCGGAGGTGTCCACGGACTTCCCGCGGGACCTCGACCCCCGGTAGCGTGCGCACGCTTTCAAAGCGCGACGATTGCCCCACAGGCGGCGCGGGCAACGCAGTGGCCTCGACCGGAGTCGGCGGGTTCGAGGCGCGGGGCGCAGGTGGCGCGGCCTCGCCTAGCATGCGCCCGCGACGCTCATCCATGTGACGGCGCCACACCGCGCTGAGGGCGTCATGGACTTCGCTCATGTTCGAATAGCGCCGTGCGGCGTCATGCTGGCAGGCGCGGTCGATGACCTCGCCAAGCTCCGGCGAGAGCCGCGGAGCCATCGTCCGCACCGGGGGAAGATCCTGCGTGAGCTTTCCGATGAGCAAGCTCGCCATGTCCGGTGAGCGGCCCTCGGCCACGTACGGGTTTCGCCCGAGCGCGAGCTCGTAGAGGATGACGCCGAGGCCGTAGACGTCGACCCGTTCGTCGATGGGCACTCCGAGCGCGTCGTCGAGTTGTTCGGGCGCCATGTAAAGCACCGTGCCCACTTTCGCACCGCTCGTGCGGCTGCGCGTGTCGCCCCAATCGCGAAATTTCGCGATGCCGAAATCGATCACTTTCGCCATGTCGTCAGCCACGATGACCACATTTTCCGGCTTCAGGTCGCGGTGCACCACCTTCAGCTTGTGCGCCTCGTTCACGCCTTGCGCGACTTGTCGGCCCCAACGAAGGATCGAGTCTTCAGACAGCGTTCCGGGCTGCGTTTCGATGATCTCGCGAAGCGTGCGACCCTGCAAGTACTCGAGCGCTAGCCACAACACGGAGGCGCCATCTCGATCCATCATCCCGGCCTCGAAGAAGCGCACGACATGCGCGTGCTCGAGGTAACTCAAGACTTGGATCTCGCCCATGAAACGCTTGACGATCTCGCGGTTCTGCTGCGCGCTCGGCGACAGGACCTTCAGCGCGCGGAGCTCGCCGGCGGCGTTGCGGACGAGGTGCACTTCCCCCATACCGCCCTCGCCGAGCTGCCGAACGACCTCGTAGGGCCCGCAGCGGTCACCGGGTCGAAAGACGCTCGCCATGAACCTGTCCCCTTTCCGTTTGCGCCGCGGGGGCACCGCAGCTCTTTGCTGCGACCAGCGAAACGACCGTCAGCACGAGCCCCGCGAGCCACCCCGCAGTGAACACTCCGACGGTGGCTTTCGTTGACGACGTCGCGCGTCCGTGCGCTCGCGGCCTCGGCTCGACGGCGGCTTGATGCGCGCGCTCGATCGGCTGCGTCGCCCCATCGAGGCTTTCTTCCGAAGCGGAATCGAGGGCCAGGGTCGCGGCAGCCGCGGGCTCGCCTCCGAGAGGCCTCGCGCCTAGCGACGGAGCGTTCGATGGTACGCGTCCGAAAGGCGGAGCGCCGACAGCGTGGGCGTCCGGCGGCGCATGCTCGTCGAGGCTCTGCGTACGTGAATAGCTCGCCCGATCGCCGGCCACCGTCGGCTCCGCGAGTTGTTCGGTGGGGCCGCTCTGGGCAAGGGCGGCGTGGAGAGCGGTTTGCATGGCTCGGGCCGACTGGAAGCGCTCGTCCGCGCGTTTGGCGAGCGCGGTCATGACGACGTCTTCGACGGCCGAGCCAATGTGAGCATCGGGTGCAATCTGCGACGGAGGGGTGATCGCCTCGCCGAGCTGCGCCGCGAGCAATTGTCCTGTGGTCGTGTGATGGGCAAACGGATCTTGGCCGACAAGCAAGCGATAGAGCACGCAGCCGAGGGCGTAGAGATCGCTCCGTCCGTCGACGGCGCCGCCGCGTGCCTGCTCGGGTGACATGTACCTGGGCGTGCCGAGGCTCGTGCCCTCTGCCGTTGGATTGGCGAGCGGCGAGAGGCGGTGTTTGTCGTGCCCGCCAAGCACCTTGACGAGTCCGAGATCGAGGATGCGCACCGTTCTTCCGCCGTCCGGTCGCGTACACACCAGCAGGTTGTTTGGATGAATGTCCCGGTGCACGAGGCCGTTGTCGTGGATGAAGGCCAACCCTTCGAGCACCTCAGTCGTTGCCGTCACGGCGTCACGCTCCGTCATGCGGCCCGATGCGCCGAGAGCATCGGTGAGAGGAATGCCGCCGTCGTCGTCCATCACGAAAAACATGCGACCGTCTGCGATGCCCGAGTCGATAACGGATACGAGGTTCGGATGCGCGAGCCGGGCGAGCGCCTGGGCTTCGAGGCGCATTCGATCCGCAAGTTCGGGGGCCGCGTCCACCGTCGCGGTCATCACCTTGACCACGACCGGCGTGCGAAGGTCGGTGTGCTCTGCTCGGTACACGACCGAGCTCGCGCCGCGTCCCAGCGCACGAACGAGGCGATAAGGGGTGCCTTCGAGCAGCAGCCCGACGCCGATTCGTTCTCCCCCATCCCCCATGACAGCCCTCAAGACTCCCATGGCATCGCGCGGACAGCAACTCCGCCAGGGTTTTCGCGTTAATTTTTGCGCCTAGAATTCGGCGCGGTCGGAGTGCGTTCCCATCACCTCGCGGAGTACGTCACATACCTCTTGCTCTGTGCAGTACACGCTCGCGGCGCGGATGATGTGCGGCATCAGGTTGTCGCTTCCTCCGGCGGCCTTTCGAACGGCGGCAAGCGCGCTCGTCACCTCGCCTGCGCTGCGCTGCGCCTTTACTTCGGCCAGCCGCGCGTGCTGCTGGCGCTGCGCCGATTCATCCACGCGAAGCAGCGGGATTGCCGAGCCGGTCTCCGCCTGCACGAAGCGGTTCACTCCGACCATGATGCGCTCGCCGTCGTCCAACGCCCGTTGAAACTTGTAGGCTGAACTCGCCACTTCGCGTTGCGGGTAGCCCTTCTCGACGGCGACGACCATGCCGCCCATCTCGTCGATGCGCCGGATGTAGTCGAGCGCCTCGGCTTCGATCTGGTTGGTGAGCGCCTCGACGTAATAGCTGCCCCCGAGCGGGTCGATCGTGTTCGCGACGCCGCTCTCGTGGGCGATGATCTGTTGGGTACGAAGCGCGATCGTCACAGCCTCTTCGGTTGGCAGCGCGTACGTTTCGTCGAGTGAGTTTGTGTGCAGCGATTGGGTGCCCCCAAGGACCGCAGCCATGGCCTGCAACGCGACCCGTGCGACGTTGTTGTAGGGCTGCTGCGCCGTCAGTGAGACGCCGGCCGTCTGTGCATGGGTGCGAAGCTTGAGGCTCTCGTCTTTCTTCGCGCCGAAGCGCTCCTTCATGAAACGCGCCCACATGCGTCGGGCGGCGCGGAACTTAGCAATTTCCTCGAAAAAATCGTTGTGTACGTCGAAGAAGAACGACAGCCGCGGCGCGAAATCGTCGACGTCGAGCCCACGCTCTACTCCATGCTGAACGTACGCGATGCCGTCGGCGAGGGTGAAGGCGAGCTCTTGGGCAGCGGTCGAGCCGGCTTCACGGATGTGGTAGCCGCTTATCGAAACCGTGTTCCAGCGCGGCACTTCCCGGCTGCAAAACTCCATCACGTCGCCGACGATGCGCATCGCGGGGCGGGGTGGCACAAGCCAAGCGTGCTGGGCGATGAACTCCTTTAAGCAGTCGTTTTGCACCGTGCCGCCGATCACCGAGCGGGAGATGCCGCGCTTGTCCGCGAGGGCGATGTAAAATCCGAGGAGCACGATCGCGGGACCGTTGATGGTCATCGACGTGGTCACGCGGTCGAGCGGGATCCCATCGAAAAGCACCTCCATGTCGCGCAACGTGTCGACGGCGACCCCGCACATGCCAACCTCTCCGAGCGCGCGCGGCGAGTCGGAGTCGTAGCCCATCAAAGTTGGGAAATCGAACGCCGTCGAGAGACCTGTCTGGCCTTGTGCGACCAAATATTTGAAGCGCTGGTTCGTCTGTTCGGGCGTGCCGAAGCCGGCGAACATGCGCATCGTCCATTGGCGGCTGCGGTACATCGTCGGCTGCACGCCGCGGGTGAACGGGTACTCGCCTGGCATGCCGAGGTCGCGCGAGTGACAGGTTCGCGCGTCGAGCGGGGTGCACACGTCGGGCACCACATGTCCGCTCCAGGTCGTGAACTCCGCCGCGCGCTCGGGCACCTTCGCCAGGGACCGCGCGAGGGTGGAACCACGCCAACGCTGGACTTCGGCGCGTAGCTCCGCGAGAGCCGCCCCATCGAGCCCGAGGTGCTCGCCTTCGTTCGAGTCGCCGTTGCTCGAGTCGCCGTTGCTGCCTGAGTGCCTCGGATCGTGCCGCTCTTCCGTCATGGATTTACCGCCTCCCACTCTATTCGATACGGCTCAGTTGCACCCGCTCGCCGTGAACGGTGCCGAATCGGTCGCCATCGGAACGCCGCGGAGAGAATCTTCCACGAGCGCGCGGATCCTCAAGGTTGTGCCACAAATTGCGGCCCGTTGGTCGGCCGGAAGCTGGTTGTCGATGGCCGCGAGCGATACCGTGATCGCGAGTGTTTCATCGACCGGGACGCTCGTCGGGAGCGGGGGCATGGCGGTAAAGCCGAGGGTCGAGGCCAGGGTCGCCTCGCCGTCTTCGTCGACAAGCGAGGCTGCCGCGAGGCTCGTCGTGCTGGGTCCGGACGCGCGTGCCCCGAGGTGGAGCGAAAGGACGAAGCTCCCGTTGATCCCGGTCGCGAGCGCAGACGATTGAACCGCGATGCTCGGCGATGCGATCGACGATTCGACAAATACGGCAGGGTCGGTGTTGATGCAGCCGACGACGAAAAGCGAAAAAACCAGGAGCCCACGCATGCCGCTCTCATCGCACAGCTCGCTTCCCGCTGCATCCGTGCCCACGGCTCCTTCTCTCGTGCAGGAGACTCTGCGCCTGCTAGCGTCGTTGGATGACGCACGTCGGCTTCTTGTGGCTGCTGGGAAGCGTCACGGTGCTGTGCGGCCTTGTCGTCGTGGGGATGCTCGCGGCTCGTTTTCGGGTTTCGCGGCGCAGGGAGCGTGCGCGTCTTTCGCCACCGATGGCGACGGTCGGGCGCGCGGTAGACGTTCGGGTTTCCAATGATTTGATTGGTACTGTGTCTCCGGTTCACGTTGGGATGGAACTCGAGGCGGCGGCAATTTGCCCAACCTGCGGAGCGCGCTACACGCGTGAGCGAACGGTGTGCGCCCGAGACTCGAGTACGCTTGCGGCGCTTCACTGAATGGCCTTATCCCTTCTTCGGCCAGCTCCTTTCGTCGTGGCGGACACCCACAATTGCGGCAAAATCCAGGCATCAAGTTTGATCGTAGTCTCGCGAACTGGCTAGACTCCAAGGTGGCGCACCCATGACCTGGCAAAACGACGACGAAGCCACTCACATCTTCGGAGGCAATGACCCCGCACTCGATGCCCCGTGGCAGGTCAACGTGTCCGAGGCCGATACGCGCACGATGACCGCCGTCGAGATCGGCTTTGAGTACGGTCGCGGTGTTCTCGACGCGAACGACACGTTCGTGTGGCGCGAGGGCATGCGCGAATGGGCGCCGCTCGGCGTCTGCCCGGAGCTCATCCCGGTACTCGCGCAGTTTCAAGCCCAGCGCCAGCGCTCGATCACCCCGCCGCCGCTCCGCGTGTCTGCGGCGCCGCACAACCCGCTCCCCGGGCCGATGTTCGCGCCGACGCCCTCGTTCGCTCCTCCGGCCCCGCGCCCGCCTCAGATATCGGTGCAATTTTCTGCGCCCGCCGCGCTCTCGTCGGGGCTGTCCCCGCTTCGTGGGCCCTCGCCTAGCTACGCGCCGCCGCCCGAGTTTGCGCCTCAAGCGCTGGCCGCCGAGGCCGCGCCCGCGAAGAGGTCGAGCGCAGTGAAGAGCGGCCTCATCGTCGGAGGTCTTCTCGGTGTGCTGAGCATCGCCGGTATCGCGGCGTTTTTGCTCACGCGAGCGCCGGCCCCCGGGGCGTCGTCGTCGGCCGGAGTCGCCGTCCTGGCGCCGTCGGCAACGATCGACCCTGTTGCCGGTGCATCGTCTGCGGTTGCCGTGGATCCGGTGGCCGAGGGCGGAGCCGCGCCGGTCGTGAGCGCGGCTCCCGAAGCTGCGACGGCCGCGCCTACGGAAGACGCCAAGAAGGGCGCGACGGCGACCTCAGCGTTGCAGCAGCGGGGGGCTGTGCGAGCCGACACCGCGTCGACAAGCGCCGCCCCCGAAAAAAAGGACGAGCCGAAGAAAGAGACCAAGGGGGGCGCCGATCTCGAGCCGTTCAACGTCAACGCTGCGCGCTCCGCGCTTTCCTCTGCTGCGGGTGGGGCTTCGGGGTGTGGGCGACCGAACGGGCCGACGGGTCGGGGTCGCGCGACGGTGACGTTTGCGCCGAGCGGCGCGGTCGCGAATGCCCAGGTCGATCCGCCGTTCGCGGGAACGCCCGTCGGAAGTTGTGCCGTCGCCGCGTTTCGCGGTGCGCGTGTCCCGGCGTTTTCGGGCGGCGCTCAGTCGGTCACCAAATCGTTCAACGTGAAGTAGCCGAGCCGATACTCGGCAAGGCCCGTGCGCGCCTCGATAGCGCGCGTCACTGAAGGAGCGATCGAGCGGCAAACGCGAGGGCGGCCCGTGCGGAGTCGATGCGCAAGTGGAGTCCGCCCGCTGTCGGTCCAAATGAGACAACGACGGGCGCTCCCGACTTCGCTCCGGGCTTACCGCCTTGGCAGGCTGCGAACCCGACCGGATCGACAAAGAGAGTCCACCACGTAGGCGCCGCCGCGGCATCGAGTGCGGAACGAACCTCAGCGATCGCGCCAAGCGTACGACTGGGGTCGGGTCGGTAGAAGCCTTGCAGCGTCTCCACCGTCTCGACGCCGGCGCCGATGATGTAACGCGCCTCGGACACCGTGAAGCGAAGATCGACAGGCGCGCGAGGGTCGTCTTTTTTCTTCGGTGCGAAGCGCACGAGCCACACGTCGTCGGTGACGAGCTCGAGGCGCCCTTTTTCGAGGGAGGCTTCGAGTCCGGCGCCGTCGAGTTGCGCTTGCATGGCGGGCTCGCTTCGGAGCGCGAGAAGGTCGCTCACTCCGCGCTCGAGAGTCTTCCGATCGCGCACGTCTCCTGCGGCGAAGCCGGTCACGCCTGCCCCAGTGCAGCGCGCACCAATGGTCGTCCGATCTCCCCGCCCGTCGGCGACGGCCGAGAGCGCCGCGGCGAGCTTCGCGCCATCGAGGCTCGCGCCCTTGCCCATCGCGGGGATGACGAGCGAAAGCCCGTCGGCCTGCGTGCGCGCGTAGGCTTTGCGTTCAGTTGACGAGTTGGCGAATGCGATCGCGGCGAACGTGTCCTCGGGGAGCGTGGCGAGCGTCTTGCCGGCGGTCAGCGGTCGCGCGTCCGGTGCGTCCGGTGCGTCCGGCACGGAAAGCCGCGCTGTTGCTTCGAGGTGCGCACCCTCCTTGCCGAAGGTGACGCTTGCGTCGGTCGAGACGGCTTTGGAGAGAGTCGCCCCGAGTGCCGTCGCCGCCGCCGCGACATCGAAGAACGGAGCAAGCTTGGTCCGTGTGGCCCCATCGAGTTCAGCCACTCGGGCGTCGAGCCATCGACCCAAAAGCTGTCCAAAGGCGGCGCCCTCCGCATGAACGGCGACCTGCGCTTTTGACGTGCCGGTGCCTGCATGCGCGGCAGCGGGACGGGTGGCCAAGGTACGAACGAGGTAGGGGCCGAGCAGACCGACCGCGTCGAAGCCGTTGCCGATCACCAGGTAATTCCCAATGATTGCGAGCGCGGCTCCCGGGACGAGGCCGCTTCGTGCGGTCGCGCGCGGGATGAGCTTGGCAAGGCCGTCCGCGTGGGCCGCGTCGAAGGTCGCGTCGGCCCCTGACGTCAGCAGCGTGACGAACGTGCCTCCGCCGCGCACGTGGAAAGCGATGGCCACGCGAGCGTCCTTCTCGCCGGCAAGCGCCCCCACCGCCGGCAGCGTTTCATCGAACTCCTGTGCTGCCCTGAGCGGCAAGCCGAACAGGCTCACGAGGAGTCCGCCGACGCTACGCGGGGCGAGAATGGCATCGCCGCCGAGTGTGTCGCGCAGTGCGCTCCACGCGCCATCCGGGTTTGGAACGATGAACTCTGCGGCGAGCGCGGGCGGCGTGGGTACGGGCGCGAGCACGGTGGAGCTCGTGCTCGGGAGCGGGGCGTCCGAGGTCGAGCGCTTGCAGCCGAGAAGGCACGCGAGCGCGACCACGAGCGAATGGGTGAGCGTGCTAAGTGAGCGTGCTCGATAACGTTCGGGCAGGTAATTCATTGGAGAAACAGTGTTCATCGGGCCTCCGTCAAGGGCACGATGCGCGTCGCGGTGTCGCCGTAGACGGTGTGCACGACGACTTTCGCGATGCGACCGGCTTGGGTGCGCGGCATCGTCGGCGTTGTCAGCGCAGAGGTCCCGCCGGCTGCGCGATGGGCAACGAAGCTCGGCGCGAGCACGTCGCCAAAATCCCAGTCGACCATCCAGGATTCGATCTGCTCGGGCCACGCAAGCGCGGTTGCGCGACCTCGCAACGGACGCGCCGCGCAGGCAAGCCCAGTGAGCTCGAGCCGCAAGCCCTCGCCCTCGCGGTGCAGCGCCACCTCCACAGCAGGCGGCGCGATTGTGATGTCGGAGCTGTGGTTCGGGTTGTCCGCAGTCACGAGGACGAACGACGCGGGGGTCGGGCGGGCGAGCAGCCGCCGCCGGATGATGTCGATAGCAGGGCGGCCTACGTCGCTCCCGATCCAGCGCCGTCCCATCGCCTCGGCGACCGCGAGCGTGGTGCCTGAGCCCGCGTAGAAGTCCGCGACGCGATCGCCTGGGCGTGTGGCCCAGCCGATGATCCGCTCGAGCAGGCCCTCGGGCTTCTGAGTGTCGTAGCCCATCTCCTCGCCTTTCGGTCGATGACGGAGCGGCCGGACGTCGTAGTCATCCCATAACGTGTCGACGGGCTGGTCTTTCACCCAGCGGCCGGCGTCGTCCTTCCTCAGGAAATACTTGATGTAGACCTTCCCGGCGCTCGAGTCGTAGACGCGGTTCTTCGTGCGCAACTCGGCGATGCTCTTGTCGGTGTAGTCGCCGCGGGGAGCCGTGGTGAAAAAGCACTGCGCGAGCTCGTCCCAACGCGCGCCTTTTGGCTTGCCACTGCGGTCGAGCGCGACCGGCGTCGACTTGCGGGGGGCCTCGCCCCGAAAGAGCGCGCCCGGCCTCTTGGAATAAACGAAGATCGTATCGAGCACGCGGCCGAGTTGGCGCGAGGCGGCTTGTCGTCCGAGGTTCGGCGCGCGCCGCCAGGCGATTTCGTTGCGGAACGACTCCGGTCCGAAGATCTCGTCCAGCACGACTCGCAAGAGGGCATTCGCGCGCCAGTCGCAGTGGAGAAAGAGCTTCCCCTCGGGTGCGAGTAGCCGGTGGATCAAGCGCAGCCGCGGCAGCATCGCCGAGAGGTAATCCGCCATGCTGTTGCCGCCGGGATCCCGGTACGCGTCGCGCTCGATCTCGCCGTCGCCTACGTTCGTTTGGCTGAAGAAGCGCAGGTTCGTCGCGAAAGGCGGATCGATGTACACGAGGTCGACTGTGCCTTCGTACGCGGGCAAGAGCGCCGTCATCGCGCCGAGGTTGTCACCGTGGACGAGTACGTTCTCGCTCGCGGGATCGCCGTGCCGTTCGGCGGGGACGAGCGTGATGCGGGCGGCCTCGGCCGGGTCACCGTCGTCGTATTTTCCCGGCCATACGAGCTCAATCCCGCGTTTCTGCACGTGGAGAGCGTTGCCAGAGGCTGAGCCTCACCGCAATCGCCGACGGCGCATGAGCGGCGCCAATCGGGCGGGTCGCATTCAGCCGGCGACGAGCACCTTGTCTTGCGACGGCTCGGCCTGCACGCCCTTCGAGTTGGCGTTGCTGCCGTTCGCGTCGATGGGGCACGTTTGGTAGATAGCAGCGGCGCCCTCGATCGTGACTTTCGAGGAGCCCATCGTGAAACGGGCGGGGCCCATCGTCATCCCCGAGATGACGCCGCCAATCGAGCCCGCTTCCATTCCCGAAGTCGCGGTGATCTCGCTCTGAATGGTCAGCACGGCACCACCGGCAGCCTTCACCTTTTGTGAGCACGTGCTCGGGTTCGCCTGCGCGAGATCGATCATGCAAGGGTAAGGCATCGGCACCGGTGGAGCGGGGGGCGCCGGCGTGTTGCAGACGTCGGGCATCGCCGTGCCGGAGCCACCGAGCAACGTTGAGAGTGGGAACATAGGCCGTCTTTCCTTATGGGCTCAAAGCGGGTCCGAGGAGGGTTGCCAATCTTCGGCAGCCGCGCGATCCGCATCCGTCGGCTTCGACTCACGGGCGTCGGCGCCGTCGAACACGGTGCCGTCGGTTTTGGTACGGTGCAGATTCACGCCGAAAAGGTTGGCTTGGCTGAAGTTTGCGAGGCGGAGGTCGGCGTGCGACAGGTTCGCGTAACGAAGGCTCGCCCGCGTGGCGCGCGCGCTCACAAGGTTTGCACGAGTGAGGACGGCTTCATTCAACGTGACGCCCGTGAGGCTGGCGCGCTCGAGGTTTGCGCCATCGAAATAGGCGCGCGTGAAGTCGCCCGCGGAGAGGTCGGCACCCACGAGTGACGCCCCACCGAAGTTTGCCGTGGTTGCGCACGCCCGTGACAAATTCGCGCCGTCGAGCGCGGCGCCCTCGAAGTTGGTGCTCACGGCGTTGGCGCCGCTGAGCGCGGCTCCTATGAGTTTGGCCCCTTTGAACTCGGTGGCGCGAAGCTCGCAACCGACGAGCTCGGCTCCGCTGAGGTTCGCGCCCGTGAGGTCGCTTCGTTCGAGACTCCGGCATCGGAGTGTGGCTGTCGAGAGGTCGGCACCGCGCAGGGCGACGCCAATCAACGCGGCACCTTCGAGATTCGCTCGAGCCAAGCGAGCACCGCTCATGCGACAGCCCGTGATCGTCACGCCGACAAGCGAGGCGTAGTCGAGCGTTGCGCCGGCGAGGCTTCCTCGGCGGATCACGGCGTGATCGAGGTGCGCGCCGCCCAATTGGGCGAGGCTAAGATCGGTGTCGTCGAGGGACGCCGCTTCGAGACGGGCGCCGCCGAGATCCGCCGAGCGTCCGTTGGCCCCGTCGAGCTTCGCGCCCGAGAGGTTGGCGTCGCAGAGTGAAGCTCTCTCGAACGATGCGCGCTCGAGGTTCGCGCCTTCGAGCATCGCCCCCACGAGCCGCGCGTCGGTCAAGGTTGCGCCCGAGAGATCACTCCGGCAAAGCTCGGCGCCCGTGAGATCGGCACCGGCGAGAGCGGCGTTGGTGAGGATCGCGCCGGTCGCAACCGCGCCTCGCAAGTTTGCCCCCGCGAGCTTCGCCCCCGCGAGATTGGCTCGGGTCAGCGTGGCGCGGGTGAGGTCGGCACCCGATAGATCCGCGCCGGAGAGGTCGAGCTCCGCGAGGTTCACGCCCGTGAGGTTTGCGCCTGCGAGCTTCGTCCGGGCGAGCTTGACGCCCCGTAGATCCAGCCCGGTCAAATCGCAGCGGCTGAGGTCGCCCTCCGCTTGTTCGCCGGACAGCACACCCGTGAGTGCAAGGCCGGACACTCCGAGGTGAGCGGAGCTTCGAGGCGTGCCAAGGGCGAGCGTGCTCGGCACGGTATCGCGGAAGAGCGCGCGGTCGAGGGCGTTGTCCTCGAAGTGTGCGCCTTGGAGGCTGCAACGCTCGAAGCGGGCGCCGGTAAGGCTCGTCGCGATGAAGCGCGCTTCGCAAAGGTCCGCGTCGATAAAGCGGCAGCCATCGGCGAGTGCCTTCTCGAACGTGGCACTCGGGCACGGGCAGCGCATGAACGAGGCTCCCGTCAGCGTCGCCTGCGCGAAGGTCGCGTTCGTGAGCACGCACTCCGTAAAAAATGCCCGCTCGAGCTTCGCACCAGTGAGGTTCGCGCCCGTCAGATCGACGCCGTCGAACATCGCGCCGTCAAGGACCGCGGAGCTTAGATCGGCCCCCGCGAGTGCGAGCGCTCCGTGCTCGCTGACCATCCCTGCTTGCTCGGCCAGTTCGTCGGCATTGGCGGCCGTGAGCTCAGCGGCCGTGAGCGTCTTCGACTTTGACGGATCGACCCTGAAATCACGCGCGGAGAAAAGCGCAGCTGTAAGGTCGGCGGCTCGAAAATCGGCGCCCGTGAGATCCGTATTGATGAAACTTGCGCCGCGAAGCGTTGCTCCGCGAAAGTTCACGCCTGCAAGCTCGCTCCGATAAAACGTGACGTCCGTAAGGTCGACGCCGTGGAGATCGCCCCCCGTAAGCGTTTCTCCGCTCACGATAGGAAAGTCGAGCTTCACGCCACTGCGGAGCCGCGCGAGGAGCGCGTCATTCTGGACGTTCACTTGGTTTTCTCCGGATCGAGCTTGGTCTGCTTGAGGATGCTCCCCTCGAAGCGGCTGCCGCTCGTCGTTGCCTGCCAGAACTCACACTCGAAAAAATTGCTCGCGCGGCAGTCGGCGAGGGTCAGATCCGCGCCGGGAAATCGGCATTGGTAGGCGTTGGCCTTCGTCAGCTTCGCTCGGGCGAGGTTCGCGTGGCTGAAGTCCGCGCGTTCGAGCTTCGCGAGATGAAAACTCGCGCCCTCGAGCACGGCTCCGCGAAAGAGAGCGCGGCAGAGAGACGCACCGTCGAAGCGTGACCGCTCGAGCGCGGCCTCGGACCAGTTTGCGCCGTCGCCTTTCGAGTCGCGAAAATCGGCGTCGGGGAAGGCGCAGCCATTGCCGGCGCGCACCCGTGAAAGGTTCGCTCCAACGAAACTGACCGCATCGCCGCGGGCCCCTTCGAAGCGCGCCTCGATGGCGCTCACACCCTCGAGCTTGGCATGCGTGAGGGCGGCCAAGGTCAGGTTCACGCGGTCGAGAACCGCGCCCGTCAAATCGGCCCCTGTGAAGTCCGCCGCGCGAAAATTGGCGCCTGTCGCGTTCGCGCCGCGCAAGACCGCGAGTTGCAATTCGGCTTTGTTGGAGTCGACGTCGCGCAGCGAAGCGTGCTCGAGGTTCGCACCCGTGAGGAGCGCGCCCGACAGCTCGGCCCCGTCGAAGCAGGCCGCGATGAGCGTGGTGTTTGGCATGCGTGCACGTGCGAGGTTCGCTCGTGCGAAGCTTGCCGCTCGCGCGGAGAGGCCGTCGAAGTCCGCATTTTCCGCGGTCACATCGTCAAAACTCGCGCCGTCGGCCCGCGCTCGTTTGAGCGAGGCAAAGGTGAGCTCCGCATGATTCAGCTTCGTTGCGGTCAAGTCCGCGCCGTCGAGGCACGCGCCGGCGAGCAACGCGTGTGAGAGGTTCAGGTGCGAGAGGTCGAGGCCTCGCAGGTCAGCGCCCGCGAGGCTTTCTCCCGCGGCGACGTGACTGACGACGAGCTCACGCGTGAGCGGCGCGTCTTGGGAGCCTTCGGGCACGGCTACGGTTGCGGGCGGCTTCGGATCGAGGTCGTCGAGGAGCGATGCATCGAGACCGAGGTCCTTCAGGGCTTGTTTCGCCGTCTCTAACTCCGACGCGTACTCCGGCGTGAGTGCCGCGGGCGGCTGGACTTCGGCATCGAGGATTGCGATCAACGCCGCGAGCGAGGTCGCGTGTTCCGCGCGCGCCAACACCTCGGGCGGGACCTTGCCTTCGCGTAGGAGGGCGAGGCATTCGCCGACCGATTCGGCTTCGCTCGTTTGCGCGGCGCTCGAGGTTCGCTCACTCTCGCGAGCCGCTGCGCGTGGGGTCTCGTCGGGCACGCTATCGTGGTCACGTTGGCCTTCTGACGCAGCCGCTCGGTTTCGCGTCCAACGGGCTTCGGGGTGGTACTCGTTCGCTGGGCGCGGCGCCTCCGCGAGCGACTCGACGGCGACGAGCGCCCGTGTTCGTTCGTGGAGCGTTCCCTCGAGGACGCCGCGCCAAACGAGGACAAGGCGGTTGGTGTCGAGATCGAGCCACAGCGTGTCGAGCGCGAGCGGGATCTCTTCGATTGCTTCGGAGCCCGGTCGCCGCAAAAATCCGCGCGGGCGCAGCGCCGGCAACACGGTGCGATGCCGTTCGTTGGAGAAACCGTCGACGATCAGCGTCTCGTCGCCGCGGAGGTAGCCGTCGACCCGCTGATCGGCGGGGGCCGCGTTAAAAAGCGACCAATCGAAATCTTTGGGGAACCATGGCCAGCGCTGCGTGAGCCACGCCTCGTCGTAAGTTCCACTCGTGGCGAGTCGCTGGGCGTTCGGAGCCGCGAGGGGCGTGAGGCTCGCAACGCGTCGACCGACCGCGTGCCCCTTCAGCTCGACAATCTTCGTCAGTGTCCCGATGCGCACTTGAACGCGCGCGTTGGCCGTGTGCGTCGAGGGGCCCACGGTTCCGAGCACGAGGACATCGGCACAAGGCTTGTACGGCACGAGGTCCGACGGGTACTTGCACCCCGGCATCGTCGGCTCGTCCCACGCCCGCTCTGCGGAGAGGAGAGCCCCTTTGACGACGCTCGTTCGCGCGGTTTGCCCATCGTGTTCAAGGGCGAACGTGCCTTTGACGACCATCGTGAGGCCGCCGCCCGTTGGCGTTGGCCCCGGCATGACGGCAGCCGCGAAGGGGGTTTCGTTGAGGAGGTGCACGTGGGTCTCCGCGCCTCATTCACCGAACTGAATCAGCCCGCCATCCACGTTGTCGATCCCCGGCGCAACAAATCGAGCTTGTGGCGGCACACTGAAGATGAAGCCATCTTTGTTGAGGCTCAGCATGGTTTCGCCGACCGAGAGGATGATCTCGGTATCGGTTAACTTGATCTGTGGTTTGGCGTCGTCACAGGTTGCGTTTGCGAGCGCGGTTTCCGCCGTTTGCATCGCTGTCGCGCGCGCTTCGGCCGCCGCTTCAATCTGCGTGGCGATCAAGGCCGCTCTCGCTTTCTTCTTCACGAGAAGGAGCACGGCCGCCGTTGCGAGGCCAACACCATATCCAGCTCCGACCCACGCGCCAATTGCGGCGCCCGCGCGCGTGCCGTCGCTCTTGCCGGCGGTTCCGACAATCGTGCCTGTCAGCGCAGTCGCGGCACTCAGCAGACCGACAATTGTTAACGTAGCTGTGTTGACCTCGAGGACGTCAGTTACGAGCGAGGGCATTGCCGCTGCGTTCGCCAGCTCAACGGCCCCGTCGTAGGCTACGTGTGCGGCTTCGATCGAGAGTTCGAAGGTCCTCTTGGGGGCTGTTGCAAAACGCGCAAGCCTGATGCCGTCAGGCGCAACGTCGGCAACGCTCTTTCCGGCGACGATTCGTGTCGTCTCCCCGACGGTGAGCGACGCGTCCTTCGTGTCGAGGCGCACGGACGCTTTGGACGCACGGATCCGCGTGACGGGGAGGGTCCCACTCGGCGTAGGTCCGAGCGAGACGTTGAATTCTTCGTCTGCGCTTATCTGTACGGACCGCGTCGCCTGCTGTTTGAAGTTAGCCGGGCCCTTTGCTCTCAGCTCACCGTCGAGACCCGTGCTCGCGACGCCCACGAGAACCTCATGGCCCTCGATGATGGCCTTGCCGTTGCGCGCGGCGAGTGTTGCCGATGCGTTGCCGACGACCGACACTTTTTCGCCGCTGACCGACGCCGAATAGAGCGCGTACAATGAAGCGAAAATTCCCCCGCCGACGCTCGAGCTGACCATGCCGCCGAGCGATGCGGAGAGGCCCGCGTTCACCGAGGCCATGCCAAGGGTGGTCATGGCGACGGTCGCCGGCGCGTAGAGATCGACGCTGGTGTCTCCGTAGATTTGGACATACCCGGCGCCCGGCGTGGTTCCCGTCACACCGGTGTAAATATCTTTGGCTCCTGCAAAGACCAGTTTGCCCACCGCGAGGGTCTGAGTGACCGTCGAGTGGTCGCTCCAGCCCCTCCGAAGATTGTCCACGAAATTGGCTATGGCCATCGTGCTGCCGATGGCGAGCGACATCCCGGCGAGCGACTTCGTAATGTCGCCGTACTCGCTGAGTCCGAACACTCCGCCGCCCGCGCCCATAAATACGCTGCCCGAGCCGGCGCGCCCGTAGATTCCACTGAAGCCGTCTACGATCTGGCCTACCAAGAACTCGGAGGCGAACTCGGCTACGTCGGCGACGTGCTCGCCAATGCCAAACGGTACGCGTTGGTAGAGGCTCTTGCCGTGGACGTCGGCGCAAACGTAGAGCCCAATGTAGCCGCGCTCGTCTTTGCCGAGGGTCAACTCGGTGTGCGGCTGCGGAATGTGGATCCGATAAACCTGGTCGACGATCGTTTCGGCGGGGTCGGTCATGACGGAGCGTTCTCTTCCTTCGTGTGGAGTGCGCCGAACTCGACGACGATGCCGTTGGGCGACCGCAGCCGGTGGAAGTTGGCGTTCGTCGACGTGACTGGCGACGGTTGGATTGCGTTTGGCAAAGCGCCGATGATGATGGGACGGTCGGGATCGCCGTTTTCGAAAGCGATCAGCACTTCGGTTCCGGGTCGCAGGGGGAAGTGCATGCCGTAGTTTCCGCCTTCGAACGGCTGCGCCATGCGGATTGGGGACGACCAGCGAGTCCGCTCGCGACCCTTCTCGAGATCGAAGTGGAACCGCACCTCGTAGCTGCCGTCCGTGTCGAGCACGGGGCGGCTACCTTCGGCGGCTTCGATAGAAGCTCTCGGGCTCAACGGCATGATCGTTCCGGTCACGACGCTCGGCATGCGCGGCCGTGGGGTCCTCCGTGCGGGGCGGAAGGGCCGCGCCGCCGGGACCGCGACGAACTCATTCTTGTAGCTCGAGACCGTTGTCGGGTGCCATGGCGTTGCCAGCTCCGCCGTGTGCACGACCTCGATGAGAAGCAACTCCGCGCGCCCGCTCTCTCCGAGTCGCGCGTGCTCGGTAAGGGTCGTGCGGTACCCGGCACTGAACGTCGCGAGCGTGCTCTTGCCGCGGTAGCGGAGTTGTCGGCAGTGCTGCTCCTCCGCTCGAATCTGCGCGAGCATGGTCGCTTCATCCGGCGACATCGTGTTGGTGTCGCCTTCGACACTGTTGCCGGCGAGCCCGTCGCCTTGGAGAAGGTGCTCTGCCCCCAGCGCCAGCTGCGGCAGGCGGTAGTTGTAGTCGGTGACCTGGTACACGCTCGGGATGAGCCTCGTCGATTCGGTCAGTGCGTAGACCCCACTCGTGCTGCCGCTCGAGTTGAAGATAACCTCCTCCGCGTTTTCGCAGCGCGGGAACCCCCCGAAGTAGTTCGTAAAGATGACGCGCTCGTGACCATCGAGTTCGTCAAATAAGTAGCTTATGCCGTAGTGCTCGGTTAGCCGCGAGACAAAGCCGAAGTCGGTCTCGTCGTGCTGGATCATCAACGCTCGGGCTGGCGGCTTCCAATCGAGATTGACCGTGTAGTCGCGCGCAGGTTCGAAGTGTTGCAACGCGAATTCGGCCTCGAGCATGTGTTCGACGGTGGTGTTCACGTAGACCGATGGATAGTTGCCGAGCGTCAGCTGGTGCAGCCGCGGGACGACCACCAGGCGATAGGCGTGATGGTCCCCCAACACCTCGAGCTCCGCGTCGAGCTCGAGCACGAAGCCGTGGATTCGACGCACGTCGAGGTCGTTTTCAACGAACACGAGGCTGACGAGGGCGTTGGGCGCGAGCTCCTCCGGGAGGCCGGTCGACGCGGCGCACACGACCTCGACCTCAAAGCGGTAAACCTCCGAGATGGCCTCACGGCCGGTCAGCTTACGCACGAAGACGCCTGCGACCGGCGCTCTGTTTGCATCGATTCGGACCGTAAAAGACGCCATAATTAACCAGCTCCAACGACTGGTTATGTCAGTTTATGTGCGTCCCGGAAAGCGGCAACGGTGAAAAGACGCGCCCTCCAACGCCCTCGGAGCTGCCGCTCAAGGTCACTGCGTCTTTGCGCACTTTGCGAGCAAGGCCGGGAGCTCCCAGTTGGAGAGGCTGTCGACCTTCGGCCAGTAGGCCGCGAACGCGAAGCACATCTCGTCGGAAGTTTTCGGCCCAAAGCCGACGTTCGTGCTGGTGGTGTTCTCCCACTGACAGCGCGTGCGCACCGTGTCGCCGGCCTTCAGCGTCGCGACGTTCGCGCTCCAATATTGCGCGTCGAAATCCCATGGCGTACGCGTACCGAGATCCACCTGTGGCCCGCTCGTCGGCAGCAGCGTCGCCGAGATCCCCGTGCCGAGCCTGTGCATGTGCGGCATCCCCGAGAAGACGTGCAGGTCGGCGGTGCCCTTCGGGAGGAGGAGGTCACACGTGAGGTCGAGTTTGCCTTGCGCGGGGACCGTGAAGGTCATCCCGCCGAACGCGACGATGTCCGCGTCGTTTGCACGCAGCTCGCTCGTCGTGCAGAGGTCAAAGCCGCTCGCGTCCTTCTCGCCTTCGAGGTGATTCAAGTTGCTGTAGTGGACCTGCACCATGTAGTGGCGCGTCCCTTCGAGCGGCAGGCCTGCCTCCGCGGGGAAGTCGAGTCCCGCGCCGCCCGGTGCCCAGACGCCCACGAGCCTGCCGCCCATGCTGCCGCCGTCGCAGAGCGTCGGGGTCGGGCTGACCGCCTTCGGCATATCGAACATCAGCATGTGGTGCACGATCGTGGGGTTGTCGATTCCGGGGTAAATCCCAATGATTTGCTGCTTTTTCGCGACGGTCACGTCGACGCCGAAGCACACGTACGCGTCCCCGGTGTCCTTCGGCATCGTCCACGGCTCGGCGTGGAGCTTCAGGTCGGGCGTGCATGCCGGAGCGCTGCCGCCGGCGCCCGAGGTGGCGGTGGTCGACGTCGGGTTTGCGCACGACTCGGTTGCCGCCGGCGCTTTCGCCGCGAGCCACGCGTCCAGGATTGCGGTGGCGTCGGCATCGAGACGCGGGTTGGGCGCCTGGGGCATCGGCTTCGCGTCGTCGTGAATGCGTGCGCTGACGAGCTCGTACACGGCCTTGGTCGGGTCGCTCTTGGCGGGCGCGACGAGATCGGCATAGCTCACGAGAGGCATCGGCGCGCCGAACGAGGGCTTCTCGCCGTGGCAGCTTTGGCAGTGAGCGTCGAGGACGACGCCGACGTCACACGGAAGGAGCATCGTGCCCGCGCCCGAGCCGCCCGTTCCCGTTGAAGGGACATCGACCGAGGAGCAGGCCACGTGCATTCCACCGAGGAGCAGCACCGAGGCGAACGGGAACGCGTGCGAAGCGAAGCGTAGGTTTAAATGGGTCACGCTCTTCATAAAGCCCGGCTTGCCGTTCGGGTCAAGGGACCGGCGGTGAGAAGGTGCGAGAGGGTGCGAGAGGGCCGCCGGACGCTACTTCGCCGTGGCGCGCGTCAGGGCGAAGTGGTCTTTCAGATCGCGGTACACGATGACCTCGAGCGTGCGCTCGCCGGCTTTGCCTCTGACCTTCAGCCCGAGCGCGAAGTTCATCCCCGCGACGACCTGGGACGCGGCGCTCTCGATCGACACGAGGGCGAGGGTTTGGTCGCGCTCGTGTGCGCCGAGGAGCTCCACGGCCGTCTTTGCGACCAGACCGATCTCCGGGTCGTTCACGGCGCGCGGGGCATAACCGCCGACAAGGTGCGGCTTGCGTTCGCCTTGTGGTTCACGCCCCGCCTCCGCGGCGTCGCTCGGTGCCAACGCTTCGGCGCTCGTCTTGTGGTCGGCCGTCGCCTTGACGGCGTGCGCTTCGGGGTTCGAGCAGCAGCCGTTCGCGGCGAGGAGCGCGAGGCTTGCAAAGGAAGGGGTGGTCGACGGCTTGAGCATCCTGCCCTCGAAGGTAGCAGACCTCGCGGCGGGCCCCCTCGACTTGACCGAGCCCGATCCGCGGAGTAGGACCGACCCTGTGATTTCACTACGTTCGCTCGTGTCCGTCCTCGCGCTCGCCGTAACCACGGCGGCCTGCATCGATCCGGCGACCGAGCACCGCGTACGCGCGAATGCGTACCTTCGCGGGGGTGACGCGCAGAAGGCCATCGAAGAGGTCGATGCCGGCCTTAAGAAGCGTCCGAAAGACGTGTCGCTCCTCGTGATGCGCGGCAAGGCGCTCTTCGAGCTCGGCAAATACCCCGACGCACGTGCGGCTTACCGCGAGGGCATCGCGGCGAGCCCGTCGGATGACCGCTCCCTTGCCGATGCGCACCTCGGGCTTGCGATGGCCGCGCTCCGCGAGAACGATCCGACCGAGGCCCGCCGCGAGTTCGAGACGCTCGTTTCGTTCGACGCAAAAGATGCCGATGCCCGCCTGAACCTCGCTCGGGTGTGCCTGCAAACGAAGGAAAACGCCTGTGCCTTGGAGCACGCCGAGGCCGCGGCGCGCCTTCGCGGTGGCTCGGAGGATGTGCTCTTCACGCTCGGTCGCATCTACGCGGTCGCGGGCCGGCTCGACGATGCGGAGAAGACCTTCACGCACCTCGGCGAGGTGGTGCCCAATGCGGCGTCGTGCCCGTACGGTCTCGCGCTCGTCGCGGCGCAGAGAGGCGACAAAGACAAGGCGCTGGCGAAGCTCTCCGAGGCGATCGACCGAAAATTGCCGAATCCTGACAAGCTCGCGGAAGACACGCTCTTCGCGCCGCTTGCCGAAGATGCCCGCTTCAAAGACCTCGTGGTCAAGGCCGCGAAGAAGTAGCGCACCTGGCGCGGCGCACTACCCTCGGGGACCATGCTCAAGCCCATCCTCTTTCTTTCGTACGCCGGCTGCAGCACCTGCAAAAAGGCGCTAAATTGGCTGAATAGGCGTGGTCTCGCGGTGACTGTGCGCCCGATCACCTCGGAGCCGCCGACAAAAGTTGAGCTCGCGGCATGGCTCCCGAAGAGCGGCAAGCCCGTGCGTAAATGGCTCAATACGAGTGGGCAGAGCTACCGCGCGCTCGACAAGACGTTCGTCGCGAAGGCCACCGAGACCGAGTGGCTCGACGCGCTCACGAAAGACGGCAAGCTCGTCAAGCGCCCGGTGCTCGTGAGTGGCGACACCGTGCTCGTCGGGTTCGATGAAGACGCGTACGACGCCGCGTTCACGTGAGACATTGCGGACGACACCAACCGCGAGCGCGCCGTTACTCCGCGGCTTTGGTAGCGCTTCTCACCAGCGGGAATCCGGCGGCTTCGCGCTGCGCCATCCACGCTTCGGCCACTTGCCGCGCGAGCACGCGTACCCGTCCGATGAAGCGCTGACGCTCGGTCACGCCGATGGCGCCGCGTGCGTCGAGGACGTTGAAGCGGTGGGCGGCTTTGACGAGCGCATCGTAGGCCGGGAGCACCAATGCCTGCTCGGGTGAGACGACGAGCTCTTGCACTTTTTTGCCCTTCTTCTCGACCTCGCGGGTCGTGGCGCCGCGCTCGAGCAGCCGTTTAACCTCGCCTTCGAGGTGATCAAATGCGGTAAAATGCTCGGCGATCGGTGCTTCCTCGAAGTTGTAGGTCGACCACTCCCACTCGGCGCGCTTGAAGATGTCGCCGTAGCGGACGCCCGGCCCGTACTCGAGTGCGTACACGTCGTCGACGTTCTGGAGGTACATCGCAATGCGCTCGATTCCGTACGTGAGCTCGCCGCACACCGGTTTGCAGTCGAAGCCGCCGACTTGCTGGAAATACGTGAACTGTGAGATCTCGAGTCCGTCGAGCCAGACCTGCCAACCGAGGCCCCAGGCGCCGAGTGTCGGAGACTCCCAGTCGTCTTCGAGAAAGCGTACGTCGTGCTCGAGGGGTTTGGTGCCGAGAGCGGCGAGCGACTCGAGGTAGAGGTCTTGGATGTCCGGCGGGTTCGGCTTGAGGAGCACCTGGAACTGGTGGAACTGCTGGAGCCGATTCGGGTTGTCACCGTAGCGACCATCGGTAGGACGACGTGACGGCTCGACGTACGCCACGTTCCATGGCTCGGGGCCGAGGGCGCGCAAAAACGTGGCCGGGTTGTAGGTGCCGGCGCCGACTTCCGAGTTGTACGGCTGCACGATAAGGCAACCGCGGTCCGCCCAAAATTTCTGCAGGGTCAGGATGATGTCTTGGAAGTGCATGCGTGCTCGATCAGGGACGTACCGCAGCGCGCTCGGGTCCTCAACGGGAAGAAGTGCTTTCCCGCTCTCCGGGCGTGACTATCATCACGCGCCCCGTGACCGACGTGAACGAACCCGCCCCCGCTACGGCCGAACCTGTGAGCCCCCACGCTACAACCTTCATCCGCCGCTCGAGAGCGACGGGGGAGGAGCAGACGTTTCATCTGATCGGTACCGCCCACATCTCGAAAAAAAGCGTCGAGGAGGTCACGCTTGCGATCGAATCGCTCCGCCCCGACACCGTCTGCGTCGAGCTCTGCGCCACGCGCTACGCGGCACTCACCGATCCGAGCCGCTTCCGTGCACTCGACGTCCCCGCCATCGTTCGCGAAGGCCGCGCGGGTTTCACGCTCGCGACGCTGGCCCTCCAGGCTTTTCAGACGCGCATGGGCGCTCGGCTTGGCGTTCGCCCCGGTGCGGAGCTCTTGGCAGCCGTCGCGGCGGCAGAGCGCGTGGGTGCGGCGGTCGTGCTCGCGGACAGGGACGTTCAGACAACCCTAAAGCGCACGTGGGGAAACCTCGGCATCGTCAAGCGGGTGGTCTTGCTCATCGGGCTGTTCGCGAGCGCATTCGGTGGTGACGAGCTCGACGAAGAACAAGTCGAAGCCCTCAAGCGACGCGAACACATCTCGGACATGATGACCGAGCTTGGCCGCAAGTTCCCCGAAGTCAAAGTGCCGCTGATAGACGAGCGCGACCAGTACCTCGTCAGCCACATCGTCGAGGCGCCGGGCAACACCGTGGTGGCCGTGGTCGGAGCGGGTCACGTCGACGGAATGCTGAAAATCCTCGGAAACTCCGTCGATCGATCGGCGCTAGAGGTCGTCCCGATGCCCTCGTTCGCGGCGCGGCTGCGCCCGTGGGCGCCAGTCCTTTTGGCGGCGGTCGCCGTGCGTTTTGCCTTGGCCCGTGGCGTGGCACCGGGCGCGCTCTTCGTCGCGTGGGTCGGACCTACCGCCGTCGGCGCTTCGCTCTTACTCCTTGCCGCTCGGGCCCGCATCGAGACGTGGCTCGTGTCCGCCGTTGCTTCCCCGCTCCTCGCCTTCGTTCCGGGCAGCGCGAGCCGCGTCCTCGGTGGCCTCGAAGCCGCACTTCGCGTGCCTTCCCCCGAGGATGGCGCGCGTGTCGGTCGTGAGGTCACGTCGATGCGCTCCGCGTTATCGAATCCGGTGACCCGAACGCTGCTCGTGACCGTGGCCGCCGAGTACGGAGTCGGGCTTGGCCGCCTGATTGCGGTCGCGTGGCTGCTCGTTCGTGCCTGGCGCGGCTAACCGAAGGCGACCTGCAGGTTCGGGCGAGGCGACGGGACGCGCGTGCAAGGTCGCTACTTTGTTGCGCTATTTGGCGGCATTGCAGATCTGCAATGGTTGATTTCATGTTTGAAAGCTTAGTGCTTGAATTTTTTGATGTTTTTGATGGTTTCTTTCTTGCCGTAGTCGAGGTTGTCGAGAATAGTCCTACTCAAGTTACGCCGCAGTGAGCCTACTTCCCCCCCTGGCTTGCTGCGGTGTTTTTCATTTTGTCCCGGGGAGCTCGCGAACGAAGAACGGCAGCAAGCGCCCGTTGACGGCTTCGGGACGCTCCTGGTGGAGAAAGTGCCCAGCCCCGGCGATGAGCGCGACCTCGCAGCCTTGCTCGTAGGCCCGCTCGACGCCGCGTGCGAGCTCGACGCCGATGCACCCGTCGTCCGTTCCATGCAGATAAATCGCAGGGATTTTCGTCTTCGCACCGAGTAGACGCAGCGCCTCGATGCGCGGTCGGAAGAGCGCGCGGTAGTAGCCGAGCGGACCTTCGAGGTGAGGGTCGAGGCCGGCCTTCACCGCCCGAAGCTCGTCGGCCGGGGCTGCGTAGCCCGGTGACCAGCGCCGCCAGAGCGTATCGACGAGCTCGAAATCGCGGGCGCGCAGTGCGGATTCCGCTGAACGAGGCTGAAATTGCAGCATGTAGAACGAGCGTCCGAGTTGCGAGGGCCCGAGGAAACGGGGCAGGGCGACGCGGAGGTGGGGAACCGACATCGTCGCGAGGCAGGCAAAGCGGTCGGGGCGTAGGGCGGCTGCGGCGTAGCTCGCGATAGCGCCCCAATCGTGACCGAGGAGCCCGGCGGGAGCCTCGGGCGAGAGGGCGTCCGCGACCGCGACCAGATCGCTTCCGAGCGCGGCGGCGTCGTACCTGCCCTGCGAGGAGGGGGTGCTCGGGGCGTAGCCGCGCATGGCGACTCGCGCGATTCGGAACCCCGCCTGCACGAGCGGTCCGGTCTGATGCCGAAACGTTCGATGGCAGTCGGGAAATCCGTGCGAGAGGACGATGAGGGGGCCTTCGCCTTCGACCAGGATGGTCAACCGAGCGTCGCCGACGTCCAACTCGAGCATCTGGGGCATGGCAGCCATCGCAAGCCGTGACTATACGACCCGCGGGAGTTTCACCATGACCATCGAACCGACCATCGAACCGAACACCGAGCCGCAGCAATTCGCCTTCAAAGCCGAGGTTCAGCGCGTCCTGTCCTTGGTGATCAATTCCCTCTACACGAACCCCGAGGTTTTTCTTCGCGAGCTCGTCTCGAATGCGTCCGATGCACTCGATAAAGCGCGCTTCCTCCAGTTGACGGAGAGCGACGCGGTCGTCCGCACCGAAGAGGAGCCAGGAATCGACCTCACTCTCGACGCCCCCAACCGTTTGCTCGTCATCGAGGACAACGGCGTCGGTATGACCCGCGACGAAGTCGTCGAGAATCTTGGCACGATCGCTCGCTCCGGCACCTCAGAGTTCTTCGAAAAATTCGCCGAGGTCTCGAAGGGCGGCGACAAGGATCGCGCCCTCGAGCTCATCGGGCAGTTCGGCGTTGGGTTCTATGCCGTCTTCATGGTTGCCGAGCGCGTCGAAGTGGAGACGCTCTCGCTGAAGGCTGGTGAGGCCCCGGTCGTGTGGCGTTCGGCGGGGGATGGCTCCTTTACGGTCGCAGCCGGCGAGCGCACCAAGCCCGGTACGCGCATCACGCTGCACTTGAAAGAAGACTCCGCCGAGTTCGCCGAGGAGTGGCGCGTCGAGCACGTGATCGAGAAGTACTCGAACTTCGTGATGTTCCCCATTCGCATCGGCGGAAAGGTCGCGAACCACTCGTCTGCGCTCTGGCGGATGCCGCGCGCCAAGGTGACCCATGAGCAGCACGTCGAGTTCTTCAAGCTGATATCGAATGGCGTGGCCGGCGATGCTCCGCTCGCGACCGTTCACTGGTCGGTGGATGCGCCGGTGCAGTTCTCGGCGCTGATGTACGTGCCCGAGAAGGCCTCGATGAACCTCTTCACGTCGCGCGAGCGGCTCGGCTTGCGCCTCTATGCGCGGCGCGTCCTCATCATGGAGAGCTGCGACAAGCTCTTGCCGACGTACTTGCGTTTCCTGTGCGGCGTCGTCGACTCGGAGGACGTATCGCTCAACGTCTCGCGCGAGACGCTCCAGGAAAACATCACGGTTCGAGCGATCGAGCAGCAGCTGACCAAGCAAGCCCTCAAGGCCCTCGAGGCACTCGCCGCCGAGGAACCCGCGAAGTACCTCACGTTTTGGAAGGAATTCGGCGTCATCTTGAAGGAGGGCGTCTCGACCGATTTCCGCAACAAAGACGCGCTGGCCAAGCTCTACCGGTTCCAGTCGCTGCGCGCGGTGGGTGGAGCGCTGATAGGCCTCGAGGCTTACCTCAAGGCGAAGCCCGAAGCGCAGAAGGCCATCTATTTCCTCACCGGGACCGATGGCGCGCAGCTCGCGTCGAGCCCGCTGCTCGAGGCCTTCCGCGCCCGAGACCTCGACGTCTTGTTGCTGACCGATCCTATCGACGAGTGGATGGTCAATGGCTTGCGTACGTTCGAGGGCTGCGAGCTCGTCAGCGTCGCGCACGGGGAGCTCGATCTCGATGCGGTCGCCGCGCCGAAGCAAGCGGCCGAGGCGCCGGCAGACGAAGACGGGGTGAAGGCCGCGGTCGAGGCGTTGGAGAAGGTGCTTTCCGATCGGGTGCAAGGCGTGCGGGCCTCGCGTCGTTTGACCGAGACCGCGAGCTGCCTCGTCTCGCGCGCGGGTGATCCGAGCGCGAACCTCGAGCGGCTGATGCAGGCCTTCGACGAGGACAAGGTCGAGGCGAAGAAGCGGATCCTCGAGGTCAATCCGAACCACGCAATCGTTCGCAGCCTCGGTCTGCTGGCGCAGCGCGACCCGCAGTCTTCGCGCATCCAGCTCTATGCGGAGATGCTGTACGACCTGGCGCGCCTCAGCGAGGGCGTCGTCGACGATCCAGCGGGGCTTGTGCGTCGGCTCCAAGACTTGATAGCTGAATCGGCGCAGCAGGCCGCCGCGCCCTTCGCCGCGCAAAAGACCTGAGAAAGAGCGGCAAAACATTGGCGATCCGGCTTCACATCAACATCGATCACGTTGCCACGATCCGCAACGCACGCGGTACGCGCTACCCCGATCCCGTGTTCGCAGCGCAGCTCTGTGAGCAGGCGGGCGCGGACGGAATCACGGCGCATCTGCGCGAAGATCGTCGGCATATCCGCGACGAGGACATGCACCGATTGCGCGCGTCGGTGACGACCCTCCTCAACATGGAGATGGCGGCCACCGAGGAGATGCTCGCCATCGCGGAGCGCGTGAGGCCGGACGTCGTCACGCTCGTTCCCGAGCGCCGCGAGGAGCGCACGACCGAAGGTGGTCTCGACGTCCAAGGAATGCGCGGGGTCGTCGAGAACGCGATCGCACGGCTGCGAGCGACGGGCATCAAAGTGAGCCTCTTCATCGCGCCGGATGAAGCCACGGTGCGTCTCTCGCGTGAGCTCGGTGCACAGCAACTCGAGCTGCATACCGGTGACTATTGCCATGCGCCCACCGCGCACGAGCTCGAGCGGCTACGCGTGGCGGCGGCGCTCTCTCACGCGCTCGGCCTCGAGGTCGCGGCGGGCCACGGGCTTACGCGGCAAAACGTGATCGAGGTCGCGCGGCTCGAGACCATTGTTGAGTTCAACATCGGCCACGCGGTGATCGCGGACGCGCTGATGGTCGGCTTGCCCCAGGCCGTGCGCGACATGCACGCGGCCGTGAACCGTGGCGTGGCCCAGCGAGGCTGACGAGCGTGGTCCTCGGCCTCGGCATCGATGTGTGTTCGATCGAGCGAATCGATGGCCTGCTCACGCGCTGGGGCGACCGTTTTTGGAACCGGATCCTCGGTGAGGCGGAGCGCGCGGCGCTTGCGAACCGGACGGATCGCGCGACGGCACTCGCGGGTCGCTTTGCCGCGAAAGAGGCTCTCGCCAAGGCGATGCAGGGGGCCGTTGGTGTTGCCTGGCACGACCTCGAGGTGCGCGGCGCGCCGAAGCGGCAACCCGAGCTCATTTTGCATGGTCCCGCGCAGGCGCTCGCTGCACGCGTCGGAGTGTCGCGCGTGCTCTTGTCGATAACGCACGATGCCGGGGTGGCTGCGGCGGTCGTGATTTTAGAAGGCGAGCCGACGGGTGAGCCGTGGCGCTGAGTGGTTTTGCCTGGGCGAGAGGAAGTTCGAGATGACCGTGGCGATGACCCGCGAACAGCTGCGCGCGTATGAGCGTTTTGTGATCGAAGCCTGCGGCGTGCCGGGCCTCGTCTTGATGGAAAACGCGGGGCGCGGCGCGGCCTCCGAACTTGCTCTGCGGATGGCGAACGCTACGGGGCCCGCGGTCATCTTGTGTGGCAAAGGAAACAACGGCGGTGATGGCTTTGTCGTCGCGCGGCATCTCGAGGCAAGCGGTCTCGCGACGGAAGTGTTTTTGCTGGGGAACTGCGCGGACGTTGTCGGCGATGCAAAGACGAACCTCGATGCACTCCTCGGTCTCGGCATCGAAGTGAACGAGCTCGATGGGGACCTCGGCGTGTTCGAAGAGGCGCTCGATCGCGCGAGTGTCGTGGTCGACGCGCTCTTCGGGACGGGGCTTTCACGTGCGGTCGAAGGGCTTGCGCGTGATGCGGTGCGGCTTGTCAACGCGGGACTTCGCCCGGTCATCGCGCTCGACGTGCCATCGGGCATCGATGCGACCACCGGCGCCGTACATGGAGTCGCGGTACACGCGGCCGCGACGCTGACGTTCGCGCAGTTGAAGACCGGACTCCTGCAGGGTGAAGGCGTGCGCCACGCAGGCGAGGTGCGGGTCGTCGGGCTTGGCATCCCCGATGCCGCCGTGCTCGATGCGGTTGGGTTCACGGCCGAGGCGATCGACTCGGCGGATGCCCTCGTCGCACGCGGATGGCGAGCCCCAGACGTTTACAAATACAAGGCGGGCAACGTCCTCGTTCTTGCGGGAAGCGCGGGAAAAACCGGGGCCGCGTTGCTCGCCGCGACCGCCGCCCTGCGTGCAGGCGCCGGACTTGCGACGATCGCGAGCTGGCCCGAAGTGGTCGCCCGGCTCGACGGGCGCGTGCTCGAAGTGATGATGGCGCCGCTTGACCGCGGTGCGCTCGGTGTGTCGCTCGACTGCGCATTGGAGCGTCGCGGGGCCGTGGTTATCGGTCCGGGATTTGGGCTCGATGCGGTGGCGCGCGAAGCGGTCGAGCGGGTTGTTCTCGGGTGGAAGGGGCCGGTCGTCGTCGATGCCGATGCGCTTACGCACTTTGCGGGACGGGCAGGTGAGCTTCGGGCGGCACCGGGAGTTCGCCTGCTCACGCCGCATGCGGGCGAGCTTGCGCGACTCCTCGGCGTGACGGCGGCCGAGCTCGAATGCGATCGTTTCGCGGCGGCGGCTCGCGCGGCGCAAGAGACGGGCGCGGTGGTGGTCTTCAAAGGGCCCCACTCGGTGGTTGCGCACCCTGACGGTACGGTTCGCTTCGTCCAGGGTGCCGAGCCGCTCCTCGCGACGGCCGGCTCGGGCGATGTGCTCGCCGGGCTACTCGCGGCGCTCTTGGCCGGCAGCTCCGGCTCTCCGTCTGACGCCGCCTCGCCGGCGGGCGAGCTTGGACGCGTGTTCGAGCTCGCGTGCGCGGGCGTGCTTGTGCATCTCGCTGCCGCACGTTCATGGCGCGAGCGGATGACCGTCGATGGGCGCGCTCCGGATCGCGGTCTCCTCGCCGGTGATCTCGTGAGCGAGCTTCCGCGCGCAATGGCAAGTCTCTGAGCGCGTCGCGCGTGCGGTTGACCTGCGTCTGCTGGGACACGCGGTTGCGGGAGCCGTGCCACGGTTGGGCGTGTTGATGTCCCTAAATTCCCGTAAATCACAGGGAAACTAAGCGCGCTTCGCTTGGCACTCGGCTTGCGACGACTCCCGGCAGGAGTGCCACCGATGACCATCCAGCCGACGACCCACGCAGCCTTCGCTCTTCCTCTTTCGAGCCCCGATCCCTCGCCCCGCTCCGAGGTGCGTAGCGGCCTCGCCCCCTTGCGCCGAGAGCTCTTCGCTCGCGCCCTCCGGCTCTCGCATTCGCGAGCCCGGGCCGACGATCTCGTTCAGGAGACGATGCTCCGTGCGCTTCGGTTCGAGCACCAGTTCCAAGGCGGGACCAATTTGCGCGCCTGGCTCTGGCAGGTGCTGATGCGCGTATTTCTTACCCAGTGCCGCAGCCAGCAGCGTGAGCGCCGCGCGTTCGAGCGACTCGCCTGCGATCCGTGCGCTTGGTCGCAGCGTGACGATGCCCCGATGGTTTGCGAGTTGCCCGCGAAGACCGCGGCCGCGCTAGCGAACCTGCCCGCCAATTACCGTGAGGCGGTCACCCTCGTCGATCTCGATCAGCGCACGTACCGCGACGCGGCGGAATGCGCCGGCGTCCCTGTCGGCACGATCATGAGTCGCGTGCATCGCGCCCGTAAGCGGCTTGCTGCAAGCCTCGTCGCCGGCCCGAGCCTCGCGGCGTGAGCGTCAGCTGATCTCGCCGCGCTTCGCTCGATCATGCCAGGCGCAGAGTTCGCGCTCGATGATCGAGACGGCTTTGCCCTGGAACATCCTCAACATGAACGGCACGTCGAGCTCGAGCTTGATCTTGCCGGGCGCGAGCTCCACTTTGCCCCTGAGCGCGAGACCTTTGGCCGAGAACGAGGCCTGCGCTGCCGTCTCGCTGACCCAAGTCAGCGTCGGCGCGAACTCCGCGTACTTCGCGCGGTAGCTCTCGAACGCACGCTCGGCGACCTTACGAGCGAGGTCCTGGCCGAGGTTGTGCGCCATCTCGTGCTTCATCTGGCGCTCATAGCACGAGCGCACGAATCGGGCTCAATTGTCGCGAGTTTTGGCCGATCTCACCGTTCGACGCGCTCCGCCACGGCTATGCAATCGGCTTCGGGAAGCGGCGGCCTTTCCGCGCGAAAACGCGTGAACCAGCCCCCGGTCAGGCGCTCGAGCTCGGCGCCAAGTTGCAGCTCTTTGATATGCGCGAGCCGGCACTCGCGAAACGACGCGCTCGGATCGAGGCGCTCGGCCACGGCGGCCTGCCATCCGTAGAGGGTGTCGAGAATTCGCCGTTCGGCTCGCTCCTTCGTGGCGCGGAGCTCGCGCTCGAGCGTTGCGATGCGTAGCTCTTCGGGTGCGAACACCGCTCGGTCGAGGTTCCACGTTGCCCGCGCTTCGAGCCACAGGCTTGCCCCGCCTGAGATCGTCTGACGAAACGGATCGTACGAGGTCGGCATCATCGCGGCCGACTCGTTCGTCAAGCGCATCGCTCGCAAGCGCAGCTGCGGCAGCGCCGCGGAGCGTCGAGCTCGCTGCCGAAGGTCGCCTAGTTCGAGCGCCACGAGAGCGAAGCCTTCGCGGTCCATACCCGCGGCCAGCGCCGCGCTCGCATCCTCGCCTCGAAGATTGAGCCACCGCGCAAGGGTCCGCTCGTGCACGCTCGGAGGTGCCGAGGTGCTGGTCGTGCTCGTCGCGTGTGGCGCTCGTTCGGCAGCAACGGGCAGGAGGTTCGTACGTTCCGTCGTCGCGTGTTTGTCGCTCACGGGTGCGTGTTTCGAGTTCCGCTCGCCGGGCCCGCGTGGCGGATCGGAGTGGGCCAGCCATTCGTCCCACGGTAGCGAGAGCCGAGCGCCGGCGCTCACGTCGCTTTGGGTTCCGTCGCCGCGCCAACCGAGGCTCACGGACACGGTCGCGCGTTCATTCTGCGGCTCTGCCGACGCAGGCCTCGTGGTGCTCAGCGCTGCGCCGAAAAGAGCCACGAGAAGGGTGTTCGAAAAACGGTTCGACATGCGAGAGGCCTCCTGCAGACCTTGTCGCCACGAGCGCGCTTTGCGTTTCGTTTTAAAAAAACAAACGGCGCGTCACGCGTGAACCTGCTCCGCAGCTCCGACAACGAGCGGCAAGAAGGCGGCGTCCGTCTTCCACGCGAGGCACGCGCGCAGGTGGCCTCCTGAGGGAGGCGCATCCGTGACGACGCGGCCATCGACACCGTGAACGGCAACGTCCTCGGTCTTGGTTGCGACGGCGCCACCTTGTGTCGAGACGGCATAGAGCCGTACGACGAGCGCGCCGTGCGGCGCCGTTGCCGCGAGCCGTGCGAGACGAACGGGCCGCAATTCCCAGTCAATTTGGGCACGAGCTCCACCGAGTATCGTCAACGTGAGGTCATCACGGAAGGAGGGCTCGACCTTGGGTGCGAGCGCCTCGATGGTTGTCGCGGCAACCGGGAGTCGCAGCTCGAACGTTGCCTTCATGTCTTTCGCGACCTCGTGCGAAGGTTCGCGCTCGAGCACCTGACCGAGGACGCTCAGCGCTTTCGCGAGGTGCCCTTGCGCCGCGTAAATTTCCGCGAGCGTCACCGTGGGCAGCGGCGGAGGGGGAGCAGGCAGGGGCTCCGGCGGCTCACCGCGGAAGAGCTTTGCGGCGTCGGGGAGGTGCAGCCCTTTCGATACGACCTGGGCTACGAGATCGCGCGCGCGCCCAAGCCAACCGCGCATGCCGCTCGCGCTCGATCCTGTGCGCTTGACGACCTCGTCCATCAGCTCGGCTTGTGTGAGTACCGCGGGGCGCCCGACACCGAGCGCCTCCGCACGCGCCAGAAGCTCGTCTCGCGTCAGCCTGCGCAGCTCGTCGCGTTTCATCAGAAGCGGAGTCTACTCCCTCGTCGCGCGTGATTCGAGGCCGGTTGTGCGCGCGGGCGGGGGCCCCTCGCGTAAGCTGTCTCGTCAAAGGCCGGTGAGCTTCACGTAGGGCAGGTTGTCGCCCATGTGGGAAGCGCTCGTGCCGCGGCTCGTCGTGTCCCCGAGGCCGAGGCGGCCCTCGCCGTTGTCGCCCCAGCATTTGAGGCTGCCCTCCTCGAGGAGCGCGCAGACGTGGTTGTAGCCGGAGGTGATGGAGACGGCTTTGTGCGCGAGGCCGAGGTCGACGGCGGTCGTCGGTGCCAATTGCGGGTTGACGTTCGAACCGAGGCCGAGCTGGCCGCGAACGTTGTCGCCCCAACACTTGATCTTGCCGCCGTTGAGGAGCGCGCAGACGTGATAAGCGCCCGACACAAGCGCCACGGCGTTCTCGCCGCCGGCGAACGCGACGGCCGCGCCCGGTGTGTTCCGGGCTGTGTTGTTCCCGGTCCCGAGCTGGCCGCGAGAGTTGTCGCCCCAGCACTTGACCTTGCCGCCGTCGAGAAGCGCGCAAGAGTGAAACCTTCCGAGTGAAAGCGCGACGGCCTTCTCGCCGACGGCGAACGCGACGGCCGCGCCCGGTGTGTTCAGGGTTGTGTTGTTCCCGGTCCCGAGCTGTCCGTCGTAGTTGTAACCCCAGCATCTCACCGAGCCGCCGTCGAGAACCGCACAGGTATGGAAATTCCCGGTGCTGACCGAGGTGGCTTTGACGCCCACTCCGAGGTTTACGTGCTGGAGTTGCTCACCGAGTTGGTTGGGCTTGTCACCACGGTTCGTCGTGCTGCCGATCCCGAGCTGTCCGAAGCCGCCGTAGCCCCAACACGCGAGGCGCCCATCGACTGGAAACTGGACGCACGCGTAGCTGCCGAGGCCGCCGTTTCCGAGCGTTTTTTGAGCCAAGCCGAGGGGGACGGCCTCGCTCGGCGCGAGCGCGTTCGTGGTCGTGCCGAGGCCGAGCTCGCCAGCCTCGTTGTTGCCCCAGCACCTCACGCTGCCGTCCTCGACGACGGCGCAGCTATAATTGCCGCCGAGGCCGATGGAGTTGGTTCCTTGACCGAGGTTGACGGCCGGGAGCGTGTCGCCCATCTGACCGGGTTTATCACCACGATTGGTCGTATTGCCGAGGCCGAGCTGGCCGACATGGTTGCGGCCCCAGCATTTCAGCGCGCCGTCTTTGAGGATCGCGCAGGTGTGATCGCTGCCGGCGCCGATCGATTGGATTGGGTTTTTCAGTGCGCAGACGGACGTCGCGTTGCAAGCGCAAGCCCCGCCACCGCAGCCCTGCTTTGCGTCGCAGCTGCCTGCGAGCTGAGCGCTCACGAGCGCGGTGCAGGTGCCGTTTTGGCTCGCGCCGAGTGATTTTACGCACGTGTTGCAATTGCCCGTGCACTCGGTGTTGCAGCAGACGCCGTCGGCGCAGTGGCCGCTTACGCAATCTTTGTCGAGGGTGCAGGTCTCGCCAAGTCCGCTGTCGCACGCGCCCTCGGCGTTGCAGCTGCACGCGCCACCGCAGTCGCC